>NZ_JBMEZZ010000001.1:0-1198172 GCF_048822415.1 Klebsiella sp. C360
ACAAACGAGAACAACGGCTAAGACGAGTTGTAGCCGGCCGCCAGGGCCGGCGGGTGTCAGGCGCTCTGATTGTCCAGCTGAAGCTGCCCCTCGCGCCGCTGCTTCAGCTTCCAGAAGGCCCACAGCGCGATAAACCACAGCGGAGAAGCCAGCAGCGCCAGCAGCGTGTCCGGGTCAAAGATCATGATGAAGATGGCGAACGCGAAGAACAGCAGGCTCACCCAGCTCATCGCCACGCCAAAGGGCATCTTAAAGATCGAACCGGCGTGCAGGTCCGGACGCTGACGGCGATAAACCAGATACGCCACGAGGATCATCCCCCAGCTGAACACCACCATAATCGCCGCCAGGGTCGAGACGATGGTAAACAGGGTCATCACATTCGGCACCAGGAACAGCAGCAGCGTACCGATCAGCATACAGAAGCAGGAAAACAGCAGGCTGCGCACCGGGATACGGGTGCTGCGCGACAGAATACGGAACTGCCAGTGCGCATGCTTCTCCACCGACAGGCCGTACAGCATGCGGGTGCTGGAGAAGACCCCGCTGTTGGCCGAGGACATCGCCGAGGTCAGCGCCACGAAGTTAATCACCGCCGCCGCCGCGGGCAGCCCGGCTTTGGCAAACAGCGTTACGAAGGGGCTGGTCTCCGCCGACACTCCCGGCCAGGAGGCGACAGCGATGATCACCACCATCGACAGCAGATAGAAGATGATAATCCGCAGCGGCAGGGCATTGATCGCCTTGGGCAAAATGCGCTGTGGATCGCGGGTCTCCGCCGTCATCGTCCCCAGCAGTTCGATGCCGGTAAAGGAGAAGATCGCTATCTGGAAGCCGGCGAAAAAGCCGGTGATACCGTGAGGCATAAAGGCCGTCGGGTCGGTGAGATGGCTCAGAGAAGCCGTCACGCCGTCCGGAGAGGTCCAGCCGGTGGCAATCATCCAGCCGCCGGTGGCGATCAGGGCGATAATGGTGATCACCTTGATCAGGGCGAACCAGAACTCCGCCTCGCCAAACATCTTCACCGACAGCAGGTTGAGCAGGAACAGGATAGCCAGCATGCTGAGGGCCGGCATCCACGCCGACAGCTCGGGGAACCAGTACTGCATATAGCTCCCGCACACCACCACGTCGGCGATACAGGTCACCACCCAGCTCAGCCAGTAGGTCCAGCCGAGATAAAAGCTGGCCTGCGGTCCGAGATACTCGCCGACAAAGTCGGCAAACGAGCGGTAGTCATGGCGGGTGAGCAGCAGCTCCCCCATCGCCCGCATCACCATATAGGTAAAGAACCCGACCAGCACATAGATAACCAGAATCGAGGTGCCGGCGACGGCGATGTTGCGCCCCGCCCCCATAAACAGCCCGGTGCCGATGGCGCCGCCGAGGGCGATCATCTGGATATGGCGGGCGCCAAGTCCGCGCTTAAGCTGTGACGCGCCTTCACCTCCGGCGGCAGATGGCGCCTGATGTTGATGTTCAGTCATGGTGTTTCCTCAGGCTGGTTGCGGGAGGCGAAGCGCCGCGGCGCGGAGCAGCAGCCCGGCGCGCTGGCCGGTGGCGACCCCGGCATTGGGAAAGAGGATATAGGGGGCCCGGGCCTGCACCACCCACCGTTTCTCTGTCTGGCGGGCGATCTCATACCCTGCCGGGAGCGCGGTGAAGTTCTCGACGTTGGCCGCCAGATTGAGCGTAAATTCCCCTTCGCGCTTGATGATGCTCTCCTCGACCAGGAAGTAATCCACCGGCGCTTTGTCGCGCGGGGGCAGCGGCGCGTCAGAAATCCAGGCCCGGATCGCCGCGTCGGCGGCGGCGAACAGGCTGAGATCGTTGGCGCCGAACGGCATCACTTTTCCCAGCTCAAGGGTGGCGCTTTGCGCGGCGAACTTTTCGCAGGTGAAATGAGTGAAGGTGCCGCCCGCTTCGGTATGGCGCACGATGGCGTCCATCCCGCTGGTCTGCAGCAGCTGGTAGAAGTCGGGCGAAAAATCCTCCGCGTGGGCCGGGAGCAGCGCAAACTGGCGATACAGCGACCCGCGAATGGCGGTATGCATATCGAGATGACTGCGGCTGACCGGCCCCGCCGCGTCGGCGGCGCGATAGAAGGCCTGCACCGCCTGCTCGAGGGCAAAAGCCCGCCGCGACTCATTGCCCGGGGAGACCGCCAGATGGCGACCGCCGAACAGGCGATTGAGGTCGTTGTGCAGATAGCGACGCGCGGCGCGGATCGCCGGCAGGTTACCAAAGACGATCAGCAGCGCCTGGGTGAGCGGCTGCCGCCCCTGGCTCAGATCGTGGGTCAGCTGCAGCAGCAGCTCGGTCGGCGCGGTCTCATTGCCATGGACGCCAGCGGAGAGGATCGTCGCCTGACGCCACGGCGTGGACGGCAGCAGCTGCAGGATGCCCTCGCCCAGCCAGCGGGCCTCGATGTCCGCCGGAAAGGTCCACCCCTGCAGGCGGCAGTGCAGTAAATCGTTAACCAGATGCTCCATCTGCCGCTCCTTAACGCTGAAAATCATAGACAGGGCCCAGACGCAGGATCTGCGTCAGCTCATCCAGCGCCTGATAAACCTCGCGCAGCAGCTGCGGGTCCGCCAGATCGCGGGCGTGCAGCCGGTCACGGTAGTGTTTTTCCACCCACGCCGTCAGCTGCTGATAACGCTCGTCGTTCATCAGGCTGTGGGCGTTGACCGCGTCGCGCTCCGCCTCGTTGAGCACCACCCGCAGCCGCAGGCAGGCCGGGCCGCCGCCGTTGCGCATGCTTTCCCGCAGGTCAAAAACAGCCACTTCATCGATCGGCGAGGCGCTGTCAGCCGCCAGGTCGCCCAGGTAGCGCCAGACGTTTTCCCGCTGCCGGCACTCCTCTGGCACCACGATCAGCATCTTGCCGTCGGGTTTGCTCAGCAGTTGGCTGTTGAACAGATAGGAGGCCACGGCGTCATCGAGCGACACCCGCTCGTCCGGCACTTCCACGCTGGTAAACGGGATATCGAGACGGTCGCTTTTTGCCCGCAGCGTCGCCAATACTGTCGACTGATCGACAAACGCCTGCTGATGGTGGAACAGCACATGGCGATTGCTGACCGCGATAACGTCGTTATGAAACACGCCGCGATCGATAGCCTGCGGCGCCTGCTGGGCAAACACCGTATAGCGCGGATCCAGCTGGTGCAGACGGGCCACCGCTTCGCTGGCCTCCAGGGTCTGCCGCGCCGGATACTTCACCGGGGCGATGCCGCCGCTGGCGCGTCGACCGTAGACAAACAGCTGCACGCCCTGACGATCGTACTCCCGGCAGAAGCGGTTATGGTTGGCCGCCCCTTCGTCGCCGAGGTCGCCATGCTGCGGCAGCGCCGCGTGGTGGGCGAAGAAGCGCGGATCGGCGAAGGTGGCGCGCAGGATCGCCGAGGTGATGGGCGCCTCCTGCATGCGGTGCAGCTTATTGTTCAGGTTGGCGACAGTGAAATGGACTTTGCCATCGGCGCTGTCCGCCGACGGCGAAACGGTCGCCGCGTTGGCGGTCCACATCGACGAGGCGGAGCTGAAGGCGGAGAGCAGCTGCGGCGCCGCCTGGGCCGCCTGGCGGATGACCTGCTCATCGCTGCCCTCGAATCCCAGGTCGCGCAGCAGGCGCAGGTTCGGCCGCGGCTGCGGCGGCAGGATCCCCTGCACGAATCCGCGATCGGCCAGGGCTTTCATTTTATACAGCCCCTGCAGCGCGGCCTTTTTAGGGTTAGAGAGACCATCGCGGTTATTTTGCGAGGCTTCATTGCCGACGGAGAGTCCGGCGTAGTGGTGCGTCGGGCCGACCAGGCCATCAAAGTTAGCTTCAAAACCAGACATATGTCCTCACAGGATCCGTTATCAGAATGGCAGGCCCGGCGATACGTTCGCCGGAAGCGTCAGCGTGTCGCTGACCAGAGAGGCCATCGGCCAGGCACAGTAATCGGCGGCGTACCACGCTGCCGCCCGGTGGTTGCCGGAGGCGCCCACCCCGCCAAACGGCGCTTTACTGGAAGCGCCGGTCAGCGGCTTGTTCCAGTTGACGATCCCGGCTCGCGCCTCGTCCGCCAGCTGGTCAAACTGCGCCGCATCGCGGGAGATCAGCCCCACAGCCAGGCCATAGCGAGTCTGGTTGGCGAGGCGAATCGCCTCCGGGAAGTCGTCGTAACGGATAACCGTCAGCAGCGGACCAAAGTACTCTTCATCCGGCACCTCGATACCGGTGACGTCGACGATCCCCGGGGTCAGCACCGTGGAGTGCGGGTCAGGCTGGCGCATACGCAGCAGCACCTTGCCGCCGAGCGCCTCCAGTTTCTGCTGCGCCGCCAGCATGTTCTGCGCCGCCTCAAGGGAAATCACCCCGCCCATAAACGGCGCCGGCTGGTCATCCCATTTCCCGGCGCGGATCTGCGCGCTGGCCTCCACCAGTCGCCGCAGCAGCGCATCCCCCTGCTCGCCGCGCTGAACGATCAGCCGGCGCGCGCAGGTGCAGCGCTGTCCGGCGGAGATAAACGCCGACTGGATAATCACATGCAGCGCCGCATCGACATCGGCCACGTCGGCCACGATCAGCGCGTTGTTGCCGCCCATCTCGAGGGCCAGCATCTTCTCCGGCTGACCGCCGAAGTAGCGATGGAAATGGAAACCCGCCGCCGCGCTGCCGGTGAACAGCACGCCGTCGATATCGCGGTTTTCCAGCAGCGCCTGGCCGGTGGCTTTCCCGCCCTGCAGCAGGTTAATCACCCCGTCGGGGACGCCCGCCTGCTGCCACAGCTGGACCGTCAGTTCCGCAGTGGCCGGCGTCAGCTCGCTGGGTTTAAACACCACGGTGTTACCGGCGATCAGCGCCGGAATGATATGCCCGTTGGGCAGATGGCCCGGGAAGTTGTAGGGACCGAAGACCGCCATCACGCCGTGCGGCTTGTGGCGCAGCTGCGCTTTACCGTCCGGCAGCGTCGACTCGTGAAAGCCTGTCCGCTGGTGATAGGCCTCGACGGAGATGGCGGCTTTGCCGATCATCGCCTGCACTTCGGTGCGGGTCTCCCACAGCGGCTTGCTGGTCTCCCGGGAAATCAGGGTCGCCAGCGCCTCTTTGTGCGTCTCCAGCAGCGCGGCGAAACGCTGGACGACGTCAATACGCTCGGCCAGCGGGCGGTGCGACCAGGGATAAAACGCCGCCCGCGCCGCGGCGCAGGCCGCCTGGACGTCGTCGGCCCCCGCGCTGGCCGCCTGCCACAGCAGAGATTGATCCTCCGGGGCCAGTTTACTCATCGTAGCGCCGCTGCCCGGCTGCCACTGCCCGGCTATGAACTGTGCTTTTACCGCCATGATCTGTTTTCCTCTGGGTTCAGGGTTACCGTGTAAACGCGGTCGGTTTCAGTGACCTGCAGCGCATCCAGCGCGGCGGCGTCCAGTGAGACCTGCTCTTCGTGGGCCACCAGCAGCGCCCGAAAATTGTCGAACTGACCGTTGGCGACCAGCGTCGGCGCCGACAGCGTGCCCGTCAGCTGCTGAGCCGGCAGGCACTGGCAGTCGCGCACGGCGCGGATCTGATCGGTCTCCGCCTCCAGCACCGGACCGGCATCGAAAATATCCACCGAGCCGCGCCAGCTGAACCCCTCTTTCTCGAGGATCGCCCGCGCCGGGGCGGTGTTGGGATGCACCTGACCGATGACCTGACGGGCATTCTCCGGCAGCAGCGAGATATAGATCGGGTACGCCGGCATCAGCTCGGCAATAAAGGTTTTCATGCCGGTGCCGGTCAGCCGGTCGGCATCGGCGAACGGGATCTCGAAGAAGTGATGGCCCAGGGCATCCCAGAACGGCGACTGCCCTTGCTCATCGCTGCAGCCGCGCAGTTCGGCAAACAGGTGCGGCGAAAACCACTCGCGGAAGGCGGCGATAAACAAAAACCGCGCCTTGGAGAGCAGCAGACCGTTGCGGTTGCGCTGATACCCGGGGTCGAGAAACAGCGTACACAGCTCGCTGTGACCGGTGTGGTCATAGCTCAGATTGAGCAGCTCCTGAGGCTTATAGACTCCCAGCGCTTTCGAGGCGCGGACCGTTTTCTGAATGCGAAAATTGTAAAACGGCTCGTCCAGGCCCACCGCCACCTCAATGGCGCTGACCCCCACCACCCGCTCCAGCGCGGTGTCTTCCAGCACAAACAGAAAGCCTTGCTGGCCGCGCGGCAGCGCGCCGGCGAAGGTGTCAATGCTGCGGTGTATCCGGGCGGCCAGGCGCCCGGCATCATGGGGTAAAGAGGTCATGCCGACCCCCGCCCGCGCGGCAAGGCGGACGATGTCGTCAAGATCGTTTTCCCTTACGGGACGAAATAGCATCACAGGCCGTCCTCCCGGTTAGCGGGTTAAGCGGGCAACGGCGCGATCAAGGCGCACGAAGGCTTGCGCAATATCCGCCAGCGGGATATTGAGCGCCGGCGCGAAGCGCAGCACGTCCGGACCGGCAATCAGGGCGATCACCCCCTCTTCCGCCGCCAGGTTGGTCAGGGTTTTGGCCTTCCCGCGCAGCGGTCCGGCCAGCTCGGCGCCGATCAGCAGACCGGCGCCGCGCACGGCGCTGAACGCATCGTAGCGGGCAGAGAGGGCATTCAGCTGGTCGACGATCAGCGCATGGCGCTCGCCGACCCCCGCCAGCAGCGGCGCATCCAGATGGGCCAGCACGGCGTTGGCGACGGTCGCCGCCAGCGGGTTACCGCCGAAGGTGGTGCCATGGGTGCCTGGCTGGAAGACCTGCGCCCAGGCCTCTTTCGCCAGCATCGCGCCGATCGGGAAGCCGCCCCCCAGCCCTTTGGCGCTGGTGAGGATATCCGGGACGACGTTGTAATGCTGGTAGGCGTAGAGATGGCCGGTACGCCCGGCGCCGGTCTGCACCTCATCGAATATCAGGGTGGCGTGATGGCGATCGCAGAGGGCGCGCAGCGCCTGGAGGAACGCCGGGTCCGCCGGGATCACCCCGCCTTCGCCGATAATCGGCTCGACGATCACCGCGCAGGTACGTGAGGAGATCGCCGCGGTGACCGCCTCGATATCGTTATAGGGTAGATGGGTAATGCCCTGCGGCAGCGGCGCATAATCGCTGGAATATTTCGGCTGGCCGCCGACGGAGACGGTGAACAGCGTGCGGCCATGGAAGGCGTGGTTGAAGGCGATGATTTCGCTTTTTTCACCGCCGAACTTATCGTGGGCATATTTCCGCGCCAGCTTAAGGGCCGCCTCGTTCGCTTCAGCGCCGGAGTTGCAGAAGAACACCTTGTCGGCAAAGGTGGACTGCACCAGGGTTTTCGCCAGCTGCAGCACCGGTTCGTTGGTATAGCCATTGCCGATATGCCACAGTTTCGCCAGCTGACCCTGCAGGGCCTCAGCCAGCGCCGGGTGGGCATGGCCGAGGGCGTTCACTGCGATGCCGCCGGCCATATCGATATACTCTTTCCCCTGCTGGTCCCAGACGCGGGAGCCCGCCGCCCTCACCGGAATAAACGGCGCGGGGGCAAAACAGGGAACCAGGTAAGCGTCAAAATCTTCGCGAGTCATACTGCCTGACATCATTCATCTCCGGAACGTAAGACGACGGAAAACGCTCCCGCCGCGTTGGACAATCGACATTAACCCTGACCCTCGGCTTATTTTGGGCACGAGCGCGCCCGCTGCGATGGTAAAAATATTCACCACAGAAAACTTAAGCCCTATTATTTTTACGGGTATTTGTTAATTCATGGTTAACGCCATGTTGTTGTGTGGGCTAATGCTGGCCTGTGAACAATAAGATTGTCAATATGGGGAAACGCAATTTATTCACTTTTTGAAGATCATCAAGATAATGAAAAACATAGAAAAAATATTTTCTTATGCACTTAAGTGAATAAAAAGTGAATTAAAATGCACAGCTTGCGGGTGGTTCTCGTGCGTAGTTATTCACTAAAAAATAAAATTTCTAACAAAAATTTAAAAATCGGAATTGCCGTCAAATACCGCTTTATAAAATTGGTGATACCATTCATTGCACAGAGTTTACTGCTGTAGCTATTCCACGGTTTTACACGACATAAATAACACTGAGAAACAGGACTCTTATGGAAAAGTTATCTTACGCATCTGAAAGTAGTACATCTCCATGGACCACCTACCTGCGCCAGATCGACCGTGTCGCGCCTTATCTTGGCGATCTTGCCTACTGGGTGGAAACCCTGCGCCATCCGAAGCGTGCGCTGATCGTCGACATCCCTGTGCAGATGGACGACGGCACCATTCGCCACTTCGAGGGCTATCGCGTTCAGCACAATCTTTCGCGTGGGCCGGGTAAAGGTGGTGTTCGCTACCATCCGGATGTTGATCTTAACGAAGTCATGGCACTTTCTGCCTGGATGACCATTAAGTGCGCCGCGGTCAATATTCCTTACGGCGGGGCCAAAGGCGGCATCCGCGTCGACCCCTTCTCGCTGTCGGAAGGTGAACTGGAACGCCTGACTCGCCGCTATACCAGCGAAATCGGCATTATCATCGGGCCGCAGAAAGATATTCCGGCGCCGGACGTTGGCACCAACGGCAAAGTGATGGCGTGGATGATGGACACCTACTCCATGAACCATGGCACCACCATCACCGGCGTGGTCACCGGCAAGCCGATCCACCTCGGCGGCTCCCTCGGTCGTGAAAAAGCCACCGGACGCGGCGTGTTCGTCACCGGCCGGGAAGTGGCCCGTCGCGCCGGCATCGAAATTGAAGGCGCTAAAGTGGCGCTGCAGGGCTTTGGTAACGTCGGTAGCGAAGCGGCGCGCCTGTTCGCCGGCGTCGGCGCCCGCGTAGTGGTCATTCAGGATCACACCGCCACCCTGTACAACGAAGGCGGGATTGATATGACCGCCCTCACCGCCTGGCAGGCGGAGAAAAAGCAGATCGCCGGTTTCCCGGGCGCCCAGGAGATCGATAAAGAGGCGTTCTGGACCACCCCGATGGACATCCTGATCCCGGCGGCGCTGGAAGGGCAAATCACCCGCGAGCGCGCTGAGAAGCTGAGCTGCAAACTGGTGCTGGAAGGGGCTAACGGCCCAACCTATCCGGAAGCGGACGATGTGCTGGCCGAGCGCGGGGTGATCGTAGTGCCGGACGTTATCTGCAACGCCGGCGGGGTGACCGTCAGCTACTTTGAGTGGGTGCAGGACATGGCCAGCTTCTTCTGGAGCGAAGAGGAGATCAACGCTAAGATGGACCGCATCATGACCGACGCCATTATTCACGTCTGCGATAAAGCGGCCGAGAAAGAATGTACCCTGCGTACCGCCGCCTATATCGTGGCCTGCGAGCGCATCCTGATGGCGCGTAAAGACCGCGGCATCTACCCGGGCTGATCCCCGTCAGGAAGTGAATCAGGGGTGGCATTGCGCCGCCCCTTTTTTTTGCCGTCGCGCCGTCAGCCGCCGGTGGACCACAGCACTGGCCATCCCCGACGCTGCGCCTCCGCCAGCAGCCCCGGAGAGGGATTCACCGCGCAGGGGTGGCCGACCGCGGCGAGCAGCGGCAGATCCGAGATATGATCGCCGAAGGCGTAGCATGCCGCCAGCGGCTGGCCCTGTTCCTGCGCATAGCATTGGGCATGCGCCGCCTTGTGTTCGCCGATGGCGGTCCGCCAGAGCTCGCCGGTATAGCGGTCATCCACCACGACCGGCTCTGAGCACAGGGCATGCTCCACCCCCAGCGCCGCCATCGCCGGCCAGAGAATGTCGGTCATCGACCCGGAGACAAACACCACGTCATCCCCCCGCGCCTGGTGCTGCCTGAGGCGCGCCGCCACCTCGCGGTGAAAACCATATCCGCCTTCGCGATACAGGCGCTCGGCGACCGCCCGCACCCGGGGGCGCGACTCGTGGCGAAACAGCGAGTAATAGTAGCGGTTGATCGCCTCCCGCGGCTGACCCGCTTCGCTGAGTGCCTGCAGCTGCCGGACAATCGCCGCGGCCGTCAAACCGCACTGCAGCGGATATTCCGCGGCATAGCGGTGCAGAAACAGGAACATACTTTTGCCGGTAATCAGCGTTTCATCCACATCAAAAAAGGCGATGCTCATCCCCGTCCCCCTGCTCAATACTGACCAGATAATGTTGATGGCACTGCGCCGCCTGCTCGCACTCTTTGCGAGTGATGTAGTTAAGGTCATAGACGCTGAAGCTAAAGCCAACTTCCGCTTTGCGGGTGCCGGTCTGGTCAAACCCCACCGAGCATTCACAGGTGAAGCGGCCATGGGCTGAACTTTTGCGCGACACCACGTTGAGGACGATGGTCACCGGCAGCGGAAAAACAAAGCAGGAAAAGGCCACCTGCAGCGAGCTCAGGGTAAAGTACTTCTCCGCCATCGCCACGCCGGCCTCCGCCAGCAGGAATTTTTCCGTGGTGGCGATGATGGTCTGCCGCGCCGCCTCGATCAGCACCATCCCCTGAATATGTTGCCCGGTCTGGTGGTCGCAGAGCAGCTCCGAGGCATCCTGCAGGATCAGGCGCGCGCAATAGCTATCCTCATCGCGTTTTTCCGGCGAGGTGATGAGGATATTCGCTTTTTTACGTTTATGTACCAGCCGCTGATGATCGCGATTGTTTTGATAATAGAGATCCTGCAGATTGACGATCTGGCGCATTGTGTCCGGATAGTGCTGACGAATAATGCAGATGGTGCGGGAGATGTCGTCGAGCTGTACCCCCTGACCGATAACGATTTTATCGACCCCGGCCAGCTCGCCGCTCCAGACAAACCGCTCAAACTCATTCACCGTCAGCACATTCTCATGCCGCCGGGCAAAATCGGTAAATTTCTCACCCACCACAATTAATTTTTCCATGGCGCTTGTCTCCTCAGATCGTTTTCACCAGTAACGCAATCCCCATCCCGCCGCCGATGCACAGCGACGCCAGGCCGGTCGGTTGATTCTCCCGGCGCAGCGCGTGCACCAGGCTGACCACAATCCGCGTCCCGGAACTGCCCAGCGGGTGGCCGAGGGCGATCGCGCCGCCGTGGACGTTCAGCCGGGAAGCAATCTCCTCCTCCGTCATCTGATGCGCTCTGGCCAGTCCCTTGACCACCCCCAGCACCTGCGCGGCAAAGGCTTCGTTGATCTCCAGCCGGGCCATATCGCTGAGCTGAAAACGCCCGCGGCGCAGGGCGCACGCTATCGCCGGCAGCGGGCCAAGCCCCATCATGGACGGGTCGACGCCGCCCTCGCCAAAGGAGACAATCTCCGCCAGCGGCTGCAGGCCATAGCGGGCAACAGCGCGCGCCGACGCGAGGATCACCGACGCGGCGCCATCGTTCAGCCCGGAGGCATTGCCCGCCGTGACGCTGCCGTCGGCGCGAAAGGCCGGTTTCAGCGCCGCCAGCTGCTCGGCGCTAAGATCATGGCGGATCGGCTCATCCTCGCGGACCGTGCTGACGCCCCGCTTCGCGCTGACCGTCACCGGCACCATCTCATCGGCAAAATAGCCGGCGCGGCTGGCGGCGGAGGCTTTGTGATGGCTCTCCAGGGCATACTGGTCCTGCGCCGCGCGCGAGATCTGCTCCTGCGCGGCGATGGCCTCCGCCGTTTCCCCCATCGGGATCTGCAGCAGCGGATCGGTTAATCCGTCGCGCTGGATCACATCCTCACTGCTGAACGCGCCGAATTTCATCCCGCCCCTTATCTCTCCCCGCAGCAAAAACGGCGCCTGACTCATATTTTCCATTCCGCCGGCGACCACCAGGTCGGCATAACCGCTCTGGATATGGATCGCCCCTTCGGTCAGGCTTTTCATGCCGCTACCGCAGATCATATTCAGGGTGTAAGCCGGCTTTTGCACCGGGATCCCCGCCAGCAGCGCAACCTGACGCGACGGTCCCATCCCCTGCCCGGCGGCAAGGACGCAGCCGCAGATCACCTCATCGATCCACGCCGGGTCAATGCCGGCCTGCTGCAGGTTGTGCCTGACGGTGAGCGCGGCCAGCTCCACCGCGGAGACCGTTTTCAGGGCGCCAAGAAAGCGCCCCACCGGCGTACGGCAGGCCGCGACGATATAGACTTTGTTCATGATTATTCCATTACGTAGAGCGAGGAAAGATACTGCCGTGTCCCGGCTTCGCTGCCGGTAAAGCCCACATAGCCATCGGGATTGACCACCGCATAGTCATCGGGGCCGATCTGTAGCGCTTCGAGAAACGCCTCGTCCGCCGGTTCGAGGGGGCAGAATATAAACCAGCCGGCCTGCTTCAGGCGGGACATAGGAGGACAAGCGGCGCGGGCGGAAAAGATCACCACCTTACCGCTGGCGAAGACGTCATAGCTGTTGCGAAACATCGCCTGCGGCGAGGCAAAAACGTACCAGGGAACATGGTGCCCTGCCAGGCCGTCCGGGTGCTGCGCCTGCGTCGCGGTGAAGCCGGCGTACTGCAGCGGCAGCTGGTGACGATAGTAGTGACGGTTGCAAAACTCCGGAAAGTAGACCCCGTCGATATGATTTCTCGGCACCAGACCGGCAATCAGGCCGGTATCGCGATCGGTGGAGCGCAGTACACCGCTCACCGCCGCGAAGCGCTCGGCGCGATAGGACGCCGGCAGTCGGTCAGTGGCCACGCCGTGCAGATAGAAAGCCAGCTTCCAGGCGAGGTTCACCGCATCCTGGACGCCGGTGTTCATCCCCTGCCCGCCAATGGGACTGAACAGGTGGAAGGCATCTCCCGCCAGCATAATATGATGCTGCAGATTGTCATCGGCGATGCGGTTATAGAAATTGGCGCTGGAAGACCAGGTGAGCGTCTGCGCCGGCGGCACCTGAGGGCAGTAGCGCGCCAGCGCGGCGTTGATCTCCTGCAGGTCCGGCACCGGACGCGGCGTCGGCAGGCGCCCGGCTTTTTTAATCACGATCCTGACCTGATTGTCCGGCATGGGCAGGAAAATCAAAAAGCCCTGCTCATCAATATGGTAGGAGGTTCCCGGGAGCGCCGCCGCGCGGTCGAATTGCACGTCCGCCATCACAAAATGCAGCGGATAGTCATGACCGCTAAAGCCGATCCCGGCCAGCTCGCGGACGGTGCTGGCCGCGCCGTCGGCGCCGATAATATAGTCATAAGCGGCGGAACAGGCCCGGCGGGCATCGTCGAGCAGGGAGACGTGATAGCGTTCCCCCTCCCGGCGCCAGGAGACCAGCTGGTGCCCACGTTTGACCTCCCGCCCGGCGTCGGCCAACGCCGTTTCGAGGATCTTCTCCGTCCGCGGCTGCGGGATACTGACATGGAAGGGGTAGCAAGTGGCGAGTCGGCGGTTATCGATATGCAGAAATTTGCGGTTTTTATAGTAAGCGTAGACTGACTGAACCTGCTTTCCCTGGGCGATCAGTTCCCCGGCAAGGCCTAAGCCGTGGAAGGCTTTAATGGTCGCCGGACTGACGCTCAGCGCTTTGGACCAGGTGGTGCTGTGGGTATTTTTATCAATGATATCAAAATCAATTCCATACTTATTCAGATAGCAGCCAATGATTAACCCTACCGGGCCGGCGCCAACAATGAGTACTTTTTTCACGATCGAGCCTCTCTGTATGCCCCGTGCGGGGCATACGCTTGTTGCCTGGGTGTAGGGTGATTAGGGATAGATATCATCGGCCAGACGACGATCGCCGGCGACATTGCAGATATGCCAGTAGGGGTATGGTTTCTCTTTCTCGCTCACGCTGTTGAGGATCGCCGTCTCCTCGTCGCTCAGCGTCCAGTTCAGCGCCGCCAGGTTATCCTCCAGCTGGGCCAGTTTGGTCGCGCCGATCACCAGCGAAGCGATCCCCGGACGGGTACGCAGCCAGTTGAGCGCCACCTGCGCGACGCTGGCGTTGCGCTGGCGGGCAATCTCCTGCATCACCTCCAGGGTCTGCCAGGCCTGCTCGCGGTTGGCGATCGGCGCGGATTCGAACGGCGTGGCGTTCGCCAGGCGACTGCCCTCGGGAAACGCCTGATTGCGTGGGTATTTACCGGTGAGAAAGCCCCCGGCCAGCGGGCTCCAGACGGTGATGCCGACGTTCTGATCGACGCTGAGCGGGATAATCTCATGCTCCATTTCACGCGCGGCGATATTGTAATAGCCCTGATAGACGCAGAATTTCTCCAGCCCAAGGCGCTCCGAGATCCCCAGCGCCTTCGCCAGCTGCCAGGCCGCGTAGTTGGAGACCCCGATATAGCGAATTTTCCCGGCGCGGATCAGCGTATCCAGCGTGCGCAGGGTATCCTCCAGCGCGGTGCGCGGATCGAACCCGTGAAGGTGATAGATATCGATATAATCGGTCTTCAGCCGCTGCAGGCTGGCCTCGACGGCATTGATGATATGGTAGCGCGACGCCCCCAGCGCGTTCGGGTTGGGGTCGGTTTGCCAGCGTCCTTTGGTGCCGATAATCACCTGCTGGCGTTTTCCCTTCAGCGCGTTGCCGAGCAGCTCTTCGCCCTGGCCGTTCTTATAACAGTCCGCGGTATCAAAAAAGTTAATCCCGGCGTCCAGCGCTTTGTACACCAGATCGTAGGCCGTCTGCTCAGGCACCACGCCGAATTCCGACCAGTTGCGCCCCGGCGCGCCGAGAAAGGCCCCTTTCTCGCCAAACGTCATGGCGCCAAAACAGAGCTCCGAAACCGACAGCCCGGTGGAACCTAAATATCGATACTTCATGCTTGACTTCCTTTTAAAGGTGACAACGTCACACTAGCGATAACCCATCCACTGGCGGTCAGGCAAGCACCGGCCAGAGGAATGTGAGAGAGAGAAACGCCGGAGGCGAGCAGCAGCCCGCCAAACCAGGCGCCGCCGGCATTGCCGAGGTTAAAGGCGGCGATATTGCACGAAGAGACCATGCTTTTGCCGCTCTCACTGCTGTCCAGCGCCTGCATCTGCAGCGGCGGAATGGTGGAGAACATCGCCGCCCCCAGCAGAAACACCGCCGCGCAGGCGCCGGGCAGCGTCTGAATCGCCCACGGAAAAAGACACAGGACGACGCTCAGCAAGGCGAGAGTTAGCAGCAGCGCCCGGCGGACGCCGCCGTCGGTCAGTCGGCCGCCAAGATGATTCCCGGCGACCATCCCGACGCCGAACAGCATCAGCACCGGCGGAATAAGGTGGTCGCTCATCCCGGTGACGGTTTTCAGCATCGGCGCGATGTAGGTGAAGGCGGCGAAGACGCCGGAGAACCCGAGGGCGGTGATCAGCAGGCTGCGCAGCACCGCGGGATGACGGAGCACCTTCAGCTCATCGCGGATCCGGCTCCGGGCCGACGGCTGCGCCTGACGGCCAGGCACCAGGGCGATCACCGCCAGGGCGGTGAGAATGCCGATCAGCGTGACCATATAGAAGGTATAGCGCCAGCCAAGGTACTGCCCCACCCAGGCGCCGAGCGGCACGCCCAGAATATTGGCCAGGGTGGCGCCGAGAAACACGGCGGAGACCGCCGAAGCCCGTTTATCCACCGGCGCCAGCTCCGCGGCATAGACCGAGCTTATTCCGAAGAACGAGGCGTGAGCGAACGCAGTTATTACCCGGGCAATAATTAGCATGGTCATATTACCGGCGATCGCACAGCCTAAATTTCCAATGGAAAATAAGATCATTAAAAATAACAGCGCAGGTTTTTTGCGATAACGGCTTAATAGCGGCGTAAGCAGCGGCGCGCCAATCACCACCCCACAGGCGTAAGCGGTAATAGACCAGGCGGCGAGCGTAATGGATATATGAAAGTCATGGGCCACATCGAGTAATAAACCCATAATCACAAATTCGGTGGTGCCAATACCAAATGAACCCACGGAAAGCGCATACACCGCCGCAGGCAATCCCGCCGGACGGGAAACAGCAATAGTCATAAGTTACCTTATCTCCCGCCAGACCGGCGGGAGGAGCGTATTCAGGAGATTATTTATCGATTAAATTAAAGTCGCCCTGGTTATAGCGTAATCCGGCGACGTTTTCGGGAGCGAAAATATGATCGATGGCGAGAATATCCTCAGGGGAGAGCATAATATCGGCCGCAGCGGCATTATCGCGCAGATGGTTCATTTTTCGCGCCCCGGGGATCGGCACGATATCTTCCCCTTTGCTCATCACCCAGGCGAGGGCCATCTGCGCCAGGGTGGCCTCGTAGCGGCTGGCGACCTGCTGCAGACGGTCGAGCAGTTGCTGGTTTTTGCGCATGGTTTCTGCCTGGAAGCGCGGCAGATTGCGACGAAAATCATCGGCTGCGAAGACGCCGGGGTCGGTGATCTGGCCCGTCAGGAAGCCGCGGCCCAGCGGACTGTAAGGGACAAAGCCCACGCCCAGCTCGCGGCAGGCCTTGAGGATGCCGCCCTCCGGCTCACGGGTCCATAGCGAGTATTCCGTCTGCACCGCGGCGATCGGATGCACCTTGCAGGCCCGGCGCAACGTCTGGGCTGACACTTCTGACAGCCCGATATGGCGAATTTTACCCTCTTTGACCAGGTCGGCCATGGTGCCCACCACCTCTTCCACCGGCACCGCAGGATCGACGCGGTGCTGATAGAGCAGATCGATGGTCTCAATATTCAGCCGCTTCAGCGACCCTTCCACCGCCTCGCGAATATGTTCCGGACGGCTGTCGACGCCGGCCATCCGCTCCAGCCCCTGGCCGGTCGGCAGAATACGAAAGCCAAATTTGGTGGCAATCTGCACCTTATCGCGGATGCCTTTAATCGCTTTCCCAACAAGGACTTCATTGTCAAAAGGCCCATACACTTCGGCGGAATCCAGGAAGGTCACCCCCATGTCCACTGCGGCATGGATGGTATTAATCGCCTGCGACTCCTCAGCGCCGCCATAGGCGAAACTCATTCCCATACACCCGAGACCCAATGCGGAAACCTGGAACTTCTCTTTTCCGAGATAACGTGTTTTCACCTTATTTTCCTTACGTACTGAATGTTATTAAATATATACTTCCCTTTTACATTGATAACAATTAATCTATTCCGAACGCGGTGTTAGCTGGAAATTAACAATGAAAACGTTGCCTGATTTGCAACAAATTGAAATATTAATACTCATAGTGAAACATGGCAGTTTTCGGCAAGCTGCCAGAGCATTAAATCTTTCACCGCCGGCCCTCACCAGCGCTATTAATCATCTGGAAGAAAAATTAGGCGTGCGCCTGCTCAATCGCTCGACGCGCAGTTTGTCTTTAACCGCGGTGGGTGAGGAATTTCTTAATAATATGACGCCGGTGGTGAATGATTATCGCCGGGTGGTCGACAGTCTGAATTATCACCGTCTGACCCCGGAAGGGGTGGTGAAAGTCAATTTACCGCGCATTGTTCTCGACCTTTTCTTTCAGCGCTATTTTATTGCTTTTAAAACCGCCTATCCTGACGTGACGCTGGAGCTGTTTACCACCGATCGGAAAGTGAATATTATCGAGTCCGGTTTTGACGCTGGCATTCGCTATTCCCGGGACGTGCCCAAAGATATGATTGCCATCCCCTTTGGCGAGAAGCTGTCGCTGATCCCGGTGGCCAGCCCGGACTATCTCCACGAGGCCGGAGCGCCCGACACCCCGCAGTCGCTGGTCAATTTCCGCTGCATCAACCGCTGTTTTCCCAGCGGCGAAAAGTACCGGTGGGAATTTATCAGCCCCGACGGCGAGCCAGGCGAAGTCGCCGTCAAGGGCGATCTGGTCGTCGATTCCGATACGGCGATGATCCAGGCGGCGGAGAGCGGACTGGGGATCGCCTTTGTCTATCAGTCGCTGGTGTCCGCGCAACTGAACGCCGGCAGTCTGGTCCGCTTATTACCCAGCTACCGCTACCCGGCGGATCATTTCTGCGTCTACTATCCGAGTCGCAAACATATTCCCGCGCCCCTGCGCGCTTTTATCACCTGGGTGATGGCGCAGAATAAGAGCATCCTCCATGAGTAAATGGCCTGAGGGGGTATCCTCCTGTCGCCACAATAAACGCACACACCGTTAACCCTTTTTTATCCTTTCCCTTGAATTCCGCCGGTTGTCAGACATAAACTCGTTAGAGCTCTAACGATTTTGCAGACGACCTATGGACCATCGACAGCTTAACTTCTCCCATCTTTTATATCTGACCGCCCATCACTGGCGGCTGGCGGTTAATCGTCGGCTGAAAAACCTCGGTCTCAGCCAGGCCAGCTGGGTGGCGGTCGCCGCCATCGCCCGCCACCACCAGCCGCTGTCGCAAAGCGAACTGGCGCAGGAGCTGGGAGTGGAGAGCCCGACCATTGTGCCGCTGATCAACCGCCTGGTGGCCCTCGGCCTGGTGGAGCGCGTCACCACCGACCGCGATAAACGCAAGCGGCTGCTGGTGGTCACCGACCAGGGGCAGGCCCTCTTCGAGCAGGTCAAAACGGTGGCGGACGATCTGCGTGAAGAGATCCTAACGGCGATCACGCCGCAGGAGCGGGAACAAACTCAGCGGGTGCTGGAAAAGCTGTTGCGCGAAGTGGAGAAGAAATAATGCCCCGTCGCCAGAGTAACCCCTACGTCCCTCATGACTGGGCGCCGCATGAAAAACCGGCCCTGCTCGGCTCGCCATCGACGCCGCTGCACAGCCCGGCGAAGCGCCTGGCCTACGGGGTGGTCGGACTGCTGGTGTGCCTCACCGGCGCGCTGGGCAACGCGGTGGTCACCGCCAATCTGCAGCTGCTGCAGGGCACCTTCGCCGCCTGGTCGACGGAGATCGCCTGGCTACCGGCGGTGTATGTCATGACCAACGTCTCCATTAACCTGCTGCTGGTGAAATTTCGTCAGCAGTTCGGGCTGCGCGCCTTTACCGAAGGCTTTCTGGTGCTCTATGTGCTGGTCACCTTCTTCCACCTGTTCGTCAACGATCTCAGCTCGGCGATGATGGTCCGCGCCGCCCACGGCATGGTGGCCGCGGCGCTCAGCTCGCTGGGGATCTACTATCAGGTGCAGGCCTGGCCCGCACGCCACCGCCTGAAAGGGCTGACTATCGGTATCACCGGCTCGTCGCTGGCCATTCCGCTGGCGCGCCTCTTTTCCACCGAGCTGCTGCAGATCGATGAATGGCGCGGGCTCTACTTCTTTGAGCTGGGGCTGGCGCTGGTGTCGCTGGCCTGCGTCATCGCCCTGAAGCTGCCGCCGAGCGATCGTAAAAAGGTGTTCGAGAAGAAGGATTTTATTACCTTCTTCCTGCTGGCCCCCGGCATGGCGCTGGTCTGCGCGGTGCTCTCGCTGGGGCGGCTCGAGTGGTGGTTCGAAGCGCCGTGGATCGGCTGGTCGCTGGCCGCGGCGGTGGTGCTGATCGTCGCCGCCATCGCCTTTGAGCATAACCGCAGCAATCCTCTGCTCAATACCAAATGGCTCTCCAGCGGCAGTATCCTGCGCCTCGGTCTGATTATGCTGCTGATCCGCATCGTGCTGGCGGAGCAGAATACCGGGGTGATCGGCTGGCTGCAGTACGTTGGCCTGCAAAACGAACAGATGACCAACCTTGCGTGGTCAATTTTCGCCGGCATTCTGTGCGGGATCATCGCCAGCTGCCTGACGCTTAACCCGCAGAAGCTCTACTGGCCGACCGCCACCGCCCTGGCGCTGATCATGGTGGCCTCGCTGCTCGACAGCCAGTCCAACGCCCTCACCCGTCCGGAACAGCTGATGTTCAGCCAGTTTTTGCTTGGCTTCGGCAGCGCCTTCTTTCTGGCGCCGGCGATGCTCGCCGGCATTGGCGGGGTGTTCGCCGATCCGCGCAACCTGGTGAGCTTCTCGGTGCTGTTCGGCATGAGCCAGAACATCGGCGGTCTGTTGGGGTCGGCGATACTCGGCACCTTCCAGACCTGGCGGGAGAAATTTCACTCCAGCCAGCTGGCGGACCAGATCACCACCCTGAACCCGCTGATCGTCGAGCGGCTGCAGCAGTACAGCCAGATGTACCAGAGCCAGATCGGCGACAGCACGCTGCTTAACGTCCAGTCCACCACCCTGCTGCAAAACGCCGCGACGCTGCAGGCCAATATTCTCGCCTGGAATGACACCTATCTGCTGACGGCGGCGATCTCCGCCGGGACGTTAGTGTGGGTTTTCTGGCGCTTAATTCGCTTACGACTGACCGCCCGTATCGCCTTAAAACGCGCCACCGGCAGCAAATAATTATCATCATTTCATCTCTGGAGTCGTTATGAGTCAGCAGGATGCGGCCAAACAACAGGCCAACACCCGGAACAACATTCGCGTGGTCTCCATTTTTACCGCCGCGGCGATAGGCCTCGTCGGCGTACTGGTGATCCTCTATGCCTGGCAACTGCCGCCATTCACCCGCCATAGCCAGTTTACCGACAACGCCTACGTGCGCGGGCAGACCACCTTTATCAGTCCGCAGGTCAACGGCTACATCACTGCCGTCAACGTCAAGGATTTCGCCATCGTTCAGCCGGGCGAGGTACTGTTCCAGATAGACGATCGCATCTATAAGCAGCGGGTGCACCAGGCCCAGGCCACCCTGGCGATGAAGGAGGCGGCGCTGCGCAACAACCTGCAGCAGCGCAAAAGCGCCGAGGTGACGATCGCCAAAAATGAAGCCGCGCTGCAGAACGCCCGCGCGCAGAATCTGAAAATCCAGGCTGATTTAAAACGGGTGCAGGAGCTGACCGCCGATGGATCGCTGTCGATCCGCGAGCGGGATTCCGCCCGCGCCAGCGCCGCCCAGGGGGCAGCGGATATTGAACAGGCGAAAGCGGCGCTGGAGATGTCGCGCCAGGACCGCGAATCGACCATCGTCAATCGCGATTCACTGGAGGCCGACGTGGCCAGCGCCAAAGCCGCCCTCGAGCTGGCGCAGATTGACCTGCAGAATACGCAGATCATCGCCCCCACCGGCGGCCAGCTGGGGCAGATTTCGGTGCGTCTTGGCGCTTACGTCAGCGCCGGAACCCATCTGACTTCGCTGGTGCCGCCGCAGCACTGGGTGATCGCCAACCTGAAAGAGACCCAGCTGGCCGATGTGCGTATCGGCCAGCCGGTTACCTTCACCGTTGACGCGCTCAACGGCGAGACCTTCCACGGCAAGGTGCAGAGTATCTCCCCGGCGACCGGGGTGGAGTTCAGCGCCATTTCGCCGGACAACGCCACCGGCAACTTCGTCAAGATCGCCCAGCGCATCCCGGTGCGCATCACGGTTAACGAGGGGCAACGCAACAGCGAGCGCCTGCGCCCCGGCATGTCGGTGCAGGTGACCATTGATACCCGCGCGGAGAAGCAGCCATGATCCGCCCGGTCACCCTTGCCATCGTCCTGGCGCTGGTCGGCTGTCAGTCCGCCGATGTGCAGCGCGCCCAGCCGACGCTCGCCATCCCTGCCGCCTGGCGGGCCGACGTTGGCCCTGCCAGCCCGGTGGAAGGCGTATGGTGGCGTAATTTTCATGACAGCGCGCTGAATCAGTATGTCGACCGGGCGCTGCGCTATAACAGCGATGTGCTGATCGCCCGCGAGCGGGTGAATGAGTATCAGGCGCGGGCGTATGCCGCCGACAGCAGTCTTTTCCCCTCGCTGGATGCCAGCCTGACCGGCACCCGCGCCCGCGCGCAGTCCGCCGCCACCGGCCTGCCGATCCACAGTACGGTGTATAAAGGCGGCCTGACCGCCAGCTATGATGTCGATATCTGGGGCGCGAACCGCAGCGCGGCCAGCGCCGCCGGGGCCAGCCTCGAGGCGCAGAAAGCCGCTGCCGACGCGGCCAATTTGAGCGTCGCCGCCTCGGTGGCCGTGGGCTACGTGACGCTGCTGTCGCTGGATGAGCAACTGCGGGTCACGCAGCAGACGCTCCAGGCGCGGGAAGACGCCTGGCGCCTGGCCAAACGTCAGTATGAAACCGGGTATACCTCGCGCCTTGAGCTGATGCAGGCGGATTCGGAGCTGCGCTCCACGCGGGCGCAGCTCCCGCCGCTGCAGCACCAGATTGCGCAGCAGGAAAACGCCCTCAGCGTGCTGCTGGGGGATAACCCCGGCGCGATAAAACGCGGCGAATTCGCCGGGCTCACCCCGCTGCGTCTGCCCTCGCAGCTGCCGTCCACCTTGCTCAACCGCCGCCCGGATATCGTACAGGCCCAGCGTCAGCTGGTCGCCGCCGATGCCACCCTGGCCTCGTCCCAGGCGCAGCTGCTGCCGTCTATCAACCTGACCGCCACCGGCAGCCTGCAGGACCGGACGCTGCCGGATCTGCTGGACAACCCGCTGCGACTCTGGAGCATTGGCGGTAGCATCCTGGCGCCGCTGCTTAACCGCCAGGCGTTAAATGCCCAGGTGGATGTCTCGATGGCCCAGCGCAACCAGGCGCTGTACAGCTATGAGAAAACGGTGCGCGGCGCGTTTAAAGAGGTCAATGACAGCCTGGACGCCATTAGCCGCTACGGCGAACAGCTGACCGAACTGCAGGGGCAGGAGGCGGTGGCGGAAGAAACATTGCGCATTGCGCAGAACCGCTACCGTAACGGCTACTCTTCGTATCTGGATGTGCTTGATGCCCAGCGAACGCTGTTCTCCACCCAGCTTAGCGTGGTACAGGTGAAGAATAACCTGCTGCTGGCGCAGATCGATCTATACCGGGCGCTGGGAGGCGGCTGGTCTGACTCATCAGGGAGCTAAATGGGGAAGCGTCATATGCAACAACAGTGGTCTGCAGTAGACAATTATTTGATTGAGGCCTTAATTCCCAGCGATCCTGTGCTCGATCGGGTACTGGAAAACAACCATCGTGCCGGGCTCCCGGCACACGATGTCGCCGCCAATCAGGGTCAGTTTCTCGCCCTGCTGGTACGGCTTACCCAGGCTAAGCGGATCCTGGAGATCGGCACCCTCGGCGGCTATAGCACCATCTGGATGGCGCGCGAGCTTCCTGCCGACGGCCAACTCCTCACCCTGGAGGCCGACGCGCATCATGCCCGCGTGGCGCGGGAGAATCTGCAGCTGGCGGGTGTTAACCAGCGGGTCACGCTGCGGGAGGGGCCCGCGCTACAGTCCCTGGAGGCGCTTGGCGAATGTCCCGCTTTCGACCTGATCTTCATCGATGCCGATAAGCCGAATAACCCCCATTATCTGCGCTGGGCGCTGCGTTATTCCCGCCCGGGAACCTTAATTATTGGCGATAACGTGGTACGCGACGGCGAAGTGGTCAACCCACAGAGCGCCGACGAGCGCGTTCAGGGCGTGCGTCAGTTCATTGAGATGATGGGCGCCGAGCCACGGTTGACGGCAACGGCGCTGCAAACCGTGGGCACGAAAGGCTGGGACGGCTTTACCCTGGCGTGGGTCAACGCTTAAGCGTGGACGCCTGGCCCGTCGCCCCGGTAAGCGCAGCGCCACCGGGGACAACCGGCCAGGTTACGGCGTAATCTGCTCCATCGCCTGTAGCACGCGTTTGTCCGAGATAGGGTACGGGGTCCCCAGCTGCTGGGCGAAGAAGCTCACCCGCAGCTCCTCGATCATCCAGCGGATCTCCCGGACATCGTCGTCTTCACGGCGGTTCGGCGGCAGCTTATTCAGCCACTGCTGCCACGCCTGCTGCACGCTCTCGATTTTCAGCATCTGCGCGCGGTCGCGGTGCGGATCGATAGCCATCTTCTCCAGACGCTTTTCAATCGCCTGCAGATAGCGCAGCGTATCGCCAAGACGACGGAAGCCATTGCCGGTGACAAAGCCGCGGTAAACCAGCCCCGCCATCTGCGCTTTGATGTCCGACAGCCCCAGCGCCATGGTCATATCCACCCGGCCTTTCAGCCGTTTGTTGATATTGAACACCGCGGTGAGGATCTGCTCGACCTGTTTGGCGATCTCCACGACCGTCTCGTTGAGCTCGGCGCGAACTTTATCATGCAGCTGGCTAAAGCCCTCTTCCGTCCACACCGGCCCGCCCGCCTCGTCGATAAGCTTATCAACGCCGCAGGAGATGCAGTCGTCAATCAGATCCAGCACTTTGCCGTACGGGTTAAAATAGAGCCCGAGCTTGGCTTTGTTCGGCAGCTTCTCGTGCAGATACTTAATCGGCGACGGAATGTTAAGCAGCAGCAGGCGACGCAGACCGCGCCACATGGCCTGCTGCTGTTCCTGTGGATTATCAAACAGCTTGATGGCCACGCTGTCGCGCTCGTCCACCAGCGCCGGCCAGGCTTTCACCTTATAGTTGCCGCGCTTCTGTTCGTAACTCTCCGCCAGGGTGCCAAAGCTCCAGATATGCAGCCCGCTCTGCTCGATGCCGTCATCAGCGACCGCCGACAGCGTCTCCTGAACTTTGCCCTTCAGCGCCTCTTTCAGCGCCTGCAGCGAGCGCCCTTCCTGCAGCTTCTTGTTTTTATCGTCCACCACCCGGAAAGTGATTTTCAGGTGATCGGGCACCTGATCCCACTGCCAGGCTTCGCGGTCGATGGTCACGCCGGTCATCCGCCGCAGTTCGCGCTCGAGGGAGTCGAGCAGCGGCAGCTCCAGCGGCGTCGCCCGGCCAAGAAACGCTTCCGCATAGTTGGGCGCCGGGACGAAATTGCGCCGCACCGGCTTCGGCAGCGATTTTATCAGGGCGATAATCAGCTCCCGGCGCAGACCGGGGATCTGCCATTCAAACCCGGCCTCCTCCACCTGATTAAGCAGCGGCAGCGGAATATGCACCGTCACGCCGTCGGCGTCGGCGCCCGGCTCGAACTGATAGGTCAGACGCAGCTTCAGATTGCCCTGGTGCCAGAAGTTCGGATAGTCCAGTTTGCTGACCTGCTCCGCCCCTTCCTTAATCAGCATGCTCTTCTCAAAGTTGAGCAGATCCGGGGTGTCGCGGCTGGCCTGCTTCCACCAGGCGTCAAAATGCCGGGCGGAGATGACGTCGTGGCTGATGCGCTGGTCGTAGAATTCGAACAGGGTCTCGTCATCCACCAGAATGTCGCGGCGGCGCGACTTATGCTCCAGCTCTTCGATTTCCGCCCGCAGCTTCAGGTTCTCCCGGAAGAAGGCGTGGCGCGTTTGCCAGTCACCCTCCACCAGCGCGTGGCGGATAAACAGCTCGCGGCACAGCGCCGGATCGATCTGGCTGTAGTTGACCTTACGCGCGCCAACGATCGGCAGGCCATAGACGGTGACCTTTTCCGTCGCCATCACCGCGCCCTGCGCCCGCTCCCAGTGCGGCTCACTGTATGAGCGTTTGATCAGGTGCTGCGCGACCGGCTCCACCCACTCCGGCTCAATGCGGGCGGCAATGCGGCCCCACAGCCGGCTGGTTTCCACCAGTTCCGCCACCATCGTCCACTTCGGCGGCTTTTTAAACAGACCGGACCCCGGGAAGATGGAGAAGCGGGCGTTCCGCGCGCCGGTAAACTCCTGTTTATCGGCATCCTTCATGCCGATGTGCGACAGCAGACCGGTCAGCAGCGCAGTATGGATCTCGCGGTATTCCGCCGGTTCGCTGTTGATTGGCAGGCCAAGCTCTTTCACCACCTGACGCAGCTGGGTGTAGATATCCTGCCACTCGCGCACGCGCAGATAGTTCAGAAAATCGACCCGGCACTGGCGGCGGAACTGATTCGACGACAGCGCCTTCTGCTGCTCGCCGAGGTAGTTCCACAGATTGACGAAGGCGAGGAAATCAGACTCTTTATCGTGAAAGCGGCGGTGCTTCTCGTCGGAGGCCTGCTGCTTATCCATCGGCCGCTCGCGCGGATCCTGAATCGACAGCGCGGAGGTGATGATCATCGCTTCCCGCACGCAGCCGTGCTTCTGCGCCTCCAGCACCATCCGCGCCAGGCGCGGGTCCACCGGCAGCTGGCTGAGCTGGCGGCCCATCGGCGTTAGCTTATAGGCGGTGGCCTGCTCATCGGTGGTGATCGCGCCCAGCTCTTCCAGCAGGCGCACGCCGTCCTGGATATTGCGCTTATCCGGCGCTTCGACAAACGGGAAGGCGGCGATATCGCCTAAGCCCAGGGCGGTCATCTGCAGGATGACCGACGCCAGGTTGGTGCGCAGAATTTCCGGGTCGGTAAATTCCGGGCGCGACAGGAAATCGTCTTCGGAATAAAGACGAATACAGATCCCTTCCGAGACGCGGCCGCAGCGGCCTTTACGCTGGTTGGCGGAGGCCTGGGAAACCGGCTCGATCGGCAGGCGCTGCACCTTGGTGCGGTAGCTGTAACGGCTGATACGCGCAGTACCGGGATCGATAACGTATTTAATGCCCGGCACGGTCAGCGAGGTTTCCGCCACGTTGGTCGCCAGCACGATGCGTCGTCCGCTGTGCGGCTGGAAGACGCGGTTCTGCTCGCTGTTGGACAAACGAGCGTACAGCGGCAGCACTTCGGTATGGCGCAGATCCAGCTTATTCAGCGCATCGGCGGTATCGCGAATCTCCCGCTCGCCGCTCATAAAGATCAGAATATCCCCTGGCCCTTCGCGCCCCAGCTCGTCGACGGCATCAAAGATCGCCTGCAGCTGATCGCGCTCGGTATCGTCCGCCTCTTCCACTATCGGCCGGTAGCGCACTTCCACCGGGTAAGTCCGCCCGGAGACTTCGATAATCGGCGCATTATTGAAATGCTTTGAGAAACGTTCCGGGTCGATAGTCGCCGAGGTGATGATGATTTTCAGGTCAGGACGGCGCGGCAGCAGCTCTTTCAGATAGCCGAGCAGGAAGTCGATGTTCAGGCTGCGCTCGTGCGCTTCATCGATAATGATGGTGTCATACTGCATCAGCAGGCGATCCTGCTGGATCTCCGCCAGCAGAATACCGTCGGTCATCAGCTTGACCATGGTGTTGTCGCTGACGTGATCGCTAAAGCGGACCTTATAGCCGATACAACCGCCCGGCTCCGTTTGCAGCTCCTCGGCGATACGGTTGGCGACGGTTCGCGCGGCCAGACGACGCGGCTGGGTATGGCCGATCAGCCCTTTCAGCCCGCGGCCCAGCTCCATGCAGATTTTTGGCAGCTGGGTGGTTTTACCCGAACCGGTCTCCCCGGCGACAATCACCACCTGGTGATCGCGTACCGCCTCGAGAATTTCTTGTTTTTTCTGGCTAACCGGCAGGTTTTCCGGATAGGTGATGGCCGGTCGCGCCGCTTCGCGCAGCAGGACTTTACCGGCTGCCTGGCTTATCTCCTGCGCCATCTCCTGGAGGATGGCCTGTTGCGATTCAGGATTTTTAACCTTCTTCACGCCGTGCAGACGGCGGGCAAAGCGCGTTTTGTCGCGCAGCATCAGGCCGTCGAGCTGTTGATAAAGCTGGGGGAAGGTGATTTTTTGTTGTTCTGTCATAGCGTTATCGGGCAGAGCTCTGCCGGGAAAATCTCTTTTGAAGTATTGCCTTAGAGTACCACATCTGTGTCATCCGTGCCTTGTTCAAAAAATCTGAACATAGGATTCGATATATTGCGCTATCTCTGTGGCGCGATTGTGAATACAGTGTCATCAAGCACCAGGGCACTGACCCGTCAATCACATTAAAAAAGGAAACACCCATGAGCAAAGTATTAGTTCTGAAATCCAGTATTCTGGCAGGGTACTCACAATCTGGTCAGCTTTCCGACTATTTTGTTGAACAATGGCAGGAAAAACACCCGGGCGACGAGATCACCGTGCGTGACCTGGCCGCTAATCCGATCCCGGTTCTGGATGGTGAACTGGTTGGCGCCCTGCGTCCGAGCGACGCGCCGCTGACGCCGCGTCAGCAGGAAGCGCTGGCCCTTTCCGACGAGCTGATCGCCGAACTGAAAGGCAATGATGTGATTGTTATCGCTGCGCCGATGTACAACTTCAACATTCCGACGCAGTTGAAAAACTATTTTGACCTGGTGGCTCGCGCCGGCGTGACCTTCCGCTACACCGAAAAAGGGCCGGAAGGTCTGGTGACCGGTAAACGCGCGGTCGTCGTGACCAGCCGCGGCGGTATCCATAAAGATACCCCGACCGACCTGGTCACCCCGTACCTGTCCACCTTCCTCGGCTTTATCGGCATCACCGACGTGAACTTCGTGTTCGCCGAAGGTATCGCTTACGGCCCGGAAGTCGCGGCCAAAGCGCAGTCTGACGCAAAAGCGGCCATCGACAGCGTGGTTGCAGCCTAATATTTCACTCCTCTCGCTTCCTGCGGGAGGAGTGTTTTACTTTTTCTCGTAGCGCAAATACCCCACCACGCCTCCGCCGCCATCGTTTGGATGATTCACCCCGTCGTTGACCTCCACGCAGGAAAAATCGAAAGGCGAAACGCCGTCAATGCAGGCCACATTCACCCCATACTCCTGTGGGTTTGAACGCCGTTGATGAAAGGTGTAGATCCCGCATACCGAGCAGAAAAAGTGCACGGCTTCCCCTGTATTAAAGCGATACTCGGTGAGCTTATCCCTTCCGCGTACCACCTCTATGCCTGAACGCGGCGAAGAGACCGCGACCGCCCCGCGCATTCGACAATATGAGCAGTTACAGCGCCGAGCGGTATTGAAGCCGTCGCTGAGTTCAACGGTAAACGCCACCGCACCGCAGTGACAGTGAGCGGATAATTTCTCTGCCATATATTTCCCCCTCAGGTTGAGGATTTTGGCCGCAGGTTTTCATCAAACTCCAGCCGCTTACGCCCCTCTTCCACTTCCCGTAATGGCTCGACCTGATGCAGCGTCTGCTTACAGCGTTCCACCAGCACCTGGTATTCACGGGTGCCATGTTTTTTCCACGCCAGCTCCTGTTCGCTCAGGACGCGAATCGCTTTTGCCGGGCTGCCGATGATCAGATGGTTGGCGGGCATCTCAGCGTTGGCTTTGACAAAGGCCGAGGCGCCGACAATGCTGTTTTCGCCGATGGTCGCCCCGTCAATAATCACCGCGCTCATCCCCACCAGCGCGTTGCGGCCAATCACGCAGCCGTGCAGAATAGCGCCGTGGCCGATATGTCCGTCTTCTTCCACCACCGTATCCTGGCCAGGGAAGCCGTGCATCACGCAGTTGTCCTGAATATTGGCCCCGTCTTTGACCACGATGCGGCCAAAATCGCCGCGCAGGCTGGCGTTGGGCCCAACATAGACCCCTTTGCCGAGGATCACGTCGCCAATCAACACCGCGGTCGGGTGGACGTAACTCTCCTCCGGCACCACCGGGGTCAGTCCATCAATCTGATAAATCGGCATGCAACCTCCTTATGCGCCCGGCAAACCGCCAAAGCGCTGATAATAGAGCGGGCCCGGCGCGGGAAGCTCGCCGACCGAGCTTTCACCTTTCTCGCTGACGAACGCCAGCGCGCCGGGACTCACCCGTTGGTAAATATTGATACACAGCTGGCGGGCGGTTTGCCCCGCCCAGTGCGCCGGCAGCAGCTCTTCCGGTAGCAGCGGATCTTTGAGCACCACCCGGCGATAGAAATGAATCAGCAGGAGCTGGATCTGAAAGCTGCGTTCCGGCGTTAACTCCGCGGGGTCGCAGTCGCGCAGCAGCGGCAGTAACGGCCGGAATAACGAGATAAAGGCCTCATACATCTCGTTTTGTTCGGTGAGATGCCAGCACTCCTCCACCCGGCTGCGCAGCGCCGCCCGGGAGAGCGCCAGCGGCGAGTGAGCTTCAAAACAGATGACGTTTTCGGCGACGCCCGCTTCATGGAGCAGCGACTGGACATCCGCCAGCTTTTGCGACGGCGAGGCTAACAGGCTCGGCGCCAGCGCGCCAAACCCCTGCCACAGCAGCTGCTTTTTGACGTCGGCCAGCACATTTTTCTCCAGGCCTTCCGAAAGCAGCAGCAGCCAGGTGCCGTCCCATTCCGGAGCGTTCGCGCGATAAATTTTATGTTCCGCGCGTCGGGTCAGGCGCAGCCCTTTGTCGCTCAGACGATAGAAGCTGCGGCGGCCGATACGGACGACATCGAGCCACTCCTCTTTATTGAGGCGGAACAGCGCGGTGCGGACGAAACGCTCGCCGAAGCCTAATCCTTCCAGCAGCGCCGCGACGCTGCCCAGCCACACTTCCCCACCGCGTTGTAATAAGGCGTCGCCATACAGCGAGGCGATTAATGACGTGCCGCTGATCGGCGTCGCCGTCACCGCTTGTTGAATAAAGGCGTCGAGTTTACTCATCTGATTCATTCTGTTGTTATATTTTTCCTTTATGAATCATAGCACAGGAAATACCCGGCCTACGGCGTAAAGGCCTCAGCCGGGTTATCGGGGAGAGAATTAACCGCTGACCACCGCTTTACGCAGGTCGAAAACGCGACAGGCTTTGCCTTCAGAGCGCGGAATGCTGCCGCAGTTGACGATGGTGATATCGGTGGAGATCCCGACCATCGACTTAATGCGGTGGCGCAGCTGGTGACAAATCTGGCAGCGCTGCTCGTGACTCAGCGCCAGCCCGCTCTCTTTCAGCTCCACGCGCACTGCCAGCGAATCGAGATGGCCGCGGCGATTCACCTCCAGCTGGTAGTGCGGCGCCAGGTGTTCAAACTTAAGGATCTCTTCTTCCAGCTGCGACGGGAAGACGTTAACCCCGCGGATGATCAGCATATCGTCGCTGCGTCCGCTGATGCGGTCCATACGGCGCATGGTGCGCGCGGTGCCCGGCAGCAGGCGCGTCAGATCGCGGGTACGGTAGCGGATCACCGGCAGCGCCTCTTTGGTCAGCGTGGTGAACAGCAGTTCGCCGTGTTCGCCATCGGCCAGCGGCGTGCCGTCGTCCGGGTTAACGATTTCCGGGAAGAAGTGGTCTTCCCAGATGGTCGGGCCGTCAACGGTTTCCAGACACTCCATCGCCACCCCCGGGCCCATCACCTCTGACAGACCGTAAATATCCAGGGCGGTGATCCCCAGCCGGCGCTCGATCTCCGCGCGCATCGCCAGGGTCCACGGCTCGGCGCCAAAGACGCCGACGCGTAATGAACAGCCGCGGGCATCGCCGGCCATCTGGCGCTCCAGCTCTTCAATCAGATTCAGACAGTATGACGGCGTCACCATGATCATATCCGGCTGGAAATCGCGGATCAGCTGCGCCTGTTTTTCGGTCTGTCCGCCGGACATCGGGATCACCGTCGCGCCTAAGCGTTCCGCGCCGTAGTGCGCGCCAAGGCCGCCGGTAAACAGGCCGTAGCCGTAGGCGACGTGAATTTTATCTTTCGCCGTGCCGCCGGCGGCGCGCAGCGAACGGGCGACGATATTGGCCCAGTGATCAATATCGTTTTGCGTATAACCCACCACCGTCGGTTTGCCGGTGGTGCCGGATGAGGCATGAATACGCACCACCTGCTCCATCGGCACCGCGAAGGTATCGAAGGGATAGTTGTCGCGCAGATCCTGTTTGGTGGTGCACGGGAATTTGGTCAGGTCGCTCAGTTCGCGGAAGTCGTCAGGGTGCACGCCTGCGGCGTCGAATTTACGACGATACATTGGCACATTGTTATACGCATGATTCAGCGTCCACTTCAGACGCTGGGTTTGCAGGGCCTGCAGCTCATCACGCGAGGCGGTTTCAATCGGATCTAATTTTGTAGTAGTTATCATTGTAGGGTACTCGCAGGTAAATTAGCTCACACTCGCTCGAGGATCATGGCGATGCCCTGACCCACGCCAATACACATCGTACACAACGCATAGCGCCCGCCGCGGCGCTGCAGCTCAAGGCTGGCGCTCAGCGCCAGACGCGCGCCGCTCATGCCCAGCGGATGGCCTAAAGCGATGGCGCCGCCGTTGGGATTCACATGCGCCGCATCGTCCGGCACGCCGAGCTGTCTGAGCACCCCCAGCGCCTGGGCGGCGAAGGCCTCATTCAGCTCAATCAGATCCATATCGTTAATATTGAGCCCCGCCCGCTCCAGCACTTTACGCACCGCCGGTACCGGCCCCAGCCCCATCAGGCGCGGCTCGACGCCCGCCGTCGCCATCGCCACGATCCGCGCCCGCGGCGTGAGCCCCTGGCTAGCGGCCTGCTGTTCGCTGGCGATGATCAGCGCCGCGGCGCCGTCGTTGACGCCGGAAGCATTGCCCGCGGTAATGACGCCGCCTTGACGGAACGGCGCTTTCAGTTGCGCCAGCTGCTCAAGCGTGGTTTCCGGTCGCGGATGCTCATCCTCGCGCACGTCGCTAAGCGCCCCTTTCCGGCCGACAACCTGCACCGGCACGATCTCCTGCGCCAGAATGCCGTCGCGCTGGGCCTGCGCCGTGCGCTGCTGGCTGCGCCAGGCGAAAGCATCCTGATCGGCGCGGCTGATATTTAACAATTCGGCTACATTCTCGGCGGTTTCCGGCATGCTGTCAGTTCCGAAGTGTTGCGCCATGAGCGGGTTCACAAAACGCCAGCCAATGGTGGTGTCGAACAGCTCCGCCTGACGCTGATACGGCGCGCTGGCCTTCCCCATCACAAACGGCGCGCGCGACATCGACTCCACGCCGCCGGCGATCAGCAGATCGGCATCGCCGGCTTTGATCGCCCGGGCGGCAAAACCGACGGCGTCCAGCCCGGAGCCGCACAGGCGGTTGAGGGTGGTACCCGGCACCGTATGCGGGTAGCCGGCCAGCAGCGTCGCCATATGCGCCACATTGCGGTTATCTTCGCCCGCCTGATTCGCGCAGCCGTAAATCACATCATCGATCGCGGTCGGGTCAAGCCTGGGGTTGCGGCTCAGCAGCGCACGCAGCGGGATCGCCGCCAGGTCGTCGGCGCGCACGCTGGCCAGCGCGCCGCCGTAGCGGCCAATCGGCGTGCGGATCCCGTCACAAATAAAGGCCTCGCGCATTACACTTCTCCTGTGATTGTGCCGCCGATGCGGTGCGATTTGCCGCGAAAGAGGGCCACAATTTTTTGCTGTTGATTAACAATTTCAATGTCGTAGACCCCGGTCAGCTTGCCCTGCTGTTTGACTCTGGCGGTGGCGACCAGCCGGTCGCCGGCAAACGCCGGGCGGAGAAAATCAATGCTGGCCGCCGAAGCCACCGCCGCCAGCCCCTGGCTGTTACAGGCGTAGGCGAAAGCGGTATCAGCAAGGGTAAATAGCTGACCGCCGTGGCAGGTTTGATGGCCGTTAAGCATGTCCGGCGAGACGGTCATGGTCATCTGCGCAAAACCGTCGTCCATTTCGATGAGTTCGATCCCCATCGTTCTGGCGCAGGTATCTTTTTCATACATCGCGCGCGCGTTGCGCCAGGCGTCATTGCTCATGGTGCTTCTCCATCAGCGCCTTCTGGCGCAACAGGGAGCCGGGGCGATAGCGCTCCTCGCCATAATGGTGGTGCAGGTTCTCCAGCAGGCGCAGCACGCGGCGCCAGCCGAGGCTGTCCCCCCACGCCAGCGGGCCCTGCGGGTAATTGACGCCCAGACGCATGGCGGTATCGATATCCTGTGCGCTGGCCACCCGTTTCTGTAGTGCATCCAGCGCTTCGTTAATCAGCATCGCCACCGTGCGCCACACCAGCAGGCCGGGATAATCGGCGATACGCAGCACGTTCTTGCCCTGCTGCTGGAAGTAGTGCACCGCTTTGTCCGTCGCCGCCGGCGCGTTGGTCGCCGCTGCGGCCAGCACTACCGTATCGCTGGCGCACAGGTCATACACCACCACCGGACGGCGATGCTTAACGCTCAGCGCCAGGGCAGTCTCGCCTTCGGTCTCCAGCAACAGCAGCTCGTCCAGCTCAGTGACACTGTCACTTATAGTGATGACGGATTGAGCGCCATGGGCAACCGGCGGCAGCGCCGCCGCCGTCCTGACTTCCGCAGGCCAGCGATAGACGCCATGGCCGCTCTTTTTGCCCAGCCGCCCGGCCAGCGCCAGCTCTTGCTGGAGTAGCGATGGCAGGTAGCGGCGGTCCTGCCAGAAAGCGTTAAATACCGAGCAGGTCACGGCGAAGTTGACGTCCTGGCCGATCAGGTCCGTCAGCGCCAGGGGCCCCATCGGGAAACCGCCGCCGTCACGCAAAGCGGCATCGATAACCTCCGGGGCGGCCACCTGCTCCTCCAGCGCCCGCCAGGCTTCGGCGTAGAAGGGACGCGCCACGCGATTAACGATAAAGCCGGGCGTCGAGCGGCAGCGCACCGGCCGTTTCCCCCAGCCGCTCACGCACTGGCACAGCTGCTCCACCACTTCTGCAGACGTCGCCAGGCCGCTGACGACTTCCACCAGCTTCATGACCGGCGCCGGATTAAAGAAGTGCAGCCCGGCGACGCGTTCGGGATGCTTTACCCCGGCGGCGATGGCGGTAATCGAAATCGACGAGGTGTTGCTGGTGAGCAACGTTGACGGCGCGCAGATCGCCGCCAGCTGCGCGAACAGCGCCGTTTTTACCTCCAGGCGTTCAGAGGCCGCTTCGATCACTAAATCTGCGTCGGCCAGCGCGGCTAAATCGTGGGCCGGATGCAGGCGTGCCAGCAGCGCGTCGGCCTGCTCTGACGCCAGTTTGCCGCGCTCGACCCGTGAGGCGAGCCGCCTGGCAATACCCTCGATCGCCCGGGCGATGGCCTGATGATCAATGTCGTAAATCAGCACCGGATGCCCGGCGGCAGCCGCCACTTCGGCGATGCCGGCCCCCATGGTGCCGCTGCCGATCACCGCCACGTTGGCTATGGATGTCGTCATCATCTATTTCCCGCTGAACTGTGGTGGCCGTTTGGCCAGAAATGCGCTGACCCCTTCGCGGTAATCATCGCTGCGCCCGGCGAGGCGTTGATAATCGCGCTCCAGGTCCAGCTGCGCGTCGAGACCGTTGGTTTCCGCCGCCAGCAGCGCCTTTTTAATCAGCCCAAGACCCAACGTCGGCTGAGCCGCCAGATGGCGCGCCAGCTGCAGACTGGTGTCCGCCAGTTCGGCATCATCCACCAGCTGCCAGATCATCCCCCACTGCGCGGCCTGTTCCGCGCTGAGGCTATCGCCCAGCAGCGCCAGCCCCATGGCGCGCGCGCGGCCGGCCACCCGCGGCAGGAACCAGCTGCCGCCGCAGTCCGGCACCAGCCCGAGCTTGCTGAAGGCCATCACAAACTTGGCCGAACGCGCGGCCAGCACGATATCGCAGCCCAGCGCCAGGGTGGCCCCTGCGCCAGCGGCTACGCCGTTGACCGCGCAAATCACCGGTTTCGGCAGCGCCGCCAGACGACGCACTAACGGGTTGTAAAAGCGTTCCACCGACAGGCCGAGATCCGGCGGCGGACCGCTGGGGTCGACGTTGCGGTCGTTCAAATCCTGGCCGGCGCAAAAGCCGCGGCCAGCGCCGGTGATCAGCAGGCAACGCACGCCGTCGTCGCGCTCGGCCTGCTTCAGGCATTCCGCCAGCTGTTGATGCATCAGGTCGTTAAAACTGTTGAGGCGGTCCGGGCGATTGAGGGTAATGGTCATGACGCCCTGTTCCACTGCGCTGAGAATGAAAGCTTCCACGATTAGCGTCCTTTAAAGTCCGGGGTACGTTTTTGTATGAAGGCGTCGATGCCTTCGCGGCGGTCTTCGGTGGCGCTCAGCAGGGTGAACAGCTGGCGCTCCTGCTGGAGACCGGCCTGCAGGCTCACCTCCTGCGACAGGCGCAGCGACTGTTTCGCCGCCCGGAGCGCCAGCGGCGCGTGGCGGGCGATGGTGGTCGCCAGTTGCAGGGCATATTCATCGGTTAACGCCGCCGGATGGATATCGCTCACCAGCCCGGCCTGCTGCGCCTGACGGGCGTCAATACTCTCGCCGCTCAGCACCATCCGGCTGGCCAGCGCCTTGCCAACGCTGCGGATCAGACGCTGGGTGCCGCCAGCGCCCGGCATGATGCCGAGGGTAATTTCCGGCAGGCCAAAGCGGGCGTTGTCCCCGGCGACAATCAGGTCGCACAGCAGGGCCAGCTCGCAGCCCGCGCCGAGGGCGTAACCGTTGACCGAGGCGATCAGCGGTTTGGGGAAGGCATCGATACGCGCCCACAGCCGCGGGCGGATATCATCCAGGGTCGCCGGGAGATCTTTCTCCGCCATCTCGTTCAGGTCGGCTCCGGCGGCAAAGAAGCGCGGATTGCCGCTGATGACGCAGACGCTGACGTTGTCATCAGCGGCCGCGGCCTCCAGCGCCTCGGCAATCCGGGTTAATAAGGCATTGTTCAGCGCGTTGCGGGCCTGCGGACGGTTGAGCGTCAGCTGCAGCACCCGGCCATGGCGGTGGATCATCAGCTCGCTCATGCCATCCCCCGCGCGTCAAAGTCGACCACCACGTCGCCGCTGGTGGGCAGCGCCTGGCAGCTCAGCACGTAACCCGCCGCCAGCTCATCCGCTTCGAGGCTATAGTTGGCGGCCATCGCCACTTCGCCGCGCAGCACTTTACATTTACAGGTGGCGCACACCCCGCCCTTGCAGGCAAACGGCAGGTCTGCCCCCTGGCGCAATGCGGCATCCAGAATGCTGTCGTCTTCGGCGCTGAGGGCGATCAGCCGATCGCGCCCGTCCTGGCGGATGGTTACCGTGCGCCCTTCCGCCTGCACCCCGGCGGCGCGCTTAACGCTGCCGCCCGGCGTATTGAAGCGTTCGAGATGAATGGCGTGCTCCGGCACGCCGAGCTCGCGCAGGGTCGTTTCCGCCTCATCCATCATTGTCGCCGGGCCGCAGATAAAGGCCTCGTCGAAACGGCTGAAATCCAGCAGATGGTCCGCGAGCTGGCGCAGTTTGTCGCCATCGATGCGCCCCTGCAGCAGATCGCTGTCCATCGACTCCTGGCTGAACAGATGCACCACCTGCAGGCGCTGCGGATAGCGGTCTTTTAAATCGGCCAGCGCCTGGCGGAACATCATGCTGTGGCTGCTGCGGTTGCCGTAGATCAGCGTGAAGCGGCTGTGCGGCTCGGTGGCCAGGGTGGCGCTAACGATCGCCATCATCGGCGTGATCCCGGAGCCGGCGGCGATCGCCAGATAGTCGCCCTGCCGTTCAGCCTGCGGCTGATAGCCGAAATGCCCCTGCGGCACCATTACCTCCAGCTCCATCCCCTGCTGGATAGCGTGCTGGGCGAAGCGCGAGAAGCGCCCGCCGTCGATGGCTTTGACCGCGACGCTGATCTCTCCCGGCGTAGGGCTGCGGCAGATGGAGTAACAGCGGCGCAGCTCTTCACCGCCCAGTCGGGCTTTCAGCGTCAGATGCTGGCCCGGACGAAAGCAGTACTCCGCCTGCAGGGCTTGCGGAATCGCAAACGTAATGGTCACCGCATCGCGGGTTTCCGGCTCGACTCTCGCGACCTTAAGCGCATGGAACGTCGTCATGGCAACCTCAAATACATTTAAAGTAATCAAAGGGTTCCCGGCAGCTGTCGCAGCGATAGAGCGCTTTGCAGGCCGTGGAACCGAATTCGCTAATCAGCGAGGTGCGGGTGCTGCCGCAGCGCGGACAGCTCACCTCGGCGGGCATTTCCGCGTGGCAGGCGTGCCCCTGCGGCGGGCTGATGCCGTACTGGCGCAGTCGCTCGCGGGCCTCCTGGCTCATCCAGTCGGTGGTCCACGGCGGGTCCAGCTGCAGGACGATGTGGACCGGCAGATAACCATGCTCGCTCATCACCGCGCGGATCTCGCTCAGCAGATGCTCCGTCGCCGGGCACCCTGAATAAGTCGGGGTAAAGCCAATCACCCAGCCGTCGCCGTGCCGCGCGACGCTGCGCACCATGCCGAGATCGGTGATGGTGAGTACCGGCACTTCCGGATCCGGGATCGCGCTTAACACTCCCCAGATGGCGCGCACCTCGGCGGGAGCGATGTCATCTAAACGTTGCATCGTCCCCTCCCTTACCACTGCAGGCCGGGATGGGAACGCTGCAGATATTGCATCTCCGCCAGCAGCGGGCCGAGATGTTCACTGTGCAGCCCCTGTTTGCCGCCGCTGCGAAAGGCCGCTTCCTGCGGGACCGATAAGCCTGAGTCAAGTAGCGCGGTATGTACGGTGCTTTGCCATTCGGCCTGAAGCTCGCGCGGATCAACCGCAATGCCCTCCCCGGCCAGGCTGAGCTCCAGGTCATCGGCAAGGAACAGTTCGCCGGTAAAGCGCCACAGATTGTCGACCGCCTGCTGCATTTTGCGATTTGAAACCTCGGTGCCGTGACCAAGACGCTCCAGCCAGCCGCGGCTGAAGCGCTGGTGGTAGCGCACCTCTTTCAGCCCTTTGGCGGCAATGGCCGGCAGCTGCGCGTCGCGGCTGTTCACCAGCCGGCTGTACAGGGCGACGTGCCAGACGTCGATAAAGAACTGGCGGGCGATGGTGTCGGCAAAATTGCCGTTCGGCTGCTCCACCAGCAGCAGGTTGCTGAACTGGCGCTCATCGCGGACAAAGGCCAGGGTATCTTCATCGCCGCAGCCGTTAAGCTCGGCGGCATAACTCAAAAAGTTGCGCGCCTGGCCAAGCAGATCGAGGCCGATATTGGCCAATGCGAGATCGATCTCCAGCTCCGGGGCATGGCCGCACCAGGCGCCTAAGCGCTGGGCCAGCACCAGGCCGTTGTCGCCAAGACGCAGAGCGTAGGTGGCTACAGGATTGGGGTTATTCATCGCCGCCTCACATGTGTTCCATGCCGTCCGGCACGGTATAGAAGGTCGGATGACGGTAGACTTTGCTTTCCGCCGGGTCGAAGAATTCGCCGCGCGCTTCCGGCTGCGAGGCGACGATTTCGCTGGCCTTCACCACCCAAATGGAGCAGCCTTCGCTGCGGCGGGTGTAGGCGTCGCGGGCGTTCTCCAGCGCCATTTGATCGTCGGCGGCATGCAGGCTGCCGACGTGACGATGGGAAAGCCCCTGTTTGCTGCGAACGAACACTTCATATAACGGCCAGTAAACTTTGCTCATGTTGTCTCTCCTTATGCCACGCTGCGGGCCTGCTGTTTTTGCGCATGGGCCAGCGCGGCTTCGCGAACCCACTCGCCCTCTTCCCAGGCCTTACGCTTGGCGGCCAGCCGCTCGTGGTTGCACACGCCACGGCCGCTAATTACCTCGTTAAACTCCTGCCAGTCGATCTCGCCGAAGCGGTAGTGGCCGCTGGCTTCATCAAAGTGCAACTCCGGGTCCGGGACGGTCATGCCGAGGATCGCCACCTGCGGCACGGTGTTGTCGACGAAGCGTTGACGCAGCTCGTCGTTGGAGTGCAGTTTGATTTTCCACGCCATGCTGCGGGCGCTGTTCGGCGAGTTGTCGTCGTTGGGGCCAAACATCATCAGCGCCGGCCACCAGAAGCGGTTAATGGCGTCCTGCAGCATCTGTCGCTGGGCGTCATTACCCTGCGCCAGCGCCATGCAGGCTTCAAATCCCTGGCGCTGGTGAAAGCTCTCTTCTTTGCAGATTTTGACCATCGCCCGGGCATAGGGGCCGTAGGACGTCCGGCACAGCGCCACCTGGTTGACGATGGCCGCGCCATCGACCAGCCAGCCGATCACGCCGATATCGGCCCAGCTCAGCGTCGGGTAGTTAAAAATGGAGGAGTATTTCATCTGCCCGTCGAGCATCTTCTGATACAGATCTTCCCGCGCGCAGCCGAGGGTTTCCGCGGCGCTATAGAGATACAGCCCGTGGCCGGCCTCATCCTGCACTTTAGCCAGCAGGATCGCTTTGCGGCGCAGAGTGGGCGCCCGGGTGATCCAGTTGCCTTCCGGCAGCATGCCGACGATTTCCGAGTGCGCATGCTGACCAATCTGACGGATCAGGGTTTTACGATAGGCATCCGGCATCCAGTCCTGCGGTTCGATGGCCGTTTCCTGCGCGATGCGCTGGTCAAAGCGTTGTTCTTCTGTCACGTCATCACCTTTATGATTCCGATATTCACACCACAACCGTTTATGTGAATCACTTTGTTTATTGAAGGTTACATATTGGTTAAAGAAAACCACAAATTTTGTTTACTCTTTTTGTGATAGCCTCCGCAAAACCTTTTGCAAACCACAACAAATACAGTTAATTAGGCCAAAAACATAACGTCATCGCGATCACAATGTTAATAATTTATTAAATACGCGCTTGCATTTTATGATTCATAAAAGAACTATTTATAGACATTCCACGTAACATATTTGGAGATTCGCGATGCAGCAGTTAGCCAGCTACTTATCCGGCGCCTGGCAGACCGGCCGGGGCCGCGCCCGTACTATCCATCACGCCATCACCGGCGCGGCGCTGTGGGAGGTGACCAGCGAAGGCCTGGATATGGCGCAGGCGCGCCGCTTCGCAATTGAGCGCGGCGGTCAGGCTCTGCAAGCCATGACCTTTATTGAACGCAGCGCGATGTTAAAAGCGGTAGCGAAACATCTGCTGGAGCAGAAAGACCCGTTCTACGCGATTTCCGCGCAAACCGGCGCCACCCGCGCCGACAGCTGGGTGGATATCGAAGGCGGCATCGGCACCCTTTTCGCCTATGCCGGGCTCGGTAGTCGCGAACTGCCGGACGATATCCTGTGGCCGGAAGACGAGCTGATCCCGCTCTCTAAACAGGGCGGTTTTGCCGCGCGTCACGTGCTGACCTCAAAATCAGGCGTCGCTGTGCATATCAACGCCTTCAACTTCCCCTGCTGGGGAATGCTGGAAAAACTGGCCCCCACCTGGCTGGCCGGCATGCCGGCGATCGTTAAACCGGCCACCGCCACCGCCCAGCTCACCCAGGCCATGGTGAAGGCGATTGTCGACAGCGGCCTGGTGCCGGAAGGCGCCATCAGCCTGATTTGCGGCGGCGCGGGCGATCTGCTCGACCATCTCGACAGCCAGGACGTGGTGACCTTTACCGGCTCAGCCGCCACCGGCCAGCAGCTGCGGTCGCACCCCAACCTGGTGGCCAAATCGATTCCCTTTACCATGGAAGCGGATTCGCTCAACTGCTGTGTGTTAGGCGAAGACGTCAAGCCGGAGCAGCCGGAGTTCGCGCTGTTTATCCGGGAAGTGGTCCGCGAGATGACGGCGAAAGCCGGGCAAAAATGTACCGCTATCCGCCGCATCATCGTCCCGTTGGCGCAGATCAATGCGGTTAGCGATGCGCTGATCGCCCGCCTGCATAAAGTGACCGTCGGCGACCCGGCGCAGGAAGGGATTAAGATGGGGGCGCTGGTTAATCACGAGCAGCGTCAGGACGTTCAGGAGAGCGTCAATAAACTGATTGCCGCCGGCTGCGAAGCGCTGCTTGGCGGACAGGCGGACCTCAGCGCGGCCGGGGCCTTTTTCCCGCCGACGCTGCTCTACTGCGCGCAGCCGGATGAAACCCCGGCGGTTCACGCCATTGAAGCCTTTGGTCCGGTGGCGACCCTGATGCCCTACCAGGATCGCCAGCATGCCCTGGCGCTGGCTCGTGCCGGCGGCGGCAGCCTGGCGGGCACCCTGGTCACCGCCAGCGGCGAACTGGCGCGCGAGTTTATCCTCGGCGCCGCCCGCGCCCATGGCCGTATTCAGATACTGAACGAGGCGTCCTCGGTCGAGTCAACCGGCCACGGTTCGCCGCTGCCGCAGCTGGTGCACGGCGGCCCCGGCCGCGCCGGCGGCGGCGAAGAGCTCGGCGGACTGCGTTCGGTGAAACACTATATGCAGCGCACCGCCGTCCAGGGCAGCCCGACGATGCTGGCGACCATTGGCCAGCAGTGGGTGCGCGGCGCCCAGGTGAGCGAAGACCGCATTCACCCGTTCCGCAAATATTTCGAAGAGATCCAGCCCGGCGACAGTTTGCTGACCCCGCGGCGGACCCTGACCGAAGCGGATATCGTTAACTTCGCCTGTCTGAGCGGCGACCATTTCTACGCCCACATGGACAAAATCGCCGCCGCCGACTCGATTTTCGGCGAGCGCGTGGTCCACGGTTATTTCCTGATCTCCGCGGCGGCCGGTCTGTTCGTCGATGCCGGCGTCGGGCCGGTTATCGCCAACTACGGCATGGAAAACCTGCGCTTTATTGAACCGGTCAAGCCGGGAGACACCATCCAGGTGCGTCTGACCTGTAAGCGGAAAACCGTTAAACGTCAGCGTAGCGCCGAGGAGAAAGCTACCGGCGTGGTGGAATGGGCGGTGGAGATTTTCAACCAGCACCAGCAGGCGGTGGCGCTGTATTCCATTCTGACCCTGGTGGCGCGCCAGCAGGGGGATTTCCCGGCGTAATGGCGGAAAATAGACCGCTGGCGCACTGTTGGCCGAACCTTGAGCCATTGAGACTGCAAGCGGTGTGCAACGGTTTCGCCGCGGGAAGTCCTTTATGTTATCTGCGGCTTCAGCGTAGTTTGCGCGGGCCTACAGGCAGTCAGACCCGGACAGGTAGGCCGGGTAAGGCGCAGCCGCCACCCGGCACAAAACCGGCTCCGTGCCCGCTGTCCTTGCCCGGCGGCGCTGCGCTTGCGCGGGCCTACTGGCAGTCAGACCCGGACAGGTAGGCCGGGTAAGGCGCAGCCACCACCCGGCACAAAATCGGCTCCGTGCCCGCTGTCCTTGCCCGGCGGCGCTGCGCTTGCGCGGGCCTACTGGCAGTCAGACCCGGACAGGTAGGCCGGGTAAGGCGCAGCCGTCACCCGGCACAAAATCGGCTCCGTGCCCGCTGTCCTTGCCCGGCGGCGCTGCGCTTGCGCGGGCCTACTGGCAGTCAGACCCGGACAGGTAGGCCGGGTAAGGCGCAGCCGCCACCCGGCACAAAATCGGCTCCGTGCCCGCTGTCCTTGCCCGGCGGCGCTGCGCTTGCGCGGGCCTACTGGCAGTCAGACCCGGACAGGTAGGCCGGGTAAGGCGCAGCCGCCACCCGGCACAAAATCGGCTCCGTGCCCGCTGTCCTTGCCCGGCGGCGCTGCGCTTGCGCGGGCCTACTGGCAGTCAGACCCGGACAGGTAGGCCGGGTAAGGCGCAGCCGCCACCCGGCACAAAACCGGCTCCGTGCCTGCTGTCCTTGCCCGGCGGCGCTGCGCTTGCACGGGCCTACTGGCAGTCAGACCCGGACAGGTAGGCCGGGTAAGGCGCAGCCGCCACCCGGCAATATAATCGGCGCACGTGCTCCATGCCTCTGCGGAGGCATTTTTTACGTCCGTCTGGCAAACCTGACAAATAACCTGGCAAGAGCAAACAAACGCCCCGGCGCCGCGGGCTGGTAGCTTAAGGGTGACAAAGCCGACATTCGCAGCGGCATAAGACAACACAACAATAAGATGAGGTCATCATGGCAAACGGCTTGAAATTTTCCCCTCGTAAAACCGCGCTGGCGCTGGCCGTGGCGGTGGTTTGCGCCTGGCAATCCCCGGTCTTCGCTCACGGCAGCGAAGCGCACATGGTGCCACTGGATAAAACGCTGGAGGCGTTTGGCGCTGACGTGCAGTGGGACGACTATGCGCAAATGTTTACCCTGATAAAAGACGGCGCTTACGTCAAAGTGAAGCCCGGTGCTAAAACCGCGATCGTCAACGGCAAAACCCTTGATCTGCCGGTGCCGGTGGTGATGAAGGACGGTAAAGCCTGGGTCTCCGATACCTTTATCAACGACGTGTTCCAGTCCGGTCTCGACCAGACCTTCCAGGTGGAAAAGCGCCCTCACCCATTAAACTCGCTCTCGGCGGCGGAAATCAGCGACGCGGTGACCATTGTCAAAGCCGCGCCGGAATTCCAGCCTAATACCCGGTTTAGCGAAATTTCCCTGCATGAGCCGGATAAAGCGGCGGTATGGGCCTTCGCCCTGCAGGGTACGCCAGTGGATGCGCCGCGCACTGCCGATGTGGTGATGCTGGATGGCAAACAGGTGATGGAGGCCGTGGTCGATCTGCAACACAAAAAAATCCTCTCATGGACGCCGATCAAAGGCGCCCACGGCATGGTGCTGCTCGATGATTTCGCCAGCGTGCAAAACATCATCAACGCCAGCAGTGAATTCGCGGCGGTGCTGAAAAAGCACGGGATTACCGATCCTGGAAAAGTGGTCACCACCCCGCTCACCGTTGGCTACTTCGATGGCAAAGATGGTCTGCAGCAGGATGCGCGCCTGCTGAAGGTGGTCAGCTATCTCGATACCGGCGACGGCAACTACTGGGCGCACCCGATTGAAAACCTGGTGGCGGTGGTCGACCTGGAAGCGAAGAAAATCATCAAAATCGAGGAAGGCCCGGTGATCCCGGTGCCGATGGAACCGCGGCCGTATGATGGCCGGGACCGCAACGCCCCGGCGGTGAAACCGCTGGATATTACTGAACCGGAAGGCAAAAACTACACCATTACCGGGGATACCATTCACTGGCGGAACTGGGATTTCCACCTGCGTCTTAACTCGCGCGTCGGGCCCATCCTCTCGACGGTGACCTACAACGATAATGGCAAAAAACGCCAGGTGATGTATGAAGGTTCCCTCGGCGGGATGATCGTCCCCTACGGCGACCCCGACGTCGGCTGGTATTTCAAAGCCTATCTGGACTCCGGCGATTACGGCATGGGCACCCTGACCTCGCCGATTGTACGCGGCAAAGACGCGCCGTCGAATGCGGTGCTGCTGGATGAAACCATCGCCGACTACACCGGCGCGCCGACCACCATCCCGCACGCTGTCGCCATCTTCGAGCGCTACGCCGGGCCGGAATATAAGCACCTGGAGATGGGCAAGCCCAACGTCAGTACCGAGCGCCGGGAGCTGGTGGTGCGCTGGATCAGCACCGTCGGCAACTACGACTATATCTTTGACTGGATATTCCACGACAACGGCACCATCGGTATCGACGCCGGCGCCACCGGGATTGAGGCGGTGAAAGGCGTGCTGGCGAAGACCATGCACGACCCCAGCGCCAAAGAGGATACCCGCTACGGAACGCTGATCGACCATAATATTGTCGGCACCACCCACCAGCATATCTATAACTTCCGCCTCGACCTCGACGTGGACGGCGAAAACAACACCCTGGTGGCGATGGACCCGGAGGTGAAGCCCAACACCGCCGGCGGCCCGCGCACCAGCACCATGCAGGTGAATCAGTACACGATCGACAGCGAACAGAAAGCGGCGCAGAAATTCGACCCGGGCACGATTCGCCTGCTGAGCAACACCAGCAAAGAGAACCGCATGGGCAACCCGGTCTCTTACCAGATCATCCCTTACGCCGGCGGCACCCATCCGGCGGCGACCGGCGCCAAATTCGCCCCGGACGAGTGGATCTACCATCGTCTGAGCTTTATGGATAAACAGCTGTGGGTGACGCGCTACCACCCGAGCGAACGCTATCCGGAAGGCAAATACCCCAACCGCTCCGCTCACGATACCGGGTTAGGCCAGTATGCGAAGGACGATGAGTCGCTGACGCACCAGGATGACGTGGTGTGGATCACCACCGGCACCACCCACGTGGCGCGGGCTGAAGAGTGGCCGATCATGCCAACCGAATGGGCGCACGCCCTGCTGAAGCCATGGAACTTCTTTGACGAAACGCCGACCCTCGGCGAGAAGAAACAGTAATCTTAACCCACGGTGAAATCGAGCAGGATTTTACCGCCTCTTCCCGGCTGGCCGGCGGCGGCAATCGCCTCCCGCCAGTCGTTCAACGCCACCCGCCGGGCCGGCGGTTGCGTGGTCGTCGGCAGCCGTTGCCAGATTTCGTCGAACGCCGCCCGCCATGCCGCCACGCTGAGGCCAGGCAGCGCCTCCCGCAGATGAAACTTGCGCACCGCCGCGCTGGCGCGCGTCTGGATCAGCGGCCGTCCGGATAATAAGCCATAGGAGATCAGGGTCGATGACGCGGGCAGCACCGACAACAGCGTGTTCCCCAGCTCCCCGCCCACCGCGTCAAACACCAGATCGCTGTGCTGGCTGACCTTCTCCACCAGCGCCCGGTCGGCCTCGAGGATCGGATAGATCCCGGCCTGCTCCAGACGCGCCCGATGCTGCGGCGAGCGAATAATCCCGCTTACCGAACGGGCGCCCATGGCCAGCGCCCACTGCCCCAGCAGGCTGGCGCAAGAGGAGGCGGCGGCGGTCAGCACGATCTGTTTCCCGGCAACCGGCCAGCGTCTGAGCATCAGCATCGCGGTCAGCGGATTGATATACCCGCGGGCGGCCAGCAGATCGTCCACCGCCGCGGGAACCGGCACCAGCCAGGTCTCATCCAGATCGATAAACCGCTGCCAGGTGCCGCCCCCGCGCAGGGGCAGCACCCGCTGGCCCGCGGTCAGTCGGCTGCCGAACGGCGCGGCGACCACCTCGCCAAGGCCTTCGTAGCCGGGCACGGCCGGCAGTCGGGTACGGTGGCGATAGGCGCCGGTAATGGGGATCAGATCTGAGGGATTCACCGGGGCATAGCGCATCCTGACCCGCACCCGTCCGCCGGCCAGCGGCGCCAGCGGGGTGCGTTTCAGCGATAGCACCGCGGCCGGCGGCCCGTAGCGGTCATAAACAATGGCGTCATTGAACATCGACAGGCTCCAGACAACGAAAGGCGGGATCATAGCAGATCCCGTCCGCAGCCGCTTACGCCGGTGGCCAGACCTGGGGGAACAGTGGCGAATCCAGCGGGTCGCCGTCCCGCAGAGTCAGTTCGGGGAACGGCGGCGAGGTCACGCCGCCGCGGTCGGCAAACGCGGCGTCATCCCCCACCCAGCGGGCGGAGAAGACCCGTCGCGCCCGCGCCCCGGGGTTGCCGCGGGCGCCATGGACGGTGCGAAAATGGAAGGCCACCGCGTCCCCCGGCTCCAGCGCCCAGCTGACGATATCGTACTCATCCTCATGGGCGTCGATATCCGGCAGCGCGCTGAACCGGGTGTGTTCGTAGAGCTTTGTGCCATTGAAGCGGGTGGGACTGTACTCCGCCTCCCAGCGATGCGACCCGCGAATGCAGCGCAGCGAGGTGGCCTCCGCTACCGGGTCCAGCGGGATCCAGAAGCTGACGTTCTGCCGGCCGGAGACGCAATAGTACGGCTGATCATGATGCCAGGGGGTGACCGTGCTGCCTCCGGCGGGTTTGACCAGCGTATGCTCATGGAAAAATTTCGCCGTCTGCGACTGCATCAGCGCCGCGGCGATCTCCGCGGCTGCCGACTGGAAGACAAACTCGCTAAACGCCGGGATCCGCGACCAGTTACAGTAATCCTGAAAGAAAGGCGGCGAGCCATCTTTGGGGATCACCGTGCGCGCATGACCATATTCGCTGGGGCTGGCCATCAGCGCCGTGACCCCCTCGGCGAGGCGCTCAACCCAGGGGGTAAAAACGCCCTTCAGTAATACCACGCCATCCGCCTGCCAGCGGTCGACAGTCGCTTGATCGATATGGGGAGAGTGTTGATTGTGCATCGCTTGGGTTCCTGTGTGGGTGGATCAGGTAAGCGGTTCTGCGGGCTCGGCGCGCATCCAGGCGCACAGCTGGCCCAGCATCGTCATACAGCGTTCGGTCTGGTCGATGCTGATGTACTCATCGGCCTTGTGGCCCTGGGCCATGCTGCCCGGCCCGCAGACCAGGGTCGCGACGCCCATCTCATCGAACAGCCCCCCTTCGGTGCCGAACGCCACGGTGGAAAACCGATCGCTGCCGCACCACTGCGCCAGCCAGCGGGCGAAGTCGGACTGCGGATCGCTGAGCAGCGGCGGGTAGTGGCTCAACAGCTGAAACTGGATGTCGCTCCCGCCGCCGACCCGGCGCATCTCCGGCAGCAGCCGGCGGCGGGCGGAGGCCGCCAGCGCCTCGGTGACCGCTTCGGGACGCATCCCCGGCAGGTAGCGGATCTCAAAATCAAAGCGGCAGGACTGCGGGACGATGTTCAGCGCGGCGCCGCCCTGAATGGTGCCCACCTGCAGGGTGCTGAAGGGCGGCGAGAAGCGGCTGTCCTGCTGCCGGGCCAGACGCGCGCCAAGCCGATCCAGGCGGTTAATCAGCCTGGCCGCGTAGCGGATGGCGTTCACGCCCTGTGGGGCATAGGCCGAATGGCAGGCCTGGCCCTCGATGCAGCAGCGCATGGCCAGTTTGCCTTTATGACCGAACACCGGCTGCATCTCCGTCGGCTCGCCGATGAGGCACAGCGCCGGTTTCTCCGGCGAGGCCTGCAGAAACGCCGCCAGGCTGCGCACGCCGAGACAGCCGACCTCTTCATCATAAGAGAAGGCCAGATGCAATGGCATCCGCAGCGGCGCCGCCAGAAAGTCATCCACTGCCGCCAGCACGCAGGCGAGAAAGCCCTTCATATCGGCGCTGCCGCGGCCGTAGTAGCGGCCATCGCGCTCGGTCAGGCTAAACGGCGGCACGCTCCAGTCCTGCCCGTCCACCGGGACCACGTCGGTGTGGCCCGAGAGCATCACTCCGCCGCCGCCGGACGGCCCCAGCCGGGCGTAGAGATTGGCCTTACCGCCCGACGGGTCATAAAAGCGGCGGGACGCCACGCCGCGGGCGGCGAGAAAATCGGCGATCCAGTCGATCATCGCCAGGTTCGAATGGCGGCTGGTGGTATCAAAGGCCAGCAGCGCGGCAAGGATCGCTCCCGGCGTGTTATTCATCGCCAGGCACGCCATAGGCCGGCGCCTCGCGCGGGTCGAGCGCCCGGGTAATATAGGCCTCCATTTGCGGCTCCCACGCCAGCCACAGCTGCTCAAGGGCCGCCAGCGGATCCGCCTCCGCCCAGTCAATGCGCAGGTCGACCACCGGCCACGGGTAATCATCCACCACCTTCACCGCCGCCGAGTGGACCGGGCCGGCCTCGCCCCCGGCGACGATCCCGGCGCGCAGCCCGGCCAGCAGCCGGCTGGCCAGCTCACCGGTGGCGGCCTCAAAGGCGCCCACCATCGCGGCGATCACGCCCTGACTGGCCAGCATATTGCCCGCCGCCACGCAGTTATCCCCCGCCAGGGCGCCGCCGATCCCGAGGGTGAACTCCCCGCTGAACACCGCTGTGTCGCCGTTGGCGTCAATCGCTGCGACCTGGCGATATTCGCGGAAGCGATCCTCCGCCAGAGCCTGCTTCATGGCCTGCTCAACGCTGGCCCCCGCCTCGATCGCGCTGAGGATCTGCGGCCCCAGCGACGGCAGGGTAATATTCTGGCTGGAAACCGCCCCCACGCCGGGCAGCAGCCATGGACAGCGCGACCCGACGGCCATGCTCGATGAACTAATGGCGATGCCCAACTGACCCGTTTCCGGGCAGCGGGCGGTAAGGGAGAGGGTCATTCTGCCGCCTCCCCCTGCCAGTCGTCGGGGATCACCGCCGTGACGTCAATCTCCATCAGCCACTGCGGCTGCGCCAGGGCCGACACCACCACCCCGGTGGAGATGGGGAAGACCCCTTTCAACCATTTGCCCACCTCCTGATAGACCGGCTCGCGATAGCGGGGGTCGATCAGATAAGTGGTGGTCTTGACGATATGCGAGAGGTCGCTGCCGGCCTCTTTCAGCAGCTGTTCGACATTCTTCATCGCCTGCTCCGCCTGGGCCCGCGGGTCGCCGAGGCCGATTAGGTTGCCGGCGAAATCGGTGCCGACCTGGCCGCGAACGTAGACGGTATTCCCCGCCCGCACCGCCTGGCACAGATCGTTATTCAGCGCCTGGTTCGGGTAGGTCTCTTTGGTGTTAAACATGCGAATACGGGTATGGGTTGGCATCAAAGCACTCCTTCAGGAATCGGTTATCAGGACGGCTGGTAGCGCTGATACTGGCGCTGAATGGCGATCTGGTCGGCAATATATTTGGCATCGTGCCAGACGCCCCAGATAAAGGTGGACCCGCGCCGCGACAGCCACGGCAGGCCGAGGAAATAGACCCCCGGCTCCGTCGACACGCCGCGGTGATGCTGCGGCCGCTGCGCGTCATCGAAGGCGTTGACCTTCAGCCAGCGATAATCGGTGGTATACCCGGTCGCCCAGATGATGGCGCCGATCCCGGCCTCGGCCAGGTCGAGGCTAAGCAGCGGGTCGCTGACGCAGGCCGGGTCGGGCAGAAAATCACGGGCGGAGGGCTCTTCGGGCAGCTCCAAACCGTTGCGCGCGACCCAGTCGTCGGCGGCGTCGAGCAGCGCAAGATAGGAGGCATCGCCGCGGCGGATATTCTCCGCCAGGTCGGGGTGGAACAGCGCCCTGGCGCCGTCAAAGCCGCGGGTCTGCCCCACCAGGGTGACCCCCTGATGCGCCAGCTGGCGAAAATCGACGGTATGGCCGCCGCGCGCGCCGCTCACCGCGATAGTGACATGCTCTTTCCCCGGCGCATTGGCCGCGGCGTCCCACATCCCCAGCACGCCGAGCCACCAGCAAAAATCGCGCTGGCGATAGCGACGCGGCGGCCGGTCGTGCGCCCCCACCGACAGCCACACCGCGCGTCCAGCACGCTGTAGCTCATCGGCAATCTGCACGCCGGAGGATCCGGCCCCCACCACCAGCACGCCGCCCTCCGGCAGCTGCTGCGGATTAAAATAGTGCGCCGAATGGAGTTGCTGAATAGCCTCACTCTGCGGGGCGATGGCCGGGATCGTCGGGCGCTGAAAGGGTCCGGTAGCCGCCACGATCCGCTGCGCCTCAATCACCCCCTCGGAGGTGTCGACACGAAAGCCCGGCCGCCCGGCGAGGCGTTCGGCGCTGTACACCTCCACCCCGGTGCGGATCGGCGCATTGAAGCTGCGGGCATAGGCGGCAAAATAGTCCGCAACCTGCTCTTTGCCGACAAAGCTGTCCGGCGGGCAGTCAGGGAACATCATCCCCGGAAACCGATCGTGCCAGGCCGGGCCGTTGGCCACCAGCGAATCCCAGCGCCCGCTGCGCCAGGCCTGGGCAATACCCTGTTTCTCCAGCACCAGATGGGGGATATCCAGCCGGGTCAGATGCTCGCTCATGGCGACGCCCGCCTGCCCCGCGCCGACCACCAGGGTATCGATCTCGGTTATCTGTTCAGTCATTTCTCTATCCTTCAAGCACAGTTGCCGACGAGGTCGCCGGAATTGACGGCTTTCAGGTTATTTAACTGTGACGAATTGGTAAAATATTATAAAACGATCGACTGAATAGAATTTTACGAGGCTGAGTGGCGACAGAAAAAATAACGCCTGCCGGATCGACAGGCATTATTTCAGCCGTGAGAGGGGGTTAATTCGATACTGCGACAATAATCCATAAACAGTTGCGTCGGCCGCGTCGGCTCATTATTAGCGAGGTGCGCCATAATTAAGGTTGAGGCGGGCATGTCGTCGGCAATATCCCGCTGCACCACCCTTTCGCCATCGTAGGTCATATCGCAGCAGGGCCGGGTGACCAGCACCGAAAAACCGAGCCCCTGGCCGACCATACAGCGCACCATTTCGATAGAGGGGGAGCTGTAAGCCACTTCCGGGTGATAGCCCTTTTCCTTAAAGATGGAGATGAAATAATTTTTACTCGGGACCGCGTCGAGGAGGATCATCGGCTCGCGACTCAGCTCCTGCAGCGTCACCTGCGCCTTTTGCGCCAGCGGATGCGCGGCGGGCAGCAGCGCGTAGGGTTTATGCGGGGCATTAAGCCGCTCTTTATTGATCGAGTGGCCGAGCTCCAGATCGTAGACCAGCGCCAGGTCGAAGCGGCCGCGGTGCAGGCCATGCATCAGCTCATGCTGTTCGCCGTCATACAGATGCAGCGTAATTTCCGGATAGCATTTCTTAAACCCGGCCACCAGCTTCGGCATATACAGCGGGGCCACCGACTCAAAGCAACCGATGGAGATCATGCCAGAAACCAGCTCTTTATCCGCTCGCGAATTCTGCTCAAATTCCCACGACAGGCGCAGCAGCTCCTTCGCTTTATCGTAGATCCGCCGACCGCTGGAGGTGAGCGAGACGCCCTGCGCGTGGTGGCGAATAAACAGCTGCTGGTCGAAGGTGCTCTCCAGATTCTTAATGGCAATGGAAATCGACGGCTGCGCAATGTGCAGCTGGCGGGAGGCCTCGGCGATACTCTCCGTCTCCACCACGGTGACGAAATATTTGAGCTGCTTCAGGGTAAATCGGTTCATAGCATCACCATTGATAAAATATGGTCCGGCGCACGCGGGGAATAGTTTTCCTCTAAGTCCCAAGCAATCCGCGTGCCACCCGCGAAGAATGGCGGCGCATTGCCCGCCAGGGGGCGATATTATTTTTTCTCCTCCCGCGCCGGCGCGGTTTATTTCCCCGCTTGCACCATTATGCATCACGCTGCACATTGAGCAGGCAGCGGTCGCCCCAGTTTCGCGCAAAATAACCTGTCTGCATAAAATGGCGTTATTAAATTACAGCTATTGTTTTTAAATTGTTTACGCAAAGTATCCTGATAATCACTTTAAATTCCATATCGTTAATAACGCTGTATAGTTTTTTTAAACTTAAAGACCAAAAATTTACTAATTGCCTCTGAAAGCATCCTGCCAGCATAGTGTATTCGCACGATGAACACCGGCGGCTCCCCATTAATGCACAGCCGAGCCGCTTTCATTTAGGTTAATTATGACGAGTGAAATAGCCCATGACGTTTAACTGGAACTACATGTTAAGTCTGCTCAGCGATGCCGATTTTTGGTGGGCCACCTGGACCGTCATTAAATTAAGTCTGCTGACCTGGGGCTGCAGTATTGTGCTCGGATTTATTCTGGCGCTGGCTAAACAGTCGCCGCGCGGCTGGTTATCCACCCCTGCCCGGCTGTATATCTGGTTATTTCGCAGTATGCCGCTGCTGGTCCTGCTGATTTTTGTCTACAACATGCCGCAGGCGCTGCCCTCCTTCGCGCCGGTGCTGAACGACCCCTTCTGGGCCGGCCTGCTGGCGATGGTCCTCAGCGAAGCGGCCTATATCGCCGAGATCCATCGCGGCGGGCTGCTTTCCATCCCCCGCGGACAGAGTGAAGCCGCGCGGGCCCTGGGTTTGCGCTACGCCGGGATCCAGTGGCGGGTGATCATTCCCCAGGCGCTGCGCGTCGCCCTGCCGGCGCTGGCCAATGAGTATATCGCCATCGTGAAGCTCAGTTCGCTGGTGTCGGTGATCTCCCTGACCGAAATATTGATGGTCGGCCAGCAGCTCTACTCGCAGAACTTTCTGGTCATGGAGACCATGACCGCCGTGGCGTTTTATTACATCTTTATCGTCACGGTGTTCGATTTTCTGCTGAAACGGCTGGAGAACTACCTCGATGTCACCCGACGCGACACCGCCCGGCCGGTGGATGCCGAGATGCAGCAGTTGGCGACCGCCCGCCGCCCGGCGATGGCGCGCAGCGTCTCCCAGGGCCATGAGCCGGCGCTGCAGGCCTCTAAGCTGCATAAGGCCTACAACAACGTCGAAGTGCTGGGGGCGGTGAGCCTGCAGATCCAGCCCGGCGAAGTGGTGTCGGTCATCGGCCCGTCGGGCTCGGGAAAAACCACCCTCATTCGCCTGCTGAACGGTCTTGAGCAGATCGACAACGGCGAAATTCAGATTAACGGCCAGCCCTTTATTCATCTCGACCGCCAGGGGCAGCAGAAGCCGCGCTTTATGGAGAATGCCGAACACCGTCTGAATATCGGCATGGTGTTCCAGAGCTTCAACCTGTTCCCACATCTGACCGTGTTCGGCAATCTGCTGCTGGCCCCGCGCTATCACCATCTGGCAAGCGACGCGGAGCTGCGCCAGCACGCCTGCGAGCTGCTGCACAAGGTGGGCATGCTGGAACACGCCTGGAAGTATCCGCACCAGCTCTCCGGCGGTCAGCAGCAGCGGGTGGCAATCGCCCGCGCCCTGATGATGCGTCCGCAGATCATGCTGTTCGATGAGCCCACCTCGGCGCTGGATCCGGAAAAAGTGAATGAGGTGCTGCAGGTTATCGAATCCCTGGCCCATGAAGGCATCACCATGGTCATCGTCACCCACGAGATGAACTTCGCCTTCAAAGTGTCTGACCGGATCGTGTTTATGGAGAAAGGCCGGGTGGTGTGCGATGACACGCCGCAGGCGATGCGCAGCGGGCAACACCCGCGGGTCGAGGCCTTTCTGAAAGATGTTTCTCTGGCTTAACTATCGGGACGTGAAGAGGAAAAACTATGATTGCGCAGTGGCAAATTGAGCAGTTTCATCAGCAGGGTTATCTGGTGGTCGAAGGGGTGCTTTCCGCCGCCGACATCGCCACTCTGCAGAGCGATTTTGACGGCTGGGTCGAGGAGAGCCGCCGCCACGCGTCGGCGTGGGGGGAAACCCTCGACGGGCGGCCGCGCTTCGATATCGAGCGCGACCATGCTCCCGACCATCCGTCGCTGCGCCGGGTCGCCTCCCCGACGGAGATCTCCGAGGCGTATCGCCATACTGCGCTCAACTCGCGGATGGCGACCATCGCCGCGCAGCTGATCGGCGGCAGCGGCACCCGCTTTCACCACAGCAAAATTAACTCCAAGCTGCCGCACACCGCCACCGAGGTGAAATGGCATCAGGATTTCCTCTTCACCCCGCACAGCAATGACGACATCATCACCGCCCTGCTGATGGTCAGCGAGGTGACGCCGGAGAATGGCCCGCTCAACGTGGTGCCGGGCAGCCATCAGGGGCCGCTGTGGTCCCACTGGCAGGAGGGGCGCTTCACCGGAGCGGTGGATGACGAGGTGGTGACGACTCACTGCCAGCAGCCGCAGGCCTGTTTTGGCCCGGCGGGCTCAGTCTGCTTTATGCATACCCGCCTGCTGCACGCCTCCAGCCCCAACGAAACCGCCCTGCCGCGCACCCTGTTCATCAGCGTCTACGCCGCCGAGGATGCGCTGCCCTTCGGCGAAACCCCGCTGCCGAGCCGCCATGCCGGCCAGCTGGTGGCCGGGGAAGAGAGCGGTCTGGTGCGCAGCACCGATAACCAGCTTCGTCTGCCGCAGAAGCCGCGCGGCGCTTCGTTTTTTGTTCAGCAGGCCGGTGCCGATCGCGCCAGCATGTAATTCGCCCACACTCCGGAGGTTTTATGACACGCTTTTTCGCACCACGCCCGCTGGCTCTGCTGCTCTGCGCAGCGGCTGCTCTGACATCCTTTAGCGCACTGGCCTTTCAGCAAAGCGGCAAGATCACCGCCGGTTCGGATATGACCTTTTTTCCTTACGAGTACATGGAAAACAATAAGCCGGCCGGTTTTGACATCGAGCTGCTCGATGGTCTGGCGAAGACTATGGGCCGTGAAGCAGTGAATATCGATACCCGCTTCCCCAACCTGATCCCCGGGCTTCAGGGTGGGCGCTTCGATATCACCAACTCGTCGATGTACATTACCGCCGAGCGCCTGAAGGTGATCGACATGGTGCCGTACCTGAAAAGCGGGGAAGCGATCCTCGCCCGTAAAGGGAGCGACTATCAGCCAAAGACCCCGGAAGACTTCTGCGGGCATAAAATCGGCTCGATGGGCGCCACCTCGTGGCTGGCGCAGTTGCAGAAGCTTTCCGCCGACTACTGCGTGAAGAAGGGGCTGAAGCCGATTGCGCTGAGCGTCTATACCACCGACCCGCAGACCACCCAGGCGCTGCTGTCGCGCGCAGTGGATGCACAGATCACCGACGCCGCCGTGGCGCGCGGAGTGGTGGAAAAGCTGGGCGACCGGGTGGTGATCGCCTCTGACACCCTGATCTATCCGGTGCTGAACGGCTTTGGCGTTAAAAAAGGCAACACTGAGGTGAAAACCGCCCTTGAAGAGGCGCTGAAAAAATACAGCACGACGCCGGAATACGCCGCCCTGCTGAAGAAATATCACTTCCAGGCGCCGACGGCAGAGGATCTGCAGACCCTGATGCCAAAAGCGGAGTAATGCCCATGCGCGATACCGATGAAGAGCAGATCCGCATCGACCTGGCGGCCACCTTTCGCATCATTGCCCATCTTGGCATGCATGAGGCGGTGGCCAACCATTTCAGCGCCGCGCTCTCCGCCGACGGGAAGACGTTTTTACTGAACCCGAAGTGGAAACACTTTTCGCGCATCCGCGCCAGCGATCTGCTGGTGCTGAACGCCGATGATGAAAGCTGCGCCGCGCGCCCTGACGTCGATGCCACCGCGTGGGCTATTCACGGGCAGATCCATCAGCGGCTGCCGGACGTGCGGGTGGTGCTGCATCTGCACCCGGTGTACACCACCAGCCTCGCCTGTCTGGCGACGCCGCAGATCCTGCCCATCGACCAGAACACGGCCCGCTATTTTAACCGGGTCGCCGTCGATACGCTGTACGGCGGGATGGCGGACACCGCGGCAGAAGGGGCCCGGCTGGCGGGGCTGCTGGCGGATAAACGCCGTCTGCTGATGGGCAACCACGGGGTGCTGGTGACCGCCCCGACCATCGGCGAAGCGTTCGACGATATCTGGACCCTCGAGCGCGCCTGTCAGATCCTGATCACCGCCTGGTCAACCGGCCAGCCGCTGAAGGTGCTGTCAGACGCGGTGGCGGAAAAAACCGCCCAGGACTGGGAGAAGATTGCCGATTTCTCCCGGCAGCACTTTGCCGAGATGAAGCAGTTGATGATCGACCTCGATCCCTCCCTGGTGGACTAACCCCGCGCCAGCCCGGGTCAGCCCGGGCCGTCGCTGGCCGCCGCCAGCAGCGGCACGATGATATCGCTGAGCGGCGTCGGTATGCCGTGCTGACGCCCGCGACGCTGCACCACCCCGTTACGAATATCCCACTCCAGCGGTCGGCCATGCAGGCGATCGATCAGAATAGAGGTGCTCAGGTCGGCAGGCGCCCGATGAAAACCGGCGATGATCTCCTCCGGCACGCTGTCGCTCAGGACGGCCCCTTCCGCCCGCGCCACCTGCAGGCATTCGCGCAAATAGGCCAGTCCGAGAGCGGTGATCTCCTCCCGGGCGAACATCCCGGCGCGTCGTCCGGTCAGCACCATCAGTCCGGCGACGGCGTTCTGCAGCAGTTTACGCCAGGCCACGGTGGTAAAATCGGCCGCCAGCTCCACCGCGCAGCGGGTTCCCGCCAGCGCCTGCTGCACCCGCTCCGCCCCCGGCAGGTCCGGCAGCGTCAGTCGCGGCGCGGCGCGCAGCCAGACGGAAGCATCGGCGTCGCGCTGCGCCGGAAACCAGACCACCGACGGCAGCACCGTCGCGCCGCCGGTCAAAGGGGCAAACTGCTGGCGCTGCTCGACGCCGTTTTGCAGCACGCATACCACGGTGTCCGGCGAGCACAGGGCCGTCAGCCAGGGGGCGATGGCCTCCGTCTGGGTGGCCTTCACCGCGACAAACACCAGGTCGAAGGGGGCGGCTATCGCCGTTGGGTCGGTGAGCACCGGGCCGGGGACCACGATCTCACCCTCATCAGTGCGCAGCACCAGCGACGAATGGGCAGTGCGCCCGCAAACCACCGGCGCCTTTCCCACCGCAAACAGGGCGGCGGCGATAGTCGTGCCGATGGCGCCGGGACCAATTAGTGCAACCTCAGGAAATGCTGTCATGCCGAAGACCTCCTCATCATTCACCGCCCTGCGCGGGCAAAGATTGCCCTCCACAGTAGCGAGAAAGCGCGGAGGTCGGCAAGCGGGATGTCGGGAAAAGCGATGCGCCTTCCCCGACGGAGGGCTAGTAACGCACGCAGACCGATTTGGTTTCGCACCAGCCGTCGAGCCAGTCCGGGCCGAAATCGCGACCGGTACCGGACTGCTTCATGCCGCCGAACGGCAGGTTGGCGTCAATCAGGGTATGGCTGTTGACCCATACCGTCCCGGCCTGCAGGCGGTCGGTATAGTTGAGAGCCTGGGTCAGGTCGCGGGTCCAGACGCTGGCGGTCAGGCCGAAATCGCTGTCGTTGGCCAGGCTCAGCGCCTCCTCGCCGTCAGCCACCCGCACCAGGTTCACCACCGGGCCAAACACCTCCTCGCGGGTAAGGCGCAGCCCGGCGTCCGGGTTGACCACCAGCGTCGGCGGAATATAGTACCCCCCGGCATCCGGCCCGGCGCTGCCGCTGATAAGCTCCGCCTTCTGCTGGCGGGCCTCTTCGAGGTAGGCCGCCACCTTGTCGCAGTGGGCCCGGGAGACCACCGGGTTGATCTGCGCCGTCTCCTGCATCCCCGGTCCCACCTGCAGCGATTTCACCGCCTGCTCGAAACCGCTGACCAGGGTGTCAAACAGCGGCGCTTCAATGTAGATCCGCGAACTGGCGGCGCAGACCTGTCCCTGGTTGAGGAAGCTGCCGGTCATCAGCCCCTCAATGACCCACTGGGGATCGGCGTCTTTGAGCACAATCGCCGGGTTCTTGCCGCCCAGCTCCAGCGTCACGCGGGTCAGTCGGTCGGCGGCCACCCGCGCAATCTGTTTCCCGGTGGCCGTCGAGCCGGTAAAGCTCACCTTCGCCACCTGCGGATGCGAGGTCAGCGCCGCGCCGCAGCCGGCGCCGCTGCCGGTGACCACGTTGAACACCCCGTCAGGAATGCCCGCCTGGGTCGCCAGCTCCGCCACCCGCAGCAGGGTCAGCGGGGTGGTTTCCGAGGGTTTGATGACGATCGAGCAGCCCGCCGCCAGCGCCGGCATCACCTTCCACATACCGATCATCAGCGGGAAATTCCACGGAACGATGCCCGCCACGACCCCCACCGGCTCTTTTTTGGTCCACGCCTGGTAACGGGCCCCTTGCGGGAACGGGATCGAGACGTCCAGCGTCCGGCCGCTGATTTTGGTGGTCAGCCCCGCCGTGTAGCGCATCCAGTTCAGGGTGCAGCCGACCTCGAAGGCGCGGGAGATGGCGATGGATTTACCCTGCTCAAGGGTCTCCAGCTGCGCCAGCTCCTCGCCGTGCGCCTCCACCAGATCGGCAAAGCGCAGCAGGATGCGCTCACGGTCGGCCGGGGTGCGACCGGCCCAGCGGCGATCGACGAAGGCGCGCCAGGCGGACATCACCGCCCGGTCGACATCCGCCGGGCTGGCGTCGGCGGTGGTGGCGATCGCCTGCCCGGTGGCCGGATCCCAGACGGTTAACCGGTTTTCGCTCTGCGCGGCGCAGGGAGCGCCGTCGATATACAGGCCATGCTGACGGTCTAAAAACTGCTGGACGCTGGCAAGCAGCGCTATCTGAGAGGTGGACATACCCTTTCCTTATTCTTCGCGGATAGTGCTTTCAGTCTATGTCCGGTTGGCGGCTGGCGCTTTTTTCTCTGTGACATTCGTTTGCGCCGCTGTGACAGTCGCCGCAATTCCGTCGCCTGCCCTGACAGAAATGTGCCGCAGGTAATAGTTCTTTCATATACCCGCCATCGCGCCCTTGCCTGAGGCGGCATAAATGCAACAATGCAGAAACATTATTATTACAGGAGAACGGCGAATGATGACCACGGCTGAGGGGGGGCTGGCCTACCAGCGCTGGCTGGCGACGATCAATCAGGTCTGCGGCCATTTCGCCGCCCGGCCGCTGGAGGGACGCTTTCACGGCGACATTGACGCCCGCTACGCCGGCAGTCTCAAGGTCAGCACGGTCACCGCCGCCGGCGTCAATCTCTACCGCACGCGCAATGAGATCAAACGCGATAACGACGCCTGGTTCTATACCGTGTTTCAGCTCGCCGGCGAAGCGGTGATCGAACAGGACGATCGCCAGGTGACCCTGGCGGCGGGGGATATCACGCTGATCGACGCCGCCCGCCCGTGCTCTATCGTCTGGCAGCAGACCTCGCGTCAGGCTTCGCTGTTGCTGCCGCGCCAGCGGGTGGCGCCGACGGGCGAGATCGCTACCGCCTGCCGGCTGGACAAGTCTCTGCCGATGGTGCAGCTCAGTCAGCGCCTGCTGCTGGAGAGTATGGGCGGCACGACGCTCTCCGCCAGCGAGAGTGAGGCGGCGCTGGACGCGATCGCCTGCCTGTTGCGCCCGGTGCTGCGCCAGCGCGAGCCGACCCCGTCCCGGCGGGACCAGCAGTTTCAGAAGATCATTGCGTTAATCGACGCGTCCATTCAGTCGGAACACCTGCGGCCGGAGTGGCTGGCCAGCGAGACGGGAATGTCGGTGCGCAGCCTCTACCGGCTGTTTGCCGACAAAGGGCTGGTAGTGGCGCAGTATATTAAGAACCGGCGGCTGGATCTGTGCGCCCGGGCGTTACAGAACGTCCATGACGACGAAAAGCTGGCGGGGATCGGCTACCGCTGGGGCTTCAGCGACCACAGCCATTTCTCCACCGCCTTTAAGCAGCGCTTCGGCGTCTCGCCGGGCGAATACCGTAAGCGCTGCCGCTAACTATTTGCGCAGCCATTGGCCGTTCAGCCCCTGAACGTACTCGCCGGGCTGAGCGCGGGCCACCAGCTTCTGTCCGGCCATTTTCGCTACCTCATCCACCGGCAGATTGTTGTCATCCGCCAGCTGCTGGTAGCTTTCACTGCGCGCGGCGTTAATCTGCTTCACCAGCGCCAGCGTCTCTTTATCCTGACGCAGCGGCGCCAGATAGCCGTTCAGCGTCTCCCCCACCCGCCCCTGCTGGCGCGCTTCGTTCAGGGTCAACGCCAGCGCGGGCGCGCTGAGCAGAGTCAGCGCCAGCGCCGCGGTTAACAGTCGTTTTCTCATCGTCGCCTCAGAACAAATCGCTGCGGGATTTCAGCAGGTTTTCCACATCCTTATCGACCTTGATATGGATCTCATGCTCAATTTTGACATTCATATTGATGGTGATGGGCTCTTTCGACGCCGCAATTTCGATACGCGGCGTACAGCCGGCGAGCAGCATCGACGCCACTATGGCCAGTAACAGCTTCTTCATTTAGGTTCCTTACATGTCTTACCGTCCGTACAGCGCCGCACGGGCAGCGTGGCATTTTGCTCAAGCCACGCCTGTAAATTGTCGCCGAAGCGTAAACTGCGCCACAGATCGAAAATATTCTCCTCATGAGCGTAGTTTAAATGCACGGTACTGCTTTTCCCGTCCACCCGGCTGGTGCCGTTGATGGCGGCCTTAAGCGTCAGCACGCCCAGATTGTTGAGGTTAATCTGCGTCGATGAACGGGAGATCTCCATATAGCGCAGCCAGTTGATCGCCGCCCCGGCGGAGACGTTGTCCGCCACCAGCGCATCGGCGGTGTCTTTATCGAGCCGCAGCGTCATCGGTCCGTCATTGCGCAACCAGCCGTCGTGGATAATCCATTGATTATTCTCCAGCCACAGCGGCAGCGCGCCGCTCACCGCCCCGGACATGGCGAACTGCTTCACCTTGACCGCGCTGGTCAGTTCGCTGCTGGAGATGTGCTGCAGACGGATCAGCGCCGGGTCGCGCTGCGGCATGCGCAGCTGCAGCAGGGTCAGCTTGCCGCCTAACAGGTCGACGCTGACGTCGCTAAGCTGCAGCGGATTGGCCTCGCTCCATGGCCAGGTGCCCTGCAGGTCCGCCGTCAGGTTGCGCGCGGTGACCTGGTTGACGATTTCGCCAATGCGCAGGGAGACCGGACGGCGGGTGCCCAGCTGCCAGTGGCCATCGCTGAAGCGGAACGGCAGAACGAAGTCGACGCCATTGATCTGGTTATCCGGCATCCAGGCGCTGCCGCCCTTCAGGACGCCATGACCGCCCGCCTCAAATCCCTGCCCGGCTGCTGCCGAGAAGGCCACCTGCGCATAGAGACTGCCTTCGCGCAGGTTCATCTTCCAGTCCGGCGGCACCAGCGGCTGGAATACCGTCAGCGACTGTTTTGGCCACCAGGCTTGGCCGCGCAGCCGTTCGCCATCCCAGCGCCCGGTCAACCGCACCGGGCCAATGGTATCGGCGTGCAGCGCGCCGGTGAACTGGAACCACGTCGGATCCCGGCCGTCGACAGCGAATTTCAGCGTCGACGCCGGGAGATAGCTGCCGCCGGAGAAGGTGGTTTTTGCCGCATCCAGCGACAGCGCGCCGGTCAGCCGCGGATGCTCAGCGTCGCGCAGCCAGCGAATCGGCTGCTCGAGGGTCAGACGCGGCGTGCTGACCCGCATCGTGCCGTACTCGAGCTTATCGAAGCCAGTGGAGAGGCTGCTCAGCGTAATGGCATTGTCCCGCCACTCACCGCTGCCCTTCACATCCCAGCGCGCCTGCATTGGCGTGAAATGCCCCTCGCCCCAGTAGCGCCACTGCCAGCGGCCGCTGTCGGGCAGAAAATCGTTCGCCAGGCCGTCCAGGTGCAACGTAAAGTCGCCCATCTGCTGCTCATGGGCGCGGAGGATCGCCTGCAGGCGGCCATCGACGCCCTGCTGGGTGACCTTCACCCCGGCCAGCGGCCAGCGGATTTCGTCAATGTTCAGCGCGTCGATCACCCGCCCGCGCGAACGCAGTAGCGCCCCGGGGTGAAACGCCAGCTGCGGGCTGACCAGCGACCCGCTGAGCTGGGCCGGCAGCGCGGCGTAAAAGATCATCTCCCCCAGCTTGGCCTCGCCGGTGAGCCGCAGCGGCAGGTCGCTGTTATCCATGCTTAACTTGCCCGGACCGATATTCAGCACCGCGTTGCCTTTGCCGGCATGCCCCTCGGTGAGCACGTTTAAGCGGCCGCTGACGATCATCTGTTCCGTGCCCTGCTGCCAGTTACCGACCGACAGCGCCACGCGGCCGCTCAGCGGATACGCCTCGTAGCGGGTGCGCCAGCGGCCGTCGCTGATGGTGATCCGTTCCGGGGTGATCTCCCACGGCAGGTCGAGAATGGGCTCCACCTCGCCGCGCGGGGTGACCAGCAGCTGGCCGCGATTATGCTGCCACGCCAGCTCGGCATCGATCCATTCTGCGGTCTGCGGAAATTCGAAGGTACCCTGCATCTGGCCATCGACCGGCAGGCCATCCGGCACCAGCGGCAGATGGAAGGTCCCCACCAGCTTCACCGGCGGCTGATCGTCAGTCAGCCGGGCGCTGAACTGGCTGACAGTGAGCGCCTGACCGCGCAGGCGCGCCTGCAGGCTCAAATCGTTCCCGGCGAAGCCGATATCCTGCTGCGCAGGCGTCAAGGACATCACCAGCCGCCCCTGCCATTTTTCCCACGGCGACAGCCGCAGGTTCTCAATGGTTAACCAGCTGTAGGGCAGCATTGATTGCCATTCGGCGAGGGTGCGCGGCGCCCCCGGCGCGGGATCGCTGGCCGGCAGTTTGCTCAGGCAGGCGCTGTTGATCTCCAGCTGGCCAATATGCAGCCGCCAGCGGCTGGGGCGCGAGAGACGGGCATCGGTCACCCGGGCGAGTTCACAGTCGCCCACCAGATAGCGCAGATCGGGGATCAGCAGGGCGGAGCGCGTAAGACGCGGGCTCTCCTGCAAAGCGATATGAGTCCCCACGGGCAGCCAGATGCCCGCCAGCGTCGGCACCCAGTGGGTCAGCGTCAACAGCAGGGTTAGCGGCAGTAACACCAGCGCTAACACCAGCGCGATGGCGGCTTTATATTTACCCTTCATGGGCAGTTAATATCCTGATTCAACATAAGTAAAAGCCGAAAGGCGCCCATTGTGACACGTTCGACCAGTGAGTGAAAGTTTGCGACCTGTTAAAGCATAGTTGCCAGCCGGTATCGCGGCGCGGCGATCGCTCGTCACTATTTAGCTTTTGTTTAAGCGCTACCTGCCACACTCCAGCCAGTTCGGTTTTGCTTGCGGGAGAGACAGTGTCGTTAATTATCTCGCTCATTGAGAGCGCACAGGGCCACTATCCATTGGTATTACTGATGGTTTTCCTGCTCACTTTCACTAAATCCTGCGCGCTGGTGTCGCTGGCGATCCCGGGCACCTCCGGCCTGCTGCTGCTGGGGACATTCGCTTCCGCCAGCCTCGGTCATTTCCTGTTAATGTGGTCCAGCGCCAGCCTCGGCGCCATCGGCGGATTCTGGCTCTCGTGGTGGTTAGGCGTTCGCTATCGTCACCGCCTCACGCAGTTGCGCTGGCTGACCGCCGAGCGGCTGGCCCGCAGTCGACTCTTTTTTCAGCGCCGCGGGCTGTGGGCGGTCTTTTTCAGTCGCTTCCTCTCTCCCCTGCGCGCCACCCTGCCCCTGGTCAGCGGCGCCAGCGGCCTGCCGCTGTGGTCGTTTCAGCTGGCTAACGTCACCTCCGGTCTGCTGTGGCCGTTTCTGCTACTCTCCCCCGGTGCTTTAAGCCTGAGTTTGTGGTGAAAAAACTTTGTCTTTCAAAGAGATTCCGCAAATCCGCGATATGCTCTAGAATTAGGATAAGCACCTGCTATTTAAACTATTTTTTAATAATTGTACGATTATTTTAAATATACTACCGTGACGTTATAATCACTGGAGAAAAGTCTTATGAAAATCGCGGTTTACAGTACGAAGCAGTACGATAAAAAGTACCTGCAGCACGTTAATGATACCTACGGCTTTGAACTGGAATTCTTCGACTTCCTGCTGACAGAGAAAACCGCCAAAACCGCCCACGGTTGCGAAGCGGTATGCATCTTCGTCAATGACGACGGCAGCCGTCCGGTGCTGGAGGAGCTGAAGGCTCACGGCGTGAAGTATATCGCCCTGCGCTGCGCCGGGTTTAACAACGTCGACCTCGAGGCGGCGAAAGCGCTTGGCCTGCGCGTCGTGCGCGTCCCGGCCTACTCACCGGAAGCGGTCGCTGAACATGCGATCGGCATGATGATGTCGCTTAACCGCCGCATCCACCGCGCCTACCAGCGTACCCGTGATGCCAATTTCTCCCTCGAAGGCCTCACCGGTTTCACCATGTACGGCAAAACCGCCGGGGTGATCGGCACCGGGAAAATTGGCGTGGCGATGCTACGGATCCTTAAAGGCTTCGGCATGCGTCTGCTGGCTTTTGACCCGTACCCAAGCGCCGCCGCGCTGGAGCTGGGGGTGGAATATGTTGACCTGGCCACGCTGTACAAGGAGTCGGACGTGATCTCCCTGCACTGCCCGCTCACCGACGAAAACTACCATCTGCTCAATCGCGAGGCCTTCGATCAGATGAAGGACGGGGTGATGGTGATTAACACCAGCCGCGGCGCGCTGATCGATTCCCAGGCGGCCATCGATGCCCTGAAGCACCAGAAAATCGGCGCGCTGGGGCTGGACGTTTATGAGAACGAACGCGATCTGTTCTTCGAAGACAAATCCAACGACGTGATCCAGGACGACGTCTTCCGTCGCCTCTCCGCCTGCCACAACGTGCTGTTTACCGGCCATCAGGCGTTCCTCACCGCCGAGGCGCTGATCAGCATTTCGGAGACCACCCTGGGCAATCTGCAGCAGGTCGCCAACGGTGAAACCTGCCCGAACGCTATCGTCTGATTCCTTTCCCTTTTGTGCTCCTCTCCCCGGGGGAGCACATTCAGATAATCCCCACAGATCCCCGCTGCGATACCGTTACACTGGCTTTGTTTTATTAGTAATGTGAATGTTTTGGAGTAAAAATGAACAAATTTGCGGCATTACTGGCGGCAGGGTTGCTGCTGTCCGGCTGTGTCTATAACAGTAAGGTGTCCACCGGCGCGGAACAGCTACAGCATCATCGTTTCGTGTTGACCAGCGTCAACGGCCAGGCGGTGAACGCGGGCGACCGGCCGCTGGAGTTGAGCTTCGGCGAGAAGATGGCTATTACGGGCAATATGTATGTTTCGGGCAATATGTGCAACGGCTTCAGCGGGGAAGGTAAGGTGTCGGACGGCGAGCTGAAGGTTAAATCGCTGGCGATGACCCGGATGCTGTGCCACGATGCCCAGCTCAATACCCTTGACGCGACCATTGGTAAGATGCTGCGCGAGGGCGCGCAGGTCGATCTGACGGAAAACCAGTTGACGCTGGCGACCGCCGACCAGACGCTGGTCTATAAACTCGCCGACCTGATGCACTAGCCGGCGTGGTGAACCCGCTGCGGGGCTGCCATTAATAGCCGCAGCTTCCGCCCGCCAGCGCCTGCTCGCTGCAGCGTTTACCGTTCGGCAACGCGCACATGCCGATCGCCGAACCATCGAGCTGACGAGCCACCGATAACGAGCCGCCTATCATGGCGCAGTTGGCCTGGCCGGCGTCGCTCATCGCCGCCCGCATTCCTGGCGTGACGTGCGCCGCCGTGGCCTGCTGAACGGGTTCACTACTGCACGCCGACAGCAACAGCGCCGCACATCCCACTAATATCGCAGCTCGCATTTTCTCTCCCCTCGGAAACGTCTTAAAAAGCAAACCCAAGAATAATAGGCAGCGTGGCGCGCGGCGTCGAGAGGGGAAGTACGTATTTATGCGTCTCATTAACATTTTCTAGCAAATTTCTGCCTAAAGGTTGATCTCCCCCGGGTTCGCCACCGGACAATCGCTAGCCTTCACGCCCTGGAAAGCCACTTTCTCCGCGAACCGCGCAAAATATTGATCTGGTCACGGGTGGCCGCCGCATTGAGGACACAAATGCAAAAATGGCGGCATCAACGGTTTGCTAAACTACCTCTTATATAATTACAGGGCGCGTCGCGGTTTTACGCGTCCATTCTTTTGCGCAATGTAAGGGTGTCTTCCTATGATTACTATTGATGGTAATGGCGCGGTCGCTTCCGTCGCGTTTCGCACCAGTGAAGTTATCGCCATCTACCCGATCACGCCCAGTTCAACGATGGCGGAACAGGCCGACGCCTGGGCCGGCAATGGGCTGAAAAACGTCTGGGGCGATGTGCCCCGCGTGGTCGAAATGCAGTCGGAGGCAGGCGCCATTGGCGCCGTACATGGCGCGCTGCAGACCGGCGCCCTCTCCACCTCCTTTACCTCATCGCAGGGCCTGCTGCTGATGATCCCCACGCTGTACAAACTGGCCGGCCAGCTGATGCCGTTTGTCCTGCACGTCGCCGCCCGCACTGTCGCCACCCACGCGCTGTCGATTTTCGGCGACCATTCCGATGTGATGGCGGTCCGCCAGACCGGGTGCGCCATGCTGTGCGCCAGCAGCGTTCAGGAAGCGCAGGATTTCGCGCTGATCTCGCATATCGCCACTCTGCAAAGCCGGGTGCCGTTTATTCATTTCTTTGATGGTTTCCGCACCTCGCACGAAATCAACAAAATCGCCCCGCTGGCGGATGACACGATTCGCGCCCTGCTGCCGCAGGAAAAAATCGCTGAGCATCGCCAGCGCGCACTCAATCCGGAACACCCGGTGATCCGCGGGACCTCGGCCAACCCTGACACCTACTTCCAGTCGCGGGAGGCCACCAACCCGTGGTACGACGGGGTTTATGATCATGTCGAGAAAGCGATGGATGACTTCGCCGCCGCCACCGGCCGCCAGTACAAACCGTTTGAGTTTTACGGCCATCCGCAGGCGGAGCGCGTCATCGTCATTATGGGCTCGGCCATCGGCACCTGCGAAGAGGTGGTCGATGAACTGCTGAGCCGCGGCGAGAAAGTCGGCGTGCTGAAGGTCCGCCTCTATCGTCCGTTCTCCGCCGCCCACCTGCTGGCAGCGCTGCCGGAGAGCGCCCGGGCGGTGGCGGTGCTGGATCGCACCAAAGAACCTGGCGCGCACGCGGAGCCGCTGTATCTCGACGTGATGACCGCCCTGGCGGAAGCCTTTAACCGCGGCGAGCGCGAGACGCTGCCGCGGACCATCGGCGGCCGCTACGGTCTCTCTTCCAAGGAGTTCGGTCCGGAATGCGTGCTGGCGATATTCCATGAGCTGCAGGCCGCCCAGCCGAAGCCGCGCTTTACCGTCGGCATCTATGACGACGTGACCAACCTGTCGCTACCGCTGGGCGAAAATACCCTGCCGGCAGAGGCCAAGCTCGAAGCGCTGTTCTACGGCCTCGGCAGCGACGGCAGCGTGTCGGCCACCAAAAACAATATCAAAATCATCGGCAACTCCACCCCGTGGTTCTCCCAGGGGTACTTTGTCTATGACTCGAAGAAGGCGGGCGGCCTGACCGTCTCCCATCTGCGGGTCAGCGAAAAGCCGATTCGTTCTTCGTATCTGATTTCGCAGGCCGATTTCGTTGGCTGCCACCAGCTGCAGTTTATCGATAAATACCAGATGGCCGAGCGGCTGAAGCCCGGCGGCATTTTCCTGCTCAACACGCCGTACAGCGCCGATGAAGTCTGGTCCCGCCTGCCGCAGGAAGTGCAGGCCACCCTGAATCAGAAAAAAGCGCGTTTTTACGTGGTCAACGCGGCGAAGATCGCCCGCGAATGCAGCCTCGGGGCGCGCATTAATACCGTGATGCAGATGGCCTTCTTCCATCTGACTCACATCCTGCCTGGCGACAGCGCGCTGGCGGAACTGCAGGCGGCCATCGCCAAAAGCTACAGCAGCAAAGGTCAGGAGCTGGTGGAACGTAACTGGCAGGCGCTGGCCCTGGCCCGCGAGTCCCTGGCGGAAGTGCCGCTGCAGCCGGTGAATGCCAGCAGTCCGAACCGCCCGCCGGTGGTCTCCGACGCCGCGCCGGATTTCGTCAAAACGGTCACCGCCGCCATGCTGGCCGGCCTCGGCGATGCGCTGCCGGTCTCCGCCCTGCCGCCGGACGGCACCTGGCCCATGGGCACCACCCGCTGGGAGAAACGCAACATCGCCGAAGAGATCCCGATCTGGAAGGAAGCGCTTTGCACCCAGTGTAACCACTGCGTTGCCGCCTGCCCGCACTCGGCAATCCGCGCCAAAGTGGTCGCGCCCGAGGACATGGAGAACGCCCCTGCCAGTCTGCACTCACTGGACGTTAAATCCCGCGATATGCGTGGGCAGAAATACGTTCTGCAGGTCGCCCCGGAAGACTGCACCGGCTGCAACCTGTGCGTGGAAGTGTGCCCGGCAAAAGATCGCCAGAACCCGGAGATCAAGGCCATCAATATGATGTCGCGCCTGGAGCATGTGGAAGAGGAGAAAGTGAATTACGATTACTTCCTCAACCTGCCGGAAATCGACCGTAGCAAACTGGAGCGGATTGATATCCGCACTTCGCAGCTGATCAGCCCGCTGTTTGAATACTCCGGCGCCTGCTCGGGCTGTGGCGAAACACCGTATATCAAACTGCTGACCCAGCTGTATGGCGACCGGATGCTGATTGCCAATGCCACCGGCTGCTCATCCATTTACGGCGGCAACCTGCCCTCGACCCCGTACACGACCGACGCCAACGGCCGCGGCCCGGCGTGGGCCAACTCGCTGTTTGAGGATAACGCTGAATTCGGGCTCGGCTTCCGCTTAACCGTCGACCAGCATCGCCAGCGCGTGATGCGCCTGCTGAGCGAATTCGCCGACCAGCTGCCGACAGAGCTGAACGCGGCGCTGCATGCCGAAGCGACGCCGGAAGCGCGCCGCGAACAGGTGGCGGCCCTGCGTCAGGTGCTGGCCGGCGTGCAAGGCGCTGAAGAGCTGCTGACCGATGCCGACGCGCTGGTGGAGAAATCCGTCTGGCTGATCGGCGGCGACGGCTGGGCCTACGATATCGGCTTCGGCGGTCTGGACCATGTGCTGAGCCTGACGGAAAATGTCAACATTCTGGTGCTGGATACCCAGTGTTACTCCAACACCGGCGGCCAGGCGTCAAAAGCCACCCCGCTGGGAGCGGTCACTAAGTTTGGCGAGCACGGTAAACGCAAGGCGCGCAAAGATCTTGGCGTCAGCATGATGATGTACGGTCATGTCTATGTGGCGCAGATTTCGCTGGGCGCGCAGCTGAACCAGACGGTGAAAGCGATTCAGGAAGCGGAAGCCTATCCGGGGCCGTCGCTGATCATCGCCTACAGTCCTTGCGAAGAGCATGGCTACGATCTGGCGCTCAGCCACGATCAGATGCGTCAGCTGACCGCTACCGGCTTCTGGCCGCTCTACCGCTTCGACCCGCGTCGGGCGGAAGAAGGTAAGATCCCGCTGGCGCTGGACTCCCGCCCACCGTCAGACGCCCTGACTGAGACGCTGCTCAATGAGCAACGCTTCCGTCGCCTGAATGCGCAGCAGCCGGAAGTGGCGGAGCAACTATGGAAAGACGCGGCCGCCGACCTGCAGAAGCGCTACGACTTCCTCGCCCAACTGGCGGGCAAAGCGGAGAAATCACCGAGCGAGAGCTAAGGTTATTTTTCCTCCCGCAGTCATAAAAAAAGCCCGAACATAAAGTTCGGGCTTGTCGTTTTACCGATAAACAAAATCATTCCGCAGAATGAGACGGCAAATAAAAATGCTTGGCATGACAATAAAGGCATATAACGCGCGAATAATACGCGATCAAACTGAATATGTATAATTTTTATTTTGTATATTATTTGTAGATATATTCACCATAATTATCACCATTACTTCAGACGTATTTTATTTAGATTTTACTTATATCGTAACAATTGAGTCTTACCATATCTCAGACCGCTCCTTTAGCATGAGTTCACTTCCTTCCCGGAAGCTAGAACATAAAAACAGTTAAAGGAATTTCTTCATGAAAAGAAAAGTACTGGCCCTCGTTATTCCGGCTTTATTAGCCGCTGGCGCTGCGCACGCGGCGGAAATTTATAATAAAGACGGAAATAAATTAGATGTCTATGGCAAGGTAGACGGTCTGCACTATTTCTCCAGCGACTCGAAAAAAGACGGCGACCAAACTTACGTTCGCTTTGGCTTTAAAGGCGAAACCCAGATCAACGATATGCTCACCGGTTACGGCCAGTGGGAATACAACGTTCAGGCCAACAATACCGAAAGCGCCGGCGATCAGGCGTGGACCCGTCTGGCCTTCGCCGGTATCAAAGTGGGCGATTACGGTTCTTTCGACTATGGTCGTAACTACGGCGTGCTGTACGACGTCGAAGGCTGGACCGATATGCTGCCGGAGTTCGGCGGCGACTCTTACACCTATGCGGATAACTTTATGGCAGGCCGCGCCAACGGCGTCGCGACCTACCGCAACAGCGATTTCTTCGGTCTGGTGGATGGTCTGAACTTCGCCCTGCAGTATCAGGGTAAAAACGAAGGCCAGAACGCCCAGGATATCAACGTCGGCACCAACAACCGCAGCAGCGACAGCGATGTTCGCTTTGACAACGGCGACGGTTTCGGTCTCTCCACCTCCTATAACTTCGGCATGGGCATCAGCGCGGCTGCGGCCTATACCTCTTCTGACCGTACCAACGACCAGATGACCCAGACCAACGCCCGCGGCGATAAAGCCGAAGCCTGGACTGCCGGTCTGAAGTACGACGCCAACGATATCTACCTGGCGACCATGTACTCTGAAACCCGCAACATGACCCCGTACGGCAATGACGGCGTGGCCAACAAGACGCAAAACTTCGAAGTCACTGCTCAGTATCAGTTCGACTTCGGTCTGCGTCCGGCTATCTCCTACCTGCAGTCCAAAGGCAAAGATCTCTATAATACCGGCAGCTACGCCGATAAAGATCTGGTCAAATATATGGACGTCGGCGCCACCTATTACTTCAACCGTAATATGTCCACCTACGTTGATTACAAAATCAACCTGCTGGATGACAACGACAGCTTCTACAAAGACAACGGTATTTCTACCGACAACATCGTCGCGCTGGGCCTGGTTTACCAGTTCTGATGCGCCAGCCCGCCGGTTCCGGCGGGCTTTCTCTCTCTTTGCATCGCAGCAGCTAAAACAAAACAATATATCCCACAGCTTAAAATAGCCGTCCGTTTAGTGATATAGTCGTGCTCAGTCAGTGCCTGCCCGAGGACGTCCATCATGCATCATCACCCGGTAAAATCTTCCCGAATTATCTCTGTCGCCTATGATGACGCCTCCGCCACGCTGGAAATCTGTTTTTATCACCAGCCGCCGTTGCAATATACCGGGGTTCCACCGCGTATTTTTCGTGACTTTTTACAGGTGGTGTCAAAAGGCCGATTTTATGACGGCGTGATAAAGGGAAAATTCCCCGAACGCAAGCCACGTTAATGTCAAAGTGTGACTGCGGTCATGATACAAAACGTGCCATAATGCCGTACAATATGAGGGGATACTTAAACAGGAGGTTTTATGAGCAGAATGATTCTTGTCCCCATCGATATCTCTGATAAAGAATTTACTGAACGCATTATCAGTCACGTTGAATCGGAAGCGCGGATTGACGACGCTGAGGTCCATTTCCTCTCCGTTATCCCTTCCCTGCCTTATTATGCCTCACTGGGAATGGCCTATACCGCCGAACTGCCTGGTATGGATGAGCTGCGCGAAGGGACGGAAACGCAGCTTAAAGAGCTCGCGAAGCAGTTCTCTATCCCGGAAGATCGGAAACATTTTCACGTTGCCGAAGGGTCGCCAAAGGATAAGATCCTGGCCCTCGCCAGGTCGCTACCCGCCGACCTGGTGATCATCGCTTCGCACCGGCCGGATATTACCACCTATCTGCTGGGCTCCAACGCCGCCGCGGTGGTCCGCCACGCCGAGTGCTCGGTGCTGGTCGTTCGCTAACGCCTCAGCCCGCCGCCCGGCGGGCTTTTTATTTTTACTTCTGCCCCTGCCCGCAGCGGAAAGTGCCGGAAAGATGCTGACATTCCGCCCCTGAATCCGTACCATACACGCCACGGTTGTCTGTCAGACCTCATTAATTGCTACGCGACAGCGCCACGTTGTCCAGCGGCTGGCAGAACGCGTGCTCTTCTGATGCCACACTATGAATTGAGCCACTATTACATGCTGCAAAATCAAGAAATCAGCAAAAATGTACAACATCAATAAGTTGTGCTCCCCAACCAACTGAATTTATTTTGTATTTACATACAGCCAGCCCCCCACACCGCCGGCCGCTGGTCCTGGCACCTGAATCCACCCGGGAATGGATGAGGCAGGCTATTCGAGGAAAAGAGGTGAATGAGATAATTGCAGATGGTGCGGTACCTGCTGATCATTTCACATGGCACCCCGTTTTCCGAGCGGTGGACAACGTTAGGAATCAGGGGGCGTAATTGATTGAGGCTATTAAAATCCAATAACCTGATAATACCCGCACTATGCTGAAAGCAGACCTTGGTGTTCTGATTGCCTTTTGCATCGGGAATGCCCTCAAAGCGCATAAGTTAAGGAAGTTGCTCAGGCTCCGACGGCATCTTTAGGGCTGGTTGATAAAAAATCAAAATTGTGAACTACTTTCATCGATAATAAATTCAACGTAATAAAAAACCGCCGGCGCGAGTTTCAATCAGAAGTCATCTATTATCACGTTAAGATAGGTAAGATAACGCAACTGTACCGATCAGCTACTCTTTGAAACCAGGCTTGCCATTCCTGGCCCGCCATTCTTTCACTTCCTTAACAACCCTTTCCGGACTATCCTCTCGGCCCTTTGGAGGATAGAAAATTACATCAGCACCATCAGGGTGTTCAGTGATACGTTCAAACTCTAAAACATTTTGCACATCTTCATCTTCGGTTGTATTATCCGGATTAAATATCTTTTTCACAAAAGCTAAAAACTCAGATTCGGTGTAATCAGAAATGCTTTTTTTATTGTCCATCATTAACCACCATTGCTTAGTGAACTTCGACATGGCTTTTTGTGCATCATAACTCGCCAGTTCTCAATACCATACGCATCACCGGTATTTTAATAGCTTTTGCGTGTTCTAATTCATGTTTAAGCCTTCCCCCGACATGCTCATTTTACGAATGAACGACCATGTTTCTAACTTGATACCCCCTAAGCTAGCTTGTCAAACCGCTCAGTTAGCTCAGTGGTATCAGAAACCGCCTTCCTGAAAGCTCTCCGAATGAATGAAAGTTCGAAAACTCACAGCCACGAAATTTTTCAGCAATCACACTGGGAACAGGAGAGCCTAACTCGTCTCCATTTTTTTTTCAGCCAACCATGACTAACCTGCTCCCCTTAACCAGTGATTTTGCCAGGTAAATCTCTAGAGCTTGCCAACATAACATCACTTGGCTCGACTCCCATTGCAAGAGCATCAGGCTGCTAGATCTCTCAGTACACAAAATCCAGGTAGGCTAGCAGTATTTACGGTTGAGATGGACGAAATCTTATTGTTCCACGCGCAATGCCTGGCTTTCCGGGCTCATACTTGCATTTTCTCATTGCTGATCTTGTTTCTCTAAAAAAGATCTCAGCACCAGTTGTCTCAACAGAAGTTACTTCCCCTTTTTCATTTACTGAGGCAGCGTAATTTACAGTGCCACTAATCCGATTAGCCATGGCAGAAACTGGATAATAAGGATTAGGGCAACTTATCCGCACAGGCACCACTTCTTCTTTATTTCCTGCAGCAAGTGCCAAGTTTGATATAAGAACAGCGCAAACCAGAAGTAATGTTTTTTTCATAACCGATACCAATTGTTGTTTTCCTTATGTCTATAGATCCCTAATACGCCTTTTTCATGCAACGCCGGAGGATGCGGCTCCACTTCTACATCCCCGCGGGTATGGAGGGGATTATATATCACAGCCGGGTTAGCTGCGCGCTTTGCGTTCTGCGGGGGATTGAGGCATCGCCATTCTTCCGCGGGGCTACTCCTTCCCTATAACGCTTCCATTCACCTATATTCCATTAAAAAATGAGGAGTTTCGACTTATCATTTAGGGCCAAGTAAAGTAAACACCTCTCTTACAGCCAGATTTCCAATCTTATGTGAGCCCCAAAACCCGGCACTGATTGCCGGGTATTTTATTGCTTCCCAGGTGCTTTTACGGTTTCTCACGCCCGGCACATCTCCGGCGAGTTACCTCTCACCAGCGCCTCAGCAAAAGGCCTCGGTATGGTATTAGCAGCAGGAAACCGGACGATACAATTGCTCGGACCTGCCCTGGACGCGCTGAAAGCGCAGCATGAACTGACAGCTGGACATCCGGCATCCACTATCACGTTTCACCACAGGGAATACGGCTCAAGCGAGGAACAGAATTTGCGATTTGTTTTCATGCCGCGGAGACGGAAAGGCGAGCAAAAACCCTGCTACTCGCACAGCAGCATAGGCAGCAGATGGGAAGCTGCAGTAAAACGCGCTGGCATTCGCCGCAGGAATCCGTACCATACGCGGCATACTTTTGCCTGCTGGCTCCTGACGGCTGGCGCAAACCCGTCTTTTATAGCCAATCAGATGGGGCATGAAAACGCGCAAATGGTGTACGACGTTTATAGTACATGGATAGAAGAAATGAACGGCGACCAGGTTTCTATGTTGAATTCCCGGCTTGGGCTTTAACACGTTTTGCCCCCTATATGCCCCTTTAAGATTTTGAGAATGTTAACAATGCAAGAAAATCAATAACTTACAAAGAAAGAGAAATACAACATCGATAAGCTGCAGAAACGTCTGCGCCGCAACGTCGGTGAGGCGATCGCCGACTTCAATATGATTGAAGAAGGCGACCGCATTATGGTTTGTCTGTCAGGCGGCAAGGACAGCTATACCATGCTGGAGATCCTGCGTAACCTGCAGAAAAGCGCGCCCATCTCCTTCTCGCTGGTGGCGGTGAACCTCGACCAGAAACAGCCCGGGTTCCCGGAGCATATTCTGCCGGCGTATCTTGAGCAGCTGGGCGTTGAATACAAGATTGTCGAAGAGAATACCTACGGCATCGTCAAAGAGAAGATCCCGGAAGGGAAAACCACCTGCTCGCTCTGCTCTCGCCTGCGTCGCGGCATTCTCTACCGTACCGCCAGCGAACTCGGCGCCACCAAGATTGCCCTCGGCCATCATCGCGACGACATCCTGCAGACGCTGTTCCTGAATATGTTCTACGGCGGCAAAATGAAAGGGATGCCGCCGAAGCTGATGAGCGATGACGGCAAACACATCGTCATCCGCCCGCTGGCCTACTGTCGTGAAAAAGACATCGAGCGTTTCTCCCAGGCCAAGGGCTTCCCGATTATTCCGTGCAACCTGTGCGGGTCGCAGCCTAACCTGCAGCGCCAGGTGATCGCCGATATGCTTCGCGACTGGGATAAGCGTTATCCGGGACGCATTGAAACCATGTTTAGCGCGATGCAGAACGTGGTGCCTTCGCACCTGAGCGACGTTAATCTGTTTGATTTTAAAGGCATCACCCACGGTTCTGAGGTGGTGGACGGCGGCGATCTGGCGTTTGATCGGGAAGAGATTCCCCTGCAGCCTGCCGGCTGGCAGCCGGAGGAAGAGGACACCCGGTTAGATGAGCTGCGTCTGAACGTAGTGGAAGTGAAGTAACCCGAAAGCGTCTCAGGCCGCCGCCTGAGACGCGCTATTCTGCCCTTACTTCAGCAGTCGTACGCGACAGGCTTTGCCTTTGATCTTGCCGTTTTGTAACTGCTTATACGCTTTCTGCGCCATATTCTGGCGGATCGCCACATAGACGTGGGCCGGGTGGACGGTAATTTTGCCGATATCAGCGCCATCAAACCCCATATCTCCGGTCAACGCTCCCAGCACATCCCCCGGGCGCATTTTCGCCTTTTTTCCGCCGTCGATGCACAGCGTCGCCATCTCCGCCGTCAGCGGCGTGATAGCGTTGCCCGTCGGCGCCGGCAGCCAGTTAAGGGATAATTGCAGCATGTCGGCCAGAATGGTGGCGCGCTGCGCCTCTTCCGGCGCGCAGAAGCTGATAGCCAGACCTTGTTCGCCGGCGCGGGCGGTGCGGCCGATGCGGTGAACATGCACCTCCGGATCCCAGGCCAGCTCGAAGTTCACCACCAGCGCGAGAGATTTGATGTCCAGGCCGCGGGCGGCGACGTCGGTCGCCACCAGAACCCGGACGCTGCCGTTCGCGAAGCGCACCAGCGTTTGATCGCGGTCGCGCTGCTCGAGGTCACCGTGCAGCGATAATGCGCTCTGCCCGGCGGCGTTGAGCGCATCGCAGACCGCCTGGCAATCGCGCTTGGTATTGCAGAACACCACGCAGGACGCCGGCTGATGCTGGCTGAGCAGACGCTGGAGCAGCGCAATCTTGCCGTGGCGGGAAACTTCAAAGAACTGCTGTTCGATAGCCGGTAACGCATCGACGCTGTCAATCTCAATCGTTTCCGGATGACGCTGCACCCGACCGCTGATCGCCGCGATCGCCGCAGGCCAGGTGGCGGAAAACAGCAGCGTCTGCCGGTCAGCCGGCGCGAAGCGGATCACCTCGTCGATGGCGTCGCTGAAGCCCATATCGAGCATGCGGTCCGCTTCATCCATCACCAGGGTCTGCAGCGCGTCGAGAGAGACCGTCCCCTTCTGCAGATGATCGAGCAGACGGCCCGGGGTGGCGACGATAATATGCGGGGCGTGCTGCAGTGAATCGCGCTGAGCGCCAAACGGCTGCCCGCCGCAGAGCATCAAAATCTTGATGTTCGGCAGGCAGCGCGCCAGACGGCGCAGCTCGCCGGCAACCTGATCGGCCAGTTCGCGGGTCGGACACAGCACCAGCGACTGGGTCTCAAAGCGCGACGGATCGATATGCTGCAGCAGGCCCAGCCCGAAGGCGGCCGTTTTTCCGCTGCCGGTTTTTGCCTGCACGCGCACATCTTTCCCCGCGAGGATCGCCGGCAGGGCGGCGGCCTGAACCGGCGTCATCGACAGATAACCCAGCTCGTTAAGGTTGGCTAATTGGGCGGCAGGTAAAACAGTCAGGGTAGAAAAAGCGGTCACAATGTATTCTCGTATTAAAGGACAGACGATCTGCAGGCGCGTATCCTCGCAGATCTCCGCGCCTGATGCGACAATTTAATCGGCTCTTCATCAGGCGGCGGATCGGGCTGCGGCTGCGGGCGCGGTCGCGGATCGGGTAAAGGAACCGGATCGTTCGGCTCGGGCGAGATGGGGATGGACTGGGCTGTCAGCCCTGAAGCGTAATGCATAGTGGCCTCCCGGAAAGTGATACGGGCGTACCCGCAGGCGTAAACGGCCTGAAGACCGTCGGGTGTCTTAGTAAGCGTAGAAGCTGGTCAGGAGAGCGCAAAAAAAAAGCCGACTCAACAAAGTCGGCGTCGTACGAATCAATTGTGCTATGCAGTAATTCAAAAAAGGAAGTAAGACAATATGGAGCGCAACGCCCATCGCTTGACGTTGCATTCACCTGCGAGAGAGATATTGCCCTGAATGGGTAGAGGGTTTATTGATTTCGCTCAAACATTGCCGGGTTTTCCCGGCATCGTCGCCGCCAAAAGGCGATTCTTTACAACCATTTACTGCGATGTAACCACCACGCAACACCACCGATGACAACGACTAACATCAGGCAGAAGAGGCTAAAGCCCAGATGCCAGCTGTTACCTGGGATCCCCCCGAGGTTGACGCCGAACAGGCCGGTTAAAAAGGTGCTGGGCAGAAACACCATCGCCATCAACGACATCGTATAGGTCCGCCGCGCCAGCGACTCCTGCATAATCTGGGCGATCTCATCGCTCATGATCGCCGTCCGGGCAATGCAGCTGTCGATCTCGTCCAGCCCACGCCCCAGCCGCTCGGCGATATCCTGTATCCGCCGCCGCTGATCGTCGCTCATCCACGGCAGGCGTTCGCTGGCCAGCCGGGCGTAAACATCGCGCTGCGGCGCCATATACCGGCGCATCACAATCAGCTGCTTACGCAGTAGCGCGAGAAAACCGCGCGGCGGCACCTGCTGATCGAGCAGGTCGTCTTCGAGGTCGATAATTCGGTCGTGCAGTTGTTCAATAAACTCACTGGCATGATCGGTCAGCGCGTCGCAGACTTCCACCAGCCAGCTGCCGCCATCCGTCGGCCCATTGCCCTCCTTCAGGTCGCCCAGCACATCGTCCAGCGCCAGCACTTTGCGCTGACGAGTGGAGACGATCAGCCGCTCATCCATATACAGACGCATCGCCACCAGCTGGTCTGGCCGTTCATCGGTGCTGCCGTTGATGCAGCGCAGGGTAATCAACGCCCCGTCGCCGATCCGCGTCACCCGCGGTCGGGTGCTCTCGCCCGCCAGGGCATCGCGCACGTTATTGGGCAGCAACGGGGTGGCCGCCAGCCAGTCGGCGCTGTCGCTATGGGTATAGTTGAGATGCAGCCAGCAGGGTTTCTCTTTGTCGATAATATCGTCATCGGCGAGCGGCTTCACGCCCCCCTGCCCGTCGAGCACCCACGCGAAGATCGCGTCCGGTATCTGCAACTCCGAGCCTTTAATCGCGTCCACTCAACCTCCGTTAATCCATGCCTGTCGCATTGCGCGCGCTCTGTATAAGGTACGCGAAAGCGCGCTTTTTCGCTGTTGATTGCCCGGTGAAAGAGGCTAATCGCTTCATTAAAAAGCGCTTTCCCCCGGGCCGCGCCCGCTTTCCTCATTTAACGTTAAAGTGTAGTGAAATCAAGTTCTTCAGGTTTTGCGCGTTTCACTGCGACCTTTTGCGGTTTATTTTGCGTCTTTTTGCTGTATTATGCCGTTTATTGCGTCAATTTGCGGAGTCCCTCGCCATGCATAAGCTCGCGCGACAAAAACACATCCTTGACCGGCTGAGTGAAACCGGTCAGCTGAGCATCAGCGAACTGGTTGATGCGCTGCAGGTGTCGGCCGATACCATACGCCGGGATCTCAGTGAGCTGGAAAACCAGGGGGTACTGCAGAAAAGCCACGGCGGCGCCATCGCGCTTAACGTCCCGGCAATGACGCGCCAGGGAAGAAACGCCCTGCTCCCCGGAACGAAACAGCGTCTGGGCCAGCAGGTCGCCGCGCGCATCCCCTCCGGCTCGACGCTGTTTCTCGACGCCGGCAGCACACTGCTGGCCGTCGCTACCCAGCTGAAAGGCCCCATGACCGTGATCACCGCTTCGCTGGATATCGCCCAGCTGTTCAGCGACCGCGCCGATATCCAGCTTATCCTGCTTGGCGGCCAGTGGGACAGTGAACAGCGGCTGTTCGCCGGCAGCGCCACGCTGTCGCTGGTGGCGCGCTACCGCGCCGATATCGCGATTCTCGGCGCCTGCGCGTTGCATGCCGAACTGGGCCTGAGCGCCAGCCAGGAGGCCGATGCGGACGTAAAACGCGCCATGCTCGCCGCCAGCGCGGAACACTGGCTGGTGGCGGACCATACCAAAGTCAACCATTGCGAACCCTGGCTGGTGGCCGGTCTCAACGACATTCACCATCTTTTCCTCGATCGTCCCTGGCCTGAGCTGGGGGATGATCCTGCCCTCTCTGTACATATTGCTGACGCTTAACAACGTGGAGAACCTGATGAGTAACAACACGATAAATATCGCCCTGATTGGCTATGGCTTCGTCGGTAAGACTTTCCACGCGCCGCTTATCCGTTCGGTGCCGGGCCTGAACCTGGCCTTCGTCGCCTCGCGCGATGAAGAGAAAGTCAAACGCGACCTGCCGGACGTCACGGTGATCGCTTCCCCGGAAGCGGCGGTCCAGCACCCGGATGTCGATCTGGTGGTTATCGCCTCCCCCAACGCCACGCACGCGCCGCTGGCCCGCCTGGCGCTGAACGCCGGCAAGCATGTGGTGGTGGACAAACCCTTTACCCTTGATATGCAGGAGGCCCGGGAGCTGATCGCCCTGGCGCAGGTGAAACAGCGGCTGCTTTCCGTCTTCCATAACCGCCGTTGGGACAGCGACTATCTCGGTATCCGTCAGGTTATTGAGCAGGGCGCCATCGGCACGGTGAAACATTTTGAGTCCCATTTCGACCGGTTCCGCCCGGAAGTCCGCGTCCGCTGGCGCGAGCAGAACGTCCCCGGCAGCGGCTTATGGTTCGATCTGGGGCCGCACCTGATCGATCAGGCGCTGCAGCTGTTTGGTCTGCCGCAGTCGGTACAGGGCAACATCGCCACCCTGCGCGACGGCGCGGAGATCAACGACTGGGCGCATGTGGTCTTAAACTACCCGGCGCATAAAGCGATCCTCCACTGCAGCATGCTGGTCGCGGGGGGCTCCTCGCGCTTCACGGTGCATGGCGATAAAGGCAGCGTTGTCAAAGCGCGGGCCGACCAGCAGGAGAGCCAGCTGCTGGCGGGTGTGGTACCGGGAAGCGCCGGCTGGGGCGAGGATGAGGATGGGCTGGTTATCTATGACGCCTCGCTGCAGACCCAAACCCAGCCTACCCCGCCGGGCGATCAGCGCCAGTACTATATGCAGATCCGCGACGCGCTGAAGGGCAAGATCGGCAATCCGGTGCCGCCGGTGCAGGCGCTGGCGGTGATGGCCGTCCTGGAAGCGGCGGCGCGCTCTGCAGAAAGCGGCGTGGCGCAGACCCTCGACCTGACCGACGACGAGCGCAACGCGCTGCGCTAAGCCTGTCGTTACTCCGGTTATCTGCGCAGCCTGCAGGTAACCGGATCGCCACCCCGACTGCAGAAATAATCACTGCCTGTCAGCAGATTATCCTTTCTTTATCCTGCCTTTTTGCTTAAAGCACCGCTGGAAATTTCAGCCAATTGGGAGGAGGATAGAGAACAGATCGATCGTGATGAGAACAAGGTTGCTGACGCTGTGGACGCGGTGACCGCAATACCGGACAGGAGAAGCTCATGTACTACACGTTAGGAGATACCACTCTCCATTTTTATCGCTATCAGTGCAAATTCTACGTCGCCCACTGGGAAGGAGGGAACGTGATGGACGAAAAATTTAAACCGTTTATCGAGCAGATCACTGAGAAGACCGGGCTGGACGCGAAGCGCGTCGAGACCGCCGCGCGCGATTATTTTACTAACGTGGATTAACAGGCAGCCTGTTGCGGTATACCGAAGGCCTGGCCGACGCGCCTGCCGTTGATCTCCCCCCTTCCGCCGCCACGGCCCTCGTTCCCGCTGGCGGCTCTCCTTCCCCACCGGCGATAAACAGGATAACGACCAGCCAGAACCCCAGGCTGTCTGCCCCACGCTTTTGTCAATTTTCAGACCGATAACGTGAGATGTCATTTATCGTAATTATCTATTTCCCCGTGATTTTTTAGTCGAAACAATATCGCCCTGCCGCCAGGCAGGGCGTCGGCGACTACCGCTCCTCCAGCGCCGCCACCGGCTCCGGCGCGCTTTTCCTGCGCAGCAGATAGCCTGCGGCAAGGATCAGCAGCCATACCGGGATCAGGCAGACGGAGATGCGGATGTCCGGGGTCAGATACATCACCCCGAGGATCCCGGCGAGAAACAGCAGACACAGCCAGTTTGTCAGGGGATAGGCGAAACTCTGGAAAGCCGTTACCTTCCCGGCCCGCTGCATGGCGCGGCGGAACTTAAGATGAGTGATGCAGATCATCGCCCAGTTGATGACCAGGGCGGCCACCACCAGGGCCATCAGCAGGGCAAAGGCTTTCCCGGGCATCACATAGTTAATCACCACGCAAAGCGCCGTGGCGACGGCGGACACCGCCAGGGCGGTCAACGGGATCCCGCGGTGGTTCACCCGCAGCAGCGCGCGCGGGGCGTTGCCCTGCTGAGCCAGGCCGAACAGCATCCGGCTGTTGCAGTAGACGCAGCTGTTGTAGACCGACAGCGCGGCGGTGAGCACCACCAGATTGAGGGCGTTGGCCACAATATTGCTGTCAATGGCGTGAAAGATCAGCACAAAGGGGCTTCCCCCTTCCACGACGTTCCGCCACGGGTAGAGTGACAGCAAGACCGCCAGCGACCCCACATAAAAAAGCAGAATACGGTAGATCACCTGGTTGGTGGCTTTGGGAATGGTTTTATGCGGTTCGTCGGCTTCCGCCGCGGTGATCCCCACCAGCTCAAGCCCGCCGAAGGAGAACATGATCACCGCCATGGCCATCACTAAGCCCGTGATACCGTTAGGGAAAAATCCCCCGTCCTGCCACAGGTTGGCCACCGTCGCCGCCGGCCCGCCGTGACCGCTAAATAACAGATAGCAGCCAAAGGCGATCATGCTGATGATGGCGGCCACTTTAACAATCGAGAACCAGAACTCCAGCTCGCCATACACTTTGACGTGCGTGAGGTTGATGGCGTTGATCGCCACGAAGAAGATTGCCGCCGACAGCCAGGTGGGTACCTCCGGCCACCAGTACTGAATATAGATCCCCACCGCCGTCAGCTCCGCCATGCTTACCAGCACGTACAACACCCAGTAATTCCAGCCGGACATAAACCCGGCGAAGGGCCCCCAGTAGCGGTTGGCGAAATGGCTGAACGACCCCGCCACCGGCTCCTCTACCACCATTTCGCCAAGCTGACGCATGATAAAGAAGGCGATAACCCCGGCGATGGCGTACCCCAGCAGGACCGAGGGGCCTGCCATACGGATCGTTTGCGCGATACCTAAAAACAGTCCGGTGCCGACCGCCCCCCCGAGGGCGATCAACTGGATATGGCGGTTTTTTAACCCGCGCTTTAACTGATGCTCTTGCTGCGTTGTCATCTCTGACCTGCCCCTGTCTGTAAAAAGTCACTTTCGCCGGTAGCAACTTTCAGGCCAGCGGATCGTCGCGGAGCGTCAGACCAAAACTAATCCATTGAATGATATTGAAATATTATTTTCCAGTTCGTTCTGAAAGCTGGTCATCGCGCCGCTGACCTGGCGCATAACGCGCGAAAATTGGCCAGATGACGCACAGATCATGAGAAAACCAGTGGCTTAATGCATGATGCTGACCCGTTTTGGTGCATCCGGTTTGCCGCCGTCGGGTCAGGCTTCACGCCAGGCAAAAAACTGTTAGGCTGGTAGCCACTTTTACGTTCCGCTAGTGGCCACTATGTACAACATCGACGACTATGATCTGAAAATTCTTACCCTGCTGCAGGCCAATGGCCGTTTGACCAATCAGGAGCTTAGCGAGCTTATCGGCCTGTCCGCTTCCCAGTGTTCGCGCCGCCGTATCGCCCTTGAACAGGCGCAGCTTATCCTCGGCTACCATGCGCGTCTGGCGCCGGATGCCGCCGGGCAGGAGATGCTTGGCCTGATTGAGGTGCGCCTGCTGAATCACACCCCGCAATGCGTGGAGAGCTTTCATCAGATGCTCAGTGAAGTGGACGCCATTCTGGACGCCTGGAAAACCACCGGCGACGCCGATTATCTGCTGCGGGTAACGGTCCCGGACCTGCCCGGACTGAGCCATTTGATCAGCCATATTCTGGCGCAAAACAAAGGGGTGGCTCATCTGAAAACCGCCGTCGTGCTCAACCGCCTGAAGGAGAACGGCCAGCTGATGCCGGGCACGCCCTCGCTGCGCTGAACCGGAGCATAGTGCCCTGCGCTGGTGCAGATGCGGGGCCAGTCAATGCGTGATAAGCAGTAAATTCGCACAACTTACGCATTTCATAACCATTATGCGCACGACCCACGCGATTTTCTCTTTCCAACAGAACAACAGGTTAGGCTAAACCACGGCTATTTTTTCCGCAACCAATCGCCCGGGCACGCTCCTCTGGTGCGATTTTTGCAAACAAGAGCTTATCCTTGTTAACGAAAAGATAGTGCTTATTTATGGATAACGTCCTTTCCCCTGAAAAACTGACCCACACCTGGCTGGAGGATGCCCTGGCGCTGCTGTTCGGCACGCTGATGATCTCCTTTGGCATTATCCTGTTCCGCCAGGCCGGCGCCCTGACCGGCGGGACGGCAGGCATGGCCTTTCTGATCCACTACGCCACCCACCTGCCGTTCGGCGTGGTTTTCTTCGCCATTAACCTGCCCTTCTACTGGCTCTCCGTCCGGCGGATGGGCGCCGCCTTCACGCTGAAAACCTTCTGCGCGGTCGGACTGGTGTCGCTGTTCTCCGACCTGCACGGCTACTTTATCCATGTCGATCGCCTGAACCCCTATTACGCCACCCTCTTCGGCAACATCATGGTCGGTATCGGCTTTGTGGTGCTGTTCCGCCATAAAGCGAGCCTCGGCGGCGTCAATATTCTGGCCCTCTATCTGCAGGATAAAAGCGGCATCCGCGCCGGTAAATTCCAGATGGTGGTGGACGCCTGCATCGTCACCGCCTCGCTGTGGGTGGTTAGCCTGCCGATGCTGCTGGTCTCTGTCCTCGGCGCCGTGATTTTGAATTCGATTATCGCCATGAACCACCGCCCAGGACGCTACGCGGTGTAATGGCTTCACCTTGAACGGTCATTTCAGGAGTAACCACTGTGTTCCAGAACGTTGACGCCTACGCGGGCGATCCTATCCTGTCGCTGATGGAAGCCTTTCAACAGGATCCCCGGGCAGACAAAGTTAACCTTAGCATCGGGCTGTACTATAACGAGCAGGCCATCATTCCTCAGCTGGAGGCGGTCCGTCAGGCCGCTGACCGGCTGCAGAGCCAGTTGCACAAGGCCAGCCTCTATCTGCCGATGGAGGGACTGGCTCCCTATCGCCGCGCGGTCCAGACGCTGCTGTTTGGCGAACACCATCCGGCGTTGCGTGCCGGACGCATCGCCACCATCCAGACGCTGGGCGGCTCCGGCGCGCTGAAGGTGGGTGCTGATTTCCTCAAGCGCTACTTCCCCGACTCCGCGGTCTGGGTCAGCGATCCAACCTGGGAGAACCATGTGGCCATCTTTGCCGGGGCGGGTTTCGAGGTGCATACCTATCCCTGGTTCGACAGCGCCACCCGTGGGGTCAATTTCCCCGCGATGCTTGCCGCCCTCCAGCAGCTCCCGCCGCGCAGCATCGTGCTGCTCCATCCTTGCTGCCATAATCCGACGGGGGCCGATCTCGCCCCCGAGCAGTGGGATCGGGTGATTGAGGTGTTGATCGCCCGGGAGCTGATCCCGTTCCTCGATATTGCCTACCAGGGTTTTGGCCGCGGGCTGGATGAAGATGCCTATGCCATACGCGCCATCGCCAGCGCCGGGCTGACGGCGCTGGTCAGCAACTCGTTCTCGAAGATTTTTTCACTGTACGGCGAGCGTGTCGGCGGCCTGTCGGTGGTCTGTGACAACGCCGATGCCGCCGGGCGCGTGCTGGGCCAGTTGAAAGCCACCGTGCGCCGCAACTACTCCAGCCCGCCGGGGTTTGGCGCCCAGGTGGTGTCGCAGGTGCTCAACGATCCCGAGCTGAATGCCCTGTGGCAGGGTGAAGTGGAGGCCATGCGCACCCGCATCAGCGCCATGCGCGTCGCGCTGGTGAAGGCCCTGCAGGCAGCCCTGCCGGCGGTGGATTTTTCCTATCTGCTGACCCAGCGCGGCATGTTCAGTTACACCGGCTTTAGCGCCGATCAGGTAGACGTTCTGCGTGAAGAGCATGGCATCTATCTGATTGCCAGCGGTCGCGTCTGCGTGGCCGGGCTCAACCACGGCAATATTGCGCGGGTAGCCAGCGCCTTCGCCGCGGTCTGCGCACGCTGATCCGCTTTCCCGCTGGCCGGGGCAACCCCGGCGCGGTATAGCAGTTATTCGCGACGCAGTCGGCGAGCCAGGCGGGTGCCCAGCGTCTGAATAAGCTGGACAATAACAATCAGCACCAGGGCGGTGGTGAGGGTGGCAAAGGCGTCGAAACGCTGATAGCCGTAGGTGATCGCCAGGTCGCCGATCCCGCCGCCGCCCACCGTTCCCGCCATGGCGGTCGCGCCAAGCAGACCGATGGTCGCGGTGGTAAGGGCCAGAATCAACGACGCCGCCGCCTCCGGCAGCATGAAATGCCAGACGGTCTGCAGAGGGGTAGCGCCCATGGCGTCTGCGGCCTCAAGGATCCCCTCATCCACCTCCAGCAGCGAGCTCTCCACCAGCCGGGCAATATAGGGGGCGACAAAAACGATCAGCGGCACGATGGCCCCCGCGGTGCCGATAGTCGTGCCCACCAGCAGCCTGGTGAAGGGCAGGATCACAATCAGCAAAATGATAAACGGCAGCGAGCGCAGCACGTTAATCAGCGGATTCAAAGCCTGATGCACCACCGGGTTGGCCACGATGCCGCCAGGACGGCAAACCACCAGCACAATTCCCAGCGGGACGCCAAGCAGCGCGCCAAAGCCCAGTGAGATGGCGACCATAATCAGGGTATCATGCAGCGCCAGCAGAAACTGCTCGCCGGTAATGGCGGTATCAATAAGATCAAACATGGATGATTTTCACTCCTGCGTCGGCCAGATGGGTGATGGCGCGTTCGGTTTCGTCAGGCTCGCCGAGGAGTTGCACAATCATAAATCCCAGTATCCGGCCCTGAACTTCGGACATGCTGGCAAACAGGATATTCACCTCGACAGCATACTCGCGGATCAGGCGGTTAATGATTGGCTGCCGGGCCGTCGCGCCGATAAATTCGAGGCGTAAAGCCCGGGCGCCGTTGTCGCGCTGCAGGAGCGATGCCACCCGCTGCGGCAGGCGATCGTGCACCACCGACTGCACGAAACTGGCGGTGACCGGATGCTGCGGCTGGGCAAAGAGATCGAAAACCGTCCCCTGCTCAACAATGCGCCCGGCCTGCATCACCGCCACCTTGTGACAGATTGTCTGGATCACTGACATTTCATGCGTAATCAGCACAATGGTGATGCCATAGCGGCGATTAATCTCCTGCAGCAGCAATAAGATCTGTACCGTGGTATGGGGGTCGAGCGCCGAGGTGGCTTCATCACACAGCAGCACCGACGGGTTGGTGGCCAGCGCCCGGGCGATACCGACCCGCTGCTTTTGCCCTCCCGACAGCTCATTCGGGTAGCTGTGCATTTTGTCGCTCAGGTCGACAAACGCCAGCAGCTCCGCAACCCGCGCCTGGATAAAGGCCTTGTCGCGTCCCTGCAAAATAAGCGGGATAGCGATGTTATGAAATACCGTTTTCGAATTCAGCAGATTAAAATTCTGAAAGATCATGCCGATATCTTTTTTGATCGCCTGCAGGCGCTGGCCGCTGCAGCCCTGGAGCGACTCACCGTTCAGCACCACCTCGCCCTCACCCGGCGTTTCCAGACGATTGATCAGCCGCAATAAGGTGCTTTTTCCTGCGCCGCTATAGCCAATAATGCCGAAAATATCGCCCCGGTCGATACTGAGATTAATATCCTGCAGGGCCAGAACCGGATGCCCTTTTCTGTTAAAGGTTTTACTGACATGGCGAAATTCTATCATCGCGTTATTCATTTTAAATAATCAGGCAGCAGGTAACCATCATACTGCGGATGGCTGAGAATATATTTTTTGAAATCGGCAGAGTGATAGCCGTCGATGATATCTTTGGCAAACTGCGCCTTCTGATTTTTACCGGCAACGGTCACAACGTTAATAAAATGGCTGGTAGCGGCCTCCAGCTTTAATGCCGAGGTAAGCGCCATGCCGCTGGAGACGGCGAAATTGCCCTGAATCAGGCCATAGTCGACGTCCGGCAGCGCGCGAACCTGCTGGGCATTGTCCATCTCCTTAAGCACGATGTTATAGGGGTTGGCAACGATGTTACGCTGCGAAAAGGTGGCGGGATCGCTGTCCGGTTTAATCTTCACCCAGCCGAGGCTTTCCAGCACCAGTACCGCGCGATATTCGTTCGACGGCTGGTTTGGCACCGACACCACCGTGCCGGCTGCCGGGGTGCCCAGGGTCGTCAGTTTGCCGCCGTACAGACCCATCGGCGGCGTGGGTACCTGCACAATGCCGACGTTATCGATCCCCAGTCGCTCATTGATCGCTTTCAGGTATACCGGATGCTGCATAATATTCGCTTCGATATCGCCGCGAGCTACCGCGTCATTGACCTGAATACCGTCGCTGAAATCTTTATATTCGATTTTATATCCTTTACTCAATAAATAGGGGGCGACCCCTTTTTCAAATTGCTCTTTATACGGCCCGGGGTTAAAGCCGATGCGAATAATTTGATCGGCGGTGGCGTAAAAGGAGGAAGCGGATAACAGGGCGAGCGTCATTCCGAGCGCAACTGACTTGTTCATAAGGTATTTTCCTGGAAGGTTGGCGATATTGAGCGATTAAATCACAGCCGAAAGCGGGTTGTAAGCCAGAACGCCGGATTTCCTTTTGCTTATTCCTCATAAACTTTTGCCATCCCGACATATTCTAAAAACAATAATCCTTTGCATATATTGTTATTTAGCCAGGCGCAATAAATCCCTTAAAGATGGCAGATTATTGATAACGTAAACCGGGAAAATTATGCCTGATTTCGCTGCTTCACCGCTGGTGGACGCCCTGGAAGAGAATCTGTTCAGCCTGCTGGAAAAACTGGCCGCGGAGGTCAACACCGACGCGCTGCCGTTGATCGACCTCTCCAGCGGCAGTCCGGATCAGCCCACGCCGCCGGAAGTGATTGACTCGCTGCAGAGCGCCATTCATCGTCGTGAAAACCATGGCTACCCGTCGTTCTGGGGCAAGCCGCAGGTCCGCGAAGCGATCGCCCATTTTTATCGCCGCCAGTATGATGTGGAACTCGATCCGCACAGCGAAGTCGCGGTATTTCAGGGCTCGCATATCGGTATTGGCGGCATCCCGCGGGCGCTGCTCCGTCCCGGACAATACCTCATCTCCACCGATCCCTGCTATCCCATTTACCGCTCAGCGGCGCTGCAGTCCCAGGCGGCGTTTTATGGCCTGCCGCTCAGGGCTGAGAACCACTTCCTGCCGGATTTTAACGACCTCCCCCGGGAGGTAGCTGACCAGGCCGGGCTGGTGGTGCTTAACTATCCGCATAACCCCACCGGCACCCTCGCCACGCCGGCGCTGTTCGCCAGCGCCCTGCAGTTTGCCCGACGTCACCAGGTGCCGATCCTGCACGATTTTGCCTATGCGGCCATCGGCAGCGCGGCCAGAGATGCGCCGCTGAGCCTTTTCTCTCAGCCAGGCGCGAAAGCGTGGGGAGTGGAGACCTACACCTTCTCCAAGACCTTTAATATGGCCGGCTGGCGCTTCGGCTTCGCGGTCGGCAACGCCTCGATTATCCGGGCGTTTAAAAAACTGCACACCCACAGCTACAGCACGGTGTTTGGCGCCATTCAGGATGCAGCGATCGCCGCGCTCAGCCTGCCGGCAGAACGGATTGCGCAGCTGACGGCGGTGTATCATCAGCGCCGGGAGTGGGTTCTGCGTCGACTGGCCGCACTGCGCTGGCCGGTTCGTGCCGCACAAGGCACTTTCTTCCTCTGGCTGAGCGTGCCGCCCGGGTACCGTTCACAGGAGTTTGCCCGCCTGCTGCTGCAGGAGGCGCATATTCTGGTGGCGCCAGGCACTGGTTTTGGCGATGGGGGTGAAGGGTTTATTCGCATCAGTCTGACGGCTGGGGACGACGCGCTGCGCAAGGCGCTGGACCGTCTCGCCCGGCTGGCGCTGTTTTAGCGCCCGCCGGGCGGAGTCGTTACATCTTCAGGTAGCCCGCCATGCGTTGAATACGCGCGGCGGAATAGTCATAGCAGGCGCTGGCGGGTTTACCCAGTACGCGATATTTGGCGCCATTGTAAAAGGCGGTCTTATTCTCCTCTTCCAGAAAGCGCCGGGAGACGGTGTCGCTGAAAATACGGTCGCCATCCGACTGTGGCTGATAGCGGCTGGATTTGACGCTCTCCCACGCCACGCCGATCGGCTTATGGTCATAGCCGGTCATACAGAACAGCCGGTTGGAGGCCAGCAGATCGGCCTCGATGGTTTTAAATTCCGCCGCCGTAGCGGCGCAGGTTATGCTTAACAGGCAGGCCGAAGCCCATCGGTAAATTGTCATTATTCAGGCGATCCCAGAGAGTTTCCTCCATTCTAAGCGGCTGAAAATTCTGGACGTTCACTTTCACCTATCGTTGCCAGCAAAAACCGCAAAATAATTTACACTCAGACTCCTCGTGCGTTGTCTTAACGACCTGCAGGCCTTCCCTGCGCAGCTCATCCGCCGGTCCAGACAACGAGACGCCGGCGGGAAGGATGTAGCCGTCTTTAACGATTAAACGCCCAGCGGGTCCCGCTGGTCAGCGCCCGCTCGAAGGCGGGACGGCCGGGGCCCGCCAGCCAGCCGGCGAAGGTGTGCAGCTGCGGGTGCAGCTGGCGCAGGGCGTCGAGGTCGGCGTGCCCCGCCAGCCGCCCGTCGTCCACCAGCCCGGTCAGCTTGTGCAGAAAAGGGCTGGCGGCCAGCACCTCGTCGGAAAATCGCGAATAGGGGATCGGCCGTCCCGCCGCCGCGGAGAATAACGCCTCGAGCTGACGACCGGTCACGCTGTCGCTGGCGATCTCGAACGTCTTGCCGGCAAACCGCGCCGGCGCGGCAAAAATCGCTGCGACAAGCTGGCCGATATCCTCCACCGCCAGCACCTGCATCCTCCCCTCCGGCAGCATAAAAAAGTGAAAATGACCTTCATCAAGGCCAAAACCGGGCATCACCAGCAGCTCCATAAAGGTGGCGGGCCGCACGATGGTCGCCGCCAGCGGCAGGCGGCGGATATGCCGCTCAATCGCCGCTTTGGTGTCATAATGCGCTACGCCGGTCGGCGTCTCCCCCGCCGCGCTGCCGGAGCTGTACACCAGATGCTTCACCCCGCACTCGACGGCAAGGTCGGCGATGGTTATCCCGTAGCGCACCTCCTGCTCATCGGTTACCGTCCCGCCCGGCGAGCTGGGCTGCACGCTGAAGACGCCGTCGACCCCGGCCATCGCCGCCCGCATTGCCGCCCGGTCTTCAAAGGCGCCCACGACCAGCTCGGCTCCCCGCGCCGCCAGCGCGACAGCCCCGGCGGAAAAAGGATTTCTGACCAGCGCCCGCACTCGCCAGCCGCGGTGCAGCAGCGCCCGCGCCACCGAGCCGCCCTGCTGGCCGGTGGCGCCAAAAACCAATACGCTCTGGGCATTATTCATCACCGTTCTCCCTCGTCAGCAGATCGTTGTCCGGCGTCTCGCCAGCGATACTCCCCTGGCCTGTCCTCCTCCAGCCAACCGCAGGAGGGTCCGGCGAAATGCCCGGTGAACCATTGGGCATGATGGCTTGCGCACCACGCCATCATCTCGCGTCGCGAGCGTTCCGCCTGCCGGGGATCGCCGCAGAACGCCGAGCTCCAGTGCGGATGGGTAAACTGGCGCGGGGAATGAAGAAGATCGCCTGAGAAACAGGCGTAGTCATCGCCAGAGGAGAGGATCAGCGCGGCATGGTCCGGACTGTGGCCGGGGGTAGGGATAAAGGCGATCCGTCCACCGACCAGCGGCCTGGCCGCCACATCCACGGTCTCCAGCTGGCCAGCCTCGATCACCGGCAGCAGGCTGTCGAGCCACAGCGCCCGGTAGCGTTCGCTGTTCTTCACCCGCGTGAGCTCTTTTGCCGAACACAGGTAGCGCGCGTTGGGAAACAGCGGCGCCCAGCGATCGTCCCGCCAGACGGTATTCCATCCGACATGGTCGGTATGCAGGTGGGTCAGTAACACCAGGGTCACCTCCTCCGGGTTCACTCCCGCGGCGCGGAGATTCTCCAGATAGGGCGTATTAAGTTGATGATAGAGCGGATTGCCGCCGCGCTCCCGACCATTGCCGGTGGCGGTATCGATAACGATCAGATCGTGGGGAGTCTGTACCACCCAGCTGTGGATTGACAGCGCGATTGGCTGATTATCGGCGTCCGCCTCCGTCACAGGGAACGCCGCAGGATAGAGCGCCGCCGGCTGCAGGCTAATCTCGCGCTCCGGCACTTTGAATATCAGGCTGTCGCCTGTCTGGTAAGTTTGCATCACTCCCTCCGCGCGCATTGCGCTGGTTGATTTACCGGGGTGATATTCACTATGCTGCCGGGATAACCCACATTCAAATTGATTATCATAATGAAGCAAATCATTGAAAATGATTTTAGTCGTATCGATCTGAATTTGTTGACGGTCTTGATGGTGCTGTACCGCGAAGCCAGCGTTACCCGCACCGCAGAGGCGCTGCATCTTGGCCAACCCGCCATCAGCGGGGCGCTGAAACGGCTGCGCGAGATGTTTGACGATCCGCTGTTCGTGCGCAGCGCCAGAGGCATGCTGCCGACCCCGCGGGCGCAAGCGCTGATGACCGAGCTGCAGCCGCTGATGGAACACCTGCATTCGGCAATGTTTGGCGCCGGGGAGTTTTCCCCCGCCAGCGCGCAGCAGCTTTTCCGCGTCGGCCTCAGCGACTGGAGCGAACACTGGCTGATGCCCCAGCTGTTACCCGGACTGATGCAGGAGGCGCCCGGGGTGTCGCTCCAGACACTCGCCGCCGACCCCTTCCAGGTACGCCAGCTGCTGGAGGCGGATCGCATTGATGTCGCGGTGTCCCTCAACAAGCAGAGCCGCGGGGAGATCGTCAGCGAACCGGTGATGAGCATGGGGGTGACCACCCTGTGGTCGCCGCAGCAGATCCCCTGCCGCGGGCCGTTGTCGGTGGGCGATTTCGTCGCCTGGGAACATGTGATGGTGGCCTATCGCGAAACCGGCCACGGGGAAATAGATCGCCAGCTCGCCAGTCAGGGACTCGCGCGGCGCGTGCGCTTCGCCACGCAGAATTTCTCCACCTTTCCCCTCCTGCTGACCACCCTGCCGCTCTTCGCCACCGTCCCCCAGGGGCTGGCGCAACGCTGGCAGGCGCAGTATGCGCTGCGCGCGGACGCCCCGCCGGTGGCCTACCCGGAATTTACCCTGTGTATACTGCGCCACAAACGCCGGGCGCAGGATCCGGCGCTGAACTGGCTGATAGCGAGGATAAAACAGGCCATGCGCGGACCATAGCGGTAGCGAATACCACCGTCATCAGGCCTCGCTGCGCGGGGGTTGCAGAACGCGCCTGCTCCAGTCGTAAAACGCGCGCACCGCCGGCGGCAGATAGCGGTTTTGCGGATAGACCAGCGACAGGGGAAGATCAGACGCGACCTGCTCCAGACAGGCGACCAGCGCGCCGCTCTGCAGCCAGGGTTGCGCCAGATAGCTGGCGACGCGGATCAGGCCCAGCCCCTGAACGCCGGCCTGGATATAGGCATCGGTATCGTCGACCACCAGCGTCTCCTGCATGCGGATCGCGCAGTCGCCGTCATCGAGGGAGAAAAGCCAGTCGATGGTCCGCCCGGTACGGTGGTTCAGGTATCCCACCGCCCGGTGCTGGTGCAGATCGTCGATGCTTTGCGGCCGGCCGTGGGCCGCTATCCAGGCCGGCGAGGCGAGGACCATCCAGCGGTAGCGGGCCAGAGGGCGCGCCACCAGGGTGGTGGAATCTTCGATTTGCCCGGTACGGATCACGCAGTCGAATCCCTCCTGGATAATATCTTCCACGTTGTCGCTTGAGCAGAGGATCAGCTCCAGGTCGGGATACTGCTGCAGAAACTCGCCGATCCTCGGCAAAACGCAGTGCCGGGCGAGAGATTGCGGCATCCCCACCTTGAACCGCCCGGCGGGCTGCGCCGAGCGGCCGGGAAAGGAGGCTTCCATCGCCGTCATTTCGGCCAGCAGCCGTTTACACTCTTCGTAATACCGACGCCCCTCCGCCGTCACGCTGAGCTTGCGGGTGGTGCGCTGAAGAAGCTGCGCCCCAAGCCAGGCTTCCAGCTCCTTCACTACCCGCGACACCGTTGAGCGCGGCTGCCCCAGCGCCTCCGCCGCCCGGGCGAAGCTGTGGGCATCCACAACCGCAACATACAACTGCATGGCATCCAGTCTGTCCATTTGGTGCTCCCCCGACGGTTATTATCCCATTATGACGAACAGTCTAACCCGAAATCCTGTTCTTATCGAATGATGCCCTCCCCCCTACACTGAGCCTGTAGCCAGTGAATACAAGGCTTAACTGAGCAAGGAGTTAAAATGAAAACTGATGATATTCATCTTGAGGAAAAGGTATTAGTTCTGGGAGCGGGACAACTGGGAGCCGCCGTACTGGATGCGCTGGTGCCAGCGGTGATCCAGCGCCAGGGCGCGGTCTCGGTGATCGTCTCGCCGGCGGCCTGGGATGAAACCGGCCAGCTGCGTTCGGCAAGCCACCGGGCGCTGGCCGACGCCGGGGCCGCCTTTCTCGCCGTCGACATCGCCGGTAATTCACTGGAGACCCTGACCGGGGCGTTTCGCGGGTACAGCACCGTGATTAACTGCATGGGCTTTGTCGCCGGTCCGGGGACGCAGCTGAAAATTACCCGCGCGGTGCTGGCCGCCGGAGTGCCTCGCTATTTTCCCTGGCAGTTTGGCGTCAATTACGATGTGGTCGGCAAAGGCAGCGGCCAGCCGGTCTGGGACGAGCAGTATGATGTCCGGACCCTGCTGCGCGCGCAGCAGGCCACGGAGTGGGTCATTATCTCCACCGGCATGTTTACCAGCTTTCTCTTCGAGCCAGACTTCGATGTGGTGAATTTATCCACCCGAACCCTTCACGCCCTTGGCAGCTGGGACACCCAGGTGACCGTCACCTCGCCGGCGGATATTGGCCGCCTGACCACCGCGATTTATCTGCATCAGCCGCGGATCGTCAACGAGGTGACGTTTGTTGCCGGCGAAACGACCTCTTACCAGCAGCTGGCGGACACCGTGGAGCGCGTGACGCAGCAGACGTTCAGCAAAGCCGTTCACACCCTGCCCGCCCTGCTGGACCAGCTGCGGACAGACCCGGATAACGCCATGCTGCGCTATCGCGCCGCCTTCGCCCGGGGGGATGGCGTGTGGTGGCCGATGGGCGACACCTGGAATACCCGCCACCATCTGCCGACCCAGGACATTGCCGGCTGGCTGCAGGCCGCGCGCTGATTTTCTCTCACAGGACAGAATGACGATGAACAAGCTGATTCCACTGATCGTATTGAGTTGCCTGCTGCCGCTGGCGGTCAACGCCAGGACCCTCACCGCCACCGGCGATACCCTGGACCACGCGGAAAGTAAAATTCGCCAGCAGGCCACCCGCGAGGGCGCAACCGCCTATCGGATCATTGAGGCGCGAATGGGTAACAAAGTGCACATCACGGCGACACTCGATAACTGAACCATCGCTATCCGGCTCAGGGAGGAGCCGCCGCCAGCCCGCGCGCCAGATCAGGCGCTCATTCTTTCCCGTCGACGGTCGCGGCCCGGCGGCGCGCCGTACAGGCGAGCGTATTCCCGGGTGAACTGCGACACGCTGATATAGCCCACTTCGCCGGCCGCCTGCGCAATGCTCATCCCTTCCGCCAGCATCAGGCGGCGGGCGTGGATCAGGCGCAACTGCTTCTGAAACTGCAGCGGCGATAAGGTGGTCATGGCGCGGAAATGACGGTGAAAGACCGAAACGCTCATCCCGGCGGCGTCGGCCAGCGCGTCGACGCTGACTGGCTGCATAAAATCCCGGCGCAGCACCGCCACCGCCCGGCGGATCCGCGCCGAATGGCTGTCTGCGACGCCCAGCGCCCGGATGGCCGCCCCGTGAACACTCTGCAACAGCCAGTAATGCAGCTCCCGCCGCAGCCCTTCGCCTAACACCGCCAGCACCCCCGGTTGATCAAACAGTCTTGCCAGCCGGTAAGCGGCGTCCGTCACGTCGGCATTCATCGGTTCGATACCGACGCGGGGCGCCTCATCCGCCCCTGACGGTCCCACCTCCTGCAGCTCGCGCAGGATAGCCAGATCCAGCTCCAGCACCAGCGCGTAATAGGGAAAACGCTGACTGGCCTCGGTGATCTGGCTGGTGGTGGGGACATCCGCGGCGATCACCATCGCCTCCCCCGGACCATAGTCGAAACTTGCCAGGCCGGTGGTCACGCTTTTGCGCCCCTGCAGCAGCATGGCCACCAGCGGCCTGGCGATGGCCGCCTGCAGGTCGCCGGGGTGCAGGGCCCGCACCAGAGTGATGCCGGGAACCGGGGTAACCGCCACCCCGCTGCTATCGACATGAGCATCGGCATACCGGCGGCAGAGAGCGAAGAGTTCGTCGCGCATAAGATCCTTTCAGGCAAGTTTTAAAGCCTCAGTATGCGCTATTTCCCACCAGAAGAGAGGGTATTGAGAGGAATGGGCAAAAAATAACAAGGATTGGGCAACCCGGTCTGGTAGCCACCACCTATTGTAAGGACTCCACACACCAGAGAGGATCGAACATGACTAAGATTGCACTTATCACCGGCGCCAACCGCGGCCTTGGCCGTCAGACCGCACTGGATATCGCCCGCCAGGGTGGGGACGTCATCGTCACCTGCCGCGGCAATATTGAACAGGCGGAAGCGGTGGTGGCCGACATTCACGCCCTCGGCCGCAAGGCCATCGCCCTGCCGCTGGATATGGCGCAGACCGCCAGCTTTCCGGCCTTCGCAGACAGCCTGCGCGCTGCGCTTGGCAGCGTCTGGGGACGGGACACCTTCGACCATCTGATCAATAACGCGGGACACGGCGAATTTGCCCCGCTGGCCGAAACGCGCGAGGCGCAGTTCGACGGGCTGTTTAACGTCCACGTTAAGGGGGTGTTTTTCCTCGTTCAAACCCTGCTGCCGCTGCTGGCTGACGGCGGACGGATCGTTAACTTCTCCTCCGGACTGACCCGCATCTCTTATCCTGGCTTCTCCGCCTACGCCGCGGCCAAAGCGGCTGTGGAGATGCTGAGCGTATACATGGCCCGCGAGCTGGGCGGGCGCGGCATCACCGTCAATACCGTCGCCCCCGGCGCTATCGCCACCGACTTTGGCGGCGGACTGGTGCGGGACGACGCGGGGGTTAACGCGCAGTTTGCCGCGATGACGGCGCTGGGACGGGTGGGCGTTCCCGAGGATATTGGGCCGATGATCGCTAGCCTGCTGCGCGACGATAACCGCTGGGTGACCGCCCAGCGGATCGAGGTATCGGGCGGACAAACCATCTGACCAGTCAGGCCAGGCTGTCGATCGCCATAAAAAAGTGGTCTTCGGTGAGAATCTGTCGCGCCTCCGGGGACTGGCGCGCCTGACGGATCAACCAGCCGCCGTCCGGGGCCAGGCTCAGATAAAACACCTCCCGGGAGCCCGCCCCGCCAGGTGTCTCAAGGCTCAGGGTCACGACCCCCTTTTCCACGCCATCCCACAGCTGCTGCGGCACGATATTGACGCTGCGCTCGCCGTTTTGCAGGCGGAGAGTGGGGATATCGTAGCGGCAGATGCCGCTATTGAGGCTGTAGCCAAGGGTGCTCAGATCGTGGAGGTGGCGGGTCGAAACCACCACCTCGATGCCCGTTCCGTCAAACCACTGATTCACCTGCCGGGCGAGCGCCGCCATCTGCTGGCGAAACATGGCAATATCCGCGGCCGCCGCCCCATCGAAGGTGGTTGTCCGCGGCGGATTTTGCTGGTGCTGCAGTTTCTTAAAAAAACGCTCCCTCGCTGTCACGTTATCTCCCTGTGCTGTGATGAAACCGGTGAGGCTGGATGAGGATGGTTACCGCCAGTTCGCTGGTTAACGAAGATTACGGGCCAATCGCCACGATGGACCCGCCGCAGAAATTTGTTTTCGACGTTACTTCGCCGCTTCAGGCCTGAGCCTTAGCTGGTTAGTTTCGGCGGTATAAATACGTGGCTTGTCAGGATCCAATTCCTCACGCGCCAGCACCTGCTTCCAGGTATTTCTTTCTGTATCCGGATGGCGGAACAGGCCGACAACCGCCACGAACTTCGCCTGCGTTTCCAGCGGCATATTGAGACTGGCGTCCCCTCCGGGGTTGATCACTACGTCGCGACTGGCGAGGAGATCGGCGGCGAGCAGAATATCCCCCTCCTCCAGCAGCTGCTGGTAAACCAGCCGGTCAAAGGTCCGGCGATCTTTAAGCTGATAGATGCGCACCATCACCGGTTCGGAGAGCGAGTGATTCTCTCTGGCATCAGTGTTGAGCGCTTCGCGCGCCGTAAAATCCAGATGCAGCGTATTAATTTGCTTATAAAAAACGGCGTTGAAGGCGGATTTTGTTCCCTCCGAGACGCGCTGGGTGAGCCCGCATCCGCTCAGGCAAAGCGCTAGCAGGGACAGCAGGCAGGCGGTTTTAATTAAACTTATACGTAACACGTCGGTTTCCTTGCGATGAGGTGGCAGGCTGCAGGCCGGTATAGGCGCCCAGTTCGGTGGTAAATGTCTGCGGGATATCATCCTGACTCTCACCCTCTCCAGCGCCCAGCACGCCGTTCATACCGAGCCAGAACGGTCCGTCCCCCAGCGGCGGGACAGCCAGCAGTCGGGTCGGCGCGGTCAGGGTGATTCTGGCCCGGAATCGCCAGCCCAGATACACCCGCAGCAGGATGAGAAAGTCCCGAAACAGCGGGCCATCAGGCTTCCAGCCCTGCGCCTCCTCGGGATTATCGGTGATAAGGGCGACGAGGAGCTGGCTACTGCTGTCCCTCACTTCGTCACCCAGCGGGGTATTGCCGTCCAGTAAGAAGTCATCATCGCCGTAAAAGCCCAGCGGCTGGCTGACCGCCACCGGACGCAGGCAGTAAGGGCTCACCCTGACGGTGGTCTTCGGGGCCAGCAGCGTGACCAGCGCCTGGATCCCCTGCTGAGTTTTGCCCGGCTGACGCAGCACGCCAGTCAGCGCCAGAAAGCGCGACGCTGGCGAGGCGATATGCCGCGTCGTGCCGGGGATGCCCAGCCCCGCCAGACCCAGCAGCGACTGTGACAGGCGGTCGGTACCGCCGGGCTCAAAGGTGGCGGGCCAGCAGTATTTCCGCCAGATGCGGTAATACTGCGTGATAATCCGGTGACTGAAGATATCCAGCACCCCCTGCTGCGCTTCATGCCCTTCCCTGCGCTGGGCGATATCATCGAGCCAGGCCGTCGGGAGCGGCGAATCGACACCGTACAAGCCCATAAAGGTGGTGCGAATGACCGGCGGCCCGCTGTCATTGGCCTCATCGTATTCCACGGCTCGGAGTTCGCTGGCGGGGAATCCCATCCCCGGATGCGGATGAAAACGTACCGGATCGTCAGCCGGATGGCTGGTCGCCCCCATCAGCGGCTTATCGGGGTGCTGTCGTTCCAGAAGCTGACAAAAGCGGTAAAAATTGATCCGCGGCAGGTCGGCCTCCAGACGCGGCATCAGCCGGGAATGCGTCGGCTGTGCTTCTCTTCCCATTCCAGTCGTTCTCCGGTTGGTTGCAGAATGATAATCAGGCGGTTGAACAAGTAGATATCGGTGTAGAGCGCAAAGAAGCGGCTGAGCATCTCGCCAAACAGGCATATATCGCCTCGTCCGGCAAAGCCGTGGCTGTCGAGGGTGACTTCAATTTGCACGCCGCGCACCAGATGGCCCTGTGCAAAGCGCTCTGTTGCGCGGTGCTTCACCTCGAGGATGGCTTCCAGACGCCGACGATTCATCTCGCTGTCGGTCCATTCATACAGCGCCAGGGTGCCGCGCAGGACTTCAGCGTTGTCCATCAGGGAAAGAAAACTGCTGCCCAGATGGCTCAGCACCCGCCAGTGAAAACGATCCTGGGCAGGGGGATAGCACGGGAGCGTCGGCGCGCAGAGGTTACGAACCGCGACGCTGGCCGAGGTGGTTTTCATCACCGTATCGAGCACGGTGCTCTGCAGCGCACGACGCGGAAGCTGGCCGTTGGTTCCGGTAAGGGTGAGCGACAGGCTTTCATCTTCCGGTACGGTATGCTTGTCAAAGGCTTCCCCGCCGACGATAAGCCAGGTGTTATGCAACCCGGAGGGGCCACGGCGCACCCGGGTATGATAGTAATAATCAGGCGCGTCATGACGCATCATGCCGCCTTTGTGACGAAAGCTTGAGAACGGCGCGTAAGCCTGTTGGCTCGAGGAGATCACGGAATCGACGGTGTAAATTTCAGTGTGGCCGTCCTGCACGCGCAGTGGGCGCAGCAGGTATTCTGTCTGCAGGGAATTGATGGTCAGCGGATCGGACTCCAGCGGGAACAGGTTGATCGCCGGTACGCAGTGCAGGCGCAGCTGCTTTTCGCTGAAGCGGAAGTCATGTTCCCAGCGTTCCGCCAGCACGACGTCGATCTCAAACCACGCCATCCCGGCCGGGAAAGCCACCGTCTCCAGCCCGCGCAGGTCGATGAACATGAACTTTTCACGGAAGGTAAAATACTCCAGCAGCAGCTGGTAGCCGCGAAAACTGCGGCTATCTTCGGGCCAGAGGCCGTCATCCTCGCCAAATCCCAGCGCGCTGAAATACCCGTCCAGCGGCTTTCTGTCCTCCTCACCGGGTACGCGCAGCCACATCCTGGCCACATTGAGGGTCAAAGCCTCGTGCATGGCGCAGGCCAGCGGCGCATCAGCGTTGCAGTAGAGCGGGATATGGCTGAGATCGATCCGGCGCCAGTCCGTCAGGCTGCTGCAGTTAAAGCGCAGCGTGATCACCGACCGGCCATCCGTATCGGTGGTCAGCTGAGCGTGCTCCAGGGACAACGGCTGCAGAGCGATCGCTTTGGTGGTGGTGTACCGACAGCGCGTGCCCTTTTCACCGATCGGCCGGGAAAGCACTTCAAAGCCTTTGGCCATCGTCATCGGCTCTTTCATTTCCTGCCAGTCGGGGGTGAATTCCACGACCGACAGGGAAGGAATGGTACGTAAATAATGTGGCCACAGCAGACTGACCACGCCTTCGGTGAGTTCGGGCAGGTCGTCATCAAGCTTCTGGCGCATGCGGCCCATCAGGAAGGCAAAACCTTCAAACAGACGCTCGACAAAGGGGTCGCGTGCGCCCGCTTTGTCAAGATTGAGCATTGCCGCCTGCTCAGGATGAGCGCGGGCAAACTCTTCACCCGCTTCCAGCAGGTAGCGCATTTCAGCGTCGTAATAACGCAGGGTTAAATCGTCCATATATTTATATTGATTTCCTTTCAGTTATCAGATTTTGAAATTGTCTACTAAAAAAATAATCTTTATAACACCTGAATTAATATTTATAATTAAATGCCTTTATTTTTTTAAAACATTTATTGCCAGGACTATTTTTAATCATGCCTTTAACAAAATCATCTTTTATATAAATCGACGCGTAGCACACGCCCTCTTTTGTGGAAAGAATAAAATTTTGACCGCCGCCACCTGCAGCGTTATATTCGTATTGACCGCCAATCCTCCAACCAATATCGAGTGCTGCATCTTTCCTAAACAGAGATATAAAAGAAACTTTAATTTTAACTCTTTTTCCAGGCGCTATAATTTCAGGCTTTGATCGTACTATACGCGCGACTTCGTCAGGCTCAGGTTCGACATTATATATACTCTCACCTGCATACACGAATATAGTTTCATTGGTGTTATTTATAATAACTACGACTGGCCTTATCGGAATAAAATGAACAACAATGAATGACACTGCCATAAATAATGCAATAGCTGTTAACGTTTTTATTTTTTTCAAAATGATTCGTCACTTTTTTCTGGATTATCTGTATTCCAGCACCAATGATTTTCTCTTGAGTGTGGAAGGCGCGCATCAGGTGTTTTTTCTAAAACGCAAAGAATATTATCTGCCGTCAACGTCTCTGCAAATTTCCCATGTTCATGAAAAAGATTAAACCCTATTTTCATGCTAGTAATATCATCCAGGGTATCATCCCCCATTGCACCTGGCGTCATGTTTTGTTCCCAAGTAGATCCTTTCAGGAGAATTGCTTCAGAAAAGCCGACACTAAGTCCAACATAACCATAATGTATGTTTGACCACACATCATAAAAATAATCATACTGTTTGAATTTATGGTAATAAGACTTTGATGATTTTCCTTTCCTGGGAAGTGGTCGTGCTACTGCAACGGATGAAAACCGATCGCGAATCTTCGGTTTATGATCCCAGATTGAACCTGTTTTCACGGTCTGATACCAAATAGCCATTGCAGAAAGTAAATCCCTTTTAGGGGGCGGACCCAGCTTTGCATAAAAAGGAAGTTTATTCCATTCAGTAAGCCTTTTTATTAGATAATCTTCGTCAATTAAATATCGTATTGTTTCTGCCGTATCGCTTCTGACATTCGCCTTGATTTCACTTAGTATATATTCTGCAACTTTAATCGCCCCATCTGTGTGAGTACATTGCCGTTCAGTCTTATTTTCTGGATGAAGATTCTTATCGGGATCCTGTAAAGATGCCTTAAGCCCATCGAGTGAAAATAAAGTAGTTATGCACTCACCTCCTTTCTCATAAGTATCATTTATCATTGATGGAATAAACTTCGCCTTACAGGGGCAAGTACTACAGCTGTCGAGGCTTCCAGCCATTCGCCGGCCGTGAATGGTATCGTTGTCGATGCCACCGGCAATCTTGTATCGACCCGGGTGCTTTCCGCAAGTGACGCTGTCCTGCTCCCGGGCAACAGGTTTATCAAACAGAGTGTGATCTTCAGCGCCCGTTGTTATTCTTCCGCCACAGGTCGTTCTGTCTCCCTGCACCAGATAAAATCCTTTAGTTGTCATAGGTTCTCCTTGGCGTCAGTTTCCGTTCAGTTAACCGCAAAGCACCGCGCTACTGGCTGGATCGAGCGCAATCAGCCGCGCCAGCAACTGATCCATCTCCGGTTGCAACCGTAACTTTTCACTCTCGCTGCGAGTGGCTTTCATGCGCAGCAGCCTGAGCCGTCGCGATTTAATCTCGAATAACAGGGCTGGGATCCACTGCGTGAGGGTGATAGATCCTGCCGTATCGTCAAGTTCTTGCAGCAGATAGAGCGCGAGGTCATTCTTCCCCTTCTGTTCGGCCACGCGGGCCATCAGCAGGCGCAACAGCCATTTATCTTTAATGGATTCCGTGCCCGGGCGAGTCTGAAGCCAGTGGAGTGCGGCATCGAGACCGTCTGTGTCAGCCTTCTCAAGTGCTTCAGGTTCGAGGGCCAGAATGTCGTTATCAGCGCCGCTGGCAGCCGATACTGGCTCATCCCGCCAGATGGACATATCGTCGAGTACATTCTGATTTATCCAGCTCAGCGTGACCTCATCGGCAAACGGCGTGCCATCGTTAAAGGCCAGTGTTTCAAGCCCGGTCAGACGGCGCAGCAATCCTTTCAGATCGGCAATGATAATATCGGCCAGCACATCCTGACCCGACTTCATCAGCGCCTGATGGATATACCATTGCAGGTCAAGCCAGAGATGATTAGCGCCACGTGAGAAGTTGCTGTCTGCCTGTTCCAGTATCTCCGACCAGCTCTGTTGAAGATACAGTCGCTTGAGCATGGCACGCTGATCTGCTCTGGGAGGCTCGATACGCGTTTTTCCATCAGCATCAGGCGCTGGGATGATTGTCAGGGTGTCATGACGAAGGCTTTTCATTAGCCGATGCGCGGCAAGCCAGCCATCGGGTTGAACACGCAGATATGCGGTCAGGGCTCGCGCCTGGGCCAGCAGATCCTGACCGGAAGAGATGTTGCTGAGAACTGGCGCTTCATATTCAGCCGTGCGGGAAGCAGTTTGAGCCAGCCCCCGATTTCCGACGTTCTGAGGCACCACCGCTTCGACTCCCCCGCTCTTTATCAGGCGCGACTCCAGTGCGCCCCAGAGCGCTTGCAGATCTGGCCGTGATGTTTCGGGTTCTGACGTCAGACAATCATCAATGAGAAGCAGCGCGCCGATGGACCGCCTTGCGTCCTCCCGGACAACTTCTGGAAAAAGTGAAAGACTGTCCAACATACGTGTACCGCCCAACCACTCGAGGGCTGCTTTGCGGCTACGGTCGCGCTGCGGATGAAGCTGCATGCCATATTGTTGCAGCAATCCTGCCAGCAGCTCCAGCCCATCGGCCAAGCCAGCTTCCCCGTCCTGGTGTAAACGGGCCCAGCAGTAATAGGTGACAATCCGGATATCTTTTGTTGTTGCCAGTAACTGTCCAGCCAGCTGGCAAATCAGTTCGGTATCAACGCCGGAGATCTTATTGACCTCCTCGCGGATACGCTGAAAATCATCGTCATAGCCCGGCTCGCTGCCGGTGGGCTGGCTATCACTGATTGGCGCAAGCCATGACTGCCAGTTTTCCTGGCGTGACCGGGCCTGCTGGCGCAGTACGCTTTCATCCAACTGACTGGCGGCAACCAGATTTTGTAAAATACTCATTTTTCCATCTCATCCATGTCACTATTCCCTACCCCCGCCGTCAGGGCCTGTGCGCTCTCAGCCGCATCGACAGTGAAAATCTGATCCGGCAGGGTCAATCCGCGCAGCGCCAGAAGCACCAGCGGGCCGCTCCCAAGCTGGGAGCGCAGTACCCACTGCAGGGTGCGGCCATCCGGAGCGGTGAAGCTCATCATCCACTGGCTGCGTTCGAGCTGCTGGCGTTTACCCTGCTCCAGCCAGCGAATAAAACCCCAGGTTCCGCTGTAGTCACCAAACAGACGCGTGCCCGCATTGACGGTGGTCCAGGTCAGCAGAGCGCCGGGTTTATACGTTTCCCCCGGCCAGCGAAAAGTCTGCCAGTCGGCCATCTGATTGAAATAGCGCAGTTTTTGGCCGTCTATCGTCAGCTGTGTCTCCACGACCTCTGCAACAGGCCTGGCCTGCAATTCGAAGCTGATGCCCTGGCTGCCATCGGTGAAAAGAATGTCGGACAGCTGGCTTAGCTGGTTGATGGCGCGCAGAAAGGCTGGATTAAAGACCAGGCCGTGGCTGTTGACCTTATCCGGCACCCACTGACTGCCTTCTTTATGCAGGACACCGTTCAGCTCCGTCGTAAGAAAACGTTCGATTCGCCCGCTGTCTTTGCGCACAAACTCAGCCAGCATCGGCAGAGAGGCGTCGCTTTTGCTGGCGGCAAACGGAAAGCGGCCGTCAAAGGCAGTGTGCCAGTTGGCGACTACCGATCGGCGCCATTTATCATTCAGACTGGCCGCCGACGGCAGAAGCACGGTTTCCCAGGCCTGAGTCAGCGGCTGCACAAACAGAGTGTTACCGAAGCCACTCCACTCTTCGCCAAGGCTTGCCGAAATCAGACTGCCATATTGTTGCGTGTCGGTCAGGTCGACGCTTTTCCCCTGGAAGACGGTCTGCGCCAGGGTCTGCATCATCTCCTGCGGATCGGAGGCATTCGCAACCTGCTGCAGACGCAGGCGCACGCGGGTGATGCGGGTCAGATAGGTTTGCAGGCTCAGGGTGCTGTCGGCCGACATGACGTTGTTGCCCGTGTTTTTCCCCATTAGCTGGAGCAGTGGGCCGAACGTGTCATCCAGAGGCCCCTGCGGCCCGGCTGCCGACTGGTCGATGACCGGCTTGTCTTTTCCGCCCACCAGATCTTTGGCCGATTTAATAAGGCTGTCCGACAGCCCCTCCCTTTGTTGCCCCGCCTGCCCCTGCCAGGCAAGGGTATTCATCAGGGCAATCAGCGGCGACTGGCGGACATCGCTTATCAGCGTGAGCTGGTCGGTAACATCGGCGATATTGGTCGCCGGATTAAGTCGTAGACTGTTAAGAAAATTCAGCCAGCTGCCGGCGAAATCGGTGAAGTAGCGTCGGGTCAGACGCGCTTTCAGCGCCTCCGGCGACAGGTCTGTCGACACCGTTTTGCGCGAATCGCTCAGCACCCAGTCGATTTCCTCCCGGCGCGAGCTGGCTGCCTTATCAATGGCATGCTGAATGCCGCCTTCCCATGCCTGGCGGGTAAACATCCCCGGGACCACTTCATCGGTGGTAAACAGGCGGCGCGCATCGGTGCCACTGGTCATGTCTTCCAGAGATACATCGGCAAAATTACGACGCACGGATTTGAGCATGTTCTCATACAAGGTGCTTTCGGCATTGCGGCGACCTATCTGCTGCAACAGAACCTGACGGCTCTGACTGACTCGTTGCGCATCCGGGATGATCTTCCACTCTGGCCGCTCGGGTAGCAGGGAGAGATAAAAGGCCCACAGATCCGGCGCCAGACTTTGCCACAGTCCGGTCGAGATCCCCTTTCGCGTTGGCTGGACCGTTTTCATGGTCTGCGCGAAAAAGGCGCCATCGGCTTTATCCGGACGAGCCATCATCAGCCAGGCTTTCAGCTGGTCATAGCCCGGTTTCGCCAGCAGGGCTCGCTGGTCGCTATTGGGTGCGGAGTTGACCAGCGCGCTGAGCGCCTGCTGCAGCGCGACATTGGCCGGGTCACGTATCAGGCGGTTGTTTGCCACGCCGTACCAGGGCAGGACGGCGTCTAATAGTTGCTGATGATGGTCCAGACCAAAGCGCCGATACCAGGGCGCTCCCTTCTGCCCATCGTGCACGAGACGGCCGGCCTCATTGCGCAGGGCATGGAGGGCCGTCAGTTGATAGTCAGAAACAGAGGGGTGGGTCACCAGGTCACGGGCTTTTCCCGCTACCGAAACAATCTGGCTGTAATTAAGGGTAAAGGAGAGCAGCAGTCCCGCCGCCCACAGGCCGAGGATGGCCATCAGACCGCACGCCAGGCCCCGCTCCCACGCCATTCCCACGTGATGCCCGCGTAAACGGCGGCAGTCATCGACGATTCCCTGCCAGGTGGCGGGCAGCGTCAGGAGATGAGGCTGGCCCGCAGGCGAGGTATCAGCCTCCTGATAAGGATCTACGGTACGAGGCGCCGGCAGGCTAAACATCAGGCCTCGCAGCGCAAACCGCTGCCGCGAGGCGGTCAGCCATGGCGCCAGCTGCCAGCGCCATTGCGCGATCCCCCCGTCGAGAAACTGCTGCCCCAGACGCAGCAGGAAGTCGTGGCGGGTCTCCTCCGCGATCTGGCGCATCCCCTGCTCCCGCAGCGTGGGCAGCATCTGCGCAAGCTGACGGGCGACATCGTCCTCGGTAGCGCGTAACGGGAAGCTAACCCCTACCGCCTGCACCGCGCGGTCAGACTGCGACCACTCACTGTCGCACAGTTTCCACAGCCAGACCGGGGCGGCATAGCCCAGCAGTTCGCTAATTTTTTCCAGCCCGCGCAGGTCGTTTTCGCTTATCTGCGGCGTCAGGGTGAGAGACGATGGCATCACCCGCACAATCCCGTCCAGAGGACGGCCGCGGCGCAGCTTGCGTAGCGCGTTGTATTTTTCTCGGTCAGGCTCCGATGCAAGGCTGCCGCCGTAAATCAGTACGGTGCGGTTGCCTTCAAGCCAGCGCTGCCGTTGTAGGCCGGGAACCAGTTGTTCGATTGCTGCATCGTCGCCGGTGACTAAAAGCAGGCGGACTTTGCGGCGCCAGCGCAGGCGGTAACGTGCGTGAAGGTGCTTTTTCAGCGGGGCATAAAGGGCTTCGCGCCCATCGGGCCTGGCGGGTTGCCGCACAGGCGCTGCTGAAGGCTTAACCTTATCTTTTATCAGCAGTCGAAAGGCCATAAACCCCAGTACCAGCAGGCTGAGCGCCATCCCCCAGATAATAAAGCCCATGGCGATAAACGGGCGCAGCGTTTCCCACTGCGTGGCATGATCCATCGCCCACAGCCACCATGCCAGCCCGCCCAGGAGCACCAGAAGCGTGACCGCAGCAATACTGACGATAACCGTAGCCGCCACAGAGATAGCTGCAGGTTTATTGACGTTGTCCATCAGGTTTTACAATTCCAATTGCGAGGGTATTCAAGGGATCGCGGGCTATCCAGCCACACGGTTGTTGGTAGTGCGCGGCGTAGATCGCCGCCAGCGACAGAACGGTCAAGCCTTCCATCTCGCCGATGTCCCCCCAACAGGCATCCTGGCGATACAGGTTGATATCCCAACCGCTGTGCGCCAGCGCTTCCAGTCCCGGCTGAAAAAACAGCGCACAGGCTTCCGGGGGGCCGCTCAGTTCGTTCTGCTCCAGCACACGAGCGGCTACAGCAGTCAGGGCCTCCCCTTTTTCTGCGCAATAGGTTTCCCCCCTGGTCAGGTGCACCGGACCGTCCCGTCCGGCGAGCCACAGTACCGCAGACTCTCCGGCGGGTTGCACCGCCCCCGTCTGGGCGACAACCACCTGACATCCGGCGATAAGCACAGTGTCGTGGGGGTCAGCTTCGGCCAGAGTGTGTGCTATCTCCGCGAGGCTGGCCTCCCCACACCAGGTATGCGGGCGGGATGGTAGTGTCATCTGCGCAACAGTGAGGGTCATCTGTGCACGAAACGCCTGCCAGGCGAGTTCCGTTCCCTGCCAGTAGCAACGCAGCGGCGGAGTAATCGTTCTTTCACTGCGCTGTCGTTGCCATTCCATCACCAGTAGTTCCGCCAGCCGTTTTTCGCGGGCGATAGCCTCAGAAACTGAAAGGTATGGTGCTCGCAGCGCCCTGCCGCCGCCCTCGTTCTCTTCCTCTGGCGGACGCTCGTGACGGCTTAGCACCCGCAGCCAGTCAGTGGTCGTTTTGCCCGCGGGGCCCAGCAGCAGACCGTCCTGTAACCCGATCGGCTGCCGATGCTCCGCCCACCATTGCTGTTGTTCGTATGCCACCAGTTGGTCATAGAACCTGGCGTTATGCACGCTCATGCGGTAGTACAGCAGCCGGATCAACCAGCCGGTACCTGCCAGCGCCAGGGCCAACAGGATCCCGGTGCCGGCCAGGGCGCTTTTTCCTTCTGACGAGGGAAGTAAAGCGCTGATCCCGCCGCTAAGCAGAACCAGCAGGGCCGAAACCGATAGCCACCTGGCCGTACCAGGCGGTCGCGCGTCTTTGTACGGGGGATACTCCGGTACCGGCCTCACTGATCAACCCCGCAGTCTGGGTTAGAGCTGACCAGCGTGCAGCCGCAGGCGCAGCGATGACCGTGGAGCGCAACCGGCTGGCCATCAATAGTGGTTCGCGCGCTGCCTTCAGCGATGGTCGTCATACCGTGTTTGTTACACTTGACCGGGTCGCCCTTGCAGGCGAATCCCAGACCAAAACACTGATAATGCCCCATCAGCACCCTGCCACCATACTCCCGCAGGGTATCTCCTTTGCGGATGACTTTATTCATCGGATCCTCCTTATCCGCGTTCAGACCGTTGTCGTCAGAACGTCCTCAAGCCAGTTGGCCGGCAGCGCGGCTTGCCCCCGCGCCATCTGCTGTTCCGCTTTCCGCGCCTTTTGCTGTGCGACAACGGTCCCAGGCTCGTGGGTAAAGGCCCGCAACTGCTCCCCTCCGGGCAGCTCTGGGAGCGCTTCCCCGGTTATCTTGTCCAGCACCGCCACCTCCAGCGAGCGCACGGCGCCTGTAGCGGCCAGCCCGGCCAGCTTGCCGGTAAGGGACTTTTGCCGGAAACTGAGCACGACGCCCGCAGTCACGGTCGCAAAACCCACCAGGTCTCCGGCGAGCACCAGCGGCGAGAGCGGCTTACTGCAGCGCTCGCCGAAGTAAATCATCCGGTAGCGGAAGTAGCCGGTCCACATCTCGCGCGTGCCGAGCACGGCATACATAAACCAGGCGCGTGAGTCATGCACCTGGTCATCAAACAGCGCCCTCACCAGCCCGGCAGGCTGCTCCGCGTTGCTGGCCTCCCCGGCCGCGGGGAACAGGACGGCCACCCGGGCCTCTCCGTCACGCTTCATGCGCCGGTATTCCTGCGCTTCATCATCGGTATTCAGAATGAAAATCACCGGCTGCAGCACGGTATCCAGCACCAGCTGCGCCAGGTTCTCCGGGATACGGTAACCGTCGTGGTAATCCTTTCCGAACTCCTTCGCCGCGTCGAACAGTTGGGTTTGATCCATCTTTGGGTCAAAATCCTTCACGCCCGGCTGCAGAACCAGCTCATCCATCCTGTCAGGAGGCTGGTTTGCTATCTGGTTCTGGCGAGCCCTGAGCACCGCCGCCTGTTTTTCATCACGAATCTCTTCTGCCGCCTTCCGCGCGGCAGGTAGCGCTTCGGTATTCGTGGCGCGCTGATAGAATGGCGTTTTCAGCATCGAGCCTCTGGCATAGCGGTCGATGCGCCAGGCGGTGATCCAGGCCATCTGCTCAGCAACGGCGGTTTCCAGGCTGCCGCCGGCGGCAAGTGGTTCGTAGTGAGAGGCTGCTTCGGGATCGAACGTTTTCGGCGAGGTTTGGCCCAGAGTGAGTTCGCGCCAGGCGTTGAAGCGGTTGACTAGTGGTGTATCAATTACAAATTCTTCCTGCAAATCTGGCGACATGGCTCGCCAAAGCTGCCGGTTTAGATCTCGCGGTAATGTGGTCGGTGGGACTTTAAGTGGCGCACCAAAAGCAAATGCCGAAGCATATAAGTCATGCAAAACTACCTGTGAGAGTAACAGTGCATCATCCTCACCATTCGCTTTCCCCTGATCCCCCGGCGGATATCCTCCACCAATATCCGAGTGCATCCCCGGGTAAACCACCTCAGTGGCACAGGGCGGGTACTTGCCGTTTGCCCGGCGCACCGAGTCCAGCGGAAAGCAGAGACGCTGCTCATACCCGGAGACCAGGTGAACACATTTTTTTATCAGCCCGCCATAGGTTTCATCATCCGGCAGCTCCATCGTGCCGTCTGCCCAGGACATATGCCCGTCGGCAACCGGCACAACATGCGCCACCCCGACGGAGGCCACCGTATCCAGCAGCCCGAGAAACTCCACGCTGACGGGCAGCTGCATCCCGCCTGTCTGCAGGCACTGCGGCGGTTTTTCACCCTCCGCCGCCGGCGGGGGCAGCAGTTCGCTCAGCCAGCGCACAAAGGTGCGCGCCGCTGCCGCGCCGCGGGAAAAACCATAGACATACAGTTTGATGCCTGTCAGTTTCGGCTTGCCCGGCTCAGGCTGAATCAGCATCGGCATCAGTTTCGGGGCAAGACCATTCAGCAAACGAGTGAACTCTTCATAGCGGTTATGGCTGCCGCCAAACCCCAGCAGGTTCCAGTTGGTGCTCATTTCTTTCAGTGAACGACGACTCTCTGTGGTGGTCAGCCATTTTTCGGTGGCACTAAACATCAGCACATCGATTATGCGCAGCAGCGCCCAGTTAATCCGGTCCTCCCCCTTAACTGCCCCCACCAGACCCATGGTGGAATAGTCGGGGTCATTCACTTCCGGGAAGGGGGTGCCCACGCCGGGCATATAGAATTTAAAATATTTCCCGTCTCCCTCGCCGTCTCCATCAAACAGCTTGCTCTGATCATCAGACGGCACCCCGCCAGCCGTACCCGTTCCAATAGTCGCCCGAAACAGCCGGGCGATATTGGTCGGATGTTTCGGGTTCGCGATAAAAAAGTCATGATTTAAGTTATTGCCGGTACCGTCGAAAAACAGGCTGATATGAAGCGTCTTGCAGCACGGCGGCTCCACGCGCCGTCCGGCAGCCAGGCACAGCTCCTGATGATAGCGCCGCTCGTCGCTGTTCTGTTGATAGTAGTTCTGACCAACCTCCAGCGCCCGGCCCGGCAGACGTCCCTGCGGTGGAAACGACGGCGGGACCCAGGCGGCATGGGTTTCGGTTATTTCGGACATACGGGGGGCTCCTTCATCCTGACGGGCTCTTTTATCGGGTAGTTCGCATTTCTCGGTGACCAGCAGCTGGTGGTTACCTTCACGTCATCGCAGGGTAAAAAGTGCACAGTAATACCGCACACCTCCTGGCCGTTATAGTCGGGCAGCGGGACGGTTTTGCTGTGCTGCCTCTTTTGGGCATCAATTCCTTTTTTCCAGGCAAGGTATTTTTGCCTATCCTGATACCCCGGAAAGTCCATGGAGTACCCCACCCCAGTTTCCCAGTCAACGCGCACCGTCATACCCGGCGTCCAGCGGACGGGCACGCTGAAGCAGCAGCCGCCACCGCCCCCCTGAAACGGGCCTATTGAATCGATGCCCGACTGGCCGTTGACGCTGAAGTGATTAACTGCCCACTTTGTGTGGTTGATGGCGTCAATGGTGCCGCCGCCACCGCCTCCGGCCCGGGCGGCAGGCTGTGCGCAGCCGGTTAACAGCAGCAGCCCCGCCAGCAGCGGGCTGATTAATGCAGATTTCATCGGACTCTCCCTGTCGGTTTGAGGGTGATTAAGGAATGGTGATGCCATCCCGGGGAAACGAAGGCGAGCTACTTCGGGCAGACGGCCGGCTCCTTCATCCTGACGGGCTCTTTTATCGGGTAGTTCGCATTTCTCGGTGACCAGCAGCTGGTGGTTACCTTCACGTCATCGCAGGGTAAAAAGTGCACCGTAATACCGCACACCTCCTGGCCGTTATAGTCGGGCAGCGGGACGGTTTTACTGTGCTGCCGATTCTGAGAGCTCATTTTTTTCTCCCAGGCTTTATATTTTTCGTAATCAGCAAATCCAGGAAAACCTTCAGTCGATGCCTCCCCACTTTCCCAGTCAATGCGCACCGTCATACCCGGCGTCCAGCGGGCGGGCACGCTGAAGCAGCAGCCGCCACCGCCTCCCTGGAACGGGCCTATAATGTCGATGCCCGACTGGCCGTTGACGCTGAAGTGGTTGATCGCCCACTTTGTATGGTTGATGGCTTTTATTGTTCCGCCTCCGGCCCGGGCGGCAGGCTGTGCGCAGCCGGTTAACAGCAGCAGCCCCGCCAGCAGCGGGCTGATTAATGCAGATTGCATCGGACTCTCCCTGTCGGGTTGAGGGTAATGAAAAGAGGGATGAACTCAGCCAGACCAGGCTTTTCATTCCGAAGGTCTCTCACTGGTTTTTACGTCGGCAAGCCACTTTTTCATTACCCAGTCTTCACGGGCGTCATCCAGAAGAATGCCCTGGCGTGTCGCCTCCACCATGCCCTGATAACAGGCCGAAAACAGCGACTGTCTTGAATCAAATATGCCCGCAGGCGGAGCACAGTGTGACAACAGGACGATGACATCGCTGATACACATCAGATGCTCAAGCTGGCGATCGCTGAGTTCTATTTTTGGCGCCTTTTCATCGCGTTCCGGTGGGAGACCACTGCCTTTGATGCCTTTCGCCTGCCCGTCAAGATCCTGCCACGCCCAGAACAGGGCCGGACGCATCAATGGCTCTTGCTGCTCTTCACTGAGAATGTGCGTAAACAACAGCGGAAATACCCGGGTATCGTAAAAGCGTAAAATTCCGCTGCGCCCTTCCTGCAGAATATCCATGCACTGCGTGAGCCAGTTCGCCAGCGCCGAAAAGGGCCAGTATGTACAGAACAGGAGCAGCGGCGCCTGGCTGGCAAGTTGCTGGCTGATATCCTGTAACCAGCGCATTTGCTCAAGATCATCAAGCGTAAAGCGCGCTACCAGCGGAGCATCATCGACGATAAATGCTTCCGGAAGTCCATGAAAAAGCGACTGCCACTCAACTGACAGCGAATTCAGCGCCGGAATAACGGAAAAATCCACCCCTGCCTGATCGATAATGACGTGCAGATAATCCGTTCCGAAAACCCGAGAGGTTCCGGCGACCTCCTCAATCCATTGTCTGGTCATTATGCCTCCCGCGGCACGAAGCCCTGCGCCAGCGCCTGGGCTTTTTTAAGGCACTCTTTACAAACCGATGCCGGTAGATCAGGTAAGGGAAACGCCTCGCTGACCGGCCCCTGCAAATCGTGCTGCCCCTTAAGGCTAATCACCCCCGGTCCGTGGATCTGTACTTCTCCCTGCGGGGTAAGACGGATATATGCGCCGCCGCACCCCAGGGTGATGCCATTTTTAGCCGTCAACTGCAGATGCCCCTGAGTTGACTGGACGGTGATATCTTTTAGCGCGGTCAGCGACAGAATATCGCCGTGCGACTCTACTTCCAGCGGGCCTTTGGCGGAGACCAGCCGCATTCCCTCCTGTTGCGCCAGCAGTGAAATAGCCTGGCTGGCATTCAGTGAACAGCGCTGTGCCGTGGTGATGTTGACCTCTCCCAGGCTCTGCAGATACAGCCCGTTACCGCTGTGCAGGAGGGTCGTTTCCGGTGTGACGGCGGCAATTCCCTGCGGGGCCGACATCAGCAATGTCGGCTGTTTAAGCTCGCGGCTGCCTGTGGCCAGTGCGCTTAACGGGCCGGGGTCTGGGATAACATTGTGATGGGTTTGCGTAATGCTTCCCCATTCCGTGACCTGATTCACCGCGCCTTTCAACAAACTGACCGCCGGCTCCATATCCAGCGCCTGCCCCTGGGCCTGCGCCTGTCCGTCCGCGCTGATAAAAATACCCTTCTGCGCCCGGATGGCACCCCAGCTGTCGGTTCTCAACTCAAAGCCTTCGCCGCGCGGCTGCCTGTCGCTGTTCACCAGGTGCCCCAGATTCAGCTGGCTCTTGCCGCCATACTCCGTCGACACCTTGATATGCTCTTTCCCACGCTCATCGTCGAGGCGGATTTTGTTGTTTGCCGGGGTGCGCAGGACGTTACGTTTGTCATTGCGGATGGTGACGTGATCGCCGTGCGCCGAATCGTGGAGCACGCCCGCGATATACGGCCGGTCCGGGTTACCGTCCTCAAAGCCAATCGCCACCTCCGTCCCCGCCAGCAGCGGCAGGTGCAGGCCATAAGTGTCTCCGGCATACGGCCGCGCCTGGCGGACCCACAGGCTCTCGAACCCGGTTTCCCAGCGCGCCCGGTCAAACAGCATATTCACCCGGTAGCGCCCGTGTTTGTCGATATGCCCGTAGGTGTCGTTTTCCCGGGTACTGGTCACGCGGGCCGGCAGCGTCCCGGCCATCACCGGGCGGGCGCCGGGCTCCGGCCGGTAGCCGACGTCCGGGCTGTCCGGTATGCCGGCAAACTCCATCGTAAAGTCGGTATCGCGCCGGGCGTGGCTGTGCATCGTCGTGATTAGCACGCCATGAGCAAACTCTCCAGCCACCTCCTCTCCGCCGGTCACCTTCAGCACCTGACCCGGGCAGAGCGTCGGGCAGCTGGTGGTGGCCTGCATCCGGGTCTGGCCGTTCAGATAACGCTCATGGCGAAGCCGGGCGTAAAACGCCCCGGACTCCGGCGCCGGATGGCGGTCATGGACATTCCCGGCGGTCAGGTAGTTATCTCCCCAGTGGTAAGCCTCACCAAAGGTAGTCGTCTCCCCGCGGGTGACATCCACCTGCGCGCTCATGTCCGCCGTCGCCTCGCGGTAGTTGTAATCGCGGGTACTGACCTGCTGCTCCACGACGCGGTGGCGGCATGCCATCTCCCACACCGCGTCCACCCTGGCCGACTGCTGCCCTGACGGCGGGACCGAAGGCAACGTCAGCCCCTTCTCATAGCCCTGCTGACTGTCGCAGAACTCAGCGACGTCGATGTGCAGCCGCGTGTCGGCGGTAAAGCGAAACCAGATCCCCACCTCACCCAGCAGCCGGGTGATAAAGCGCAGGTCATCCTCGCCGTACTGCATCACCTGCTCACGGCGCGGATACGTTTTTGTCAGTGAGAACAGAAAATCCTGACCGCGCAGGCCGTGGCGCTCGCGGAGGATTTTTTCCACAATCTGCGGAACGGACTGGTCCTGATAAATGGCGTTCTGGTGCGAGCGGTTAAGCAGCGCCAGGCGCGGCTGGAGGGTCAGCGCGTAGTGCGTTTCATCCCTGGAGGTGCCGAGCCGTTCGAACCCCGTCACCACGCCCTGGATCACCCGCACGGCTTGCTGAACATTGATGCCGAAGCCCTGAGCTACCGGCGCCTGCAGCGTCAGGGAGGCAGCCTTCATCAGCATCATCTCTTTGCTGATGGCATGGTCTGCGCTGGTGAATTCGATACGATAGCGGAACGGCTGGCTCAGGGCTTCATCGCCCTCAAACGCCAGCACATCAAGCCCGGCTTCACATCCCTTCACCGAAAGCAGATGGTGGTTGTGGCTGAACAACAACGATTTCACGCTACTCATCGGCGATTGCCCCCTCGTCAAACGCCATCACGATGCCTTCTTCTTCGTGATACCCCAGCGTCACATGGTTCGGTTTATGCCCCGCCGCCATATGGCTCAATAGCTGCTGACTCAGCGCCGGCAGGATCTGCTGATTGAGCAGAATGTCGACGTTGCGGGCGCCGGTGTCCGGCAGCAGGCAGGCCTCGGTCAGCGCGTCGAACAGGCTCTCGCTGAGGGTGGTGGTCATCCCGTAATGGCAAGCCAGACGCTGACTCACCTGCCCGAGCTTCATGCCGACAATGGCGCGCAGCGCTGCCGCCGGCAGCGGACGGTAAATCACCGTCTGGAAGCGGGCCAGCAGCGCCGGCTGGAAGTGACCGCGCAGCACCGGCCGCAGCAGCTCGTGCAGGTCTGATTCGCTGGCTTCAGGCTGTGCATCCAGCAGCTGCATTAGCAGGTCACTGCCAAGGTTGGCGGTCATCAGGATCACGGTGTTGCGGAAGTCGATTTCACGCCCCTCGCCGTCGCGCATTACTCCCCGATCGAAGACCTGGTAGAACAGGTTCATCACATCGCGATGGGCCTTCTCCACCTCATCGAGCAGCACCACGCTGTAGGGGCGTTTGCGCACCGCCTCGGTCAGGATCCCGCCCTGGCCGTAGCCGATGTAGCCCGGCGGAGAACCCTTCAGCTGGCTGACGGTGTGCGGTTCCTGGTACTCGGAGAGATTGATGGTGATCAGCGCTTTCTCGCCGCCGAACAGCGCATCGGCGAGGGCGAGCGCCGTTTCCGTTTTGCCGGTGCCGCTCGGCCCGACCAGCAGGAACACCCCCTGCGGACCGTTCTCCGGCGTCAGGCCGGTTTTCGCGGCGCGCAGGCGCCGGGCAATGGCGCTCAGGGCCGACTCCTGGCCAACCACCCGTTTGCCGAGGCTCTGTTCCAGGCTCAGCAGCTCCGTCTGCTCATCCTTCATTAGCGAGGAGAGCGGCACGCCGGTCCAGTCGGCAATCACCGTCGCCACGGTGCGGACGTCGACGTCCAGCCCGAGCAGCGGATTGCCGTGCTGGGCGGCAGTAAGCGCGTTTTGCAGGTCGTTGATTTCCCCCTGGCGGGAGATATCGCGACGACATGCCCGCAGCGCCTCCGTCAGCTGCAGCTCCTGACCATATTGGGTTTCGAGGGTATCCAGCGCCAGGATAAGGCGGTTCTCCTCCTGCTCAATGAACGCCAGCCGTTCGCCGCGGGCGCTGTTGCCCAGCGCGATATCCTCCAGCAGCGCCTGCTTCTCCATCGCCAGCGCGGTGAGCTGCGCCTTCAGGCGGGTCAGCGGCTCTGGCACGGTATCAAGGCTCATGCGCAGGCGGGCGGAGGCGGTGTCGAGTAAATCCACCGCCTTGTCCGGCAGCTGGCGGCCGGTGAGATAGCGTCGTGACAGCGTCACGGCGGCACGCACCGCGTCATCCGTGATATGCACCCCGTGGTGGTGGGCATACCGGGGCTTCAGGCCGCGCAGCATCAGGCAGGCGGTGTCGTCGTCCGGCTCATCCACCTTGATCATCTGAAAGCGGCGCTCCAGCGCGGCATCGCGCTCGAAGTACTGCTTGTATTCACGCCAGGTGGTGGCGGCGATGGTCCGTAGTTCCCCCCGGGCCAGCGCCGGCTTTAACAGGTTGGCGGCATCCGCCCCGCCGGCCTGATTGCCCGCGCCGATAATCGTGTGCGCCTCGTCGATAAACAGCAGCACCGGCCCAGGCGACTGCTGCACCGCCTCAATGATATTTTTCAGCCGCTGCTCGAACTCGCCTTTGACCCCGGCGCCGGCCTGCAGCAATCCGAGGTCCAGGGTGCGCACCGACACCGGCTTCAGCGCGTCGGGGACGTTGCCTTCGGCAATGCGCAGCGCCAGGCCTTCCACCAGGGCGGTCTTGCCCACGCCCGGTTCACCGACGAGGATCGGGTTGTTTTTACGACGCCGGGAGAGAATATCCACCATCTGGCGGATTTCCGTGTCACGTCCGAACACCGGGTCAATCTGCCCGTCTCTGGCTTTGGCAGTGACGTCGAGAGTAAATTTGTCGAGGGCGTTCTGCAGCGCCGGGTTGGGCCCATCCGCGTTCGGTACCCCGTCCGCAGGACGCCCCACAAACTCCAAGTCCCCGCCATGACGCTGCGCAAGCGCAGTCTCCTGCTGCGCTTGCGGACGTTCGTCGGACTGGGTATCCAGCAGGGGGCGCAGGCGTTCCAGCTGGCTCTGGCCCAGGGTTAACAGCGGCCACAGGCCATCGCACTGGATCAGATTCTGTTTTGCTACCAGCGCCATCAACAGATGAACACTGCGGATCTGCGCTTCGCCGCTGAGCGAGGCAATCAGCCAGGCCTCCTGCATCAGCTTCAGGATAGCGCCAGATAGCTGAGGACGATGACGTACCGAGCGCGGCTGTTTATCCAGCCAACTAAGCAGATCCTGCCATAGCGCATCCATATCCCATTCGTAGCGCCGCGCCAGCACCGTCAGATCGCCTTCCCCCTGTTGCAGCAGCTTGAGCAGCCAGTGCTCGGGCAGGATCTCAGCGTGCGCCCGGGACTGGCACAGCGAGGCCGCCCCCTCCATCGCGCGGGCACAGCAGGGATTAAGACGGCGTAACAGGCTGGCTGGATTTTCCATGAGATCCTCTCTTTATTGGTTCCGGACACGCTACCGCCCGTCGCTGTTCCCCAACAGGAACCCATAGCGCACAGGGTCAGGCAGGCAGGCAGATTGTGTTTTTCTTTGCTGAGTACCCGCATCTCAGGCATTCAGCAAAAAACGGCGGACAGAGAAACGCTGTCCGCATCAGGCGATGGCCCTCCTTACTCCCCGGTCGCATAGATAACGATGCGACCGGGGTGAGCGAACGCCGCCAACGCACCTCCGGCGCGAAGAATGACGGGCAATTACGCGGTAGCGCGTTCGTTCCAGCTATCGGAATGAATGATGTTGCCGTCTTTATAGGTCCAGATGATCTTCTCGTAGCGCAGCTCGATCTGTTCCAGATGGTTGTGCTTCTCGTAGGCAGGGTCTTTGATGTCGTGCATCAGGGGATTCACTTTCACCACCTTGACGTTCTCAAGCGTGGTGTTGAAATACTCCACTTCCTGGCCAGCATCGTTGATCCGGTACCACTTGAACTCGGCGGATTTCAGGGTCTGACCGGTGGTCACCGCCTTGTACAGGTAGGGGCTGGAGGAGTCGATCTCCTTGGTGAACAGGAAAGGCGTATGGATCCGCGTGCCGGTCAGTTTGCCGGTGTTGTTATCGGTCGGGATGTACAGGTTATGCTCCTGGGCCACCACTTCGATACTGCCTTCACGATCCTGAACGTCGACAGACCCTTTAATGTCCGCGCCGCCGTCGTCTTTCAGCCAAAGATAAACAGGAATTGCCATGGAATTACTCTCCATTGTGTAGTGAAGCGCCATCATCCTGGGATGACGCAGAGGGTTTGTCCGGTAACCGGCAGGCGTCGACCTGCGGCACCAGACTGATTTCGACACGTCGGTTCAGCGCCCGGCCTTCCGGCGTGTCGTTTGTTGCAATTGGGCGGCTTTCGCCATAGCCCTGAACGGCAAAGCAGCTGTCCGGCACGTCGCCGGTATCGCGCATCCAGTCGCGGACCGATTCCGCGCGTTTCAGCGACAATAGCTGGTTGGCTTTTTCATCACCGACGCTGTCGGTGTGGCCCGCCACCACGATCAGCCACCCGGGCCTGGCCTTAATGTCCACCAGCGAGTGGACCAGCTGCTTTGTCGAACCGGGTTTCAGTACCCATTTCCCGGTATCGAACAGCGACATGCTGTCAAGGCGGATGACGTGCGGCGCGACGCGCTGCACCGGCCTGGGGGGCGGTGGCGGCGGCACGTAGCGGCGAATAGCCTCCAGCAACAGCAGGCGAATCCGCTCCCCGCGATATAAGCCAAGACTCAGGCGCAGCGGGACGCCGTTACGCGCCCAGCTATCCAGCAGCGCGGCATCTTCACGCAGCACCCTGACGGCGCTGGCTTTTGCCCCATAATCATCCATCGCGATCCGCTCATAACGGGCAATATCAACGCCCACGCGCTGCAGCAGTTGTCGATTGTTCCAGCCACTGCTGAGCAACGCGGCGACAGCCGCAAGAGTGAAAACAGCGAGCGCCGCGCGCCAGGCCCTGCCCCATGGCGTGAGCCCCCGTCCCGCCGGTAACTGCGACAGGATGAAATCCGGCAAGGATGACGCATCCGGGGTGTCGGTCTCGCCTGGCTGCCAGCCAGCTACCCGCGTCAGGCTGGTATGCCGGGATAACCACCTCGTCCATGCCGACGACGCCAGGCTCCCGGCATGGGTGGGTCCGATCCCCCAAAGTACGGCCGCTGGGGTCAGGGGTGGCAGGTCGGCATTCTCCTCCGTTAACACGGCAAGGACGTGCCGTGCGAACCAGCCCATCAGGCTGTTCATTAACACCTGCTGCTGCAGCGCCGCCGCACCGCCGACGCTCAACCAGGTCGACACGGAACAGGGGGCGCAGGAGGGCTGCCAGACTTTCACCGCCTCACCCGGGAACGCCGCCTGCCAGAGCAGACTGGGGCTCATCGCGCTGCCCACCTGCCCCTGCAGCGCCAGCGGTACGGCATACCCCGTCTGCTGACGCAATTGACTGAGTTGCCAGCGCAGGGCCAGCAGGGCGCTGGTCAGCGCGTCGCTTTGCGCGTGCCGCTGCGGGCAGACGCAGAGCAGCACCGACAGCTGAGGCCCCCACTCCGGTCGCTGGCTCAATATCTGGCGCGCAACCTGCGGCAGCTCCTCCGTCTTTTCCACCCGGATCCAGCAGCCCTGTTTGACGACCCGCACCGGGGACGGCTGCGGCCAGACACACGGCAAATCGCCGCAAACGAGGACTACCGGCTGGCGATAAGCGATCGTCGGAAGTTCGTGCAGGGTTGACGAGACGTGACGTTCGGCACCACGACGGGCAATACGCCAGATCGCGATAATCAGGGCCAGCGTGACCAGCAGAATGAGCCACGCCCCCCAGCGGGGAACCGGCAAAAATAGCAGGCACACCAGCGCGCTCAGCAAGCCTGCCCACAGCGCCAGCCCGCGCTGCTGGGCGGGGCTCATTTCACCTCCCCCGGCAGCAGGGTCAGCAGCAGATGATCGAGCCAGTGGTTCAATCCCCACCACAGAGCCACGATCACCGCCACGCTCAGCCCTGCACGTACCGGCCAGGAGGCCAACCAGCCGCTTATCCCCAGTCCGGCGCGGCTCTCTATCAGCACCGGAGCGCCCTGCGGACAACGGAAAGGCGGGACATGTTCACTGAGCGCGTTGACCAGCTTCAGGCGCTCCGGGTCGTGGAGGGAGCGAAAGCTGCCAACAAAACCCAGCAGCATCACCCGCTGAAAACAGGTGACCACAGCCAGGTCGGGCGTCGGATCATACAGAACCTCGCGCATCCGCTCGCACAGGGTGTCGCCGGCGTCCATGGTGCCGAGAAAATGCCCCTGCAGCGGAATGTCATACCACTGCAGGCAGGCATCATCCTCCACGCCGCGCCCTTTCACGACTTCATCGAGCAGCGCGCACTGGGCGGTGAGAATATGCTGACAGCTGACGTCATCAAGCCCGCTCGCCTTCAGCTCAGTTTGCACGCGCTCGACATCAGCAATACAGCGCTGCCATAGCCTGTACCCCTCCTCATCGCGGAACTGCGGGCCATGGCGCAGGCTGATAACCTGCAGCCAGGTGTTTTGCAGCAGCGCATCGATATCAATGGACGCGGCGTTGCCGCGTTGACGTTCATTCACGTTCGTAGCACCGCAAAAAGTTCAAGTTCAGGCTCGCCGAGCATCCCCGGGACGTAGAACATACAGGTACCGCTCTGCAGCATTTCCGTCGCCAGAGGATGGGACACATCGAGGCTGAAATACTGGTTTTCCAGACGCAGCGGGATCGCCGCCGGCACATGACGCAATGGCGTCAGGGGCACCCCTGTCCGCGAGGAGTTGACGATGGCTTTGACATGATCCGGACTGCCCACTTTGCACTGCCGCGGAAACTGTTCCTGCAGCTGAGCGACCGGTACCGACGAACGAACCGACAGATAGTAATCCGCCCCTTCCCGCAGCCGGGCATCGTGCAGACGCGCCTGCCAGAAGTGCAGCCGGGCATCATGCTCCAGGGCAATCGCTACCACCCGCGACGGCAGGCTCGCCTCCAGCAGGTCGCTGAGTAAATCAAACAGCGGCGGAAAAACCGCGTTCAGCTGGTCATGTTGATAGATCGGGACGGCATTCGCCTGATGGGTCAGCGAAAAGGTCAGCAGGCTGCCAGCCAGGCGCGCCAGCTCCGGATAGAGGCGTTCCGGCGGGCTTTGCCGGTAACGCAGAAAATACCCCAGCACCGGCTCAGCGCTGTTCAGCGCGTTCAGCAACCAGAACAGAGAGACATCGGCCACGGCAAAATCAGCCATCCGTTCATTGCTCTCGCGACGCATGGCCATCAGGCGCGTCAGACGAGCCCGGAGCTGAGTAAGCAGCAGTTCAAGCTGCGTCGCCAGCCAGCGGCTGCCCTGAATCTGCAGCAGCGGCGGGAGAAACGTCTCGTCGATGAGCCAGGCCCCCTGCGAATCCCGCAGCAGGCGTACCACCGGACAGGTCAGGTAATCGCTGTTATCCTGATGGGCGAAGCGGAGGGATAGCTCCGGCTGCATGACGGCAATCTGCCGGGTATCATCCCCGAACTGGTTGCGGACATCGCGCCAGCGCTGCCGGAAGCGCACCGGCCTGTCGGCCACATCATCAGGCTTCAGGCAGTTGCCGCCATTGGCCTTCATCAGAGGCAGCGCCAGCATCACCACTCCCGTGCGGGATTCGCCCTCCAGCGACAAAGCCGGCGGCAGCGCATCGGCATTGTCCGTATCAATCATCGTGCCATCCTGGAACCGGACCTGCAGCCTGTGAGCCTGCAGGCGGCCCAGTTTGAGCATCTCTGGTTCGAAGGTCGCCTCAACCACTCCCCAGGGGTGGTTGAGGCCCATCCGGGCAATCGCTTCCGCAGCCCAGGCGGCATACGCAGCCTGCTGTTGAAAATGCTGGGGCGACACCATAATGCCCCGGCCCCATAACGGACGTTCGGTTTTCATCATCGTCCGACCCTACGCCTTCGCCTTCGGCATCTGGCTGACCAGCGACAGATTGACGTCCAGCCCCTCGACCTGGAAGTGCGGCACGGCGTACAGCTTCACGCGGAAGAAGCCCGGGTTGTCCTCGATATCTTCCACCACCACGCTGGCATCGCGCAGCGGATGGGAGGCCTGCAGCTCGTCGCCCGGATCGGTCATTTCAGTGACCAGGCTCCGCACCCAGGTGTTCAGCTCCAGCTCCAGCAGACGCCGGTCCTTGGTGGTGCCGATATTCTCGCGCTGGATCATCTTCAGGTAGTGCGCGATGCGCGACAGCAGGAAGATATAAGGCAGACGCGCGTTGATGCGGCTGTTGGCGGTAGCGTCGGCGGTATCGTACAGCGCCGGTTTTTGCGCGGAGTTGGCCGAGAAGAAGCAGGCGTAATCGCGATTTTTGTAGTACGACAGTGGAATGAAGCCCAGGCTGGCGAATTCAAACTCCCGTGTTTCCGGGATCATCACCTCGGAAGGGATCTTCACCTGATTGCCGGTGCCCAGATCGTACAGATGGATGGGCAGATCTTTCACCGCGCCGCCGGCCTGCGGGCCGCGGATCTGCACGCACCAGCCGTTATTGACAAAGCTCTTCACCATATTGGAGGCGAAAGAGAACGCCGCGCTGGTCCAGAGATACTTTTCGTGGTCCGGCCCCTTCACCTGCTCGACATAGTTGAAGCTGCGCACCGGCACGGTGTCCGGGCCGTACGGCAGACGACCCAGCACGCGCGGCATGACCAGGCCGATGTAGCGGGCGTCGTCGGTTTCCCGAAACGCTTTCCAACGAATATATTCCGCACGTTCGAAGTAGTTACCGATATCTTTGATGGCGGCGACCTCTTCCATGGTCTCTTTCAGGAAGAAAGCCGGGCCGACGGCGCCGATAAACGGCATGTGGGCGGCAGCGGAAACCCGGGAGATATTGCGCAGCAGCGCCACGTCCTGCGCGCTGGCATCGAACTCATAGGCCGAGATCAGCGAGCCGATCGGCTCGCCGCCGGGGGTGTCGTACTCCGCGGTGTAGGTGTGCCAGTAAAGGCCGCTCTGAATCAGCTCCGGCGCATCCTCAAAGTCCTGACGCAGATCGTCCTTTGAGACGTCGAGGATCTCCGTTTTCACGTTCTGGCGGTAGTCGGTGTTGTCCACCAGCTGTTTGAGGCCGCGCCACAGGGATTCGACCTGCTGAAACTCCGGATGGTGCATCACTGCGTCCAGCTGGCGGCTTATCTGGAAATCCAGTTCAGCGATATGGTGGTCAATCAGCGTTTTATCGAGCTTTTCCACCCGCTGGCCGGACTGGCGGATGCGCTCCATAAACACCTGCATCGCCGCGGTCAGACGCTCCGCCGCCGGCGCCTCGGAGAGCGCGGCATCGTCCAGAAAGTCGTTGATGTCCCCGAGGCGAGCGGCCGGGGCGAGATTGATTTTTTCAAACAGCGACGCGTAAACGCCCTCGCTCGCCGTGTTTTCCTGCAGCGCGGTTTGCCCCTGAACAGGGCTGTTTTCTGTGGTAACAGACATTAGCATTTTCCCGGTTATTCCATTAACAGACTTGCCCCGCCATTATTTCGGAGCAAGCGCACTCATTTCGTCGCGTAATTCCTGTGACAGCGCCGGATCTTTCAGAATTGCCTCAAGCTCTTTTCTGAAAGTGGCGTTATCGAGCAGATTGGATTTGAGATCGCGTAATAAATTACGCATCGCCAGCATGGCGCGGAGTTGTGGAATTTGCCGGGCAATCTGCTCCGGTTCAAAATCGTTGATATCGGTAAAACGCAGCCTGACGTTCTCCTCTTCGCCATTGCCAGCCAGCGTATTCGGCACCGAGAGATTCACCTCCGGGCTAAATTCCGAAAGTACGCTGTTAAAGTTATTTTTATTGACGTTAATTTTTTCTCTTTCCGATAATGGCCGGCTTTCTTTACCGTGACTAAAATCGCCAATGGTAAGCAGCTTTAATGGCAGCTCAACCTTTTTTTGCACGCCGCCGGTGTGGAGAGATAATTTAAGATTAATGCGAGCCTTAGGCACTTCATTCTGGAACGTATCAGCCATAGCAGTTCCTTTCCTCAGGGAATAATTATTGAAGAGTTAACGGTAAAAGCCTGAGGATAATAAAACAGAAATAGATTATCGATCAACTTAACAAGAAGATTTATTGAATATACTCACAAGGTGAATGCTTTTATTTTCTCTTAGCACCAAAATAAATATTTAATAAATAAATACAAAACCTAAAACAATAATCAAAATAAATTACGCACCAAAGAAAAATATAAGAATAAACATAGCAATAACAGCACCTGGAATTAAATCATCCCCTCGCAACGCAATTTATCGTCACCCGCGCGGCACAACATTCAAGAGCAACCTTTTTCTCAGCAACTGGTTTGCGCTAACCGGCCAGCGAACGTGGCGAGGAATGTCCGCGGACCCAGCGATATGTTCCTCCGCAGACAGCCGTCAGTGGCTGAAGAGCCTATTTTTCTGGGCGACTGACCACAGCGCGATGGCGAAAAAAGTTGTCGTTACCAAAAAAATATGAACCCGGTTACAAGATGCGCACGCCACCGTCTTCGGCATCCTGAGGAGGTCGCATTCTGCGGATCGCCAGGCTATATCTATGACACCTTTCTCCCACAACGAGTAAAAATAATGAGCAAGAAGATCCTGATGCTGGTCGGCGATTACGCCGAAGATTACGAAACGATGGTCCCTTTTCAGGCACTGCAGATGATTGGCCACCAGGTCGATGCCGTCTGCCCGGATAAAGCCGCCGGCGACTATGTGATGACGGCGATCCATGATTTTGACGGAGCCCAGACCTACAGCGAAAAGCCGGGGCACCGCTTCACTCTGAACGCCGATTTTGCCGCGGTGAAGGCTGAGGATTACGACGCGCTACTGATCCCCGGCGGCCGCGCGCCAGAGTATCTGCGTCTGAACGAACAGGTCATTAAACTGGTCCAGGCGTTCGACGCCACACGTAAACCTATCGCCGCCGTCTGCCACGGGCCACAGCTGCTGGCCGCCGCCGGGATTCTGCAGGGGCGGACCTGCAGCGCCTATCCGGCCTGCGCCCCGGAGGTGCGACTGAGCGGCGGGCATTATGCCGATATCGGTATCGATCAGGCGCATGTTGACGGCAATCTGGTCACCGCCCCCGCCTGGCCGGCACACCCGCAGTGGCTGGCGAAATTCGCCGCCCTGCTGGCGGAGTAACGCATTTTCTCTGACTAAGTGAACGGACTATCGCCGCGCTGGCGCTCTCTTTGTTACCGGCCCGGCGGTTTTCGAACGGCCGTTTCCGCTGCCGCTAAACCTGATTCAGCTCAGCGAAACGCTGGCCGGATTGTCTCCTCGCCTCAGATGCGCATTCCCCCGGAAACTTCAATGCGCTGGGCATTAACCCAGCGATGATCATCGGATAACAGCGAGGCGATCATCGGCCCGATATCCTCTGGCACCCCCGGTCGGCCAAGCGCCGTCATGTTCGCCACCGCCTGAGCGACCTGCGGGTTATCCCGCACCACCCCGCCGCTGAAATCCGTGGCGATGGCGCCCGGCGCCACGCAGTTCACCGTGATCCCGCGGCCGCCCAGCTCAAACGCCATATAACGGGTCAGGGTTTCCACCGCAGACTTCATGACTGCATAGGGCGCCCGATTCGCCATCACGATACGGGTCAGTCCGGACGAGATATTCACAATTCGCCCGCCATCGGCCAGCAGCGGCAATAACTTTTGGCTGAGGAAAAAAACACCCTTCACATGGATGCGATAAAGCGCATCGAGCTCCGCTTCGGTAGCGTTCAGAAACCCCATGCCGCTGGCATTGCCGGCATTATTGACCAGGTAATGAAACCGATCGGCCCCCAGCTCCGCCAGGGCCGCCTGAAAGGTGCTGACAAACCCGTCAAAGGTGTCGGTTTCGCCGGCGCTGAAGGGCAGCGCGATCGCCCGCGAGCCCTGGGCTTCAACCCACGCGACCACATCGGTCGCCTCGGCGAAATGCGCGTTGTAGGTCAATACCACATTCACGCCGCGCTGAGCCAGCGCTTCAACGGTCGCGCGGCCCAGGCCACGGCTGCCGCCTGTCACCAGGGCGATTTTTGCGCTATTGTTCATGTTTTCCCCTTTTATCTCTGCTGAAAACATGAGCGATTATAGGCCTCTGAATGCCGACGATAAGACCGCATGGTGCGACAGGATTGTTTTGCCAGCTGGAACAATGTCATGGATAAACTGGATACCCTGACCCTGTTCGTGCGTATCGTCGAACGGGGTTCGTTCAGCGCTGCCGCCGCGGATCTGGGTTTTTCCCGGCCGGTGGCGACCGCAGCCATTAAGGCGCTGGAGGCCAGCCTTGGGGCGCGCCTGCTGCAGCGCACCACCCGGCACGTGCAGCCGACGGCGGAGGGGTCGCTGTATTATCAGCGCTGCGTCTCCATCCTGGCGGCCCTGGAGGAGGCCAACCGCAGCGCCGGAGGGAGCATCTCCGGCACCCTCCGGGTGGACGTGGCGGGCAATCTGGCGCGAACCCTGCTGCTGCCCGCGCTACCGCAGTTTCTCGCCCGCTATCCGGCCATTACCTTGCAGATTGGCGAAAGCGAGCGCGACGTCGATTTGGTCCGCGAAGGGGTTGATTGCGTCATTCGCGGCGGCCATCTTCCCGATAGCGAGATGATTTGCCGGCCGCTCGCCATGCTGCAGGAGATCACCTGCGCCAGCCCGGCCTATCTCGCCCGGTACGGTACCCCGCATACGATTGACGGGCTGGCGGGACACGTGACGATCGGTTTTGTTTCATCGCGCACGCACCGTACCTTGCCGCTCAGTTTTACCCTGGATGGCCGCCAGACCGAGGTCAGTTTGACCTGTCGGCTGCTGACTTCCGATGCCGACGTCGGCGCCGAAGCGGCCAGACTGGGCTTTGGCCTGTATCAGGCACCCTTGTCCCGCCTTGAGGCCGATCTGGCATCCGGTGGGTTAACGGAGGTGCTGGCTGATTTTCGCCCTGCGCCGCTGCCGCTCTCCCTGCTCTATCCCAGCAGCCGGCAGCTCTCTGCCCGGGTACAGGTATTTATCGACTGGGTGACGGCGCTGATGAAGGCGCCCCTGGCGCAGCAGGCATCCGGAAGGCTAAAATAACGTTTGCTATTATTTGCGGCTCGTGCGTTAATCATTAAGTCGATTTACCAGACGAAAAATTATTATCGAAGCACGTGTTCTCATCTCCAGGCGTTATCCCTGATACCACCTTCCTTTGAGCAGTCCCGTTAGTATTTTGCTTTTTCTGTAAACAGGCCCTGTCAGATCCCTGTTGGCTCGTTAAAAAAGCCCTCCGTCTGACCCAATACCCGGCTTACCACTAACAAAAATCAGCCGCGTTAATTTCCCTGAAAACGACCATTGTCTTTTCAACAGAACATTACCCATACAAGGTTTACATTATGATTGAACATATTCATTTTAGATGTCCATGCTGCCATGGCTCCCAGTACAGAACGTCCCAGTTTGACGTGACGGAAAAAAATCCCTTTGGTGCGAAATGCATTTTCTGCAAATCGGCCATGATGACCTTAGATACTATTCGCCCTTATCACCTGGGCGCGCTGTCCACCGCTCAGGCACAGCCATAAGACGATGAAGCGGGTGAACGCGGGCGGGAAAATCCCCCCGGTGATTCACCTGGGGGCAACCTCTGGTCCTTCACCTGACGCACCGTCGGTGGAATGGCGAAGGCCGGCATCCGGCAACGCTTTTATCAGGGTCGTCACATTCTCCCCGGCGCGGGTTTCCACATTAAAATAGTCCACCGCGCGCAGAATGAGCCGCAAACCTCTGCCGCTTTCCGCTAACGGATCGACATCGAAGCGCTCATCGCTACGCGCCAGCGCCAGGCGCTCGGCCGGAAAGCCCTCTCCTGCATCAATAAAACGCAGCGTCACCCGGTCCTCCGCCGCGATAAATTCGACACGAAAAACGCGTTGCCGATCCTCATGCAGCGCATAGCGAATGATATTGGTGGCCGTCTCACAGGCGGCAAGATCGAGCGCGAAGCGCCACTCCTCCCCGACGGGCAGCGGCGCCAATTGTTGAGTCAGCCACGCCGCCAGCGGTGAAAGCGAGCTGAGTTGGGCAGGAAACAGCATGACGTTATTCACGGGCGCATCACGGATTGAACTGCGCAAGGGCTGAAGTGCGATCCTCGCAAATACGAAAAATACGATCCATCCTGGTCAGGGTAAACATATTGCGGATGCCGGGGTTCAGCGCGCACAGTGTCATTTCTCCTTTACCATTCATCATTTTCATCAGGGAAACCAGCGTTCCCAAACCGCTGCTGTCGATAAAATCGATTTTACTGAAATCAACAATCAGATCGGTGCGATCTTCGCCTATCTCCTGGGCGATTGCCGCTTTAAAGGCTACCGCGACGGACGCATCCAGCCGACGCACCGCCGGCGTCAGGATCGTCACCGAGGCCTGCCGTTCGGTTTCAATTTTCATCACTGTCCCCTGTACGTTCAATAATCAAGAGTGAAACATCATCGGCCATCGCCTGAGTCTCCTGCCCGTCGCCACTGCGCCAGCGGATCAGGTGCCGGGCAAACCCCGGCAGCAGCGCGGGCAGCGGCTGCGTCACGCTGTCCTGCAGCCACGCTTGTAAACGCGCCTCGCCAAACTGTTCACCGCTCCGGTTTTCACATTCGGTGATGCCGTCGCTGAACAGGCACAGCCGCTCTCCTGGCGCCAGTGAGAAACTGACATCTGCCCACGAGAGATGGTCTATCAACCCCACCGGCGCCCCGCCGCTGCCGACCGGACGGACGGCTGCGTCCGGGCTCACGATAAAAGGCGTGGGATGCCCGGCCTGACAGAGTTTGCCCGCGCCGGTCTTCAGGTCGATGACGCCATAGATCAGGGTGAAATAGCTGACAATCTCTGTTTCGTCACTGCAAAAACGACCATTAAGGATCGCCACCACTTCAGCAGGCGACGCCGGCTGGTTGTCTGCCGTAAAAAGAAAGCGCTCAACGGCCCTGCCATGCAGAAACTGGCGGGCGACGGCGAGCGACATCATCGCCGCCCCCACGCCGTGTCCGGAGACATCCACGCAGTAAAATCCGAGCCGATCGCCCAACGGGAATACGTTAAAAATATCCCCCGACACCCAGGCCGAGGGCAGGAAAATCCAGTCGGAGAAAAATCCCTGATGACGCAGCTGATGAGCCGGGAGAACCGACTGCTGAATGCGCGCCGCCAGCTCCAGATCCTGTTCAATCTGTCGCAGCGCTTCGCTCAGCCGCGCATTGCGCGCGGCGAGGTCAGCCTCAAGGGAGAGGATCCGCGACCCGGCGTGCAGCCGCGCCCGCAGTTCGCTCTGCTCTACCGGTTTGCTGAGAAAATCATCGGCCCCGGCCTCAAACCCCTGCGTTAAATCGCCAGGGTCTTCGCGGGCGGTAAGCAATATCAGATAAACGTAGTGACCAAACTGGCGACGGCGAACTTCCCGGCACAGCGTCAGGCCATTCATCTCTGGCATCTCCCAGTCGCTTATCACCAGGCTGACGGGCTGGTTTTCGAGGATCGCCAGCGCAGCGACGCCGTTTTCCGCCTCACTGACGATATAGCCCCACTGCGTCAACATCCGGCTTAGCAGCCGACGATAAACCAGCGAATCTTCAACAATCAGGACGTGCTGTGCCGACATCGCGCCTCCTAAATCGGCAAGAACCAGATAAGGCTGATCGTACCTTCACGAAACTTGCCGCTGCCGCTGTCGTGCCCCGGATAGCGGGTACCGGCATAGTTGGCATACTGCACAGAGAACGATCCTGGCGTATAGCCCGCGTAGCCGAAACTGTAACTGTAGTCGCCATTCCACGGCTGCTGCTGGCTACTGTCCGGATACCAGAACGCGGTAGCGCGCACAAAAAAATGCTGCTTAAAGGTATATCCGCAGCCGCCGAGCAGCACGTTTTTGTTTTTGCGGATGTCATCGCTCTCCAGATCGTAATAGCGCGGCACCCAGCTGTAGCCTACCTGGCAGATAATGGCATCGCCTTTGTTAATCAATAGCGCATGTTCCATGGGCTTCGGCAGCGAAAATTTATACGCCAGGGTAATCGCCCCCTGCTCAAAATAGGTGTGACGCTTGCTGCCCGAGGTCCAGAAGTGGTTATCGCCATAGTTACTGTAAACCAGGCTGACGGTGTTGGCATGCCAGTCGTCGTAGCCAAAACTATAGCGAAAATCGGCGGTATAGCGGCTGGTATCGGTCACCGGTAAACGGGATGTCACGTTGGCGAACCAGAAGCTGTAAGGCGAGTATTGCAGACTGAGGTTCAGCGTCTGATTATATTTTTTCTTCTGTTCTGCGCTGTCTGAGCTGTTGGGGACGGTCATCCACTGCTCTTTTAAACCCGAACTAAAGCTCAGCGCTCCGGAAAACACCTTGTCATTCCCGGAAAAAAGCCGTCCCCAGCGGCTGGTAAACACGCCGGCCTGCACCGGTTCACCATTTTTATCACGCAGCGGTTGTGCGTCGTTCTTTTCTGCTCCTTCGGCACCTGCGATGGCGCACCATAGCGCGCAGGCCAGCATATATTTCTCCCGCATTTGCCCTTCCTTAGTTAGGTATCCAGCGTGCGGCGACGCGGTATTTGGCCATCAGCCACAGTACGCCCAGCGCGGCGGCATGGATCAAGGTGTTCACTATCCACGCCTGGCGCCACAGATCGAAGGTGACTAGCTGGCTTACGGCGAGCACGATGTAAACATGCAAAATAAAGGTGTAGAGCGAACGCTGCCCGAGCGGGATCAGGAACCAGCCTGCCAGCCAGTTCAGGGGGCGCCAGCACCAGGTCAACAGCAGATAAATAGTGACCATCAGACTGATATCATTAAGGATCCGTACCGGCCCGAGGCCGTTTTTCGCCGCCCAGGTATGGTAAAAGGCGTTAAATTCCGCAGGTGGGATCACGTGCATCAGCAGCGCGGGCGGCATAAAAGGATTGGTATGATTCTGGGCGACAAACGCAAGGATAAGCGCGATGCACACCAGCGCCGCGACGGCGACTTTGCCGGGCGGCGTGCGGGCGAAAGAGATCAGTTCCGCTTTGTACCAGCCGCAGCACATTCCCAGCACAAAGATAAATTGCCAGGCCATCAGGGGAAAGGCGAATTCAAATTCGCAGGGCGTCACCCGTACCGGCCAGCGTTGCCAGCAGCCGTAGATCAGCAGCGAGACGCCCAGTAATGGGTAGACGTGACCCTTTTGCAGCATGCCGAGAAACAGCGGGCTGAGCAATAACAAAAAAATATAGAGACCGAGGATCTGCGTCTGATGCGGGCCAATCTGCAGATAGAGGATAATGTTAAACCACGTCTCTTTTATTTGTGGGGTTAGCGGATAAAGCGACCAGCTGGTCCCGGAAAAGCGGTCGGTAAAATGAGTGACTTCATAGACATTAATATAGGGCAAATATCTCAGCAAAAGAAAAGAGACAATAATAATAATATTAACCTGATATATTTTCCAGGCGCGAAGATAAAGCCCCCAGCTCACCGTGAGTAATACGGCCTTTTGTAATCTGACACGATTTAGCATCCCTAACATGAAGCCGGACAGGATCACAAAGCCCTCGGCACCGGTGGTCAAACCAAATCGTTCCCAGCTGAAAATATTAAATATCGACATCACTTCGGTATGCGCCACCACCATCATCACGAGAGCAATACCGCGCATAAAGTCGATACGCAGGTCGCGTTCCCCGGTCAGAGAGTAACGCCAGGCCGTTGATTTATCAGTTTATTTTTGCGAAATCGCTGAAGCAACCTGGCTCATGAGGGATCCTGTCGTCTACCCTGCAACAATTATTACAAATTATTTAGATAGTGTAGAATGCGCTATCTTGCAATGCTCATTTTATAAATTCCGCCTGCGTACATCACACTATGTTAAGTCATCCCGATGACTATCATTTCGCGCTGTTGAAATTTTTACGCCACCATCTACACTCACTTTACTGTTATTTATAAGCCCCTGTGCGTTCTGCAGAACGCCGCCAATCAATAACAGACCAGTCATTCAAACTCAGCGCGGAATCAGGATATCCTTGCTATGGATTTTTATTTTTCCCGTTTTGAACATCGTCGACCGCCTGAGCCGCTCAGCACCCCGCGCTGGGTGAGGATGATCTGGCAGGTATTAGCCGTGGCCGCCCTGGTTCTCGGCGCCAATTATATTTACTGGCGCTGGACCGCGTCTTTAAATACCGACGCCCTATGGTATGCCGTTCCGCTGGCGCTGGCGGAAACCCTGGCGTGGATTGGCACAGTCCTGTTCACCATAAATTTATGGCAGGAAAAAGATCCTCCGCCAGGCGTCCCCCCGACGGAGATTAACGACTGTCTGCGAGCGGATGAAGCGGTGGAGTCGAGGCCGATTAAAGTCGATCTGTTTATCGCCACCTACTCCGAAGATGTGGAGCTGGTCAGGCTGTCGATCCGTGACGCCATGCGGATGACCTATCCCGGTCCGCTCGACTATAAGGTGCATGTTCTTGACGACGGGCGTCGCCCGGAGATGAAGGCGGTCTGCGAGCAGGAGGGGGCGAACTATATCACCCGTCAGAGCAATATCGGCTATAAGGCCGGTAACCTGCGCAATGGGCTGGAACATACCGATGGCGACTTTCTGATCATCTGTGATGCCGATACCAGCGTTTTCCCGACCCTGCTGAGCAATACGCTCGGCTATTTTCGCGATCCGGACGTCGCCTGGGTGCAGACCCCGCAATGGTTTTTCGATCTCCCGGAGGGGGAGGATCTGGCGCGCTGGCTGCGGCGTAAAGCGGGCGGCGCAGGTTACGGCGTGGGCTGGCTGGCGCAGAAAATCGTCGGTCCGCTGACCATTGGTCGCGATCCGTTTTTCAACGATCCGCGCATGTTTTACGACGTGATTTTACGGCGCCGCAACTGGGCTAATGCCGCATTCTGCTGTGGCGCCGCCTCCGTTCACCGGCGGGAAGCGGTGATGCAGGCCGCGCTGCGCAGCTACGTCTGGAGCGTTGACGCCGAGATCGCGCGTCATACGCGGGATATTCGCGACCCGGCAACGCGGGAAGCGCTGCAGGAGGCCATGCGCCCCCACGTGGCCTACGATACTGAACTGACGCCCTATAAGTTCCACGTCTCGGAAGATATTTATACCTCCATCCTGCTGCACGGCGACGCTGCCCGCCGCTGGCGCTCGGTAATGCACCCGCGGATCGAGTCGAAAATGCTCTCGCCGCAGGATATGCTGACATGGATGATCCAGCGCTTTAAGTACGCTGCCGGTTCGCTGGATATCCTGTTCCATGACAACATCTTCAGCCGCCGCCGCTTTAAACTCTCGCTGCCGCAAACGCTGATGTATGCGACCACCTTCTGGTCCTATCTGGCCTGCGTATGGAATACCGTGTTCCTGATTTCACCCATTATCTATCTCTTCACCGGCATTCCCCCGGTGTCGGCGTGGTCTACCCCTTTCTATCTGCACTTTTTACCCTTTTTTATCGTCTCCGAACTGGCCTTTATGTTCGGCACCTGGGGTATTTCGGCCTGGGACGGCCGGGCCTCTTACCTCTCCTTTTTCTCGATGAATCTGCGGGCGCTAAACACCGTTTTGCGCGGGGAGCAGATCAAATTTCACGTCACGCCAAAAGAGCGACAGACGGGCCGTTTTCTCTATCTCGTCAAGCCGCAAATTGCCATCGTTATACTCACCCTGACGGGGCTGCTATGGGGCGGCATCCAGGTGGCGCGCGGGCAGGTTGACGATCCCTCCGGGTACGTCATCAACATTTTTTGGGGCGCGGTGAATATTGCCGCCATGCTGCCGCTGATCTTCGCCGCCATATGGACGCCCCCCGAAGAGCAGGAGACAAGTCGATGAGGATCCGCGACGCCCTGCTCCCCGCCCGCAGCTACCTCACCATCCTCATTGGCTTCCTGCTGGGTTTTGCGATTGTCGTGTGGGTGGAAAAACAGATGCCCGCGCGCGTCGAGAGCAGCGGTGGGATGACGTTGAGCCAGGATTTTCCGCCGCTCCCTGCCCCGCGCGAGCTGACCTTTGACGAGGCGATCTGGGCGCGAGTGGCCTGGCAGTATTATGTGAATAATACTCAGCCAAACGGTCTGGCCAACGCGCACGATGGCGAACCCTGGCTTAGCCTGTGGAGCGTCGGCAGCTATCTTTTCGCCGTGGTCGCCGCAGAGCAGCTGCATATTGTGACCGCCGCCGAAGGTGATGAGCGCCTTGCCGCCGCCCTGTTTACGCTCGGTCAACTGCCCCTCAACGCCCAAGGATTGCCCGCCGCTCAGTACCATGCCGACACGCTGCAGATCCTCGGCAGCCCGGACTCCTCCGCCATCGGTATGGGACGCCTGCTCACCGCCCTGCAAACGCTGCTCTGGCGCTATCCTCAGCACGCCGCCGCGGTGCGGGATCTGTTTAATCAGTGGCGGGTCGGCGCGCTCATCAGCAACAGCCCCGCCAGCCAGGCCGCGGCGCCGCTGCACCACTGGGCGCTGGCGGCGGATGAACCGCGGGACAGCTTTGGCTACCGGCTGTACGCCAGCCATACGCTGCGGCTGATCGACAGCGCCGCGGGGCTGGCGGTGACCAACCCGCCGCAGGGGCAGCAGATGATCGATATCGACGGCATCATGGTGCCCGACGAGGGGCTGCGCACGCCCTGGGGTCGGCAGCCTTCGCTGATCAGCCTGCCGTACCTGCTCACCGGGCTTGAGCTGGGCTTTGACGCGCAGAGCGCGGAGATCGCCTGGCGCATCATGCAAATCCAGCAGCGCCGTCATAGCCTGAGGGTCAGCAAGCCGCCGATCAGCACCGACTACGCCGAGCCCGCGCCGGATTATGCCAGCGCGCTGGCGGACCGGCAGCCGCAGAGCGCCTTCGCCCCGCGCAGCGCCGCCCCGGAGCAATCGGCGATCACCTCCACCCGCACCGCCTTTGCCTGGTACGCCCTGTTCCGTAATAGCTGGAGCGAAGCGCTGCGCCAGCAGGTCCAGACGCTGCAGGTCCCGGGCAGGGGCTGGCAGCGCGGGTTAAACCTCAACCGCAGCGTCAACGACGTTATTGACGGCGATACCAACGCGATCGTGCTGGAAAGCCTGGCCTACATTTCCCGGGGGCAGATGCTGTGTCTGGCCTGCCTGAGCCCTGCCCCTCTCCCCTCGTCCTCAGCAGGAGCAACGCCATGAAGCTGATCTATTTATCCCGTTTTCCCCTGCTGGCCGGACTCATGGCGCTGTGGCTCTCGCTCTCCGGCGCGCAGGCCGCGACCGGTCTGCCGGCTACGGAATACGCCCCGCGCAGCGGGGAGCTGACGCCGAGGGAGATGACTATCGCCAGAAACGCCTGGCAATATTTCGTCGCCAACTTTCAGCCCACCACCGGGCTGGTCAATGCGGTGAACAAATACCCCTCCACCACCATGTGGGACAGCGCCTCCTATCTGGCCGCGATGACCGCGGCCCGTGAGCTGGGGATTATTGATAAGGCGGAGTTCGACCGTCGGATGCTGAAGTTTCTCGCCACGCTGAATAAGCTCGATTTATTCCGTAACGAATTGCCCAACAAAGCCTATAACACCGTGAGCGGACAGAAGGTGAACTACCAGAACAAGCCGGGCGAAATCGGCTATTCGGCGCTGGATATCGGCAGAATGCTGATCTGGCTGAAGGTGATCAAGGAGCGCTATCCGGAATACAGCAACAGCATCGATAACGTGGTGCTGGGGTGGGATTTCAGCCATGTGGTCGATCCCTGCGGCACGCTGTACGGGGCGTATCTGGAAAACGGCCAGCCAAAATACGTTCAGGAAGGCCGCCTGGGCTACGAGGAGTACGGCGCGGCGGGCTTTCAGCTGTGGGGATTTAACACCTGTCAGGCCAGCCGTCCGCAGCCCTACGAGCTGGCGGAAATTTACTGCGTGCTGGTCCCCTATGATTCGCGCGACCCGCGGCAAACCAGCCAGCATAACTATGTGGTCAGTGAATCTTACGTGCTGTATGGCATGGAGTTTGGCTTTGATAATCCTGCTGACCGGAACAACAGTCCGCGCGAGTACTCCCATCCATGGATGAAAAACTTTGCCGACCGGGTCTATCAGGCCCAGGAGAATCGCTACGCCATCACCGGGATCCTCACCGCCCGCTCCGAGCATCAGCTCGATAAATCGCCGTACTTTGTCTATGACACGGTGTTCAGCGATGGTTTTAACTGGAACACCATAACCGACAAAGGCCAGTTCGTACCGAACAGCGCCGCCGTGTCGCTCAAAGCGGCGATGGGGATGTGGGTGCTGTGGAACTCGCCCTATACCGATCGTCTGCTGGACGCCATTGAAAACGCGAACGAAGCGGGTAAAGGCTATTACGAGGGGCTGTATGAGAACGGCGACGGGCCAATCAATGAATTTACCGCCAACAATAACGGCATCATGCTGGAAGCGCTGTTGTTTAAAAAAGAGGGCAAACTGCTGCAGTTTTCCAGCGACAATCCGAAAAACCGCAATTTCGCCCCGTCGCTGTGGGACAAGAAGCTGGTGGATCTCTTTGAACCGAATAACGGCCCGCGCAATCGCCCGTTCCTGAGCAACACCCCGGCCGTCAAAACATGGTGCGAGCAGACCGGGACCACGCAGCGCACCCAACCCGCCTGCCAGGCCTGCCAGTGCGCCGCCTGCAAGGCTGACGAGCCCGTTAAACTTCCGCCGGTGACCGCGCAATGCTTAAAACCCTAGCCCGCTGGCTGGCCGTCGCCGTCGTCCTGCTGCTTATCGCCCTGGCGCTGTTTGGTCGCGAAGGCGCGGGGTGGCGCTGGCTGACTAAAGGCGGCTGGCACACCACCGCCCGTATCAGCAGCCTGACGCCGCAGGAGCGGACGTGGGCGCGGATCGCCTGGCGGTACGTCGAGAACAATACCCAGCCGCAAACCGGCCTCGTCAACGGCAGCGACAAACAGCCCCGCGCGACGCTATGGCAGATGGGCGACACCCTTATCGCCCTGCTCGCCGCCAGAGAGCTGGGGCTGGTAAAGGAAGCGGAATTCGACGCCCGCCTGACGCCCCTGCTCGGCACCCTCAATCGACTGACGCTGACCGACGGCGGTTCGCCGGGCAGGCTATACTCCACTCAGACGGCGACCCCTGTCGACTTCAGCGGCATACCGGCGGGCAGCGGCTGGTCAGCGAAAGATATGGCGCGACTGATGCTCGCCCTGCGGCTCACCGCCGAACGCGCGCCGCAGTATGGCGAGTACATTGATAAAATTATCCTGCGCTGGAACTTCTGTCCGGTGATCGATAAAGACGGTGAGCTGTGGTCCGCCTCACTGCAGAACGGGCAGCGGACGATCCGCGAGGAGCTCCGGCTGGGAGACAGTGAATACGCCGCCAGCGCGTTCCGCCTGTGGGGATTTCCGGCCGGTAAGGCTCTCTCTCCCCCGGCGCGCCATGTGATTATTTATCAGCGCCGCCTCGCCGTTGACGACCGCGACCCGCGAACCACCTGGCAACCCGTGGTGCTCTCCACACTGCCCGCCATGCTGCCGGGACTGGAGTTCGGCTGGCAGCCGCCTGGCGTGTCGGAAGAGGTACAAAAAGCCATGCGCGCCCGGGCGGAAGGGATATGGCTCAGCCAGAAAACGCGCTGGTCGCAGGATAAGGTGCTCACCGCCCGGGCCGATTTTTCGCTTACCCAGGCGCCCTGGCACGTGGAAGACACCGTCTGGGGAAATGGCTACGCCTGGAATACGCTCGGGGACGACGGGAAATACTACCCCCGGCTGGCGCAGGTGACCACTAAAGCGGTCTTTGTCCTGTGGACGCTGTGGGAAACCGAGTATACCGATGCGCTGATGGCGGTCACTACCCATCTTAACGACCCGCAGCGCGGCTGGTATGAAGGTCGGGTCGAGGCCACCGGCGACGTCAACGCCACCCTCACCCTCTCCACCAACGCCATGGTGCTGGAGGCGCTGTTTTACAAACACAACGCCGGGCCGTTGTTCAAAAACGGCCTCGCGGATGACAACAGCTATTTTGCCCGCCGCGCGACGGACGAATTTAACCCGCCCCGCCGCTGCCTGCCGGGCGAACGGGTCATGAGGAGCGCACCATGAAGTTTTATCGCGATCTCTTTGAAGCCAGCCTGAATCGCGTCGTACCGGAGCACGACAAACAGCGCTTCTTCGAAGCCTTCTACACTACTTTTATCCATATGTCTGCGGAAACCGAGCAGCACTTCTCACAACGCTCCGGCGAAGAGGGCCAGCAGATGATCTTTAAAAGCTTTTTCGCCATGCTGGCGGTCAACGGCGACCTCTTTGTACCCGATTTCCTGGAACGGCTGGCGCGGGCGCAGAGCGAGGAAGGCCTGCGTCTGCCGCCGCGTTTTTTTGCCCTCTGGCGGGAAGCGATGCTCAAAACCGTCCGCGCCAGCGATCCGCTGTGCGATGAGGAGATCCTCACCGCATGGGCAATGGCCATCGCCCCTGGGCTTGAGTATCTGCGCCGCCAGGCGGAGCTGCACTATCAAACCGCTGGCCAGTAATCATGCATGCCGCTAACCGTACCGACCTCAACCTCCTGCCCTCGGCGGTGATGATCTACGATGAGCGCGAACGACTGCAGGCCTGGAATGATAAGGTGGCGCTGTTTTATCCAACGATCGCGCCCTGGCTCGCCGTCGGTGCCTCTCTTGAGAGCCTGGCGGAGAAGTTTATCGATGCCGGATATAACATCGACCCTGGCCGGCAACAGACGCTGCGCGAGGCGATAATCCGCAACTGCCGCCAGACGAACCACTGCGAGGTCCGTCAGTCGGGCAACCGCCGGATTTACGTTCAGCATCAGCGGCTGGCGGATGGCGGGATTGTCAGCCTGCATACCGACATCACCGAGCTTGACGAGGCCCGACGCTCGCGTCACCAGCTTCATGACGACTTTTTATTCACCGCGGAGTCGATCCAGATCGGCATCTGGGACTGGCAGGTCTCCGGCGACAGCCTGCAGGTCAATGACACTCTGCTGGCGATGGTCGGCCAGTCACGGGCGCAGTGGCGCTTTCCACTGCGTTTTATGCTCAATCTGGTCCACGAGGACGATCGCGCCACCCTGCAGCAGGCGATGATCGCCTCGCAAAACGAGCATATGCCGGTTTTTGAATGTGAGCTTCGCGTCCAGCACCCCACGCAGGGCTGGCGCTGGATGCTGCTCTCGGGGCAGATCGTCACCCTCAATATGCAGCAGCAGGCAGAGCGGGTGATCGGCACCTTGCAGGATATTACCCGGCGCAAAGCCGCAGAGCTGCTGGCCATTGAGGCGGCGAAGGAAGCCCGCGAGGCGAACGAAGCGAAAAGCGCCTTCCTCGCCAATATGAGCCACGAAATCCGCACCCCGATGAACGGCATTCTCGGCATGACGCAGCTCTGCCTCGACACGCCGCTGACCGCGGAGCAGCGGGAGTACCTTTCGCTGGTGATGAGCTCAGCCCAGTCGCTGCTGCACATTATTAACGACATTCTTGATTTCTCACGCATTGAGTCGGGCAAGATGCAGGTGGACGAAGAGCCGCTGGAGATCCGCCCCTTTGTTCAGTCGCTGATCCGCCCGCATATGCCTGCCGCCAGCGAAAAGGGCATTGAGCTGCTGGTGGATATCTCCCCAGCGGTGCCCGAGGTGCTGATCGTCGATGGCCCCCGGCTGCGGCAAATCCTGACCAACCTGTTGGGTAATGCGCTGAAGTTCACGCATCAGGGGGAGGTTCTGCTGGCGATAGCGCCGGCCGACGACGAAAACCGCTGGCGCTTTCGCATTCGCGATACCGGCATCGGTATCGCCCCGGAGAAGCAAAAGGCGATCTTCGAGGCTTTCAGCCAGGCCGATAGCTCCACCACCCGCCGCTACGGCGGCACCGGTCTGGGGTTAACCATTTCGGCCCGCCTGGTCAACCTGATGGGCGGCGAGCTGACGGTGGAGAGCCAGCCCGGGGCGGGCAGCGAATTTGCCTTCACCCTGCCGCTGACAGCGCTGCACGCCGCCGCCGACAGCGCCCCGCTGGGCCACTTTAACCACCAGCGGGTGCTGGTGGTTGACGACAACAGCACCAACCTGCGCCTGCTCGACGCCATGCTTCGCCAGATGGGGCTGATGCCAAGCTGCGTGGACAACGCCGGCGAGGCGCTACGCCGGGCCGCCGAAGGGCCGCCCTGGCCGCTGATCCTGCTGGACGCGCAGATGCCGGATATGGACGGCGTATCCCTGGCGCTGGAGCTTTCCGCCCTGCCCGAGGCCCGGCAAAGCCAGATTATTATGCTCAGCTCCATGAGCCGCCATTTTGACGCCAATATGCTCAAGCGCATCGGCATTGCTCACTATCTGCATAAACCGGTGGCGCAGCGCGAACTGCATCAGGTTATCGCCGGCATTCTGGTTCCCACGCCGGTGGCGGCGACAGCGCCAGCCCCCGTTGCGGAGCCGGTCAGGGAACAGGCCGGGCTGCATATCCTGCTGGCCGAGGACAATCTGGTTAATCAGAAGGTCGCCAGACGGCTGCTGGAACAGCTTGGCCACCGCTGCGAGGTGGTGAACAACGGCCGGGAGGCGCTGGCGCGCTGGCGCGCCGACTGCTGGGATCTCCTGCTGATCGATCTGCAAATGCCGGAGATGGACGGTGAAACCGCCATCCGCCTGCTGCGTGAAGAGACGCAGGCGCTCGGCCGGGAGCACCAGCCCGCGATGGCTATGACCGCCCACGCGATGCAGGGCGATAGAGAGCGCTGTCTGGCGATGGGCTTCGACGGCTATATCGCCAAACCGGTGAGCCAGGAGGCGCTACGGGAGGCCATCGCCCGCGTCGGCGCGGCGGAAAATAGCGGTCCGGAGGAAGAGGAAGGCCTGCCGGACGAGGCCCGCCTGCTGAAACAGTGCGCCGACGATCCTGAGCTGGTCGAGGAGCTGCTGGGGCTCTTCGCTGCTGGGCTTGACGCTGCCGCCGCCGCCCTTACCCACGCCATTAACGCTAATGACCGTGAGACGTGGCGTCGCGCCGCCCACAAACTGCGCGGCGAGGCGGCCACCCTTGGCTTTCAGCGCCTTTCCGGGGTGCTCCAGCAACTGGAGAGCCAGGCAGCCTCGCCCGACCAGAGCGTGCCGGGCGACCTGTGCGACGCGCTGGCCGAGGCGATCGCGGGCTGCCGCCTGTGGCTGCGCCGCAGAATGCAGGAGGCTCCCCGTGATCGCTAGACGTCTTCTGCTGCTGGTGGTTTGCCTGCCGCTGGCGCACGCCGGCTCAGCGCCGGTGACCTGGTCACTGGCCGGACAATGGCGGGTGCATGACGCCAACGACAGCGCCTTCGACGGCGCGCAGGCTTCGGACGGCGACTGGCGCACGCTGCGGGTACCGGCAAACTGGTACAGCGCCGGATACGATCATCAGGGCGCCCTGTGGTATCGCCATCAGTTTACCCTGCATGGCCTGACGCCGCACGCCATGGCCACTCTGGTGTTTGACGGCGTCGATTACTTTGCCGAGGTGGCGCTCAACGGCAAGACGCTGGCCCGGCACGAAGGGTATTTTCAGCGCTTCCCGGTGGACATCAGCGGGGTCGTTCGCCGCCATAATCAGCTCGTCGTGCGGGTCGACAGCCCCTATGAAGACCCGCAAACGATCTGGCCGCTGCACAAAACGCTGATGAAAGGGATCCTGAACCAGCACGATACCCGCCCGGGCGGCGCCTGGTCGGTTCAGGGGCAGGATGCCAATTCCGGGGGGATCTGGGCGCCGGTGAAGCTCCATCTGAGCCGCGGCGTCACCCTCGACGAGGTGATCCTGCGCCCGGACTGGCGACAGGGGCTGGAGCAGCCCATTCTGCGTGCCGAAATCCGCTATCGGGCCGTGACCCCCGGCCCCGTCACGCTGCGCCTGACGGCCACCCCGGACAATTTTTCCGGCCCGCGTTTTCAACAGGCCTTCGCGGTCACCCTGGAGAACACCGCAGGCGTCCTGCGCGTCTCGCTGCCCATGCCCTCGGCAAAGCTCTGGTGGCCCGTGGGTGCTGGCAAACCTAACCTCTACCGGGTGCGCGCCACCCTCGCGGATAACCGGGGGATCATGGATACCGCCGTCACCCGCACCGGATTACGTAAGGTGGAAGCGCTGGCGGACAATCAGGGCTGGCGCATCAATGACAAACGGCTGTTCATCAAGGGCAGCAACTATATTGGCTCGCCGTGGCTGAGCACCATGACGCGGAAAAAATATCGCCGGGATTTCAGGCTAGTCACGGCCATGAACGCCAACGCCATCCGCGTTCATGGCCACGTGGCGGGTCGCGCGCTATATGAGGTGGCCGATGAGATGGGGCTGATGATCTGGCAGGATGTTCCGCTGCAGTGGGGTTATGATGACAGCGTCGCCTTTGCCGATAACGCGGTGCGCCAGACCCGGGCGATGATGGACCAGTTCGGCAATTCGCCGGCGATTATTGTCTGGGGCGGTCACAACGAGCCGCCGTGGAACTCGCCGTGGATGGAGAAACGCTTCCCCGACTGGCGTAAAACCTTAAACCAGACCCTGACGCAGCGGGTGGGCGATGCGCTGGCGGAAGATACCTCCCGCATCGTGCATCGCTTTTCCGCTGTTGAAGAGCACTACTGGGCGGGCTGGTATTTCGGCACCCTGCGCGACCTGCTCTCCCCGGCGAAAACCGGGATTATTTCCGAGTTTGGCGCCCAGGCGCTGCCCCGCCTCTCCACCCTGAAGACCATTATCCCGGCCCGTCTGCTGTGGCCGAAAACCACCGCCGCCGACGACCCCGGCTGGGTGCGATGGAAGTACCATAATTTTCAGCCTTTCCAGACCTTTAAATTTGCCGGTATTCCACGAGGCAACACTATTCAGGAGATGATTGAAAACACCCAGGCGTATCAGGCCAGGCTGGTGGCGCTGGCAGCGGAGAGCTATCGCCGCCAGCGTTATCAGCCGGTGACCGCCTTGTTCCATTTTATGTTTGTCGAGACATGGCCCTCCATCAACTGGGGGGTGGTGGATTATCTGCGCCAGCCGAAGGCGGGTTACTATGCCCTGCAGCGCGCCTATCAGCCGATCCTGCCATCCATCGAGCCGGTGACCGCCAGCTGGCGTCAGGGTAGCCCGGCGACGGTGCGCCTGTGGGCGATTAACGATACCTGGACGGCCTGCGAGGATTGTCGCCTTACCTGGCAGGTCAGGCAAAATGGCCAGATGCTCGCTCAGGGTGAAACCACCCTGACCCTACCGCCGGACGCCGGCCAGATGGTCAGGGAGCTGACCGTCACCCCCGCCGGCCCGCAGCCCGTGACGGTCGACTACCGCATCGACAACCGTCGCGGCACACGCGTGGGCGCTAACCAGCATACCGAACCCGTCGCCGCGGCGCAGGCAGCTAAATGAAGCAGGCTTCACGCTGAGCCGCGATCAGTCGTGGATTTTCACCCCCAGACAGCCGCGAACGAATTCAGGGTTAAAGTGTTTCACTGCTTCGCCAACGTAACCTAAATCCAGATCGCTAATTTGCGCCATTTCGCGCGCAGTGAGCGAGAAATCCCAGATGGCAAAGTTCTCTTCAATACGCTCCTGGCGGGTGGATTTAGGAATGACCGTGACGCCTCGCTGCACGTTCCAGCGCAGGACCACCTGAGCAACGGTTTTTTGGTGGGCATCGGCAATCTCCTGCAGCATGGCCTCTTCATACGGATTATGTCTGCCACCGCCTAACGGCGCCCAGGCTTCCGGCTGAACATGATAGTGCTTCATGGTTTCCAGCGCCGCGGGCTGGGCGAAATAAGGATGCAGTTCGACCTGATTCACCATCGGCCTGATTCTGACGGTTTCGCAGAAGTTAGCTAACACATGGGCATAGAAATTGGACACGCCGATCGCTTTCAGGATACCGGCTTCATAAGCCTCCTCCAGCGCGCACCAGGCGCTGAAATAATCGCCCATCGCCTGATGCAACAGATAAAGATCGAAGTATTCCAGCCCGGATTTTTTTAAGGACGCGGCAATCCCGGCTTTCGCCATCCCGGCGTTGGCCATGTCCTGAACCCACAGTTTGGAGGTAATAAATAGCGCCTCGCGGGTACACAGACCTTCGGCGATGGCTTCGCGAACGGCCTCCCCCACCGCATCTTCATTATCGTAGACGGCGGCGGTATCGATGAGGCGGTAGCCGGTGCGAATGGCGTTCAGCACCGACCGCTTACACTCTGCTTTATCGGTCACCTTAAAAACGCCAAAACCCAGCATCGGCATTTTACGGTTGTTACTTAATACACAATATTCCATGGTCATCCCTCATCTTGTTTAACCATCATGGTAGGCCATAAACGTCGCCGTGATTACCCTGTCATTTGTGATTTGACTTATGCATCCAGCTCATTAATCGGCGTGCGCTGAGATGAGCTGATTTTGGCAGAGAGCAGAAAAGTCGCCCCTGCCGCCGCCAGCAGTAACAGACCGCTCAGTGCAAAATTGCTGCGCCATCCCAGACTATCAAACACCAGGCCGCCTGCCGTTGACCCGAGGGCAATCGATAGCTGGATCACGGCGACCATCAGACCACCGCCCGCCTCCGCATCCTCGGGCAGCGTCCGCGCAATCCACGTCCACCAGCCGGTGGGCGCGGCCGTCGCCAGCAGGCCCCACAGGCTTAACAGTACGGCGACTGATCCCGGGTGGTGTCCGGCCAGCAGAAGCGTTCCGGCAATCGCGGCCATGACCAAAGGGATAGCCACCAGCGTCGGATAAAACCGGGCGTTCAGCGCGCTCGAAATAAGCAGCGTGCCGACAAAACCGGCGGTACCCATCGCCAGCAATATCAGGGAAAGACCAGAGGAACTGACTCGGGTCTCGGTCTCCAGAAACGGTCGCACATAGGTAAATAAGGTAAACTGCCCCATAAAAAACAGCCCGCAGGCCAGCAATCCAAGGAATACCGTCGAGCGGCGGAACAAACCCAGCACGGTTCCCTGCGGCTGTGGTGCGCGCTGGCTTTTCATCGACGGCAGGCTAACGCATTGCCAGACGAAGGCCACCATCGCCAGCGGGACGAGACATAAAAAGGCGCCGCGCCAGCCGACGGTGGCCCCCAGGTAGCTGCCCAGCGGCGCTGCCACAACGGTGGCCAGCGCGTTGCCGCCGTTAAAGATGGCCAATGCGCGGGGGACCTGACGTTGCGGCACCAGGCGAATGGCCGTTGCGGCCGACATAGACCAGAAGCCGCCGATGACGATCCCAATGAGCGCCCTGCCCAGCATATAAACTGGATAGCTGGACGCCAGGGCAATCATCATTCCCGAGACCGCCATCAGCGCCGTGAGCGCTAACAGAAGGTATTTACGATCCCGTGCTCCCGCAAGGCGAGAAATGCTCAGGCTGGTCAGCACCGCCAGCGCGCCTGAAATGGCAATGCCCTGACCGGCTAATCCCTCGGTGACGCCTAAATCGCCAGCGATGGGCGTTAACAGGCTGACCGGCATAAATTCTGAGGCAATGAGTACAAATACGCAGAGCGTCATCGCCCATACGCCGCTCCAGCAGGCGCGGGGGTGATCCGCTGATGGTGTAGAACGTGATGCAGGCATTATTAATTTCCTTTCTGGCTCCCGGACAGTAAAAAGCCGCCAGCAAGCGCGCGGCGGCTTTGGGGATGGCTCCGGCACAGGAGATCTATTTCAGGTTGGTTTTAAAAAATTGCTCGAACTTACTAAAGGGAATTTTGCCTGCGGCGTTGTCATAAAGATCGACATGGTTTGCGCCAGGGACAATCACCAGTTCTTTCTCGTTGCTGCCAATAGCCTTAAAGGCAGCTTCGGCAAAATAGCGAGAATGGGCTTTTTCGCCCGTCACGATAAGCGTCGGAATAGTCACTTCGCCGGCATAATTCAGCAGCGGCATATTCATAAACGACAGCGGCATCGTCGCATTCCATGCCCCGGTTGAATTAACCGAACGCGGATGGAAACCACGCGGCATACGGTAATAATCGAAGAACTCTTTCAGGACCGGGTTGGGATTGGCGGGCAAGGTTTCCGGCAAAATACGATCGGCAGCGCTGACGTTGCCTTTATCATCAACATAAATGTCATGCCCGCCGGGGGCGAAAGTGCCGTTTGCCGCATCCTTCCAGCGCTGCGCGTTCAGGTACTGCAGTACCGCTCGGCGGTCGGCTGTCGTGTAGCGGTCTTTGCCATCGCCGACTCCATGCCCCATCGCGCGGCTCATGTCATACATGACGCTGGTCGCCACCGCTTTGACGCGCGTATCCATCGCCGCGTCGTTTAAGGCCATACCGCCCCATCCGCAAATGCCGAGCAAACCGATACGGTGGCGATCCACCTCTTTTTGCAGGCCCAGAAAGTCCACCGCCGCGCTGAAATCCTCAGTGTTAATATCCGGGGAAGCGACGTTCCGCGGGTAACCACCGCTCTCGCCCGTATAGGATGGGTCAAACGCCAGGGTAACAAACCCTTGTTCAGCCAGCGTCTGCGCATACAGGCCGCTGGATTGCTCTTTTACCGCGCCGAAGGGACCGCTAACGGCAATGGCTGCCAGCCTGCGGTCGCCGCGATCCTTCGGCAAGTAGAGGTCTCCTGCTAAGGTAATCCCGTAGCGGTTGTGGAAGGTCACCTTACGATGATCCACTTTCACGCTCTCAGGAAATGTTTTGTCCCATTTTTCAATCAAAGAGACAGGCGTATTCGGGTTAGTCGTATCAGCATAACTCATCGTTGTGACTCCACTTATTGAGGCGCAAAGCAGCATGGCGGGTATCGCGGCTGTCAGTTTTTTGGTGAAAACCGTCATCAAAGCCCCCTAAATAAACGTGATCAATGCAAATCTCCAGTAGACAACGCTGCTGCGCTTTGTTGTCGTGGGCTTAGTGTAGCCAGCAGTAATAGTGCTGATTAGTGGGTGAAAAATGCTAAGATTAATACCATATTGTTCTAAATGGCATGCAGATTACGAGGCGGGAGAATGGCGAAACGAGAAAACTATAATGACCTTTATCTGTTTATGCAGGTGGTGCGGGAAGGCAGTTTTACCGCCGCAGCGCAACGACTTGGCCTGGCGCAGTCCGGGATCAGCCGTTCGGTTCGTGAACTTGAAGAGCGCCTGGGCGTTCAGCTTCTGGTGCGCACCACCCGCCGTTTGTCGCTCACTCAGGCGGGTGAACAGCTCTATCACAATGTCGAATCCGGTTTCGACGCCTTAGATATGGGACTCGCCACGCTGGCCCACTATCGTCAAACGCCCTCCGGTACGGTACGCATCAATGCCAGCCAGCATGCCATTGATAAAGTCCTGCTGCCGAAGCTGGCAGTATTTAAACAACGCTATCCCGATATCAGACTGGAACTGATCAGCGAAAGCCGGTTTGTCGATATTATTGCGGAGCGATTCGATGCGGGCGTACGTCTGGGCCCGGAAGTCGGAAGCGGCATGATTGCGGTGCGCATTTCGCCCGATATGGAGATGGCGGTGGTGGGTACACCGGAACATTTTCGACGCTACGGCTTTCCACAAACGCCCGCCGATTTAGTCGTCCACCCCTGCATCGCTTATCAGTTTGGCGACGGCAGCCTTTACGCCTGGGAACTTAACGTGGATGGCAAAAAAATAACTCATCCGCCGCAGGGACAGTGGGCTTTCGCCGATAGCTATATGGAAGCCAAAGCGGCCAGGCTCGGTCTGGGGCTGGCCTATGTCCCGGAAGAACTGATTACCGACGATCTAGCGCAGGGCACGCTTATCCGGGTGCTCCAGCGTTATAGCCAGCGTCTGGAAGGTTCATTTCTCTATTACCCGCACCGCAATGTATCGCCCGCGCTGAGAGCGGTCATTGATACATTGCGAATGTAGCAGAGGATGCCTGCGGGCAGCAGGTATCGGTTGGCGGAGGGGGCTGAGCTCAGAGCTTTCGCTTAATTCCGAACTATGCAAATTGTCATGCAAGGCGGAAATGATCTTATATCAGTATCAATTTTGCGACTTGCCTATTTGATTATAAAGTTATAATACAGCACCGCTTCGTAACAAGTTACACAACGCATATTTCCCTGCTGCGCAAACCCTTTTTCTTCGCCTACCCACGCCTGTTCTTGGAATACCTCTAAAACGCTTAAGCATTGCATTCCACCTCAGGACTGCCAGGCTATCTCTACGTCAATGGCAAAGGAGGCGTAATGAAAGTCCTCAATATTCTGATCCGTCGATGCGTGCTGCTGAGCTGTTATGAAGAAACCGTTTCGTTCTATGAAAACCTCATCGCGCAGAAGGCGAGGTTGCGTTTCGACTATCCTGAATACGATCTCAAACTGGCGCAGGTGGGTTCGGTGCTTTTAATCGGCGGAACCGAGAAAAGCCTGGCGCCTTTTCGCGCTACCGAGGCCACTTTCCTGGTCAACGACATTTCCGCCTGGGAGAAACATCTGCCTTCCACCGGAGCAACGATTATCAACCCGGTGAAGATCGTGCCCACGGGCTGGAACATGCTGGTTCGGCATCCAGATGGTATGATTGCCGAATATGTTGAGCATCATGACAAAAACCCAGCGGATGAGATCTTCTGATGCTTCGCTTTCAGAGGGTTAGACCTGGTTTCAGTCGGCCATACTACCAGAAAAGTGATGCTTTCTACTGTGGCAGGAGAAGGTGAGCAGGAGAAACTGGCGCCATAATCCGCGCCAGCTCCGGGTTCAGCAATGGCTACCTGCCTTGAGCAGGAGGCCAGTACGCATCAGTGTTTAACGATATACATGGTACGGCTATAGGCCACATCTTCCGGGTTGGTGATCGGGTAGCCTTTCAGCCACGGCTTAATCAGCCGACCGTTGGTGTACTGGTAGATCGGCGCAATCGGCGCTTTGACCATAATGATCTTCTCCGCCGCGTTGTAATCGTCGTTACGCGCTTTGGCTGAATTTTCCACCGCCGCCTGCGCGAGGATTTTATCGTATGCCGGATCGTTAAAGCGGGAGATATTTCCGCTGTGGGTGGAGGTCAGCAGCGACAGGAAGGTGGACGGCTCGTTGTAATCCCCTACCCACGAGGCGCGGATCACATCGAAATTGCCGGTGTTGCGGCTGTCGATATAGGTTTTCCACTCCTGATTCTGCAGCTTCACTTCCACGCCGAGGTTCTTCTTCCACATCGACGCCACCGCGATGGCAATCTTCTGGTGGTTCTCAGAGGTGTTATACAGCAGCGTCAGCTTCAGCGGGCGATTCGGGCCATATCCGGCGGCAGCCAGCAGGGCTTTCGCCTGAGCATTAAGCTCGGCCTGACTCATGCTCTCAAACTGCGACGGCTGCGGCGTGAAGCCCGCCGTTACGTCCGGGGTAAAGCGCCAGGCCGGTTTTTCCCCGGTCCCCAGCACCTTCTCCGCCATCACCCGGCGATCGATGGTCATACTCAGCGCCAGTCGCACCCGCTCGTCCGCCGTCGGCCCTTTTTGGGTATTAAAGGCGTAATAGTAGGTGCCCAGCTGCGGCGGGGTATACACCTGCCCCGGAATATCCTTCAGCAGCTTCTGATACATATTTTTCGGGAAAGATTCGGTGATATCGATATCGCCGGCCAGATAGCGTTTGGTGGCGGCGGACTCCTGGTTGATCGGCACAAAGGTGACCTGCTGGATCACCGTTTTGGCGTTATCCCAGTAGTGGGTGTTGGGCACCACTACCAGCTTTTCATTCACGACGCGATCTTTCAGAACATAGGCGCCATTGCCCACCAGGCTGCCGGGCCGCGTCCAGTTTGCCCCGCTGTCGACGTTCGCCTTTTGTACCGGGTAGAAGGCAAAGCTGGCAGTCAGGTTGCTGAACCACGGCAGCGGCTTATCCAGCTGCACCCGCAGGGTGTGGGCGTCGACGGCGGTGACCCCCAGGGTCTCCGGCGCGGCTTTGCCGTCAATGATGTTCTGCGCGTTGGCGATCCCCGCCAGCGCGGCAAACCAGGCGAACGGCGAGGTGGTTTTCGGGTCCACCAGACGCCGCCAGCTATAGACGAAGTCCTCAGCGGTGACCGGCGTGCCGTCGGACCAGCGGGCGTTATCGCGCAGGGTAAAGGTCCAGACGCGGTTATCGTTGCTCTGCCAGCGGGTCGCCACGCCCGGGATCAGGTTGCCTTTCGCATCCTGATTGACTAAACCTTCAAACAGATCGCGGATCACCTGAATTTCCGGCAGGCCCACCGCTTTAGCGGGATCTAACGAGGCGGGTTCATCTTTGATATGGCGCACTAACAGCTGGTTTTTCGCCAGTACCGTGCCCGGCGGTACGTCCGCCGCCCAGGCCAGAGAAGATACGCTGGCTAACCACAGCGCGCCGCATGTCAAAGCGACAGGATACTTCATAAGATCCCCTTTAAAATGAGAAAAAACACCGCCAACAGAGCGATAATTATTTGTTTCATCACCTGAAATTGCAAACAACATATGATAGAAAATTGATGTGCCGTCGGATTTCACGCCTCAGGGAATGGGTTTGATTCCAACACGCTTTTCGCCAACACTACATAATAACGACACACAGGAAGCCCTATGTCTATTTCACGTCCTCGCCCGCAGCGCGGCGACTTTCCGCCGGGGACCCGGCAGTACGGCAGCTCGGAACTGGGCGCGCCGCTGCTGTGGTTTCCTGCGCCGATGGCCGACAGCCGCAGCGGCCTGATTATTGCCGGCACCCACGGCGATGAGAATTCGTCGATTGTGACCCTCTCCTGCGCCCTTCGCACCCTGAAGCCGGAGCTGCGCCGCCACCACGTGGTGCTGACGGTCAATCCTGACGGCTGTCAGCTCGGGCTGCGCGCCAACGCCCGCGGCGTTGACCTCAACCGCAACTTTCCGGCCGCTAACTGGAGACAAGGGGAAACGGTGTACCGCTGGAACAGCGCGGCGACGGAACGAGACGTGGTGTTATTGACCGGCGAACAGCCGGGCTCGGAGCGAGAGACCCAGGCCCTGTGTCAGTTGATCCATCAGATCCATCCGGCGTGGGTGGTCTCCTTTCACGATCCGCTGGCCTGCATCGAAGACCCGGGACACAGCCCGCTGGGACACTGGCTGGCCGACGCCTTCTCACTACCGCTGGTCGGCAGCGTGGGCTACGACACCCCAGGTTCCTTTGGCAGTTGGTGCGCTGATATCGGACTCCCCTGCATCACCGCTGAGTTCCCGCCGGTCTCCGCCGACGAGGCAACCGAGCGTTACCTGCCGGCGATGACCGACCTGCTGCGCTGGCAGGCTTAAAGATGAAGCACCCCGGTGCTGAACCGCAGCGCCGGCTCGACGTCCACCGCCAGCCATGTCGGGCCGTCGAGGTCGGCGAAGCGCGCCAGCGGCGCCAGGGGTAGCGCGGCGGCGATCCCGCGCGAGGTGCAGAGCATACAGCCCAGCATCCGTCCAAAGCCCTGTCGTTCTGCCTCCTCGGCGAGGGCCAGCGCTTCGGTCAGGCCGCCCGTTTTGTCCAGTTTGATATTGACCATCTCATAGCGTCCGCGCAGCCTGGGCAGGCTCTCCCGGGTATGGCAGCTCTCGTCGGCGCAAATTGGCAGCGGATGGACGAAATTTTCCAGCGCCGCATCGGCGTCGGCAGGGAGCGGCTGCTCAAGCATCGCCACGCCCAGGTCCGCCAGCAGCTGGCAGCGCGCCGCCAGCCCCTCGCTGTGCCAGGATTCATTGGCGTCGACAATCAGCGTAGCCTCCGGCGCCGCCTGTCGGATAGCGATTAACCGCTCGCTGATCAGCCGGTCGTCAAGCTTCACCTTCAACAGCTGAGCGCCCTTCTGCCACAGCGCCGCGGCGCTGGCCGCCATCTGATCCGCCGTGCCAATGACCACCGTCTGGGCGGTGATCACCCGGTTTGGCAACGTCACCCCCAGCAGCTGGGGCAAGGTTTTGCCTTCGCGCCGCGCCTGCAGATCCCACAGGGCGCAGTCAATGGCATTGCGCGCGGCGCCTGCCGGCAGCAGTCGCTGCAGCTGTTCGCGGGTAAGTCCCGCCTCCAGCTGTTCGCCGATCGCCATCACCTGGGCCATGACCGAAGCGATGCTCTCGCCATAGCGGGGATACGGGGTGCATTCCCCCACCCCTTTCACACCGTCCTCTTCCAGTTCCACCACCACCACTTTTGCCTCGCTGCGGCTGCCGCGGGCGATCACAAAGGGGGTGTGGAGCGGCCAGGCTTCCTCATACACTCGCACGTTGCGCATTCCCTTGTCCTCTCTGGTAAATGTTAAATAGGGTTTGCCGTGTAGCTGGCGGATGTCATACACTACTCGCGACGTTAACTATATGTAAACAGGAAGATAACCATGTCACAAACCGTGCATTTCCAGGGCAACCCCGTTTCTGTTCAGGGCACCATTCCGCAGGCAGGCGCTAAAGCGCAGCCGTTTACGCTGGTCGCCAAAGATCTCTCTGACGTCGCGCTGAGCCAGTACGCCGGCAAACGTAAAGTACTGAATATTTTCCCGAGCATTGATACCGGCGTGTGCGCCGCATCAGTGCGTAAATTCAACCAGCTGGCCGCTGAACTGGACAACACCGTGGTGCTGTGCATTTCCGCTGACCTGCCGTTCGCCCAGTCCCGCTTCTGCGGCGCGGAAGGCCTGAGCAACGTGGTGACCCTTTCCACGCTGCGCGGCGCTTCGTTCCTCGCTGACTACGGCGTCGCCATCGCCGCCGGTCCGCTGGCGGGCCTGGCCGCTCGCGCGGTGGTCGTTATCGATGAAAACGATCAGGTTGTCTACAGCCAGCTGGTGAACGAAATCACCGAAGAGCCGGACTACGACGCCGCGCTGGCTGCCCTGAAAGCCTGATAACAGACTGCCCGGGGGCATCGCGCCTGCGGACATGCTATGTACTCAGCCCTCGCTCTGCGGGGGCTTTTTATTGCCGCGGCGCATAGCGGGAAATAGCCCGCGCCATCGCCGGGCCGGTCAGCAGGATGGTAAACAGCCGCAGCGTCTGAAGCGCCATAATAAACGACATATCCGCCCGGGTGCCGGCGGCGATAATCGCCACCGTGTCGAGTCCGCCAGGGCTGGTGGCCAGATAGGCGGTCATGAAATCCATCTGCAGAATGTGGGTCAGGCCGAGGGCCATCAGGGCGCACATCAGGATCAGCCCAAGAATGGAGGCGATAATCTGCGGCAGCGTCTTCAGGGCCAACAGAAACACCGCCTTGTTAAACTGCAGTCCCACCGTCCAGCCCAGCACCGCGTAGGCCATCGCCAGCAGCCACTCCGGCAGCTCCAGCATCACCCAGCCGCCCCCCTGGGCCAGCGCGCCGAGCAGCATCGGCAGCAGCATGGCGCCGGAAGGAATGCGCAGCCGCACGCCCAGCCAGCAGCCCGCCGCTGTCAGCAGCAGCGTTAAAGGGAAATGAAGGGTCAACGGTGGAAACCAGACGATAGCCTGGCTCATTGTTTGCGCCTCGTTGCCCAGGGCATAGCGCACCACCAGCGCCGCCGCGCCGACGACAAACAGCACTCGCAGATACTGCATCAGCGCCACCAGGCGTACATCAGCCCCGTACTCCTGAGCCATCACTACCATTGCCGACGCCCCGCCGGGAGAGCTTCCCCAGGCGCCGGTGGCGCCCGGCAGCGCGCTATAGCGGACCAGCAGCCAGCCGGTGAGGCCGCTGATCGCCAGGGTCGTTAACAGGATCGCCAGCACCAGCGCCCAGTTGTTGAACAGCACGCCAAAAACGGAGGGGTTAATGGCGCGGGCGATCATACAGCCGACGATAGCCTGCGCCGCCAGATAACAGGCGCGGGGGATCCTCAGCTTCACCCCGCGCAGGCTCAAAATGAGACCGGCAATCAGCGGCCCCAGCAGCAGCGCTGCCGGCAGATGAATGCGTAACAGCAGCGAGGAAAAGAGAATTGAGAGCAGCAGCAATGTCAGCCATTGCCCGATCGCGCGACGCGACGCCAATATGCACCACCCCGGAAAAAGGATTAAAAAACCAGTATATACAGGTTTAGCCCGCTTTGCAGGCCGGGATACCGGCGACGAGCGTCGCCGGCGTTCAGCGATTATTCGTCGCCCTTTTTCTGACTCAAACCATATTCGCGCAGCTTATTGGCGATGGCGGTATGCGACACCCCCAGCCGCTTCGCCAGCTTACGGGTGCTGGGGTAGCTGCGATAGAGCTGGGTCAATACCGAGCGCTCAAAGCGGCGGGTAATATCGTCCAGCGATCCTTCCATGGCCTCCTCGCCCACCGGCAGCGAGGCGACGTCGTGGTCCGGCAGCAAAATATCCTGCGGACGCAGCTCGAATCCTTCCAGCTGGGTTAGCGCGCGATAAACCGCATTCTTCAGCTGGCGGACGTTGCCGGGCCAGCTGTAGCGGGTGAGTACCGTACTGAGATCGGCGGAGAGCTTCGGTCGGGGGATACCCTGCTCATCGGCAAAGCGCGCAACGAACAGCTCCGTCAGCGGCATAATGTCCTGCGGACAGTCGCGCAGCGGCGGCAGATACAGCGTCAGGACATTGAGGCGATAGTAAAGATCTTCCCGGAACAGCCCTTTCTGCACCAGCTCGACCAGGTTTTTCTGCGTCGCGCAGATCACCCGCACATCGACGTGCACTTCATGATCCTCGCCAACGCGGCGGAAGGTGCCGTCGTTGAGGAAGCGCAGCAGCTTGGTCTGCATTCGCGGCGACATCTCGCCAATTTCATCCAGCAGCACCGAGCCGCCGTTAGCTTGCTCGAAGAAGCCTTTTTTGCCCTGCAGCGCGTCACCGAACAGTTCGCTCTCAACGGCGTCCTCAGGAATGGAGCCGCAGTTGAGTGCCAGATAGGGTTTGCCCGCCCGCGGACTGGCCAGATGGCAGGCGTGCGCCAGCAGATCTTTACCCGTGCCGGTGTCGCCGACAATCAGCAGCGGCGCGCTGAGCATCGCCAGCTTACGCGCTTGCTCCACCACGTGGCGCATTTTCGGCCCCACCGCGAGGATCTGGCTGAAGGCGCTGGTGTCCTGGCTGGTCATGGTCTGCAGCTGGCGTCCCATGCGCACGGTTGAGCGCAGCATCGCCACGGCGCCGGTCAGCACTCGCTCGTTATGCTCCCCTTCCAGATAAACCGGAGTCACTTCCAGCAGGTAGTTCTGCCCATTCACCACCACATGCTCCGCCAGCGTCTCCTGCGGGCTGCTTTCCAGCCAGCGCTGGACGTTAAAATCGTCGATCAGTTGCGCCACCGGATGGTTGCGCAGCTTCGCCTGGCTTTGGCCAAACAGCAGGCAGCTGGCGGGGTTGGCCAGTTCGACCCTGCCTTTGGTATCCAGCGACAGCACCGGCTCCGGCATCGCCACCAGCAGCGCGCTCAGCGCCAGATGTTCACGCTCGGATGGCATCCACGGCACGGTGCGCACGTCTGTCACGCCGGCGATACGGCGGATCTCCGCCATCAGGCTGCTGAAGGTGGCGAACTCCAGTTCGGCAAAATTGAGGTAGATACGGCCAATAGGGTCAATATCGATACCACGCAGATCAATGCCGCGCAGCACCAGCAAATCGAGCAATTCACGAGTCAGACCGAGGCGGTCTTCACAAAAGACTTCAAGACGCATGGGAGTGTTCACCCTAAAAGTGCCAATGACCGGAGAATAATAGGCCAGGAATGGACTTTCGGGAAGCTAACTGTCAACAATTATTGACAGCATGGCGGAAAAATGGGCGTTGCGCCGTAAAGTCAGGCGGTCAGTGGTCAATTAACCGGCCATCCGGCCGGTTAATTGGGGGTTAAGCATGGAAGGCAGGCAGCCACTGGCGGTTATGGGCGATCACTTCATCCAACGCTTGTTCGAGCTTCTCGCCGCTGACAATCAGCGGATTCAGCACCAGCGCGCGCCACGCCGTATGGCGGTTGCCGGTGATGGCGGCCTCGATGGTCAGCTGTTCGAAAGATTTCATCAGCTGCAGCATACGCAGGGTATCGTCAGGGAACGGCGCCACGTTGAGGGGCAGCGGACCGGAAGCGGTGATCAGCGAGCTGACCTCCACCGCACAGTCATCCGGCAGGCCATTGATGGCGCCGTTGTTGCGCGTGTTGACGTGCATGATAATGCGCTTGTCATTGTAGATGGCATTCATCAGCTCGCAGGCCGCCTCGGAATAGTACTGACCGCCACGGCCCTCCAGCGCCTTCGGTTTAACCGCGAGGTGCGGGTCGCTGTACTGTTCAAACAAGGTTTTTTCCAGTTGCTTAACCACTTCGCCACGGGTCCCTTCGCCGCCCGCCTCCGCCAGCTCCTGACGCAGCAGATCGTCCTTCATGTAGTAATAACGCAGATAGGCGCAGGGGATCATGCCTAAGCCCTGCAGGAGATGCGACGGCCAACGGAACGGCGGAATGTTGCGCGGCACCAGCGGATCCCGACCGGCATTGATCTCGGCGATGACCTCCGGCAGCCACTCTTTTCCTTTGTGCAGGATCTGGCGCACGAAGATAAAGTGGTTCAGGCCGGCGACCTGCATCACTACCTCCTTTTCGTCAACGCATTGCAGCAGGGTGGTCACCCCTTTTTGCATAATCACCGGCACATTACACAGGCCGACGGCTTTGATGCGACTGTGGCGCAGGATCGCTTCGGTCACCATCCCCGACGGGTTGGTAAAGTTCAGCAGCCAGGCGTCAGGGCAGAGTCGTTCCATATCGGCAGCAATCGCCAGGGCGATGGGAATGGTACGGCAGGCATTGGCGAAGCCCCCAAGGCCGTTGGTCTCCTGGCCGATCAGGCCATACTTGAGGGAAATACGTTCATCGCTGATGCGGGCGTCAAGGCAGCCGGCGCGAAACTGCGAGCAGACGAAATCGGCATCGCGCAGGGCGCTCTCCCGATCCAGGGTAGCCACCACCTCGATGATCAGCCCGGCTTTGGCGATCATTCGCCGCGCCAGTCCGGCGATGATCTCGACTTTCTCTCTGCCCTCTTCAATGTCCACCAACCATAGCGAAGCGACCGGCATCTCGTGATAGCGGTTAAGCAAACCTTCAATCAGTTCCGGGGTGTAGCTGGAGCCGCCGCCAATCACCACAATTTTGAGTCCTGACATGGTATACCTCGGTTTAGTTACGATATAACTATTTAAAACCGGCCAAACTGGCGTAACAAACGAATTAAAACGGCCTATGCATGAAGCAAATTAATGCATAAGGGAGACAACCTGTGCTTGAACAACAAAGCATCCTTGCGCTGCTGCAGACCTTTGAGGTGACCGCCCGCCATTTGAGTTTTACCCTCGCCGCGCATGAAATGAACCTGACCCAGGGGGCGGTCAGCCATCGGATCCGCAAGCTGGAGATGCATATCGGATTTCGCCTGTTTATTCGCATGACGCGTAAACTGGCGCTGACGGAGGAAGGCAAACGCCTGCTGACGACGTTGAGCCATTCGCTGCGGGCGATTAACGATGAAATTGAGGATATTCGCGAACAGGATCTGCGCGGCACGCTGCATATTGGTATTGCGCCGACCCTGGCCCATCTTTGGCTGATGCCGCGTCTGCCCCGCTTCCAGGCCCAGTGGCCGGGACTAAATCTACAGTTTCGCGTCCGCGCCGGGGTGATGGATTTTAACGAGGAGCGGGTGGACCTCGCGATTTATTACGGCGCCACGCGCTATCCCGATCTTTATCAACAACGGTTGATGGCGGAAAGTTTGCTGCCGGTCTGCTCTCCGGAGTATCGCCGGCAGTATCGCCCGCTGAGCGGCGGCGACGCGGCGGCGATCGTCTGGATCCATGCCTGCGAATCCACCGACGTGCAGGATCAGTTTGCCGAATGGCGTCTGTGGTGCCAGCAAAGCGGACAGGCGTTACCCTTTGACGGCCGGTATTACGCGGTGAACAACCACTCGCTGGCCATTGAGATGGCGCTGAATGGACTCGGGGTCGTGATGGGGCGTAAAACGCTGATCCAGCCGCTGCTCGCCACCGGGAGACTGGTAGCCTTGTCCGAAGACGAGGCGGAATCTCCCTTTGGCTATGATCTGATTTGTCCGCAGGAGAACCGCTCGCGCCCGCGCTTTCGCGCCTTCAGCGAGTGGCTGGCGGCGGAATGCGTATGACCGGACATTGCCCGCGGCGCGGCAGGTGCGCAAGCCTGGACTCGACCTCGCAGGCCGGGCAAGGCCAAACCGCCGCCCGGCGATGTCTCTGAGCGGAGGTTACTTCTCCGGACTGGTTTTGCTTTTCTGCAGGGTCTCTTTCAGCTGCCCAATCAACTCGCGACGAAAATCGCCGAGCCGCGGTTTATCATCGGCGATCCACGGCAGCGGGCGGCACAGCTCCATCGCCTTGATACCAAGGCGGGCGGTAAGCAGACCGGCGCCGATGCCCTGCGCGGCGCGCGCCGACAGCCGGGCCGCCAGATCCTGCGACATCCAGTCCATGCCCACCTCGCGCACCAGTTCGCTGGCGCCGGCGAAAGCGATATTCAGCAGCACCAGGCGAAACAGGCGCAGGCGGCTGTAATACCCCAGCTCAATGCCGTACAGGGTGGCAATTCGGTTGATCAGCCGCAGATTGCGCCAGGCGATAAACGCCATATCCACCAGCGCCAGCGGACTGACGGCGATCATCAGCGTCGACTCCGCCGCCGAACGGCTGATTTCCCGCCGCGCCTGGGCATCGAGCACCGGCTGCACCAGCTGGGCATAGAGGCTGACCACTTCCCGGTCGCTTTGCGTTTCGTGGATGGCGGCATACCAGCGCTGCAGCGCCGGATGCGACTGATCCAGACCCGCCTGCTGCGCCAGCTTCTCACAGAAGGATTTCGCTTTGCCGACCGCGTGACTGTGCAGCATATCGCGGGCTTCATCGCGTTCGTGGGCGCGCTGGCGCAGTCGCCACAGGCGGCGCCACTCGGTGGCCACCGATCCGACGCCGGCGCCGACGATCAGCGCCCCGGCAGCGCAGCCGCCCAGCGCAATCCAGTCCTGCGTCTGCCAGGCGTTGGCGGTCCACTGTACCCCTTGCGCCACGACGCTGACGCCGAAGATCGCCAGGCCAGCGCTGACCATCCGCCGCCACAGACTGCGTTTCGGCCGCAGCACCGATTCCACCACCGCCTCTGCCGCCCCCTCTTCCTCTTCGCCGGTCACCAGAAGCGCCGGCGCGAAGTTGTCGGCTTCCCGTCGGTCGAAGGCGCGGGCGCTTTTCAGCGGCGGCGTTTTTTCCGCCTGCAGCGGGCCATCAAAATCAATCCGCGGTTTTAACGGTTCGCTCATCGCAGTTTATCTCCAATCAAAAATTCCAGCGCCGCGTCGAGGCGAATGTGCGGCAAGGGCCGATCGACATCCATGACCTGCGGACGAAAGTTTTCAAACTGAAATCCCTGCTGCTGCCAGAAGGCCTGCCCCGGCAGGCGCGCCGGCACCTCGCCGGGATAGATGGTCAACGGCTGGCCGTCGCTCAGCCGATTGCCGCGCAGGGCGGGGATTTTCTCGCCGTTCAGCTCAATCAGCCCGCTCTGGGTCGCCTGAATGGACGCCAGCCCCAGGCAATCCATACTGATCCCCTCGAAGGCGGCATTCTGCCACGCGTCCTGGATCAGCTGCTGCAGGAGCGACACCATATTGCTGTGCTGATCCACCGTGACGTGGTCGGCTTTGGTGGCGGCGAACAGCAGCTTGTCGATGACCGGCGAAAACAGCCGGCGGAACAGGGTGCGCTGCCCGTAATGGAAGCTTTGCATCAGCTGGGTCAGCGCCAGGCGCATATCGTTAAACGCCTGCGGCCCGCTGTTCAGCGACTGCAGGCAGTCCACCAGCACAATCTGCCGGTCGAAGCGCAGGAAGTGCTCTTTATAGAACCCCTTCACCACCTTTTCGCAGTAGTACTTGTAGCGTTCGCGCAGCATGCCGGCGTTGCTGTGTTTATCGGCCTGCGCCAGCTTGGCTTCGCCGACGGCATCGACGTCAGGCCATGGGAAAAACTGTAGCGCCGGCGCGCCGGCCATTTCGCCGGGCAGGACAAAGCGTCCGGGCTGGATAAAGTGCAGCCCTTCACGCTTACAGGCGTGCAGATAATCCGTCCAGGCGGCGGCGATCTCGGCCAGCCGGGCCTCGTCGGCAGGGGCCAGCGGATCCAGCCCGGCGCACAACTGCCGCCAGCGGGTCGACCACTCCGCACGCTGTCCCTGCAGGAGTCCGGTCATCTGCCGCGACCAGCTCAGATAATCCTGCGCCAGCATCGGCAGATCGAGCAGCCACTCGCCCGGATAGTCGACGATCTCCAGATACAGCGTGGAGGTGTCTTTAAAATGGCGCAGCAGGGAGTCGTTGGAACGGTAGCGCAGCGCGAGACGGATCTCGCTAACGCCGCGCGTCGGGGTTGGCCACATGGGGGGCTGGCCGTACAGCTGGGCCAGCCCTTCATCGTAGGTGAATCGCGGAATGCCGAAGTCCCGCTGCGGTACGCGCTTGACGCCGAGCAGTCGCTCTTCGCGCGCAGCGCTCAGCAGCGGCAGGCGGGCGCCGGTGTGAATATTCAGCAGTTGGTTGACCAGCGCGGTGATAAACGCCGTTTTGCCGCTGCGGCTCAGGCCGGTCACCGCCAGCCGTAAATGCCGGTCAACCCCGCGGTTGACCAGCGCATTCAATTCAGTTTTCAGTCGCTTCATCGCCAGTCCGTTATGCCCTGAAGGTGTGTCTCGTCATCATAAGCTATCTGCCGGGGATAAGCAGGAGAACGTTAATCCTTTTGCGCCTTCCCCACGACGGCGTTATTTCATCCCGCGCGTGACGCGGTTGGCCAGCCGGCTGAGCAGCGGCTCCAGCGCCACCGCCAGCAGCATTTTCAGCGGCCGTCGCGCGACCGATTTGACCGCCCAGCCGGCAACGCCCGCCGGGCCATAACGCAGCGCGGTCAGCAGCGCCAGCTTACCGACGATTTTCAGGCCGGGCTTAACCTGCTGCCCGGCGCGTTGCCATTTGCTATTCATGCGTTGCCTCACTCGTTAACAACAGGATTTACAGCTGACGAAAGCGGCTGCGCAGCGTGAAGGTGTCGGAGGTAACGTACCGTTCCATCTCACGCAGACGCTGTTCGCCGGAGGCCAGTTCGGCATCCACAGCGGCCAGCAGATCGCCATTGCTCGGCGCTTTGTGGCCGTAAAGCTCACTGTCCGGCATCGGGTCCAGGGCGAAGGTCAGAATGATGTAGGCCACCAGGACGAAGAAAAAGAGGCCAAAAATCATCGCCAGCACGGTAATCAGGCGCACCAGCTTCACCGGGACATCAAGATGCTGAGCAATACCCGCGCAGACGCCCTTGACCATCCCGCGCTGCGGGATACGCCACAATTTTTTATTCAGATCCAGTCCAGCCATTATTTGTCTCTCCAGTTCGGATGTTCGGCATCCAGGATCGCTTCCAGCGCCTGAATGCGCTCGCGCATCCGCTTCGCGTCATCGGTCAACTGCAGCAGCCGTTGCTGCTCATTTTGCGTCAGCGTCCCGTTGGCGCCGCGATTGTTGTAGTGCAGCCACAGCCAGACCGGCAGAACAAACAGCACAAACAGCGTCAACGGAATGGCGAGAAAAAGCATGCTCATGTGTACTCCTTACAGGGGGTGAGCCGCGGCGCAACGCCGCGCCGCGCAATCGTACTTACTGGTTGGACTGATTCATTTTGGCTTTCAACGCCGCCAGCTGCTCGCTGATTTCATCGTCCGCTTTCAGTTCGGCAAACTGCTGATCCAGCGTCTGCTGCTTGCCAAAGCGGTGACTCTCCGCTTCCGCTTCCATCTGATCGATGCGACGTTCAAAGGATTCAAAGCGCGCCATCGCCTCATCCAGTTTACCGCTGTCCAGCTGGCGACGCACATCGCGGGACGAACTCGCCGCCTGATGACGCAGCGCCAGCGCCTGCTGACGGGCGCGGGTTTCGCTGAGTTTGTTCTCCAGCTCGCCAATCTCTTTCTTCATGCGCGCCAGCGTTTCATCCACCAGCTGCACTTCGTGGTCCAGCTGAGCAATAAGGTCGGTCAGCTTCTGTTTTTCGATCAGCGCCGCCCGGGCCAGATCCTCTTTCTCTTTGCGCAGGGCCAGCTCGGCCTTTTCCTGCCATTCCGCCTGCTGGGCGACCGCCTGCTCAATACGACGGGTCAGCTGTTTCTTTTCCGCCAGCGCGCGGGCCGACGTGGAACGTACCTCAACCAGCGTGTCTTCCATCTCCTGGATCATCAGACGCACCAGCTTTTGCGGGTCCTCGGCTTTCTCCAGCAGGGAGTTGATGTTGGCGTTCACGATGTCGGCAAAACGAGAAAAAATACCCATAATTTCAGTCCTCATAGTTCTGGTTGCAGGCATTCACCTGTGGCTTAGCTAATACAAATGGCGTGCCAACTTTTTATCTTATTGATTTTAAACAGAGTAGTTGCGAAACAGGCAGGGCATTGCTACAGTCACCTGGTTAATCACACTACTTAATGGCGAAATTCATCATGGCGCAGTACAAGGATAATTTGCTGGGCGAGGCCAACAGCTTTCTCGAGGTGCTGGAACAGGTTTCAAGACTGGCTCCGCTGGACAAGCCGGTGCTGGTCATCGGCGAGCGCGGTACCGGGAAAGAGCTTATCGCCAACCGTCTGCACTACCTCTCCGCCCGCTGGCAGGGGCCGTTTATCTCGCTGAACTGCGCGGCGCTGAATGACAATCTGCTCGATTCGGAGCTGTTTGGCCACGAAGCCGGGGCCTTCACCGGCGCCAGCAAGCGCCATCCCGGACGCTTCGAGCGCGCCGACGGCGGGACGCTGTTTCTCGATGAGCTGGCGACGGCCCCGATGCTGGTGCAGGAGAAGCTGTTAAGAGTGATTGAATATGGCGAGCTGGAGCGCGTGGGCGGCAGCCAGCCGCTGCAGGTCAACGTCCGGCTGGTGTGCGCCACCAACGCCGACCTGCCGCGGATGGTGGAGGAAGGCCATTTCCGCGCCGACCTGCTCGACCGTCTGGCCTTCGACGTGGTGCAGCTCCCGCCGCTGCGCGAACGGCAGAGCGACATCATGCTGCTCGCCAACCAGTTTGCCATTCAGATGTGCCGCGAGCTCGGTCTGCCGCTGTTTCCCGGCTTCAGCGAACGAGCCACCGCCACGCTGCTCGGCTACCGCTGGCCGGGAAATATTCGTGAACTGAAGAACGTCGTCGAGCGCTCGGTCTATCGCCACGGCGACAGCGAGCACGAGCTGGACGCCATTATCCTCAACCCTTTCCGTCAGTCCGCGGCCTCCGTGCCGGAGGCCGCGTCCGGGGACGAACTGCCCGCTCTGCCGCTGGATCTCCGCGATTTTCAGCTACAGCAGGAAAAACGCCTGCTGCAGCGGAGTCTGCAGCAGGCGAAGTATCATCAGAAGCAGGCGGCGGAGCTGTTGGGCTTAACCTATCATCAGCTCCGCGCGCTGCTGAAAAAGCATCAGCTGTGAGAGGCGCGCGGCAGCAGCAATGCGCTCACCGCCATCGCCCCCAGGCATAAGGCGGCGTTAAACCACAGGGCATACTGGGCGGCATGGGCCATACCGAGCGGCAAAAACAGCGCGAAAAGTGACGCCGTCACGGCAATCCCCATCGCCCCGCCCAGCGAGCTGCCCATCTTGTAGATCCCCGAGGCGACGCCAATTTTGTTTTCCGGCGCGTTGGCCACCGCCGTATCCGTTGACGGCGTGGCGTAGCAGCCCAGCCCGAGGCCGAACAGCACATTGCTGCCGAACACCACGCCGATATAGAGCGCCTTATCGAGAAAGGTGCAGGATATCAGGCCGATGGCGATGGCGGTCAGCACCGGGCCGGCCATCATCGGCAGCCGGGCGCCGTAGCGCTGCAGCAGCTTCTCGCCGACCCGGATCATCGCCAGGACGGTGACCAGATAGCCGAGGGTCATCATTCCACTCTCCAGCGGCGTCAGGTGGTGCCCCTGCTGCAGCCAGATGCTGGCGATCATCATGGTGCCAATCGCCCCGTTGAGCAGAAAGTTCGACAGCACCGCCGCGCCGTACGCCCGGTTGCGAAACAGCGCAAAATCGATCAGCGCCGCCTCGCCTTTGCGCAGCCCGCTGCGAATAAACACCGCGCCAGCGATCAGCGCCCCCGCCAGCATGCTCAACGACAGCGGACTGCTCCAGCCCCAGCCGTGGCCTTTGCTGATAAACAGATTCACCAGCACCAGCCCGGCGATAAGGCTCAGCAGGCCGCCAACGTCCAGCTTCTGCTGGCTGGCGCTGGCGCTGCGGCTCTCCGGCGTGCCGCGCAGTAACGCCAGCGCCGCCAGGGCAACGGCGATGGAAAAGACAAAGATCCAGCGCCAGCCCAGGCCGGTGGCGATAGCTCCGCCGACGAAGGAGCACAGGCCGCTGCCGCCCCACGAGCCGATGACCCAGAAGCTGACCGCCCGCTGACGCGCGCGCCCCTGGTACCAGGTCTTAATCAGCGCCAGCGTCGCCGGCATAATGCACGCCGCCGACAGCCCCTGCAGCACCCGGCCGGCGAGGAACAGCCCCGGCCCCTGGGCCAGTACCAGCATGGCGCTGCCGGCGATGCTCAGCCCCAGCCCGAGGGTGGTCATTCGCATGCGGCCAAACTTGTCCGCCAGGCCGCCGCTGGCCACCACGAAACAGCCGCTGAACAGCGCGCTGAGGCTGACGGCCAGGGTTAAGGTCTCAAGAGAAATATCAAGACTGCTTTTCATCGCCGGCACGACGTTAATCACCGACTGGGCAAACAGCCAGAAGGTTAAAACGCTCAGCACAATCCCCACCAGCAGACGATCGCTGCCGACATAGGGGGTGTCGCTTACGGTGACAGTGCTCATTGCATGGCCCTCCCGTTTCCGGTGATTAACGCAGATAGTGTTCCGTCAGGCCGCACCACAGCGCCGCGCCGCTAAGCAACAGCGCGTCGTTGAAGTCATAGCCCGGGTTATGCACCATGCAGCGATCCGGCTCGTCGCCAGCGCCGATAGTGAAATAACTGCCGTGGGGGTGCTGCTCCAGCATGAAGGCGAAATCTTCACTGCCCATAAACGGCTTCACCTCGCCCACCTGCTCTGCGCCAAACAGCGCTGTGGCCACCTCCCGCACCATGGCGTTGGCCGCCGGATCGTTACGTAATACCGGGCTGCCGTTGACGTGGGTCAGCGTAGCCGTGGCGTTAAAGCTCTCCGCCTGAGCCACGGCAATATCATGGATCCGCTGCAGCACGGTCTCGCGTACCTGCTCATTGAGGGTGCGCACCGTGAGCTTCATCAACACATGATCGTTAATGATATTGGGCGCATGTCCGGCCTGGATGCTGCCGACGGTCACGACCGCTGGCTCAAACGGGGTGATATTGCGCGAGACGATGGACTGCAGCGCGAGGGTAATATGGCAGGCCACCAGCGTGGCATCCACCGTATGCTCCGGTACCGCGCCGTGGCCGCCAACGCCCTTCACTTCAATATGCAGCGTATCGGAGGAGGCCATCATCGCCCCGTCGCGCAGACCAATTTTACCCAGCGGCTGACCCGGCATATTGTGCAGGCCAAAGATGGCGTCGCAGGGAAACTGGTCAAACAGACCGTCCTCGACCATCACCCGCCCGCCGTACAGCAACTCTTCCGCGGGCTGGAAAATCAGCTGCAGCGTCCCGTTAAACTGGCGGGTGCGCGCCAGATATTCAGCCGCGTAGAGCAGCGTGGTGGTGTGCCCGTCATGGCCGCAGCCGTGAAAGCGCCCGTCAACCTGGCTTGCCCACGGCTTCCCGCTCCGCTCCTGCATCGGCAAGGCATCCATATCCGCCCGCAGGCCGAGGCGTTTTTTTCCTTGGCCGACGCGCAGCGTACCCACCACCCCGGTGCCCGCCAGGCCGCGATGAACCTCGTATCCCCATTCGCCAAGCAGTCGGGCGACCTCGCTGCTGGTCTGATGCTCTTCAAAGCCGATCTCTGGCTGCTGGTGGAACCGGCGACGTAAGGCAATAAATTGCGCCTCGTTGACCTGCAAGGCTTCAAGCAACGGATGTGTCATTTTTGTTATTCCTGTGTTGTGTTTACACGACACTTTCGAGTTTATGCGGGTGAAACAGCTTTCAGGCGCGCTTTTTTGTTTTATATTGACGAGAAATGAATGAGTGTTTTTCATACATATCGGTTATGACAAAAAACAACCGGTTGCTTTTTGTCTACAGAGGAGAACCATGTGGAGCAGCATTCAGGCGACTTTAGCGTCACCGTGCGCGATGTGCGTCAGCTAAGCCAGCCGGAGAGCGATCTGCTGACGCTGCTGTGGGTGCTGGAGGGGAGCGTAAATCTGGCGGAGGCGGAAGGCGCGCCGCAGCAGCTTGCCGTCGACGGGCTGGCGATCGTTAACCGCAACCGTCGCTGGAGCCTGCGCAGCGCCGGGGGCAACGCGGTGATGATCCTCACCCTCTCCGCCAGCTGGCTGGCCCGCCTCGACAACGCCTTTTTTGCCGTCGACTACCAGATATCGCCGCGCACCCGCGATGCCGATGACGGCCTGCGCCGCCTGATGCGCCAGCTGCTGGTGAGCGGCCTGGTCAATCATCCCGGCCATTACCGGCTGGAGGCCAACCGTTGGCTGAGTGAGATAGCGCTGCTGCTGGCCACGCGCTTCAGCCAGCCCATCGCCTTCACGCCACGGCGCGATGCTGAAAAATGGAGCCGGAGGATAGCCAGCGTAGTGGCGCGGATCGACGCCAACTATCAGCGCCGTCTCTCTTTACAGGAGGTGGCGGCCGCCGAGTTTGTCTCCGAGGCCTGGCTGTCACGCCTGTTTCACAAGGAGGTTGGCGTCAGTTTTGTTCAGTACCTCACCGCGCTGCGCCTGCGCCACGCCGCCGATCAGCTGTTAACCACCCGCAAACCCGTTCAGCAAATTGCCCGCGAGCAGGGGTTCGCCAGCACGCGGATGATGAGCGACCTGTTTAAGCGCCACCATGGGGTGACGCCGCGCCAGTATCGCGAGCGGTCCCCCCGGGAGCCGGGCCGACCGCGCCCGCCGCAGGGCGATCGCTGGCAGCCGGTGGCCGTGGACCGGCTCTACGCCCGCCTTAACGAGCCGGAACAACGCGACCGGGAGAGTCAGCCGCTGTTGATCAATCCGCCGCAAACCCGGGAGATCAACCTGCACCAGCGACCGGCGCGCGCCGCGGTGCTGCGCCATACCCGGATGGTGGTGACCGTGCGCGAGCTGGACGATCTGCTGCGGGAGGACGTGCGCCGCGAACTGGAGCAGTTGCACCGCGCCCTGCCGGTGTATGCCATTGATATCAACGATGCCTTTCTCAGCAGCCGCCTGTTCGGCACCGGCTGGGACGATCCGCAGATGGCTGGCTACGCCTGCTGGTACAACCTGCAGCAGATCTTCAGCTGGCTGGCGGCGATGGGCTGGCAGGTGATCCTGCATACCGGGGTCACCACCCGCAGCGATCTGCTGCAGCGCTTCCTGCAACTCGCCGCCAACCATTTTCCACCGACGACGCTCAGCAGCTGGCGCTTTGTCTGGCACTGGTCGCCGCAGGCCAGCGAAGCGGCCCGCCAGGCCGCCTGGCGGCAGCAGCACGAGGTTCTTCACCGTCTGCTGCCGCAGCCGCAGTTGGGGATCTGGCACCGCTTTGCCGCCAGCGCGCCCGGGGACGATCCGCTGTTCCACTCGCCGCTGCTGGCGGAAGCCGATTTTCTCGCCTGCCAGGCGGATGCCAACGAACGGCTGGATCTGGCTCAGGCGGACAGCAGCAGTCTGGCCTCCAGCGAGCACTATCCGGCGCATAAGCTGCGACAGATCCACAGCGCCCTGCGTCAACGGCAGCTTAACCTGCCGCTATGGCTGCTCTCGTGGAATACGCTGACCGGCGATACTCGGGACACCAACGGGCGCTTTTTTCGCGGCGCGCTGTTGATGGATAATCTGCTGGGGGTCGCGGACCAGGTCTGGCTGGCGGGCTTCTGGTTAAACTCCGGCCTCCAGGGCGAAGCCCGCGCCAACGGCAAGCTGGATACCTCCAGCCTGGCGCTGCACTATCTGCACGGGCTGCCGCGCCCGGTTTACTGGGTGCTGTGGCTCTGGCGACGGCTGCGCGGCGAGATCCTGTTTCACGACAAAAACCTGCTGCTGCTCCATCACCAGGGGCACTACCAGCTGCTGCTGCGCAATACGGTGGTCTACAACCCCTGGCTCTCCAGCGAAGCGGCTTTTATTCAACGCTTCAGCCAGCCGTACAATGTGCGGCTGCAGGGGCTCAAGGGCCGCTGGCGCATCAAACAGCACCTCTTCGATCAGCACCACGGCGCGCTGTTCCCGCTGGTGGACGCCTTTCGCAGCCGCAGCGGCCCCGACGCCGAAGATTATCAATGGCTGATGCATCAGGCCCGTCCGGCGCTCAGCGTGGAGGAAGCCCGACTCGACGGCCACTGGCTGCGGGTCGACTCGCTGGAGAGCAACGCCCTGGCCCTGTACGAATTTACCCCTCAGTACTCCCCCGATGAGGATCCCGACGCCTGAAGCAAACCGTGAATTTTGCGCTGGCTCTCCGTCGTCGCCGGGTTGAAAACCAGTAGCGACAGATCGGGGCGGCCCTCCACGGCAAAAGAGGTGAACTCCAGATCGAGCGGGCCCATCTGCGGGTGGTGAATGCGCTTATAGCCCTCGCCGTGGCCGGCGACGTCGTGGCTTTGCCAGAAACGGGCGAACTCGACGCTCTGCTGGCTGAGCTCCGCGATCAGCTGGTCAGTTTCCGTCGTGGCGCCCATCCGCGTGACGTCGGCGCGAAAGGCATTAACGATAAGCTGCCCCACCGTCTGCCAGTCCTCCAGGGTGCAGCGGGCCTCAGGCCGGGTAAACAGGCGGCGCAGCACGTTGCGCTCCGCCAGCGGCAGCTGGCCGTAGTCGGTCAGCACCCTGGCCGCCGCCGCGTTCCAGGCGATCACGTCCCAGCTGGCGGTACGGATAATCGCCGGAATGGCGAAGGCATCGAGCACCCGCTGCAGCCGCGGCGTCATATCATCTGTGATCGTCAAACGGGTCTGCGGCGGATGGCCGAAGGCGAGTATAAACAGATGTTCGCGCTCCGGGGTGGTCAGCCGAAGACCGCGGGCGATCCGCTCCAGCACCTCGCGGGAAGGCGCCCCGCCGCGCCCCTGTTCAAGCCAGGTATACCAGGTCGGGCTGATGCTGGCGAGCTGGGCGACCTCTTCACGGCGCAGGCCCGGCGTGCGCCGGCGTCCCGCCGGGAAGCCAAACGTTACCGGGTCGAGACGCTGGCGCCTGGCGCGGAGAAAATCACCTAAAGCATGATTGTCAGAAGTGTTCATCATCTGCCTGTAAGTCTGCCTGTTAGAATTTATACCCCGATAATGTCTCTACTTTTATAGTATGACATCGCGGGTAGGATACGCCTGATAACCCGTTCAGGAGGTTCATAATGCGTATATTTCTTACCGGCGCGAGCGGATTTATCGGCTCGCGTATTCTTCCGGCGCTGCAGGCGTCGGGCCATCAGGTTATCGGCCTCGTGCGCAGCGACGCCACGGCGCAGGCCCTGGAAGCGGCAGGGGTCGAGGTGCGCCGCGGCACGCTGGACGCCCCCGATTCGCTGCTGGCGGGCGTCGAGAGCGCCGACGCGGTGATCCATACCGCTTTCGACCACGACTTCAGCCGCTTTGCCGCCAACTGCGAGAAAGACCGCCAGGCGATCCTCACCATGGGCCAGGCGCTGCGGGGCAGCGCGCGGCCGCTGGTCATCACCTCCGGCACGCTGATGGGCGACGACGGGAGCGGCGCCCCGGCCCGCGAGTCGTGCTTTAACGCCGCGCACCCCAGCCCGCGGACCGCCTCAGAACTTGCCGGCCAGCAGCTGCTGGAGGCGGGAGTGGACGTCCGGGTCGTTCGCCTGCCGCAGGTGCATGACACCGCGCGCCAGGGGCTGCTGACCAGCTATATCGAACGCGCGGTCGCCAGCGGCGCGGTGGCCTTGCGCGGCGCGGGGAACCACCGCTGGTCCGCCGCTCATGTCGATGACGTCGCGCGCCTGTACGTCAGCGCCCTGCTGCAGGGCGCTGCGGGCGAGCGCTACCATGCGGTGGCTGAAGAGGGGATCGCATTACGGGAGATTGCCGCAGTCATCGCCAGGGGCTTAAATCTGCCGCTGACCCAGCTGGATGAAGCCCAGGCTGACGCCTGGTTCGGCTGGTTTGCCCCCTTTACCGCCCTTGACCTGCGCGCCAGCTCGGCATGGACTCGCGAGCGATTGCAGTGGCAGCCGGTCGGCCCCGGGCTGCTGGAGGATTTACGGGATATGGATTATCAAAAAGTGACGTTGTCACGATAAGCGAAAACGTTCCCCCCCCTGTATGACACCCGACGGGTAGGATTAGCCGCCCGTCGGACCCTCTGCTTTCTCCCCGCTATACTGAATTTATCCCCGGCGTTAGCGTCGCTTCCACCGTCTGGTCAACCGCGGCCAAACAGAGCTGACTGGCGATATCGGCGATAAAAAGTTACCATGTTTCATTATACAGACTCGGTTCCGCGACTATTTTAATCAATTGACTGAATACTATACGCACCCGGTAACCGCATTATCCCTCAGGCTTGTTGAAGGCGGTGGTGAATGTCTATGAATCTTAATAAGATAGAGTTCAACTCTATAATCAAACAGAAAATATGCGCCTGAAATTGTCATCTCTCCTGGCAGCGGTTTCCCTGCTGTGTGGGCAGGCTTTTGCCGCCCCTGCGCTCCCCGACCGCGCCGATATTCGCGACAGCGGTTTCGTCTATTGCGTCAGCGGCCAGGTTAATACCTTTAATCCGCAGAAAGTGAGCAGCGGCCTGATCGTCGATACGCTGGCCGCGCAGATCTACGATCGCCTGCTTGACGTCGACCCTTATACCTATCGGCTGGTCCCCGAGCTGGCGGAGAGCTGGGAAGTCCTCGATAACGGCGCCACCTACCGCTTTCACCTGCGCCGCCACGTCCCGTTTCAACGCACGGCATGGTTCTCCCCGACGCGGGATTTCAACGCCGATGACGTGATTTTCACCTTTGGCCGCATTTTTAACCGCGATCACCCCTGGCACAACGTCAACGGCAGCAGCTTCCCCTACTTCGACAGCCTGCAGTTTGCTGACAGCGTGGAGAGCGTCCGCAAGCTCGATAATCAGACCGTGGAGTTTCGCCTCAAGCGGCCGGATGCATCATTCCTCTGGCATCTGGCCACCCACTATGCGTCGATTACCTCCGCCGAATATGCCGCCCGCTTAACGCAGGACGATCGTCAGGAACAGCTTGATCGCCAGCCGGTGGGCACCGGCCCGTTCCAGCTGTCTGAGTACCGCTCCGGGCAGTATGTTCGCCTGCAGCGCCACCCCGGCTACTGGCGCGGCAAACCGTTGATGCCGCAGGTGGTGGTCGACCTCGGCTCCGGTGGAACCGGCCGCCTGTCGAAACTGCTGACCGGCGAATGCGACGTGCTGGCCTGGCCGGCCGCCAGCCAGTTGACGATCCTGCGTGACGACCCGCGCCTGCGCCTGACGCTGCGTCCGGGGATGAACATTGCCTGGCTGGCCTTCAACACCGCCAAGCCGCCGCTGGACAACCCGGAGGTGCGCCACGCGCTGGCGCTGGCCATTAACAACCAGCGCCTGATGCAGTCTATCTACTATGGCACCGCGGAGACGGCGGCGTCGATGCTGCCGCGCGCCTCGTGGGCCTACGATAACGACGCTAAGATTACCGAATATAATCCCCAGGAGGCACGCACCCGGCTGAAGGCCCTGGGGCTGGAAAATCTGACCCTCAAGCTGTGGGTTCCCACCAGCTCGCAGGCGTGGAACCCCAGCCCGTTGAAAACAGCAGAGCTGATCCAGGCGGATATGGCGCAGATTGGCGTCAAGGTGATCATCATGCCGGTGGAGGGGCGCTTCCAGGAGGCGCGGCTGATGGACATGAACCATGACCTGACGCTCTCCGGCTGGGCGACGGACAGTAACGATCCGGACAGCTTCTTCCGGCCGCTGCTGAGCTGCGCGGCGATCGCCTCGCAAACCAACTTCGCCCACTGGTGTAACCGGGAATTCGATGACGTGCTGCAAAAAGCGCTGCTCTCGCAGCAGCTCTCCTCGCGGATGGACGCTTACAAAGAGGCCCAGCGCATCCTCGCTCGTGAACTGCCGGTCCTGCCGCTGGCCTCATCGCTGCGGTTGCAGGCCTATCGCTATGATATGAAAGGCCTAGTGCTTAGCCCCTTCGGTAACGCTTCGTTCGCTGGCGTATCGCGGGAGAAAACCGAAGAGGTGAAAAAACCATGATTATTTTTACCCTGCGCCGTCTGCTGCTGTTGCTGGTCACCCTCTTTTTTCTGACCTTTGTCGGCTTCAGCCTGAGCTACTTCACTCCCCATGCCCCGCTGCAGGGCGCGACCCTGTGGAATGCATGGCTGTTCTGGTTTGAAGGGGTGCTGCACTGGGATTTTGGCGTCTCCAGCATTAACGGCCAGCTGATTTCCGAGCAGCTGCGCGAGGTGTTCCCGGCGACCATGGAGCTGTGCATCCTCGCCTTCGGCTTTGCCCTGCTGATTGGCATTCCGGTGGGGATGATCGCCGGCGTGATGCGCAACAAATGGCCCGATACCCTGATCAGCGCCGTCGCGCTGGTCGGTTTCTCGATCCCGGTCTTCTGGCTGGCGCTGCTCCTGACCCTTTTCTTCTCCCTGACCCTCGGCTGGCTTCCGGTCTCCGGCCGCTTCGACCTGCTGTATGAGGTGAAAAACGTCACCGGTTTCGCGCTGATTGACGCCTGGCTTTCGGACTCGCCGTGGCGCCATGAGATGATCGTCAGCGCCGCCCGGCATATGGTGCTGCCGGTGCTGACCCTGGCGGTAGCCCCCACTACCGAAGTGATCCGCCTGATGCGCATTAGCACCAGCGAAGTCTATGACACCAACTACGTCAAGGCGGCCGCCACCCGCGGCGTCTCGCGACGCAAAATTTTACTGCGCCACGTGCTGCACAACGCCCTGCCGCCGGTGATCCCGCGCCTCGGCCTGCAGTTTTCCACCATGCTCACCCTGGCGATGATCACGGAGATGGTGTTCAGCTGGCCAGGGCTGGGCCGGTGGCTTATCAACGCCATTCGTCAGCAGGACTACGCGGCGATCTCCGCCGGAGTGATGGTGATTGGCGCTCTGGTGATTATTGTCAACGTGATTTCCGATATTCTCGGTGCCATGGCTAACCCACTGAAACATAAGGAATGGTATGCCCTACGATAGCGTTTATCTGGAAAAGCGTCCGCCCGGCGCGCTGCGCACCGTATGGCGTAAATTCTATGGCGACACCACGGCGATGATCGGCCTGTACGGCTGCGCGGGGCTGCTGCTGCTTTGCGTCTTCGGCGGCTGGTTCGCCCCCTACGGCATCGACCAGCAGTTCCTCGGCTACCAGCTGCTGCCGCCATCGTGGTCGCGCTATGGGGAAGTCTCTTTCTTCCTCGGAACCGATGACCTGGGGCGCGATGTGCTCAGCCGACTGCTGAGCGGCGCGGCGCCGACCGTCGGCGGCGCTTTTGTCGTCACCCTCGGCGCCACGCTGTTTGGCCTGGTGCTGGGCGTCATTGCCGGATCGACCCACGGCCTGCGCTCGGCGGTGATGAACCATATCCTCGATACCCTGCTCTCCATCCCCTCGCTGCTGCTGGCGATCATCGTCGTCGCCTTTGCCGGGCCGCACCTCAGCCATGCGATGTTTGCCGTCTGGCTGGCGTTGCTGCCGCGCATGGTGCGCTCCGTCTACAGCATGGTCCACGATGAGCTGGAGAAAGAGTACATCATCGCCGCCCGCCTCGACGGCGCGTCGACGCTGAATATTCTGCTGTTCGCCATCCTGCCCAATATCGCCTCCGGCCTGGTGACCGAGATCACCCGCGCCCTGTCGATGGCTATTCTGGATATCGCCGCGCTGGGCTTTCTTGACCTCGGCGCTCAGCTGCCTTCGCCGGAATGGGGAGCGATGCTGGGCGATGCGCTGGAGCTTATCTATGTTGCGCCGTGGACCGTGATGCTGCCCGGGGCCGCGATTATGCTCAGCGTACTGCTGGTCAACCTGCTGGGCGACGGTATTCGCCGGGCGATCATTGCCGGGGTAGAATAATGCCGTTACTCGATATTCGTCACTTAACCATCGAATTTAAAACCAACGAAGGCTGGGTAAAAGCCGTCGACCGCGTCAGCCTGACCCTGACCGAAGGCGAAATCCGTGGCCTGGTGGGGGAATCCGGCTCCGGGAAGAGCCTGATCGCCAAAGCTATCTGCGGCGTGACAAAAGACAACTGGCGGGTCACGGCCGACCGCATGCGTTTCGACGACATCGATCTGCTGCGGCTGTCGAACCGCGAGCGCCGGAAACTGATCGGCCACAACGTGTCGATGATATTCCAGGAGCCCCAGTCGTGCCTCGACCCCTCTGAGCGCATCGGCCAGCAGCTGATCCAGAGTATCCCTGGCTGGACCTACAAGGGCCGCTGGTGGCAGCGGCTGGGCTGGCGTAAACGTCGGGCCATCGAGCTGTTGCACCGCGTCGGGATTAAAGATCACAAAGACGCCATGCGCAGCTTCCCCTATCAGCTGACCGAAGGCGAGTGCCAGAAGGTGATGATTGCCATTGCCCTGGCCAACCAGCCGCGCCTGCTGATCGCCGATGAACCGACTAACGCTATGGAGCCCACGACGCAGGCGCAGATTATCCGCCTGCTGACGCGGCTCAACCAGAACAACAACACCACCATTTTGCTGATCAGCCACGATCTGCAGATGCTCAGCAAATGGGCGGATAAAATCAACGTCATGTACTGCGGGCAGACGGTGGAGAGCGGGCCCAGCGAAGAGCTGATCACCCTGCCGCATCACCCCTACACCCAGGCGTTAATCCGCGCGATCCCGGATTTTGGCAGCGCCATGCCGCATAAAAGCCGTCTCAACACCCTGCCGGGGGCGATACCGCTGCTGGAGCAGCTGCCCATCGGCTGTCGGCTGGGGCCGCGCTGCCCGTACGCCCAGCGCGAGTGTATTGAAACCCCGCGTCTTACCGGGGCGCGCAATCACCTGTACGCCTGTCATTTCCCGCTGAACATGGAGAAAGAGTGAAATGGTCGAAACATTGCTGGAAGTGCGCCAACTCAGTAAGACCTTTCGCTATCGCACCGGCTGGTTTCACCGCCAGACGGTGGAGGCGGTTAAGCCGCTGAGCTTTACCCTGCGCGAACGGCAGACGCTGGCGATTATCGGCGAGAATGGCTCCGGAAAATCCACCCTCGCGAAGATGCTGGCCGGCATGGTGGAGCCCACCAGCGGCGAGGTGCTGATCGATGACCATCCGCTGACCTTCGGGGATTACTCCTACCGCAGCCAGAAGATTCGCATGATCTTTCAGGATCCGTCGACGTCGCTAAACCCGCGCCAGCGCATCTCGCAGATCCTCGATTTTCCGCTGCGGCTGAATACCGACCTCGACGCCGAAGCGCGGCAGAAACAGATCATCGACACCCTGCGCATGGTCGGCCTGCTGCCGGACCACGTCAGCTACTATCCCCATATGCTGGCCCCGGGTCAGAAGCAGCGTCTTGGCCTCGCCCGGGCGCTGATCCTGCGCCCGAAGGTCATCGTCTGCGATGAGGCGCTGGCCTCGCTGGATATGTCGATGCGTTCCCAGCTCATCAACCTGATGCTGGAGCTGCAGGAGAAACAGGGTATCTCTTACATCTATGTCACCCAGCACCTGGGAATGATGAAGCACATCAGCGATCAGGTGCTGGTGATGCATAACGGGGAAGTGGTTGAGCGCGGCAGCACCGCCGATGTGCTGGCCTCACCGCTGCACGACCTGACACGACGCCTGATCGCCGGCCACTTCGGTGAGGCTCTCACCGCCGACGCCTGGCGCAAAGACGGCAAATAGCCCCGTCTCATTCACCTCGCCCGCAGACCTCACGCTGGCGCGTGGCCAGCGGTTCGCTTAAGGATGGCCACCGCGCTGGCGATGTCCGGCGCCAGCCAGCGATCGTCCTCCCAGCCAGGCACGCTTTCGCGCAGCAGGTCTCGCGCCCGGCGCGTGCCCGCCGCCAGCTTCTGCGGCTCGTGAAAATCGAGCCCCTGGGCGGCGAGTAAATATTCGATGCCCAGGATCTGATAGAGGTTGCCCAGCAGGCGCTGCAGTTTCAGCGCTGCGCCGGTGCCCAGGCTTAAATGATCCTCCTGCAGACCCGAGGTAACAAAATTATCCAGCACCGCCGGCTGCGCCAGCTGCTTGTTTTCCGCGCACAACGATGCGGCGACGTACTGGGCAATCATCATGCCTGAATTCACGCCCGGTCGGGCGACCAGGAACGCCGGCAACCCGCTCACCAGAGGATTCACCAGCCGGTCAAGGCGTCGTTCAGCGATGGCGCCCAGCTCAGCCATGGCAATGGCCAGCAAATCGCAGGCCATCGCCACCGATTCGCCGTGCGGATGCGCCTGGGAGACCACCCGCCACTGCTCAACGGTTCCCAGGATCAGCGGATTATCAGTACAGGCGTTGAGTTCGATATTTATCTGCGTCTGCGCGTGGCTAAACTGATCCCGGCAGGCGCCATGCACCTGAGGCATCGAGCGAAGGCTTAGCGCATCCTGGGTGCGAAGTCCTTCATTTTCGGCCAGCAGACGGCTGTCCGCCAGTAGCTCACGCAGCCGCTGGCCGCTGGTCTGGATCCCGGGGCTGGCTTTCAGCGCCAGGATCTCGGCATCGAATGCAACAAGCTGGCCGCGAAGCGCTTCAAAGCTCATCGCGCCGGTGACATCGGCCCAGTTCATTAAGCGCTCGGCGTCGTCTAACGCCAGACAGGCCAGACCGGTCATGCACGGCGTACCGTTGACCAGACTCAGCCCCTCTTTCGCTCCCGGCGCGATGGGCTGCAGATCTAGCTGCGACAGGACCTCTGCCGCTGACCACGTTCGCCCCTGCCAGAGCACATCGCCAACCCCCATCAGGGCCAGGCCAATGTGCGCCATATGCGTTAAATAGCCAACTGACCCCTGGGAGGGCACCTGAGGGGTGACGCCATGCTGCAAAAACGCCAACAGCTGCTGCACTATCCCGGCGGAGATCCCGGATTTACCGTGGCTGAAATTGGCCACCGCGGCGCACATAATTGCCCGGGTTGGGGCGACCTCCAGCAACGGTCCCACCCCGCAGGCGTGGCTGAGCAACGTATTGCGCGACAGCTGGTGTAGCTGCGCTTCCGGCAGCGTAATATTGCACAGCGCCCCCAGCCCGGTGTTGATCCCATAGGCTACCTGGCCGGCTTTAACGATATGCTGGACAATCGCCCGCCCTTGCGCGATACGCGACCAGGCGCTGTCGCTGAGGCTCAAGGTCGCCTCGCCCCGGGCAACGCAAGCCACCTCCTGCCAGCGTATCGGCGCATCGCCCCACTGGATCATTTTCATACGACCTGTCCTGGCTGTTGGTGGCTGGAGATAAATTGCTTGAAGCGCGCGGACCCCTGGCTGCCAAACAGCGCCTCTGGCGCACCGTCGCAGTCAATCGTCCCCTGGTGCATAAAGACCACCCGGTTGGAAACATGGCGGGCGAATCCCAGCTCGTGGGTGACCACCAGCATCGTCCGTCCCTCCTCCGCCAGGCTGCGCATCACCTTTAGCACCTCGCCGACCAGTTCGGGATCCAGCGCGGAGGTAGGTTCATCAAAGAGCATGACGTCCGGCTCCATGGCCAGCGCGCGGGCTATCGCCACGCGCTGCTGCTGGCCGCCGGAGAGCTGCGCAGGATAGAAATCCTTTCGGTTCAACATCCCCACTCGCTCCAGCAACTGCTCAGCCTGTTCAATGCAGGTTCGTTTGTCCCGTTTGAGCACATAATGCGGCCCCTCAATGACATTCTGCAGAACCGTCATATGCGACCAGAGGTTAAAACTTTGGAAGACCATCCCCAGCCGCGAGCGCAGGCGCTCTATCTGCCGGGGGTTCGCCGCCAGCCGATGCCCACGGGCATGATGCTTCATTTCAATCGTCTCGCCGCCGACGCTGACCACTCCGGCATCGGGCGTTTCCAGCAGGTTAATGCAGCGCAGCAGCGTACTTTTACCGGATCCGCTGGCGCCGAGGATCGAAATGACATCGCCCTGCTGCGCCTGGATGGTGATCCCCTTCAGGACATCCAGGGAGCCAAAGGACTTATGAATATCGCTGACCGATAAGGTCACCGGACGTGAATCGAGCATCTTACTCTCCTTTGGTTATCGGCTTGAGCGACACGGTCGCCGGATTTTGCCGGGTATGCGGGGTTAAACGCCGTTCAAGCAGGGCGTACAGCTGCACAATGATGAAATTGAGCAGCAGGTAGATGGCCGCCGCGCAGAGGAATACCTCCATCGTCCGGTAGGTACGCTGAATAATCTGTTGGGCCACCCCCGTGACGTCCCAGACGGTCACCAGGCTTGCCAGCGCCGTCGACTTGACCAATAAAATGGCCTCCGTGGAGTAGGCTGGCAGCGCATAGCGCAGCATCACCGGGGCAATGATCCGCCGCAGCAGCAGCCAGCGCGACATACCGCAAGCCTGGCCGGCTTCAATCTGGCCCGGCGGTATCGCCAGCAACCCGCCGCGCAGAATTTCCGCGGTATAGGCCGCCGTACAGAGCGCCAGCGCCAGAACGGCGCAGATAAAGGGTTCGCGCAGCAGCGGCCACAGGAAACTGTGGCGGATCACCCCAAACTGACCCAGCCCGTAATAAATGAGAAACAACTGGATCAGCAATGGCGAACCGCGAAAGATCAGGATATAGCCTTTGGCGAAACCGCTTGCCAGCGGCCAGCGGCTCATTCGCAGCGCCAGAACGCCAAGAGCCAACACGCCGCCGAGCAAAAAAGAGCAGATAAAGAGCCCCAGCGTCACCGGCAGCGCCGCGCCGAGCTTCAACAACGTCTCACCGAGAAAGGCAAAATCGATAATCATATGGGCTCCTTACGCCTGCGCGGCGCTGCGACGCAGCCAGGCGCGGTTCAGACGGCTCTCCGCCCGGGTAAACGCGCGGTTAGAGAGCAGCGTCAGGATCAAATAGCAGCCGCCGCCGATGAGATAGAACAGGAAATAATCGCGGGTAGAGCCAGCGGCAATCTGGCTGGCGCGCATCAGTTCAACCATCCCGGTCACCGATACCAGCGCCGAGTCTTTGAGGCTCATTTGCCAGACGTTGGACAAACCCGGCAGCGAATAACGGACAATCTGCGGCAACAGGATGCGCTGCAGGATCCGCCAGCGCGGCATGCCAATGGCGGAAGCCGCCTCCACTTCACCGGGCATCAGCGCCAGACGAGCAGCACGGTAGACTTCCGCCTGATACGAGGAGGAGATCAAGCCAATCGCCAGAGCGCCAATCAGAAATGGCGGAACCTCAATAAAGCCGTCTGCGCCAAACAGGCGCCCCAGCCATGAAATCATCCCTGAGCCGCCAAAATAAAACAGATAGATCACCAGTAATTCAGGGATACCGCGGAATACCACCGACCAGGCGGCGCCGAACCAGCGCGCTGGCGCGTGGCGGGACAGCTTCGCGGCGGCGATAACGCCGCCCACCCCCGCACCGACGGCCAGCGCCGCGAGCGACAGCAGCAACGTAGTCAGCGTTGCGCTGAGGATCAGCGTCCCCCACCCGTTTTCACCCAAACTCAGAAGATTTAACATGGTTGCCTCGCTCAGGGAGTCACGTCGCTTTTAAACCATTTCTCACTCAGTTTTTTTACCGTCCCATCGGCCAGCGCCGCCTGAATGGCGCTATCCAGTTTCGCTTTGAGTTCGGTATCGGCGAGGCGCACGCCCATCGCCTCACCGCCTCCCCAGATTGGGCCGCTCATCAGCGGACCGCTCAATGCCAGATTGCTATTCTCCGGGCGCGACAGGGTGGTGTTGGCAAAGGTAATATCATCAAACACCGCGTCGATGCGCTCAGCCTGCAGGTCGAGGATCGCATCCGCTGAGTTGTTATATTCCCGGACATCAGCGATATCCTTGAAATACTTATCAATAAACGGCGTGTACACGGTGCCGGACGCGATGCCGATGGTTTTCCCTTTCAACGCCGCGCGCAGCGGCGCAATCGCCGCCTGAATCTCTTTCTCATTATCATGAAGCTTGACCGCCGGCGAAGGCGGTAGCAGCGACCCTTTTACCGCAATGAAAGAGGCCGGCGTGGCTGCGTATGCCTGGGTAAACGCCACGACCTTCGAGCGCTCTGGGGTGACGACGATAGCATCCATGATCACGTCATATTTTCCGGCGTTAAGTCCGGCAATCATGCCATCCCAGTTCTGCACCACCAGTTTGCATTCGATCTGCATCCGCTGGCATAAATTCGCCATAAGCTCGGGCTCGAAACCGCTGAGTTTCCCGCCGGGAAGCGTCAGATTCCAGGGTTCATAGCCGCCTTCCGTAGCGATGGTGATCGATTTCCACTCTTTAGCGTATGTTGAGCCACCAGACAGCAGTAGCCCCGAAAACAGGGTGACCAGGCAGGCCTGGCGGAAAGTAATACGCTGTTGCATTTTCATTCTCCCGATCGCGTTTTGTCATGATGGCTCTGGTCAAGGCGATAAGATAATTCGCAGATGACTGCTCATGTATATACAAGCATTGACAAACCCGCACACGCGCTCAATGATGGATTTGTGAGCCCTGTTGTAAATAATTTGTAAGAACATTGAGACAGGAGTGTAACAAATACTATCCACTTCCGACTTCCGCCGAGCAAACTATGATCACCTATTTTGATTACGCTACCTTGCCCGTCACGCCATGGAAGAACGGCGCTGGCGCCACCCGGGAAATTATCGCCGTTCCTTCCGTAGATGCGCCTTTTCTCTGGCGCGCGAGCATTGCCACCCTGCAGGCCGATGGCCCATTCTCCCCTTTTCCCGGCGTCGACCGGACGATCGTCCTGCTGGCGGGGCAACCGCTACGGCTGCGCGGGGAGGAGATCGACCATCCGCTGGCGCGCTGGCAGCCGTGGGCGTTTCCCGGCGAATGGGCGCTGTCCAGCGTCGGGATCGTTGAGCCTGGACTGGACTTCAATGTCATGACCCAGCGCGGGCGAGCCCTCGCGCAGGTTGAAGTGGTGAGCGACCGGCAGCGACCGGCCACTAACGGGGTTGCTTATGTACTGCAGGGTGAATGGGATCTGGCCGGACGGCGCTGCGCCGTCGGCAGCGGGCTCTGCTGGCACGGCGACGCTCCGGGGGAGTTGCGGCCTCTCAGCGCCGATGGGCGTCTGCTGCTGGCGGCGATTGCGCTCAAATAGTCAGCAGAGAAAAATGGTATACTTGAGCCATCGCGATCGGCTTTTGCCCCGCGCGGCGCGGGCCGGCTGAAAAATATCGTGACACAAGGGGTCGTCAGTGGGATATAATTCCCGGCTAAATTTGAGTTATTTTGAAATAACAATGTTAACGTTATGATTGTTAAAGTAAAAATAAGCAATAACGATAAGGATTAAAGCTATGGGTTTTCTTTCCGGTAAGCGCATTTTGATCACTGGCGTCGCCAGCAAACTGTCCATCGCCTACGGTATTGCGCAGGCAATGCACCGCGAAGGCGCGGAACTGGCATTCACCTATCAGAATGAAAAACTGAAAGGTCGCGTTGAAGAGTTTGCTGCCGCGCTGGGTTCTGACATTGTGCTGCCGTGCGACGTTGCTGAAGATGAGAGCATCACCGCGCTGTTCACCGAGCTGGAAAAAGTCTGGCCAAAATTCGATGGTTTCGTCCACTCTATCGGTTATGCCCCGGCTGACCAGTTAGACGGCGACTACGTCAACGCGGTCACCCGCGAAGGTTTCAAAATCGCGCACGACATCAGCGCCTACAGTTTCGTGGCGATGGCTAAAGCCTGCCGCACGATGCTGAACCCGGATTCTGCTCTGCTGACGCTCTCCTACCTGGGCGCCGAGCGCGCGATCCCGAACTACAACGTGATGGGTCTGGCGAAAGCCTCTCTGGAAGCGAACGTGCGCTATATGGCGAACGCGATGGGTCCGGAAGGCGTTCGCGTCAACGCTATCTCCGCCGGTCCGATCCGTACCCTGGCCGCGTCCGGTATCAAAGATTTCCGTAAAATGCTGGCGCACTGCGAAGCGGTCACCCCGATCCGTCGCACCGTCACCATTGAAGACGTGGGTAACAGCGCAGCCTTCCTGTGCTCCAACCTGTCTGCCGGTATCTCCGGTGAAGTCGTTCACGTTGATGGCGGGTTCAGCATCGCCGCTATGAACGAGCTGGAACTGAAATAAGCTCCTTCCCCTCCTCGCCCCGGTGAGGAGGGTTTTCCCTTCCCAGGCCTTGCGCTCCCCCTGTTATTCCAATCGGCTATTTGTTAGCACGTATCAATATTTTCTCCTGCTTCCGGGTTACGCCAGGATAGTTCTGCATAAACGATCCGCGGAACGGCGGTTCGCCACATACCGAACAAGGAAAGCCCATGGAGCCACGCCGCGTGAATGGCAAAAACCACTGGTATCACGAAACCCAGTCAACAATCTGCCCGGTGGATGTCCTGCCGCTCGTCCCTGAAGCCGCCCATGTTGAAGACCGCTTTTTGCTGGACCTGACGCTGCCGGACGCCTGGCTACACGCCCACACAGGCTGGCTACGCCCCGCGCGCCAGCTCGCCGAGCGTCTGTTTCCCGACCAGGTGGCGGTAAGCCGCCTGCAAACCTTTACCGCCTACGATCGCCTGAGCACTGCGCTGACCGTCGCCCAGGTCTACGGCGTCCAGCGGCTGTGTAACCACTATGCCGCCCGCCTGGCGCCCCTGCCGGGGCCCGACTCTTCGCGCGAGAGCAACCGTCGTCTGGCGCAGATCACCCAATACGCTCGTCAGCTCGCCGGTTCACCCTCCGTCATTAACGCCCTTTCCCGCAGCCAGCTGGACGAAGTGGGCCTGACCAGCCGGGATATTATCCTGATCAACCAGATTATCGGTTTCGTCGGCTTCCAGGCGCGGGCGATTGCCGTGCTGCAGGCGGCGCAGGGCTTCCCGGTGCGCTGGATCCCCGGCATGCCGCAGCAAGAGGAGGCGCCCGCCGGCCTGTTCGCCATCCCGCCGGGAGAGTGGCAAACCGACATAGAAGATCCCGATCTGCAGTATGCCGATGACGAGCGCCAGCGGCGCATCGCCAGCTGGCAGTCGCTGCCCGGCCTGGGCCCGCTGGCTCCGCTGCTGGCCTGCGACCCGCAGTTGATGGCGCCGCTGGAGACGCTGTTACGCCAGCTCAGCGGCAACGATACCTTTGGCCCGCAGGTCGCCTTACTCACCGCGCGCACCAATGGCAGCGCCACCTGTTTTGACGCCTGGCTCCCCCACTGGCACGGTGAAGAAGCGTTCGCCAGCCATTTACGGGAGGGCGATCAGGCTCTCCATCGCTGGCTTGGGCAGCATCCTCAGTCGCGCGCGCTCGTTACCGCGGTACAGTTGTTAACCCGCTCCCCGGACCGGTTTAGCGCCGCCCAGTTAACACCCCTCGGCGAATATGGACTCTCAGCGGAACAAGCGATCGATCTGTTAACCTGGAGCGGGCTGTGCGGCTGGATGAATCGTCTGAAAATCGCCCTCGGCAATGTGCGTCAGCAGACGTAAATTGCTGAAACAGCGCTTGCTGCGACAGGCATAATCGCGTAAAAATGTCAGCCGCTCTTTTAGCCACGAAAATACCTAATTATGTTTCAGGATAACCCGCTGCTAGCGCAGCTTAAACAGCAACTGCATTCCCAAACGCCGCGCGCGGAAGGGGTCGTTAAGGGCACGGAAAAGGGCTTTGGCTTCCTCGAAGTGGACGCTCAGAAGAGCTACTTCATTCCGCCGCCGCAGATGAAAAAAGTGATGCATGGCGACCGTATCGTTGCGGTGATCCATTCTGAAAAAGAACGCGAAAGCGCCGAGCCGGAATCGCTGGTTGAGCCTTTCCTGACCCGTTTCGTCGGTAAAATCCAGAAAAAAGACGATCGCCTCGCTATCGTTCCTGACCATCCGCTGCTGAAAGACGCCATTCCCTGCCGCGCCGCCCGTGGCGTTGAGCATGATTTCAAACAGGGTGACTGGGCCGTCGCTGAAATGCGCCGTCATCCGTTAAAAGGCGACCGCGGATTTTACGCGGAGCTGACCCAGTTCATCACCTTCAGCGACGACCACTTCGTCCCGTGGTGGGTGACACTGGCGCGCCATAATCTGGAAAAAGAGGCACCGGACGGCGTCGCCACCGAGATGCTTGACGAAGGGCTGACACGCCGCGATTTGACCGCCCTCGACTTCGTCACCATTGACAGCGCCAGCACCGAAGATATGGACGATGCGCTGTATGTCGAATCTGGCGCCGACGGCAAACTGTTGCTGACGGTGGCGATCGCTGACCCGACCGCATGGATTGCCGAAGGCAGCAAGCTGGACAACGCCGCAAAAGTACGCGCCTTTACCAACTATCTGCCGGGCTTCAACATCCCGATGCTGCCGCGCGAACTGTCAGACGACCTGTGTTCCCTGCGTGCCGATGAAGTGCGCCCGGTGCTGGCCTGCCGGATGACCCTGGCGGCCGATGGCACCATTGAAGACAACATCGAGTTCTTTGCCGCCACCATCGAATCGAAAGCCAAGCTGGCCTATGACGACGTCTCTGACTGGCTGGAAGGCCGCGGCAGCTGGCAGCCGGGCAGCGAGGCGATCGCGCAGCAAATTACGCTGCTGAAGGACGTGTGTCAGCGTCGCAGCGAATGGCGTCAGACCCACGCGCTGGTGTTTAAAGACCGCCCGGATTACCGTTTCGTCCTCGGCGAAAAAGGCGAAGTGCTGGACATCGTCGCGGAACCGCGTCGTATTGCCAACCGTATTGTCGAAGAGTCGATGATCGCCGCCAACATCTGTGCCGCCCGCGTTCTGCGCGACAAGCTCGGCTTCGGCGTTTATAACGTCCACACCGGCTTCGACCCGGCGAATACCGAACAGCTGGCTGCCCTGCTGAAGACCCACGACGTACACGTTGATCCGACGGAAGTGCTCACCCTGGAAGGTTTCTGCAAGCTGCGCCGCGAACTGGACGCCCAGCCGACCGGTTTCCTCGACAGCCGCATACGTCGTTTCCAGTCGTTTGCTGAAATCAGCACCGAGCCGGGCCCGCACTTTGGTCTCGGTCTTGAGGCCTACGCCACCTGGACCTCGCCGATCCGTAAGTATGGCGACATGATCAACCACCGTCTGCTTAAGGCCATCATCAAAGGCGAAACCATTGCGCGCCCGCAGGATGAAGCCACCGTGCAGATGGCGGAGCGCCGTCGTCTCAACCGCATGGCCGAACGCGATGTCGCCGACTGGCTGTATGCCCGTTTCCTCAACGATAAAGCCGGCACCGATACCCGCTTTGCGGCGGAGATCATCGACATCAGCCGCGGCGGGATGCGCGTGCGTCTGGTGGACAATGGCGCGGTCGCCTTTATTCCGGCCCCGTTCCTTCACGCCGTGCGCGACGAACTGGTCTGCAGCCAGGAAAACGGCACCGTGCAGATCAAGGGAGAAGTGGTCTACAAAGTGACCGATGTTATCGATGTCACTATCGCTGAAGTCCGCATGGAAACTCGTAGCATCATTGCTCGTCCGGCTGCCTGACGTCTCATCACAGCGGTTCCTCCGGGAACCGCTCCTTCTTTCCTCCCTGTCCCGCCATTTCCGTCGCGCCGATTAAGGTAGTGCGTTTTTTTCGCTTCTCTTTTTCACCCATTTTTAGCATCATTGATTTCATTCGTTTTTGTTACCAGGATAATGCCATGTCAGATGTGAATGCCCACCTGCTCGCCCAACGTATCGATACCGTGCTGGATATTCTGGTTGCCGGTGATTACCACTCTGCGATCCATAATCTGGAGATCCTCAAAGCGGAGCTGCTGGCGCTGGCGGCAGACGACGCCGAGCAAAACAAACCACCCAAAGCGCCCTGGGAAATCTGATTATCGCCCACATGCCGCAACCGGCGATGCTGACCGGTTGCTCGCCGTATAGCCCCCTAACAGTGATGTTGCTATGAACGCCCGACAACAAAGTATTTTGCAAGTGGTCATCGATAAAGGCCGCATGAGCGTCGCCGATCTGGCGAAGATGACCGGAGTTTCAGAGGTCACCATCCGTCAGGATCTGAACCTGCTGGAGAAGCAGAGCTATCTGCGCCGTACCCATGGCTACGCCGTCCCACTGGACAGTGAAGATGTCGAAACCCGCATGATGACCCATTTCGCCATTAAGCGTGAACTGGCCAGCCGCGCCGCGGCGCTGGTGAATGCCGGCGAAACGGTATTTATCGAAAACGGCAGCAGCAACGCCCTGCTGGCGCGCACCCTGGCCGAACGCGGCGATATCACCATCATCACCGTCAGCAGCTATATCGCCCATCTGCTGAAAGAGACGCCGGGAGAGGTGATCCTGCTGGGCGGGATTTACCAGAAACGCAGTGAAAGTATGGTTGGCCCACTGACCCGCCAGTTCATCCAGCAGGTGCATTTCAGTAAAGCCTTTATCGGGATCGATGGCTGGCAGGCGGAAACCGGCTTTACCGGTCGCGATATGATGCGTGCGGACGTGGTTAACGCCGTTCTGGAGAAGCACTGCGAAGCGATTATCCTCAGCGATAGCTCAAAATTCAGCGCGGTGCATCCCTATCCGCTTGGGCCAGCCGGCCGCTTCAATCGTGTTATCACCGACGATCGTCTGCCGAACGACTGCCGTGAGCAGTTGCTGCGCAGCGGCCTGACTGTGGATATTGTACCCTACGTCTGATGTGTCTCCGCCCCGTCCCAGCCAAGCGTCGGACGGGCGCATTAACGCTCTGAGAGTATTCCGAGCCGGTAATTAAGACTTTTTACCTGACGCTAAATTTTAAAAAAAGTAAAATTATTATTAGCGATATAACAGGAAGTGACTATCACCTGCGTGATTTTCGTGATACCTGCGCACCCTAACTTCATGGAATTGCCCTAAAGCTGCTTTATCAGGCTATGCTTACAGGAGCGCTGTAATCCATGAATAGATTATTCAGGAGAAAAAAATGATGACTTCAACGAGCAAAAAAATGGCTGCTATTGTTCTGGCTGTCACTGTAGCAATGTCTCTGAGCGCTTGCTCTAACATGTCTAAACGCGATCGTAACACTGCTATCGGCGCAGGTGCCGGCGCCATCGGCGGTGCGGTGTTAACTGACGGTAGCGCACTCGGTACCCTGGGTGGCGCAGCAGTCGGTGGTATTATTGGTCACCAGGTCGGCAAATAATATATTTATCTGACGAAATAAAAGAATAATTCACACGAATTGACTTACGCACGTTAAAACATTCAAGGCCGCGGCATTCACCGCGGCCTTGTTATTTCACCAGGCCATTAATTAGGGTTGAAATAACGATTAGCCGCCGGCTAACTTCACCTTCATCCCTTTCGCCTCGAGCAGCGACTTCAGTAAATCCCGTTTGTCGCCCTGGATCTCGATCACGCCATCTTTCACCGCGCCGCCGCAGCCGCATTTCTTCTTCAGCTCTGCCGCCAGCGCAGTGAGCGCCGCATCGTCGGCATCAATTCCGCTAATCAGACAGACGCCTTTGCCCTTGCGGCCGCTGGTCTGGCGCTGGATCCGCACAATACCGTCGCCTTTCGGGCGCACCGGCGCCGGTTTCGCCTCGTCGATACGCCCGGTTTCGGTGGAGTAGACCAGACGGCTGTTGGAATCGCTCATTATGCCCCCTTGCGCAGAGAATCGTTGATCGCCCGCAGCGTCGCGGCTGGATCGGTCGACTGGGTAACCGGGCGGCCAATAACCATATAGTCCACCCCTGCCGCCTGAGCCTGCTCGGGAGTCATGATCCGCCGCTGATCGCCAGCGTCGCTGCCCTGCGGACGGATACCCGGGGTGACCAGCTTGAACGCCTGCCCCAGCTCTTGCTTAAAGCGTACCGCCTCCTGAGCTGAACACACCACCCCGTCGAGGCCGCAGCGTTGGGTCAGCGCCGCCAGCTTCGCCGCGTAGTCAGCCGGGGATAAGGTAATGCCCAGATCCTGCAGGTCGCTGGACTCCATGCTGGTGAGGACGGTGACGGCGATGAGCAGCGGCGCGTCTTGACCAAAGGGCAGCAGCGCTTCGCGTGCCGCGGTCATCATCCGCGCGCCGCCGGAGGCATGGACATTCACCATCCATACGCCAAGCTCGGCAGCGGCCGCCACCGCGCGGGCGGTAGTGTTGGGAATATCGTGAAACTTAAGGTCCAGGAACACCTCAAACCCACGCTGATGCAGATCGCGGACAAACTGCGGTCCCAGCAGGGTGAACATCTCTTTGCCCACCTTCAGGCGGCAGTCGCGCGGGTCGATGCGGTCGACAAATGCCAGCGCTTTATCGCGATTATCATAGTCGAGCGCAACCACAACGGGAGAGGAAGTGACAGCGCGGGAAGATGGGATAGCTGTTGACGTCATGACCAGACCTTAGTGTTGATGGGCGCCAGAGGGCGCAAAAAAGGTAAACGGGCAGCATTCTACCTGTGAAGCTAACAAAATAACAGGCTGCTGTTTTGCCCTGCGCGGCCGATGGCGATGCCGGGGCTGCAGGCGGTGACGGGAAAGAAATGATAAGTATGTTGTAACTAAATCGTCTGTTTTTTTTGACCTTACTGGCCGTCGAGGCCGCGAATAGGTTTGATGGTCGCCCAGGAGCGGCAGGAAGGACAATGCCAGTACAGAGTATGAGCGGTAAAGCCGCATTTCTGACAACGGTAGCGCGGTTTGCTGCGCACCTGTTCGCCGACCATGTTTCGCAGCACCCCAAGGCTTTCTTTCGCCCGCCCTTCTTCCGCTTCGTTGAGATGGTAGTCCATCAGCTTATGGAAAACGCGCATGGTCGGGTGGCGCTCAAGCTGCCGGGTCACGTAGTTTTGCGCCGCTTCGACCCCTTCCCGCTGCTCAAGGATCTGCGCCAGCATCAGTTCGGCGGTCGCCCCGGCGTTCTCCTCCACACAGCGGCGCAGGAAAACTTCCCATTCATCGGCTTTGCCGAGCTGCTGGTAGCAGGTCTGCAGCATCTCCAGCGTCTCACCCACCAGCTCTTTATCCTGATCGATAACCCGCTCGAGGCTCTCCACCGCTTTGGTGTAGTCGCCCTTCTCCATCCACACCCGGCCCATCATGATCGAAACCCGGGCGCTGTTGCGGTCCGCGGCAGCGCCTTTCTTCAACAGCGCCATCGCCTTATCCAGATCGTTGGCCGCCATCTGCTGCAGGGCCAGTTCGCACCAAAAGTTGGCGATTTCGCCACGATGCTTCTCTTTCCCCAGCTTCACCAGCCTTTCAGCCACCTCGATAGCCGACTGCCAGTCGCTGGTCGCCTGGTAGATCTGCAGCAGCTGCTGCAGCGCGCCGAGGCGAAAATCGGTCTCATCCACCAGCTGTTTGAACATATCTTCCGCGCGGTCATACAGCCCGGCGGCCATATAGTCGCGCCCCAGCTGTTGCACCGCCAGCAGGCGCTGGTCGTAGGTGAGCGACGCGCTTTCCATCAGACTCTGGTGAATACGGATCGCGCGGTCGACCTCGCCGCGCGAGCGGAACAGGTTGCCGAGGGTCAGGTGGGCCTCAACGGTGCCGGTATCCTCTTTCAGCATATCAAGGAACAGATCGACGGCTTTATCCTGCTGGTTGCTAAGCAGAAAGTTTACCCCCGCCACGTAATCCCGTGACAGGCGGCTCGCGTCGTCCTGTTTGGACTGTTGTGCACTTCTGCGCCCCATGTACCAGCCGTAGGCGGCGGCAACGGGTAAAAGCAGAAACAACAACTCCAGCATAAGAGGTTATTCCTTCACCGCAGGCACGCCTGCCTCGACAGCCGCCGGGCTGACAGGAGCAATCTGGTGCTCAAGGCGCTTAATTTTCCGCTCCGCGCGCGCCAGCGAGACGCGCACCCGCAGCCAGAACAGGCCGCAGATCAGCCAGCCGATGGCAAAGCCCGCAGCGAACAGCACCGCCAGCAGCGTCGAAATGCGGAATTCACCCTGAGCGAGCAAATAGTTGAAAGTGACCTGTTGGTCATTCTGCGCCCCCAGCGTCACTGAAATGACGAAGATTGCTAACACCAGTAAGAAAATGAGTAAATATTTCACATGACTTCCCGTTCTGTGGGTTGCGCGTAAAAAGCCCGCTTTCAGCCCTATAAAGTATCATTTTCGCCGCAGCGGTGGAACGAAAAAGCACGGCAACTCGACAGGATATGCGGTCGGATGCCGCTAAAATCAACATTATTCCGCTTCAGGCATCCGTTTTTTAATATCCTGCGCCTCTTCCCCCGGCGGCGAAAGCGGCCCGCAAAGACGCTGCGTCAGCCAGCAGGCCACCGTGACCAGCAGCCAGGAGATCAGCGTAGCGACGATGAGATCCAGCGGCCAGTGCATACCGAGCGCCAGGCGACTCCCCATCACCGCCGTCGCCCACGCCAGCAGTACCGCGATCGTGCCCCAGCGCCGACGCGGCCACAGCAGCCCGGCAGCGAGCAGCGCCCAGCTGGCGGCGAACATCGTATGGCCTGACGGGAATGCAAACCCGGTCTCTTTCTGCCAGTGTTTGCGTAAAAACGGCGGGATGTCCTGCGCCTGCGCCAGCTGCTCATGCACCAGTTTAGCGCGTTCTTTGCGCTTTAACGCGTAGAATTGCGTCACCGGCACCTGCCTGGTGTTTTCCAGCCAGATGACAAACGGTCTCGGCTCCTGAACCCGCGCCTTGACCCAGGATTTGGTCCCCTGTCCCACCAGGATGGCGGCGGCAAGAATGAGGAACAGGATCAGCGCCGCGCGCAGGCGAAAGCGCAGGCACCAGAGAAACCAGGCGCACAGCACAACATGGGTGATAATTCCCCACGGCTGGGTCACCGTTTCCGTCACCCACCAGAGGCTTTTCAGCCATACCACCGGCAGTCCTGGCTGCCACAGCCAACCAGACAGCCAGACCGTGAGGGGCATGACCAGCAGCAGCGCCGCCGCGAGAGCGGTTCGTCGGGCAATCAACAGCATTTTCTCTCCTTCTCCTTGTAGATGAACATCATAGCGGAAAGTAGATCGTTTGTGCGCTTTCCGCGCGGCTAACCGTTCGTGATTAGGAGAACGTCCCGGCGTTGTGGCAAAATAGCGGTAAACAGAAAGCACATTCAGGTGCTGACAGAATCTGGAGAATCACATGCAGCTTAAACGTGTGGCAGAAGCCAAACTGCCAACCCCCTGGGGCGATTTCCTGATGGTGGGTTTTGAAGAACTGGCAACCGGACAGGATCATGTCGCGCTGGTATACGGCGATATTTCAGGGCAGTCGCCGGTGCTCGCCCGCGTCCATTCAGAATGTCTGACGGGCGATGCCCTGTTTAGCCTGCGCTGTGATTGCGGCTTTCAGCTGGAGGCGGCCCTGTCGCATATCGCCGAAGAAGGCCGGGGGATCCTGCTCTATCATCGTCAGGAAGGTCGCAACATTGGTTTATTGAATAAGATCCGCGCCTACGCGCTGCAGGATCAGGGTTATGACACTGTCGAAGCGAACCATCAGCTAGGCTTCGCCGCCGATGAACGCGACTTCACCCTGTGCGCCGATATGTTCAAGCTGCTCAACGTTGAGCAAGTGCGGTTGTTAACCAACAACCCGAAAAAAGTGGAAATCCTCAGCGAAGCCGGGATTAACATTGTGGAGCGCGTTCCGCTGATCGTCGGGCGCAACCCGAAAAACGCCCACTATCTGGACACCAAAGCCGCCAAGATGGGCCATCTGCTGAACAGCAAGCCGGCGGAATAATACCGGCGGCAGCGTTAAGAGAGGGCCAGCGATGCTGGCCCTTCGTTTTACAGCATATTGCGGATGACGTAGTGCAAAATGCCGTCGTTGCGGTAGTAGGTGAGTTCGGTCGCCGTGTCGATACGACACCGGCAGGCGATCACCTCCTGCGAACCGTCAGCGCGGGTGAGGGTCACTGGCACCGTGGCGCCGGGCTGCAGTGACTGCAGGTTACTGACATCAATCCGCTCTTCGCCGGTCAACTGTAGCGTTTTACGGGTGACGCCCTGCGGGAACTCCAGCGGCAGAATCCCCATCCCGATCAGGTTGGAGCGGTGGATACGTTCGAAGGACTCAGCGATCACCACCCGGATCCCCAGCAGGCGCGGCCCCTTCGCCGCCCAGTCGCGACTGGAACCTGAGCCATACTCCTTACCAGCAATCACCGCCAGCGGTATGCCCTCAGCTTTATATAGCATCGCTGCATCGTAGATCGCCACCGGTTCGCGGTCCGGCAGATGGCGGGTCATGCCCCCTTCCACCCCCGGCACCATTTCGTTGCGGATGCGGATATTGGCGAAGGTGCCGCGCATCATCACCTCATGGTTACCGCGACGGGAGCCGTAGGAGTTAAAGTCGCGCCGGGCAACCCCATGCTCCTGCAGATAGCGGCCTGCCGGACTATCGGCTTTGATGCTTCCCGCCGGCGAAATGTGGTCAGTGGTCACTGAATCGCCCAGCATGGCGAGGATCCGCGCGCCGTGAATATCCTCCACCGGCAGCGGCTCGATGCCCATCTCGTCAAAGAACGGCGACAGGCGAATATAGGTCGAATCTTCCTGCCAGTCGTAGGTATCTGACGCCTCCACCTTGATCGCCTTCCACTCCTCTGTCCCGGAAAACACTTCCGCGTACTCTTTGCGGAACATCTCCGTGGAGACCTGTTCCACCGCGCGGGCAATCTCCTCCCCGCTCGGCCAGATATCTCTCAGATAGACCGGCTCGCCGTCGCTGCCCTGCCCCAGCGGCTCACGGGTAAGATCGATGTTCATGTTCCCGGCCAGCGCGTAAGCGACCACCAGCGGCGGCGAGGCCAGCCAGTTGGTCTTCACCAGCGGGTGGATACGCCCTTCGAAGTTACGGTTACCGGAGAGCACCGCCCCGACGGTGAGGTCGCCTTTTTTGATTGCTTCTTCAATAGGTTCCGGCAGCGGGCCGGAGTTACCGATACAGGTGGTACAGCCATACCCCACCAGATTGAAGCCGAGCTGGTCGAGGTAAGGCGTCAGGCCGGCATGGGCCAGATAATCCGACACCACTTTCGAGCCAGGGGCCAGAGAAGCTTTCACCCACGGCTGCGGCTGCAGTCCGCGTTCGACGGCTTTTTTCGCCAGCAGGCCGGCGGCCATCAGCACGCTGGGGTTGGAGGTGTTGGTACAGGACGTGATCGCCGCAATGGCCACAGCGCCATCCGGCAGCGAATAGTGATGCCCGTTCAGCGTATACGCCACCGGCTGGCGCTGACGCTGAAGGTGGTTAACCTCCAGCTCGCCGCTGGCGGCAAAGGCTTTCGGCACATCGCCGAGCGCCACGCGATCCTGCGGCCGCTTCGGCCCGGCGAGGCTTGCTTCAACGCTGCCCATATCCAGCGCCAGGGTACTGGTAAAGACCGGCTCATCGCCCGGCTGGCGCCACATGCCCTGCGCTTTGGCATAGGCTTCCACCAGCGCCACCTGTTCTTCGCTACGTCCGCTGAGGCGCATATAGCTGAGCGTCACGTCATCGATCGGGAAGAAACCGCAGGTGGCGCCATACTCTGGCGCCATATTGGCGATGGTGGCGCGGTCGGCCAGGGGCAAGGTATCCAGACCGTCACCGTAGAACTCAACAAATTTTCCGACCACGCCGTGCTGGCGCAGCATCTGGGTGACCGTCAGGACCAGGTCAGTAGCGGTAATGCCTTCGCGCAATTTGCCGCTGAGCTTAAAGCCTACCACATCGGGGATCAGCATCGACACCGGCTGGCCAAGCATGGCGGCTTCCGCTTCAATCCCGCCCACGCCCCAGCCCAGCACGCCGAGCCCGTTAATCATGGTGGTATGGGAGTCGGTGCCCACCAGGGTATCCGGCCACGCCATCCACTTCCCGTTCACCTCTTCGCTCCACACCGCCCGTCCGAGATATTCCAGGTTGACCTGGTGGCAAATCCCGGTGCCCGGCGGCACCACGCTGAAGCGGCTGAAGGCCTGCTGCCCCCAGCGCAGAAAAGCGTAGCGTTCGTGGTTACGTTCCATTTCCAGGCGGACGTTGTCTTCAAAGGCTTCGTCATCGCCGAAGCGGTCGACCGTCACCGAGTGGTCGATCACGAGGTCGACCGGCGACAGCGGGTTCACCTTCGCGGTATCGCCGCCCAGGCGTTTCACCGCCTCGCGCATGGCGGCCAGATCCACCACCGCCGGTACGCCGGTAAAGTCCTGCATCAGGACGCGGGCCGGACGATAAGCAATCTCCCTGTCGGCATGGGCCTGCTGCAGCCAACCGGCAAGGGCGCGAATATCTTCTTCAGTCACCGAGTCACCGTCCTGCCAGCGCAACAGGTTCTCCATCAGCACCTTCAGCGACTTGGGCAGTCGACTGAGATCGCCCAGCTGCTTCTCCGCCAGCGGCAGACTGTAGTAATGCCAGGTTTTCGCGTTAACCTGCAGCGTATCCTTACTGGCTTCTCGTAGGGTTGACGACATAGCTCCTCCTTTATCTCAGGGATGGCATACCCCGATTCTCCTCAGGGTCTCCATTAAAGATAACACATGCTGGGCATAACACTTTGATAACAACCCAAATTGCTAAATCTGATGTGACGGAGAGGGGTTAAAGGGAATTATCTACGCGCAGAGGAAATAGCACCAAAATAGTGCAGAGAGGTCTTTTAAGCGATATTGTATTAGTACACGAGGACAAAAAAAGAGCTAATCATTACCTGCTGGCCGATTAGCTCTTGTGATTGATTTCAGGTTGGATGAATCCCGCGGCAAAATATATTCTCCCTGTATTGCCGGTCACTGATTTTATATTACAGTTTCCTTTCACTGTCATAAAAATGACATGTATCTACAACGATGACCTACAGCTTTAGCTGACAATCCAGATGTTGCAGATGGTGAGCGCGATGATGCTCCAGAACATCGCCAGCCCTACCAACACTACGCCCCATACGCGACTACGCAGAACGGGATCGATTTCGGTTTTGTCATTTTCGTATGACATCGCCAGTTTCATGTAATCGATATTACTTATCATATTGTCACCACCAATTGCTCAAATCATCAGGTACAGATAAATCTTAATTATGGATAAACGATTAATCCAGTGAATTTAGGCCTGATGGAATATATTTGACCGGTTATTTGATCGCGGCGGGCATTATGAAAAACGTGTTATCAGAAATTCTTAATTTTGTGATTGGTTCGAGGTTTAAGTTGTTAAATAAGGGCCATGATAGTTAATGGCACTCCTTACACGGAATGCCATTATTTTTAACGGGGTTATTTTTCCGGAAGTTTTATATCTTTGAACATCGCTTCAATATCTTCATTCGACCGTAGCGCCACTGCGGTATCCACGACATCCCGGGTCAGATGGGGTGCAAAACGTTGAATAAAATCATACATGTAGCTTCGTAAGAAGGTGCTACGGCGGAAGCCTATTTTAGTGGTGCTGTGGCTGAAAATACCGTTGGCATCCAGCTTCACCAGGTCCGGATCGGAGACCGGATCTACCGCCATGCTGGCAATCACCCCCACCCCCAGCCCCAGGCGAACATAGGTTTTAATGACGTCGGCATCGGTAGCGGTAAAGACAATGCGCGGCGTCAGGCCCGCACGGTTAAACGCGGTGTCCAGTTCGGAGCGGCCGGTGAAGCCAAAGGTATAGGTCACCAGCGGGTACTGCGCCAGCTCTTCTATTGATACCGAGCCCCTGGAGGCCAGAGGATGCTCCGGCGTCACCACGATCGACCGGTTCCAGTGATAGCATGGCAGCATCACCAGGTCGTCATACAGATGCAGCGCTTCGGTAGCAATGGCGAAGTCGGCGTTGCCTTTCGACACGGCTTCGGCGATCTGGGTTGGCGAACCCTGATGCATATGGAGCGACACCCGCGGATAACGTTCAATAAAGCCCTTGATCACCCCGGGCAACGCATAGCGCGCCTGGGTATGGGTGGTCGCCACGTACAGCGACCCTTTGTCCGGCCAGGTATGCTCCCCGGCGACAGATTTGATGGCATCGACTTTCGACAACACCTCGCGGGCAATACGGATGATCTCCTGCCCGGCAGGCGTCACCTGAGTCAAATGCTTGCCGCTGCGGGCAAAGATTTGGATGCCCAGCTCATCTTCCAGCATACGCACCTGCTTACTGATGCCTGGCTGAGAGGTATAAAGCCCTTCGGCGGTGGATGAAACATTCAGGTTATGGTTAACCACCTCAACGATGTAGCGAAGCTGTTGTAGTTTCATGCTGATATCCGTTTGCGCGTAAAATGAAGCCGCTTAATACACTTTACGTTCAGGCAACTTGTCGCCGGTGAAGGCCAGGCCTCCCGGCAGTTGACCATAGTGGCGCCGCAACGCATCCTGAAAGCGATGATGTATAAGACGTTTTAATAATAAAAAAGGCAATAACTATAACCACTATATCATTTATATCAACACTGTATAGACGGTAACGAAAAATAATATAGGTGGTTATAAGAGGGTGAAAAGCGCGGAGAGAAAGGAAAACGACACGGCAGAGGCATCCATGGCCCCTGCCGGCCGCCAGAGCAGGAAAAGCGCCCTTTTCCTGCCTGATAATGGTCAGTTACTTTTTAGCTTCCGTCCATTTACCGTCGATAAAGAAGGAAGACCAGCCGGTCGCTTTGCCCTCTTTTTCGGACGCTACGTACTGTTGCTTCGTTTTACGGCTAAAGCGCACCAGCGTCTTATTGCCTTCCGGATCCTGCTGCGGCGCATCGGCGAGATAACGCAGTTTTTCCGGCAGACGATCGCGGAAGCGGTACAGCTCTTCCACCAGCGGCGCGCGCGTTTCCCGTGATTTCGGGAAGGTGTTGGCCGCCAGGAAGACGCCCGCGGCCCCGTCACGCAGTACGAAATAGGCGTCAGACTTCTCACACGGCAGCTCCGGCAGCGGCACCGGATCTTCCTTCGGCGGCGCCACTTCCCCATTGCGCAGGATCTTACGCGTATTCTTACACTCGTCGTTGGTACAAGCCATGTACTTCCCAAAACGCCCCATCTTCAGGTGCATCTCGGAGCCGCACTTCTCGCACTCCACTACCGGACCGTCATAGCCCTTGATGCGGAACTCGCCCTCTTCAATCTCATAGCCATCGCAGGTCGGGTTGTTACCGCAGACGTGCAGTTTACGCTTGGGATCGATAAGGTAGCTGTCCATCGCCGTACCGCACTTCTGGCAGCGGCGTTTGGCGCGCAGCGCGTTAGTTTCGGCGTCATCGCCTTCCAGCACGTTGAGGACTTCGTTTTCCGGCACCAGGTTAATGGTGGTTTTGCAGCGCTCTTTCGGCGACAGGGCATAGCCCGAACAGCCGAGGAAAACGCCGGTGCTGGCGGTACGGATACCCATTTTACGGCCGCAGGTCGGGCAGTCGATGCTGGTAAGCACCATCGGGTTCGGCTGCATGCCGCCCTCTTCCGGATCTTTCTCCGCCGTCTCCAGCTGGGTGGTAAAATCGCCGAAGAAGTGGTTCAGCACCTCTTTCCACTCGGCCTGGTGGTTAGCCACTTGATCGAGACGATCTTCCATCTGCGCGGTGAAGTCGTAGTTCATCAGATCGCGGAAGTTCTCTTCCAGTCGGTCGGTGACGATCTCGCCCATTTTCTCCGCGTAGAAACGACGGTTTTCCACTCGCACGTAACCACGATCCTGAATGGTGGAGATAATCGAGGCATAGGTCGACGGACGGCCGATGCCGCGTTTTTCCAGCTCTTTAACCAGCGAGGCTTCGCTGAAGCGCGCCGGCGGCTTGGTAAAGTGCTGCGCAGGCGTCAGCTCGACCAGGCTCAGCTGGTCGCCCTGTTTGACCAGCGGCAGGGTCCGGTCTTCATCGCCCTTGCGCAGGGCCGGCATCACTTTGGTCCAGCCGTCGAAGCGTAAGGTACGACCGCGCGCTTTCAGTTTGAAATCGCCCGCCGCCACGGTCAGCGTCGTGGAGTCGTACTGCGCCGGCGTCATCTGACAGGCGACAAACTGGCGCCAGATCAGCTGATACAGTTTCTGCGCATCCGCTTCCATATCTTTCAGCGTTTCCGCCAGCACGTTCACATCAGACGGACGAATCGCTTCGTGCGCTTCTTGTGAATTTTCTTTGCTGGCGTACTGATTCGCGCTTTCCGGCAAATATTTTTTACCAAACTTATCGCTGATATAACCGCGAACCATGTTCAGCGCGTCCTGACTCAGGTTGGTGGAGTCGGTACGCATATAGGTGATGTGCCCCGCCTCATAGAGACGTTGAGCCATCATCATGGTCTTTTTCACGCCGAAGCCGAGACGGGTGCTGGCCGCCTGCTGCAGGGTGGAGGTGATGAACGGCGCGCCCGGCTTACTGCTGGTCGGCTTGTCTTCCCGCTCCAGTACGCTGTAGCTGGCTTTTTCCAGCAGCGATACCGCCGCCATCGTCTCATCACGGCTGACCGGACGGAATGGCTTATCATCCTTATGGGTCACCTGCAGCGGCAGCGCGTCGCCGCCCGGCGTGGTGGTACTGGCATCAACTTCCCAGTACTCTTCCGGGACGAACGCTTTGATTTCACGCTCACGCTCCACCACCAGGCGGACAGCGACGGACTGCACGCGCCCGGCAGAAAGACCACGGGCGATTTTTTTCCACAGCAGCGGCGAAACCATATAACCCACCACGCGGTCCATAAAGCGACGCGCCTGCTGGGCGTTAACCCGATCGATATTCAGCTCGCCCGGCTTTTCGAAAGCCTGACGAATGGCGTTTTTGGTGATCTCATTGAACACCACGCGGCTGTAACGCTGCTCATCGCCGCCGATGACTTCCCGCAGGTGCCAGGCAATGGCTTCCCCTTCGCGGTCAAGGTCGGTTGCGAGATAGATGTGGTCAGCTTTTTCCGCCAACTGTTTGAGTTCGGAAACTACCTTTTCTTTACCCGGAAGTACTTCATAATGCGCATTCCAGTCATGCCATGGGTCCACGCCCATGCGGTTAACCAGAGCACCACGTTCGTCCTTTTTAGGCTTTTTAGCCCCTTTGGTGGCGGTAGAGTCGGTGCTCTTTTTGGAAGCTGATCCACTGGTCGGCAAATCGCGGATATGACCGACGCTGGATTTCACCACGTAGTCATTACCCAGATACTTATTGATCGTTTTGGCTTTTGCCGGGGACTCAACGATAACGAGAGCTTTACCCATATTCACCTTTACCTAATTTGATTCATCCAGGAATACATCGCACATTCATACACCCTCCACTGGCGACTGCCTCATATGTTGCGGCACCGTCGGTGAATATCAACCCAGAACACCTGTTTCAACTCCGTAAAACCAGGCACTTGAGTTTACTGACCTTTTTTCGTCAGGTGACATAGCACGAAGAATTTTTGGCCGAATGTCAAGCAAATCTGTTGCCAGATCGCCGAAAGCGTCACACTGTACCTGATAAAATTCGTTACGCAACTTTATTAGCATGCAAAAGCGAATCACGCCAGTAAACGGCTGTTTCTCCACTGGTTACGATTACCCCTGTTTTGTCCATGGAAAATTTGCCCCGCGCCGCCGCGCGGCGTAAACTACGCCCGGAGAAAAAGAGGAGTCCGTTATGCAAGGTACAACCCAACCAATCGATCGCCAGACGCTGCTCGAAAAAGCCAACAAACTTATTCGCGAACATGAGGATACGTTAGCCGGTATCGAAGCCACCGACGTCGTTCAGCGCAACAATGTCCTGGTGTTTAGCGGTGAGTTCTATCTTGATGAGCAGGGTCTGCCGACGCCAAAGAGTACAGCGGTATTTAATATGTTTAAGTACCTCGCCCATGAGCTGTCGGACAAATATCACCTTGTCGATTAAGACCGGCGTAGATTAAGACCGCTCTAAACGAGAACGCGAGGCAGAGCCTCGCGTTTTATCATCTACATCAGCGGCTTCTGTCCGCGCTGCCACCAGCGCAGCAGCAGTCGATCGGCACTCTCCGCCGCGCTACCGGTGAAGCGATCGAGCATTTTCTTACGCTGTTGATAACGCACCCCGATCACCTCATGGCTTTCCATTAATCCCAGCAGCAGCTCATCGCTGGTTTCAACCGCATCCACCAGCCCTTTTTCCAGCGCCTGTACCCCGTACCAGTGCTCGCCAGTGGCCACCTGCTCAATATCAAGGCCCGGGCGCATCCGATGAACGAAATCCTTGAACAAATGGTGCGTCTCATTGAGATCCTCGCGGAACTTGCGCCGTCCTTCTTCAGTGTTTTCACCCAGCATAGTGAGCGTTCGTTTGTACTGTCCGGCGGTGTGCAGTTCGATATCAATATCTTTGTTCTTCAGGAAACGGTGCAGGTTTGGGATCTGCGCCACCACGCCAATAGAGCCGAGGATCGCAAACGGCGCCGAGACAATTTTGTTCGCCACACAGGCCATCATATAGCCGCCGCTGGCCGCCACTTTATCGACCGCCACCGTCAGCGGGATCTGTTTGTCACGCAAGCGCTGCAGCTGAGAGGCAGCCAGCCCGTAGCCGTGCACCACCCCGCCGGGGCTTTCCAGACGAATCACCACCTGATCGCGCGCTTTCGCCGCGGCCAGCACCGCGGTGATCTCTTCGCGCAGGCTGGTGACCTCATGGGCATCCATGCTGCCTTTGAAATCCAGCACCCAGGCGCGCGGCTTGCCTTCCGGCTCCACGTTACCCAGCTTCGCCCGCGCTTTCGCCGCCTTCGCCTCTTGCTTTTGCTTTTTCTTCTGCGACTTATGCCACTGCTTCTGCTGCGGGCCATCCAGCAGGGCCACCGCCAGCGACTCCTTCATCTCTTTATAATGCTCGCTAAGATTCGTCACCCGCAGCTCGCCGCGCTGCTTCTTGCGCTGGGCCAGGTTGACGATAATAGCGGCAATCACCGCGATAGCGACGACAACGGTCGCGATCTTGGCTAAAAACAAGCCATATTGAGCAAGTAATTCCACGTTTTCACCTTGTGTAAAGCACTGACGTTGCTGCACAGTGTACATCAGCCCCTGGCGAGAAGTCTTTGTGCTTTGTGTCGTCTGCGCAGCGGATTCCGTTTTTTTTCAGCGAGGCTGAAATCGTTGCAAGATATTAATTTTGTGAATACTTTCCGCTTGGCCGATTGCAATGGCGGGCGCTTTCAGGCATAACAGCGCAAAAGTGAGATACCAAAGATGAAGCGCGATCGAGAGCCGATCGCCAAAGGAGTCGCCGTGCATTATCAACCGCAACGCCACTTGCTGAAAGATCGCATCATTCTGGTCACCGGGGCCAGCGACGGAATTGGCCGTGAAGCGGCCCTGACCTACGCCCGCTACAGCGCCAGCGTGATTCTGCTTGGCCGCAACGACGAAAAACTGCGCGCCGTCGCCCAGGAGATTGAACGCGAGGGCGGTATTTCCCCCCGCTGGTTTACTCTCGACCTGCTAACCTGCACGCCGCAGGCGTGTCAGCAGCTGGCGCAGCAGATCAGCATGCACTATCCCCGCCTTGACGGCGTGCTGCACAATGCTGGCCTGCTCGGCGATATCTGCCCGATGGATGAGCAGAAACCGGAGGTCTGGCAGCAGGTGATGCAGGTGAACGTCAATGGCACCTTTATGCTGACCCAGGCGCTTCTTCCTTTATTACTCCGTTCCGAATCAGGTTCGTTGGTCTTTACCTCATCCAGCGTCGGTCGTCAGGGTCGCGCCAACTGGGGCGCCTATGCCGTCTCCAAATTCGCTACCGAAGGGATGATGCAGGTGCTGGCCGACGAGTACCAAAGCCGCCACCTGCGCGTGAACTGCATCAACCCTGGCGGCACCCGCACCGGCATGCGCGCCAGCGCGTTCCCGACGGAAGATCCGCTGAAACTGAAAACCCCCGCTGACATTATGCCCGTCTATCTGTGGCTGATGGGCGACGACAGTCGTCGCAAGACGGGAATGACCTTCGACGCCCAACCGGGGCGTAAACCAGGAATTGCCCAATGAGTGATGAACGCTACCGCGAACGCCAGCAGCGGCTGAAAGATAAAGTTGACGCCCGGGTGGCGGCGGCCCAGGACGAACGCGGCATTGTGATGGTCTTTACCGGCAACGGCAAAGGCAAAACCACCGCCGCCTTTGGCACCGCGACCCGCGCCGTCGGCCACGGCAAAAAAGTCGGCGTGATCCAGTTTATCAAGGGGACCTGGCCTAACGGCGAGCGTAATCTGCTGGAGCCACACGGCGTCGAATTCCAGGTAATGGCGACAGGCTTTACCTGGAACACCCAGGACCGCGACAGCGATACCGCCGCCTGTCTGGCGGTCTGGGAGCATGCCCGCCGTATGCTTGCCGACGACCAGCTCGATCTGGTGCTGCTGGACGAACTGACCTACATGGTGGCCTACGATTACCTGCCGCTGGAGGCGGTGCTGAGCGCCCTACGTGAGCGTCCTGCCCACCAGTCGGTGATCATCACCGGCCGCGGCTGTCATCGCGATATTATTGAACTGGCGGATACCGTCAGCGAGCTGCGCCCGGTGAAACATGCCTTTGATGCCGGCATTAAAGCACAGATGGGGATTGACTACTGAGGGCCGGATACGGCGAAAGGAAGTCCGCGTTCCGGCGCAAAACCACCGGAACGCGCAACATTAACCGTTGGTCTTATTGCGGGTACTGGAACGGCGGTTGCTGTTATTACCCTGGCGCGGGTTAGCGCTGCTCTGGCTGTGGCGCTTCACCGCCCGGCGGATCTGATTGGCTTTCAACCGGCGCCGATCTTTTTCAACGGCGACCTTAGAGCTGGTTTCCGGAGTGAGTTCCACCAGCTCGCGCAGGTAGTTGGTCTGCGCCAGGTCCAGCTCGGTATAGCCGCCGCGCGGCAGGCCTTTAGGCAGCAAAATATCGCCATAGCGCACGCGGATCAGGCGGCTGACCTGCACGCCGACCGCTTCCCACAGGCGACGCACTTCGCGGTTACGCCCTTCGGTCAGGGTGACGTTGTACCACTGGTTAATCCCTTCACCGCCGGTGAATTTAATGGTTTTAAACGCCGCCGGACCATCCTCTAGCTGCACGCCGCGAGACAGTTGACGCAGCTTATCTTCATCCACCTGGCCGAAAACGCGAACGGCGTACTCACGCTCGACTTCACGGCTCGGGTGCATCAGACGGTTTGCCAGTTCGCCGTCGGTGGTGAACAGCAGCAGGCCGCAGGTGTTGACGTCCAGACGACCAACGGCAATCCAGCGCGCGCCGCGCAGTTTAGGCAGACGATCGAACACCGTCGGGCGCCCTTCCGGATCGTTACGGGTGCACAGTTCGCCTTCCGGCTTGTAGTAAGCCAGCACGCGGCAGATCTGCTCGGCGGACTCTTTCACCGAGATCAGATGGCCATCGATACGAATTTTTAAACCGGGGACGATCTCCACACGGTCGCCGAGGGTGGCGATTTTGCCATCGACGCTGACGCGGCCAGCGTCGATTTTCGCTTCAATTTCACGGCGGGAGCCGTGGCCGGCGCGGGCCAGCACTTTTTGCAGTTTCTCGCTCATTGAGCTTCCTTAAGGTGTCGCCTTCCCAGGCGTCTGGTATGCTTTATGAAACAATGAGGCCTTTATCAACAACTCATTGTTACGTATATACTTTTTACGTAAAGTCTCGCTGGCATGCGCAAAACATTCACCGCGAGCCCGTAATCGTGGCCGAACATACTACACTAACTTCGTCGGGAAAGCTTCTGTTCGCCACACCGCGCCTTGAGTATGGAACAGATTTTGCGCGGACGCTTAAATTTGCGAGCAGCCTGAACCTGAAAAGACCTGGTGGGTCATTGATTATCAATCCGGGAAAGGAAATTTACAGATAACCCGCCTCCAGCGTGGATTTAGCAAGGGGTGGAATGCAGAAGCCATCCTCTGGATTTGATGGATAATTATTTTTTTAACGCCCCCATGACCAGGCGAAATAATTCCGGCGGATTATTGGTCGCGTCTAAAGCGCCATGCTGTTTTGCTTGTTCCTTATGCTGAGCAGCATTGGAGCTCGCATAGATAATGTATGGAATGTCTTTGCCCTTTCTTCTTAGCTCATCCAGGAGAGTATATCCCGCACGATCATCCCCAGGCCTCTTCATATCGGAAATAATCACATCAAACGACTGATTTTTTAGTCTTTCGAGAGCCTCGTCGGTAGATACTACATTAACAAACCTTATGCCCAGAGCTTCCATGGACTGACGTTCAAAGCGATTACCATTGGGTCTGTCATCAACCCACAAGATGACGGCATCACCCGCTCTTCGCAATACTCTCGGCGTTACAGCCTGAGACACTACGTTGACGTCATCCAGAACGCTTTGCTCTACATTACCCTCGCCTTTAGCAATGGTACCTTTGCTGGCCAATGCAGCGGCAAGATTGGCACTAGACTCAGCCCCTTTATTGAAGGTCTCGACTTCAAAGCCGGGACCTTTAATGGAAAGGCGGCTGAGGTTTTCAAGAAACCGGTTGATTGCAGTTCCAAATCGACATAGAAAAAACAGAACAATAGCGGGCCAAATAACAACATTGATTAACGATATCAGCTCATGAAGCATAACCAGGTTCTCCCATGAGACTTTCAGGAGCCAGACAGGCTCCTGACCTTCGAGCGTTGCTTCAGCCCACTTTTCGTCAGATTACAGAAACGGCCTCACGTCGCCGACGCCTTCGCGCAGCACCACCGGAGCGTCTTCAGTGAGATCGATAACCGTGGTCGGCTGCTGTCCAAGGAAGCCGCCGTGGATAATGAGGTCCACGACTTTCTCCAGACGATCTTTGATCTCTTCCGGGTCGGATTCGGTAAAGTCGCTGCCGGGCAGCATCAGCGAGGTGGAGAGCATCGGTTCGCCTAAGGTCTCAAGCAACGCCTGAGCGATAGGGTTGGACGGGACGCGCATACCAATGGTTTTACGCTTCTCCTGCAGCAGCCGGCGCGGCACCTCTTTCGTTCCTTTGAGGATAAAAGTGTAGTTGCCCGGCGTATTGTTTTTCATCAGGCGAAACGCCACGTTGTCCACAAAGGCGTAGGTTGACAGTTCGGACAGGTCGCGGCACATCAGGGTGAAGTTGTGTCCGTCCGGCAGCTGACGGATGCGGCAGATCCGCTCCATCGCGCCCTTGTCTTCAATTTTGCAGCCCAGCGCGTAGCCGGAGTCAGTAGGATAAACGATCACCCCGCCCTTACGCACAATCTCCACCGCCTGGTTAATCAACCGCGCCTGCGGGTTATCCGGATGGATATAAAAAAACTGGCTCATACTTCCCTCTCAATTTTTATACGGCGGCCGCTTCCCAGCTGTGCCAGACGCCTTCGACGCCGGCAGGGAGCCAGAGCTTACGGCCAAGCTCGATCCACGCGCAGGGCTGATGGAAATCGGATCCCTGCGACGCCAGAAGACCAAACTGCACGGCCAGGGCGGCCAGTTGAGCGCGTTCGTGGGGCGCCTGCTGGCACTGGGCCACTTCCATGGCATCACCGCCCTGCTCGCTAAAGTGGGCCAACAGCCGCTTCAGCCACTTGGCGGAAAGATCGTAACGTCCGGGGTGGGCTATCACCGCCTTGCCGCCAGAATGATGAATGACATCAATTGCTTGTTTTATTGTACACCACTGCGGCGGCACGTAACCGGTTTTCCCGCGGGCAAGGTATTTTTTGAAGACCTCCGCCATGTTCTTCGCGTGGCCGGCCTCCACCAGAAAACGGGCAAAATGGCCGCGGGTGACGGCGCCACCGTCCGCCAGCCGCAGCGCCCCTTCCCAGGCGCCGGGGATGCGCGCCTTCTCCAGACGCTCGGCAATCATCTGGCCGCGCTGCTGGCGCCGCGCTTTCTGCTCCTCCAGCAGGGCGGTCATCGCCGGGTGCGCAATATCAATATTGAGACCCACAATATGAATCTCGTGATTCTCCCAGAGGGTGGAAATCTCGACGCCGTTCACCAGGGTCAAGGGTAATCCGGCGCGGGCAATCTCTTCCCGGGCCGCCGGGATAGCCGCCACGCTGTCATGGTCGGTGATCGCCAGCGTGCCAACGCGCATCTCATGGGCGCGATGGACCAGTTCCTGCGGAGTCAGCCGCCCGTCAGAGGCGGTGGTATGGCTGTGCAGATCGTAAATCACTGCGTATTGGCTGTCGCTCAAAAGGACTCCTGCTGGACATCAACGTAAATAAGCGCATTATCATACCGACAGGCAGAGAAAATCTGCAAACAAGGGTTGACTTTATTCCATCGAACTAGTTAACTAGTACACAAGTTCACATGAAGGGGTATCACGATGAAAATGCACTTTATCACTCTGCACAGCTGGTGGCGCACCTCCTGATAACGGGCGGCGTGATCGCGTTTTGCATTCAGCATACAGATACCCGGCCCGCCAATGAGCGGGCTTTTTATTGGACAAAAATAATACGAACAGGCGAGAACAATAATGCAAACATCCAAACCGGCACTCGAGCTTCTCACCAGCGACGCCATCTACCGGGAGAACCCGACGGCGTTATTCCACCAACTGTGCGGCGCCCGTCCGGCCACCCTGCTGCTGGAATCGGCTGACATCGACAGCAAAGATGACTTAAAAAGCCTGCTGCTGGTCGACAGCGCGCTGCGCATCACTGCCCTCGGTGACACTGTCACCATTCAGGCCCTCTCCGCCAACGGAGCCGCGCTGCTGGAGCTGCTGGACGGCGCGCTGCCCTCCGGGATCGCCAATCAGCGCCAGCCCAACGGCCGCATCCTGACCTTCCCGGCGGTCAGCTCCCTGCTCGATGAAGACGCCCGCCTCTGCTCGCTGTCAGTGTTTGACGCCTTCCGTCTCCTGCAGGAGCTGGTGACCGTCCCGGCCAACGAGCGTGAAGCGATGTTCTTCGGCGGCCTGTTCGCCTATGACCTGGTGGCCGGCTTTGAAGATCTGCCGCCGCTGCAGAGCGACACTGCCTGCCCGGACTACTGTTTCTATCTGGCGGAGACCCTGCTGGTCATCGACCATCAGACCAAGCATACCCGCATCCAGGCGAGCCTGTTCACGCCGCTGGAGAGTGAAAAACAGCGCCTGGAGCAGCGCCTGAGCCAGCTGCGCCAGCAGCTGAACGAGCCGCCGCTGCCGCTGCCGGTCACCACCGTGGCCGAAATGCGCTGCGACGTTGACCAGAGCGATGAAGAGTACGGCGCGGTGGTGCGCAAAATGCAGCGCGCGATCCGCGCCGGGGAAATCTTCCAGGTGGTCCCTTCCCGCCGCTTCTCGCTGCCCTGCCCGTCGCCGCTGGCCGCCTATGATGTGCTGAAGAAGAGTAACCCCAGCCCGTATATGTTCTTTATGCAGGACAACGATTTCACCTTGTTCGGCGCCTCGCCGGAGAGCTCGCTGAAGTACGATGCCGTCAGCCGTCAGATTGAGATCTACCCCATCGCCGGCACCCGGCCGCGCGGCCGCCGCGCCGACGGTTCGCTGGATCGCGATCTCGACAGCCGTATCGAGCTGGAAATGCGCACCGATCACAAAGAGCTTTCCGAGCACCTGATGCTGGTGGACCTGGCGCGCAACGATCTGGCCCGCATCTGCACCCCGGGCAGCCGCTATGTCGCCGATTTAACCAAGGTTGACCGTTACTCCTTTGTCATGCATCTGGTCTCCCGGGTGGTGGGTGAACTGCGTCAGGATCTTGATGTGCTGCACGCCTACCGCGCCTGCATGAACATGGGCACTCTCAGCGGCGCGCCGAAGGTTCGCGCCATGCAGCTGATTGCCGCCGCCGAAGGTAAACGACGCGGCAGCTACGGCGGCGCGGTGGGCTATTTCACCGCCCACGGCGACCTCGACACCTGCATCGTCATCCGTTCCGCCTACGTGCAGGAGGGTATCGCTACCGTTCAGGCCGGAGCCGGCATTGTGCTCGACTCGGTTCCCCAGTCGGAAGCGGATGAGACCCGAAATAAAGCCCGCGCGGTGCTGCGCGCCATTGCCCAGGCCCATCACGCGAAGGAGATTTTCTGATGGCTGACATTCTGCTGCTCGATAATATCGATTCTTTCACCTATAACCTGGCAGACCAGCTGCGCGCAAACGGCCATAACGTGGTGATTTACCGTAACTCCGTTCCGGCGCAGGCGCTGATTGAGCGTCTGGGCACCATGGACAACCCGGTGCTGATGCTCTCCCCTGGCCCGGGTACGCCAAGCGAAGCCGGCTGCATGCCGGAATTGCTGACCCGCATGCGGGGCAAGCTGCCGATCATCGGCATCTGCCTCGGCCACCAGGCCATTGTCGAAGCCTACGGCGGCTATGTCGGCCAGGCGGGCGAGATCCTCCATGGCAAAGCCTCCAGCATTGAGCACGACGGCCAGGCGATGTTTGCCGGTCTGGCTAACCCGCTGCCGGTGGCGCGCTACCACTCGCTGGTCGGCAGCAATATTCCCGCCGGGCTGACGATTAACGCCAATTTCAACGGTATGGTGATGGCGGTGCGTCACGATGCGGACCGGGTGTGCGGCTTCCAGTTCCATCCGGAATCGATCCTCACCACCCAGGGCGCGCGACTGCTGGAGCAGACTCTGGCCTGGGCGCTGCAAAAGCTGGAGCATACCAACACCCTCCAGCCGATCCTGGAGAAACTGTACCAGGCGGAAACCCTGAGTCAGCAGGAGAGCCACCAGCTGTTCTCCGCCGTGGTGCGCGGCGAAGTGAAGCCTGAACAGCTGGCCGCCGCGCTGGTCAGCATGAAAGTGCGCGGCGAGCAGCCGCAGGAAATTGCCGGCGCCGCCACCGCGCTACTGGAAAACGCCGCGCCGTTCCCGCGCCCGGACTACCTGTTTGCCGACATCGTCGGCACCGGTGGCGACGGCAGCAACAGCATTAATATCTCCACCGCCAGCGCGTTTGTCGCCGCCGCCTGTGGATTAAAAGTGGCGAAGCACGGCAACCGCAGCGTCTCCAGTAAATCAGGCTCTTCCGACCTGCTGGCGGCCTTCGGCATTAATCTCGATATGAACGCCGATAAATCCCGCGCGGCGCTCGATGAGCTGGGCGTCTGCTTCCTGTTCGCGCCCAAGTATCACACCGGTTTCCGCCACGCGATGCCGGTCCGTCAGCAGTTGAAGACCCGTACCCTGTTTAATGTGCTGGGACCGCTGATCAACCCGGCGCATCCGCCGCTGGCGCTGATTGGCGTCTACAGCCCGGAGCTGGTGTTGCCGATTGCGGAAACCCTGCGCGTACTCGGTTATCAGCGCGCGGCCGTGGTGCACAGCGGCGGGATGGATGAAGTCTCGCTGCATGCGCCCACGGTGGTCGCCGAGCTGCATGCCGGAGAAATCAAAAGCTATCAGTTGACCGCCGACGACTTCGGCCTGACGCCTTACCATCAGGCGCAGCTGGCGGGCGGTACGCCGGAAGAAAACCGTGACATTCTGACGCGCTTGCTACAAGGTAAAGGTGAAGCCGCTCACGAAGCCGCCGTCGCCGCCAACGTCGCCATGTTGATGCGTTTACACGGGCATGAAGATCTGAAAGCTAACGCTCAGCAGGTACTGGATGTGCTGCACAGCGGCGCGGCCTATGACAGAGTGACCGCCTTAGCGGCAAGAGGGTAAAGAATGCAGACCGTTTTAGCAAAAATCGTTGCCGACAAAGCGATTTGGGTGGAAGCCCGCAAACAACAACAACCGTTAGCCAGTTTTCAGAATGAGGTCGTCCCGACGCAGCGCAATTTCTATGACGCGCTGGCCGGCACCCGCACCGCGTTTATTCTCGAGTGCAAAAAGGCCTCGCCGTCGAAGGGGTTGATTCGCGAAGATTTCGATCCGGCGGCGATCGCCAGCATCTACAAACACTACGCCTCGGCGATCTCGGTGCTGTGTGATGAGAAATATTTCCAGGGCAGCTTCGATTTTCTGCCGATCGTCAGCAAGGTCGCGCCGCAGCCGATCCTGTGTAAGGACTTCACCATCGACCCTTACCAGATCTACCTGGCGCGCTACTATCAGGCCGACGCCTGCCTGCTGATGCTCTCGGTGCTCGACGATGAACAATATCGTCAGCTCTCCGCGGTGGCTCACAGCCTGAATATGGGCGTGCTGACCGAAGTCAGCAATGAAGAGGAGCTGGAGCGCGCCATCGCTCTGAAGGCGAAGGTGGTGGGCATTAATAACCGCGACCTGCGCGATATGTCGATTGACCTTAACCGCACCCGTCAGCTGGCAGCGCGTCTCGGCCCGGATGTCACGGTGATCAGCGAATCCGGCATCCATACCTATGCCGAAGTGCGTGAGCTGAGCCACTTCGCCAACGGCTTCCTGATCGGCTCCGCCCTGATGGAGCAGGCGGATCTGGAAGCGGCGGTCAAACGCGTGCTGCTCGGCGAGAACAAAGTGTGCGGCCTGACGCGCCCACAGGATGCCCAGGTGGCCTGGGAGTCCGGCGCCATTTACGGTGGCCTGATCTTCGTCCCGACCTCGCCGCGGGCGGTAAATGACGCCCAGGCCAAAGCGGTGATCGCCGCCGCGCCGCTGCAGTACGTCGGCGTCTTCCGCAATGCGCCGCTGGACGAGGTGGTCGCCCGCGCCCAGGCCCTGGGGCTGGGGCTGGCCGCCGTGCAGCTGCACGGTGATGAAGACCAGGCCTATATCGACGCGCTGCGCGACGCCCTCGCGGATAACGTCCGTATCTGGAAGGCGTTGAGCGTTGGCGAAACGTTGCCGGCCCGTACACTCCGCCATGTCGATAAGTATCTGCTCGACAACGGCCAGGGCGGCAGCGGCCAGCGTTTTGACTGGAGCCTGCTGCAGGGCCAGGATCTGCGCAACGTTATGCTGGCCGGCGGCCTCGGCGCCGATAACTGTGTGGAAGCGGCCAAAAGCGGCTGTGCCGGACTCGATTTCAATTCAGGCGTAGAGTCGCAACCCGGGATTAAAGACGCCAGCAAGCTGGCCTCCGTTTTCCAGACGCTGCGCGCATATTAAGGAGCAATAATGAGCACTTTACTGAACCCCTACTTCGGCGAATTCGGCGGCATGTATGTGCCGCAGATCCTGATGCCCGCCCTGCGCCAGCTGGAAGAAGCCTTTGTCAGCGCGCAGAAGGACCCGGCCTTTCAGGCGGAATTCACCGACCTGCTGAAAAACTACGCCGGTCGTCCGACGGCCCTGACCAAATGCCGGAACCTGACCGAAGGGACCCGCACCACCCTGTACCTGAAACGCGAAGATCTGCTGCACGGCGGCGCGCACAAAACCAACCAGGTACTGGGCCAGGCTCTGCTGGCCAAACGGATGGGCAAAACCGAAATTATCGCCGAGACCGGCGCCGGCCAGCACGGCGTCGCCTCAGCGCTGGCCAGCGCCCTGCTCGGCCTGAAATGCCGTATCTACATGGGCGCTAAGGACGTCGAGCGCCAGTCGCCGAACGTCTTCCGTATGCGCCTGATGGGCGCCGAGGTGATCCCGGTGCACAGCGGTTCCGCCACGCTGAAAGATGCCTGTAACGAGGCGCTGCGCGACTGGTCCGGCAGCTACGAGAAGGCGCACTATATGCTGGGCACCGCCGCAGGTCCGCACCCGTTCCCAACCATCGTGCGTGAATTCCAGCGCATGATTGGCGAAGAGACCAAAGCGCAGATCCTCGAAAAAGAGGGACGCCTGCCGGACGCGGTGATCGCCTGCGTCGGCGGCGGGTCAAACGCCATCGGCATGTTCGCTGATTTTATCGAGGAAACCCACGTCGGCCTGATCGGCGTAGAGCCTGCCGGGCACGGTATCGAAAGCGGGGAGCACGGCGCGCCGCTGAAGCATGGTCGCGTTGGGATCTACTTCGGCATGAAGTCGCCGATGATGCAAACCGCCGACGGCCAGATCGAGGAATCTTACTCCATTTCCGCCGGGCTGGACTTCCCGTCCGTTGGGCCGCAGCACGCGTATCTGAACAGCACCGGGCGCGCCGACTATGTGTCGATCACCGACGACGAAGCGCTGGACGCGTTCAAAGCGCTCTCCCGCCACGAAGGGATCATCCCGGCGCTGGAGTCCTCGCACGCCCTGGCCCACGCGCTGAAGATGATGCGCGAAAACCCGGAAAAAGAGCAGCTGCTGGTGGTTAACCTCTCCGGCCGCGGCGATAAAGACATTTTCACCGTACATGACATCCTGAAAGCGCGAGGGGAAATCTGATGGAACGCTATGAGACGCTGTTTGCCCAACTAAAAAACCGCCAGGAAGGCGCCTTCGTCCCCTTTGTGACCCTTGGCGATCCGGGACCGGAGCAGTCGCTGAAAATTATCGATGCGTTGATCGAAGGCGGCGCCGATGCCCTTGAGCTGGGGATCCCCTTCTCCGACCCGCTGGCGGACGGCCCGACCATCCAGGGCGCGGCCCTGCGCGCCTTCGCCGCGGGGGTGACCCCGGCGCAGTGCTTTGAGATGCTGGCGGCGATCCGCCATAAGCATCCGACGATCCCAATCGGCCTGCTGATGTACGCCAACCTCGTCTTCAGCCCGGGTATCGATGAGTTCTATGCCCAGTGCGCCCGCGTCGGCGTCGACTCGGTGCTGGTCGCCGACGTGCCGGTGGAAGAGTCCGCTCCGTTCCGCCAGGCGGCGATGCGCCATAACATCGCGCCGATTTTCATCTGCCCGCCCAATGCGGATGACGATTTACTGCGCCAGATTGCCTCATATGGCCGCGGCTACACCTATCTGCTGTCGCGCGCCGGGGTGACGGGTGCGGAAAATCGCGCTGCGCTGCCGCTGCACCATCTGGTGGAGAAGCTGGCGGAATATCACGCCGCGCCGCCGCTGCAGGGCTTTGGCATCTCCGCGCCGGAGCAGGTGAGCGCCGCCATTGACGCCGGCGCCGCCGGGGCGATCTCCGGTTCCGCCATCGTCAAAATCATCGAACGCCATCTTGATGAGCCGCAGGCCATGCTCGACGAGCTGAAAGCCTTCGTCCAGAGCCTGAAGGCGGCGACCAAAACCGCCTGACCGTCAGCCGCCTGGCCTTGCGCCGGGCGGCGATTTCCTCGCGTTAGCCCCCTTCCACGTCATCTTGCACGCCTGCACATCAGACTGAACGATGATCGACACCTTGACGCCAGGCGATGCGCTTTAACGTGGAAATTGATGGCGGGCGGATACCGAAGATTTGCACCATGTTGAAAGTAAAAATATCGCTCTCCCTGGTACAGGAGAGCGATAGGTCAGGCAATCAATATTGCCCGAATATCGTTTACGTTGGTTAGCGTTGGGCCGGTCATTACCAGGTCATCGAGCGCATGAAAATAGCTATAGCTGTCGTGTGCATCAAGATAACTAGCCGCATTTAGACCACCCATTTTGCCGCGTGTTAGCGTGTCCGGGAATACCAGCGCACCTGCTGCATCTTCCGTTCCGTCGATACCATCACTGTCGCCGGCGATTGCCCATATACCGCTTTCTCCCTGCAACGCACAGGCCAGACTGAGCGCAAATTCAGTATTACGACCACCCTTCCCGTGCTGACCCTGACTTACCGTCACGGTGGTTTCGCCACCCGACAACAGCACTGCCGGACCGGAAACCGGATGACCATATTGCTTCACGGATTTAGCAATCCCGGCCATAACAATGGCCACTTCACGACTTTCGCCTTCTAACGCATCGCCGAGAATAAGCGGCGTCAGTCCGTGTCTGCACGCAGCCAGCGCGGCAGCCTGCAAAGCCCGCTGCGGCGTGGCAATGAGTTTTACTTCGCTGTTCGCTGTACTTTCAACCGGGCCTGCCGGCTGGCTTAGCAGTTTATGAACAGGTTCCGGGGTATGAATACCGTAGCGCTGAAGTACCCGAAGCGCATCAAGCGGCGTACTGTCATCGGCGACAGTAGGACCTGATGCCACATCTGCCGGGTTATCCCCCGGCACATCGCTGATAATCAGTGACACAATACGGGCCGGTTGCGCCATTCTTGCCAGCTTGCCGCCTTTCACCGCGGAGAGATGACGACGTACCAGATTCATCTCTTTGATATTGGCACCGCTGTGGAGTAGCGCGCGGGTAATGGCCTGCTTATCTTTCAATGTTAATCCTGGTGCGGGCAGCGCCATCAACGCCGACCCGCCACCGGAAATGACCGCCAGCACCAGGTCATCAGAGGTCAATCCGCGCAGCGCTTCCACAATCAGCATGGCGGCAACTTCGCTCATCGAATCCGATACCGGATGAGCAGCCTCGATAATCCGGATGCGACCAGCAGGCACCGCGTAACCGTAACGCGTCACCACCACGCCAGACACATCCACATCCGGCCAGGCTGCATCCACAGCCGCTGCCATTGCCGCCGAGGCTTTACCGGCACCGATTACCACGCAGCGGCCACGCGGTTTTTCCGGCAGGTTAGACAGAATCGCAGGCCCGGCTCGGGCGCTGTCGACAGCATGCTGAAAAATATCCTGCAGGATCTCTGTAGGCTGTTCATTTATCATGGTTATACGGTCTCGGCGATATTTGCTCTGGCTTCGATAAATTCCACTACAGCGCGGGTGACGTCCGCGGTACTGGCCGTTCCACCGACATCTGGCGTCAGAATGCCTTTCTCACAAACATATTCGATACTTTCCATAATCAGCGCCGCGGCGTTACGCTCTCCCAGATGTTCAAGCATCTGTACCGCAGTCCAGAAGGTTGCTATCGGGTTAGCAATGCCTTTGCCGGTGATATCAAAAGCTGAACCATGGATAGGTTCGAACATGGAAGGGAAGCGGCGTTCCGGATCAATATTGGCGGTCGGCGCTACGCCCAGACTGCCCGCCAGCGCGCCGGCCAGATCGGAAAGGATATCGGCATGCAAATTGGTGGCAACGATGGTATCCAGGGTCTGGGGATGCAGCGTCATGCGGTGCGTCATCGCATCGACCAGCATCTTGTCCCACTGCACATCCGGGAATTCCTGCGCCACCTCGGCGGCAATCTCATCCCACATCACCATTCCGTGGCGCTGGGCGTTGGATTTAGTCACCACGGTCAGCAGTTTACGTGGACGAGACTGCGCCAGTCTGAAGGCATAGCGCATAATGCGCGTAACCCCGACGCGGGTGAAGATGGCCACCTCGGTGCCGACTTCTTCCGGTAAGCCACGGTGTGCACGGCCGCCGTTACCGGAATACTCACCTTCGGAGTTTTCGCGCACAATCACCCAGTCAAGATCGCCGGGCCCGCGGTTGCGCAGCGGTGAGGTGACACCCGGCAGGATTTTGGTTGGACGCACGTTGGCGTACTGGTCAAACCCCTGGCAAATTGGCAGGCGCAGACCCCAGAGTGTGATGTGGTCAGGGACATCCGGTGCGCCCACCGCGCCGAAGTAAATGGCATCAAATTTTTTTAGTGTGTTCAGCCCTTCTTCCGGCATCATCACGCCATGTTTTTTGTAATAGTCCGACCCCCAGTCAAAGGTCTCCACATCAAACTTCAGCTGCGGATCGTGGCGTGTCAGTGCATGCAGCACTTCAACACCTGCCGAGATGACTTCAGGACCAATACCGTCGGCAGGTATGGCGGCAATTTTATAGTTACGCATAGTAAATTCTCCGGTTAATGAGTATGAGGATGAGTGAGTTCTGCCGTTTGCGGTTTACCCGCCCTGGCAGAAAGGATCAGGACAATGAGGGCCGAAATAGCCAGCAGTCCGGCGACAAAGTACAGGCCCCAGGTGTAGCTACCGGTCTGCTCGCGGATCACGCCAATCATCATCGGGCCGACAAAGCCGCCCAGATTGCCGATGGAGTTAATCGTGGCAATACCCGCGGCCGCAGCCGGGCCGCTGAGGAACACGGTAGGCATACTCCAAAGGGGCGGTTTCGAGGCGCTGATGCCTGCGGTGACCAGGGTTAAGGCAACAATCACGGTAAACAGTGTGCTGACGTTACCGGCGTAAATCAGACCGGCTGCTGCCAGCAGGCAGGCACCAATCACATGCCAGCTGCGCTCTCTGGTGCGGTCAGAATGCCGCGCCCACAGGATCATGGCGATGACGCCGATGACCGCCGGGAAGGCGTTGAGGAAGCCAATCTCCAGTGAGGTAGCACCGAAGCTGCGGATGATTTGCGGGGACCAGATGCCAAGTGTGTACAAGCCGGCAGAAGTACCGAAATAGACCAGCGCCAGAGCCAGTACCCGCTTATCCGCCAGTCCTTTCCATGCGCTGCTGTGGTTCTGTTTTGCCGCCCGGGCCAGCTCCTCGGCCTGCATGGTGTTTTCCAGCCATGCACGCTCTTCGTCAGTCAGCCATTTGGCTTTGGCCGGACGATCGGTAAGAAAGAACAGAACCACAACGCCGAGTATCAGCGCTGGCAAGGCTTCCAGCACAAACATCCACTGCCAGCCGGCGTAGCCGAGAAAGCCATGCATCTCCAGCAGGGCGGCAGAAACAGGCGATCCCAATGCTGTAGAGAGCGGGGCTGCGGCCATAAAGATGGCGGTAACCTGCGCGCGTCTGGCTGCCGGGAACCAATAACTGAGATAAAGGATAATTCCCGGGAAGAAACCGGCTTCCGCTACGCCGAGTAGAAAACGCAGAATGTAGAAGCTCGTCGTACCCTGCACAAAAGCCATGCAGCCAGAGACCAGGCCCCAGGTGATCATGACGCGGGCGATCCAGATGCGGGCCCCTACTTTATGGAGAATTAAGTTTGACGGCACCTCAAACAGAAAGTACCCCAGGAAGAAGATGCCGGCGCCCAGCCCAAAAACGGTGGGTGAAAAACCCAGATCCTGATTCATGGTCAGGGCGGCAAAGCCAATGTTGACACGGTCGAGGAAGGCAATGAAGTACAGCAGCATGATGAAAGGAATAATGCGCAGGGTAACCTTGCGCATCACCTTCTTTTCGAGGTCGTTTTTCATGACGGATGCTCCATAGTGATGTAGGGTTGTTATCGTTTTGTAATAAACCCAGTATGAAGTTTTGAACCGCTTTATCATTGGCATGGCTTTATATAAATAATTTGCATAATCAGGTTTTGGTGAAAAAATGGATATAAATCAGCTACGTTGCTTTGTGGTATTGGGTGATGAGCTTCACTTCGGCCGTGCTGCCCGTAAACTTGAAATGATGCCTGCGTCACTGAGTCGCTTCATAAAACTGCTGGAAGATGATTTGGGGATAAGACTACTGAATCGATCGACCCGCAATGTGTCGCTAACGCCTGAAGGTGCCGCCTTTTTAAATGAGGCCAAAACGGTCATTGCTGATTTCGATGCGCTACGGCAGCGATTCCGGAAAAATAGCCTGTTGCAGAAAAGGACGTTGCGGATCGGAGCTATCGATAGCGCAGCCAAAGGATTACTTCCTGAACTGCTTAATCTTTTCGTCAGGCGTTTTCCGGAGGCAGACATTCATCTTACGGAAGATAAATCTCATAAACTTATCCCCCGACTCATTTCAGGATGGCTGGATGTGGTCTTTGTACGTCCGCCGGAACATATTGATGCCACGCTGACAACACGTTTTATCGCCAATGAAACCTGCGTGCTGGCCGTGCCCGCTAACCACCGCCTGGTCAGTTATGACGAAGTCAGTATCGATGACTTCCGACACGAGCCGGTTATCGTGCCGGAAAGAGGCACCCGGCGTCACAGCCATGACCTGACAATGAATATTTTCAAGGAGGGTGGCAGCATGCCTGTCATCGCGCAGTATGCCGAAGAGAAGCAGACTATCCTGAGTTTTGTTGCCGCTGGACTGGGCATCGCTCTGGTGCCTGCGTCATATAAAGATATGAATGCGGACGGCGTGAAATACCTTAAGCTCGCGCCCAAAAAACATATCGAAGGCCTTCCCCTCAGCGCGATGTGGCATCAGGGAAATAACACTATCTATTTGCGATCCCTACTGGAGATACTTTCCGACAACATCGACGAGCTGACCCGTTATTTGTGACGGAAAAAGATGATTGTTGCGCCGGGGCGGCAACACGCGAGAATTTAGTTCGGTTGCTTACAGGCGAGCCCCTGGGCTTCCAGTTTCTTCACCTGGCGACTGGCGGTGGTGTTATCGCGCCCTAAATGATCCGCCAGCCCCCCCCCCCACCGGGCCATGGCGCCCTACCGCCACCAGCAGCGGAAACAGCATCTGTTCCAGCTGGACGCCGGCCGCCTGGAGGATCTGCTCATCGCGCACCGGCTGGTTCATCACGCTGATGATATCCAGCAGCGCACGGTCTTTACCCTTGGATAAAAATCGCTTCCGCACAAAAGATGGGGTTGATATATTAAATGAGAAATATTATCTTTCTCATTACTGAATAGTTGAGTAAATAACTCAGGTATTCAGTACGACATTGCTCACATTGCTTCCAGTATTTTTGCCCGCACTTGTGCGGGCTTTTTTTTACTCACAACACACCTCACGCACCAGCTGTCGCAGCCAGCGGTCAAGCCGCAGGGGCTGCTGGGCGTGATGTCCTCCGGCCAGGGCAGTCTGACGAACAATCTCGGCGGCCAGCGGGAGCTCTACCGCGGAAGTAAAGCCGCGCTGAATATGTTCATGCGCAGCTTCGCCGCTCGCCCCACCTCGGCCTCCCACCCGCTGGTAGTGATGGCTCCGGGATGGATCCGCACCGAGCTCGGCGGGGCCGACGCCCCCCTGACCATCGAAGAGACCATCCCACGCCTGGTGAACGTCCTGCTCGACAAGCAGCGGCGCCCGGGACTGGAGTATCTGGATTACCAGGGCCGCACGGTGCCCTGGTAAGCCCGCCGGGACGCCTGCCTCCGGGCGTCCTCCGGCGCCCGCCCGGCGTCATTGCTCCCAGATCACCACGCCATGTACCGCTTTGTCCCGCCGCCTTTGCCGAGCTAACTCGCCTTTTTTGTTCAAAATTTATGAAATTTGTAAACGGTGGTGAAGAAATCAGTTTAAACGTCAACTTTTCTGTGTAAATATTAAGGCGAATGATAACTATTCTTTTTATCATTTATAGAGTCACGCCGGGTCAGCGCAAGCCAGACGACGAATAACGTCGCTTTTGCGCGGCGTGATATGTGCGAATAACAAAAAATAAGCCTGCATTTATCATGGAAAAAAACGCTTCTCTGCCGTTTGGCAGTTTCAACTCATTGGCATTGTTTACGGGTCTGTGTCTGGGGGCCGCGCCGGCAACCGGCATGGCCGCGGAAAAATCAGTCAAAAATAATGAAGAGACGCTGGTGGTGGAAGCCGCCCCGCCTTCGCTTTATTCTCCCGGGGCCTCCGCCGATCCCAAGTTTAATAAACCGCTGGTGGATACCACTCGCACCATCACCGTGATCCCCGAACAGGTCATTAAAGATCAGGGCGTCACCAACCTGACTGACGCCCTCAAGAACGTCCCTGGCGTCGGGGCGTTTTACGCCGGGGAGAATGGCAGCTCAACCACCGGGGACGCCATCTTTATGCGCGGCGTGGACACCTCCAACAGTATTTATGTGGACGGCATTCGCGATATCGGCAGCGTGACGCGGGATACCTTCAATACCCAGCAGGTGGAAGTCATCAAAGGGCCCGCCGGCACGGACTATGGCCGCAGCGCCCCCTCCGGCTCGATCAATATGATCAGCAAGCAGCCGCGCCTTGACTCCGGGATCGACGGTTCGGCCAGCATCGGCAGCGCCTGGTCGCGCCGGGGTACCCTTGATCTTAACCAGGCCTTCGGCGACAACGCCGCGTTTCGCCTCAACCTGATGGGCGAAAAAACCCACGACGCCGGCCGGGATAAGATTGAGAACGAGCGCTACGGCATCGCTCCGTCGCTGGCCTTTGGCCTCGATACGCCCACCCGTCTGTATCTGAACTATCTCCACGTCCGGCAGAACAACACCCCGGATGGCGGCATCCCCACCGTCGGCCTGCCGGGCTATTCAGCGCCTTCGCCGAAGTATGCCGCGCTCAATTCCGCCGGTAAGGTCAATACCAACAATTTCTATGGCACCGACTCCGATTACGATAAATCCACCACCGACAGCGGCACCCTGCGCTTCGAACACGATCTGACGGACAATACCACCGTGCGCAATACCACCCGCTGGTCGCGGGTGAAGCAGGAGTATCTCCTGACTGCGGTGATGGGCGGCGCGAGCAATATCACCGCCCCCGACATCAATGACGTCAACACCTGGAGCTGGTCACGGCTGGTTAATACTAAAGATGTCAGCAACCGCATTCTGACCAACCAGACCAATATCACCTCGACCTTCAATACCGGCTCGATAGGCCATGACGTCAGCGCCGGCGTGGAGTTTACCCGGGAAAACCAGACCAACTATGGCGTCAACGCCCTGACCGCCCCGGCGGTGAATCTCTATCATCCGGTGAGCAGCCTGTCGATTGGCGGGCTGGACAGAAACGGGGCGAACGCCAACGGCCAGACCGATACCTTCGGCATTTATGCCTTCGATACGCTGGCGCTGACCGATCGGGTTGAGGTCAACGGTGGGCTGCGTCTCGACAGTTACCATACCAAATATGACAGCGCCACCGCCTGCGGCGGCAGCGGACGCGGGGCTGTCGCCTGCCCGCCAGGACAGTCGACCGGCAGCCCGGTCACCACTGTCGATACCGCCAAATCCGGTAACCTGGTTAACTGGAAGGCCGGGGCGCTGTATCGCTTAACCGAGCAGGGCAATATCTACGTCAACTATGCCATCTCGCAGCAACCGCCGGGGGGCAGCAGCTTCGCTCTGGCCGCCAGCGGCAGCGGCAACAGCGCCAACCGGACCGACTTTAAACCGCAGAAGGCGAAATCCAGCGAACTGGGCACCAAGTGGCAGATCCTCGACAAGCGCCTGCTGCTCAGCGCGGCGTTATTCCGTACCGATATTGAAAACGAAGTGGCCGCTAACGATGACGGAACCTGGTCGCAATACGGCAAAAAACGCGTGGAGGGGTATGAGCTCTCCGCGACCGGGAACCTGACCCCGGACTGGACGATCATCGCCGGCTACACCCAGCAGCATGCCAAGGTGACAGAGGGGCAGAATGTGGCGCAGGATGGCTCTTCCGCACTGGCCTACACCCCGAAACATGCCTTTACGCTGTGGACGCAGTATCAGGCCACCAGCGATTTGTCCGTCGGCGGCGGCGTGCGCTATGTCGGAAGCCTGCGCCGGGGCAGCGATGGCGCGGTCGGTACCCCGGATCACACCGAGGGCTACTGGGTCGCCGACGCCAAACTGGGCTATCGGGTCAACAGCAACCTCGATCTGCAGCTCAATATGTACAACCTGTTTGATACCGATTACGTGGCTTCCATCAACAAGAGCGGCTATCGCTATCATCCGGGCGAACCCCGTACCTTTATGCTGACGGCGAACGTCCATTTCTGAGTCTGTACGTGGGGCCATCGCGCCCCACCTTTTTGAGAGGACACCGCAATGATGTATCACATTCCTGACGTGCTAACGGCGGACCAGGTGGCTGAATATGCCCGCCTGCTGGCGCAGGCCGAATGGGTTGACGGGCGGGTTACCGTCGGCAGCCAGGGGGCGACCGTCAAACAAAACCAGCAGATCGATACCCGCACGCCGCTGTACGCCCGTCTGCAGGCCGCCGTACTCGACGCGCTGCGCGGCCATCCGCAGTTTTTTTCCGCCGCGCTGCCGCGGACGATTTCCGCACCGTTGTTTAATCGCTACGGGCCGGGGGAGACCTACGGCTTTCATGTCGATGGCGCGGTGCGTCAGAACGGCGAAGCGGGCTGGATGCGGACCGATTTATCGGCGACGCTGTTTCTCTGCGAACCGGAAAGCTATGAGGGGGGCGAACTGGTCATTGAAGACACCTATGGCCAGCATCGGGTGAAGCTCCCGGCCGGGCATCTGGTGCTCTATCCCGCCAGCAGCCTGCACTGCGTCACCCCGGTCACCCGCGGCGTACGCCAGGCCTCTTTCCTGTGGATCCAGTCGATGGTCCGCGACGATAAGCAGCGCGCGATGCTCTACGACCTGGACCGCACGATTCAGTCGCTCAAAACTCGCTTTGGCGACGGAGAAGAGGTGCTCTCCCTGCTCAATATGTATCACAACCTGCTGCGCCAGTGGACGGAAGTGTGATCCGCAGGCGAAGGGGTATCGCAGGGAGGAGTGAGGAGGCAACAAACTGGCCGTCCGCTGGCCAGTTTGCAGCAGGCGTTAGAACCGATAGCCTGCGGAGAACATAAACACCCACGGATCCAGGCGGGTGCTGACTTTCTGGTCCACGCCGTTGGCTTTGAATTTCACATCGGTATCGATATCCATGTACCACACCGACATATTCAGCAGCCAGTCACGGTTAATCAGGTAATCGAGGCCGACCTGCCCTGCCGCGCCCCAGGAGTCCTTCAGGCTCAGATCGGAAAGCCCGGCCGCCTTGCCGTTATCGTTAAAGTCTTCATTAAAGAAGGTGGTGTAGTTAATCCCCGCTCCCACGTACGGGCGCACCTTGCTTTGCGCATCGCCAAAGTACCACTGCGCCATCAGGGTGGGTGGCAACTGATGGACGGTGGCGATGGTGCCGGTTGGCCCGGTACCAACCTTATGGCGGAACGGCGTTGCCGCCAGCAGTTCCACGCCGATGTTATCGGTCGCCATATAGGTAAAAGTTAAACCCAGCTGAGTGTTGTTACTGACGTTGAAACCGCCAAGGCTGCCTAACACGTTGTCAGAGCCCTCCGTCGGTCGGACGGTGGCGGTCCCGGCGCGAATGAAAAATTCACCCGCTTCATGCGCCCAGACGCTGCCGGTGGAAAGAGTGCTTAGAATTAATGCCGCCGCTGCTAACTTCTTCATATCCACTTCCTCATTATGGTTTTTCAGCGCGGCCAAATATACCTATAACGAGTTACGTTTGATCTGTTTTAGATCACACTAAAACCTTAGATTTAACATTTATTGATCCAGATTAATTTTTGATACCGATCGCAATACGCTGAATCCTTCGCACATCAATTTTCACTTTTCGCGAAAAAAATTATTTCTGCCCCTCTTGCCGACGCTGAGGCGGCTGGATAAGTTAACTGCCGACAATCTGTGTTGATGCGTTTTTTTCAGGTGTAATTATGAGTGAAATCAACCCGTGCATGACGTGCGGTGCCTGTTGTGCGTATTTTCGTGTCTCTTTCTACTGGGCGGAAGCCGACGACGCGGGTGGCCTGGTGCCCTCCGCGCTGACCGAGCCGCTAACCCCTTTCCTGCGCTGCATGAGCGGCACCAATCAACGCCAAGGCCGCTGCGCGGCGCTATCGGGCGAGATCGGCGACGCCGTCCACTGCACTATCTATGAAAACCGTCCCTCGCCATGTCGCGAATTCGCCATGTCCGGGGAAGATGGCGAGGAAAACGACGCCTGCAACCGGGCGCGAGCGCGCTATGGCCTGCCGCCATTGCGGCCTCTTTACAAAGATATACCTGCCCTGACCGGCGCAGAGAGTGCTACGACGGAACGATTTGCGGTACAATCGCCGGCTAGTTAACACCTGCGACACTCAAGGAGAATGCATGTCTATCACGGCGAAGTCCGTCTACCGTGACACCGGGAATTTTTTTCGTAATCAGTTCATTACCATTTTGCTGATTGCGCTGTTGTGCGCGTTCATTACGGTAGTACTTGGCCATGCCTTTTCACCCAGCGACGAGCAGCTGTCGATACTCAGCGAAGGCGACAACCTCGCCGGTAGCGCAGGCCTGTTCGAGCTGGTGCAGAATATGACGCCGGAACAGCAGCAGGTTCTGCTGCGCGCCTCGGCGGCATCGACCTTCTCGGGTCTGGTGGGCAATGCGATCCTCGCCGGCGGCGTCCTGCTGCTCATCCAGCTGGTCTCTGCCGGTCATCGCGTCAGCGCTCTGCGCGCTATCGGCGCCTCGGCGCCGGTGCTGCCGAAGCTGCTGCTATTGATCCTCTTCACCACCTTCCTGGTGCAGATGGGGATGATGTTAGTGCTGGTGCCCGGCGTCCTGTTGGCCATTGTGCTGGCCTTTGCGCCGATCATGCTGGTGCAGGACAAAATGGGCATCCTCAGCGCCATGCGCAGCAGCATGCGTCTGGCCTGGGCCAATTTGCGGCTGGTGGCGCCGGCCATTATCGGCTGGCTGGTGGCGAAAACCCTGCTGCTGCTGTTCGCTTCCAGCTTTGCCGTGCTGACGCCGAACGTCGGCGCAGTGGTCATCAACACCATCAGCAACCTGATTTCCGCCCTGTTGCTGATCTATTTATTCCGCGTATATATGCTTATCCGTAGCTAATTTTAACCTGGACCTGGAAATTTCCCGGTCCGTCCTGACAGACGGGATCGATGTATGAAGCAGTTTCTGGATTTTTTACCGCTGGTGGTCTTCTTCGCCTTCTACAAGCTTTACGATATCTACGCCGCTACCACGGCGCTGATTGTGGCGACCGCCATCGTGCTGATCTACAGCTGGGTGCGCTACCGTAAAATCGAAAAAATGGCGCTGATCACCTTCGTGCTGGTGGCCGTCTTCGGCGGATTAACGCTCTTCTTCCACAATGATGAGTTTATTAAATGGAAGGTGACGGTGATCTATGCGCTGTTCGCCGGCGCGCTGCTGTTCAGCCAGTGGGTAATGAAAAAGCCGCTTATCCAGCGCATGCTGGGTAAAGAGCTGACCCTGCCGCAGCAGGTATGGTCGCGTCTAAACCTGGCGTGGGCGGCGTTTTTTATCCTCTGTGGGCTGGCTAATATCTATATCGCCTTCTGGTTGCCGCAGAATATCTGGGTTAACTTTAAGGTCTTCGGCTTAACCGCCCTCACGCTGGTCTTTACCCTGCTGAGCGGGATCTACATCTACCGTCATATGCCGCAGGACGACCACCACTAATTCCCCGGCAGCCTGCGCCCGCCTCCGCGGGCGCTATCCCCTATTCTCTCTCCGCCGTTTTCATAGTAGCATCCCGCTGATCGTCTTTGACCACAACAGAGTAGAGCATGACAACAACAGATCTCGCCCCGAAGGGCGAAATGGTTTTACGCACCCTGGCAATGCCGGCGGATACTAATGCCAACGGGGATATTTTTGGCGGCTGGCTGATGTCGCAGATGGATATCGGCGGCGCCATTATGGCCAAAGAGATCGCCCAGGGTCGCGTGGTGACCGTGCGCGTGGATGGGATGACCTTTTTACGCCCGGTGGCCGTCGGCGACGTGGTGTGCTGCTATGCCCGCTGCGTGAAGCGCGGCAATACCTCGGTCACCATTAACATCGAAGTGTGGGTGAAAAAAGTCTCTTCAGAACCAATTGGCCAGCGCTACAAGGCGACGGAAGCGCTGTTTATCTACGTTGCCGTCGATAATCAGGGTAAACCACGCCCTCTGCCGGCGGAATAAGATGGCGCCCGGCTAACCGGGCACCTGGCTTAGAGAAAGCCCAGCAGCGAGAAGAAGAAGTAGCCGATGACAATTACGATCACCGGCAGCACGTACAGCGGGAAATACTGCACCAGGATCGTATGTCGCGGCACCACAATGCGTTCGGCGAGCTGCTCGCGAGTTAACCCTTCCGCGCCTTTCGCCTGCTCGAGGATCAGCTGATCCTCAATCCCCTCGCGGAGAAATTTCGCCTGCCGCGCCATCCGCGCGCCGGAGGCCTGCAGCGCCATACCGACGAACACCAGAATGAAGATAATCCAGAAGCCGATGTTCAGGCTGTGGTGGAAATCCGGCAGCGGTGAGTTGTACCAGAAAAAGTTCAGGAACGGCGTGTTAAAGCGCATCATCTCAATCATGACGTGCGCAAAATCCATCATTACCGCGTCAATGCCGGGTTTCTTTTCACTGTGCTCATACATAAATTTGAGGACAGAAATCAGCGTCGACAGCACGGCGGGAATAAAGATGACCCATCCCAAAATACGTTTGATGACCGCAATGCGTCCAGCTTGTTGGTACGTCATGAGTTCCCCTTGTTAAAGACGCGTTAGTGGTTCGCCTGCCGCCCGTGGCGTGGCGCAGGCGCTCCTCGCTTACCCGAATGTGTCGGGTATAAGTCTATCTTCCACGGCGAATTTCGCCCAATAACGCGCGGTATGATATACCATGAATGCCGATTCGTTTATCTGATTACGCAACAGGAGAAGGACATATGTCAGCGAAGCGCCGCATTGAGGCTGCGATTTTTGATATGGACGGGTTGCTGATTGACTCTGAGCCGCTTTGGGATCAGGCGGAGGTCGAGGTCATGGAGAGCCTGGGGGTGGATACCCGCCGCCGCGATGAACTGCCCGACCTGCTAGGTCTGCGAATTGACCTGGTGGTGGATCTGTGGTACGCGCAGCAGCCGTGGCGCGGCGTGGACCGCGCGGAAGCCACCGCGCGCATTATCCGTCGCGCCATCGAACTGGTGGAAGCCTCACGTCCGCTGCTGCCGGGGGTGCGAGAGGCGGTGGCCCTGTGTAAAGCCCAGGGGTTGAAGGTTGGGCTGGCCTCAGCCTCGCCGCTGGTGATGCTGGAGAAAGTGCTCAATATGTTCGAGCTGCGCGATCAGTTTGATGCCCTCGCCTCGGCGGAGCATCTGCCCTGGAGCAAACCGCACCCGCAGGTGTATCTCAACTGCGCTGCCGCCCTCGGGGTCGACCCACAGCGCTGCGTCGCGCTGGAGGACTCGGTCAACGGCATGATCGCCAGCAAAGCTGCGCGCATGCGCGCTATCGTAGTGCCGGAAGCGGAGAACAGCCGCGACCCGCGCTTTGTGCTGGCGGACGTCAAGCTGCCGTCACTGCAGGCCCTGACCGTCGAGGCGCTGCTCGGGTAAGGCCGCTGGCGGCTGACGCGATCGCCGTCACGCCGCCGGCAATAAAAAACAAAACAGCGTTTCATTTTAATTGTAATTTTGTTTTTCTGCCTCTATGCTGGGCACAGGTGGCGTCATCGTACGCCTGAAGATCAGCACGCAGAGGTGAATATGGTACTGAACGCCTTCGACCTGACGGGTAAGGTCGCCATCGTGACCGGTTGCGATACCGGCCTGGGACAGGGAATGACGCTGGGCCTGGCGCAGGCCGGATGCGATATCGTCGGCATCAATCGCAAAATCCCCCACGACACGGCCGCGCAGGTTGAGGCGCTGGGCCGCCGCTTTCATGCCATTCAGGCGGATCTCAGCCATCAGGATGATATGACCGTTCTGGTCGACCAGGCGGTGGCGGCGATGGGCCGGGTCGATATTCTGGTTAACAACGCCGGGATTATCCGCCGCCATGACGCCCTGACCTTCACGGAAAGCGACTGGGACGCGGTCATCGATCTGAATTTGAAAGCGGTTTTCTTCCTCTGCCAGGCGGTCGCCAGGCAGTTCATTCGCCAGGGTGAAGGCGGGAAAATTATTAACATCGCCTCGATGCTCTCGTTTCAGGGCGGGATCCGCGTCCCCTCTTATACCGCCTCGAAAAGCGGCGTGCTGGGTCTGACCCGCCTGCTGGCCAACGAATGGGCTGGCCAGGGTATCAACGTCAACGCCATTGCGCCCGGGTATATGGCCACTAATAACACCCAGGCGCTGCGCGAAGATGAAGAGCGTAACCAGGCAATCCTTGAGCGTATCCCCGCCGGTCGCTGGGGGGTGCCGGGTGACCTGCAGGGGCCGGCGGTGTTTCTCGCCTCGTCCGCCGCCGACTATATTCATGGCTATACCCTGGCCGTCGACGGCGGATGGCTGGCGCGCTGAGAATTTGTGACAAAGAGTTACACCGTCACCTCTTCCGTGCACTGTATAAAAACCCTATACTGTATGAATCGACAGTTTAGGGTGTGTTATCATGACGGCGGAAGGCCATCTCTTCTTTTCAATCGCCTGCGCAGTATTTGCCAAAAACGCAGAGTTAACGCCGGTGCTGGCGCAGGGCGACTGGTGGCATATTGTGCCCTCCGCGGTCTTGACCTGCCTGCTGCCGGACATCGATCACCCAAAGTCGTTTCTTGGCCAGCGGCTGAGCTGGATCTCCAGGCCCGTGGCGCGGGCCTTTGGCCACCGCGGCTTCACCCACAGCCTGCTGGCGGTGTTTGGCGCGCTGACGCTATTCTACCTCAAGGTGCCTGACAGCTGGATTGTCCCGGCGGACGCCCTCCAGGGCCTGGTGCTGGGCTATCTCAGCCACATTCTCGCCGATATGCTCACCCCCGCCGGAGTGCCGCTGCTATGGCCCTGTCGCTGGCGCTTCCGGCTGCCGATCCTTGCGCCGCGCAAAGGCAACCAGCTGGAGCGCGCCTTATGCATGGCGCTGTTCGTCTATGCCGTCTGGATGCCGCAGACGCTGGCGGACAACAGCGCGATACGCTGGTCTTCCGGGGTGATTAATTCCCTGCAGATCACCTTCAATCGCTTCATAAGTCACCAGAGTGGGCGATAAACCGGCAGAAAACGCCATTTGGTTATAACCCATTCCATTTGAATATAAGTCCTTGATAACGCCTTCTGCTAACCTTGCGGTCATAAGAGCTGGTTATCCACCAGCCCAGGTTATAAAAATATCAGGAGAACGGGGATGAACTTTCCATTAATAGCGAACGTAGTCGTGTTCGCCGTATTGCTGTTTGCGCTGGGGCAAACTCGCCATAAACAGTGGAGCCTGGCCAGGAAGGTCCTGGTCGGCCTGGCGATTGGCGTGATCTTCGGTCTGGCGCTACAGCTGATCTATGGGTCTGACAGCCAGGTGCTGAAAGACTCCATCCAGTGGTTCAATATCGTCGGCAACGGTTATGTCCAGCTGCTGCAAATGATCGTTATGCCGCTGGTCTTCGCGTCAATCCTTAGCGCGGTGGCCCGCCTGCACAATGCCTCACAGCTGGGGAAAATCAGTTTCCTGAGCATCGGTACTCTGCTGTTCACCACCCTGATCGCCGCCCTGGTTGGCGTGCTGGTGACCAACATGTTCGGCCTCACCGCCGAGGGGCTGGTCCAGGGCAGCGCGGAGACCGCCCGTCTGAACGCCATTCAGAGCAACTATGTGGGTAAAGTGGCCGATCTCAGCGTCCCGCAGCTGATCCTCTCCTTCGTGCCGAAGAACCCGTTTGCTGACCTCACCGGGGCTAACCCGACCTCGATCATCAGCATCGTCATTTTCTCGGCCTTCCTCGGCGTCGCAGCCCTGAAGCTGCTGAAAGAGGATGTGGAAAAAGGCCAGCGCGTACTGACCGCCATCGATACCCTGCAGGGCTGGGTGATGAAGCTGGTTCGTCTGGTGATGCAGCTGACCCCTTACGGCGTGCTGGCGCTGATGACCAAAGTGGTTGCCGGGTCGAATCTACAGGATATCATCAAGCTTGGCGGCTTCGTGGTGGCCTCGTACATCGCGCTGGGCATCATGTTTGTCGTTCACGGCCTGCTGCTGGCGATTAACGGCATCAGCCCGCTGAAGTACTTCCGTAAAGTCTGGCCGGTGATTACCTTCGCCTTCACCAGCCGCTCCAGCGCCGCCTCCATTCCGCTGAACGTGGAAGCGCAGACCCGTCGTCTCGGCGTACCGGAGTCGATTGCCAGCTTCTCCGCCTCCTTTGGCGCCACCATTGGTCAGAACGGCTGCGCCGGTATCTACCCGGCCATGCTGGCGGTGATGGTCGCACCGACCGTAGGCATCAACCCGCTGGATCCGATGTGGATTGCCACCCTTGTGGGCATCGTCACCGTCAGCTCGGCGGGCGTCGCCGGGGTGGGCGGCGGGGCCACCTTCGCCGCGCTGATCGTCCTGCCGGCGATGGGCCTGCCGGTGACCCTCGTGGCGCTGCTGATCTCCGTCGAACCCCTGATCGATATGGGGCGTACCGCGCTGAACGTTAACGGCTCCATGACCGCCGGGACGCTGACCAGTCAGTGGCTGCGCCAGACCGACAAGTCGATTTTCGATAGCGAAGAAGAGGCCGAACTGGCGCATCGCTAAACGGTAAGCACAAAAAAACCGCTGATAATCAGCGGTTTTTTTTTTATTTCTGCAGCAGATTCAGGCTTCAATCTCACCTTCCTGACGCACCTGGTTAGCCCAGCGCTGCGCCGACTCCGGCACGCTGAACGCCGGTGAACGGCGGAAATGCTCCCCCATCAGCAGAAAGGCGACATACTTCCCGCGCAAAATCCAGACATCGCGAAAATGGTCCATTTTCACGGCATGTTCCGGGGGCGCAGGCTCCACGCGCGGCACGTAGCTAATGACAGGGCGATTTTGTTGGCGCAATGGTTTCATAACAAATGGATTCACTAAGCAAAGCGGGAAACAGAAACCTCTATCATAGCCGATCGTGGCCCCGTTCGTCGCCCCCCTGCCGCCGATGCGCATTTTAGGATAACTCCCTGCCCCCTCGCCGGGCGCAGCCAGCGTAATGTTCTATAGTTAGAAGGGTTTTGGTTTATCAACGACCACTTTTAGCAATGAAAGCAGGAGACGAGCAATGTCTGATAAGCACCCAAACCCGCACCACCAGCAGGCACCGGTTCACGGCAGCGAGGAAGCGCAGCCGGGTCTCGACTCGCTGGCGCCGGATGACCGGGAGTGGCGCCCCACGCCGAAACCCACCGCCCCTGGCGCTGAACCGACCGCCCCTGGCAGCCTGAAAGCGCCTGATACCCACAGCAGCAAACTTGACGCCCTGGAGCCGCAGCGCAAAGGCGGAGAAGACTATCCGCTGACCACCAACCAGGGCGTGCGCATTGCCGACGATCAGAACTCGCTGCGCGCCGGCGCCCGCGGCCCAACACTGCTGGAAGATTTCATTCTGCGGGAGAAGATCACCCACTTCGACCATGAGCGAATTCCGGAGCGTATCGTACATGCCCGCGGCTCAGCGGCCCACGGTTACTTCCAGCCCTACAAAAGCCTGACAGCGTTGACCAAAGCCGATTTTCTCTCGGCAGCCGATAAAATCACCCCGGTCTTTGTGCGCTTCTCCACCGTGCAGGGCGGCGCGGGGTCGGCGGACACCGTTCGCGATATTCGCGGCTTCGCCACCAAGTTTTACACCGACGAGGGGATTTTTGACCTCGTCGGCAACAACACCCCGGTCTTCTTCATTCAGGACGCGCTGAAGTTTCCCGACTTTGTCCACGCCGTGAAGCCTGAGCCCCACTGGGCCATCCCCCAGGGACAAAGCGCTCACGACACCTTCTGGGACTACGTTTCCCTGCAGCCGGAAACGCTGCACAACGTGATGTGGGCGATGTCCGATCGCGGCATCCCGCGCAGCTATCGCACCATGGAAGGCTTTGGGATCCACACCTTCCGCCTGATCAATGCCGAGGGCAAAGCCACCTTTGTTCGCTTCCACTGGAAACCGGTCGCCGGCAAGGCGTCGCTGGTGTGGGATGAAGCGCAGAAGCTGACCGGCCGTGACCCCGATTTTCATCGCCGCGATCTGTGGGAGGCCATTGAAGCCGGGGACTACCCGGAATTTGAGCTCGGGCTGCAGCTGATCCCCGATGAGAACGAATTTGATTTTGACTTCGACCTGTTAGATCCCACCAAGCTGATCCCTGAGGCGCTGGTGCCGGTGCAACGGGTCGGCAAAATGGTCCTCAACCGCAACCCGGACAACTTCTTTGCCGAGAACGAACAGGCGGCCTTCCATCCCGGGCATATCGTACCGGGCATCGATTTCAGCAACGATCCGCTGCTGCAGGGACGTCTCTTTTCCTACACCGATACGCAGATTAGCCGCCTCGGCGGACCGAATTTCCATGAAATCCCGATCAACCGGCCAACCTGCCCGTACCACAACTTCCAGCGCGACGGTATGCACCGGATGGAGATTGACACCAACCCGGCCAACTACGAACCCAACTCGATCAACGACAACTGGCCGCGCGAGACGCCGCCAGCCGCCAAACGCGGCGGTTTCGAGTCCCTTGCCGAACGCGTCGACGGCGAGAAGATCCGCCAGCGCAGCCCTTCATTCGGCGAATATTACGCCCAGCCGCGTCTGTTCTGGCTGAGCCAGACGCCGATTGAGCAGCAGCATATTATCGATGGCTTCAGCTTCGAGCTCAGCAAAGTGGTCCGCACCTGGATCCGCGAGCGGGTGGTCGATCACCTGGCCCATATTGATACCCGGCTGGCGGAAGCGGTCGGGGCGAATTTAGGTATTGAACTGAGCGATGAGCAGCGCAGCCTCATTCTACCCTCCCCGGTCAACGGCGTGGAGAAAGATCCCACCCTCAGCCTCTATGCGGACGCCGAAGGGGATGTGAAAGGTCGCGTGGTGGCGGTGCTGCTCAATGAGCGTACCTCGGCGCAGGACCTGGTCCATCTCCTGCAGGCGCTACAGGCCCAGGGCGTGCACAGTAAACTGCTCTATTCGCGGATGGGCGAGGTCATCGCCGACGATGGTTCTCCCGTGCCGATCGCCGGCACCTTCGCCGGTTCCCCATCGCTGACGGTGGATGCCGTGGTGGTGCCCGGCGGCGACCTCAGCGCCCTGAGCCAGAGCGGCGATGCGCGCTACTACCTGCTGGAGGCCTATAAGCACCTGAAGCCGATCCTGCTGGCAGGCGATGCGCGGCAGTTAACGTCGGTTCTCCAGGTCCCGGCCCAGGGCGAAGAGGGCGTCATCGTTACCGATGCTCTCGACACCCCGGCGGCAGATAAACTGCTCGCCCTGATGACGGCCCACCGGGTGTGGTCGAGAAGCCCGAAAATCGCCGCTATTCCGGCATAGCAAAAAGCCCGGCACGGTGTGCCGGGCTTGACTCACTTTCCTTTCCCCCGTCGGGCTTACACGTCGCGGTAGGTTCCCAGGCGATAACCCCGGTCGGCCACCGCCGCTTTCAGCGTGGCAGAGGTCAGCACATCAAGCTCGCCCAGCCGCGGGTAGCAGTAGGCGCTGCCCATGATGGTCTGGTCGACAAAGGCCGGATGACACATCACCTCCAGGGAGCGCTCCTCGCGGGCGATTGAGGCGTCCAGCGTCTGCAGGAACAGCGCCTCAGAGACGGCTTCCCCATAAAACTCGCTGCTGAAGCCTGCGCTGCTGCGCGCCGCCTGCTGATCGAGACCGCTCTGCGCCGCCACCTGGCGATCGATGCGCAACGCGATGCCCTTGTCGCGGGCAAAAGCGGCGACGATGGGATAGATCGGGGCGATCATATGGACATGGTGATGGCTGTCGAGATGCGTCGGCTCATGGCCGAAGAGATCGATAAAACGACGGTACTGACACGCCAGCTCGTGGGCAATCTCCTCCAGCGGCAGGGTATCTTCTTCCGCCTGCTGCCAGATCCATTTGCCCAGCCGGCCGTCGCGGGTTAACCCCGGCATGGCCGACAGCGGTTCGCCCAGCGTCAGCACAAAGTGCATCCCGACCGCCAGCTCCGGCGTACTGCGGCTCAGCTGGGCGGCGTGGTCAATAGCCGCGCCGTTGACCAGCGCCGTAGTCGATGTCACCACGCCGTTGCGGCAGGCTTCGATAATGCCGTAGTTCTGCCCTTTACTGAGGCCGAAGTCGTCGGCGTTGACGATCAATACGCGTTCCATTTGCCGCTCCCGTTACGCTTTCAGTTTTTCGATCGTCGCCGCAAAGTTCGGCAGCCATTTTTCATGAGCCAGAATCATCTCCCGCGCCAGCTGCTCGGCGTCACGATCGGAATGGATCAGCGGGCTTAAGTTCAGCGCCAGCAGCACGTCGTTCAGCTCGCCGCTGATCGCCGCCTGGCTGGCCGCCACTTCAAACCCTTTGATGGTGTAGATAAGCCCCAGCACCTTCTCGTCGAAATGGGTGATGCGCGGCGTCGGCTTCGCGCCATCGCGACCTAAGGTGCAGCTCATCTCGACCGCCCAGTCCGCCGGGATATTATCGATATGGCCATGATGCGGGATATTCACATAGTGCTCAGTCTGCTTGTCGTTATAGATAGCGTTGATCACTTCGCAAGCGGCATCGGAGTAATAGGCGCCGCCGCGCTGCTCCAGCTCCTTCGGCTTGACCTTGAGATCCGGATTTTTATACAGCTCGAACAGCTGCTTCTCCACCTTCTGCACCACCTGGGCGCGCGCGCCGCCCTTATAGTACTCGCCCATCTCAATCGCCAGCATCTCTTTTGGCTTAAAGTAATAGAGCAGATAGGAGCATGGGATCAGGCGCAGGGAGCGGATCAGCCCCTCGCTAAACGGCAGGTCGAAGATATTTTTTACCGAGTTCGCGGTCAGGCGGCCGGAGGCAACGCCGTCCAGCAGTTCATCGAAGCGCGAGACGCCGTTAACCAGCACGTCGCGGACGAACACCAGGTGGTTCAAACCGAACAGGTCGATGTTCAGCTCATCGCTCGGGCTGAGCTGCAGCACGTCGGTGATGAACATCTTCATGCCGATGGGAATGTTGCACACGCCGATAAAGCGTTTGAAACTGGTGTGGCGATAGACCGCCTCGGTGACCATGCCCGCCGGGTTGGTGAAGTTAATGATCCATGCGTCCGGGCAGATCTCCTGCACATCTTTCACGATGTCGAAAATCACCGGGATGGTGCGCAGCCCTTTAAACAGCCCGCCCGCCCCGTTGGTCTCCTGGCCAAGATAGCCGTGGCTCAGCGGGATGCGCTCATCTTTTTCACGCGCCTTCAGCTGGCCCACCCGCAGCTGGGTGGTAACGAAATCCGCGCCCTGCAGCGCCTCGCGGCGGTCCAGCGTTTTATAAACCTTCATCGGCACGCCGGCTTTTTCCACCATCCGCTCGCACAGCGCATGGATAATATCGAGCTTCTCCTGGCCCTCTTCCACATCCACCAGCCACAGCTCTGTCACCGGCAGTTCATGATAACGTTTCAGAAAACCTTCCAGTAATTCCGGGGTATAGCTGCTACCGCCGCCAATGGTGACGACTTTTAATTTCTGGCTCATTTTTTTCTCCCTTAGGCGCTGCGCCTGGGCGCAGGCCGCTCTCCGCATAAATGCGGACAGTTAACTTAAATTAGTTACGGTGTAAGCCGGGCGGCTAATACCGCGCGGGTTTAATTAATACTGGTCAAATGTTTGCGATAACTGCTCGGCGTAAACGAGGTCAGCTTTTTAAAGGTTTTAATAAACAGGCTCGGGCTGCTGTACCCTGACTCATAGGCAATATCCGTCACCGAATAGTTGGTAATTTCCAGCTGCTTTTTGGCAAAGTTGATACGGATATCGTTAATTATCTGCATCGGCGTTTTACCATAATAGCGCTGGGTCGCCCGGGTTAAATACTCCTGCGTTTTGCCCGATAGCCGAACCATATTCTCGAGGGCGCTCTCGCCAAACTCCAGTTTATCGTGCATGGCCTCAACGGTATTTTTTAACCATTGTGGGACGACGTCTGCAACCGGCTCTTCGCGATAGTGACGTAAACGGTTAATGACATAAAAGGAGACCAGCTCGATAAATTCGTCAAATTCCGTTTCGCGAAAATTGAGTGAGGCGATGACCGACTCAATATAGCCGAGAAAAGCGCTCTGCACGGCATAGACCTGCGACGCCACCAGGCCAAACGGCAGCAGCGGCAGATAGTGTTTCTCAAAGAAGCGCCTGCTGATGCCGACGTTAAGGATGCGCGTCGCACCAAATTCGTAGAAGCTCTGGTGGTGCGAGCCCATCGGGATAAAGACAAAATCCCCGCGCTCCAGCAGCACCCGTTTGCCATTGATCTCCTGGTAATAGCGCCCGGTTAATACGACGGTAAATTCGTAGTAATCATGCTGGTGGAGCCCGCTCACGCTTTCCGTTTTGTTATAGATGACCACATGAAAGTTCTTCCCGTTGAACAACTGCTGTTCTCTGGCGGTACTGATCTCGGTGGTCATCATCCTGGGCTGCCTCATCGTCGTGATGGCCTATTGTACCTTCTCGTGCAGCTCAATCAATTCCGCAACCAGCTCGCGGGCCAGCATGGAGGTCATCAGGTGATCCTGAGCATGCACCAGCACCAGGCTGACCTTCATTTTCCCTTCGCCCTCGTCGCTTTCGATAAGCTGGGTCTGCACGCGATGCGCCTCGCTCAGTGCCTGACGCGATTGCTCCATCATCGATTTCGCCGCGGCAAAATCTCCCTGCTTGGCCTGTTTTAGCGCGGCATAGGCCAGGCTACGGGCTTGTCCGGAGTTGATAATCAGCCCCATCACCACCTCTTCGAGGTCGTTTTCCGGGGTCTCTACCGCGTCGATGTTGTCCAGATCAAACATAATATTTCCCTCATTTCTCAGGCGGTACGGGACGCTGCCCGTACCGCGCGGTATCAGAATTTCAGTGCGTTGGCGATGTCTTCTTCGCTCTCTTCCTGCTCGATGACGGTCTGCGCTTTATTCGACAGCACCACAAACGGCAGGTAGACCAGGGTGGAGACGCCAAGGTTGAACAGGGCGACCAGCAGAGCGGCGACGCTGCCGTTACTGTTGAAGAACGCCCCCAGGCCAGTTGGCATGGTCCACGGAGCCAGGTTGGTCACCGGTGGGATAATCCCCAGGCTGTAGGCCGCGAGAGTAATGGCCGCCAGAATCGGCTGGACCAGCACGAACGGGATGAACATGACCGGGTTCATGATGATCGGCAGGCCAAACAGAATCGGTTCGTTAATCTGGAAGATGCCTGACGGCAGCGCCAGCTTCGCAACCTGACGATGGTCAGCGCGGCGGGAAGCGATAAAGATGGCGATGATCAGACCCAGCGTCGCCCCGGAACCTCCCAGCAGGATGTAGGAGTCGAGCATCGGCTTGGCCCAGAAGTGGAACTGTTTACCCGCTTCGATCGCCGCATCAACCGATCCGTACTGGTTGTACAGCGCGATGTTTTCCAGCGCCCACGGCGTCATGATGCCGTTATCCAGCGCGGTCAGCGCCAGCGAACCGTGCACCCCGAAGAACCACAGCAGGGAGTTAAAGATGACGTATGCCCAGCCGACCACGCTGCCCATCGCCGCCAGCGGCGTAGAGATGGAGTCCATGATGATCTGGTGGAAGTTGCTGCCGTAGCTCGACAGGGCCCACGAGATAATGCCGAAGATGGAGAGGATCAAGAAGCCAGGGATCAGCGCGGAGAAAGAGCGCGATACCGACCCCGGCACGCTGTCCGGCAGTCTGATCACCCAGTTGCGACGGATCACGAAGGTGAACAGCTCCGCGACGACCAGACCGATAATCATGCCGGAGATGATGTTCTGCCCGCCCAGCCAGTTGGCGCCGACGGCATAGGCTTCGCCCACGCTATACGGGGTCACGGTCATGAAGGCCGCGACCGCCAACAGGCCTGCGGCCATCGGGTCGACTTTGCGCTCTTCCGCCAGCGCGGAGCCAATAAAGAATGGCGCCATCAGCGACATAATGCCGAGGGTGCCGTTATAGACGTTACCGCCGATAGCCTTAAAACCGTTTAAGGTTTCAATGGTGGAGGCATCCAGGCGAATGCCCATGGAATAAAAGAAAGAGCCTTCGCCGAAGCTCAGAAAAACGTTGTTAATTAATACAAACATGGCCCCGGCGAGGGTCAACGGCATTAATTTAATGAATCCATTTTTAATCGCATTAATATGCGGCTGCTTTCCTATTTTCACTGCAAAAGGAAGGAGTACCTTTTCAAGCGAGTCGATCACTTTACTCATAGTCAATACCCTTAAAAGCCGCAATAAACTATTACGGCGATGATGTATGAAATTACTCTTTGACGGGAAAATAAACTCTTTATTCTTTGACACCCGGCAACGGGATGCCGCCAGGCGTCAAAATATATCGAGTTTTAAAATTTAAAATTATTGTGCTGCAGCTTTCTTAATGGCCGCGACGGCGGCTTTCAACACCCCTAAACCATCCACCTTGCCATACAGAAGAGAATCGATGACTTCTACCGGTTTATTCGGCAGCAGGCGCTGAATTTCCGGTAACATATACGCAATTTGTGGCCCTAATAATACAACGTCGGCTTCCGGTCCCTTTTCACCCGCGAGAGTCTCAGGATAGGCTTCAATAATGACCGGGACTTCGTATTTTTCCGCCTGCGCCCGCATTTTGGAGACCAGCAGTGACGTGGACATGCCTGCCGAGCAGAACAGATAAATGTGTTTCTTTTCCATGAACGCTTCCTCAATGTGTGAGACCAGGGCCTTCAGTAACCGCTGAGAGCCGGTAAGACTGGTAACATCCGGTTAATTCTGTTTATGGGTTGAGTATACGGCAACCTGAGCCGTCGTGATAATTCCCTGTTGAACAGAATTGTCTCTCATTGACCTCCGGTTTTGACTACCCTCACATTTTCATCCAAATAATTCGCGCAATTAAATAAGCATCAGGACTCACAAAAAAGCCCGACCAGTGGTCGGGCTTACGTACAACTCAGTCAACAGTAGGGCGCTTACTTAGCGTTGCGCGGATCCGTATCATACTCAGCGCAGGTCTGGTAGCCGGAGTTCATCACGTGCCCCGTTTCGTCGAGGGCCACAAAGTAGGTCTCCACTTTACCATCTCGTTGACCGAGGATGTAGGTCTGGCAGGTGCCGCGGGCATGGACCATCGTCACTTCCGTTGAAGGTTTGCCAGCGATCTGCATCACCTGCTCACGCGACATTCCTTTCTTCACATCTTTCACCACCGGCTGGGTAAACTGGTCTTTGGTACGATCGTAAGCGGTACAGCCCGCGAGTAAGGTTAACGCGACGGTGACGCCCAGTATTCCTGCTAAGCTTTTGTTCATTTTGGTTCCTCTCTTCCACTGTGTAACGATAAGCCTGGAATAAATAGTGTTATTTTTCAAGCCGAACAGCGAAATCATGTCTGATTGTGTTATTGCGTAAACAGGATTGACGCTCCGCCGACGACCGGCGCTTTCTCCTGCGCGCGGGCATCTATAATGAAATCCTATGTCATTGATTGCCTTCTTTTCCGGCAGTCAAAACCCCGGTCCTTGTCGTTTCAGCGGCAAAGAGGTAGCTTTAAGCCAACAGGTTGCCAAACAGATTCACTTTCGGAGGGCGCGATGACGCTACAACAAGAGATTATTCAGGCGCTGGGCGCGAAGCCGCAGATTGATGCCGCAGGCGAGATCCGCCGCAGCGTCGATTTCCTGAAATCCTATCTGCAGACTTACCCTTTTATTAAATCGCTGGTGCTGGGTATCAGCGGCGGCCAGGACTCGACCCTGACGGGGAAACTGTGCCAGATGGCGATCAATGAACTGCGCGCCGAAACTGGCGACAGCAGCCTGCAGTTTATCGCCGTCCGTTTACCCTACGGCGTGCAGGCGGATGAGCAGGACTGCCAGGATGCCATCGCCTTTATTCAGCCTGACCGCGTGTTGACGGTGAATATCAAAGCCTCGGTCCTGGCAAGCGAACAGGCCCTGCGCGAAGCGGGGATCGAACTGAGCGACTTCGTTCGCGGCAACGAAAAAGCCCGTGAGCGCATGAAAGCCCAGTACAGCATCGCCGGGATGACCAAAGGGGTGGTGGTCGGCACCGACCATGCGGCGGAAGCGATTACCGGCTTCTTCACTAAATATGGCGACGGCGGCACCGACATCAACCCGATCTTCCGCCTGAACAAACGTCAGGGCAAACAGCTGCTGGCCCATCTCGGCTGCCCGGAACATCTGTATAAGAAACTGCCGACCGCCGATCTGGAAGACGATCGCCCCTCCCTGCCGGATGAAGTGGCGCTGGGGGTCACCTATGAGAATATCGACGACTATCTGGAAGGCAAAACGCTGGACCCCAGCATCGCCAAAACGATCGAAGGCTGGTATCTGAAAACCGAACACAAGCGTCGGCCGCCCATCACCGTCTTTGACGATTTCTGGAAAAAATAGTCCCTCCCCCGCCCCGGCCCGCGCCGGGGTTATTTTTTGCGCTTTTCGCCGCAAAAACCGCCTGCTATACTGGATAGATAGACAGTATCAGGAGTTATTGTGGCCAGAAAGCAATCTGCCCCGCGTCTGGAGTTTGAGGCGGCGGCGATCTATGAATATCCCGAACACCTTCGCCCGTGGCTGGAGGCGCTGCCGAAGCTGCCGGGCATCTATCAATTTCATGGCGACAGCGACACGATGCCGCTCTATATCGGCAAGAGCGTTAACCTGCGCAGCCGGGTGCTCTCCCACCTGCGCACGCCTGAAGAGGCCGCGATGCTGCGTCAGTCCCGGCGTATTACCTGGCAGCGCACCGCTGGCGAGCTGGGGGCCCTGCTGCTGGAGGCGCGGTTAATTAAAGAGCAGCAGCCGCTGTTTAACAAGCGGCTACGGCGTAACAAGCAACTCTGCGCCTGGCTGCTTGCGGACGACCGGCCGCAGATTGTCTATGCCCGCGAGGTTGATTTCTCTCATCAGCAGCATCTCTATGGTCTGTTCGCCAACCGGCGGGCGGCGCTGCAGATGCTGCAGAGCCTCGCTGACGAACAGCGCCTCTGTTATGGCCTGCTCGGTCTGGAGCCGCTCAGCCGCGGCCGCGCCTGCTTTCGATCCGCGCTGGGCCGCTGCGCCGGCGCCTGCTGTGGAAAGGAGAGCGTGGAGGCGCACCGCCAGCGTCTGCTGGCGCAGATGAGCAAGCTGCAGCTGGTGTGCTGGCCTTGGGCAGGACCGGTGGCGCTGGAGGAGCGCGGCCCTGATATGACGCAGTATCATGTCATTCATAACTGGCTGTGGCTGGGGGCCGTCGACTCGCTCGACCAGGCCGCTGAGCTCACCCGCCTGCCCGCCGGATTCGACCAGGATGGTTACAAAATTCTCTGTAAGCCTCTGCTCAGCGGCAACTACCCGCTGCACCCGCTTAGCTGAGAAGCCAGAAAGAAAAAACCGCCGGCCCTGCCCAACGCCTGATGGCATTATTGGGCAAGACCGGCGGTCTTGATTCAGTACGCTACATTATTCAGCGGGTGCAGGCATTTTACCTGCCGGCGCGTTGCGTTCTGTCAGATGCTTCTCAAAATTGGCATTGAACTGTTTTTTCTGCTCTGGGGTCAGAATGTTGTAGATCTTGTTCTGCGTTTCCAGGCGGGACAGCGCCATCGCTTTATGCTGCGCCTCCATCTTATCGATCTGCGCTTCCGCTTTCGCCTTGTCGAAGGTATCGCTAGCGATCAGCTCGTGCATCGCGCGGCGTTCGTCAAGGGACGGACGCTTCATGTTTTCGCGCTGGCTCTTCATGATGTCGCGGATCTGCTGCTTCTGCGCATCGGTCAGGTTGAGGCCTTTAAACATCATGTCATGCTGACCCGGGCCGCCTTTATGATGCATCATCATCGGCTTGCTGTCGCTCGGCGCGGTGGTGGTATCGGCGGCGTGAGCCAGGTTAGCCGCGCCCAGAGCCAGAGTAGAGGCAACAAACAGTGCAGTGAGTTTCTTCATCATTCAATCCTTACTTTACGTTATTCTTACGGCGCGTTGCCGTGTTGACGAGATTAACTTTACGACGTTAATCGTCAATTAGTCAGAGCAAGAGTAAAACAATGAAAGTGTAAAAAACAGTTTCTCACCAATTATGGAGAAAATAAGGAATTTGAACGAGGAATTGCAATAAAAAATAAATAACCTACTGTTTTGCAGAGAAATTATGGAGAGTATAAAGGAGGAGAGATTAAAAACAAAGCATTTTACCAGGAATAATCTGCAAATTTACACTGGCGCACAAAAAAATAAGAAGATGTAAAACGACGCGCGAAATTAAGCAGGCCGCCCGGCGGACGGCTTGCCCTCAGGGTAATTTTTCCAGCATCAGGCCAGCGCGCAGCCCCCTCGCCACCGCCGGATTGGGAAACAGAACATACTCCGGCTCTGTCCCCACCACATACCGCATCTCCCCCTCCTCCGCCAGCAGCGTGCCTGGGGCGAAGGGGGTGAAGTTCAGCGTCCGATCCGCCATATGCAGACGGAAATCATCGCTATGGCGGGTGATCTGCTGCACCACCCGGTAGCGCAACGGCGCCGGGCCGTCGGCAATGGCCAGATCCCCCACCAGCAGCCGGGAGATAGCCCCCTCGGCGGCGGCAAACTGCGTCAGATCGTTTTCCCCCAACGGCAGCGCTTTGCCCAGCTCAAGGGTGCAGGCCAGCGCCGCGAACCGCTCGCAGCTGAAGTGGGTGAAGGTCCCGCCTGGCTGGCGATGAAACACCAACGCCTCCAGCCCGGCGCCGCCCAGCCAGTGAAGAAAATCCTCCTCCCAGGGCGTATCGCGGGCCGGGAGCACCCCGAAGCGCGGATGCAGCGACCCGCGGATCGCGGTATGCAGATCGAGGTGCCAGCGCGGACCATCGTGGTCGCGATAGAAGCGGCCCACCGCCTGCTCCAGCCGCTGCGCCCGCTGCGTCTCCTCGCTGGCCGGGAATTGCCGCCAGCGCTCGCCAAACATCCGGTTCATATCGCTGTGCAGATAGCGTTTATTCGCCCGCAGCGCCGGCGGGTTACCGACGATCACCAGCAGCCGCCAGCGCAGGGGGAGTTCCTCCCGAACCAGCCGCTGCACCAGCCGGTCGACAATCTCCACCGGCGCCGTTTCGTTGCCATGGATGGCGCAGGAGAGCACCAGCCCGCGCTCGCAGCGCGCATGCGGCGTCAGCTCAAGGATCCCCTCCCCAAGCCAGTGCCAGCGAAAATGGGCCGTCTCGCCGTGAAAGTGATGGGGCAAACGCCCCGCCAGGGTTAATGCCAGAAAGTGTTCCACCGCGCCCCCTTATTGCTGAAATGGATAAACCGAACCGAGCTGCAGGATCTGGGTCAACCGATCCAGCGCGTCGCGCCCTTCCCGCAGCAGCTGGGGGTCGGCGAGGTCGGCCTGGGTGAGACGATCGCGATAGTAGCGATCCACCCAATCATTGAGGGTGGCAAACAGCGTATCGTTCATCAGGACGTGCGGATTGACCGCCTGATACTCCTCGGCCGTCAACACTACCCGCAGGCGCAGGCACGCCGGACCGCCGCCGTTGGCCATACTCTCGCGCAGATCAAAAACCTGCAGCGCGGCGATGGGGTTATCCCCGGCCAGCAGCTCATTGAGATAGTTCCACACGCCCGGATGCGCCTGGGCTTCCTGGGGCAGAATCAGCGCCATGCTGCCGTCCGCCCGGCTCAACAGCTGGCTGTTGAACAGATAGGTGGCAACCGCCTCTTCCACCGTGACCCGGCTGGCGGGAACCACCAGCGGGGTGAAGCCCGGCACCTGCTGCGCCAGCTGCTGCAAAACCGCGTTCTGGTCGGCAAAGGCCTGCTCATGGCAGAACAGGACCTGACGATTGCTCACCGCGATGACATCGTTATGAAAAACCCCCATGTCGATCACCGCCGGATGCTGGCGGGCGAAGATCAGCTGGCGGGGATTGACCTGGTTAAGGCGCGCCACCGCCTGGCTGGCCTCAAGGGTTTGCCGCGCCGGATAGCGACGCGGCGCCTCTTCGCTTCCCCGGCGGCGGCCATAGACAAAGAGCTGAACGCCGGGGGCGCCATATTCGCCGCCGAGACGGTTATGGTTCGCCGCCCCTTCGTCGCCAAACCATGCCGAGGCAGGCAGCGCCGGATGGATGGCAAATCGCGTGCGGTCCGGGAAGATCGCCTGCAGCAACGCCCCGGTGGTGGGGGCTTCGCTGGCGCGGTGGAATTTATCCTGCAGATTCGCCACCGTCAGGTGTACCAGGCCATCCAGCGAATCGGCGGAGGGACAGACCGTCGCAGCGTTGGCCACCCACATCGCCGAGGCCGAACTCACCGCCGACAGCAGATCCGGATCCTGCTGAGCCGCGCGAGCCACCACCTGTTCATCGCTGCCGCTAAAGCCCAGCTGACGCAGGAGCGGCACGTTGGGCCGCTCCTGAGGGGGGATCACCGCCTGCGGATAGCCGGCGTCGGCGAGGGCTTTCATTTTTTTTAGCCCCTGCTTTGCCGCCAGCTGCGGGTTCGACACCCGAAAGCGGTGCCGGGTGGAGGCCTCATTGCCAAAGGAGAGCCCGGCGTAGTGATGGGTCAGTCCGGGCAGACCGTCAAAGTTGACTTCGCGGGCGGTCATGACGCCTCCCCGGCCCGAAAGTCGAGCCCTGGATTGAGACTGGCGGGCAGCGTCAGGGTCGGCGATTCGAGACTGGCCATCGGCCAGGCGCAATAATCGGCGGCATACCAGGCCCCGGGGCGATGATTGCCAGAGGCCCCGGTGCCGCCGAACGGCGCAGTACTCGCCGCCCCGGTCAGCGGTTTGTTCCAGTTGACTATCCCGGCCCGCGCCTCGAGCAGCAGCCGATCGAACTTCTCCCGTTCCGGGGAAATTAACCCGCAGGAGAGCCCGAAGCGGGTGGCATTGGCCAGGGCAATCGCCTCCTCGAAAGTGTCGTAGCGCCAGACGCCAAGCAGCGGGCCGAACACCTCTTCATCCTCGACCTGGGCCACGTCGCTCATGTCGACAATCCCCGGCGTCAGCAGCGACGTCCCGGCCTGCAATAAGCGCGGCTCCAGTAGGGTGGCTGCGCCAGCGGCGATCCGCTGCAGCCAGGCCTGATGCACTTTCTGCGCGGCCTGTTCAGAGATAAGCCCGCCGAGAAACGGCTGCGGCTCGGCGTCCCACGCCGCGGGGATCAGCCGTTGGCTCACCGTCACCAGCCTGGAGAGGAAAGCATCTCCCGCCTCTCCGCGCCGGACCAGCAGACGCCGGGCGCAGGTGCAGCGCTGGCCGGCGGTAATAAAGGCGGACTGGATGGTCAGATGCACCGCGGCATCGACGTCCCGCGGATCGTCGACGATCAGCGGGTTATTGCCGCCCATCTCCAGCGCGAGGATCTTCTGCGGCTGTCCGGCCAGCTGGCGATGCAGATGAAAACCGGTGGTCGAGCTGCCGGTAAACAGCAGCCCGTCGATATCCGCCTGGCCGCTGAGCGCCTCGCCGGTTTCCCGACCGCCCTGCAGCAGGTTGAGCACCCCGGCGGGCAGGCCGGCCTGCTCCCACAGCTTCACCACCGCTTCGCCACTGTGCGGGGTGAGTTCGCTGGGTTTAAACACCACGGTATTGCCCGCCAGCAGCGCTGGCACGATATGCCCGTTCGGCAGATGGCCGGGAAAGTTATAGGGGCCAAAGACCGCCAGCACGCCATGCGGCCGGTGACGCAGCGTCGCGGCGCCATCGGGCAGATCGCTGTGCTGTTCGCCGGTGCGGGTGTGGTACGCCTTCACCGAGATCGCCACCTTGTTGATCATCGCCGTCACTTCCCCGGCCGCCTCCCAGCGCGGCTTTCCGGTCTCGGCGCCGATAATCGCCGTCAGCTCCGCCTTGCTGGCCTCCAGCAGCGCGGCAAACTTTTCGACGATGACCTGGCGGTCGGCAAACGGCAGCCGCGCCCAGGCCGGGAACGCCTGGCGGGCAGCCGCCACCGCCTCGGCGACCTGCCCGGCGTCCGCCGCCTCTCCCTGCCAGACAACCTTCAGGTTGACCGGATCCTGTTTGCTGAAGCGCGGCCCATCGCCGGGCCGCCACTCGCCGTTAATCCACAGACTCATGCGGTTTTCTCCTCAGGGATCAGGCGCACCATGCGCACCTGGTCGCCGGCATGACACTTCAGCATATCCAGCTCGCGGGCGCTGAGGGTCAGGGTGTCGCCATCCGGGTCGGCATGCACCAGCAGGGCGCGGAACTGGTGGTACTGTTCGTTCGCCACCAGGCACAGCGGCCCGTCGCCGGGCGGCGTTTCGCCGGCCTCGGTGGTCACCAGACGGCTTTTGCGGATCGCCCGCACCCGGTCAATATCGCACTCCAGGGTCGGGCCGCCGTCGAAAATATCGATGTAGTTCAGGTAGCGGAACCCCTCTTTCTCCAGCACCGTCCGGGCCGGGGCGGTCTGCGGGTGGACCTTGCCGATCACCGCCTGCGCCTCGGGGGTGAGGAAATCGATATACAGCGGGTGCTTGGGCATCAGGGCGGCAATGAAAGCCTTCTGTCCGGTGCCGCACAGGTAGTCGGCGCGGGAAAACTCCATGGCGAAAAAGCGTTTGCCCAGGCTCTCCCAGAACGGGGAATAGCCGTGCTCGTCAATCACCCCGCGCATCTCGGCAACCACCTTCTCATTAAAGCGCTCGCGAAAGGCGGCCATAAATAAGAAGCGCGATTTCGACAGCAGATAGCCATTACCCTCTTTGCGCCACTGCGGGTCGAGGAACAGGGTACACAGCTCGCTGCTGCCGGTGTGGTCGTTACTGAGAAACAGCGTCGGCAGCGCCTGATAGACGTTAAGCTCCTTCGAGGCATGGACCTGGGTGCCGACCCGGTAGTTGTACCAGGGATCGTTGAGCCCCACCGCCACCTCTATCGCGCAGATGCCCACCACTGCGCCGCTCTCGCTCTCTTCCAGCACAAAGACATAGCCCTGCTCGCTTTTCGGCAGCTCGCCGCGCCAGGTTTGCTGTGAGCGGGCGATCCGCGCCGCGAGGGTGGCTTCATCCACCGGCAGCGAGGTCAGCCCGCCGCCGGTCTCCGCCGCCAGCTTCAGCAGCCCGGGCAGATCGCCCGGCTCCACCGGTCGAATAACCATCATGATGAAACTCCCGCCAGGAATCGCGCGCAGGCCCGCTCGACGCGATCCAGCCCGCTGTTCACCTCTTCTTCACTTACGTTCAGCGCCGGCGCGAAACGCACCACGTTGGCGCCGGCGATCAGGATCATCACACCCTCTTCCGCCGCCAGGTTGCTGAGGGTTTTCGCCTTCCCGGCCCAGGCGTCGTTCAGCACGCAGCCGATCAGCAGCCCCAGGCCGCGGATCTCCTTGAACAGACCATAGCGGGCGTTGATCGCCTGCAGGCGTTCGCAAAACCACTGATGGCGCTGTCTGACGCCGGAGAGCACTTCCGGGGTATTGACGATCGACAGCAGCTCGCCGGCCACCGCCCCCGCCAGCGGGTTACCGCCGTAGGTGGTGCCGTGGGTGCCGACGGTCATCACGCTGGCGCAGGCCTCTGTCGCCAGCAGCGCGCCGATGGGGAAGCCGCCGCCCAGCGCTTTGGCGGTGGTCAGCACATCGGGGGTCACGCCGTAGTGCATATAGGCATACAGTTCGCCGGTGCGCCCGACCCCGGTCTGCACTTCATCGAAAATCAGCAGGGCGTTGTGCTGGTCGCAAAGCTGGCGCAGGCCGCGTAAAAACTCGACGCTGGCCGGCACCACGCCGCCTTCGCCCTGCACCGGCTCGACGATCACCGCGCAGGTTTGGTCATTGATTAAGGCCTTTGCCGACGCGAGATCGTTAAACACCGCATGCTGGATCTGCGGCGGCAGCGGGGCAAAATCCCGGGAGTAGGCCGGCTGACCGCCTGCCGAAACGGTGAACAGCGTCCGCCCGTGGAAGGCGTTCTGGAAGGCGACAATGCCGCTTTTCTCGCTGCCAAAGCGATCGTGGGCATATTTACGCGCCAGCTTGAGCGCCGCCTCATTGGCCTCGGCCCCGGAGTTACAGAAGAAGACCCGGTCGGCGAAGGTGGCATCGATAAGCATTTTGGCCAGACGCAGGATCGGCTCATTGGTATAGCCATTGCCGGTATGCCAGAACTTGCCAGCCTGATCGGTGAGGGCCTGCACCAGCCGCGGATGCGCATGCCCCAGCGCGTTTACGGCGATGCCTCCGGCAAAATCGATATACTCTTTGCCCTGCTGATCCCACAGCCGCGACCCGGCGCCCCGCACCGGAATAAAAGCCGCTGGCGCGTAGACCGGCATCATCCATTCATCAAAGTGGTTACGCGTAATTGACTGAGACATATCGACCTCTTCCGGTAAATTAAAAGTAGCAATAATGTTAATAAATATGAGTTATTACGCTGTAAATGTAGATTGCACGGTTCGTGCCAGCCAGCGATAAAAATGCATAAACCGGATGAGATAACGCAATATCAATGAGTTACAACCTGGCGCTATTCACATAAAATGCATACTTAGTGAATAAGTATCCGATGCAGGGGGATGAACAGTGATTAAAGAAGATAAGTTATGCAAAGGTAAGATATAATTCTGTAATTGTGATCTTCTGCGAAATTTATCGTAGCTATTTGCCCTTTTTTGGCGCGGCGTGCCCGCAAAAGGGGCACCCACGGCACGCTCATGCGCAGCGATTGGCAGAATGACGCATCGGATGGCAGCCAGCCTGGCGAATTTCTGCTACCATCCCTGCACTATTCACCTTGCACAGTGGCAGCGACTATGAAATTCGTCTCTTTTAATATCAACGGCCTGCGCGCCCGCCCACACCAACTGGCCGCCATCGTCGAAAAGCACCAGCCGGACGTGATTGGCCTGCAGGAAACCAAAGTTCACGACGATATGTTCCCTCTCGAAGAGGTCGCCAGACTCGGCTATAACGTCTTTTATCACGGCCAGAAAGGCCATTATGGCGTCGCTCTGCTGACCAAAGAGACGCCGATTGCCGTCCGCCGCGGTTTCCCGGACGATGGCGAAGAGGCTCAGCGCCGCATCATCATGGCCGAGATCCCGTCGCCGTTCGGTAACGTTACGGTGATTAATGGTTATTTCCCGCAAGGTGAAAGCCGCGATCATGAGACCAAATTCCCGGCCAAAGCGGCGTTCTATCAGAATCTGCAGAACTATCTGGAGACCGAGCTCAATAAAGAGAATCCGGTGCTGATCATGGGCGATATGAACATCAGCCCTACCGATCTCGACATCGGTATCGGTGAAGAGAACCGCAAACGCTGGCTGCGCACCGGCAAATGTTCCTTCCTGCCGGAAGAGCGGGAATGGATGGACCGCCTGCTGGGCTGGGGCCTGGTGGATACCTGGCGTCAGGCTAACCCGGACAATCAGGAGCACTTCTCGTGGTTTGATTACCGTTCCAAAGGCTTCGACGATAACCGCGGGCTGCGCATCGACCTGCTGCTGGCCAGCCAGCCTCTGGCCCAGCGCTGCGTGGAGACCGGAATCGATTATGAGATCCGCGGAATGGAAAAACCGTCCGACCACGCGCCGGTGTGGGCCACCTTCCGGCCGTAAGCCACGTCCTGACCTGCCTCCCGCCGCGCGGGGGGCAGAATTTCCTGAGCAAAATCAACAAAGCGACGGTAAACCATTGTGGCCGTCGTCTGAACAGGATACTGTCGCGCGCACTTTTTAATGTCCACTGCGTCCAGGCTGTACAGGAGACCCCTTCATGAAAAAGAAGCCATCATCCGGCCATTGGTAAAGGGCTGGGACTCATCGCGCTGGCGGCCACGCTGGCCGTTATCAGCCACCGCGTCGGTCTCCACGATCTGCTGACTCACCTGCATCTGCTGCAGGAGACCCTGCGCCATCAGGGCGCCTGGGGCTATCTGGTCTATGCAGCGCTGTTTATCATTGCCACCCTGTGCCTGATCCCCGGCAGCCTGCTGGTGATCGCCGGCGGAATACTCTTCGGCCCGCTGACCGGCTCTCTGCTCTCGTTTGCCGCCGCCACTGTCGCCTCTTCGCTGTCGTTTTTGATCGCCCGCTGGCTTGGGCGCGATCTGCTGCAGCGCTATGTGGGCCATACCGCCGTCTTCCAGGCCATTGAGCGCGGTATCGCCCGCAGCGGCAACGATTTTCTGATCCTCACCCGCCTGGTGCCGCTCTTTCCCTACAACATTCAGAATTACGCCTACGGCCTGACGGCGATCCCCTTCTGGCCTTTTACCTTGATCTCCGCCGTGACCACCCTGCCGGGCCTGGTGATCTATTCGGTGATGGCCAGCGAACTGGCTCGCGAGGGGGCGACCTTCGCCTTAGCGCTCAAGCTGAGCCTCGCTGGTGGGCTGCTGTTTGCCCTGGTGCAGATGGGCAAACGGTTTGCCCGCGCCCGCCGTGTGGCAACGCCCGGCGAGGAGGTGCGCCATGACCCGACCTGATCGCCGTCACCTGCGCCGCGCCCGGCTGGCCCTCGCCGTGGTGGCCGTTGCCGCTCTGGCCGCCTGGCTGTGGTTCCCCGGCGGGCGAGCCTTTCTGCAGCACAGCCTGACGGCGCTAGCGTCGCTGGATCCCCAGCATGTTAAAGACTTTATCGCCGCCTGGGGGGCGCAGGCGGCGCTGGTCTCTTTTGCGCTGATGATCCTCCAGGCGATCGTCGCCCCGCTGCCGGCCTTCCTGATCACCCTGGCGAACGCCGCGCTGTTCGGCGCCTTCTGGGGCGGCGCGCTGTCGTGGTTCAGCGCCATGGTCGGCGCCGGGCTCTGCTTCTGCATCGCCAGAGCGCTGGGGCGCGAGGTGGTGGAGAAACTCACCGGCCGCACAGTGCTGCGCAGCGTCGACGGCTATTTCGCCCGCTTTGGCCCGCAGACGATCCTGGTCTGTCGCCTGCTGCCGTTTGTCCCTTTTGATCCGGTCAGCTATGCCGCCGGACTGACTTCGCTGCGCTTCTGGCCCTTTATGCTGGCCACCGGCGTGGGACAGCTGCCGGCGACCATCGTCTATTCCTGGGCCGGGAGCCTGCTGACCGGAGGCGCCTTCTGGCTGGCCACTGGCCTTTCGCTGCTTTTTGCCCTGGCGGTGGTCATCTCCATCGCCAAAAATATTTACCGTGAACGTCATAAGAGATCGTCGCCATGAGCTTACCCCCGCTGGATACTGTCCCTCTGATCCTTCGTCCGCAGGCCTGGCTGCACCGTCGTCATTACGGCCAGGTGCTGAGCCCCATTCGCTGGTGGGGACGGATCCCGTGGCTGTTTTACCTGGTCTCGCTGTTCGTCGGCTATATTGAACGCCGCCGCTCGCCACTGGATCCGGTGCTGCGCTCGCTGGTCAGCGCCCGCATCGCCCAGCTGTGCCACTGCGAATTCTGCATCGATATCACCAGCATGACCCTCGCGGCGCGGAGCGGAGGTCGCGACAAACTGCTGTCGGTCGCCGACTGGCGCAACAGTACGCTGTTTAGCGAGCAAGAGCGTCTGGCGCTGACCTATGCCGAAGCCGCCAGTCAGACGCCGCCGGAGGTGGATGATGCCCTGCGCAGCGCGATGACGGCGCATTTTGACGCCCGGGCGCTCACCGAGCTGACCGCCCTGATTGGCCTGCAAAATTTATCAGCGCGGTTCAACGCCGCGATGGCGATCCCGGCCCAGGGGCTGTGCAAGATACCCCCCTCTTCCCCGCATAATAAGGAGTAACGATGCGCCGTTTGCGTGATTTCAGCCTCTGTCTGTACCTGCTGCTGCTCTGGCCGCTGGTGGTGAATGCCGACGACAGCTGGCGGCAGACCCAGACGGAAGCCCGTGGCCAGACCGTCTGGTTTAACGCCTGGGGCGGCGACCCGGCCGTTAACCGCTATCTGACGTGGGTCAGCGAGGAGGTCAAACGACACTACGCGATCGACCTGCGTATTGTCCCCATCGCCGACGCCGCCGACGCGGTGAAACGCATCCAGACTGAGGCGCAGGCTGGCCGTCGCCGCGGCGGTTCGGTGGATTTGCTGTGGATCAACGGCGAAAACTTTCACACCCTAAAACAGGCCAACCTGCTGCTCACCGGCTGGGCCGAATCGCTGCCCAACTGGCGCTATGTCGATCGGCAAAAGCCGGTTCAGGAAGATTTTTCTGTCGCCACCGAGGGCGCCGAGTCGCCGTGGGGCAGCGCCCAGCTGACGTTTATCGCCCGCCGCGAACAAACCCCGCAGCCTCCCACCAGCCCGCAGGCGCTGCTGGACTTCGCCAGAGCCCATCCGGGCAGCGTAACCTACCCGCGGCCACCGGACTTCACCGGTACCGCCCTGCTGGAGCAGCTGCTGATCGCCCTCACCGACCAGCCTGCCGCCCTGCGCCAGCCGCCGCAGACGGCGACTTTCGCGGCGGTCACCGCCCCGCTGTGGCGCTATCTCGATGCGCTGCACCCGGCGCTATGGCGGGCGGGCAAGGATTTCCCGGCGTCGCCGGCGCGGATGGACGCCATGCTCAACCAGGGTATCCTCCGCCTGTCGCTGACGTTTAATCCGCTCCATGCCCGGCAGAAGGCCGCCAGCGGGGAGTTACCGGCGGACAGCTACAGCTTCGGCTTTACCGGAGGGACCCTCGGCAACGTCCATTTCGTGACTATTCCGGCCAACGCGCGCGCCGTCGCCGCTGCCAAAGTGGTGGCCAATTTCCTGCTCTCCCCTGAGGCGCAATTGCGCAAGGCGGATGCCGCCGTCTGGGGCGATCCAAGCGTTCTGGACCCGCAGCGTCTACCTGACAAGCAGCGACAGGCGCTGGCGGCCACCCTGCCGCAGGATCTGCCGCCGGTGCTTGCCGAGCCGCACGCGGCGTGGGTTGACGCACTGGAGCAGGAATGGCTGCGCCGCTACGGTACCCACTGATCCTGCTGGCCTGGGGGACGATGGCGGCAATCTATCTGCCCTTATTCCCCGCCGCCGCAGGGCTGGTGTGGCCGGCGCTCTCCCCGGTCCACTGGCGGGCGCTGTTCGCCGACCCGCAGCTGGGCCAGGCGCTGGCCGCCACCCTTGTTTCCACGCTGCTGTCCGTCGGCGGCGCGTTACTGATCGCCCTGACCATCGTCGCCGCCCTCTGGCCTTCGGCCCGCTGGCGGCGACTGGCTTCCCGCCTGCCCTTGCTGCTGGCGGTGCCCCATCTAGCCCTGGCGACGGCGGCGCTGCTGCTGTTTGCCGAAGGCGGCTGGATCTGGCAGCGGCTGCCGTTTTTGACGCCGCCGGTCGACCGGTACGGCATCGGGCTTGGCCTGACGATGGCCCTGAAAGAGAGCGCCTTTGTGCTGTGGGTGATCTACGGCCTGCTGGGGGAGGCGCGCCTCGCCGACCAGGCGACAGCGCTAAAGAGCCTCGGCTACGGCCGCTGGCAGTGCCTGCGCTGGCTGGTGCTGCCTGGGTTGCTGCCCGCCCTCGGCATGGTGCTGCTGGCCGCCGCGGCCTGGAGCCTGTCGACGGTAGACGTCGCCCTGGTGCTGGGGCCCGGCAATCCGCCCACCCTCGCCGTGCTGGCGTGGCACTGGTTAAGCCAGGGCGATGACCTGCAGCAGGCGAAAGGGGCGCTGGCCAGCCTGCTGCTGCTGGCGATCCTCGGCGGGCTGGCGCTGGTCGCCTGGGGCGGATGGCGGCTACAGCGTCGACGTCTGCCCGATCTGCGCGGCGTTCGGCATCCCCATCCTCACGCCCTGCCCGGCCGCCTGCTGGCGAGTGCCCTGCCGCTGAGCGGCCTGCTGTGCGCGCTATTGCTGGCGGGGCTGGCGCGCTCGGCGCCGCCGCAGACCGAGGCATTGATTAACAGCCTTGGTCTGGCGCTGGCGGCCTGCGCCCTCGGCGCGGCCGTCTGCCTGCTGTGGCTGGCCTGCGGCCCGGCGCGGAGAGATGGCTGGGTCTGGCTGCCGCTGGTGCTGCCGGCCCTGCCGCTGGCCGACGGCCAGTACCGGCTGGCCCTGTACGCCTGGCTAGACGGCGAATGGTGGACCGTCCTGTGGGGCCATCTGCTGTGGGTGGTGCCGTGGATGCTGTTTATTTTGCGCCCGGCCTGGCGCCAGCGCGATCCGCGGATGGCGGTGATCGCCCGCACGCTCGGCTGGGATCCCACGCGTATTTTCTGGCTGCTGACCCTGCCCTCGCTGACCCGCCCGCTGCTGACCGCCCTGGCGGTGGGCTTCTCGGTGAGCATTGCGCAGTATCTGCCAACGCTATGGCTGGGGGCAGGCCGTATCCCGACGCTCACCAGCCAGGCGGTGGCGCTCAGCAGCGGCGGCGAGGCGCAGACGCTTGCCGCCCAGGCGCTATGGCAATTACTGCTGCCGGCGGTATGCTTTACCCTGACGGCCCTGCTGGCCTGGCTGGCGGGCCGCTATCGACGAGGACTTCGCTAGTGCTAACCGTAAACCATTTGACCCTGAGCGTGAAACGTCAGCCGCTGCTGCGGGAGGTCGCCTTCTCGGTGGCCCCGGGTGAAGTGCTGACGCTGATGGGCCCTTCCGGCAGCGGAAAATCGACGCTGTTTGCATGGATGATTGGCGCTCTGGCCGGCGACTTCCGCGCCGAGGGCGAGCTATGGCTCAACGATCGGCGCTGCGATACGCTGCCGACGGAGCGCCGGCGCATCGGCATCCTGTTTCAGGACCCGTTGCTGTTCGACCATTTCAGCGTCGGGCAAAATTTACAGCTGGCGCTACCGGAAACCGTACGCGGCGAGGCGCGTAAAGCCGCGGTGGAGCAGGCGCTCAGTCGCGCCGGGCTGCATGGATTCGCCGCGCGCGACCCGGCCACGCTCTCCGGCGGACAGCGGGCGCGGGTGAGTCTGCTGCGCGCCCTGCTGGCGCGCCCCGAGGCGCTGCTGCTGGATGAGCCCTTCAGCCGCCTGGATGCTACCCTGCGCACCGCGTTCCGCCGCTGGGTATTTGAGGAACTGGCCCGCCAGGCCATTCCGGCGATCCTGGTGACCCACGATCGCGAGGACTGTCCGCCGACGGGGCGGTGCCTGGCGATGGAGCGCTGGCAATGAAGCACAATAGCGTGCAAACCTGCGTTACCGCAAAGAAATCAACGCCAGGCAAGCGGAGAATACGCCCTCCACTTTTTACCGTCGGGCATTTCGATGAAACGTGTTTCTCAATTGACCGCACTCGCCCTGCTCATGGGGCTTGCTGCTACCACCACCTGCGCCGCTGAAACCATGCCAGCGCTCACCCTCTCCCACCTGCAACAGCAGCACGGCGTGGCCATCGACACCCGCCTGAGCGCTTATTACAACGGCTGGCCGCAGCACGTCAACGGCCCGGAAGGGCATGAGCCGCAGGCGCTGAACCTTTCCGCCCGCTGGCTCGGCGCCATGAGCGACGAGCAGCTCCAGGGCTGGGCTAAGCAGCACCAGCTCCAGCCCGATACCCCCATCGCGCTGTACGGCAGTCCTGAGGATAACGCCAGCGTCGCGGCGCGACTGAAACAAGCGGGCTTCACCCGGCTCAACGTCCTGAGCGACGCTCTGAGCCAGGGCGACCGTCTGCAAAAGCTGCCGCACTTTGAACAGCTGGTCTACCCGCAGTGGCTGCACGATCTGCAGCAAGGGAAAAGCGTGGCTGCCGCCCCGGCCGGCGACTGGAAGGTGTTTGAGGCCGCCTGGGGAGCGCCGAAGTTCTATCTGCTGAGCCATATCCCGGGCGCGGGCTATATCGACACCAATGAGGTGGAGAGCGAACCCCTTTGGAATAAAGTGTCCGATGCGCAGCTGAAGGCGATGCTGGCGAAGCACGGCATCCGCCATGACACCACGGTGATCCTCTACGGTCGCGACGTCTACGCCGCGGCGCGGGTGGCGCAGATCATGCTGTACGCCGGCGTCAAAGACGTGCGCCTGCTGGACGGCGGCTGGCAGACCTGGTCCGACGCCGGTCTGCCTGTGGCGCGCGGCATGCCGCCGACGCCGCAGCCGGCGCCGGATTTTGGCGCGCCGATCCCCGGCCAGCCGCAGCTGATGCTGGATACCGGGCAGGCCCGCGGTCTGCTGCACCGCCAGGACGCCTCGCTGGTCAGCGTCCGCTCGTGGCCGGAGTTTATCGGCACCACCAGCGGCTACAGCTATATCAAACCGAAGGGCGACATCGCCGGCGCCCGCTGGGGCCATGCCGGAAGCGACTCCACGCACATGGAAGACTTCCATAACCCGGACGGCACCATGCGCAGCGCCGACGATATCGCCGCCCTGTGGCGCCAGTGGAACATCCTGCCTGACCAGCAGGTGGCGTTCTATTGCGGAACCGGCTGGCGGGCCTCCGAAACCTTCATGTATGCCCGGGCCATGGGCTGGCCGCACGTCGCCGTCTATGACGGCGGCTGGTACGAATGGAGCAGCAACCCGCACAATCCGGTCGCCCGCGGAGAACGCGGCCCGGAAAGCAGTCAGTAACGCGTCACACCCTGCCGGCGACGCGCGATTTTCCGCTCACGCCACCCGCTTTAAGGTCCGGTAGCCGCTGGCGATACGCGTCGCCGTCGTCAGCCAGCATAGCGCGCCAAACAGCCACGCCAGCCAGGCGAAATGCGCCGGAAACAAGCAGCTGAGGACAAACAGCAGGATAGTCTCCGTCCCCTCCGTCAGCCCCCCGAGATAGTGCAGCGATTTATGGGCATAGCCGGGATTGGCGATCTGGTGCTTTGCCGCCAGCGCGGCAAAGGCGAGAAAGCTGCTGCCGGTGCCGATAAAGGCAAACAGCAGCCAGCCGCCCGCCAGGGCGTTATTTTGCGGATCCGCCAGGATAAAACCGAACGGCACCAGGGCATAGAAGAGAAAATCCAGTGAGATATCGAGAAAACCGCCGGCGTCGCTAAGCCCGCGCCGCCGCGCCAGGGCGCCGTCCAGGCCGTCCAGCAGGCGGTTGAGAAGAATGGCCGCCAGCGCCGCGCCATACCACCCTAATGCCAGAAATGGCAGAGCCAGCGCGCCGATGGCAAAACCGAGCAGCGTCAGCCCGTCTGGCGAAATACCCGGGCGGTCAAGCGCGCCGGCGGCAGCGTTAAGCAGAGGTTTGAGGCGAGGATGCAAGTGGCTATCAAGCACGGGGGTCTCCAGCAGAGTTGGCGGTTGTCAGTGAAGGTCTATGGCGGTGATAATAGGCCAGTTTGGTCATATTAACGTTGATGCTTATGCTAAAAATGATTGAAGTTGTCGCCGCCATTATTGAACAGGATGGCAAAATTCTGCTGGCCCAGCGCCCGCCCCACGCCGACCAGCCGGGAATGTGGGAATTCGCCGGCGGCAAAGTGGAGTCGGGTGAAAGCCAGCCGCAGGCGCTGGCCCGGGAGCTGCGGGAGGAGATGGGCATCATCGCCCACCCGGCATGCTATATCGCCAGCCATCAGCGGGAAGTCTCCGGTCGCCAGATCCATCTGCACGCCTGGTGGGTACCGAACTTTCAGGGCGCGCCGCTGGCCCACTATCACAGCCAGCTGCGCTGGTGCCTTCCTGCCGACGCCTTAACCCTCGATCTCGCCCCGGCCGATATCCCCCTCCTGCACGCCTTTATCGCCCAGCGCCCGTCCCTTTGTCCCCGCTGATCCGCTCGCCGCCTCGTCATCGTTTTTAGTTATGACGGGCGGGCAATTATAAATTTTGCTGACGGCTTAATTTTTCCTTGCTTGCCTAAGGATTAGCGGTGTTATAGTCGGAAAATCGGTTTTTTCAAGGACCGAATCATAATAAATACACGCAACCACAACCATAAGGGGAACTTATATCTATGGATCAGACGTGCACTCTGGAAGGCTTTCTCACCCGCGTTCAACAGCGCGATCCTCATCAAACCGAATTTGCTCAAGCCGTCCGGGAGGTCATGACCACCCTGTGGCCTTTCCTTGAGGAAAATCCGCGCTATCGTCAGCTTGCTTTGCTGGAACGTCTGGTGGAACCGGAGCGCGTGATCCAGTTCCGCGTGGTGTGGGTGGACGACCGCAATCAGGTCCAGGTCAACCGCGCGTGGCGCGTGCAGTTCAACTCGGCCATCGGCCCGTATAAGGGCGGGATGCGCTTCCATCCGTCGGTGAATCTGTCGATTCTCAAATTCCTTGGCTTCGAGCAGACCTTCAAAAACGCCCTGACCACCCTGCCGATGGGCGGCGGGAAAGGCGGCAGCGATTTCGATCCTAAGGGCAAGAGCGATGGCGAAGTGATGCGCTTCTGCCAGGCGCTGATGACCGAGCTCTATCGCCATCTTGGCCCGGATACCGACGTACCGGCGGGCGATATCGGCGTCGGCGGCCGCGAGGTCGGCTTTATGGCCGGCATGATGCGCAAACTCTCTAACAACAGCGCCTGCGTCTTCACCGGTAAAGGCCTCTCCTTCGGCGGCAGCCTGATCCGTCCGGAAGCCACCGGTTACGGCCTGATCTACTTCACCGAAGCAATGCTCAAACGTCACGGCCTCGGCTTCGAAGGCGCTCGCGTGGCGGTCTCCGGCTCCGGCAACGTCGCGCAATACGCCATTGAGAAAGCGATGGAGCTTGGCGCGCGGGTGGTCACCGCCTCCGACTCCAACGGCACCGTCGTTGACGAGGCGGGCTTCACCAAAGAAAAACTGGCCCGCCTGATCGACATCAAAGAGCGTGCCCACGGCCGGGTGGCCGACTACGCCCGCGAGTTTGGCCTCACCTATCTCGAAGGCCAGCAGCCATGGTCAGTGCCGGTGGATATCGCCTTGCCTTGCGCCACTCAGAACGAACTGGACGTCGATGCCGCCCGCCAGCTGATTGCCAACGGCGTGAAGGCCGTGGCGGAAGGCGCCAACATGCCGACCACCATCGCCGCGACCGATCTGTTCCTTGAAGCTGGCGTGCTGTTTGCCCCGGGCAAAGCGGCCAACGCCGGCGGCGTGGCGACGTCCGGTCTGGAGATGGCGCAGAACGCCGCGCGCATGGGCTGGAAAGCGGAAAAAGTGGATGCCCGCCTGCATCACATTATGCTGGATATCCACCACGCCTGCGTGCAGTACGGCGGTGAAGCGAAGCAGACCAACTACGTGCGCGGCGCCAATATCGCCGGTTTCGTGAAGGTGGCGGATGCCATGCTCGCCCAGGGCGTGATTTAACCTCCCCTGACGCCCTCCCGGCGGCTGCCCGCCGGGAGGCGTCTCACGACGTCATCGTGATCACCACTTTCCCCAGATGCTGACCACTGTCCAGACAGGCATGCGCCTCGGCAATCTCCGCCATCGGGTAGCTGGCGTAGATCATCGGCTTGCATTTCCCTGCCTCAAGCAGCGGCCAGACGTGGCGCCGCAGCGCCTCGGCAATCTCCTGTTTCTCCGCCGCCGTCCGGCCGCGCATGGTGGAGCCGGTGACGGTGGCCCGCTTGAGCATCAGGGTCTGAATATCCACCTCATGAGCTATTCGCCCGCCCATAAAGCCGATGATCACCAGCCGTCCATCCTTTTTCAGTAGCCCCAGGTTGCGGTTAAAGTAAGGGCCGCCCACGATATCCAGAATGACATCCACCCCTTCATCGTTGGTCAGTTGGTGAATTTTCTCTGCGAAATCTTCGGTTTTGTAGTTGATCGCCGTGGCGTAGGGTCGCAGCGCGGCAATTTTTTCGTCCTGGCCGACGGTGGCATAGACGCTCATCCCCAGCGCGTGACACAGCAGGACCGCAGTGGTGCCAATCCCGCTGGCGCCGCCGTGGATCAGAATGCTCTCGCCGGACTGCAGCTTACCGAGCTGGAAAACGTTCGCCCACACGGTGAAGAAGGTTTCCGGAATGGCGGCCGCTTCGCTAAAGCTGAGGCCCGCCGGGATCGGCAGCGTCTGGCCTGCCGGGACGGCGCAGTATTCGGCATACCCGCCGCCGTTGGTCAGCGCGCAGACGCGATCCCCGGGGGCAAAGGTTGTGACCTGCGCGCCGACCTTCACAACCACGCCCGCCACCTCGAGGCCGGGCACGGGGGTGACGCCCTCAGGCATGGGATACAGCCCCTGGCGCTGCAGAATATCCGGCCGGTTGACGCCCGCCGCTTTCACCTCGATGAGCACCTCATGCTCCCCGACGGTGGGGATCTCACCTTCGCGGATCTGCAATACTTCCGGGCCGCCCGGTTGGCTGATAGCGATATATTTCACGGGTCCTCCTTATCGCCTGGGAGAGAAATGAGCAACGGCATCGGGAAGGGCAATGGGCATCCCTGTTCTGAGGGGGTCGTCAACCCCTTCCCGGCTGTTTAGTGTAGACCATTGACCTGGCGGGGGGAGAAACGGCGGCCGCGGGGAAGCGCATCCTCGCGGCCGCCGGGCGGGTTATTGCGGCGGCGGCGCGGCATCGTCTGCCGCTTTTTTGCCTTTCGCTTTGCCTTTGCCCTTACTGAAGGATTTTTTCGCCCCGCCAGGCGCCACCAGACCGCGGAACTGGCGCACCGGCGTGCTGCGCGCCTGCTCGATCAGCTGATACAGCGTCCCCACCAGCGGCTGCATAAAATCCTGATAGCGGCACTGTTTCTCGCTGATTTGCGTCAATACCGACTCCCAGTGGGCGGTCATGTCCGGTCGCCCGGCCATCTCCGGCAGGGAATGAATCAGCGCCCTTCCGGCCTCCGAGGAGTGAATATAGCGCCCCTTTTTGCTCAGGAAACCGCGCTTAAACAGCAGTTCGATAATCCCGGCGCGGGTTGCTTCGGTGCCGAGGCCGTCGGTGGCGCGGAGGATCTTCTTCAGATCTTTATCCTGCACGAAGCGGGCAATCCCGGTCATCGCCGACAGCAGCGTGGCGTCGGTAAAGTGGCGCGGCGGCTGCGTCTGGCGCTCCACCACCTCGCCCCTCTCGCACAGCAGTTCATCGCCTTTGGCCACCACCGGCAGCGGCGTGCCGTCGTTCTCTTCATCGCGCTCTTTGCTGCCAAGCAGCGTCCGCCAGCCCGCCTCGGCCAGAAAACGCGCTTTAGCGACAAATTTGCCGTTGGCGATCTCAAGGTCAATCTGGCATTTACGGAACACCGCGTCAGGGCAGAACTGCATCAGATACTGCCGGGCGATCAGGGTGTAGACCTTCGCTTCGTTATCGGTGAGTTTGACCTGGCTGCTGCGGGCGGTCGGGATAATCGCATGGTGCGCGTCGACCTTTTTATCATCCCAGCAGCGGTTGCGGATCTCCGGATCCACCACCGGCTGCGGCAGCAGATCCGCCGCATGGACGGCAATCGCATTCAGCACCGCATGGCGGCCGGCGAAATGCTCTTCCGGCAGGTAGCGGCTGTCCGAACGCGGATAGGTGATGAGCTTGTGGGTTTCATACAGCTTCTGGCAGATATCCAGCACGTTTTGCGCGCTGAAGCCGAAACGTTTGGCCGCCTCAATCTGCAGCGCCGACAGCGAAAACGGCAGCGGCGCGGGTTCGGAATCGCGCTTATCGTTATAGCCGGTCACCAGCGCCGGCTGGCCTTCGATACGCTTAACCACGTGCTCGGCCAGCGGACGATGCAGCAGGCGCCCTTCTTCATCCTGGTAAGGTTCGCAGGCTTCGCTCGGCACCCAGGTCGCGACAAAGCGCTCCTCCTGCGGCGTGACGATATGCGCTTTGACGTCGAAGAAATCTTTGGCGACGAAGTTTTCAATCTCTTCATCGCGGCGCACCACCAGGCCGAGCACCGGGGTCTGCACCCGCCCCACGGAGAGCACCCCCTGATAGCCGGCGTTGCGCCCCAGCAGAGTATAGGCCCGGGTCATATTGATGCCGTACAGCCAGTCGGCGCGCGCCCGCGCCAGCGCCGACACGCAAAGCGGCACAAACTCGCTGTTGGCGCGCAGGCGGTTGATCGCCCGCTCCACCGCCTGCGGGTTGAGATCGTTTATCAGACAGCGCTGCACCTGCTGGCGCTTCTCCGGCGCCAGCTGCAGGTAGTCGAGGACCTCGTCCACCAGCAGTTGCCCCTCACGGTCGGGGTCGCCAGCGTGGATAACCTCCTCGGCGTCGCCGAGCAGGCGCTTGATCACATTCAGCTGTTTGGTGACCGAAGGTTTGGGCTGCAGCTGCCATTTCTCCGGCACAATCGGCAGGTCGGTGAGATTCCAGCGGGCATAGCGGCTGTCATAGACGTCCGGCTGCGCCTGCTCCAGCAGGTGACCGATACACCAGGTGACCACCTGCCCGTTGCCGCACTCAATATAGCCATCGCCTTTGCGGTGCGGTTTAGGCAACACATCGGCGATAGCCCGACCGAGACTCGGTTTTTCTGCAATAAACAACCGCATCGAATCAACGGATCTCGATCATCGGTCGCCCGCCACGGGCGGTCACCAGCTCGCCGATGGCGGCCAGCTTAATACCGAACTCCGCCGCGGCGGCCTGGACTTCCGCCTCCGCCTCCGGGGTCACCGCCAGCAGCAGACCGCCTGAGGTCTGTGGGTCGCACAGCAGATCGCGCCACGCCGTCGGCATCTCGCCCATCAAATGGCCGTAGCTGGCAAAGTTGCGCCCGGTGCCGCCCGGCACCGCGCCGGCGGCGATATACTCCTCCACCCCCGGCAGTTTCGGGATATCGGCATAGCGCAGTTGCGCCTGCACGCCGGCCCCGCGGCACACCTCGCTGAGGTGGCCGAGCAGGCCAAAGCCGGTGACGTCGGTCATCGCCTTCACCCCGTCGATAGCGGCAAACGCGGCGCCGGCGAGGTTCATCTGGCACATGGTCTCCGTCGCCAGCCCCTGATGCTCTGGCTTGAGCAGCGATTTTTTCTCCGCGGTGGTCAGCACGCCGATCCCCAGCGGTTTGGTGAGATACAGTTTGCAGCCCGCCTGCGCGGTGCTGTTTTTCTTGATGCGCTCGGTGGGCACCACGCCGGTGACCGCCAGACCAAAGATCGGCTCAGGAGCGTCAATGGAGTGGCCGCCCGCCAGCGCGATCCCGGCCTGCTGGCAGGCAAAGCGCCCGCCCTCCACCACGTCGCGGGCGATTTCCGGCGCCAGGGTGTTGATCGGCCAGCCGAGAATGGCAATCGCCATAATCGGTTTCCCGCCCATGGCGAAAATATCGCTGATGGCGTTGGTGGCGGCAATGCGGCCAAAGTCGAACGGATTATCGACAATCGGCATAAAGAAGTCGGTGGTGCTGACGATTGACGTGCCATTACCAAGATCGTAAACGGCGGCATCATCGCTGGTTTCGTTGCCGACAAGCAGGTTCGGGTCGACAAACTTCGCCTGCTCGCTATGCAGGATGGTTTCCAGCACTTTCGGGGAAATTTTACAACCACAACCGGCTCCGTGGCTGTATTGCGTTAAACGAATGGCTTGCTCGCTCATGGACATCTCCTGTCATTGCAATCCCGCTATGTTAGCGCCCAAACGTCAGGGTGGTAAGTACGACAGTCTGAAATCGCGTATGGTTGCTCATTAAGCAGACAAAAAGCCGTTGTTGCGAGACGCGGCAATTTTTTCCCGACCATTTTCACTTTTACTTAAAGATGACAGAAATGTGACAACCCAGGACTGTCTTCTCTGGAATGATTATGACGTAAGGAAATTCTAATGAAAAAGCGTGTTCTTGCCCTTTGCCTGGCCAGTTTCTTCTCCGTTAACGCCTTCGCGCTGGTTCCCCCCGGTAACGATGTCACCACCAAGCCCGATCTCTACTATCTGACCAATGCCCAGGCCATCGACAGCCTGGCGCTGTTGCCGCCGCCGCCGGCGGTGGGCAGTATCGCGTTCTTAAACGATCAGGCGATGTATGAGCAGGGGCGCCTGCTGCGCAACACCGAGCGCGGGAAGCTGGCGGCAGAGGATGCCAACCTCAGCGCGGGCGGCGTGGCTAACGCCTTCTCCAGCGCCTTTGGCTCGCCGATCACCGAAAAGGACGCGCCGCAGCTCCATAAGCTGTTGACCAATATGATTGAAGACGCCGGCGATCTGGCGACCCGCGGCGCGAAAGAGAAGTATATGCGCATTCGCCCGTTTGCCTTCTACGGTGTCTCCACCTGCAACACCACCGAGCAGGACAAGCTGTCGAAAAACGGCTCTTACCCATCCGGGCATACCTCCATCGGCTGGGCCACCGCCCTGGTGCTGGCAGAGATCAACCCGCAGCGGCAGAACGAAATTTTGAAGCGCGGCTATGAGCTCGGCGAGAGCCGGGTGATCTGCGGCTATCACTGGCAGAGCGATGTCGATGCGGCGCGCATCGTCGGCTCCGCGGTGGTCGCCACGCTGCACACCAACCCGGCCTTCCAGCAGCAGTTGCAGAAAGCCAAAGACGAATTCGCCAAAACGCAGAAGTAATGTCATCGCCGTTACATTCCCGGAGGCGGCGCCTGGCGCGCCTTATCCGGGCTACCTTTGGGGCGGCAGGCCGGGTCAGGCGCACGCCGCCGCCCGGCATAGATGCGGCTCCGAGCCTGCTGCCATCGCCCGGCGGCGCTGTGCTTGCGCGGGCCTACATTGAGGGGTAACCGTCTGATACAGGGATGGTTATGTAGGCCGGGTAAGGCGCAGCCGCCACCCGGCGAAATAACGGCACAATCGTAAATTTCCCTGCTCGCGCTGCGCTTAGCAGGGCTACCACTCCTGTGTTATGTCCGAGCAGATGGCGCTCCCGATATGTCTTCTGCGTTATGTCTGGCATGGCGCAGGGAGCGCACAGGGGGCGGCCAGTCGCCGCCGCCTCCTGTACCCCCGGGCTCCGGCCAGCACCGGCAGTTTCAGCAACAATGGTGAATAAATTAACGACAGGTCGTACGAATGTAGGCCGGGTAAGACGCAGCCGCCACCCGGCGTAACACGCGCTGACTCAGAATCGCGTCACAAACGGCGCGGTATCCGGCAGGGCAATGGTGGTTGAGGCTTTCAGCTGCGGCGTGCCCAGATAGAGGAAGCCGACGATTTTATCCTGCTCGCGGCACCCGAAGCCGGCCCGCACCACCGGGCTCTCGGTCAATGCTCCGCTGCGCCAGATGCCGTTGAATCCCTGGGCCAGGGCCGCCATCTGCATCGCCATCACCGCGCAGCCAGCGGACATCTCCTGCTCCCAGCGCGGCACCTTCGGGTGGTCTTCACAGCGCGCCACTACGGTAATGATCAGCGGCGCGCGAAACGGCGCATTGCGGGCTTTCTCTATGCCCTTCTCATCCTGGCCGGCCTCCCGGGCCCCCTTTTCCAGCAGCTGACTAAAGCGTTCGCGGCCGTCATCGGCGATAATGTAAAAGCGCCACGGCTGCAGGGTGCCATGATCCGGGGCGCGCAGCCCGGCGCGCAGAATGTTTTCCAGCTGTTCGCCGGCCGGGGCCGGTTCCGCCAGGCGGGAAGCGCTGCGGCGATTAAGCAGTAGGTCGAGAGCATCCATCTGTATAACTCCTGTGATGTCATTTTTCATAAAATTAACATGCACAAGGATTTTGTTACAGCGCGGTCGGTGATTCCTGCTGACAACCGACGGCTCACTCTTTAGGATAGCCAGACGCGGCGGCCCCTGCGGCCTGCCCATTTTTAGATAACGTTAGGGAGAATACATGCGAACCCTTTGGCGACTGATTGCCAGCTTTTTTAAATGGACGTGGCGGATACTCAACTTTATTCGCAAACTGGCCCTCAATGCGATCTTCCTGGTGCTGGTGCTGGTGTGTATCGGCATCTGGAGCCAGTTCAGTAGCACCACCAGCGAACATGCCGCGCGCGGCGCGCTGCTGCTGGATATTACCGGCGTGGTGGTGGATAAACCGTCCGCCAGCAGCAAGCTCGGCGTAATTGGCCGCCAGCTGTTTGGCGCCAGCTCGGACCGTCTGCAGGAGAATTCTCTGTTCGATATCGTGCAGACCATCCGTCAGGCGAAGGATGACCGTAATATCACCGGTATTGTGCTGGATCTGAAAAACTTCGTCGGCGGCGATCAGCCCTCCATGCAGTACATCGGTAAAGCGCTGCGCGAATTCCGCGACAGCGGCAAACCGGTGTATGCCGTCGGCAGCAGCTACAGCCAGGGCCAGTACTACCTGGCGAGCTTTGCCAACAAAATCTGGCTCTCTCCGCAGGGCGAGGTGGACCTGCACGGCTTCGCCACCAACGGGCTGTACTACAAGTCGCTGCTGGATAAGCTGAAAGTCTCCACCCATGTCTTCCGCGTCGGCACCTATAAATCCGCCGTCGAGCCTTTCATTCGCGATGACATGTCCCCTGCCGCCCGCGAAGCGGACAGCCGCTGGATTGGCGAACTGTGGCAGAACTACCTCAACACCATCGCCGCCAACCGGCAGATCACCGCCCAGCAGCTCTTCCCGGGCGCCCAGGGCATTATCGATGGCCTGCGTAAGGTGGGCGGCGATACGGCGAAATATGCGCTGGACAATAAGCTGGTGGATGAGCTGGCGACCTCCACGGAAGTGGAAAAGGCGTTGACCAAACAGTTTGGCTGGAGCAAAGCGGATAACAATTACCGGGCGATCAGCTATTACGACTACAACGTGAAGACACCGTCTGACCAGGGTTCCGCCATCGCGGTGATCTTCGCCAACGGCGCCATCATGGACGGCGAGGAGACCCCGGGCAACGTTGGCGGCGACACCACCGCTGCGCAAATTCGCGATGCGCGCCTCGACCCGAAAATTAAGGCCATCGTCCTGCGCGTCAACAGCCCGGGCGGCAGCGTGACCGCCTCGGAAATCATTCGCGAAGAGCTGGCGGCAGCCAAAGCCGCGGGTAAACCGGTGGTCGTTTCAATGGGCGGCATGGCGGCCTCCGGCGGCTACTGGATCTCCACGCCGGCGGACTACATTGTCGCGAACCCAAGCACCCTCACTGGCTCCATCGGCATCTTTGGGGTGATTAACACCGTGGAAAACACCCTCGGGTCGATTGGCGTCCATACCGACGGCGTCGCCACGTCGCCGCTGGCGGATATCTCCAGCACCAAAGCGCTGCCGCCGGAAGTGCAGCAGCTGATGCAGTTGAGCATTGAGAACGGCTATCAACGCTTTATCACCCTGGTGGCTAACGCGCGTAAGAGCACGCCGGAGAAAATCGACCAGATTGCCCAGGGCCACGTCTGGACCGGGGAAGATGCCAAAGCCAACGGTCTTGTCGACAGCCTCGGCGACTTCGACGACGCGGTGGCCAAGGCCGCCGAGCTGGCGAAGCTGAAAACCTGGCACCTCAACTACTATCAGGAAGAGCCCACCTTCTTCTCGATGGTGCTGGACAGCCTGACCGGTTCGGTACGCGCCTCGCTGCCGGCCGCCATTCAGGCCTGGCTGCCTGCGCCGGTGGCCGCGGCAGCCGAGACGGTGAAAGCCGAAAGCGACAAGCTGGCGGCGTTTAACGACCCGCAGAACCGCTATGCCTTCTGCCTGACCTGCGCCAACATCCGTTAATACGCAGCGGCTGCCCCGTCTCCCGGGGCAGCCTTTTTTCCGCACCTGCCAGCGCCGCCACAAAGCGAGCGGCCAACACTGTATTTTTTCCTCCGTCTCTTTATACTTCGCCTGTCTACGACCAACCTAAGCGATGCTATGCAAAAAAAATCGATTTACGTTGCCTACACCGGTGGGACCATCGGTATGCAGCGCTCTGAACACGGCTATGTACCCGTTTCCGGCCATCTCCAGCGTCAGCTGGCGCTGATGCCTGAGTTCCATCGCCCGGAGATGCCGGACTTCACGATCCATGAATACCATCCGCTGATGGATTCATCCGATATGACTCCTGAGGACTGGCAGCACATCGCCGACGATATCCGCAGCCATTACGAGGAGTATGATGGCTTTGTGATCCTCCACGGTACCGACACCATGGCGTTTACCGCCTCTGCGCTGTCATTCATGCTGGAAAACCTCGGCAAACCGGTGATTGTGACAGGGTCACAAATCCCGCTGGCCGAGCTGCGCTCCGACGGCCAGATCAACCTGCTCAATGCCCTGTACGTCGCCGCCAACTATCCGATTAACGAAGTGGCGCTGTTCTTCAACAATCGGCTGTTCCGCGGTAACCGTACCACTAAAGCCCATGCCGACGGCTTTGACGCCTTCGCCTCGCCAAACCTCGCGCCGCTGCTGGAGGCCGGGATCCATATCCGCCGTCTCGGTACCCCGCCGGCGCCGCAGGGCTGCGGAGAGCTTATCGTGCACCCCATCACCCCGCAGCCGATTGGCGTGGTGACGATTTACCCCGGCATCTCCGCCGACGTGGTGCGTAATTTCCTGCGCCAGCCGGTGAAAGCGCTGATCCTTCGCTCCTACGGCGTCGGCAACGCCCCGCAGAATGGCGAGTTTATTCAGGTGCTGGCGGAAGCCAGCCAGCGCGGCATTGTGGTGGTCAACTTGACGCAGTGTATGTCCGGTAAAGTGAACATGGGCGGCTATGCCACCGGCAATGCCCTCGCCCAGGCGGGAGTCATCAGTGGTTTCGATATGACGGTGGAAGCGACGCTGACCAAGCTACACTATCTGCTGAGCCAGCAGCTGGACGTTGACGCCATTCGCGCGGCGATGCAGCAGAATCTGCGTGGCGAACTGACCCCTGACGAAGCTTAAGGAGGACGTATGGCGCATCGAGCGCTGTTACTGGTTGATTTGCAGAACGACTTCTGCGCCGGCGGCGCGCTGGCGGTTCCTGAAGGCGATAGTACCGTCGAGGTGGCCAATGCGCTTATCGACTGGAGCCTGGCGCGCGGCGAGCCCATCGTCGCCAGCCAGGACTGGCATCCGGCGGATCACGGCAGCTTCGCCAGCCAGCACCAGGTGGAACCCTACACCCAGGGCGACCTGGATGGCCTGGCGCAAACTTTCTGGCCGGATCACTGCGTTCAGCACAGCGAAGGCGCGGCGCTGCATCCCCTGCTCAAGCAGCAGGCCATCGCCGCCGTGTTCCACAAAGGGCAAAACCGGGTCATTGACAGCTACAGCGCTTTTTTTGACAACGGTCACCGGCAGAAAACTGAACTGGACGGCTGGCTGCGCGGTCAGGGGATCGTGGAGCTGACCGTGCTCGGCCTCGCCACCGATTACTGCGTTAAGTTCACCGTGCTGGATGCCCTGGCGCTGGGCTACGCGGTCAACGTCATCACCGACGGCTGCCGCGGGGTGAATCTTCAGCCGCAGGACAGCAGCCAGGCGTTTATGGAGATGGCCGCCGCAGGCGCCACGCTCTATACCCTCGACGACTGGCGGGAAACCCACGCCTGATCCCTTCCCCGGCGCGCCCGCGCCGGGGCTTCTTCTGCCGCTTCGTTATCGTCCATAAATTGAACTCTCTCGCAGTTTCAACAGGTTATTGCTGGTAGTCTGGCAAGGCTGTTTTTTCGCCACGCCATTTCCGTGGCGCGGTTATTTTTTTTATGTCAAAGAGGAACCACTATGAAACGTTTGCCCTTGCTGGCAGCCTTGCCCCTGCTTTGCGCTTCCGCGCTCTCTGCCCAACCGCTGATGTCCGTCGGCTATTTCAACGGCGGCGGCGACGTCACTGCCGGGCCGGGCGGGGATATCGACAAGCTGGACGTCCGGCAGATCACCCATCTCAACTACTCGTTTGGCCTTATCTATAACGATGAAAAAGACGAGACCAACGCAGCCCTGAAGGATCCTGCTCATTTGCACGAGATCTGGCTGTCGCCGAAGGTGCAGGCGGATCTGCAAAAGCTCCCGGCCCTGCGTAAACAGAACCCGGACCTCAAAGTCCTGCTGTCGGTCGGCGGCTGGGGGGCGCGCGGTTTCTCCGGCGCGGCGGCAAGCAAAGAAACCCGGAAGGTGTTTATTCAGTCTGCGCAGGAAATTGTTGAAAAATATGGTCTGGATGGGATTGACCTCGACTGGGAGTTTCCGGTCAACGGCGCCTGGGGGCTGGTTGCCAGTCAACCGGCCGATCGCGATAACTTTACCGCGCTGTTAAAAGAGCTGCGCGCAGCGTTTGGTACCAGGAAACTGGTCACTATCGCCGTGGGCGCCAACGCCGAAAGCCCGAAAAGTTGGGTGGACGTTAAAGCGATTGCGTCATCGCTCGACTACATCAACCTGATGACCTACGACATGGCCTACGGCACGCAGTACTTCAACTCGAACCTGTATGACTCCAGCCACTGGCCGACGGTCGCCGCGGCGGATAAATACAGCGCCGATTTTGTGGTCAACAATTACCTGGCCGCCGGGCTTAAACCCAGCCAGATGAACCTCGGGATTGGTTTTTATGGCCGGGTGCCGAAACGGGCGGTCGAGCCGGGGATTGACTGGAGTAAAGCGGATGCGCAAAAGAACCCGGTCACCCAGCCCTATTTTGGTCCACAGCAGATCGCGCTGTTTGCCTCGCTGGGCTATGACCTGAGCAAAGACACTTACGTGAAATACAATGATATCGTGGGCAAATTGCTCAACGATCCGCAGAAACGCTTTACCGAGCACTGGGACGATGAGGCGAAAGTCCCGTGGCTGTCGGTGCAGTCCGCGGAGGGCAAGCCGCTGTTCGCCCTCTCCTATGAGAACCCGCGCTCGGTGGCCATTAAAGCGGACTACATCAAGGCGAAAGGCCTTGCCGGAGCGATGTTCTGGGAGTACGGCGCCGATGACCAGAACCAGCTGGCCCGCCAGCTGGCGGAATCGCTGGGGATCAAACACTAATCGCGGCTGTTCCGCCGCATCGCCGCCGCCGGGCGGCGTGACGCAGGCAGCATCGCCGGCAATGCAGGTATATCGCGCCGCCCGGGATAGGTTATGATGCCTGTTATCCGCTGCGCCAGGGGCTGGCGCAGCTTAACCGTTTGACAGGAGGCAGGGGGCCATGGCCTATATCCCCAAAAATTACGCACGTCTGGAAGTGGGTTACCGCGAAAAGGCGCTCAAGCTCTTTCCCTGGGTATGCGGACGCTGCTCACGGGAGTTTGTCTACTCCAATCTGCGCGAGCTGACGGTGCACCATATCGATCACGACCACTCCAATAACCCGGAAGATGGCAGCAACTGGGAGATGTTGTGCCTTTACTGTCACGATCACGAACATTCCAAGTACACCGAAGCCGATCAGTATGGCTCCACGGTGGTAGCGGGCGAAGATGCGCAAAAGAGCGTCGGCGAGGCCACCTACAACCCGTTTGCCGACCTGAAAGCAATGATGAATAAAAAGTAAGCGAAGCGACTGACCGCCGGGCGCGGTCATTGACGCTACCCTAGTCCGGCGCCGGATCAGCCGACGCCGGTACGTCTCCCCGCCGGCCGGCGGTTTATTGCAACTTCACGGTGGCGATCGGCTTCGGCACGATGCCGAAATCTTCCTTCAGCTGCTGTTTGCTCTTCATCACCATCTGCCCGCGGGTGTCGATGGTCATATGCTGGGCGTCGGTGTTATACCGGGCCTGCCACAGCATCACCAGCTGCAGGCTATTTTCCTTCTGCTCCGGCGTCAGCGCCACGCCATCCGGCCATTTTCCCAGCTCTACCGCCGTCGCCAGACGCTGATACACTTCCGGGGTCATGCTGTCGATAATTTGTTCAATATCCATCTTCCGCTCACCTCCACCTGGAATAATTTGCTGAATCGTTTCTTCAGCCCTTAATCTGCTCGCCGTTCTGCTCATCGGTGAAGCTGAGCGACGCCGAATTGACACAATAGCGCTCGCCGGTCGGCTGCGGGCCATCCGGAAACACGTGACCGAGATGGGCATCACAATTTCCGCAGCGGATCTCAATGCGCTGCATGCCGTGGGAGCTGTCGTCCAGATAGCGAATGGCCTCTTCGCTTACCGGCTCGTAGAAGCTCGGCCAGCCGCAGCCGGAGTCGTATTTGGTCTGGGAGTTGAACAGCGGCGCATCGCACACCAGGCAGTGATACACGCCATTTTTCTTGTTGTGCAGCAGCCGTCCGGTGAAAGGCGGTTCGGTGCCATGATGTTGGGTCACGTAAAACTGCATTTCGCTCAAGCCGTTTTTCAGCTCTTCCGGGGAGGGTTTATTCGCCATGGGCTTACATCTCGCTTTACAATGGACAACTTTCGCCCCAATTCTAACAAAACATTAACAATGAAGCGTACACTTTTGTTCTAAACTTATCCGGTGCCCACAGGCAGCCAGATAATTGTGACTTAAATCACGTTTTTATCTTAAATGCCCTTTAAAATTCCGCGCGCAGCCCCCATATGGAATTGGGCTCAAAGGGAGAGTGAGGCAAATCAATCGCGCAAGGTGTGCTCAGGATTGATTTGTCGCAATGATTGACACGATTCCGCTTGACGCTGCGTAAGGTTTTTGTAATTTTACAGGCAACCTTTTATTCACTAACAAATAGCTGGTGGAATATATGACTATCAAAGTAGGTATCAACGGTTTTGGCCGTATCGGTCGCATTGTTTTCCGTGCTGCTCAGAAACGTTCTGACATCGAGATCGTTGCAATCAACGACCTGTTAGACGCAGAGTACATGGCTTACATGCTGAAGTATGACTCCACTCACGGTCGTTTCGACGGCACCGTTGAAGTGAAAGACGGTCATCTGGTCGTTAACGGTAAAAAAATCCGTGTTACCGCTGAACGTGACCCGGCTAACCTGAAGTGGGACGAAGTTGGTGTTGACGTTGTTGCTGAAGCAACCGGTATCTTCCTGACCGACGAAACCGCTCGTAAACACATCACCGCTGGCGCGAAAAAAGTCGTTCTGACTGGCCCGTCCAAAGACAACACCCCGATGTTCGTTCGCGGCGCTAACTTCGACACTTACGCTGGCCAGGACATCGTTTCCAACGCATCCTGCACCACCAACTGCCTGGCACCGCTGGCTAAAGTCATCAACGACAACTTCGGTATCGTTGAAGGCCTGATGACCACCGTCCACGCAACCACCGCTACTCAGAAAACCGTTGATGGCCCGTCTCACAAAGACTGGCGCGGCGGCCGCGGCGCAGCTCAGAACATCATCCCGTCCTCTACCGGCGCTGCTAAAGCAGTAGGTAAAGTACTGCCAGAACTGAACGGCAAACTGACCGGTATGGCGTTCCGCGTTCCGACTCCGAACGTATCCGTTGTTGACCTGACCGTTCGTCTGGAAAAAGCAGCGTCCTACGAAGAAATCAAGAAAGCTATCAAAGCCGCTTCTGAAGGCGCAATGAAAGGCGTTCTGGGTTACACCGAAGACGACGTTGTTTCTACCGACTTCAACGGCGAAGTTTGCACTTCCGTGTTCGATGCTAAAGCAGGTATCGCACTGAACGACAACTTCGTTAAACTGGTTTCCTGGTACGACAACGAAACTGGCTACTCCAACAAAGTTCTGGACCTGATTGCCCACATCTCCAAATAAGTTGAGATGAAAAAGTAATCTGTAAGAGCGACTTCGGTCGCTCTTTTTTTTGTCTGCAGAGATAGGATTGCACAATGATAAATAAAATTTTTGCTCTCCCGGTGAATGAAACCATTTCGCCCGTTATCTCCCGTCGCCAGCTGGACGACCTGGAGCTGATTGTCATCGACCATCCGCAGGTGAAAGCCTCTGTGGCGCTGCAGGGGGCGCACCTGCTCTCCTGGAAACCCGCCGGTGAAGAAGAAGTCCTGTGGCTGAGCAACAACACCCCATTTAAACAGGGCGTCGCCCTGCGCGGCGGCGTGCCGATTTGCTGGCCGTGGTTTGGCCCATCGGCGCAGCAGGGCCTGCCGTCGCACGGCTTTGCCCGCAACCTGCCGTGGACCCTGGAAGGGCATGATGAAGACGACAGCGGCGTGATGTTGACCTTTGCGCTGCAGAACAGCGCTGAAACCATGAAGCTGTGGCCGCATGAGTTCACCCTCTATGCCCGCTTCAAGCTGGGCAAGACCTGCGAAATCGAGCTGGAAGCCCACGGCGAATTCGAGACCACCTCTGCCCTGCACAGCTACTTCAACGTTGGCGATATCGCGGCGGTGAAAGTGAGCGGTCTTGGCGAGCGCTATATCGATAAAGTGAAGAACGCCGAAGAAGGCGTTCTGAACAACGGCGTGCAGACCTTCCCGGATCGTACCGACCGCGTCTATCTCGACGCCGAAGGCTGCAGCGTGATCCGCGACGACGCGCTCAGCCGCACGATCGACGTGGTGCATCATCATCAGCACAACGTGGTGGCCTGGAACCCGGGCCCGGCGCTGTCCGTCAGCATGGGCGACATGCCGGACGATGGCTATAAAACCTTCGTTTGCGTCGAAACCTGCTGCGTGACCCAGCCGCAGAAAGCCAGTGAAGAGACCCCGTCTCGCCTGGCGCAAACCATCAGCGTGAAAAAACGCTAACCGCAAAAAGCCCCGTTTATCACGGGGCTTTTTCTCTTCTCCACCTGGATGCGCTGTGGGTTAAACCATATCCAACCGGGTTTTCCGCGGCGGCGGCGGATAGAGGCGATCCAGCTGCGCAAGCTCTTGCGGGCTGAGAACGATATCAAGCGCGGCGGCATTCTGCACCACATGCTCGATAGTCGCCGCTTTCGGGATCGCCAGCATTCCCGGATGACGAATCACCCAGGCCAGCAGCAGCTGCGCCACCGTCACGCCCCTCGCGTTAGCCATATTGATGATATCGGTATGCTGAAAAAGTCCATCGCGTAAGCGCCCCGCCTGCGCCAGCGGACAATAGGCCATCACCGGCAGGGTGTGCTGCTGACACCAGGGCAGAAGATCGTATTCAATGCCCCGCGACGCGAGATGATAGAGCACCTGGTTGGTGGCGCAGCGTTCGCCGCCCGCCGTGCGCCACAGCGCCTGCATATCGTCGGTGTCCAGATTGGAGACGCCCCAACGGCGGATTTTGCCTTCGGCCACCAGCCTTTCCATCGCCTCGACCGTCTCCTGCAGGGGGATATCGCCCCGCCAGTGCAGGAGATACATATCCAGATAGTCGGTCTGCAGCCGGCGCAGACTGTTTTCACAGGCGCGGCGCATCGCCGCTCCGCCGGCGTGCCAGGGATAGACTTTAGAGACCAACGTCACCCGGTCGCGCAGGCCGCGGATCGCCTGGCCCACCACCTCCTCCGCCCCGCCGTCGGCATACATCTCCGCGGTATCGATTACCGTCAGGCCATGGTCGATGCCCGCGCGCAGTGCAGCCACCTCCAGCTGACGCTGCGCCGCGTTCTCGCCCATATACCAGGTTCCCAGCCCGATGGCCGGAACTGCCGCCTGCTCGCCAAAGCATACTGTTTTTTTCACCATCGTCTCCTTCTTCGCGCCCTGCACCACCATAAAGCAAAACAGGGCGCGAAGCCCTGTTTTGATGCATAAAGCGCACTGTAATAATGCACAATCAGAAGGTGTAGGTGATCCCGGTTGAGATCAGACCGCTCCAGGATTTGTCCACCATCGGGCTATCGGTAATTTCATCCGACAGACGCGTGTAGCGCGCAATACCGTATACGCTCCAGTCGCCGAGGAAGCGATAGTTGGCCGCCAGCTCCAGATACGGGTTCCAGCTGCTGTCCGGATCGTAGCTGCGCATCCCGCTGCGACGGGACTCATGCTGCGAGACGCCATAGTAGTATTCGTTCTGATTGTCGCTGTTCCACTCAACGCCAATGCCCGGCGTCAGCGTCAGGTTCCCGTTGGTGTAGCGGTACAGCCAGGCGAGATCCCAGTTGATGCCGTTGCTGTTATCCAGCGTATCACCGGCAATCGTCGTGCGCAGGAAGCCATAGGGCGTATTGTGGACATAAGAAAGACCGGCCATCACGGTCGATTTACGTTTATCCAGGCGACGCATTTGTTCGCTATCGCTGTCGCCCGGCTTGAAGTACATCGGCGACCAGTAGGCCGTTATCGACAGCTTATCGTTGGTGTCATTCCACAGGTAGTAACCCCCGCCCAGACCGTGGAACCAGAAGTTATCGCTCTCATAACTAATGACCGGCACCGGATAAACATCCGCATCATACTGCTTGTACGGATGCTCAACGATGCCGACGCCAGCCCCAAGCGTGAACTTCCCATCGGCATGCGCCGCGCTGGCGGAGGTCGCAATCAGCACGCCGAGTGCCAGAAGTTTGATTTTAGTCACAATCCATATTCCCGTTGTCAAATAATCAGCCCGTGCAGTTTACCGTCGTAGGTCTCATGCCTCAAATTCTTTACCCGATATGACACAAATCGTTCACTTTCCCACCCTTCTCTTACCATCTGGTGACAGCCCGATGACAGCTTCACGTCCCGGCGAATCAAAAAGCGTCTTTTTCAGGATGAGTTATTGATATGTCATTGAAATTGATTTTCTGCGGCATGCAAGATTTCTAAATGCATCTACGCTTAAATTTAGAAGGTGTAATTGCAGGGCACATTCACGCTACCCCACCCGCAACCTGGCATAAGGGTTGCTGGATACCAGGAGAGCGATGTTCAGCTTATGTCTTCCGGGGGCCCCCACTATTCATATGAACGGCTCTCAACCTGTGCTAAAAAACGAAAGGACGGCATGCCATGAATATATTCGATCACTATCGCCAGCGCTATGAAGCTGCCAAGGACGAAGAGTTCACACTGCAGGAGTTTCTTACCATCTGCCGGCAAGATCGCAGTGCCTATGCCAATGCGGCAGAACGTCTGTTGATGGCCATTGGTGAACCCGTCATGGTTGATACGGCTCTCGAGCCGCGGCTATCCCGTCTCTTTTCAAACCGGGTCATCGCACGCTATCCGGCGTTTGAAGAGTTTTACGGTATGGAAGACGCCATTGAGCAGATCGTTTCCTACCTCAAGCATGCCGCCCAGGGGCTGGAAGAGAAGAAACAGATCCTCTATCTGCTGGGACCGGTGGGCGGTGGTAAATCATCGCTGGCTGAACGGCTGAAAGCCCTGATGCAGCGCGTGCCTATCTATGTGCTGAGCGCCAACGGCGAGCGCAGCCCGGTTAACGATCACCCGCTGTGCCTGTTCAATCCGCAGGAGGATGCGCAGATCCTTCAGAAAGAGTATGGCGTCCCTACCCGCTATCTCGGCACCATTATGTCGCCGTGGGCGGCCAAACGCCTGCATGAGTTTGGCGGCGATATCACGAAATTCCGCGTGGTCAAAGTCTGGCCATCGATTCTCGAGCAGGTCGCCATCGCCAAAACCGAACCGGGCGATGAGAACAACCAGGATATTTCAGCGCTGGTGGGTAAAGTGGATATCCGTAAGCTGGAACACTATGCGCAGAACGACCCGGACGCCTACGGCTACTCCGGTGCGCTGTGCCGCGCCAACCAGGGGATCATGGAGTTCGTCGAGATGTTTAAAGCGCCGATCAAGGTGCTGCATCCGCTGCTGACCGCGACCCAGGAGGGTAACTATAACGGGACCGAAGGGATCTCCGCCCTGCCGTTTAACGGGATCATCCTTGCCCACTCCAACGAATCGGAATGGGTGACCTTCCGTAATAACAAAAACAATGAGGCCTTCCTCGACCGCGTCTATATCGTCAAAGTGCCTTATTGCCTGCGGATCTCCGAAGAGATCCGTATCTATGAAAAACTGCTCAACAGCAGCGAACTGACGCATGCGCCATGCGCCCCGGGCACTCTGGAAACGCTGGCGCGCTTCTCGATTCTGTCGCGCCTGAAAGAGCCGGAAAACTCGAGCATCTACTCGAAAATGCGGGTCTATGACGGCGAGAGCCTGAAGGATACCGACCCGAAAGCGAAATCCTATCAAGAGTATCGCGACTATGCCGGGGTGGATGAAGGGATGAACGGGCTCTCCACCCGCTTTGCCTTTAAGATCCTCTCAAGGGTGTTTAACTTCGACCATGTTGAAGTGGCGGCCAACCCGGTGCATCTGTTCTATGTGCTGGAGCAGCAGATTGAGCGCGAACAGTTCCCGCAGGAGCAGGCCGAGCGCTATCTGGAGTTCCTCAAAGGCTATCTGATCCCGAAATACGCCGAGTTTATCGGCAAAGAGATCCAGACCGCTTATCTGGAATCCTACTCCGAGTACGGGCAGAACATTTTCGATCGCTATGTCACCTACGCTGACTTCTGGATCCAGGATCAGGAATATCGCGATCCGGACACCGGGCAGCTGTTTGACCGTGAATCGTTGAATGCCGAGCTGGAGAAAATTGAGAAGCCGGCCGGGATCAGCAACCCGAAAGACTTCCGTAATGAAATCGTCAACTTTGTGCTGCGCGCCAGAGCCAACAACAGCGGACGTAATCCGAACTGGACCAGCTATGAGAAACTGCGCACGGTTATTGAGAAGAAAATGTTCTCCAATACCGAAGAGCTGTTGCCGGTCATTTCGTTTAACGCCAAAACCTCAACCGATGAGCAGAAAAAACACGACGACTTTGTCGACCGCATGATGGAGAAAGGCTACACCCGCAAACAGGTTCGCCTGCTGTGCGAGTGGTACCTGCGGGTTCGTAAATCGTCCTGATGCGTCCAGCCCGGCGGTGCGCCGCCGGGCCAACTGCAGCTGAATGATGATAAGTAAAGTTGGCTAATGCAGTACAGGAGGGCATATGACCTGGTTCATAGACCGACGCCTGAACGGGAAAAACAAAAGCGCCGTCAATCGTCAGCGCTTTTTGCGCCGTTATAAGGCGCAGATTAAACAGTCGATCTCCGAGGCCATCAACAAGCGCTCGGTGACTGATATTGAGAGCGGAGAATCCGTCTCGATCCCGACGGACGATATCAACGAGCCGATGTTTCATCAGGGTCGCGGCGGGCTGCGCAACCGCGTCCACCCGGGCAACGACCATTTCGTGCAAAACGACCGCATCGAACGCCCGCAAGGGGGCGGCGGCGGCGGGGGCGGCGGTCAGGGACAAGCCAGCGCCGATGGCGAAGGGAAGGATGAGTTTGTCTTCCAGATTTCGAAAGATGAGTACCTGGATCTGCTGTTCGAAGATCTCGCCCTGCCGAACCTGAAGAAAAATCAGCACCGGCAGCTGAACGAGTTTAAAACCCATCGCGCGGGCTTTACCTCTAACGGGGTGCCGGCCAACATCAGCGTGGTGCGTTCGCTGCAGAACTCGCTGGCCCGCCGGACGGCGATGACCGCCGGTAAGCGCCGTGAACTGCGCGCCCTGGAGGAGGATCTGGAGACCATCAGCCGCAGCGAACCGGTGCAGCTGCTGGAGGAGGAGCGCCTGCGCAAAGAGATTGCCGAGCTGCGGGCTAAAATTGAACGGGTGCCGTTTATCGACACCTTTGACTTACGCTACAAAAATTACGAAAAACGGCCGGAGCCCTCCAGCCAGGCGGTAATGTTCTGCCTGATGGACGTCTCAGGCTCGATGGACCAGGCCACCAAAGACATGGCCAAGCGCTTTTATATCCTGCTGTATTTGTTCCTCAGCCGGACCTATAAAAACGTCGATGTGGTCTACATCCGCCACCATACTCAGGCGAAAGAGGTGGATGAACACGAGTTCTTCTACTCTCAGGAGACCGGCGGCACCATCGTCTCCAGCGCCCTGAAGCTGATGGATGAAGTGGTGCAGGCGCGTTATGACCCGGCGCAGTGGAACATCTACGCCGCCCAGGCGTCGGATGGCGACAACTGGGCCGACGACTCCCCGCTGTGCCACGAACTGCTGGCGAAGAAAATTCTGCCGGTGGTGCGTTATTACAGCTATATCGAAATTACCCGCCGGGCGCATCAGACCCTGTGGCGCGAGTATGAACACCTGCAGGCGACCTTTGATAATTTCGCCATGCAGCATATCCGCGACCAGGAGGATATCTACCCGGTATTCCGCGAACTGTTTCACAAACAATCGTCTAAAAGTGAAGCGTAGTGAAATACTCAGCCAGTGAGTCGAGTGACTTGCTGGCTATTTTTCTCAGACACAAGGCCCGATGGCACAGCCATACATCATGTAAAACGGAAACAACGGGGCCATGGCGACGGCGCCAAGCGAGCTAATCGTTTTGGTCTTATCATTGATTGATACCACAACGGGGTGCGCTAACTGGTAGGCGGCGGCCAGATCTGACGCGTCCGATGCCGTCCAAAATCCTGTCGCTTTAAACAACACCCCGAGGCGATCGTTATCAATCTGCACCGCATGATACTGATTTACCAGCTCGCTATGCTGCCCGGCATCCAGTTTGCGCTGATCCATCACCACCAGATATTCCGCCGTCACCTCATGTTGTTCCACGACAAAGTTAACCCGCACGCCGGAAGCCTGTTGGTGAAAGCGCTCATAAAAGGTCTTATAACGCTGATATTCCTCAGGCACACCGTCACGGACAAAGCGGTAACTGTATTTCGCTGAGCTGGCGACAATACCGGACTCTGTGGGTTTCATCGCCACAATGGTATCCCGAGGCGGCAAGTTTGGCGCGCTGGTACAGCCTGCGAGCATCGCCACTACGACCAGCGATAAGACATATTTCACCATTTTCAGCCGTTCCTGTTCGCGATTTTCTCTATGACATCTGGCGTTTTTTTAACACTCCAGGTACAAATCTCTAACCCTGTGTATCATAACTGCCTAATCTGCTTCAAACATTCGCGCGATCGTCAGCGTTGAACTGTTTCTACTCTCAGGAGCCTGCTATGACCCCTTTTTATCAATTGACGGCTACCCGCCTGCGCGGACAGCCCCTCTCCATGGCTGACTATGCTGGCAAGGTGGTTCTGGTGGTGAATACGGCCAGCCATTGTGGCTTCACGCCGCAATATGCTGGCCTTGAAGCGCTCTACAAAAAGTACGCGGCTCAGGGGCTGGTTGTGCTTGGTTTCCCCTGCAACCAGTTTGGCAAGCAGGAACCCGGCGGTGCGGATGAAATCGAGCAGACCTGTCACGTTAACTACGGCGTGAGCTTCCCGATGTTTGAGAAAGTGGACGTCAACGGCCCCGCCGCGCATCCGCTGTTTCGTTATTTGAAACAAGCGTTGCCCGGCGTGCTCGGCGGACGGATCAAGTGGAATTTCACCAAGTTCCTCATCGGTCGCGACGGCACCCCCCTCACGCGTTTCGCGCCGTTCACGACGCCGGAGAAAATGGAAGCCGCCATTGTTGCCGCACTCAAACGCTAAGTGTTCCTGTCATTCCACGTTCGCCCAACGGTGGCTGGCTGCCCATGCAAGATAGAGGTCGATCTCACGCGGCCAGCAACCGTCTGTGGTTGGCCTAACTTCCGCCTGCCCGACACGCAGCCTACAGCGGCGACACGGCCTCAACCTCATGCTGAAACACGTAGGGGTCGGAGAGCAGTTCGAATACTTCGTCGTCCGGATAGGTGACCGCGACGTGATAGTCTTCGCCTGCGAAGGCTTTGACCGCCGCGAGATCCTGCCAGTAGGTGGCGAGAAAGAAATGCGCCCATTCGCCCTGGTTTTCCCGGCGCACCAGCGCGCCCCTGTTGCCGGAGATACCCCGGGCGTGTTCCACGCCGGTCCGCTCAAGGTACTTTGCAAACCCCTCGGCATGTTGCAATGGCACACAGCCGTGCCAGGTCCTGACAATCATTTGCGTTCTCCTGTGGTAATCAACCTCTCACCCTAACATCGACAGGCATTTTTGGGGGAGCGCAACAAGGCGGCGCTGGCAACAACGCAAAATTATTTTGCCGGACGAGGATATCCCCTCACTCTGCAGTATTTTCGGCTGCGGCGCAGCATTGGGCCGAATATTACGCGGTGAGTATGACTGTTAGCGGGCGCGGAAAAAATCGTGGCTCGTCAGCCCCGGGGGGTCTTATCGATACACGCCCAAGCCGCGTCCCTTCAGGGCATCGCCAGCCGCTCTTGATGATCCGCAAAGAGAGCGATGAGATGGTCGGCGAGAACCCGCACGCGTCTTGACCCGGCCAGGTCGGAATGCATCACCAGCCAGAGGGTCTGATCCGCGCCGATCTCCGGCTGCAGGCACTGCAGGCCGCTGGCCCGCGCCATAAAGTGCGGCAGGACGCCCAGTCCGAGGCCCGCGGATACCGCGGAAACCTGGGCCACGAGCGTATTGGCTTCGACTTTACACGGCCGGCCGCGCAGGGTGCGCGTGATCCATTGGGCGGCCGGCAGGTGCTGGTGAGTTTCCGGCCACCCCACAAAGTCCGCCTCGCTCAGCGACAGGCCGTCCGCCCTGGCCAGATAGCCGGCGGCGCCATAGACGCCAAACCCCACCGTCCCCAGACGCTTTAACGTCAGATGCCCGGCCTCAGGCTTGACCATGCGGATCGCCAGATCGGCATCCCGACGGTGCAGGTTCACCGGCTGCACGCCGCTCAGCACCTCCACCCGCAGCTCGGGATATTGCTCCAGGAGCCCTTTCAGGGAGGGCAGAATAAAATGCGTGGCCAGGTTGTCCGCGGTGGCCAGGCGGACAACCCCGGCGACATGCCCCTGCAGTTGCGCCGCTTCGCCGAACGCCAGGCCTGCGTATTCCAGCGCCTCAGCCCGCGCGAGCAGGGCTTCGCCATCGTCGGTCAGGCGATAGCCGCTCTGATGGCGGCTGAAGAGCGGAACGTTCAACGCCTGCTCCAGCCGATCCAGCCGGCGGGAGACCGTGGCAATCCCCATGTTCATCTTGTCGGCGGCGCCGCTCAGCGTTCCCGCCCGGGCGATGGCGAGGAATATGCGCGCATCATCCCAGTTAAATTCTGCGGTCATCTATTTTCCATTTATGGAAAACGACTCTCCGTTTTCCGCTCTTTTTTATCATTTTCGCAGGGATGATACTGCACACCACTCGCGGAGACAACCAGGCCATCCGGTCGCCTGCTCGCTCCTCACCTGAACGTCCGCGCACCGCGCGGAACGCACCTTTCCTAAGGATACGCCTGATATGAAAGAGATTGCTTTACCCCTCCACCCGGCGCCGGCGCGCGTCTGGATAGCCGTCGTTGCGCTCGGGATCTGCGCCTTTTCGATCGTCACCAGCGAACTGGCGCCGGTGGGCATGCTCAGCGCCCTGGCGGCGGATTTTCACCAGACGGAATCCGGCATGGGCCTCGCCGTCACCGCCTATGGCTGGGTGGGCGCCCTGGCGGCTCTGCTTTCCGGCGCGATGCCGGCGCGTATTTCCCGCAAGGCGCTGCTGGTCGGGCTGATGCTGATCCTGGCGCTTTCCTGCCTCGCCGCAACCCGGTCTTATTCGATGTTCGCCCTGATGAGTGCCCGCATGATTGGCGCCCTGGCCCATGGCGCCTTCTGGGCCTTAATTGGCATCGTCGCCGCGCAGCTGGTGCCGCCGCACCGGCTGGGGCTGGCCACGGCGATCATTTTTGGCGGCGTGTCGGCGGCAAGCGTAGTGGGGGTACCGCTGGCGAGCTTTATCGCCACCCTGGCGGGCTGGCGACACGCGTTTATGGCGATGGCCTTGCTGTCACTGGCCGCCGCTGCGGCGCTGTGCTCAACGCTGCCCCCGCTGGCCGCCCCTGCCTCCGTCAGGCTGCGTGTTTATCGCGATATTTTCCGCAATCCGCTGCTCGGTGGCCTGTATGGCGCCACGGCCTGCATCATTACCGCACACTTTGCCGCCTTCACCTACATTGAACCGCTGCTGATAAATCTGCAGGGAGTCCCGGCGACCGCCCTCTCCGGCCTGCTGCTGCTGTCAGGGGTTTCCGGGCTGCTGGGTAACGTTATCGCCGGTAAGCTTATCGATCGTCATCTGAAGGGGCTGATTTTCGCTGCGCTGCTGCTGAGCGGGGGCGCGCTGGCGATCCTTGGCGCCGCCCGTCTTGCGCCACTGTCGTTCTGTTTTAGCGGGCTACTGTTAGCCCTGTGGGGCGCCGGCATCGCGATTGTGTTCGTCGGCTTACAGACCTGGCTGCTGCGCAGCGCGGGCGCGGTCGCCCAGCCGGCGTCAGCCATTTACGTGGCCATTTTTAATGCCGCCATCGGCACCGGGGCGCTTGTCGGCGGCCAGCTGATCGCCTCAGCTGGCCTGTCGGGAATGGTGTGGCTGGCGGCGGGGATCATGGTGGGCAGTACGCTGCTGATCGCCCTGCTGAAAGCGCCCTCGGCCCGCTAAAGGCTGCCCTGTAAAACCGCGTTTTCACGGTCCAGAGTGAAGACCTGCCACACGACGCGGGTCGCGCTCAAGGTAAAAATAGCCGTCGCCAGCGTATTTTCCTCATCCGGATCGTCGGGAGACAGCCGGTAAATCGGTAACAGCGGATCCTGCTGGTCGGAGAGCATCGCTTTCGCTGTCACGCCATCCAGCGGCGGGTTCGTCGCCAGCCATGCGTCCAGGCGCCGCTGGCGCGAACCGGAGCTCCCGGTCACGATCTGTTCAATGGCCGCAAGCTGGGGATGGATCAGATGGTTGGCATGCCCGCCGGTGGCGGACAACTCGAGCACCGAGCTGCCGGAGCCGGTGGCTTCCACGCTAAACAGACGGCTATCGCCCATCTGGCCCAGGGTGTGGTGAAACGCGCCCGCGCGCGGCGTGGCGCTCAGCAAAGTGACGGCTTCCTCTAAGGTGGCGGCGTTCAGCGATGCGCGGGCCACAATCTGGCGCGGCATGCCGTCCGGACGATGCACGGCGCGAATATTGTTGACCGTATTGACTATCCCCTTCTCATTCACCGCGAAGGTATGCCCGCACAGGGAGCCGGGATAGGCAAAGCTGGTGAAGGCGAGGCCCACCTCCGGGGTTACGCTGACGATGGCGCACTCTTCACGCAGCTGCGGGAAGCCATCTTCATTGTGCGCAATGATCAACGCGCCCTCCGGGCTTCTCCCCGCCAGGGTGGTGCAGCCATCTGACGTCGAACGTACCAGATCGCCGCGACAGTTCCAGGCGAACACCTCATCCACCGGCGCCTGCAGCCCCTCCGCCATGCCCTCCAGCTCCTGCCAAATCAGCGGGAACTGCGCCTGCACGGCTGCGCGCATGCGCTGGGTCTGTTCCGCCGTTTTCAGGGCGGTTATGGTTTGCCACAGCGCCGTTTGCCTGATTTTAGTATGCCAGGCCTCACGACCAAACGCGCCAAGCTGCTGACCGACCGCATAGGCGGAACCACGGATTGCGATTGTTTTCATATAGTCATCATTCACTTATGTTCAGGATACGTGTTGCAAAAACTCTTGCAGACGCGGATTGCTGCTGGCCGTGAGCAGCGCCTCAGGTGAACCATCTTCGGCAATGGTGCCGCCATCAATAAAGATCAACCGGGAAGCCACCTCTCTGGCAAAGCCAATCTCATGGGTCACAATCACCATCGTCATGCCCTCTTCGGCCAGGGATCGCATGACCTTTAACACCTCATGCCGCAGTTCGGGATCGAGGGCGGATGTTGGCTCATCAAATAACATCATTTTGGGTTTCACCGCCAGGGCGCGCGCTATCGCCACGCGCTGCTGCTGACCGCCCGAGAGCTCTGCCGGATAGTGGTTGGCGCGTTCACGCAGCCCCACGCGGTCCAGCAACGCCAGCGCCTGCTCCCACGCCGCGGCCTTGCTCTGCTTGCGCACGCGAAGCGGACCGAACATAACATTCTCAAGGGCGGTCAGATGCGGGAATAAATGAAACTGTTGAAACACCATACCGGCTTCGCGGCGAATATCACACTCATTCGCGTGCGGATCCGTAATGTGCATGCCCGCCACCAGCAGCGTTCCCGAAGAGATCTCCTCCAGCTTGTTAATACAGCGCAGCAGGGTCGATTTTCCCGAGCCGGACGGGCCAATGATCACCACCACCTCGCCCGCTTCAATCTTTAAATTGATATCGTGCAGCACCTGAGTGGCGCCGAAATTTTTCGCCACCGCGCTAAATTCGACCATGCTCATAAAATATGGATCCTTTTCTCAAGTTGTTTCAGCAGGAAGCTCAGGCACAATGTCAAAAACAGATAAATCATCGCCACCGCCGTCCACACCTCCAGCGCCCGAAAATTGCCGGCAATAATCTCTTGTCCCTGACGGGTTAATTCTGCCACGCCAATGACAATAAACAGCGAGGTATCTTTAATACTGATAATCCACTGATTGCCTAACGCCGGGATCATCCGCCGAAAAGCCAGCGGCATAATGACATGCCACAGGGTGCTGCGCGGCGATAATCCCATCGCCAGGCTGGCTTCTTTAAATCCTTTATTAATCGACAGAATCGCGCCCCGGGTGATCTCCGCTATATAAGCCCCGGAGTTAATCACAATGGTGATAATGGCGGCGGGAACCGGGTCAATACGCACTGGCAACACCATCGGCAGGGCGAAGTAGATAAACATCACCTGCACCATAATTGGCGTCCCGCGGATGACTTCCACAAACACCAGCGATACCGTTTTGGATATTGTTCCGCCTAATGCGCGGCAGGTCCCGGCCAGCAAGCCAATGATTAATCCACCTAACAAGCCTGATAACGAAATAATCAGCGTCAGCTGCAAGCCTTGCATCAGCAGCGGCAATGCATCCCAAATATAGCGACTGTCAAAATTCATGCTTCTACCCGTAAAGAAAATATGAGGTCGGATCGCTCCGACCTGGCAGGGTTATTTCGGCTGTTTAGCAAACCACTTTACGTAAATCTTGTCGTAGGTGCCATCGGCGCGCAGGGCCTGCAGGGCCTGGTTGACTTTTGGCGTCAGGCTGCTGTTTTTCTGCATCGCAAAGCCATACTGCTGTGGCAGAATGCTGTCCGTCTCACCGGTGGATTTGACCTTGCCGTTACCCGCCGTCTTCACGTAGTAAAGGACATTCGGTGAATCATGAACCACGGCATCGAGATTACCGGCCTGCAGGTCAAGGTAGGCGTTATCGATATTCGGGAACTCGATATAATTCGCTTTATATTTGCTTTTCATAAAGCTGGCTGCCGCCGTCCCCTGCTTAAGGCCGACTTTTTTCCCGGTCAAATCACTGAATTTAACAATGGAGTTGTCGGTACTTTTCACGGCCATGAGCAGGTCGGCATTATAATATCCTTCGCTGAAGTCTACGACCTGCTTGCGCGCATCGGTAATCGTTATTCCCGCCATCGCCACATCCAGATTACGCGACTGCAGACCGGGGATCAGGCCGCCGAAATCCATCGGCCTTAATTCGTAGCTGATATGCATTTTCTTCGCAATCGCGTCCCACAGATCGATATCAAAGCCGACATATTTATCGCCTTGTTTAAATTCAAATGGAACAAAGGCAGTATCGACACCCACCGTTATTTTATCTTCTGCTGCTGTCACAAAACTGGCTGAACAAATAACTAATGCCAGCGTCAGCTTTAATTTCTTAAATAATCCACTCATAATTACCCTCAGCGTCAGTGAAATAGCCTACAACGAACGTCATCCTGCGAAATATCTCGCCGGAAGAACCAATAATAAGAGCTGATATGCCGGGCGCAGTTTTATGCGCCCGAATAAAATCGATAACTTATTCAGAAAACAGAGCGTCAGAGGTATCCGGTACTGGCGTTTGCGCGCTGTTCATCACCATGGAGAGAAAACTGTAATAACCGTTTATTCCAATCAGATCCACCACGCCCTTCTCGCCCCATAACTCAATGGCTTGTTGCCAGGTCTCATCGCTGACCTTTTGCTGTTGATGCAGCTGCTGACAGAAGTCATAGATCGCCTGCTCATCGGGCCGCAGATCCGCGGGCCGGCGCCTTTCCTTAATCGCCTGCACCGCCGCGGCAGAGATCCCTTTCTCGCGGGCTATCGGCGCATGGATCGCCCACTCTACCGGCTGCGACCAGTGCCGCGCGGTCAGCAAAATCGCCAGTTCAGAAAGACGCTGGCCCAGCGCGCTGCGATAGCGCAGGTACTCCCCCATACGCTGGGCATGGGCCATCAGCTCGGGACTACGCAACAGCGGCTCAAAAGGCGGCAGTAAGGCGCCGCGCGGTCCGTTGATGATCTCTTCCGCTAACTGACGCTGCCGATCGTCCCATTCCTGTTCCGCCAGGGGCGGTAAACGATTGATCATAATTTCCCCGTCTCTTCGCGGATCACGCTGTTCAGGGTATCGACCACAAAATCGAGCTGCGCCGGGGTGATGATAAACGGCGGTGCAATCAGGATGTGGTCGCCAGACTGGCCATCGATCGTGCCGCCCATGGGATAGACCATCAGTCCGCGCGCCATACAGTTTGCTTTGATCGCGGCGTGCAGCTTCAGGGCAGGATCGAATGGCGTTTTGTCGTCTTTATCGCGCACCAGTTCGACCCCCGCAAACAGGCCGCGTCCGCGCGTATCACCGACATGCGGTAACTCCCCCAGCACCTCGCGCAGCGCCTTGTGCAGATAGGCGCCCTGCTGTTTGACGGCGTCCAGTAAATTATCGCGCGCGATCACCTGCTGCACCGCCAGGGCTGCCGACGCGGCGGTGGCATGACAAATGTAAGTGTGACCGTGCTGGAACAACCCGCTGCCCGCCTTCAGCGCGGAGACGATGGTCTCACTCGCCAGCACCGCCCCAATCGGCTGATAGCCTCCGCCGAGTCCCTTGGCGATGGTCACTAAATCGGGCACCACGTCGTCCTGTTCAAACGCATGCAGCGTCCCGGTCCGCCCCATACCGCACATCACCTCATCCGCGATGTACAGGATGCCGTATTTGTCGCACAGGCGGCGGACCCCTTGCAGATAGCCCGGCGTCGGCGGCGTGGCTCCCGTCGTCGCTCCCACCACAGTTTCCGCACAGAAACCGATGATCGTTTCCGGGCCGGCCTCAAGGATGGCTTGCTCCAGCTCATTGAGCAGGCGTTCGGTATACTGTTGCTGGGTCTCGTCAGCCCGGCGATCGCGGTACTCATTGCAGGCGGAGACGCGGATAACATCCATTAATAAGGGGGCAAACTGGCGACGGCGCCATTCGTTCCCCCCCACCGCCAGCGCGCCCAGCGTATTGCCATGATAGCTCTGTTTACGGGCGATAAAGCGGGTGCGTGATGGCTGGCCGATCTCCACAAAGTACTGCCGCGCCATCTTCAGCGCCGTCTCTACCGCCTCAGAACCGCCCGAGACAAAGTAGGCGTAATTAAGCTCGCCGGGCGCCGTGCGGGTGAGATGTTCGGCAAGCTGCTCGACGGCATCGCTGGTGAAAAAGCTGGTATGCGCATAGGCCAGCCGATCGATCTGGCGGTGCATCGCCGCCAGCACATCAGGATGCGCGTGTCCGAGGCAGGAAACCGCCGCCCCGCCACAGGCATCAAGATACGGTTTTCCCTGGGCATCAAAGATATAGGCCCCTTGCGCACGTGAGGCCACCATCGGCGTGCTATGCAGGCTGCGGTGAATGACATGACTCATACTGGGTTCTGCTCCTGAATCCGCTACATTAATTGAGCGTATCTTGCAGGATCCATTTGGATCACGTCAACGAATTAAAGATATAAATGCATCCATTATACTTATAACTGATACATTTGAATCATTTATCAGGACTTACCGGGGATCACGTAGGCGCCAGACTCAATGAGATAGCGTTCGGCACTTTCAATTTTACTCACCGCCTCCCGGCCGTGGCGCACCACCAGCATCGCCAGCAGACACTCCGCCAGCCCCATGCCGGAGACCACGGAAGGGAAAAATGACGGACTGTCGATGGAGAACAGCAGCGTGCAGTCTGCCGCCTGCGCTAAGGGGGAAACCGGCGAATCGGTAATGGCGAGGATCTTCGCCCCGGCCTGCCGGGCTGCCCGTAAAACATCCAGTGATTCGCGTGAATAGGGCGCAAAGCTGGTGAGTAAGACGCAGTCCCGGTTGGTCAGTTCGCGGGTAAAGACTTCGATATTGCTGGCCAGGCCATCGATTAACGATACCTGGCGGTTGAACAGTCGATAGACATAGAACAGCGACCACGCGATCGGAAAGCTGGCGCGGAATCCGCAAATATAGACATTCTCCGCGCTGTCGAGCAAGGTCACCGCCTGCTCCATCTGCTGGGCATTTTCGTTTTGCGTAAAGGTCAGGTTCGCCTGATGCGCCTGAAATACCTCTTTATACAGCTGCGTTTGCGTGCCGCGGGCCATCATTTTTTCCGCTTTTGATACGTATGTATCATTGCGCAGCCCCAGGTCGTCAATGAAATCGCTTTTTAGCTCGCTCCAGCCACGGTAGCCCAGCCGCTGCGCCAGACGCAGCAGCGTCGCCGGTTTTACCCCGGCTTCCGCCGCGAAGGCGCGCATGGATAACACCACCAGCTGACTGGCATTTTGCAGTGAGAACTCGGCGGCGCGTTGCAGCTCGGGCGACAACCCGCCGAATTCATTAATGATTTTTTCCCTGAGATTCATGGCAGCCACTGACTGGTTTTAAGTGAAAGCTATCTAATCATATTTGAGATCAAGACTCTATAGGTGGCTAACGACCCCGCGTGTCACATCCGTTCCCCCTTCTCATTGCTGGCGTGCTTTACTTCAAATATGGCACAAGAGGAATGTCACTGGCGGGTGGGAAAAGGTATGCTCTTATCAGGGGGCGTTGCACATCAAAGCCCTGTTCACTGCTGGAAATCTCACCATGGCACGCAACCGCACTTTTTCTCTCAATCTCCGTTGGCGAGCGCTGCTCAAAGACGCAGGGATGGAGCCTGAACATCTTCTCCGCCAGGCCGGTTTGCCGGACGACACCTTTTCAGACATCAATCGCGGTCTGACTACCGATGAGTATCTGCGTTTCTGGCGCGTGCTGGAAAAAGAAAGCGACGATCAGGCCTTTCCTTTGCCCTTTGTAGAAAGGGTCTCTGCGGAAGTGTTTGATCCCCCGCTGTTCGCCGCCTTGTGTAGTACCCACATGATGCAGGCGGTCCAGCGGCTGGCCAGGTATAAACTGCTTATTGCCCCCATGGTGCTAGAGACGACGGTCGTGCAGAACGGCACGCTGACAGTGTCTCCGCGCTGGCTGGGAGCAACAGAAATCCCTGCCTCTCTGGAAGTGGCAGAGCTGGCATTTTTACTTCGTCTGAACCGACTGGCCACCCGCGAACCGGTTCAGGCCGTGAAAGTAACGCTCTCACAGCCCCTCACCCGCCAGCAGACCCACCACTTTTCAGCCTTCTTCGGCACGACCATACAGCGTGGAAAGCGGGCGACCATCAGCTTTGCCGCCGCTGATGCCCTGCGGCCCTTTTTGACGGTGAACGAGGGTATGTGGCAGGTCTTTGAGCCGGAGCTGAAGCGTCGTCTCAGCCAGCTTAGCGATCAGGCCTCAACGGCTGAACGTGTTCATGCAGTCCTGCTGGAGCTTCTGCCGGGCAACGACGCCTCTATCGACAATACGGCGCAACGTCTGGGAATGAGCAAACGCACCCTGCAGCGCAGGCTGGCGCAGGAGGGAGAGAATTATCGCGCCCTTGTTCACGCTTGTCGCGAAGCGCTGGCTCGCCACTATCTTCTCAATACCACGCTTTCCGGCTATGAAATCGCCTTTCTGCTCGGTTTTGAAGATCCAAATTCCTTCTATCGGGCTTTTATGGCGTGGACCGGCCAGACGCCAGAAAACCTCAGAGACATGATGCGCCTCAACTAAGCGCGCGTCATGGCGCGCTTTGCCAGTATTGTGGCGCACCGTGCCAGCGACACCGCGCCTGACAGCAGGCACACTCAGCGCAGTCTACTTGCCGAGGTGCTTATGTTTATTCAGGAAAATAAAACCGCGCTGGTCACCGGCGCATCGTCAGGGATGGGGAAAGCCATTGCCCGTCGTCTTATCCAGGAGGGTTACCAGGTTTACGTTGCTGCCCGGCAGCTCGGGAAAATGGAAGATCTGGCTTCGCTAGGGGCCCAATGCCTGCAGATGGATCTCTCACGGCAGGACGATCGGCTGGCGGTCGTGAACACCATTCTGTCTCAGACCGGAGGGGTCGATGTACTGGTCAATAATGCCGGTTTTGGCCTGTATGGCCCGGTCGAAGAGATCGGCATCGATGAGGCTCGCTACCAGTTTGAGGTCAATCTCTTCGGCGCGGCACATCTCACGCAACTACTGCTTCCCGCGATGCGCGCCCGCCGTCGCGGATATATTGTCAATATCTCTTCCATGGGCGGGAAGATGTATAGCGTCCTCGGCGCATGGTACCACGCCACCAAACATGCACTTGAGGGGTGGTCAGACTGCCTGCGGCTGGAAGTTGCCGACTTCGGCATCAAGGTGGTTATCATCGAACCTGGAGTGATTGAAACCGGCTTCGGCGATGCGGCCAGTGAAAGTATTGTCAAACGTTCGGCCACAGGACCGTATGGTCAGTTGGTAAAAGGGGTCACCCTGTCGATCCAAAAAACGTACGGCCATGGCACCGGCAGCGACCCGCAGACGATCGCCCAGGTGGTCCTGGTCGCGGTGAATGCCTCAAATCCACGCCCCCGTTATGCCGTCGGTAAGTATGCCAAATTGCTTATTCGGATGCGTGTCTGGCTGGGTGACCGTCTTTTCGATCGTATTATCCTCAGCCAGATGCGCTGAGGTCATGTTCTGCTCACTTTCGCCTCGCGCTGGAGGGGGATGACTCTTCCAGCCAGTCGATAAAAAACGCCATAAACGCCGATACCTGAGGGGGCTGCAGCTTTCGCTGGGGAAAGACAAACTGCAGCCCAACCTCCTTGCGGTCTAACCGGCTGAAACCGGTGAAGCGGTCGGCAAACAACACCTGAAGCCGCCCCTCCTCGACATCCCTCTTCACATCCCACCATGATTTACCGGCGATCCCCGCCCCGCTGAGCGCCCACTGCCGCAGCAGTGCCCCATCGTCGCAGACCATCGCCGGCGTTACCCGGATGACCTGCTCTTTTCCCGCCTCCTCAAAGCGCCACTCGTTCATCACCACGCCGTGCCGCTCCAGCGCCAGGCAGCGATGATGATGCAGCGCCTCGGGCGAAGCAGGCGTTCCACGGGCGGCAAGGTAAGCCGTCGAGGCCACCAGCACTCGGTGGTTAGGACGAATGTGGCGGATGGCCAGGCTGCTGTCCGGCAGGTTACCGACGCGGATGCTCATATCCAGCCGGTTGGCGACCAGATCCTCCACGCGCTCGCCTAAGTAGACGGAAAAGGTCACTTCCGGGTGCCGGCGGGTAAAGTCGACGATGGCCGGGCTAAGGTATTGTCGGCCAAAGTCGGAGGGGGCGGAAAGGCGAATATCGCCGCTCAGGCCACCCTCTTTTTGCGTCAGCAACGACTCGGCGTGGCGAGCCTCCTCCAGCACGCGCCGCGCGGCATGATAAAAATCTTCCCCCGCGTTGGTCAGGGTGATAGCCCGCGTGGAACGATGGAACAGGCGGGTCTGATAACGCTCTTCCATCGCCTTCAGACGTGCAGTCATGGTGGCCGGCGAGAGCGACAACCGTCTGCCGGCGGCGGAGAGTCCCCCCGCCTCGGCGACGGCCACCAGCAGCGCCATATCTTCCAGCTTGCCCATTTTTCGCATTTCCCGAAAAGTGAATCTGTTTTTCGTCTAATTATCAAAATCAGATCCCGACTGTAAAGTGATTTCCATTCCACTCGCAAGGGACATCATTATGAATACGCTCTCACTTTTTGATCGTCATCGCATCGGTACGCTGCCGCTGAAAAACCGCATCGTCATGGCCCCCATGACCCGGGCGCGCGCCCTGCAGCCGGGAAATATCCCCTCCGCGCTGATGGCGGAGTATTACCGCCAGCGCGCCAGCGCGGGTTTGATCGTCACGGAAGCGACGCAAATCTCTCCCGAGGGACAGGGGTACTCCTGGACGCCCGGCCTGCATTCCGCAGCCCAGATTGCCGGCTGGCAGTTGACGACCCGGGCCGTACACCAGGCCGGCGGCGTTATTTTTTCTCAGCTCTGGCACGTGGGACGCATGTCGCACGCCCGTTTTCATGCGGATGGTCAACCCGTGGCCCCCTCGGCGCTGGCGCCGGACGCCCAGGTCTGGGTGGTGGATGAGCAAGGCCGGGGGCAGATGGTGGACTGCCCACCGCCGCGGGCGCTCTCCCGGTCGGATATCCAGCGTATTGTCGCCGATTACCGCCAGGCGGCGCGCAATGCGATCGCGGCGGGGTTTGACGGCGTGGAGGTGCACGGCGGCAATGGCTATCTGATCGACCAGTTCCTGCGGCGTACCGCCAACCAGCGCACCGATGAGTACGGCGGTAGCCTGAACAACCGGATCCGTTTTGCCCAGGAGGTGCTGACCGCCATCGGCGACGCTATCGGCCGCGAGCGGACGGGCATCCGCCTTTCCCCCTTCATTACCCAGCGCGGGATGAATGACCCGCAGGTGATCGACGCCATCCTTGCCCTGGCGGCCTGGTGCGAACAGCAGGGTATCGCCTTTATCCACCTGGCGGAGGCGGACTGGGACGATGCCCCAGCCGTTCCCCGGCACTTCCGCGACACGCTGCGCGCAACCTTCAGCGGCACGCTGATCGTGGCCGGGAATTACGATCAGCAGAAGGCGGAGCGCATTCTTGGCGCCGGTCTCGCCGACCTGGTGGCTTTCGGCCGGCCGTTTATTGCCAATCCCGACCTGCCGCAGCGGCTTCAGCACCGCTGGCCGCTGGCGACCGTCAGCGATCCCGGCACGCTGTTTGGCGGAACGGCGGCGGGCTATACCGACTATCCCTTCTATACGGAGCATAAAGAGTGAAATTGATCGACAAAATGTTACCTGCCGGGCGTGGTGTCGCTGTTGCCCGCACGCTGGCCAGGCGCGGCCTCACGCGCCGTCGCTGCGCCACCGCGCTGCTGCTTGCCGGAATGTCCGGCTCCGCGTTTTCAGCCCCGCAGGATCTGCTGAAGCCAGCCCAGCTCATCGTTGATAGCAGCCTTCCCGCTGCCACACGCGCCGCCAATGAATATGTCGCCAGGCAATACGCCACGTTCTGGAATACCGGCGATGACGCGCTGGCCAGGGCGGCGCTGGCGGGGAATTTTATCGATAAAACGCCCCCGGAAGGGCGCCAACAGGGGCCGGAAGGAGCGATCCTCGCCTCCAGAGCGTTTCGCCAGGCGGTGCCGGATTTACGCTGTGATGTCGAACAAATGATCGTGGCCGGTGACCGGGTGGTCTCACACTTACATTTTCATGGCCACTTTACCGGGACCTTCGGCACCCGGCAGGGTAAAGGACAAAATATCGATTTTATCGCCACCGATATCTATCAGATCAGCGGCGGTAAAATTGCCGCCAACTGGCATATTGAAGATAACCTGACGCTGATGAAACAGCTGGGCACGCAATAAGCTGCTCCCGGACGGTGCGTCAACGCTCGCCAAAACCACGAGCCGCCCCGGTCTCCGCCAGGGCGGCTCGCCTGGCGACAGACTGTGCTTAGATTTGCGCCATTCCACCGTCGACATAGATCTCTGCGGCGTTAATAAAGCTCGACTCATCCGACGCTAAAAACACCACCGTCCGACCAATCTCCTCCGGCTCGCCCAGCCGTCCGAGCGGTACGCTGGCGGCCAGAGCATCGAACAGGCCCTGACGGTCCGCCTCCGCCACCAGTCCTCCCAGACCCGGGGTACGCACCGGCCCCGGGCTGACGACATTGATGCGGATCCCGCGGTCGTTCACCTCCAGCGCCCAGGAGCGCGCCAGGCTGCGTACCGCAGCTTTACTCGCGCTATAGATGCTGAAGTTAGCCGTCCCTTTGACCGCCGCCGTAGAGCCGGTCAAAATCACCGAGGCGCCGTCGGTGAGCAGCGGCAGCGCTTTCTGCACCGTGAACACCACCCCGCGCACGTTGGTGGCGAAAATCCGCTCGACGTGCGCTTCGGTGATGGCGCTGAGCGGCAGCATATCCCCGCCGCCAGCATTGGCGAACAGCACATCCAGGCGGCCGGACTCGTCGGCAATGGTCGCAAATACCGCGTCAAGGTCGCTTAACACGGCGGCGTCGGCGCGGATCCCGCGGGCGGCGGGCCCGATGAATCTTACCGCCGCATCCAGCTCCTCCTGTCGGCGGCCGGTGATATACACCTTCGCGCCCTGCTCCGCCAGCGCTTTCGCCGACGCCAGGCCAATCCCGGTGCTGCCGCCGGTCACTAACGCCACTTTATCCGCAAGTTTTTTGCTCATGGTGCATTTCCTTGGTTAGAGTATAAACAGGCCAGGCTCGCGAAAGCGTCCCGCCGGGTATGGAAAGCACTGTAATCGCCTCACAGAGGCGGAAAAATGGCCTAATCTGAAAAACACTTTTCCCCTCCGTGGATAATGACGTCCAATAACCAGGATCACGCCCATAATGGACCGGTTTTCAGCCCTCAAAGCCTTCACCCGCGTTGTCGAAGCCGGCAGCTTTACCCGCGCCGCGGACTCGCTGGATATGCCCAACGCCACCCTCAGCAAAACCATCAAGCAACTGGAAGCGCACCTGGGGGTTTCCCTCCTGCAGCGCACCACCCGGCGTATTACCGTAACGCCGGAAGGACGGGAGTACTATGAAAAAGCTCGCTGCCTGCTGGAAGACCTGGAAGAGATCGACGCCTCCTTCAATACCGCCCACAATAAGCCGAAGGGCCATCTGCGGATCGCCATCGGCGGGTCGACCGCGCGCGATGTGCTGATCCCGCTGCTGGCGGACTTTATGACCTCCTGGCCGGATATCCGTATTGATTTGCAGGTGGCCGATAAACCCGCGGACCTCATCAGCGGCAATATTGACTGCGCCATCCGCGGCGGGCCGATGGAAGACTCGACGCTGATCGCCCGTAAAATCGGCGAGGCGACGCTGGTCACCTGCGCCACCCCGGGCTATCTTCAGCGCTGCGGCACGCCCGCCTCGCCGGATGAACTCCACCATGGCCACCAGCTCATCAGCTATCTGTCGCCGGCCAGCGGCAGAGCGTTTCCGTTTCGTTTTACGCGTCACGGCGTCAGTACCGAGCTCAAGACAGAGCCCCATCTCGGCATCAATGAGAGCAACGCGCATATTGCCGCCGTCGAGGCGGGCTTAGGCATTGTGCAGACCTTTACCTATTCGCTAAGACCCGCGCTGGCAAGCGGCAAACTGGTGGAGATCCTCGCCGCCTGGCGCCCGGCCCCCTATCCCTTTCACGTCGTCTATGCCCGGCACCGGCACGTGCCGCCCCGGCTCCGCGTCTTTATTGAATGGCTGGCGGCGGTTTTTCCGGCTGCGGTGCAGGGATAGCGCGCGTTATCTGACGCGGAGCAGGTCGCCGTATCGCGTGGTGTAGCGCGGCGATAGCATCTCTCGCTTCATCTGCCACTGCTGCTGGATCCCCTGGCCGGCAAAATAGAGCGCCCCCCTGCCGTTTTTCGCATTCAGCTGGTCGAGCACCTGCATCAGCCTGGCGCTGTTCTGCCGCGGGGCAAGCTCGTCGAACAGGTTCAGCTGGGCGACGCCCTGGCTGTAGAAATCGCCGAGCATCACCCCGGCCTTCTGATAGCGGTGCCCCGCTTTCCAGATGGCGTCCAGGCAGCTTGTCGCCGCGGCGATAATATCCCGGGAATCCTGCGTCGGCGTCAGCAGCTTCAGCGAGGCGCTGTTGCCGTAATAGGGTTCATTCAGCGCGAAGGGGCTGGTTTTGACAAAGGCGGAGACGAACCGGCAGTACTGATGCTCACCGCGCAGCTTTTCTGCTGCCCGCGGGCGAAGGCCGGGAAACACCATCGCTTTTAATGATAGGTGTTGTAACTACTCTTCTTCGTCGCTGTAAGGGGTGCTGCCGTGAGTTCAGGGGGTACACGCTCATAAGCGCCTGAACGGCGCTAACGCGGAGATATTCCCCGACTGCGTACAGAAGCGTCTGAGACGTTTTGAGCGGGTATGGCTTTCCAGCTACCGTGTTAAGTTCCCTGGTGTCGCTGAAATTTTTTATGAACATCCCCCTAAGCGTCAGCAGCAAGCTGCCGCCGCTAAGGCCCCGGAAATCACGCCCTTTACGTCGTAAACGCCGTAAAGCCCGCTCACCGGGGTTAAAAGGGATTACCTTAATTTCTTCATTGCTGATCGCGGGTTAAGGCTAACCAGGGCATGGGGCTGACAGGCAGAATTTGTGAACCAGGAGCCGGCTACGCCGGGCTTTCGGCGCCATTTGACTCCACAGGTACATGCCGCTTCATCTGGCGCCTCCATGCCGCTAACGCGGCATCCAGAAGCTTCCCAATGCTGTAGGCTTTAACGTCTGCTTTGTGCCAAAAACGGACGTTACTCTCCAAAATGCAGACAATGGTTCGAAATAAGGTGAACATTATGCGGAAGCTACCAGGACGCTACTTCCGGCCAGACAGGAAAAGGTAAGGCGACAAAATTTTTAACTATTCATATGCTAAATAAAACGGACGAAGATGATTTTTCATTTTTCGCTAAAAAGTTTACCACCACGTGATTTGTTGTCCCTGGGAGTCTCGTTCAGAGAAATGACAATGTATTCATCCTTTACATCCAGACTTTCTTTTACTGCCATAAAAACTACTTGCATAAGTTTTTCTTTTTGCTTTCTGTCACGTCCGGCAGCAAGATTAATAACTATTTCTGGCATAAATTTTCCTTAAAAGGAGTTGAGTTGGGTTTAAATATTTAGAAATTAAACCTCAGTAAGCAAAGCATATTCACTCACCTGCCCGAGCTTTTCAGTATCAATCTCCGTTGTAAAACCATAATGTTCAACCTCTGCGATATACTTTAACGACGTTTCAATCAGATGCTTCATATTCATACTTCCCGATACCGCCAGTTCTCTGCCGGTCAGACCAAAACGTGTCACGCCCTCGCCAGCAGCTGCGCAGGTATTCTGTGCGGCTCGCCCGGTCGCATCGCTCAGATGAAGGGTAATAGTCAGGTGGGGATAGTCCTGCCGCAGACGACGACACAGCGCAGCCGTTTCTGTCGGCGAAGCAGCGCCCGATGAATCGCGAAGCGTAACGCCGTCTATTCCCAGCAGACAGAAGTAGTCGATAAGTTGCAATACAATGCCGTCGTTCATTTTTCCTTCAAAAGGACAGCCGAACACGGTTGAGAGTTGCAAATCTGTCATGACCCCGCCGCTTTTGAGCACTGCCGCAACCGCCTTCAGCTGCCGGAACGATACAGTGCGAGTGATACCAAACCGGCGAACATTCATGGTTTCACTCACAGACATAACCAGTGAGGCACTGTTTATCCCGTTAGCTATCGCAAACCCGGCCCCCGCTTCGTCGTTGATCGTGATGCTGTACTCAGTACGTGAGAGTTTTCTGGTGCTCTGAACAGCGAACACTGTTGCACCTTTTTCTTCGTCATTCGCACCAGAGAGATAGGCACCAAGATTGAGCATTGAAAATCCGCAGGATCCAATAGCCTGATTGATTCTTATCTGCTCTTCCCGCCTGAGTACGCGCCCGGCGCCTGTATATGCCGCCAGAGACTCTCTGATATATAACCTCACATCGCACTCCTGATTAATAAACGTCAGTGATTATAAAATGTCTGCCTGCCCCATACGCAGGGGCAGGTTCTGCGTTTTATTCCCGCGCGGAAATCGTCCTGCGGGAAGTAACCCGGAATGCCTGCCTGATGTCCCAGACGCTTTCCTCACGTCCCACGGCCAGCGCAAACAGCACTCCCCCCACGATTGAGAACAGACCCAGTACGCTCCATGCGAGCGTCATGTCAGTGCCGCCCCCCAGGTGCTTCAGGTAGCCGGCAACAAGCGGTCCGCCAAACTGACCAATAAAGTTGCTGCATGCGCCGACGAAGGCCACCGCAGGGACCGCTTTCTTCGTGGGTAGAATTTCCGTCAGCCGGACGTAGACCAGCGGCACAAGCATCTTCATTGTCAGGCCGACAAACAGGAACAACGCTATCTGCACCCAGTAGTAAGAGAGCGGAACAAAGGCTGCGGCTGACAACGCGATACCGCATAATACGGTGGGAATCGCGGCATGCAGCCGTCGTTCCTGGTTGTACTTATCTGAACGCCGGGTGATATACCAGATGCCCACCATGGTCATCAGGAAGGGCATTCCACTGATTAGACCCACCATGAATTCACTGAGCGTTCCATACCCCTTGAGTGCTGTCGGCAGCCAGAGCGTGAAGCCGTAAGCCAGCATGCTGTGCAGGGAGTAACCGATAAGCATTAGCCAGAGTGCCGGTATTTTGAGAATGGTCCACCACGGGTCAGATTTCTCCTTCACATAGTTTGACTGCTCAGCCGCCAGGTCTTTCTGGATATGTTCCCGGTCTTCGGCGCTGAGCCAGCTTGCAGCCTGAATACTTTTGGGTACCAGATAAAACCAGATGATGCAGAACAGCCACGCGGGTGCCCCTTCAATGACCATCATCATGCGCCAGTCATGATGTGCCAGGATCCAGCCCGATATTGGACCGGCCAGAAACGCACCGGCCCCCAGGCTGAGGTTCCAGATACCAAAAGCGCGTCCCCTTTCTGGCTTCATAAACCACTGTGCCAGAAACATCGCCGTTGCTGCCTGAATCGGCCCTTCAGCAAGTCCCAGGAAGAAACGGATGGCAACCAGTTCACCAAAGTTACGCGTCAGACCCGTGAGCATGGCGCAGGCACCAAAAAGAAACAGGCTGACGCCAATTATTCTTCGCGATCCAAAGCGAAGCGCCAGCCAGCCAGCGGTAAACTGCGTCGCCACGTAGCCCCATGCAAATGCACCGCCAAGCCAGCCAGCTTCTACCGGGCTGAGCCCCATTTCGGCCGTAATATGGGGCAGCGCCATGCCTATATTCACCCGGTCGAAGAAAGAAATGGTATACATGATAAACACTGCAGGGAGTATAATTGTCCAGCGTTTTTTCCCGATAAGTGCATTACCTTTAAGAGCATTATCACTCATGATAACTTCCTCATTTAGAGCAGATGTAGGGGAGGAAATGCTGATTTCAGGTCCTTTTAAATATCAGTCAGATAAAATATTTTTATTATTTTGAAGCTGCAACGACGTAATTAGTCAGGCGACCGACTGACTCAATTTCAACTTCAATAACATCGCCGTCATTAAGAAATACCTGCGGATTACGTGAACGACCAACACCGCCTGGTGAGCCTGTCAAAATAACATCACCCGGGGATAGCTGTGTAAAGGTACTCATATAACTGATAATTTTGCTTACTGGATGAACCATATTAGCTGTACTGTCCTGCTGAACAATTTCACCATTAAGCCAGGTTTTTAGCTGAAGCTTTTGCGGATCGGGGACCTCATCACACGTAACCAGCCAGGGACCGAACCCACCTGTTTTGCTCCAGTTTTTGCCGGCAGTGAACCAGGTATGCTGCCAGTCACGCACGGAGCCATCCATATAGCAGGAATAGCCCGCTATGTATTCTGCCGCGTCCTGCTCAGCGATGTTTATGCCGGATTTTCCGATTATGATTACAAGCTCACCCTCATAATCGAGCTGATCGCTCAGCGCAGGCTTCACGATGTCGCCCAGATGAGCGGTCTGAGAATCTGAGAACCGGATGAATATGGTAGGCGCATCCGAAGTAATACTAAACTCAGTGCGTTTGGCCTGATAATTCATGCCGACGCAAAGTATTTTGCCCGGATTTTCAATAACAGGAAGGAAGGTAATATCAGAAAGCTGATAATCCGGCTCATAGCTGATATATCCGTCAGCAGCTGCGATCCCTTTTTCTCTGATAAAACTTTTCAAATCGGGAGTATCAATATCTGTCCGGCTTCTCAGGTCAATAACTCCCTCACCCTGTAAAATACCGTAACTTTTATATCCTTCAGGCGTCAGATAACTTAAAAGCTTCATACATTTTTCCCGCTACGCCCTTCCGCATCGCGGAAGGGCGTCATTAAATTAAGCAAGACGAGATGTCAGCAGAGACTTATTCAGCCAGCGCGCGCATTTCTTTGATGAGGTCTGATTTACCCTCAAAACCGATACCCGGCAGTTCCGGCATGATGATATGGCCATCTTCTACCTTCACCGAGTCAGGGAAACCGCCGTAAGGCTGGAACAGATCGGGATAGCTTTCATTGCCACCCAGGCCAAGGCCTGCGGCAATGTTCAGGGACATCTGGTGACCACCGTGAGGGACGCAGCGTGACGGTGACCAGCCAAACTGCTCAAGCACATCAAGCGTGCGCAGATATTCAACCAGACCATAAGAGAGTGCGCAGTCAAACTGCAGATAGTCACGATCCGGGCGCATGCCGCCATAGCGCAGCAGATTTCGCGCATCCTGATGGGAGAAAAGGTTTTCACCCGTGGCCATTGAGCCCGGATAGAACTCTGACAGCGCGGCCTGCAGGGAGTAATCCAGTGGGTCACCGACCTCTTCGTACCAGAACAGCGGGTAGTCACGCAGCATTTTCGCATAGGCAATACCGGTTTCCAGATCGAAGCGGCCATTGGCGTCAACGGCGAGACGCGCTTCGCTGCCAATTTCCTCCAGGACGGCCTCAATACGGCGACGGTCCTCTTCCAGAGACGCTCCACCGATTTTCATCTTCACAACGTTATAGCCGCGATTAAGATAGCCGCGCATCTCCTGACGCAGCGCGCTCAGATCTTTACCCGGGTAATAGTAACCGCCCGCCGCGTAGACAAAAACACGCGGGTTAGCCTCAACGCCCTTCATTTCTGCCAGCAGGCGGAACAGCGGCTTGTTAGCAATTTTTGCGGTTGCATCCCAGATGGCCATGTCCAGCGTACCTACCGCAACTGAACGTTCGCCGTGACCGCCCGGTTTTTCGTTGCTCATCATGACGTCCCAGATCTTATGCGGATCCAGGTTGTCGCCTTTGGCATTCAGCAGGCTTTCTGGTTCGGCTTCAAGGATACGGTTGCGGAAGCGTTCACGGATCAGGCCGCCCTGACCGTAACGGCCGTTAGAGTTGAAGCCGTATCCCACTACGCGACGTCCGTCTACCTCAACATCTGTCACAACGGCAACCAGGCTGGCCGTCATCTTGCTGAAATCGATGTAAGCATTACGGATAGGGGAAGCAATAGGCTTGGTAATTTCTACAACGTCAAGGATACGCATGTTCTCTCCGGCAGTTTCCAGTCAAATACGATCTAACTAAATTACCTACGCAATGTTTTATGTCATGCCGTATATTTATCGGCATAATGCACTAACGTAGTGTTCAGGGACCTTGTTGTCCTGTCTGATACCATCCTAAGCAGTTAACAAATTTCGTTCTAATGCCAAAGAGGCAGGCTGTAATGCAAAATCGGCATCACCTGGAGTTAACCTGGCTTGAGGACTGTGTTGCGCTGGCACAGTCCCTGAATTTCTCCCGTGCGGCAGCTTCACGATATGTGACACAGCCAGCATTCAGCCGGAGGATTGTCTCGCTGGAAGAGTGGCTTGGAACGCCGCTTTTTGAAAGAAATCGTCGGGGCGTCAGCCTGACGCGCGCCGGGGAAGTATTCGTTACGCAGATCCCTGAACTTATTCGCGCACTTTATACCCTGAGAAGTGAATCTATAGAGGCCGCAGGAGAAACCAGACCGGATGTTATTTTTTCCGCCACGCACTCTCTGTCATTTTCTTTTTTCCCGGCACTGATGCGTAATAACGAAAAAATCGCCCGCTTCGGTTCTTTTCGCCTGTTATCTGACACACTGAGTGCCTGTGAACGCATGATCGACAAAGGTGACGCGCAGTTTTTGCTTTGTTACTTCCACCCTCATATGCACATCAATCTTGATCAGTCGAAATACCTCAGTGTCCGGCTCGGGCGGGAAACATTATTGCCTTATTCCAGATGCGATCCGGCAACCCGCGAGCCAATGTGGTATGCATCGGGCGGCAAAAAGTTTCCTTTTCTGTCCTATTCGGCTGAATCCGGCCTTGGCCGGATCCTATCCAACACCTCGCAGGTCAACCGTGCCAGACGCGGAATGGAAATCGCATTCACTGCCGATCTGGCTGCAACATTACTGGCCATGGTCAGGGCCGGTGACGGCATCGCATGGTTGCCGGAAACGCTGGCAGCGCCGGATGTTGATGCCGGTTCCATTGCCGTTGCGGCGAAGAAAGAGAGCGCGCTCTGGGTACCCATAGACATCAGGCTTTTCCGCCCGGCAGCAAGGATGTCCAGCGCTGTAGAAGAGTTGTGGGAAATTTTCGTAGACGGCCAAATCTGACAATCGGAACATATTCAGACATTTTCCAACCGCAGCACCAGAAGAAAAATAGCGATAGAACATGAAGCCCGCAAGATATGGCATTGCATGCAGAGTTATCACTATCAGATGTCCGCTTTGTGCCAGAAGCGGACATTTAATTTTGCATGAGTCCTACACGTCAGCCTATTTTAACGGCACGAGTAATTGTTACTTTTCAGCAGAAAATGCCTGATAATTTTCAGGCGTAATAAGCTGATAAGGCACCCAGTTATATGTCTGGACATTTTGTTTATTCAACAGCGCTTTGGTCACCTGAACCGCGCCGTTGGCCTGTCCTTTGGCATCCTGGAAAATGGTCAGTGCCATTTTGCCATTTTTGATAAACTGCTGGCCGTCCGGCGTCCCATCAATGCCTGCGACAAGAATTTTTTCGTTTTTCGCCTGGCTTAAAGCCATGTTCGCCCCAATGGCCATTTCGTCGTTGTTAGCGGCGATGGCATCAATTGGGCGCTGATTCAAAAGCCAGCCTGAGACGACATCCACAGCTTCATTGCGCTGCCATTTAGCTGATTGCTTCTCAACCACCTTCATATCTTTATATTTGGCAATCACCGCTTCTACTGCGCGGGTGCGCTCTCGCGCTTCTTCATTTGACAGTGCGCCCATTAGAATGGCTACGTTACCTTTGTAGTTCATCTTTTTCGCTAGCGCTTCCATCTGCATTTCGCCGCCCTGTGCAGAATCAGAACCGATGTACGCCATATCAGCAGGCAACTTCACTTCCGGTTTACGGTTAACAAAGACCAGCGGAATACCGGCGTTTTTTGCCGCATTGATCATCGGCAGTACGCCTTGAGTATCGACTGGATTAAGAATAATGGCGTCAACGCCCTGATTGATAAAATCATCCACCTGTTGTACCTGAAGCGCGACGTCACCTTTGGCATCAACGAACTGGCCGTTAAGCTGGTTTTTTTTTAGCTCCTGCTGCATCTGGGTGCGCAAGATGGAAACAAAGTTGAGGTCGAAGTTAGCCAGCGCCACGCCAACTGTAAATGTTTTTGCGCTGACGCTAACGCTGAACAGCAAGGCGCAGAGACTCAAGATAAGGTTTCTGATGTTCATAGTTAATTCCTGTAGGGTTGAAAGCGTTATAATTTTCATGGCGTTGTTTAACGTCGGGTAACAGGCAAATACCCGACGTGCAATACTTACAGGGTGAAGTGATCGCGGAACTGCTGCAGCGCGGCCGTACTGTCACCACTGGCCCAGCCTTCCATAGCGACAGTGCCGCTGTAACCTGTATCCTGCAGTGCGCGTGCGATAGCGCGATAGTTGATTTCCCCGGTTCCCGGCTGCTGACGTCCCGGCACATCGGCTACCTGAACTTCCCCGATGGCAGCACCGCAGCGCCGTATGAGTTCGATCAGATTTCCTTCACCCATCTGCGCATGATAGAGGTCAAGATTCATCTTCAGCGCCGGGCTGTTTACCGCTTCCACCAGCGCCAGCGTATCGGCTGCCAGAGCAAACGGCGTGCCGGGGTGATCGAGTATCAGATTAAGGTTTTCGAGGGTAAAAACCCGCCCAGCACGCTCGCCAAGCTGTGCGATCTGGCGCAGCGTATCGGCGGCCTTTAGCCACATCGCGCCGGTTACTGCCGTCACGGGTTTTACCGGTAGGCCTTGATCGTCAAGACCGGTGCCATGCAGATTAAGCACCGGGCAGTTGAGCCGCGCAGCCTCTGCCAGCGACGCTTCAGCGGTTTGCAGCAGCTGGTGAATTTCAGCATCGTCTGTAAGGTTGCCGCTCAGGTAGCCGGTCATAGAGGTAAAGCGCGCGCCGGTCGCAGCCAGCGCCTCGATATCTTTATTGGCCCATCCCCAGATTTCGACACCGAAGCCCAATTCATGAATGCGTTTGACGCGCTCGATAAACGGCAGATCGAGGAATACCATTTCAGCGCAAACTGAGAGTTGATAAGAGGCCATCAGCGCGTCCCCAGTTTAACTGGCTGGTTGCGCCTGACGGATTCGATGCAAGCCAGCGCGATTTCCAGCGCGTTTCGGGCATCCTCCCCGGTGGCGCGTGGTGTTTCACCACTACGGATACAGCGGGCAAATTCGGTCATTTCTGCCACATAGGCTTCGCGCAGTAAATCTGAATCCAGTCGCGAGGTGTCAACTGCAATGCCGTTGGCGGTGTAACGCACGCAGTGATTGGCGTTGATGTGGCCCGCCTGCAACATGCCTTTGCTGCCAAAAACTTCGCCGCGCACATCGTAGCCATACACCGCCTGGAAGTTCGCTTCGGCAATGGCGATCGCGCCATTATCGAAGCGGATGGTCACAACAGAAGTATCCAGCAACCCTTTGTCTTTAAAATCTGGCCGCACCAGCGCATCGGCCAGCGCATAAACCTCAACCGGCTTCGCGCCATGATTGAAGTGCAGCAGCGTGTCAAAATCATGAATCAGCGTTTCGAGGAAAATTGTCCACTGCGGAATCGGAGCCGGATCGTGCAAAAGCGGATCGCGTGTTACCGAATGGCTGAGCTGCGTGGTGCCGTTTTCCCCGTTTTTCACCGCTGCTATCGCGGCAGCAAACCCGGAATCGAAACGACGATTAAAACCAACCTGCAATACCACGCCAGCCCGTTTTGCCGCCGCGATGGCGCGATCCGCTTCCTCCAGCGTTATTGCCATTGGTTTTTCGCAGAACACATGTTTACCGGCATTCGCTGCGGCAATTACCCATTCCGCATGCGTGCGTGCCGGGGCGGCAATCGCGACGGCATCGATCTCCGCATCCTGCAAAAGCGCATGTAGATCGCTGTACGCTTTGCTGACGCCCAGTCGGGTAGCAAGCTTTTCGGCCGCTTCCGGGTACGGATCGGCGACTGCCGCCAGTGTGGCGCCGGGCACGCGATACGCCAGATTTTCGGCATGAAAACTGCCCATGCGGCCTGCGCCGATTAAACCCACACGCACTGTTTGCTGATTCATAAAAACTCCTTGTTATTTCACTTTCGCCCATACGGACGAGGAAGGTTGTTGATCTGAGCGCGACGACTCATCGGCGAAACGACGGGATTTGGAGAGCATCAATGGCTCAATATGCTCAAGGGAAACGCCGCGGGTTTCCGGTAAAAAGCGGCGCACAAACCAGAACGCCACGAGGCAACCTACGGCGCACAACATCAGTGGAAACGCGCCATGAAAATGGTCCATCAGCACGCGGTTACGGTTCATCATTGGGAAAGTCTGGGTAACGATAAAATTCGCGACGTACATTGAGGCAAACGCAAATCCCATCGCCACGGCGCGCATGCGGTTAGGAAAAATTTCGGAAATCAGTAGCCAGGCGCCGAGGCTCCATGACAGGCCAAAGATCAGCACAAAGGCCACCAGCCCCACCACCGGCAACAGCCCGCCGACCTGTGCGATAAAGGCCCAGGCGGTCAACACCAGACATACAGCACATCCGAGCGCTCCCCAGCGCAGGAGAGGCGTCCGACCAACACGGTCGATGGCATTCAGGCAACCTGCCACCCCAGCCAGCAGCGCCAGGCCGAGGAAAATACTCTGGAAAAGAGAGGCCTGCGTGCTGGCAGTGATGTTTTGCAGCAGCGATGGCGCGTAATACAGCAGAATATTGATGCCGGAAATCTGCTGCAGAATGGCAATAGCGCAGCCGATCAGCAGAATGTAGCGGGTCCGCGCATCGCGCAGAATGCCGCGCTGGCTGGTCTGAATATTGTCATGCTGTTTTGAGGTGAGGATTTCCTGCAGCAGACGATCGGCGTGCTGCGCATTAGACAGGCGGGTCAGTACAGCGCGGGCGCGCTCTGTTTTACCTTGCAGCGCCAGCCAGCGAGGCGACTCAGGCATAAACGGCACCAGCAGCAGAAACAATGCGCAGGGCACCACGCCAGATGCCAGCATCCAGCGCCAGCCTTCACTGACGATCCACTGATGCGACATGCCGCGCGCGATCAGGTAATTTACAATGTAGACCGCCACCTGCCCGCCGACCATTAGCATCTGCTGCAGGCCGAGCATGCGTCCGCGCCAGTCCTTTGGTGAAATTTCCGCGATATACAGCGGCGTAATTGCCGACGCCATACCTACCGCCAGACCGCCTACCAGACGCCAAATCACAAAATCCGTTAACGAGTCGGCCAGCGCAGCGCCGACTGCTGAAAAGACGAACAGAATAGCGGTGATGATAAGCGTGGATTTGCGGCCGATACGGTCTGAGATAAAGCCCACGCCCCAGGCTCCGACGATGCAACCGAGAATGACATTTGACACCGCCCAGCCGCTTTCCCACGGCGTCAGCGCCAGATGCTCTGTCAGCGGTTCGATAACGCCGGAAATCACCGAGGCGTCATAACCGAGGATCACCCCGCTGAGCGAAGCGATGGCACAGATAAACAGAATCAGGCGTAAATTATGTTTGCGCATAACTACTTATTTCCCTTCTCTTGGTCGGTTCACACAGCTATTGCAAAGGGGATGCCAACCAAAAAGCGGGTAAATTTGTGAAGCCTGGCACAACTTCAGATCACAAATCGGCAACAAAATTTACATGTCAACTTTGCATGTCCATAAAATGGACATTTAATCTGGCAGGAGTGGTCAGTGAATCAGCGTCTGTTATTAAGAGAAGAGAGTGATGCCATCTTTAGCCTGCCGGATAGCGCGGAAGCTGCCAGCTGGGACGATCTGCTGTGGCAAAGCTGGCAGCGCTTTCTGCAGGGCGAGCAGCCGCAAACGCTGCGGCGCAGTATTTTGCAGTCGTGGCAACGTTCGCAGCAGCACGCCATCGATCCGGACAGTTTTGTCTATATCACTCCGCCCGCCAGTGAACTGGCCGCCATCCTCGAACACAACGCCGAACTGATCCTGGTGGCGCGCAGTATCATGCAAAATCTGCTGGCCTATAATCCGGACGGCCATATCAACCTCACCGACGCGCGAGGCGTAACGCTGTATTTTTGCGGCGCAGATTTGACGCCGGTTGGCAGCATTCTGCGCGAAGAGGTGCTCGGGACCAACTGCACAGCGCGTTGCCTGATTGAACAGCGCCTGGTCTACGTGCTGAGCGGCGAGAACTGGAAGCTTGATCTGCGCAAGCGTAGGCGGCAGTGCGCCGCCGCGCCCGTACGGGATAGCAGCGGCCAGTTGATTGGCGTGCTCACGCTGACCGCCACGCCGGATAACTTCAACGCGCATACTCTGGGTACGGTGCAGGCGGCGGCGGAAGCGGTCGGGCAGCAGCTCACGCTGCGCCGCCTGCTGGCGGAGCAGCAGTCCATTCTGGAAACGCTGAATGAAGGCGTGATAGTCTGCGATAAACATGGACGCATCAAAACCCTCAACCGCTATGCGCGACAGATATTCAGCGGCCTCGATCCGCAGGACACGCCAATTGATGTGTTATTGCAGCCTCAGGGTGGATCGCTGCTGACCATGCCATTTTGTAATGACCGCGAGATGCAGTTTATGCCGGAAGGTCTTGCTCCTCTCCCCTGCCTGATTTCGCTCATGCCCGCGCCAGATGGTGGCCGCGTATTGTCGCTGCGTGAAAATCAGCGCATTCGCGCCATCACGCGGCGGGTCATGGGTGTCAGCGCAAGTTATACCTTTGAGATGATCCGCGGCCACGCGCCACGCATGCAGCAGGCGATCCAGAAAGCACGCGCCAGCAGCCGTACCGACAGCACTGTGCTGCTTAGCGGGGAAAGCGGTACCGGCAAAGAGCTGTTTGCCCAGGCGATTCACAACGCCAGTCCGCGCCAGCAGGAAGCGTTTATCGCCCTCAACTGCGGCGCGCTGCCACGCGATCTGGTTCAGAGTGAATTGTTTGGCTATGCAGATGGTGCCTTCACCGGTTCGCGACGTGGCGGTTCGGCGGGCAAATTCGAGCTGGCAGATGGCGGCACCCTTTTTCTCGACGAGATTGGCGAGATGCCGCTCGAAGCACAAACCAGTCTGTTGCGCGTGTTGCAGGAGAGCGAAGTGTTACGCATCGGCGCGGCGCATCCGATAAAAGTCAACGTCCGCATTATCGCGGCAACACACTGCAACCTGTTGGATGCGGTGGAAAAAGGCGCATTTCGTCGCGATCTCTATTACCGTCTGAACGTCATTTCACTGGAAATTCCACCGCTGCGTGACCGTCGCGAAGATATTCCGGAACTGGTCAATACCTTTATTCAGGCGCTATGCACGCGCCTGAAGCGAATCCCGCCGGTAGTGGCTTCAGACGCTATGGAGAGTTTGCAGTCATGGGATTGGCCGGGCAATGTCCGCGAGCTGGAAAATATGATTGAGCGGGTGGTAAACCTGTGTGAAGGGCTATATATCACCCATGCGGATTTACCCGAACAGCTACTGAAACTGCCGACGAAAACTGTCGGCCCCGATGCGCAGTTATCGCTACATAACCTTGAACGCGCACATATTCTGCGAGTGCTTGACGAGCAGAAGGGCAACCTGCGTCAGTCTGCACAACAGCTGGGGATTTCTCGCACAGCGCTCTATAACAAGCTAAACGCCTGGGAAATTAACTATCACTCTTTCAGAAAAAGCGATCGTTGAGCACTTTATGAATTTCAAAGGGGTAAGGTCTGGTGTGTGCCAGAAGCAGTCACTGACCCCTGCATGATTACTTGCCGGGATTATCCTTTGAAGACGGAGTGCGTTTAAATACGATTTGGGCGCGTTGCGAAGAAGCCCACTGCTGCCCCGATAGCGACGATGAGCGTATCTTCAATCAGGCCACTCCTAGTCTGCCCCATCCCTGCCATGGCATTTTTGCGTGTCGCAAACGTGACATATGCAAGCGGCACAGCGGCAGAGACAGCGATCGCTGCCCCGGTTTTTTCTTCTACCCTGGGTGCCAACGCGGCGCCCGCAATTCCTGCACTGGCCACGCGTGCTGATAAGCCCAAAAACACGGTGCGGTCTGGCGCAGACTTCATCTTGTCGCCAAATAGTTCACCTACACCCATAGCTAACGCGCCGTATTTGAATAGCGGACGGTCCAGCAGCAAGAGTTTGCCCGATGTGTCGCGCCCGGTAAGTAGTGCTGCAGCGATGGCCGCCATCGGCGTCATAGAACGGCAGCTGGCGACAAGGCCAATTAATGCGGAATTAAAAATTCGGTTATTTTCATTAATTATCTCCGGGGATAAATAAAACTTTTTTAATTCTTTAAGCTTTATTGGGGTGTAAACCAGAACAATCTGTTTGATTAACGCATTTACACGGCCCCGTCATTTAAAAACTTTTCCTTTAAGCGCTGAGTTGCATCTTGCTAAGCCGCAGGGGTTTTTACAGTCGGTGCGCGTCTTGCTTTGTCAGCACAGTGAAAATCCAGGCTAACATACCAGGAGTGCTGAACATAGCGACTACTGCCGATACGGCAAATAGCCTTTTCAAGGTCTTACTCTTTTGCATGGCGTTCTTCTGATGGCCATAAGGCTGGGCACCAGGCAATTAACCATGTGCGGCCTCGTATGCACATGACCATTGCACTAGTCAGTATAGATGAACGGCTTGAGAGAGCAGAAATGACGTAAGATGGAGGCTGAAGAACGCGGACTGCACTTAATTGCCGAGCCAAACCTCAGCGATAATCATCTGGTAATATGGTCGTCAAGACGAGCGGCTACATGCTTACTCCCTTAACTGGTATTACTGTTCATTAAGAAGTAATCATGCCGAACGTCCGTTTCTCGCTCAAAGCGGACTGCGCTCACTTACTGCTGTGAGCGTTACCTTGAGTTTAATGCCAGCCTGGTACAGTCAGGTTGACAGTACTTGTTTCAGGCTTTCGTCATTAAAAACGGTTCCGGTCTTCAGGACGCCATAACACCAGTGCACCAGTTTCCGCATCAGCGCACCAATGGCCACCATTTTAGGTTTACCCCGCAGACACATCTCATCGTAAATATTACGCATTCGCTTATTGTAGATTTTTCCGCACAGGGCGGACATGTAAAGCTTCGCTCTCAACTGAGGAGGGCCGATTTTCGACATCCGCGGTCGGCTCCGGACCGATGTGCCTGAGCGTTTCTCGATCGGCACCACGCCCAGAAAGGCGGCAGCCTGCTCAGCCGATACAAAGTTATGGCTGCGAAGCACGACCAGCATATGCATCCCCAGTTGGGGACCAACCGATTTAATTGAGGTCAGCAGTGTATAATCACGCCTCAGTGCAGGGCTGGCTTTGATATGAGCTTTAATCTGCCGCTCGATATTACTTACCTCCTCACGCAGAGCATCACCCAGCAGAACATCCCGCCGTCGCAGGAGTGCGCCGAGATATCTGATTTCGGGTGCCGGCGGCTCCCAGCGGTGTGGCTTCTTAAGGAATGCGTAACAGGCCAGCATATACGCATCCACCTTATCCGTTTTTGTCATGATTCCCATGCCACGTGCAAACTCCCGACTGCGGTGAGGGTTGGCCAGAGAAACCCGGAAACCGGCATCATGTAACTCAGTGGCCAGCCGTTCGTGATAAACACCGGTCGCTTCCATTACCACATGAACATCTTCCGGACAGCAGTGTTGAAGCCTGAGCCAGCGAAGAATATTTTCAACTGAATGCCTGTTATTTTGGATGTTACGGGTTTTTATGCGTCCTTTGATACCGTCATAAAGCATGCAAAGATCCAGGGTGTTTTTACTTACGTCAATGCCGACTGGAAACATGGTCAAACTCCTCTCACATAAACCGTCACGCCTGTTCGCCTTGTACATACGGAGTCGAGCTCCCGGTAACCGTTCAACCTGATGTGCTGGCGTGAAAGGTGAAGCGGAGGGCCATATGCTGCAAATCAAGGTTCAGCGGTGCCGACTTTTCTGACCTTAAGGGAAGGGAGCGGCTCACTCTGCTTCAGTGGTGGTAGCTAATCACCACAAACTGTTAGATACAAGGGAGGGGGTGGATAAGGCTGAATCTATCAAAATGGTAGCCGGCTACACCGGGTCCCGGCGGACTGAGTTCTGAGCCTTGTTTTCATCCAGTGTCCGCCTTTTATGCCGCCTGACAGCATACTCCGGTAATAATAATTTTTATTCAAAAATAAAATTTTAATAGATATTTAATTACAAATCGTTACATTAGATTTCATAACAATTCAAAAAACGGAGTTTTTGATGTTGTATATGCCCTCTCCCAGGTACGGGCTTCTGCTGACGGGGCTGATATCAGCAGGTCTCCCGGCAGCACCACTGAGTCCAGCTGACCAGAATATTGTTGAGCAGAAACAGAAGGCATTGCTGGAACAGACGCAACAGCAGCGCGACATGCTCCGCTAGACCACACCTGCCCCCTCACTCCCGAAAGCCGCCGGAGATAATTAGCTTTGCTACATCTCTGACAGGTGGTATCCCATTTAAAGAGAAGATTCTTCCAGGCGGTAGGCTGATGTATGCAAAAATAAATGATAATCAAACAATCAATTTACGAAATTTTTCAGCTTCAGCAGAGGACACTGGGGCAAGGTCGACAATTGATATCATTGGGAATCCCGATATTAAAGCTGCCTCCAAAACCTCATTAAACAGATTTGAAGTTAAATTTAGGTAGGAGACGAGATAACGTGATGTATTTAACCGAAAAAAAATACCAAGAAAGGAAAGAGTTTCTTCGAGGGGCTTCTACTACCATGCTATGGAAAAATATCGACCCCGAAAGCGTTGATGGCACCTATGAGCTAACATATGAAGAAGAAAAAGCGCTTTATATCTGGTTTATTAGGCGTTTGCTGGAAGATGGTGAGATCAAACTTGCTCGCCATGGAAAGTTCCTCTCAGGAAGCATCGACAAGCAGATCGAAGCTTTTGAAATAGCATTTCCCAAAACTGAGGATGATATGGATTGCGATGCATTTGAAGGATTTTGGTTTTTGAGTGAAAACTGCCCAGCGGGTATTGTCTGGATTCACGAAAACGGTTACCAAGATTGGACTTAGATAATGATATTTTAACATTCTCCTCGTCATTTAGGACGGGGAGAATGTGTGCGCCCAGCATGGGCGCGATCTTAGAGGTGAAAGTCCTCCCGTGAGTTGACCACAGCGAGCGAAGATAAAAACCGGGTGGGCCGCATCATGCAACTGAACCGGATTAAAGCTACACGCGGTTATAAATCACCAAATCGTATCGCCGGCAGACCTGCAGTGGTCGCTCCTAATCGCGTGTAGCGGCAGTTTACCGTTGTCCGGGCCAATCAGGTCTGGGTCACCAATATTACTTATATCCGCACCTGGCTGGGATGGTTATATCTGGCAGTAGTTAACGATCTCTTCGCCCGTAACGTGGTCGGCTGGTCGATGAAGCCCACTCTCTCACGCAAACTGGCACTACAGGGTCAATATCGGCTCCAGCTATCAATCGCCAGCACTGAAATAACTCCTTGATGTCACTGAAGGTCACCGTCGTCGGTGGCGAACCGTTTGCTGCTTTTGCGCGCAGCCCGCCCGTCGCGCGTGGTGGCGGATGCGCAGCGCCGCGGTAATCGCTTGACACTGTACATTAATACAGTAAAACTATCGCCCGCGATCAGCATACAGAGGACAGAAGATGTTTGTGGAACTGATTTATGACAAGCGCAATTTTGCCGGGCTGCCGGGCGCCAGAGAGACCATTCTTAACGAGCTGACCAAACGCATGCAGCGCATTTTTCCGGAGGCGGAAGTGCGGGTGAAGCCGATGATGACGCTCCCGGCGATCAACACCGACGCCAGCAAGCATGAAAAAGAGCTGATCAGCCGCACGGTGCAGGAGATGTTTGAAGAAGCGGATATGTGGCTCACTGAAGAGTGATGCCGCCCGTCGTTGGCGGCGCACCCCTCTTTAAGAGCTTTCCCGGATGTGGCAGAGCAGCGGGCAACAGTACAATAGCGGCGGTTGCAGACTGGCAATGCAACCTTCGCTCACCTGCTGGCTCTTGCATACGGCCAGCAGGTGAGCCTCCCCTCATCGCCTCACAGCGTCTCCGGCAGCGCCGCCATTATCCGATCCACCAGCTCGCGATGCTGATGCACCTTCCCGCATTTAACGATAACCTGCCTGGCGTTGTCATAGCCCGGCGCCCACAGACGGTTGTTGAGCAGAACGTCCTTGTAGACCGCGATCAGCGGTTTGTTCCATGCCGCCGCCATGTGCACCACCGAGGTGTCCGGGGAGATAATCAGCTCCGCCTGGGCAATCAGCGCCATCGCATGGTGCAACGTGTTAAATGGATTAACCACCACCTCCGGCGGCAGCGGGATGCGGATCTCGCGCCGGTGATCGAGCAGAATCACCGCGCTCCCCGGATGGCGAGCCAGCAGTTTGTCGAGGAGTTCGGCCAGTTGCGTCTGCGAGAGACTCCGGTCGGCATGGCCGGCAAAAATATTAATCACTACCGCTTTTCCGCTCAGCGACGCCAGATACTGCGCCACCACCTGCATAATCGGCCCGGGGATCGCCAGGTCGTAAGCATCCAGCCCGCAGGTGTCCAGTTTGAGATAATCGGCGATCAACTCGAACGTTTTCGTCACGTGCCAGCGCTGGCAGTCAAAATCAAATGAGTGGGAGTAGTGCTTAATCGACGGCCATTTATTAAACCCGAGCACCGATTTCGCTTTTATTTGTCGGAAAAGCCGTAGACGATGCACGGGAATATCGAACAGCGAAGGGTCAATAATAATATCGTACTTATTATTAGCCAGTTCATTAATAACGTCGCGGGGAACGTTATGATTAAATTTTCGCAAAAAATCGGCGGACGTGACCGGGTCAGCTTCATAAATATGGCGGATCCGCGGGTTATAACGCATCACCTGGCTATTAGAGGTCGTCAGCAGGAAATCAACGATATAGCCTGACTGATGCAGGCATTTCACCAGCGCGGAATCCACTACCACATCGCCGACCGCCCCCTCATTGCGCATCAGTAAGACGGTTTTCGCGGACGACAAATCCACCGGCTGACGGCGTCGGCGATCCCAGAGCGCTTTCGCCACTCCCACCCGCAGGGCATTACGTACTTTCTTAGTAAAGTAATTTCGCCGTCTGTTGAGCTCCCTTATTTTATTAAACTTCTTGCGTGGGGAACCCTGCATGGTCGCATCGTGCATCATCCTAACCTCATTACGGCAATCATTAATATTCTGTGTCGTCCGATAAAGACTGAGCGAAATAAAAAAAGTTCGATTGAAAATGAAAATCATTCTTTTTTTTATTTACAAAACTCATCCAGCCCTGCGGGATTGCAACACAGCACTGTGAAGCAATAATGAGCGAATGATGAATTTCCCGGCCCACCGTTGGCAGGCTGGCGCAACAGCGCTAAGCTGGCTGCTTTATGCTGTCAGGAGGACGCTATGCTTGAAGCAGTAGAAGGTAATATCCACCAGCGACTGTGCGCGCTGCTCGACGAACACCAGGCGCGCTACCGGGTGATGGCGCACGACGCGGTCGGCCAGTGCGAAGCTGTCTCGGCGATCCGCGGCACCGCGCTTGGCCAGGGCGCGAAAGCGTTAGTCTGTAAAGTAAAAGGAAACGGCGTCAACCAGCATGTGCTGGCGATCCTCGCCGCCGATCAGCAGGCCGATCTGGCCAGCCTGGCCCGGCATATCGGCGGCAGCAAAGCCTCGCTGGCCAGCCCGGCGGAAGTGGAGGCGCTCACCTCCTGCGTGTTCGGCGCCATTCCCCCCTTCAGCTTCCATCCGGCGCTGCGCCTGGTGGCCGACCCGCTGCTGTTTGAGCGCTTTCCACAAATCGCCTTTAACGCCGGGCGCCTGGACCGGTCGATCATTCTCGATACCGAAGACTATTTACATATCGCCCGACCGGAGATCGCGACCTTTCGCCGTCTTAGCTAACCGGGCATCGGCCCTGATTTCCGCCGCATGGCGCAAAAATCCTGTTTATTCACGCCATGATGCGTAGAGTAAGCGTGATATTTTTTGGCATTCTTTTTTTGGCAAGGACCTCTGTACATGTTTGATACCACCCTGTTGATCCTGCTGGGTCTGGCGGCGCTCGGCTTTATCAGCCATAACACCACCGTAGCGATCTCCATCCTCGTGCTGATTATCGTGCGCGTCACGCCGCTGAACGCCTTCTTTCCCTGGATTGAGAAACAGGGACTGACCGTCGGGATCATCATTCTGACTATCGGCGTGATGGCGCCCATCGCCAGCGGCACGCTGCCGCCGTCGACCCTGATCCACTCCTTTATGAACTGGAAATCACTGCTGGCGATCGCGGTCGGGGTGTTTGTTTCGTGGCTCGGCGGGCGCGGCGTCTCGCTGATGGGCTCCCAGCCGCAGCTGGTGGCCGGACTGCTGGTCGGTACGGTGCTCGGCGTCGCCCTGTTTCGCGGCGTCCCGGTCGGGCCGCTGATTGCCGCCGGGATCATCTCGTTGTTTATTGGGAAGTCGTAGCCAGGCTGCCGTGATAGCGGCCCGGCGTCTGTCCGAGCCCTTTCTTAAACATGGTGATGAAGGCGGTGGTGGAGTCGTAGCCCAGCGCCTGGGCCGTCTGCTGCACCGTCTGCCCGCGGATCAGCTGCTGCAGCGCAAGGATCAGCTGCAGCTGATGGCGCCAGCGGCGAAAGCTCAGCCCCGTTTCACGCACTACCAGCCGCGCCAGATTGCGCTCGCTCATCGCGAACTCCGCCGCCCACTGGCTCAGGGTCTGCCAGCGCGCCGGATCCTCGGCCATCATCGTCACCATCTGACGAATTTTCGGGTGGTTCGATACCGGCAGCTGCAGGTGCTCCTGCGGCTGCCGGGGCAGCTCATCAAACAGCACCTGCACCAGCCGGGCCGTGGCGGGGGCGGCCAGCGACTCGCCGCCGCGTTCCGCCAGGGTGAGGATCAGCTCCCGCACCAGCGGGGAAATCTTTAACGTACAGCAGCGGTCCGGCATCGGCGCGGCGCCCGGCTCAATGAACAGGAAGCACACCTGGGCGCCGGGGGTGGCGCGGTTACTGTGGGAAAGCTGCCCCGGGACCCACACCGCATACTGCGGCGGCACCATCCACATCGCGTTCTCCACCTCGCAGGTCAAGGCGCCGTGCAGGGCGAGGATCAGCTGCCCCTTACGGTGGGAATGCGCCGGAATATACTGCTCCGCCTCCACCACCCGAATACGAAAGGCAATGGCCGATTCGTGGCCATTGTCCGGTTCATAACCATCCAGACCCAGTCCGATCATCATGTTGTCCGATATTAGCGATAATCTGTCATTTTAGCTTGATTTAAACAGGGGACAAAGTCGCTATCGTAACCCCCCTCGTTAGTTACCTTGAGAATGATATGTCTTCTGTGATCTCCTCCACCGGCCGCCGCCCCGCGCTGCTGATTGCCGGTATCCTGCTCATCGCCACCACCCTGCGCGTGGTCTTTACCGGCGCGGCGCCGCTGCTGGACGCGATTCGTAGCGACTATGGCCTGACCACCGCGCAGACCGGGCTGCTCACCACCCTGCCGCTGCTGGCCTTTGGCCTTGTCTCGCCGCTGGCGGCTGGGGTTGCCCGCCGGTTCGGCATGGAGCGCAGCCTGCTGCTGGCGATGCTGCTGATCTGCGCCGGCATTGCCCTGCGCTCCCTGCCCTCCGCTGCATGGCTGTTTATCGGCACGGCGGTGATCGGCTGCGGCATTGCGCTGGGTAACGTGCTGCTGCCCGGGCTGATTAAACGGGATTTCTCGCAGCATGTCGCCCGGATGACCGGCGCCTATTCCCTGACGATGGGCGGCGCGGCGGCGCTTGGCTCGGCGCTGGTGGTCCCCGTGGCGATGGCCGGATTCGGCTGGCGCGGGGCGCTGCTGCTGCTGATGATCTTCCCGCTGCTGGCGCTCGTCAGCTGGCTGCCGCAGTCCCGGCGTCAAGCGGAGGCGCCGCTGACCGGCTCAGGCGCCATGCATAACCGGGGGATCTGGCGGTCGGCGCTGGCCTGGCAGGTGACGCTGTTCCTCGGCATCAACTCGCTGGTCTATTACGTGATTATCGGCTGGCTGCCGTCGATTCTGCAGAGTATGGGCTATAGCGAAGCGCAGGCCGGCTCGCTGCATGGCCTGCTGCAGCTGGCGACCGCCGCCCCCGGCCTGGCGATACCGCTGATCCTGCATCGGCTGCGCGACCAGCGCGGGATCGCGGTGCTGGTCGCCCTGATGTGCGCCATCAGCGCCGCCGGGCTGTGGCTGCTGCCAGGGCTGGCCATCGGCTGGACGCTGCTGTTCGGCTTTGGCTCCGGGGCCACGATGATCCTCGGCCTGACGTTTATCGGCCTGCGCGCCAGCTCGGCGCACCAGGCCGCGGCGCTGTCGGGGATGGCGCAGAGCGTCGGCTATCTGCTGGCCGCCTGCGGACCGCCGCTGATGGGCAGGATCCACGATACCAATGGCGACTGGCATATTCCGCTGCTGGCGGTGGCGCTGATTTCGCTGGTGATGGCGGTCTGCGGCGCCCTCGCCGGGCGCGACCGGGAGATTCATCCCTGAAGATGACCGGCAGCGCCCGCTGCCGGTAGGGTTATTGTGCCGCGGCGCGCAGCAACGCCTGCACCAGCGGCGCAGGACGCCCGTCCAGCGCGTGGCGTTCATGTTGAAACAAGGTGGCGACAAAAAACGGGTGCGTCACCAGCTCGACGGCGCGGATCTCGCCCTCTTCATCCCAGCCGGTGACGCGCAGATCGCCCTGCTCCAGCTCCGCGGCAAACGCGCTATCCACCCCGTAGCGGCAGTGGTAGCCCTCTTCAATGCTCTCCCGACCATAGGCGCGGGCAATCAGCGTATTCGCCCGCAGCTCGACGACGGCAGAAGTCTCCACCAGCGAGCAGCTGAGGGGAGCGATCACCATCCGCCCTTCGCTGTCGGTTTCCGCATGACCCGCGTCCTGCCAGCCGAGCACGTTACGGGCGTATTCAATCACCGCATGCTGAAAGCCGCCGCAGGTGCCGAGGAAAGGAATGCTGTTTTCACGGGCATAGCGGATAGCGGCAAACGCGCCTTCCGGGTGACGATACGGGCTGCCGGGAACGACCCAGACGGCATCATACTCCGCCAGCGCGTCGCCGGAGGCGATCGACGGGGTGGCGAGCCAGTCATATTTCACCGGCTGCTCCAGCACGGCGGCAGCATCGTCTATCGCCAGGGGAATGGCCTGATGGGCAACAATATCGGGGTGATAATCGCCGACGAGGGCGAGGCGTAAAGGGGTTTTCATAGCAGGTTCCTTATGTCTGGACGAGACGAGCAGCACAAGGCACGTCAGGATAGCGATCCCCTCCGCAGAACACAATCCTTATTTTCACCCCACCGCCGTGGCCGGTGGGTGAGGTATACTGGAGCAAGCGCAAAAGGGAGAGAGGATGAAAAGTAAGCTTTTGGTCAGCGCCTGCCTGATGGGATTCCAGGTGCGATATAACGGTAGCGAGAAAGCGCAGCTGGCGGCGACCCTGTCCCGCTGGCAGCAGGCGGATCGTCTGGTGATCCACTGCCCGGAGCTGGCGGCCGGTCTGCCGACGCCCCGCCTGCCGGCGGAGATCCTCGGCGGCGCCGGCGGCGATGTGCTTGCCGGACGGGCGCGGATCGTGGAAAGCGACGGCCGCGACGTCACGGGACATTATCAACTGGCCGCCTGGCTGGCGCTCAGCGCCGCCCGGGAAGCAGGATGTCAGGCGGCATTACTCACCGACGGCAGCCCCACCTGCGGCAGTCAGTTTATCTATGACGGTTCCTTTCGCGGGCGGCGCAAAGCGGGCGCCGGCGTGGCCGCCGACCTGCTGCGCGCTCACGGCATCACGGTATTTTCCGACGGGCAGATCCCGCAGTTGCTCGCCTGGATGGCACAGAGGGAGCAGGATGATGATTCAATGTAAACGGGTGTACGATCCACAGGAAAGCAGCGACGGCTATCGGGTGCTGGTCGACCGTCTCTGGCCGCGGGGGATTAAAAAAGAGGCGCTGGCCTGTGATGAGTGGTGTAAAGAGTTAACGCCGTCCGCTGAGCTGCGGAAAGCCTTTCACGGCGAGGCGATCGATTTCGACCACTTCAGCCAGCGCTATCGTCAGGAGCTTGACGCCCATCGCGAAACGGGCCTGCGGCTGGCGGCGCTGGCGCAGCGCCAGCCGCTGACGCTGCTGTACGCCGCGAAGAACACCGAGCAGAATCATGCCCGGGTGCTGGCCGCCTGGCTGGCGGCCCTGCCGGTTACGATTTAGCCGGATGGTCCCGGCGCCATAGCGCCCACTCATCGAGGGTTTCGCCGCTGGGCAGCTTGCACTGGGTGCTGACGCCCTGCGGCGTTTGCACCGGCATCCGGGTGCCGCCGGATTGCTGGCAGTAGACCGACGCGGGATTGGCCATGCCGATGGTTTTCGTCGGCGCGGTGGGCTGCGGCTGGGCGCAGCCGGCCAGCGCCAGGGGCAAAATAGCCAGTAACTTTTTCATCTTTTCTCCCTTTCTTCAATTCCCGGGAATTTTAGCCTGAATCTCCACGTTTTCTCCATCTTGCCTGCACTTTTCCCCCGTAGATTAACCCTTGTTCTCGAACTGACCAGAGAACAGATCATTCCATAATCAATGAGTTTTTCCCCGTCGCCCCCGACGGGGCTTTTTTTTGGGATTTAATAAATTGAAATAAAAGGATTTATTTCAAAAATGTCCACATATCGACCACATTGACAAGAATAGCCCCCTTTCCAGGGGGCTATTTTTATACTGCAAGACTAAGTTGACTGTTCCCGTAATGAGAAGCCGGGAAAGCGTCGCCGGGGATGAATCCTGGCGGCAATGGATCTGCGCTGGTTGAGCGCTTCGTTACTCTGCGCTCTACGGTGTTAAGTGTCGTGAATGACTCACTGCATTCAAGATTCTGGCATTGATGATATTGCCGGATGGTGAACTCGCTTAACCGGCGGCTGGTGCGGGTACGGGCGTTTGCGCCGCAGTAGGGACAAACAAACATGATGATCTCCCATAGGGAGTTGAACTCACGCCTATTATGGCCGCTACTGTTCAGTTTCTGCAATCCAGTCGCTTATTTTCGCCTCAAGCTCCATTTTCGTGGTAAATCCATTATCACCGATCACATGTTCCGCTCTGGCAATGATCCAATCCTGATTATCGATTTCAGGCTTAAAGCCCGACACGTTCAGATGCATACCCGGATATAAATCGGCGCGGCCGCGCGCCAGGGTTATCGAAAACTGTGCCGCGCCTTTCTGGAGCTGTATCCATTTTGCCGCAGCTGCGCGCCTGGCCGCCGTTTCGTTCTGATAGGTTTTACGCAAAACATACACGTTACCTTCAGCACCCTCCATGTAATCCCCCTCCGGCCGGCTGCTTTTCTCCTCAGCCTTTTTTCTGGCAGTATTTGTTTTGCGCTTAGTGACCTTGACCGGTTTTTTCTTGCCGAAATTAAGATCCAGCCAGTACGCCCGCACACCAGTGTAAGCATCACGATCGGCAATGCGGAACCTGTGACGATCTCCGCTGGCACGGGTTATCTCAGCCGATGGCAGCGCCCTACCGGATGCACTGACGCCGCCCCCAGGCAGGATAAACAGCAGACAGCCATTTTTCACGGTGGCAATGGCCCCCAACATCTCCGCCATGCGCGTTAAAAACGACATGTCGCTCTCTTCGGTCTGATCCGCATGGTCGATCTCAATGTCGATCAGGGCCTCGCTAATCATCGGCTTCAGGTCATAACGCCGGGCTATGGCCGATACCACCCGCTCTACCGTCACATCATGCCAGGACACCTCCCGCCTGACGTTCATCTCTTCGCGAAAATCAGCGCTGTGCGCGGTGATGTCGATTACATCCGGCGGCCCGCTATGCCCCACCTCGTCAACGGTGTAGAGACCTTTGTAGATCAACGCCTCACCCAGCCAGCCGATGGACACCGCCAGCTCCGCACCGCGTGGGGGTAAATCCGTTACTCCGTCAGAGTCATCTACTGACAGAGTTAGCTGATCAGCATCAAAACCGTTGTTATCTGTAACAGATAGCGAGGTGATGCGGTCGGCCAGTTCAGTCAGGGCGACCCCACCCAACGTGATACTAAAATCCGGTGTCTTTACGACCTCACTTAATTTTTCTAAATACCCTTCGGCTGCTGTTGTTAGCGTGTCTGCTATCGACATAACTCCCCCGTTTTTTGCTGATGATTCCATGCCCGCGCGCGGGGCTGAATCCCTTTTTGTTGTCAGCGAACGGGCAGACCGGCAACCAGGCGACGCCAGCAGACTTAACGTTGAATATGGCCCTGAACTCTAAGAGCAACATGATGGTGAACTTATGTCTGAAACTCGTTTTCACGGCGTCCGCTCTCGCGAAAATACCGACCTACAGCAGGCAATCAATGACATTGATTCCAGCGTGATCGGTATCGTCGCGGTTGCTGATGACGCCGATCCGGAAACCTTCCCGCTCAATACGCCGGTTCTGCTGACTCGGGTGCGTAACGTCCTCGGCAAGGCAGGTAAAACCGGGTCACTTTACAAAGCTCTCAAAGCCATTTCCGATCAGTGCAGCCCGAGTGTTGTGATTGTCCGGGTGGAAGAGGCTTCCGATAACGGCGCCAGTCAATCTCAGGCCGTTATTGGCGGAACAGATGGCGACAGCTACACGGGAATGTATGCCCTGCTGACGGCGGAGGCCAAAACCGGCTATCGCCCGCGCATCCTGGCGGTGCCGGACTACGACACCGAGGAGGTAACGTCACAGCTTTGCGTGATTGCCCAGAATCTTCGGGCTTTTGTTTATGCCGGTTGTAACGGCTGCGCGACCATGGCGGAGGCTATTGCTTATCGCAAAACCTTCGCTTACCGCGAGCTGATGCTGATCTGGCCGGACTTCATCGCTTACAACCCCCTGACGGATGATAACGAAACGTTTCCTGCCCCGGCATACGCCTGCGGCCTGCGCGCCGCTATTGATAACAGCCAGGGCTGGCACAAATCGCTGTCGAATGTTGTGGTGAATAACGTTCTGGGTATTTCGAAAGATGTGTTCTGGGCATTGCAGGCAGAAGACAGCGACGCTAACGAGCTGAACAACAACGAAATCACGACGCTTATCAAGCGTGACGGTTTCCGCTTCTGGGGTAACCGCACCACGGACACCGAAACCTACAATTTTGAGGTGTTTACCCGTACCGCGCAGATCCTGGCGGACAGTATTGCGGAGGCGCAATTTACCTCTGTTGACAGCCCGCTCACTCCGGCCAACGTGAAAGATGTGGTAAGCGGCATCCGCTCTGCTCTCAGCAAAAAAGTCACTGCCGGCCAGCTTATCGGCGCTGACTGCTGGTATGACACGCTGGATAACGGCACCACGGATTTGCGCCAGGGAAAACTGATTGTGCGCTATAGCTACAGCCCGGTCCCACCGCTTGAAGATCTGACGCTATACCAGACCTTTACTGATGATTTTTACGAACCGGCGTTCGCGTCGCTCGGGGGTGAATAATGGCTATTCCTCACAAACTGCGGCTTTTTAGCTGCTTTGTTAACGGCGACAACTATCTGGGAAAAGTGACCTCTTTCACTCGCCCCAAACTGTCACGAAAGGTAGAGGACTATCAGGGCGGTGGCATGCTGGGTGCGGTCGGTGTTGATCTCGGCCTTGAGGCTGGCGCGCTGGATTCCACCATTGTTTTTGGCGGCGTCATTAAGGCTCTGTTTCTCGAATACGGAGCAGAAATTGACGGCACGCGGCTGCGCTTTGCGGGTGAATATTTCACTGATGGCGAAAGCCAGCTTGTCGAGGTGGAGCTGCGCGGGCGATTTACTGAACTCGACGGTGGAGATTCAAAACAGGGAGAAGACACCGAGGAAAGCTACACCTTTAAATCCACCTACTACAAATTCTCCATAGATGATCAGCCCATTATCGAAATCGATCTGCTGAATTTCATCTACAAAAAGAACGGTCAGAACATGTTCCCGGACCGCATCACCTCTGCCCTTGGCATGGGCAATTGATAACCTTTAAGAGGGTGGCAACGATGCCGCCCGGAGATTTTAAACATGGCTAAAAAAACTAAAAACCTGTTCACGCTGATGCAGCCGGTAGTTCGTAAAGACAGTGAGATCGGTCAGGTGGAAATCACTGGCGCCATCAGTCAGGCCGGATCGTTGCGCGGCCTGAATCTTATCCGCGTTGCCAATATGGATGCAGACTCAATTGCCACGCTGTTGACGCGAGTCACCGCGCCTGCGCTGACACAAAAAGAAATCAACGAAATGCACACCCTGGACTTTATCGGGCTGGCAGAGCTTCTGGTCCCTTTCTTGAATCCGCCGGAGCCTGGAGCGTCGAACGTGGCGGAGACGGAGAGCGAGTAATCACCGTTGCGTTTGACCAGATAGACGATCTGGTTGCTGATATTGCCGTTATTTTTAACTGGCCGCCCTCTGAAGTTTTCGGCATGGATCTTGGCGAGGTGATAGCCTGGCGCAAGCGGGCGGCGCTTCGAAGTGGTGCCAGTGATGAAGAGCCTTGATATCCGCGTTGCTTTCAGCGCGATCGACAGATTTACCCGCCCCGTTAATGCTGCCCGCCAGAGTGCGGGCGGCCTATCCGACTCCCTCAGAAAAACACAATCCACCCTGAAAGGACTCGATAAGAGCAGTGCCACTTTTCAGCGAATGACCGCGGCCGTCGGCAAAACCGACCGTTCCATCTCACGTGCCCGTGCCCGCTTTGATGGCTTGTCAGAAGCGCAACGTAAAAACGGAACTCTGACGGAAAAGCAGCAAATACTGATGTCCCGATTGGGTGAGCGGCTTGATCGGTTGACCGCAAAACGCGTGACGGAAGTGGCCCGCCTCCGTGAGAGTGCATCAGCCCTGCGCCAGCATGGCGTCATGCTTTCCGGTAGTAGCGCCACCATCGGTAACGCGATACGCCGCACAGAACAATACAACCAATCCCTTGAACGGGAAAAACGGCAACTTGCTGCGGTCACTCAAGCTCGTAAACGTTACGAAGGTGCGCAGCAGATGGCCGGGAAGTTGCGCTCTGGCGGTGCCATAGCATTAGGTACAGCAACCGCTGCCGGGTATGGCGCCGGACGCTTCCTGTCGCCTGCGGTTGGTTTTGATGAGGAAATGTCAAACGTCCAGGCGCTGACGCGGCTCGATAAAAGCGATTCGCAGCTGGCCGCCTTGCGCGCTCAGGCAAAAAAACTCGGCGCGGAAACCGCCTTCACCACACGTGACGCCGCCAGCGGCCAGGCCTTTCTGGCAATGGCGGGCTTCACGCCAGATGCTATCCGTGCCGCACTGCCCGGCGTGCTCAATATGGCACTAGCGGGCAGTATGGAATTGGGTGAAACGGCAGACATCGGCTCAAATATTCTTTCACAGTTCGCCCTCGACGCCGGAGAAATGGACCGCGTCAGCGATGTGCTGACAGGTACATTTACCCGTACCAACACCACGCTTAGCAGCCTCGGCGAGACAATGAAAGTTGTCGGGCCGGTAGCGGCGGGACTTGGGATTAGCCTGGAAGAAGCCGCAGCCATGACTGGCACGCTGGCGCGCGTGGGTATTCGCGGTAGCGAGGCCGGTACGGCAATGCGTCGCTCCCTCTCCCGCCTGGCCTCCCCCACTACGGCAGCCAAAAAGGCGCTCAAAGAGCTGGGAGTGGAAACTGCCGACGCGAGCGGAAAGATGAGACGTCCGTTCGATATTCTTCTCGATCTACAAAAACGCGTTTCCCGCTTTGGCGAGGTGGATCAGGTTTCATTTTTCAAAGATATCGCCGGAGAAGAGGGTTTTACGAGCCTCCAGTCTTTGGTCAACGGCGCAGGTGATGGCTACCTCCAGTCACTCTATGAACAAATTGCAGAAGCACATAAAAATCAGGAGGCCTTCGCCGTCGCTAACAAGAAGAAAGACAACCTGGGCGGCGATTTGAAGGAGCTGGACAGCGCGTGGGAGGCGTTCCGCATTTCTGTGGCTGAGACAGTAGACGGCCCATTACGCAGGCTGACACAGGGGCTTAGCCGGGTTATTGGCACTATTCAAAGCTGGATAGAAGAAAACCCCAGACTTTCACGAACGTTGTTACTCGCCGGTGGTACTGCACTGGCATTAACCGCAGTAATTGGCGGTATGTCATTAGCTGCTGGTCTACTTTTAGGGCCGCTAGCGAAGCTCAGACTGGGGTTTGCGCTTCTGTCCGGCGGGAGAGGAATCGGAGGTACGGTATCAGCGTTCCGCATGTTGAGTGCTGCGGGCGGTAGCTCACTGGTAAAAATTAACGGATGGGGTGCTTTACTCAGCGGCCTGGTCGGACGCCTCGGCGTATTAACCAGATTGATGGTACCCCTGCGCGGTGCGTTACTTGGCGCCTTTACCTCTCCGGTGACTGCTATTGGCGCCCTGTCAAAAAGCATTGGCGGGCTGGCACTGCGGCTAACCGGGATCCCTGCTCTCTTCGGCATTGTGAAAGGCGGAATTGCGGCGCTGAGTGGCGGCTTATCAATGCTATTGAGCCCAATCGGCTTAGTGGGTGCTGCGTTTGTAGCGGCTGGGGTACTGATCTGGAAATACTGGGGACCAATTAAGGCCTTCTTTAGCGGTTTTTTTACAGGCGTCATCCAGGGGTTAGCGCCTGTTTATAACGCATTTTCCAGGCTGGCGCCCGTTTTCGGTGCCATTGGGGATGGCGTTAAAAACGTCTGGAACTGGTTTAAAAAAGTATTAACGCCCGTTGAGGAGAGTCGCGAGGCGCTAAACAAATGCGCCAGCGCCGGGCAGACTTTTGGCGAAGTCCTGGGGACTGCACTTAGCGTTCTGCTTTGGCCGCTTCAGAAGTTAATGGAAGGCGTCGGCTGGTTACTGGAGAAGCTCGATCTCATCCCCGATGGCATTGAAAGAGCCAGGTTGGAAGCGGCCAGACTCAGGGCTATTCCGGTTATGTGGGAATGGGATGAAAAATCCGGGCGCATGGTTAAAAGGGAGTGGCAATGGTCATCTGAAAAGCCTGCAAGCAAAGGCAGCGCCCCGCCGCCCAATGTGCTCGGGGGCAACTCTGGAACAGAGCGGCGGCTGGGCCAAATCGCGGATAACACCAAAGGCCTTTTAGATGAGGAAAAGCGCAAACGTATCGGGCCGGGTGACATTGTATTTAAAAATCTCCCTCCAGCCTTTGCTGTGCGTGGTGAATGGCAGGAATCTCGGCTTATTCGGCAACCTGTTAGTGCTCGTCCGGTTATTGCTGCCGGAGAGCCATTGATTAAGCAGGCACCCGCCTGGCAGGCAGTCCGCCGAAATGAAATCAAGCGCCCGGCAGCTTCGGTGCCGGCAGATGGTTTTTCTGGTGAGATTCACGTCCATTTGCATGGCATCAAGAGCGACAATCCGCGCGAGCTGGCTCGACTTGTCGGGGAGGCTGTCCGTACAGAGATGGATAAACAACAACGTGCTGCCCGGGGTTCGTTCCGGGATAGCGATTGACTGGAGGTAAAACTATGATGATGGTATTTGGGCTTTTTGTATTTGAACTCAGGACACTGCCCTATCAGCAATTACAGTTATCTCGTAACTGGCGGCACGTAAAGAATGACCGTGTGGGCCGGAGCGCAAAATGGCAATACATTGGTGCAGGCGAGAACCAGCTGACGCTTGGCGGGTTGCTGTACCCTGAAATCACTGGCGGTAACCTGTCGTTGGGTGCAGTCTCAACAATGGCCTACACAGGGCTGGCCTGGCCGCTGATTGATGGTGTCGGGTCTATCTACGGGATGTTTGTCATTACAGGATTGCAGGAGACGCATCAGGAGTTTGACCGCTATGGTAAGGCGAAAAAAATTGAGTTCACGCTTTCGTTGCAGAGGGTTGATGAGGATATCCGGGAGCGGCTGCAAAGTTCCTCTGTCAGCGAGCTGATGGCAACCATAAAGGATGGGGTTGAAACTGCGTTGAATTAAGCCCAGGTGAAGCTTGATGGCCAAACTTCTTAAGCAGCAGCAAGAACATTTATGCATGCCTTAGATAAGATTCGGCCTAATACATCCATAGCAAAGAGGTATAACACTAAGCCAAACATAATCTTACAACAGTTCCATACCCAAGCGGGGTGAAAAACTAAAAAAGTTGGAGAAATGCAACTAATGTTAAAAATAGTTAGTCTGGAAAGTCCTTTCGAGAGGAATCAAACTCAAGGACTCAGTAGGTAGCATTGAATCTAATGTTTTTTTTTCACTATACGTAAGGTATAATTTTACAACACAGCATACCTATAATCCTATCAATGATGCGTATATAAATCACTCAAAAGGAAATTTTATGTCCAGCTACTGCTTTTACTCTCAAGATGCATTAGCACTCGCTCAAAGTTCTGGGATCGATGTGCTTATCAATGATTATGCAGAGCAGCACAAAAAACAAACATACATTCTTTGCAGACCATTATCTAATGAGGATGTAATATATGATTACGATAAGGCAATAGCTGTATTTTCATCTGGAATAAAACCTTTTTTCATAGATATTGGCAACAATTTAGAATTATTTGAAGAATATCAGGAAGATTTTCTAGAGGATGTTTCATTCTTAGCTGAGAAATTCAAATATAGAGAAAAAATTGGTAGGAAAAAATCATGGCAAAGCCTATTCGTTTCACTTCCCATAGATGATCTTGACTTCAGTAAATTAGAAGTTGAAACTAAAGAAAGTCGAGTGATTGACCTAATAATTTCACTTATCGTTGGAAGTATTAATGATACCTCTAGAATAAATCTGGAAGCGAGTAACCTGTTAGATACAATTAAGTCTAAAATTATCTTATTTGACACCGATCAAACAAGATTTGTTTTCCAAAGTGGATTTGGGAAAAAAAGTGTAATTCAGGGATTAGCTGGTTCTGGTAAAACAGAGTTATTATTACATAAGTTGAAAGAAATCTATTCTAAAAATCCGGATTCTAAAATTGCCTTTACATGTTTCAATAAAATCCTCGCATCTACAATGAGAACAAGGATTCCTGAATTTTTCGATTTTATGCGAGTTGAAAAACAGATTGAATGGGGCACAAAACTTTTTTGCTTCAACTCTTGGGGTTTGACTAAAGATCCTCTCTCTGGAATGTATAGATACATTTGCCATTTTTATGAAATCCCATTTGGTGGTTTTGGAAACGGAGACTTTGACTTCCTTTGCAAGAAAGCCATTGCAGATATAAATAATAGCGGACGATCAGATAAAAAGGCTCTTGATTATATCTTTATCGATGAAAGTCAAGATTTCCCGCAAAGTTTCATTGATCTCTGTGAAATGGTAACATCTAAAAAGCTGTACGTTGCCGGAGATGTTTTTCAAAATATTTTCATGCCTATAAATGATAATGTAAATCGGGCCGATATCGTTCTTAAAAAATGTTATCGCACAGATCCAAAAAATTTAATGTTTTCACATGCTTTGGGAATGGGTCTTTATGAAGAGCCTGTTCTACGATGGTTAAAAGAGGCTGAGTGGGATTCTTGTGGCTATAAATACAACAAAATAGGCAATAGAGTTGAATTGTCAAGAGATCCGCTAAGGCGCTTTGAAGATATTCCAAAAGATTATAAAAGCACAACTCTACATTTAATGGAGAGGACCGATAATGGACCAGATAAAATAATTGAAATAATAAAAGATATTAAACACCGCAATCCTACCTTAGCAGAAGGCGATATAGCTGTTATATTCCTTGATTCCAGTGGATATATATATGATTACATTCAATCTCTAAAATTTAAAATTAAGCAACAACTTGGCTGGGATTCTAATATCTCACATGAAACAAAAGCCAAACAAGATGGTAAATTGTTCATTTCGAACATTAATAACGCTAAAGGTCTAGAGTTCCCTTTTGTAGTTTGTTTTGCCATGAAACTGGTTAAAAGATCAAACTTCCGAAATGCACTCTATACTATGATGGCACGGTCATTTCTCGAAAGCCATCTAGTTTTAAATGATGATAAAGAAAATCCATCGATGCCAACTATTCTTGAAGGCTTACATTTCCTAAATAACAATAATTACATGAATGTAAGACTACCCTCTGAAGAAGAAATAAGAAATCAAAAAGATTTCATTGTGTTGGATGAGTCTATTTCTATACCTAAACTAGTAAAAGCCTATTGCTCAGACAAGAGAGCATCACCTTTATTAATTGCCAAAATAATTGACAAGGTTGAAAGAATGATTTCAGAAGATGATGATGACGTTGATGGAGAATACATTAAGAGCCTGATTGGACTAGAATATGAAAGGAATAGAAAAAAATGAGCCAATATCTATTCAATAACATACCCGGCGAATATTTTGATAAATTTCGCCCTGTTAGAGATGTGTTTTCTAATTTAGAAAACCTCCTTGTGATTGCGGAAATCGTGAACACTTGCCATAGTTCATGGAATAAAAAAACAAATGATTTTGATTTACTAATAACAACTGGCACTCACAAAAGAATACTTATAAGAAAACCAGATGGTTTTTTTACAATGAACCTTCCCTTTCAGGTAATAGAGTTTGAAGAAAACATCAGCTTTAATTATGACGCCTATGGATTAGCAGTTAATGCCGAGTTCATTTCTAGATGCAGGAATGTTATTACAACTTGCGATAATGGATTCTTTTCTCACGAGGCAATAGCTGTTGATTTATGTGATAACTTTGATGGAGACATGCAACAAGCTATACATTACTCTGATGCAATTTCAGCCTTACTATTATTAGACCATGGATATTTTAGGTTTGATGATGATCCAATAAGGGTTAATGGTAAAATACATCCAAGATATCATTTCGATTTCTTCTGTAATAATTCAACAAATGTGAAGATTGGTTCTAATACTCGTATAGAAGATTCGTTTTTTTTGAACTTATTTGATGTTAATAAAGATCGACCTTATCTTGCTTAAATCATAGGCGCTCAATTGAGCGCCTATCTTATTTTATAATATTGATTATTAAAAAATCACTCGATAACCGCAAGCATAATATTAGCTGAATTCTATTATTATACTAATTAAAAAACATAGAATGTCACTTTCTATTGTGTGCTATATGTGAAAACTTTCAGGTTAAGTTTGTAAGGATACATGTCTGATACTAGCAGATATCGGCAAACACGGTCATTACTGACCGTGTTTTGTTATGCTGAGCGTATCCACATGCAGAGGCTAACATATTCGTTAGTCACATCAATCGACTCATTTGTGGATTCCGTTAAGCCCTTCATATCAGTGTAAGTCCCATCAGTGAGGGCTAGCGGACCGCTTTTCTGGTTATCTGTGCCGTGTGTCGTGTTTGGATCCCATGTAGCCCCCGGAGATCGGTCGCCAGACCGGTGCCAGTGCGGCGGGAGATTATTGGCTTCAATTTTGACCTTATTACTGCCGCCGGTCACACCATAATGAGAGCCAATCCTAACAACCCTATTCGCAAAGGTTTCGCTTAAGTCAGTCCATGTCTGCCAGGGGAACCGCTCCGCTGGACTTTGCTCGCCAGAGACAACAATTCCGACATAAAAAATGGCGTCAACAATTGCCTTATAGGCCGCTCCGTCGCTGTTGAGTCCCAGCGCCTTAAGGGCTTCGGATGTATCGCTCAGATCGGAAAGATTATTTTCTTTCTGAAGTGCACCGGTGATCCGCGAGTCATCCCCCGCAGCTACCGTTCCCGTCTCGGTGCCCACGTCCCGCGTGGCTGAGTTTCCCAGCTCCAGATTTTCCCGGGCCTCTTCTGTATCGTTTAAATCAGCAAGATTTTGTGCTCGCCGCAGATAACGTTTATCGCCCGTTTCCAGCGTGATAGTGGCAAGTGTCGGATCGATAACGAGCTGCACATTTGAGCTGTGCGTCAGCGTCAACACCAGCGTCAGAATGATCTCTTTGATAATGGAATCCGATTGCGCCGGGAGGTATGTCGCCGGGTATGTGCCGTAAGCGATGAGCGTACCCTTAGCGCTGACCAGCCCCGCTTCTCTGAGCGTTTTACCCGGATAATCCTGACAGTTGATAACGATCTGCCCGCTGATAAACCCCTCATAGCTTGAATCAGAGTCAAAGGTTTCACGGCCAAACTGTCCAAAAAGCGCCGTCACCGCCGCCAGCTCATCGGGATCGGTCGGCAATGTCACGCCGCCACCATCGCCGATCAGCACGGAGGTAATATCCACCACCTCCCCCGCCTGATACGCGGCCTCGATTTCGGCGGCGCCCGCCGTAGTTAGTGTCAGTCCCGTGGCCATTATACCTCCTCACTTTTTGTTTCTGGCTCAATGCCGTACACGCTGGCAAGTTGATCATAAAAATCATCACTCACGGTCTTGCGGTCAGCATCGATATCGCCTTCATCAAGATAAATCACACCAGCGATCTGAAGCCGGTTCAGGTGTTCCAGGAAAAACGCATCGGTCTGACAAAAGTCGATCAGGCTTTTTAATTGATTGAATGTTTTCATAGTTTGTTCGTTATCCAGTTGCCGGGTAAATCGTCGTAATCGTCCAGGCCCGCACAGGCATAAAACGCGTAATAGTGCGCGGTGACGTTCGGCACTTTGCCCATAAATACCAGGCCTTTGCCGGCGAGTAATGCGCAGCTCCTGAATATTGCCGTTGTGGTGACAATCTCCGGGTAACTCGCAAGATTAAATATCGTGTTAACGTCGCTGTGTAATGACGCGCAGCCGTCAAACAGATAACCCACCGTCGTTACCGCCGTGGTGTTGAGTAATCCCGCCCCGACGACTTCCAGCGCACTGCATTCCGAAAAGACATTCGTGAATACCGTGGCACTTATGCTGGCGGCAAAAAGACCGGCTGGCACTGAGCGCAGGTTTTTACAGCCCCTGAAAGTCTGGCCGTAAGAGGTCACCAGCGGGTTGCCGCTGAACAGGTTTTCCGGTATTTCCTCCACGCCGGTATTCTGGAACGTGGCGCCAAACGAGGTAATAAGCGAGCAGGACGCGAACAGCGTCGGCGGAATATTTACCAGTGAGGTGCAACCGTAAAACGTCGATCCGGCGCCGGACAGAAGAATGTTGTTTTTCAGCAAATCGCCGGGCAATAACGCCAGTGAGGTGCAGCCCGAGAATGTCAGCGTTAACGAAGTGAGATTGATGCAACCATCAAGCAGGCCGGATGGTAGCGAGATGAGTGCAGTACAATCCCGGAAAGTCGATCCCATGCCTTTCAAGGACACCATGTCGCTGAATAGCTCTTTTGGCAGTTCAACCAGCGCGGAGCACTTGTCGAATAAGAAATCGACGGCTGTCACTTTGGCGCAACCGGCAAACATATCTCCCGCGAGAGAAACCAGAGAGCGGCAACCTGAAAACGTATAGCCCAGGCTGGTTAACGCGCTACATCCCCGAAAAGCGCCGTCCCCCACAGAAACCAGCGAAGTACAGTTTACAAAAGCGTATGTGAATGTCGTGACCAGCGCTTTAACAGCAAAAGCATCTGCATCAATTTTCGTGAGCGATCCACAGTTAGCAAAAGCGTATGAGAAAGTGGTGACTTTCGTGCAGTCAGTAAAAGACGGGAGCGCCGTCAGGCTGCTGCACCCATAAAACGTACTGGCAAAGGTCGTCACCTCTACGCAGCCGCTGAAAATATCTTTCGCTACAGTTTCAAGAGAGCGGCAGCTGTAAAATGCAGAAGCGAATGTCTGCGCCTGGCTGCACCCGGCAAATAAACCCGCGCCGACCGTTTTCAGCGAACTGCAACCAGAAAAGACCGTGCCGAAATAGGTCACTTTCGACAGACCAGCAAACAGACCGGCAGGAACAGAAAGAAGCTGCGAACAGCCAGTGAATGCACCGCCAAAATGATTCGCTTCAGAACATGTTTTAAACAGGTTGGCGGGAATTGCCGTCAGTGCCGTGCAATTCTGGAATACGCCGGTGAATGCGCCGCCCGGAACATCCGCAAACATATCAGCAGGCAAGACAAGAAGATTTTTACACGCCCTGAAGCTATAAGAGAATGTCCCTGCTGAACCGCATCCTGTAAATATTCCCGTGCCGATATTTGCAAGCATTGAGCAACCATCAAACGCGTAACTGAAATTCACCGCAGATACACAGCTGTGGAACAGATTATTGCCGATACTGATCAGGCCGGTGCAGCCTGCAAATACCGATGAGAAGTCGATCGCATCGGGCTGGTTTGCAAATAGCCCCGATGGAACCTCTGTAAGCGATGTACACCCTCTGAATGCGTCTGAAAAATCCTCTATCTTCATGCGAGAAAACAACGATGCCGGAATACCTGTAAGCGACGAGCAGTTGGTAAAAATATTTTTGCAGTTATTCACGTTTGGCAAATCGTCAAATGCTCCGGGACGAATAGCCATTAATCCGGTGGTATCCAAAGCGAACCCTGAAAGATGACCTCTTTCCCCTGTAACACTAATCAATTCCACAACAGGGTTCAGTTTCGAAGAATAATTAGATAAACGGCTGCGCAGACAGGCAGTTTCCGTGTTCTTAACCGTGATGGTGTATTCCTTTCCCTGTACTAATTCACGTGTAGGAATAACCCAACCTGAAGCTTCACTGGCGGGATCGAAACGGTAATCCCGGCTGTCAATGCCGTCGCCATAGTCAACCGTGAAACCCTCGTCCATATGAGCAAAGAATATTGGCCTGGTTGCACTGTCGATGCGGGTAATGAACTTCATTACCGCGACCACTTTTATGCTTATCACCGCACTGACGCCATTAGTCGTCGTAACGGTGACCGAACAGGTACCTCGCTTCATGCCCGTAACCAGAATATCGCCGTTTACTATCCGGACGGTCGCGATTGTTTGATCCGATGTAGTTACCGTAAAGGTTTTATCTTCCGCGTATTCGGGGAGAATTGTCACCGTGACCGTTTCCGCGTCACCGGGGGCCAGATTCAGCTCGTAGCGGGATAAAACCACCTGCAACGGGACAAAGCGCGGCGTGATTTTCTCCGTGGCGTACATGTAACCGGCCGCATACGAGGTTCCCTGAAGTCGGCCAAATACATGAACGGAAAACCAGCTGCGCAGATTCCTGGCGCGCAGCACCGCCAGTTTTAGATCCTGCTGGTCGTATTCCGTCACCGGCAAATCGTTCTGATACACGTTCAGGCGAAAGGTATACGGATCCCCTTTCGGGTTCTGATTGAACCATTCAACAATATCCGTCCCGAAAGGACTGTCCACCAGGGCATGACGGACGGCGGCGACCGTACCACGATGGCGGTGGATGTAGTGGGCGCGCTTGATCGCATCGCGTTTCTTTTGTTCTGACCAGTTAATATTCCAGGTATCAACCTGATATTCCCACGCCAGCCACGGCAGCAGCGCCAGCGGGCAACTGTCCGGATCTTTAACCCAACGGATCAGATATACAGGCAACCTTTCCAGCGCTGCGGCGCTGGCTCTGTCGATGGCCCGCTCCACGGCGGTGGCGTTGGGGGGCAGAATGCTGGCGGGATAATTAGCGGTCATGGTCCATCACCACAAGATTGATTTTAACGGAGGTGCAATGCGGGGCTTCGCCCATCGTCGCAACGACGTCGGCGACGGGTGAATGCAAATCGACGGTGACAACGCCGTCCTGATGCAGCGCCCCGTCTATGCCTGACCGTGCAGCGGTGGCGTTGATAAGATGCACAGAGGCAGTGTATTCGTTCAGTGCTGCGGTGGCTTTTTCCAGCACCGTGGCGGTGTCCACGCCATAAGGGACGTAAATATCAGCAACCACCTGATAACTCACAATCACAGCGGAGCGGACATAATCAGCCACATAATCCGTAATCGGACGCACGTCTTCAGGGTTTACCGCTGACAGGACTTTATCAAGCAGCGCCTGCGGGGCAGTCCCATCTCCGGTACGTGACAGCACGTAGAGAAAAACTCGTCCTTCCTGGTTATGGGTTTCAGGGCCATAGGCGCGCACATCGAGCACATCCGCATCCGCACCTCGCGCAAAATAGTGATAGGCATTTCTGGCGCCCGCCGTGCTCAGGCGAGCCCATGAGAGCAGCGTGCGGCCGCGCAGCTCTTCGTCGCTTTCATATACTGCGTCCGTCTCGTCGGTGGCTTCGGTAATCAGCAGGCGTTCAGTGTCAAAATTCCCGGCGACCTGATCGAGATCCGCCCCCAGGGCGCTCGAAAGCAGCACCGCGCGCACGGCTTCATTGATACGTTGCAGCAGATGGATCTCGCGATAGGTGAAGGCTTGGGCCAGTGCCGCCATCGGTTCAGATTCCAGCAGCAGCGCAGCAGACACAGAAGCCTGAAGTTCCACAGGCATGGCCGCCACGATAAGCGCCCGGATATCAGCCAGCACCGTTTCAAAATCGGGCACCTCGACGATATCAGGCTGTGGGATCTGAGATAAATCGACGGACGTTTGCACACTAGCTCCTTAGCCTGATGGTGTTACTGGTTTCTGTCATGGTTTCCGTGATAGTGCCGGTCAGTTCAGCAGTCACCGCGCCTGTTTCTGAAAACACCACATTGACGGTGGTCAGACTGATCCGCGGCTCCCACTGCGCCAGCGCAATAGCGGTGGCGCCCATCAGTTGCATGCGGGTGACGGTGTTCTGTGGCGCATCGAGTAAATCAGGTACCACACTGCCAAAGTCCCGGCGCATCACACGGGAGCCTGTTGGCGTGGTGAGGATTTTTGTCACGGACTGCCAGAGCTGATCGTGATCGGTCAGCGCGCCGGTGCCTTCCGGGTTCATCCCGGTATAACTGGCTGTCATTGCGGACCTCCCGTGGTACTCCCGCCAGACTGCACGCCACCGTGTTTATGTTCATGTACGGTGATCCCGTTTGACTGCAACACGCCGCCGGAGTGGATCACATCACCGGCCATCGTGCCACCGTGGGTCAGCTCGAAAGTGCGCGTTTTGAGGTGGTTTGTGCATTCCACCTCCGGCGTGTCCAGCGTGACGCGGGTTTCGGCCTGGATATGCGCGGTATTAATGCCGGTTACGGCCAGCGCTCCGGCATCGGCGGCGGCGTCGTAATGCAGGCGCGCGCCATCCGGTGCGGTGATGCTTATTTCCAGCAGGCTGCTGCCCGTTGGCGGGTTATCTGCGTTGTATGCAGAGCCAATCACAAACGCGTTTTCAGGGTTGCCACCCGGACAACCGATCCAGACCTGCTCCCCTATCGAGGGCGGCAGCCAGATGCTGAATGCCCCTGCGCGGGTGACGTTCCAGCGGATCCAGGTGGTCAGCAACCTGCCGGAGCGAACGCGCACCGCTTTCTTATCGGCGCTGATTTGTTCCACGACGCCCAGACGCAGAATGTTTTCCAGCAGGCGCATCAGCTCAGCATTCATGACGCACCGCCCAGACTGCTGATAACGGCGTTTTCCGTAGCGATCAGGTCTGCCGGAGTCATGCCCAGCAGTTCGCGCGCTGGGTACTGCGCGTAAGCTCCCGGGCCAACCTCGTCTTTGAGGCCGTACTGGTGAATACGGGCAATGCGCGCGGCGATGCCATCAAATCCTACGGTGACGCCGCCCGCGTCCGGTCTGACTTTCATAAAACGCAGGGTGCGCAGGCGGGTAAACATCGGCGCTTTTTTTGTCTCTGTCTGCATCGCTGATTGCGTTTTGATTTCCAGATAGCGCTCGATATCGGCCCGGTAGAAGGTGCGTATACCGCTGCGTTTCTCATCAAAGCCCGTGATTGTCCGGCCATATTTACCGCGCCCGCCCCGCCAGTTTTTCAGCGCCCGGACCTCATTATTCCAGACGAACTTGATCCCCTGCTGGGTGCGGTAAACTTTGCGGCGGCGTACCGCGTAGCCGCTGCCGTCCGGGTTTTTCTGCGACGCGATACGGCGCTGCTGACTGCGGCGCACTGCCAGGCCAATTTTGCGCGCGGTACGGGTGCGCCCCGCCGGGCTGACGCCGTCGAGAATGTCCTGAAAGACCTGATCCAGCTCGCTGAACATCCGATCGCTCACGCTCCGGCCTCCTGAAGCATGCCTTCAAATACCAGCCCCCAACCAGAGGCGTGAGGGACCAGCACGCACGGGCGCGGCTCCGGCAAATGCTCGGCATACGGCACGCCGTTTTCATCCAGTTGCACCAGTACCCGCTGACGCACCGGCAGCTCAAACATCAGATCGGCGGTGTCGTCGTTGTTAATCAGCGTGGTGAATTTAATCTGCTGGTTTTTATCCGGGTTCAGCAGCAGATCGGGCTGATTAAACCAGAGCCAGGCCATCAGCGGCAGCGTGAAGTCGTCAATGCTCCCGGCGTAGTTCATGACGAACAGCACCAGAGAATAGCGATACATGAAAGACGGTGTTTCACCGGTGGTTTCAATGCCACCCTCTTCAACAAACACCGTCCAGGCTTCCGGGTTCGCCCGGCACCAGGTATTTGCTTTCTCTATTGCGGCGCGGAGTGTGTTTATCTTCAGCATTTATGGCTCCTTTCGGGTGTTCTGGCGCAGACTGTCCCACTGGCGGATCGCCGCTTTGTCAGCATTGCAGGCATCAAGCGCATCCATCAGCCTGTCGCTGAATATCGCCACCGCGCCCCAGGTCACTGGCTTATCCAGCGCCGGGCGTGGCGTCTCTTCGGTCAGGCTCTCCGGGACGGGTTCACGGACCAACTGAATGACCGGCGCGGGCGGCGCGTTTTTGCAGGCTACGACTGACAGCGTCAGGCACAGGAGTAACAGCGCACGTGTCACCATTGAACGCGGCCTGCATTGCTTCACGTCGTCGCTCCCCTTCTGCATTACGCTGTTGCTCACGGACTTTCACCTCTGCCAGTAACTTATGGGTTTGTATTGCGGTCGCTTTCACTTCCTGGATAACCTGGTCGTAACCGGTCGCCGTTTCGGTCAGCAACTTGTTGCGGGTCCTGGCCTCGCTCAGCTGGTCGGTCTGCCACCAGACAGCAGCCAGAAGGACAAGCATCACAATCACACTGCCCGCCCTCATGACGGCGTACTCAGGCCCAGCAGGCACCAGGCTTTAAAATCATTGCGCCGGTTAACCAGGCCGGCGGAGCGCTTACCGCCCACATTGACGAAATCAGTCAGCCTGTTGCACATCTGCGGCCATTGTCTGGCCTGGGCATGCTTCCAGATCGTGGTCCTCTGCTTGCGTCCGTTTTTATCGGTGAACCACATCAGCCCGGTGCAGCCCAGATTCAGGGCGGCATCCGTCATGGCCTCAAAGGTGAGCTGGGGCATGTCGGCGCCGTGGAAATTGTTATTGACGCAGTTTTCAGCCCGTTGCAGATCGTTAACCCAGCGCCGCGCTATTTCCTGGTTGCTGTATTCGCGGTTTTCCACGCCGCCCGTGGAGCCGACACCAATGGTCAGAGCGCCCGCCGTGCAGTAATAAGGCGTGCTGCGGCAGTCCTCCCAACCGGCAATTTTCTGCTGCCCTTCTTTCGATGTTCTGACGCTCCCGGGCGCTAGCGAAATACCCAGAGCCACAATCACCGCAATCGAACATTTTTTGATGATGTTCTTCATGTCGGGTTATCCCCGTGCAGTTGCTCCAGCAGCTGCCGCTCGCGGTCCGAAAGGTTGCGGGTTTCCGCCTGGTGGAGAATCTGCTCTATCAAATCGTTACGGCGCTGGCTGGCCTGCTCAATGCGGCGGCGGTGAATCGCCAGCCGGACGGCGGAAACAATCCCCAGAAGAAGTCCAGCCAGCGCCAGCTTTTCGCTGACGGTCATCACGCCCACGCCGGTCACCAGGGCGGATGTTGCAAACGCAAAATATTCGTTAATACGATCCAGAGTCATTCCCATAACTGGACGGTTACCCGTTCCACCTCGCTGGTTATCACGGGCATTTCGATCTCCTGCCCGGCATTCAAAAATATCTGGTTGCTCAGTCCCGGATTGGCTTCGAGCACCTTCTCCGTGACACCTGCGGTTTTGCCGTAATGACGCCAGCAGAGCTGATCAACCGTGTCGTTTTGCAACGCCCTGACTTTCATCAGAAAAGCTCCGAGTAAATACGGGGTTCTTCCCGGATATCTGAAATACTCCAGCGCCCGTCCCGCCAGAGATCGTCTATTTGCCTGTCCAGGGCTTCGGCGTCTTTGTCACCTTTTGGCGTGGTGCCAACATCCCTGTAACCCTCCAGAACACTGGCGCGCGTGAAGGAGTAGACCGCGCGCCGGAAGCGATAGACTTTTGCGCTTTCGCCGTTAATCTGCTCGACAGGTTCACCGGTAGAAGTCAGCAGGACGGAAGCCAGCGATTCCACGCCTTCCGCTTCCCTTTGCTTGCGCCAGTCCTTTAGCTGATCCGCGACATGCAGCGCGGCCTCCGTTGCCATATGCATCAATCGGGAAGTCGTAATGTCACCGGCGATGCGGGCAGCGAGGCGCAAATCGTGGAGTTTTACCGCCGGCCAGAAAGTTCCGATGGCAATCTGTGCGCCGCCGTCGTCCACGTCTGTCACATCACTTTCAGCAGGTCTGACGGGGCGCTGTGCGATAAAACTCATCGTCGTTTCTCCGGTAGGTCAGGCGGTGGGCGTCCGGTAAAAAGACCGCATTACGGGCAGATCGCCGGGCGCGCCGCCTGTGGCGCGGGGCCAGTTCATTACGCTCAGGCGTTTACTTTGTGGCGGTTTTCGTTGTCTTTTTTGCCGCCGTTTTGCGGGCGGCTTTTTGAGTGCCGGCCGCCGTTTTCGTCTGCTTGCGCGTTCGTGTTGCTTTTTCTGTTGCGGGTGTTTCGGTTGCTGCTGTATCGCTGGATGAAGTCTCATCTTCCGCATCACCACTTGCCGCGCTGGTCTGCGGCGCCTTTTTCAAAGCGCTGACCAGAGAAGCGATCTCCCGTTTCACACCGGCACCCGGGTTCAGGCTCATGGCTTCCCGGAAGAGTTTCAGCGCTTCGCCTTTGGTTTCCGCGTCTTCCGTGTCGCGACGGCAAAACGCCCTCACCTTGCACAGCTTCGCGCGGACCTCATCCGGCATATCACTGTCAGCCACAATTTCGGCCAGCTCGTCCAGCATGGGGATATAGCCTGACAAATCGGCTCCGGCGTCCGTGGTGGCGAGGTTCAGAATGGGATTGCAGATTTCCTCGGCCAGTACCGTGGGTGCCGGGCGGCGATAGTTGTCATCCGGCATGCTCAGGCCATGCTTAACGACATAGCGCCCGATACGCAGCGCCAGCGCATAGTCGGAGCAGTCCACCGCCCACACCATCAGCGTGGTGATGACCGGATCCGCGCGCCCGCTGTCGCCCTCGATCGTGCCGTCAATCCATCCCTGAAACTCAGGAAGGATGCTGGCCTTTACAGCGGCCTTCGCCTGGCGGGACTGGATTTGGCTTAGCGAAGATTTATGCATATGCAGGCGAAAGAGGATCTGCTCATGCGCGGTGCGCGTCTCCGCGTCACGCTCATCACTGATGCCCCGCCTCTCTGCCATGACCTTCTGAAAGTGTCTTTGTGCCGGTGTCAGCATGGGTTCATTCTCCTGGGCGGGCTTGCTGCCCGCCATGTGATGGGGATTATCAGGCGAATGTCACGCCGTCGATCATGGCAATCATGCCGTACTCTTCAATGACATAGTCATCATTGCTGGACTGGTAAGTCGCCACGCGGTTGTAGTGCGGCTCTTCCCGGATAGAGCGACGCAGGGAGCCTTTCTGGTAGTACACAGAGAGGTTTTTCAGGTTGGTGATGAGCACGACATCTTCAGGAATGCCCGGGACAAAGACCGTCGGCAGGCCGCCAATCTTTTCCTGGCTGACAATGAGCTGCGCGGCCAGTAGTTCGGTATTCGGATTGGTCTGGCTGAGCGCGTTCACTTTCGGCAGGTTCACTTTCAGCAGCAGATCGGACGAGAGCACAGTCACCAGACCGGGAGCGCGGCGGAACCAGGGATCCATAAGGCTGTGGCGTGCATCGAGCACGGCGGCATCAATATTGCCGTAGGTGCCTGACGCAATTACCGCGTTATTCTCATCACGGGAAGTCAGCGTGATACCTGGCATAATGCGCTGCGGCGCCTCATTGCGGATCTTTTGCAGCCAGCCAACGCCGCAATCCTGCAATAACGGATAGGTCGTGCGGTCGGAGTTTTCAGAGTAATGCGTGCCATTAAAGCCAATCATCTGGCGATCCAGCCCCAGCTGACGGGCCATCGCATTACTGATTAATGACTGAAATTCAGGGTGACCGGCCCACGCGTCCAGCTCCGCATACGAAAGCGCATAGTCATAGTTGGTTTTGCGGCAGTGGTAGTTCTGCGGCTCTTTGTTATGGTTCGGTGCAGGGTTACGGCGGTTGGTGCCGTCCGAGCGGTTATTGGTGCTCGCCATCGGTCCCTTACTGCCAATTTTTACTTTCTGCCCTTCCTGCTCTTTAACCCCAAAGTGGTTAACCAGCTTCATGAAGTCATCCGACTCCATGGCGGCCTGTTCCAGTTTTTGCTGGATAGTCGGATCGACGCTGAAACGATTGGCAACGGCTGAGGGTGAGACACCGTTCAGATGTGCCTGGCGCACAATGTACTTATCAAATAGTTCGCGGGTCTGGTTTTCCATGGTTACCTCTTAGAAGTCTGCAAGCTGCGCGCTGCTGTTGCCGGTTGCCGCCGGTCGTGCGCTGTAATTTTCTGCGGGCTGGAGCTGAAGCTGACCGCGCAGCTCGTTAAGTTCGCTGGTCAGTTGCTGAATGGTGGCTTTATCCTGTTGGCGGTCCTGTTCCAGGGCACTGAACCGGTCAATCTGGTCTGCCTGAGATTGAGCAACGGCTTCAACAACCTGATGCAACTGACTGAACCGTTGATCGTCGGTTTTCTGGCCTTTACCAAGGATGCCCATCACGCGGTTGAACCAGTTGACGCCCTCCTCGCTGCGATGAGCGGCCAGTTCGATCACTTCAGCTTCAAGCGCATCAGAGAACAGCGGCGCCTCGATCTGCTGGTTATTGAAGGCCATCACCTGCGCGCGCTGCTGCGCGGCAAATTTAAGGCGCTCAGTCCCCAGACTTGCCGGGGTGTCCGTCATCGCCAGGCCGACCACATACGCCTTACCGTTAAGGGCAAACTGCGGATGCAGCTCAATACTGGAATAGATTTTTTTTCCTTCATCGGTGAGCTGCTTCATTCGTGCCGAAGCGTCGATCTCGGCATAGAGCGCCGTACGACCGGCCAGCGGCCCTTCGGTGATATCCTCCGCGCTTAAAGCAACAACATCCCCCATGGCGCCAAAATTGCTGTCAGGAAGCATGGAGAGATAGTGCTCCACGTTCACGCGGGCGCCGTAAACGGCCGGGTTGTAGCTCGCCGCCGCATCGCGGAGGTGCTGCGGCTGGATCTCGCGCCCGTCAACGGTGGCGCCGGAAACAGCAACGCGAAACTTTTTGCGGGCGGGTTTAGTCGTGCTGGCCATGTCGTTTTATCCTGTTGATTTATGTCAGTCGCTGCATCATCGCAGAGCCTGAAAGCCCGGCGCCACGCGGTTTTGTTGTCGGAGAACGGCCAGACCTGAAAGCCCGAGCCGCGGGGATCGCGCGCAGGTAATCTCCCTGCTCAAAAGGGGGAAGTGATGATTCAGGATGCGTTTATTCGATTAAGGGCAAAACAGCTCTACTGGCAGGGTTACCCGCCCGCCGAAATTTCGCGACTCATGGGCATCAACTCAAACACGGTTTATTCGTGGAAAAAGCGCGACGCATGGGATGACACAACGCCCATCAAACGGGTGACGCAATCCATTGACACCCGTCTCTGCCAACTGAGCGCGAAAGACAATAAAACCAGTGGCGATTTCAAAGAGATTGACCTGTTAACCCGGCAGTTGAAAAAGCTAGATACCGGGCAGGCTTCCACTATCACCGGCGTAAAAAAAACCAGTCGTCGCAAGAAGAAAAATCACTTCTCCGAGGAGCAGATCGAGGCGTTGCGCTTAAAAATTCTCGACTCTCTCGCATGGCACCAGCGCGGCTGGTACGAACAACGAGATCAGCGTAACCGGATGATCCTCAAATCGCGGCAGATCGGGGCAACCTGGTACTTTGCCCGCGAGGCATTACTGGGCGCACTGAGAACGGACGTTAAGCACGACTATCAGCGCAACCAAATTTTTCTGTCGGCGTCCCGCAAGCAGGCGCTCCAGTTCCGCAACTTCATCCGTAAAGCGGCTGAAGAGGTGGACGTCGAACTTAAAGGCGGTGAGCAAATCACGTTGTCAAACGGCGCGGAGCTGCATTTTCTCGGGACGTCGGCGGCGACGGCGCAGTCGTACACCGGCCACCTGCGATTTGATGAGTTTTTCTGGACAGGAAACTTTATCAACCTGCGCAAAGTTGCCGGCGCCATGGCAACGCTCAAAGGCTTAACACGCACGTACTTCTCCACGCCATCCAGCGAAAGCCATGAAGCCTATCAGTTCTGGACCGGCGATCGATGGAATGCGAAACGGCCTAAAGCGCAGCGCATTGACTTTGACGTTTCATGGAAGAAAACCCATAGCGGCGTGCTTTACCCGGATAAAACGTGGCGGCAGATCGTCACTATTCAGGACGCTATCAATAACGGCTGGGACTACACCGACATTGATGAAATCCGGGACGAAAACAGCCCTGATGAATTTGAAAACCTGTACATGTGCGAGTTCGTCAAAGACGGCGAAAGCGCGTTCAATCTTAGCCAGTTACTGGGGTGCGGCGCTGACGGGTATGACGACTGGCCCGACTGGAAACCGTTCGCCAGTCGACCTATGGGGCAACGTGAGGTGTGGCTGGGCTACGACGCCAACGGCGGCAGCGGCAATGGTGATGCCGGTGCTCTGTCCGTGACGGTCCCTCCCCTTGTGGCCGGCGGCCGGTTTCGCACGGTTGAATTGAAGCAACTGCGAGGACTTGAGTTTGAACAGCAGGCGGCGGTCATCAAAGAGGCTGCCGAGCGCTACAACGTCACTCACATCGCCATTGACGGTCAAGGCGTCGGGGAGGCGGTCTGGCAGATTGTTAAAAACTGGTTCCCGGCGGCTATTTGCTACCAGATGAGCCTCTCTTCCAAGCGCGCCCTTGTCCTCAAAATGTTGCAGGTCATCCGCGCCGGCCGCTGGGAATATGACCGCAGCGAGCAGGGTCTGGTCAGAGCCTTCAACGCTGTTCGCAAAGTTGTTACGCCCGGCGGTTTCATCACTTACGAAACGGACCGATCGCGCGGCGTAAGCCATGGTGATATGGCGTGGGCAACCATGCTTTCGATTATTAATGAACCGTTGGGCCAGGAAAGTGGCGGCGGTGGTTTCGCAATGGGATGGTAACTTTGAAAAAGAAATACGGTAAAAAGCCTATAGCCAGCACCGCCGGCCCTGACATTGTGGAGTCACTGAAGGCCGATCCCGCGTTGACAGCGTTCAGCTTTGACGGCCCTTATCCCGTGCGGGATATGGCCGATTTGCTGGACAATCTCTATTGCATGGACAACGGGCGATACTATGAGACGCCAGTAGACTTTTACGGACTGGCTAAAGCTCCGCGTCAGAGCGCCTGGCATGAGTCGGCGTTGTATTTCAAACGTAATGTGCTCACCGGCTGTTTTATCCCGCACAAACTGCTCAATCGCCAGACCTTTTCCGCGTTTGCGCTGGACTGGTTCACGTTTGGCAATGCCTATCTCGAATTGCCGCGTAATCGCCTGGGCGGCCCGCTTCCCTTCAAACACTCTCTTGCGAAGTACACCCGGCGTGGGAGCACAGATCTCGATCAATACTGGTTCATCCGGCGCTGGAAAGAGGAACACTCGTTTAAACCGGGTTCAGTGTGTCACGTTCTAAATCCTGACATTAATCAGGAGGTCTACGGCATGCCCGAATATATGGCAGCACTGCTGGCCGCCAGCCTGGCCCACTCCGCTGACATGTTCCGTAAGCTTTACTACGACAACGGATCGCATGCTGGATGTATTGTCTATATTGGCGCTGGACAGGTTGACGATAAAAGCATGAAGGCAGTCAAAGAGACGTTGACCGGTGCGCGTGGGAAAGGCGCATTTAAAAATCTGCTGCTGCATGCGCCAGGCGGCGGCAAAGACGGCGTACAAATCCTCCCCTTCCAGCAGATCACGGCGAAAGATGAGTTTATCAACATTAAGAACGCCACACGTGACGACATACTCGCAGCGCACCGTATCCCGCCGCAGCTGATGGGCGCCATGCCAGAGGGAAACGGATCATTTGGGGATATCGAGAAAGCCGCCCGGGTCTACGCTATCAACGAGCTGACGCCCGTAATGGAGGCGCTGAAGGTGGTCAATGAGTGGATCGGAGAAGAAGTGATTCGCTTTAACCCTTACGCATTGCTTACCGCTGAGAAATAACCGCCAGAAAACTCAGTTTCTTTAAACAACATCAGCCATTTATAACAGGCCAGCGTTTTCGCTGGCCTCATCTTTTCTGCTGAAAAAATCCCGCATCAGCGCCCCTCTGCGCGTCGCTGCTTTTTCCCTGCACAAGGGCATGCCGCCAACCAAAACGACCGCTCACCGTGACGCAGAAACCGTGAAATTGCGTATTCTGCCGCCTTCCCTGCCCTGACCCGTTTGCGGGGGCTTGCCCCCCGTCACCTGCGCGCAGCTACCCTTCCATTTTTCGTGCATATACCAAACCGGCCTCAGACCGCACCTTGCATGGGCCTAAAAAGGAAAAAGTATATCAAAAAAATTGTGCAAATCTGCGCACTATTGTGCAAGAAAGAAAAAGACGAGGAACGGCCAACATGACCACAACTGGCTACACTGCACGTGAGCCCCTCAGCAGCCCGCTGGCAGGGGCTTTTCTAGTGTCTCAACCCAATACCCGATACGACGCAGATAATACCGACCCAATCCCTCTCTGTGCAGTGTTAATAAAAAAGCCTCAAACATGAGGCTTTTTGATGGATAATCAAGTTCTGACAGGTATAGTTGCTTGAGGCTGAATGGGTGCCAAGATCTGGTTATAACTTCGTAATATATCGTTATACAGATCCGGATGTTTATTTGCAGTTATCGTAAGTATCAATGCATATTTAATTTTCTCAGCTTTATTACCTTGTATCGCCCCTCCGCCTTGCCTCGCATTATAATGAATATCGAATACAGGTTTATTTAGAGAAGTGCCACGCATACTTTTTGATGCATGTAGCACTGTCTCCCACTTGCCCATATCAGAGCGACGCTCCTGCTCATTGGCATATTTTTTTAGTTCAAAAAAACCTTTGGTGTCAGCATTCTGAGCACCTTGTTTTTTCTTACTCTCATCAGGTCGGAACGATATTTCGAGTCCTGCTTTTGTGTAAGATGCTGAATCCTGAGGATCAACAGAAGTTGAAAAACAAAAGGTTGCAGTTAGGTTCACCATACCATTAAGACCGCCATCTGGTATTGGTAATGCTGCCCTCAGGTATTTGCCAGGTTTCAATTCTCCTTGATACACGATTCTGGCTACTCCATTGGGACTTACAATTATATCATTAATATTTTCAGGTAGTTTTCCCCAACCAACTTCTGCATGAGAATAATCTTTTTGAGAACATGAATGAATCATAAGCGCTTTGATCGCCAATGTTGTTAGATCTCCACCTAAAAGAGCTTTGATTCCAACCGCTGTACGTAATGCATATGGAGCGGCAAAACTTGTACCCATTTGAGGTGCGATTACTGGATTTGTATCGTCAGTTAGAACGTGAAAATATTCACGCTCTTCACCACCGAAAGTAACTAAGTCAGGTTTAATAACTCCAGGGCTTCTTCCAGGCCCCATAGCACTATATGAGGATCGCGCCCATTTGTTAGAGTCTGTAGAATTGGCTGCACCAATAGAAAGACCATTCACTGAGTCAGCAGGTACTTGAATTCTAGCATTGCCAGACTCTTTATCCATCTCACCATTATTTCCTACAGCGATTGTCATCAGCGTTTCACCATCGCTGAGCAGATCATCGATCACAGAAGTCCATGCATGAACTTCTGAATCCTCAATAGGCAAATTAGGCCCTAAACTTAAGTTAATGAATTGATACTGTCTAGAAAGAAGAACCTCTTCAATCAACCCTAGAGTTCTATAAAGTTCAAGAGGATGTTCATTACAGATGTCGGCATCTAAAACCCTCAAGTGATCAACATAAGAATATGGTCGAGGGGCCATGGTTCTGGCTTTTAAGGGGCCAAAAAGAAACGCTGATGTTACTGCGAGGCCATGCTGTAACGCATCGCTATCATCCGAAGCACCATCATCCATAACTCGATATGAATTAAGCCATTTCTGTATTGAGTGTTGTTTAGGCAGACCACCATCTAAAATAGCTACTCTTAAATCACTTACAGGTGGATCGCTGGGTAATAATGTTTGAATTTTAACACCCGAGGCTCTTTGTATTGGACGAATACCGCGCAGGGGAGGTACGGGGCGAATTACCCTAACAAATGTAAATAAGGATAAAGTCTCGATTTTTTCTTGACCGCACTGAACGGGGACAAACCAAAGATTACCCGCCGTAAAAGAAAGCTCTGAGTAAAGAGTAATGCCATTATCTTCGGCATAACCCATAAACGCTGATTGAACTAGGTCACTATTGTTACTCGGTAAAAGATGTATGCCAACCTCGAAGAACTCGCCGGCTTCCCTATTGCTAAAGGGGACTATTCTTTCTTCTGGCTTATAAGCAGAAAACATTTCAATTCGTGCGAAGTCTATCGCTTCGTCACTACCATCGTCTAAAGACTGTACCCATGGAATTATATTTTTGAAAGAAGAGCGTTTACCCGCCACAAAAATTTGGGTAGTTGGAAACTCTGTCACTTCGGCTTTGCGTTTCCAACCGTCAGGCTTAATTTTAACAGTCTTACTTCCTATTGATTGCAGGTTATTTTCCCGGAGTAAAGTATCCGGAAAAAAAGAACGAGCAATATAACTAGGGTTAAGTGTTAAAGTAGCTACAGCAAAATCATTTGGGCAAGCAACAGCTGGCAAATCATCCAAATCAGATGTTGCTTGTTCAACTTGAGGTATTAATCTCTGCTTTGCTTCAGCAAAAGTGTAAACCTCTGATTTATCCATTCCGCGTCGAGGGCCAACAACAGCACTTGCCAGCAATTCACCGCGACCTATTAAAAAATTAGTAGCCATTACCGTTCCTTTTATGCAACTGTGCCCTCAGAGGCACGATGTTTACGGATAGTATCTCGACTAACCCCGGTAATATCTGAGATAGAATGCTGTGAGAGCTTTGTCTCTTTACTGAGGCTTAAAGCCACCTCCAGCTTCTCAGTACGTTCCAATAGAGAAATCCTACTTTTTATAAACTCTTCAATTAATTCCTGATCAGATGCAATCCCTAATGCCACTGCTCTACGGAATTTATTTACTTCTTTTTCAATGTTGCTAAATGATTCATTTTTAAACGTTAAGGTCAAAATATCAACCCAGCGTGAAAACATTGCAAAATCAGGCCCTGAAAACCTTCTTAACGCATCAGAAATACTTGCAGCATCTGGTTTCTCGAAGTTAACTATCATATCGAAGCGGCGCCATAATGCAGGATCGATCAACTCCTCGTGATTTGTGGCCGCCAACAATAAAGAATTTGTCGGCCATTCATCAACTTCCTGTAAGATGACTGTTACTAGTCTCTTGAGTTCACCAATGTCAGAGTCGTCGCTACGTTTTTTAGCTATCGAATCAATTTCATCAAGTAATAATACGCATGGTTTTTTCTTTGCGTAATCTAATGCTGCTCGCAAATTATTACCGCTTTTGCCAAGATAACTACTCATAACAGCAGTTAAATCAAGGATATAAAATGGCACATTGAGTTGTTTTGCCAACCAAGCTGCCGTTAAAGTTTTGCCCACCCCTGGAGGACCTACGAAAATTGCAGATCGCGTCGGTGACAATCCCAAGTCGTTTAACCGTTGGATACTTTTGCGCTCGAGTATGAGCCTGTCTAATACCGATTCATTTTTTTCCGAAAGTACAGGTTTTTCAAGTTCATCTTTCAGAACTGGCGTCTTCAGTAGACTTAATCGCGATTCATCATCCACAGGCAAAGGCTGTGGGGAAACTGTGTGCGTGGGGCTAGATGCCTTACGCAAGCTGTTGTGGCTGTTCGCAGGTTTCGAACGCAAGTATTGATCAAGCTGAGCCGCCAATTCAGGTGATGAGTCACGATACTTACGAACTAAACGAGCGACATACAACCTAACATCATCATATTGTTCGGCTATCACCAGCCTAACCAGCTGGGCTAAATCAGACTGAATGCCGCTTAAATCGCCCATGGGAATCACAACCTCCTGATATACAACAAAAAAATAAAAACACATTCCGGACTATTTTAATAGTATTGCACTTATCATCCGAACATGAAAGCGTAATCCTATATAAAATCACAGTATGATTTGTGAATCACACTTCCCTAGCCGCCTGACGCCAACGGTTAATCAGAGTGTCCGCCTTGTGCTTCGCTAGAGTTTTTCGCCAGTGTATGTCCACCCCCGTAACTAACAGCTCACCAGTAACCGGATGTGCGCGATATACCGTATCCAGCACCGTCACTTCATTGCCGCGTGCCAGCTGTAAGGTCTGCGGTTTACTGATCAGCACCTTCTTCATTTTCGCCCATGACTGAACTAAGCCCGCCAGTCCGGCGATTTCCGGTGATAAAACCTGCTCTCTCCGCCTAATTTCCTGGGCGGCCTTGAGATAGCTTTCTGCCCTGCGGGTGTCATATTCGGTACAGTCGCCGACGGTAATGCTGTACGCCAGCGCCTCAAACTCATCGGCGGGGGATTTATGCCGCTGCTGTTTGTGGGTATGGATACCTCCCAACACTTGTTTTCGCTGTTCGCGTGTTAACTGACCAATCTCGAACTGTTCAGGCTCTTCCCGCTCATCTGGCACTGTCATTAATGGCGGTGAACCGGGATGCTGATTTGTTCGTTTTTTAACCTCGGGACAGTTATTGACACGAGTCCAAGGGGCGACGGGGTCGCCCTGGGCGGCGCTTTCAGCGCCTGGGTTAGCGGGAGCCTTCTTCACCATCTTCCAGGTATGGACATGCGTGCATATTTTGTTTTCCTTACCGGTGATTGGCGACCAAATGCCATAAATACGAATCCCGTGATCGCCATAGGTTCCTGGTTCGACTGTCGGCTCGTAGGCGGTATGAATGAGGTAATTTTTGCGGGGAACAAGTACACCGCCCTGCTTCATGATGTAAGTGGCAAAACAGCCAACATCAGCAGCAGCGAGCACAGCGTCCAGTTTTGGATCCATAAGTACCGGAGCGCCCGGTTTGCTGGTTTTCATTGCACGAGTTGCCTGCGATGCGAACAATCGTAACTCGCGGTACGCCTGGCGGCCTGGAATCCCAAAAAAACGAAATTGTTGAACACGGTGCAACGATGCCCACGCAGTGACGTGCTCGGCACTATCACGTAGTGATTTACCCGTCTCCTTGCTGACGGTGTCACCCAGCCCACGCCCATCGATGTTTTTACTGACGTACTTTGCAATATAACTGGCCGGAGTCCCCTTTCGCGGGTCTATCAGCTTTGACTTGAAACGAGCGCCAGTGTTATTGCCAAGTTCGGCGCGATCTTCTCGGATAGCGAAACGACGCAGCAGCTCTGTGATTGCACGTCGATGTTTTTTGCGCATAAAACACAATAAATGCCAGTGCACAGTGCCATCGTGATGTGGTTCGGCTACGCGGACGCCGTACCAGCGCAGCTCTTTTTTGTGCATTGCCTTACGGAATGCCGCAAACGTATCAACCAGATAGTCGCTGCTTTTCCTAACTGTCGAGTGATCCCATGTAGGGTTAGGCTTCCCGTTCATCAGTGTGGCGTGGTACTTAGAAGGACAGGTGATGGTATAGAACATGGCGCAGTCGCCACGCATTTCAGCTATCAATTCCAGGCCTTTAACACAGGCCATCATCTCATTACGGCGGTGCGCTGGATTGCTGGCACTTGCAAGCACCACATCCTCCATGCTGAGCGTATCGCCATCTTCGTTAATCAGATCATGATTGCGGAAAAAATCCATCGCCTTACGGCGTTGTTCCCGCTTCTGCAACAGAATGTCATGGCTGACATAAGGTGATGCGTGCCGATGAACAAGGCACGCAGCCCGAAGCAACTCTTCCCGCCATTCGTTGCGGAGTTGCCACAGCTTACGTTGCCACCAGTCAGCACAACGCATACGGGCAAGCGCGCCCGGTATCAGCTCGTAATTAATCGGGTTGCGGCGATTATGTTTGCTGCGGAGCGCTTCATAACCCGGCGGGATAACATCAAGGCGTGACACTTCGGCCGCCACACGACGATAGAGCTCCAGTATTACGATGGGAGAAGCTAATTCATCGGTCAGCATCTCACCGCAAAGCTGGATAAAAATCATATTAATGTGCGCTGCGACCAGCGTTGAAAGCCGCTTAACCTCCCGCTGATTCAGTTCAGCAAGTCGAAGGAGTTGATCAAGACTATCCCTGCCAGCCATGGCCTGGAATGACAGCGACGCCTGGTTAGCACGGACCTTGTCAATTCTCACTAATGAGGGAGTAATGACCTCATTCAGATAGGTAGGCAAATGGCGCGGATCTTCTGATTTTTCCAAATACTTAATCCTTGTTTCCAGCGGCTTGCGCAGGAAACCAGGCAAGCTGGCGACGTCATCACGAATCAGGGTAAGAGGATCAACACGATGGAGTTCTGCATGTCGCTTAGCCTTCTCAATCAGCGCATCATTCAATTCGTCATAGTGCCAGGGATCGCAATGTGCAACAGAAAAGAGGTACTCTTCTGCTGCACGACTCATTGCTTCAGCCTGCTCGCGTTGATCGCTTTTATCCTGCTCATAAAGAGCAATCCAGACGGCCAGCGCAGATGGTTTCCGTGCAGGCGCATCAACAGCATAAGGGTTTACTGGCTGCTTTCTGGTATTCCAGCTCCATGCCAGGGATGTGGAGTCAGGCATAACTTACCTTCGAATCTTATTTTGCAAAACCAATGCCTCAACAAGCCGGCGCGCCAAACATTTCGGCATATGCCGCATCGCCCATCACCGCCCCACAGTCCGGGCAACCTCCACCACCAGAACGACCGCAACCGCCACACACGCGAATTACGCCAATCACTGCACTGGCCATATCGCGGGTTTTGGCGCTAACGGAACGTCGAACTCTGAAGGCGTGGAGATTGAAAGCGGAGTAGATCTGGCGTGTTTCTGGTGTGTCGCTATTCGAGATGACCGAGCGAGTTCCATGCTGGCGATTAACGTCCAGCAACGCCGTAACCAAAGCGCAGTGATCATCCAGGGTAAATGGCTTGCCGTAAGCGGTAAAATTGGCTGTTTTGCTAGTCGGGATGTACGGCGGATCGCAGTAAATCACAGAGTCCAGGCGGTTCCTTGCAACGTACGGAATAGAAGTACGAAAATCATTACAAAGAAAGAGCGCGTGAGTATCCCGCGCCTTTTCAGCAAACAAGCGCATTTCTGCTTCTGGAAAATAAGGCGCCTTATAGCTGCCAAATGGAACATTGAAACCGCCATCCCTGTTGGTGCGATAAAGCCCGTTAAAGCAGTGGCGGTTCAGGTATAAAAATGAGGCCGCCCACCGTACAACGTAATCATCTGCACACTCGTCATCCCACGACAGGTGGTTGAACAACTTGCGCTCTTCGTAATAGCTATCTTCGTTATTGCCATTTCTGAATACGTTCCTGGCGATCAGTATCAATCTTTCAGGGTCTTCCCTGAGCGCGCGGAAGAAATTGATCAATGCGCGATTGCTGTCACAAAGCACATAGCGGCGGTATTCCGTATTCATAAAGACTGTGCCACTGCCTACAAAGGGCTCAATCAAGCAATCGGCTTTAGGTAAGTGCTTCAGCAGCTCCGGCAACACGCGGGTTTTACCGCCAGCCCACTTAAGAGGTGACTTAATCATTTGCGGCATTCCTGGTTATAGGTTTCATGGGTCATCAGTCGCCACTGCTTACCACCGTTTTTGCTGAGCAAACGCCAACGGAGGCCAATGCGGATCACGAGATAGGCGTGTGGCTTGACGCGGGTGTAATTACGCTGTCCACGAGCAAAGCAATTCAGGGCGGCAAGCGCCCTCTTACAAACCGGCAACGGCGCGTTACAAACAACAGACAGATGCGAATGCATGGCAGCCCTCATAGCGATCCAATGTGTGGAGAGGTCAAGCGCTGCCAGATTTCGCAGACTTGCTCCGCTTGATATCGCGCGTCAGTGAGCGCGTAACGAGCCAGGGCGCTTCTCGCATGAGGCGCATAGTCTGTGGCAGCAGCAAGGTCGAGAAGTGAACGAATGCAGCGGTATTTTGTGCCTTCAGGGAAAATGCCTGACACCTCTAAGCGATCCACGGCATAACGAAGTGAAATCAGTTTTTCCGGGGCATCTTTGAACCATACGAATAACGCCGCGTTCCGGGGACAGGTATTGTCGGCGATGAAAGCAGCAAGGCTGCAAAGTGCATCTTCTTCAGCTTCGGTTGCGCTCATTACTTCGGCGCGCCAGTGAGAGTCTTTTTTCATCCAATCGAATGCCGTACTAATGCTGATACGGCCCTTCAAGCTTTCAGATTTACGAATGTCTATCGAAGAATAAAAAACCTTTCCGATCTGCCCTGTTGAGGGTTCAAAAAACACAGCTTCAATGGCACACAGAGGTGATGACGGTTTCTTACTAACGTTAATCAAATCGATCATTACGTGATTCATGGTCTACTGCCCTCGCTGGTGATTGTTTCGTGGTTGGCTATCCACTGCTCAAGTGCTGAATAAATCTCTTCGGGGGTAAGGCCTTGCTCTTTCAGCAGGCCCATACGGATGCGCAGCAATCCGAGTAAGTGGGCGCGCTCACCTTTGCGCGCATTGGTGCTGATTCCCATAAACTCTGGATCACTTATTCCGCCTTCCGGCTTTATTGACGTAACCGACATGCAACCTCCTGAAAAAGGCAAAACGTATCCCCGGCAAAGTAAATGCCGTTATTTTTGAAGCGGGTTAATCAATTGTTTTAGCGCGATTTTCTTTTAATCTGCTTGAATATCCTTTCATGCCAGTAATACATGAAATCAATAAAGGTCATTCGCGCGCGATCGTGATTACCGCGAATTGCTTTTTCGAGGCCGTAAATTATTAAATCTTTAGACGGGCTTTTTGAACTAATGGTGATACGAGCACCATTTTTTAGATGTACAGTGAACCCCTGCTCGGCACTTTCCACTGCTTCTCGAATCAGCATTTCCTGTTCCCAAGATGTTTTTTCTTCGGTGAACATGGCGTACTCCGATGATCAGTTAAAGCGAGGGGGCTCCAGCCGCCAGGAGGCTCTAGCTCCCAGTTTCAGGTGTTCCAGGATCTCCGGTGTAACCTCTACGGTTACCTCCTGCGGTTGAACAAACTTCATAGCCTTCTTCAGTTGCTCAGCGTCCAGAGATAGCAGGTCGTATGGTTTAGGGATATCACCATCGGTGACGGAAATAATGATGTTGCGGAGTTCTTCAAGAGTGCATTCATCATTCTCGCCTTGAAGCATCGCGAAATGATAGAGGTGGGATACGCCGTGGCGTAAAAGCTGGAGAGAGTAATCATGATTCCATTCCAGAAACTCTTTATTGAAATGGAAGCATTGTAAAAGCGAGTTAATTTTTTCTGCATATTCGAGTTTCATTTTCGCCCCCATAGATTAAAAAGCAATGAAGTGCTTTTTACTCATGATTCTGTCAATCGTTCGACATGCTTCTGATAAAGCAAAGTCGATGCCGTAATAATGACCTGTGTGCGTAATTTGATAGCGCTGGCGGCTGTACGGTTTTTTGCGTGGGAGTTTCAGAATAGTAAAACCACAGTAGAGGCTGGTTTTGCTATTGAGCTGTGATACTGATCCGCGGCTACCGTTCTTCATATTTCCTCTCCTGAAACCGGCTATCGACCTGGCTCACCGAGACCAAGCCACATCAACCACCCTTCCCTGATCTCCTTTGGACGACTTTCGTAGGCCAGTTTCATGCCGTTGTTCCAGGCTGGAAGGTAAACCCAGTACTCGCCCGCACGGCCAGAAGTAGACTGGGGATCGGTCATCTCGATTACAGGAAGCTTCCCTTTTTCAATCATGCCCTTCACCGCAGCAGGGGTTTTCCCGATGAGTCTGGCGAACTCCTGATAAGGCACAGCATCCGTGCTACTTACAAGCTGTTTGCTCATCTGTTACATTCTCCTTTTGGGTAATTAATTGCTCTTAATTGTATTTAATTGCCTATCTTTGCAAATTCCTTATTCGGAAATTATTTCCTTATAAGAGAATAATCATCTTATGGAGGACTCATGTCAACCCCAGTTCATGAAAAAATCAAGCTCATTAGGGAATCCGAAAGGCTAAACAGGAAAGAAATCAGTCAATTAACTGGCATTGCTTATGGTTCATTTTGTGGCTATGAAGCGGGTGATAAGAAACCAGGCGTTGAAGCGATAATGAGACTGCTACAACACCCCAAATTCATGAAATACACACTGTGGTTTATGACCGATCAGGTTTCGCCTGAAGCCGGTCAAATCGCACCGGCCCTCGCACACTTTGGGCAAGACTTAACAACCTCGCAGCACTCAGACCAAAAGACTGGTTAACAATTAACCAGTCCTACATACATTTCAAATGTCTATTATTGGTCGAAAAGTATTCATCACATAATTGCAACGCGTTGAGGCCGAAAGGCAAACGCACCCATCGGAGGGTTTTCTTATGACTATTAAGAAACTCGATGATGGTCGATATGAAGTGGACATCAGGCCTGCTGGTCGCAATGGAAAGCGTATCCGCAGGAAGTTTGATAAGAAAAGTGAAGCGGTAGCTTTCGAGAAGCATACCCAGTTCAACCACCACACCAAAGAATGGTTATCAAAACCGACGGATAAGCGGCATCTGTCTGAACTGATACAGCTTTGGTGGAATTTGAAAGGCAAGCATGAGGAGCACGGTCGGATAAACCGCAACAAGTTAGATATTTTTTGCAGGATTACCGACGATCCTTGTGCTTTTCAGATTACAAAAGCGCTGATTAGTCAGTATTACGCGGCAAGAAGAAGCCAGGGCATTAAAGCTTCCACCATTAACCGTGATCTCAACAGCATCAGTGGCATGTTCACAGCGCTTATCGAGGCCGAGTTGTTTTCGGGTGAACATCCGATCAGAGGGCGGAAGAAGTTGAAAGAAGATGTCCCAGAAACTGGCTATCTGACAGAGGACGAAATCAAGCACTTGCTCTTTAAACTGGATGGCGACAACAAGAAGATAGCTGTTCTGTGTTTAAGTACTGGTGCTCGCTGGGGCGAAGCGGCTCGACTCAAGGCGGAACACATCATACAGAACCGTGTGACGTTCGTTAAAACCAAGAGTAACAAGCAGCGGACTGTTCCAGTTTCAGCGGAAGTGGCAAAACTCATAGCGGATGGTAAACGAGGGTTGTTATTTGGTAAGGCGTCTTATTCTGACTTCAGGCAGATACTCAGGGAAGTAAAACCTGATCTTCCTACCGGCCAGGCGACGCATGCACTACGCCACAGTTTCGCGACGCACTTTATGATTAATGGAGGAAGCATCATTACATTACAGAGGATCCTAGGACATGCGCGAATTGAGCAAACTATGGCCTACGCTCACTTTGCGCCCGAATACCTCCAGGACGCAATCTCACTTAACCCGCTGAGAGGTGGTGCTGATGTGCGAAATGTCCACATAATGTCCACAGATGGGTAATGTGTTATGGCTTTCAACGGTCTTGCGTGCCGCGCAACCCCGCATTGCACCGTTGAAAGCCGTAGTATCTGGGGTGGCTAACGCACCCGACGGGGCTTTTTTTCCCGCCGTGTCGACAAGTATTCCCCAGACAGATGTGATAAATTTAAAAATATCACTGTTTACTCGACGCTGATGTCCGTTTGCAGCCCAATATGCTGGGGTGACGTTTGGCGTGCTGGAGCTGTATTATTCATGTCAGATTTTATTCTTGCCCGGGTGTCGCAAACCCTCGCTACGGAACAGTCCCTGGAAACCCTGGTGCGCCAGCTGCTGGAGATGCTGGAGGCGGTGACGCGAATGGAGTCCACCTACCTTACCCGCATCGATATTAACGCCCAGCGGCAGCAGATCATGTTCGCCCACAACAGCAGCGAAATGCAGATCCCGGAAGGATTTTCCGTCCCCTGGGATGAATCTCTGTGCAAACGCGCCCTTGAGGATCAGTGTACGTTTAGCAATGACGTCGCCCGTCGCTGGCACTCCTGCATCGCCGCCCAGGAGCTGGGGATCGCCACCTTTTTAAGCATTCCTGTGCGCCTGGCCGACGGCTCTCTGTTCGGCACCCTCTGCGCCACCAGCCGGCAACAACAGCCTTATAACCTTGAAGGTGAACAGGTCATGGGCCTGTTCGCGAAGCTCATTTCCCACTACGTGGAAAAAGACACCCTGGTGCAACAGCTGCAGGCGGCAAACGTCGCGCTGGAGCTGCACTCGTCGACCGATGAGCTCACCCAGCTCCCTAATCGCCGCGCGCTGTTTAAGCAGCTGGCGCTACGCTTTGCCTCCGCCCGCGTTCAGCAGCAACAGGTTGCGCTCATTTTTATCGATCTCGACGGTTTCAAAGCCATTAACGATCGATTCGGCCATCCGTGCGGCGACAGCTTTCTGGTGCAGGTCGGCGAACGACTCACCGCCGTCGCGCGCCGTGAAGATATCGTTGGCCGCCTTGGCGGCGATGAGTTTTTGATCGTCGGTAGCGCCCAGCCGCCCGCGGCGCAGCAGGCGTATGTCACCACCCTGCGCCATGCCCTGTGCGGCGTCTACTTCCTCGGCGAACAGCGTATCAACTATGAGGGCGCCAGCTTCGGGGTGGTCATCTGCGATCCGCAGAGTATCGATGTTGAAGCGGCCTTACGCGCTGCCGATGAGGCGATGTATCAGGATAAGAAGTCTCGCCGGCAGGAGAATTTTATTCATATTGACTAAAGTCACGCGATATCCAGTATCATGCTGGGCATCATTCGTGGGTACAGGGACACTATCATGAAATTAGGTATTCTTTTCCCGGTGGCGATCTTTATCATCGCCGTCGTCTTTCTCGGCTGGTTTTTTGTCGGCGGCTATGCGGCGCCGGGCGGGGCATAATGAAAAAAAGCACCATTATTATGCTGGTTGTCGCCATCGTGGCGGTGGCCGGCGCCCAGTTCGGCTGGTGGTGATCGCCGCGGCGATATTGCGGAGTTGTCCTATCCCATCAATAAGTTAACGCTTTACACTCACGTTATCCGCCGCGGCATTCTCGGCCCCGGGGAAAGAAAAATAGCGGGAGAAGTAAGGATGAAAAAACCGATCGTGTTACCGTTGATTATTGCGCTGTGCACGCTGTTATCGGGATGCATTGTTGACGATGGCTATCACCACCATCGCCATCACCACCATCATCACTATCATGACGATGATTAATGCTTCACGCTGTTGATGAGCCGATAAAACAGGGCGAACTTTGGTTCGCCCGTTGACGCTTAATCCTGACGCTCGTCACCTAGGAAAATAAAGCCGAGCGGAATAGCGAAGAGCGCGGTAAAGACGATGCTGTAAACCGTCACCATCGCCCCCTGCAGGAAGAACATGGACGTCGTCCACTCCGAGTACGGCATATTGTACTCGCTCACCACGCCGCCAAAGGTCGCCCGTCCCACCACCGCCAGCGCGATAGCAAACACCGCCGCGAGCGACAGACAGTATTTTTTGCAGTTTTTATTGCTGAGGAGTTTTTGCAGAATCATCCGGGCTTCCTTTTTGCTGAGCGATAAACGGCTGTATATGTAACACCAATGCAATAAAAAATGAAGGGTTTTTGTTACAGGGCAGAATAAGAGGCGGCGGGCCGGTCTGTGGGTAACCGGCCCGTGGGGATCAGGACTGCAGGGTAGCCAGGCGCGCGGCGAACCCAACGAAAACCAGGCCAATCAGGCTGTTGCCAAGTTTGGCCAGCTTCTTGCGGGTTTTGACGTAGCGGGTGACAAACGAGCCGGAGAGGATCAAAAAGCTCATATAGCAGAAGCTTATCACCTCGAGGGTCAGCGCCAGAATAAAGAACGCCACCCCGGGTGCTTTGGCGTTGACGTCGATAAACTGCACGAAAAACGACACATAAAACAGAATCGCTTTCGGGTTGGTCAGACTCAGGGTCAGGGAGCGCTTAAGGATTGCGCTCGCCGGCTCTGCGTTGGCGTCGGCCTGGCCGTCACGCTGGGTCAGCACCGCATAGAGCATTTTGCCCCCCAGCCACAGCAGGTAAATCGCCCCGAGGTAACGGACGACGTTAAACAGCACCGGCGTGGTCTTAATCAGCGTCGCCACGCCGGCAAAGGCCAGAAACATCAGCACCGCGTCGCCAATAAAGACGCCCGCCGCCGCCAGATAGCCTTTCTTCACGCCGTGGGCAATGCCCGTCTTCAGCACAAAAAACGTATTAGGGCCAGGGACGAGGATGATAAACACCGCCCCGACCAGGTAGGTCAAATAATTCAGAACACCAAACTCAGCGAACACTCTGCACTCCTTCGCGCACGACTAAAACATGATCCGGCTCACGTTACCCCAACTGTCGGGATTTTGAAAGCGCAGCCTGTGCGGGAAGGTTAATAGACGGAGGGTTCACCCAGCGGGCGGGTTTTAAAACGGCGATGCACCCATAGATACTGCTCGGGGGCGCGCAGGATCTCGCGCTCAATCACCTTGTTGATATAGCCGGCGGCAATCTGCTTATCCTCACCCGGATAGTCATTCATCACTTCGCTAATGTGCAGGCTGTAACCCTGGCGATCCAGCTTGCGCACCATGCTGATGCTCAGCATTTTCGCCCCCGATAAACGGGAAAGCACATAGGTGCCGTTGGTGGTAGCCGCCTGCGGGACGGAGAAAAACGGCGCAAACACGCTGCCCTTGGGGCCGTAATCCTGGTCCGGAGCAAACCAGACTGCTTCGCCTGATTTTAAGGCATGTACCAGGCCGGTCAGGTTGTTGCGATCGATCATCGCTTTGTTCGAGCGCAGGCGACCGCGGGTTTGCACCCACTCCATCAGCGGACTGTTGTGCGGACGATAGGTGGCCATCATTGGACGACACAGCCCCATGGCGCGCCCGCCCAGCTCCAGCGACATAAAGTGTACGCCGACGACCATCACCCCTTTCCCGCCGCTAAGCGCATGATTAAGGTTGGCAAAGCCCTCGACATCAAACCATTTTTTAACCCGCTCATCGCTCCAGAACCAGGCCATGCCGGTTTCGATCAGTCCCATTCCCAGCGACATAAAGTTTTGATCGATGAGGGTCTCGCGCGCCGCCGGCGACATCTCCGGGAAGCAGAGCTCAATATTGCGCCGGGCGATATGTTCGCGGCGTTTGAGAAAGCGTCGGGAAAGACGACCCGCGCTGGTGCCGATAAAATGCAGCAGCGGATAAGGCAGTTGCACGATCAACCAGAGAATGCCGAGCCCGAACCAGGTCAGCCAGTTGCGCGGGTGTAAAAGTTGTTTATGAAATACGCAGGCCATGATTTTTCCTGTAAACATTAATTATGTGGTAACGCTTAAGGAAAACAGAGTCCATTTATCATCATTAGGCGGTACGTACAGCAAGTTCGACAATACTAATCCGGCGAAATTCCTTCCGGCAAGTAAAAAACTGCGTGCTGACAAAAAAACATAATTGCGGCACAAATGTTACTAAATGTAAACTTAAATCTTGCGGCCCTTTTAATATATTCATCATGTATATCATTTTCACGCTAATCATCCGCGTTACTAGCAGAAAAAACCGAATTCTTCACCGGGGGCCGCCCTGCCTGCGGGGAGATGTCGTCCGCTAAGCCGCGCGGCCAGCGGCGTGGCGCATCGCGTCGCATCGTCATTTGTGGGCGTGATAATTAAAGCGCGCGCGCCGTGGAATGTATCATGTTTAATCTATCAGCATAAGGAAGATTAAATTCGCCTTAAGACAATAATTAAGAATAGGCTTATTTAAGCCTGCTATAAAAAATACTCGTCTTTCCCTGCGGAGGCATTTTAATGGCGCCCTCGCCGGCTGCTAAAAAAATATTTCTTTACGCCTCGCGCATAAAAACAGGCGGGGTGAATGACGGACAATGATCCGCCGCCGGTTTGCACTCGCGTCGGGTGATTGAGAGAACAACGCGGCCAGGGCGCGAACCACGCCCTGGCCGTAGAGGATCAATAGGTGTGGAAGTATTGCTGGATCAGCTGCGGATTTTTCGTCTGCGTCAGCGCCGTCATCAGCAGAATACGCGCTTTCGCCGGGTTGAGTGAATCGGCCACCAGCCCTGGCTGGCTGTCGTCCGGGGGCACCACGCCGCTGCCGGTGCGGGAGGCGCGCACCACCACGATACCCGCCTGCTGCGCTTTTTTAATACCAGCGGCGCTACGTACCGATACAGAACCCGCCCCCGTGCCGGCGTAAATAATACCGTCGGCATGATGGGCGATCGCCGCATCGTACATATACTCCGGGTCGTCCTGGTAACCATAGATGATCACCACTTTCGGCAGAGCCTTCAGCTGACGCACATCGAAGACCGAGCGCAGGGTATGAATTTTATCCACCCGCGTTTCAAACTGGGGTTTTCCCCCCACCACGACGCCAAGATAACCCTCCTCCGGCGCCCGGAAAGTATCCAGCGAGGTGGCATTGGTTTTGGTGACGAAGCGCGCCGCGCCGATGCGGTCGTTAAGCACCACCATGACCCCGCGCCCGCGGGCATCCGGGTCGGCGGCGACGGTGACGGCTTCCAGCAGGTTCATCGGCCCGTCGGCGCTGATCGCCGTCGCCGGACGCATCGCGGCGGTAAAGACCACCGGTTTATTGCTTTTCACCGTCAGATTGAGGAAATAAGGGGTTTCATCGAGGGTGTCGGTGCCATGAGTGATCACCACGCCATCGACATCATCCCGGGCTAATAACGCATTCACCCGCTTCGAGAGCTGCAGAATAATATCGCTGGTCATATTCTCACTGCCGATATTCGCCACCTGCTCACCTTCGACGTGGGCGATTTTACTTATTTCCGGCACGGCGTTAATCAGCGTCTGCACGCCAATTGCCCCGGCTTTATAGCCCGTCGTCTGGGTATTGCTGGCCGCCGAGCCGGCAATCGTCCCACCGGTGGCTAAAATGACAATATGCGGTAAGCGCGTCTCGCTAAACGCCAGGCTGCTCATCGTCAGTAACGCAATGGCAAGTAATGCTCTAAAATTCATACAAGTCACTCCCTTCATAGACATTAATCAAACTTACGCTTGCTTAATGCAAAGGGCTTGCCAGAATTGATATCTTTTACGGGGGGTAAATGGTTAACTATCAGACAATAATAAGGTTCTCGCATCAACATCGCCCAAATCTGGTGCATGACTGGATCTGAACCGGGCAAGCGCCATGAACCCATACATTATGAGTTTTTACCCTTTCAGCAACACACAACACGCATTGGGATCAGATTATCGACACTTCCGTCACCCCCGAGGTCATTTATGCCCGCCGGGTGACGCGAACGGAGAACAGAAATGCGTATTGCCCTGAAGTCGGCCCTGATGCTGACCACCAACGTCATTCAGATCATTAACCCTGATCTGCACCGGCATATGCAACGAACGGCCTTAATCGCCCTGACGCTGGCGCAAAGGCTGGGCTTGCCTGCCGAGCGGCAGCAGACCATCTTTTGCGCCGCGCTGCTGCACGATATCGGCGTACTGGGTGATAGACGCACCATTCATTCGCTGGATGCCATCGATAATATCCACGATCCGCATCAGCGCCAGGGGGCGGCGATGCTCGAGGGGTTAGCCACCTTCCGGCCCATCGTCCCCTTTATTCGCGACCATCACTTTAGCCCGGAGCACCGCGGCAGCCGCGAACAGCATATTGTCTATTTCGCCGATGCCTTTGAACGGCTGCTGCCGGCGGATAGCCGCGTGACCGCCTGGCCCACGCGGGCAGTGGTGGAGCAGTTCGTCACCCTGCACCGGGAGATCGATCCGTTACTCTGCGATACCCTGTGCGAGGTCGCTGAAAATGCGAGCTTCTGGCAGCACCTGCATCCCGGGCATATTCAACGGCTGCTGGAAATTATTGCCCCCATCAACACGCTGTATCTGGATATTGACGGTCTGAAAGATGTCTGCCTGCTGATTGCCAAAATTGTCGACACCTACAGCAGCTTTACCGCCAGCCACAGTATTATGGTGGGGGAAATCGCCCGCCAGCTTGCCCACTGGATGCAGCTGCCGGAGCCCATCTGCCAGCAAATACAGGTTGCCGGCTATCTGCACGACATTGGTAAGGTTTATATCCCTCTTTCTATTCTGGAAAAAGAGGGGGAGCTGGATGACGACGAGCTGAGCCAGGTACGCGAGCACAGCTACATGACCGGGGATCTCCTTAGCGACTACAGCGAGCTTGGCGACATTATCAACTGGGCCTCGAATCATCATGAAAAACTGGACGGCAGCGGCTACCCTCTGCATCTCGAAAAGGATCACCTGACCCTCGCCGACCGCATTATCTCCATCGCCGATATTTTCACCGCCCTGACCGAAGATCGCCCTTATCGTAAAGGGATGGCCTGGCAGGAGGCCTTACAGATTATGGAAACGGATGTTATAAATGGCGCTCTGGATCGCGATGTCTTTCTCGTTTTGCGCCACCATGCGGAAACGCTACACGCCATCATTCTTCAGACCCTCGAACACCCCCGCAGCGAGCACCGTCCCTGAAGCGGACCGCCGTCGTGACGGGGACGGGTTCTATAATTAAAACAGCTTCATCTGCATGCAAGGAAACACAGGGTGAGAATCGCCACCATCACCAACTGGGCCTACGGGATCACCGTCGGCCTGACGCTGGCCTCCGGGAGCGCCATGCTCATGGCCTCCAGCGCAGACCGCGTCGAACGCCAGGCGGTACAGCAGCGCCAGGTCTTTGATACCCTCTCCGACGAGGTGGAAAACGACGCCTGGGCGCTGTCTGACCTCGCCCGGCTATACGTGGTTAAGCCCTCGCCGGAGACGCTGGAGCAGTACCAGCAGCTGCAGCGGACCGACAAAAGCATTGAGCTGCGGCTGGCCAGATTGAAAGATAACGGCGCCAGCCGCGAGGAGCTGGCGCTGCTGCACGATGGCCTGCAGATTGCCGCTGAACTGCAGGATGAACAACAGGCCGCCCTGGCGCATGTCGCCCACGGCGATGCGCCAGCGGCCATCGCCGTGCTGTACGGTAATGCATACGAGACCGAGCTGGAACGCATGCAGACGCAGATCGATCGCTTCCGCCAGATGCTCGAAAATCGCGCCGCCGTCGCCATTGACCAGGCCACCGAACGCTCGCGGATCTGGCGCACCCTGTCGGAAATCATGGTCGGCCTGACCGCGCTGATGTTTTTGTTCGTCCTCGGCTTTATTCTCAAGCGGCGGGTGCTCTACCCGGTGGTTCGCCTGAGCGACGTGGTGCAGCGTCTCGCCTCCCAGGACTATGCGGTGGAGACGCCGCAGTTTACTCAGGTGGATGAAATTGGCGATATGGCCCAGGCCATCCGCATTTTTCGCGAGAACGGCCTGGCCCGCCAGCAGCTGGAGCAGCAGCGCGACGCTGACTGGGCGATCCGCGAACTGCTGGCGCGCATGACCCAGCGTCTGCAGGGCTGTGAAACCATTGAGGATGTGATTAAGGTGGCGGAACTGTTTGCGCCGAATATCGCCCCGACGATCCCCGGGAAACTGTATATTCTCGATACCGACCCCTGGCAGATGCGCTGCGTGGCGCAGTGGCTGGCGCCCGCCGGGGAGACGACGCCCTTTTCACCCGACGACTGTTGGGCGATACGTCGGGGACTCAGCCATCCGCCGGTGCAGGGCGAACCCGATATCACCTGCTATCATCTGCCGGAGGCGCACGCCGGCCAGTCGCTCTGCGTACCGCTCATCGCCCAGGGCGAAGCCATCGGGCTGTTGACCTTTCACAACGTTACCGCCAGTGACGCCCCTTCCCGGGCCTACCTTGAGCTGATGGCGGAAGCGCTGGGCCTGGCGCTGGCCAATCAGCGCTTACGCAGCGCCCTGCTGGAAAAAGCGCTGTTCGATTCCCTGACCGGCCTGCGTAATCGCCATCATCTTGACGAAGCGCTGCATTCACAGATGGCGCTGGCGGTCCATACCCACACCCCGCTGAGCTGTCTGATGATCGACATCGATCATTTTAAAGCCATCAATGACCGCTACGGCCACGAGGCCGGCGATCTGGTGATTAAGAGCGTCGCCACCATCGTGCAGCGCGCGGTGCGCGATATCGGCACGGCTTTCCGCTACGGCGGCGAAGAGTTTCTGGTGCTGCTCCCCGGCCTTGACGAAGCCGAGGCGCACCAGTGCGCCAGCGAGATCTATACCCAGGTGCACGCGATGACGCTGCGCGATGGTCTGACCGAGATAGGCCAGGTGGATGTGTCGATTGGCATCGCCAGCTACCCGCAGCACACCCAAAGCGACAGCCTGCTGCGCGCGGCGGACGCCGCGCTGTACCGGGCGAAAGAGCTGGGCCGCTCAAGGATTGTCAGCTTTGGCCGCCTGAAGACCAGCTAACCGGGTGATTGCTCGGTCGCATTGAGCAGCGAGATAACTTTCCGCACCACCGCCGAACGGATATGGCGGTGGTAAACCATGCTCAGCTCACTCTCCGCCAGCCGGTCCTGAAGATCGATATACACCACGTTATCGAGGCGTAAGGCCCGCGCCGAGACCGGAACCAGGGCCACCCCGACCCCGGCGGAGACCAGGCTAATCATCGAGGTGACGTCGTTAATCCGCTGCGCCACCTGCGGCGTAAAGCCCGCGACGCGGCAGGCGTCAATAAACACCTGCTCCAGCCCGGTGCCCTGCGGATCGTCAAGCGAGATCCAGTTATCCGCGCGCAATGAGGCCAGATTGAGCGCCCCCACGCCCGCCAGCGGATGCTGTTGATAGAGCGCCAGGCAGAGCTTTTCCCGCACAAACGGCCTGACCACCAGCGCCTCCGGCGGCGAGGCCAGCGGCGCGCGGATGATGGCGATATCCAGGCGCAGATCCAGCAGCGCTTCGTAGAGCATTTGCACATCGCCATGCACCAGCGACAGCTCAATCCCCGGCCAGTCGGCGCGCAGCTCGCGCAGCAGCCCCGGCAGTTTACTGTCGTACATCGCGCTGGAGACATACCCCAGATGCAGCCTTCCCTGCTCGCCCCGCGCGGTGCGCTGGGCGTCCAGTGCCGCCTGGTCGACCATCTCCAGCGCCAGCCGCGTCTTCTGCCAAAAGGCCTCGCCCGCGGCGGTCAGGGTCAGACGGCGGTTGGCGCGGGAGAAGAGCACCACCCCCAGACGCTGCTCGAGCTGTTTAATCTGCTGGCTGAGGGCGGGCTGGGCGATATGTAACCGCTCCGCCGCCCGGTGCATATGTAACTCTTCGGCAACGACCACAAAATGGCGTAACGCTCGCAAGGACATGCCGGACTCCATAGGTTTTATTGATAACAAAAATCTTATCAATAACGCATGAATGATGCAATTGATAACCATTAGCCTGCGAAGCATACTGTGCGCATCGACACGCTAAGGAGAACATCATGACCGCACCGATTCAGGATCTGCGCGACGCCATCGCGCTGCTGCAACAGCATGACAATCAATACCTCGAAACCAATCATCCGGTGGACCCTAACGCCGAGCTGGCCGGCGTCTATCGTCATATCGGCGCCGGCGGCACCGTGAAGCGCCCCACCCGCATTGGCCCGGCGATGATGTTTAACAATATTAAAGGCTATCCGCATTCACGCATTCTGGTGGGCATGCACGCCAGCCGCCAGCGGGCGGCGCTGCTGCTGGGCTGCGAAGCTTCGCAGCTGGCGCTGGAGGTGGGTAAAGCGGTGAAAACACCGGTTGCGCCGGTGGTGGTTCCGGCCGGCAGCGCCCCCTGTCAGGAGCAGGTTTTTCTGGCCGACGATCCGGACTTTGATTTGCGCACCCTGCTCCCGGCGCCCACCAACACCCCGATCGACGCCGGCCCCTTCTTCTGCCTGGGCCTGGCGCTGGCCAGCGATCCTGACGACGCCTCGCTCACCGACGTCACCATCCACCGCTTGTGCGTGCAGGGCCGGGATGAGCTGTCGATGTTTCTTGCCGCCGGCCGCCATATCGAAGTGTTTCGCCAGAAAGCCGAGGCTGCCGGCAAACCGCTGCCGATAACCATCAATATGGGTCTCGATCCGGCCATCTATATTGGCGCCTGCTTCGAAGCCCCTACCACGCCGTTTGGCTATAACGAACTGGGCGTCGCCGGCGCGCTGCGTCAGCGCCCGGTGGAGCTGGTGCAGGGCGTCAGCGTCCCGGAGAAAGCCATCGCCCGCGCCGAGATCGTCATTGAAGGCGAACTGCTGCCCGGCGTGCGCGTCAGAGAAGATCAACACACCAACAGCGGCCACGCGATGCCGGAATTTCCCGGCTACTGCGGCGGCGCCAACCCGTCGTTGCCGGTGATCAAAGTCAAAGCGGTAACCATGCGGCACAATGCCATCCTGCAGACGCTGGTGGGACCGGGGGAAGAACATACCACCCTCGCCGGGCTGCCGACCGAAGCCAGTATCTGGAATGCCGTCGAGGCCGCCATCCCGGGCTTTTTACAAAACGTCTACGCCCACACCGCGGGCGGCGGTAAATTTCTGGGGATCCTGCAGGTGAAAAAACGTCAGCCCGCCGACGAAGGACGTCAGGGACAGGCTGCGCTGCTGGCGCTGGCGACCTATTCCGAACTAAAAAACATCATTCTGGTTGATGAGGATGTCGATATCTTTGACAGCGACGATATCCTGTGGGCGATGACCACCCGTATGCAGGGGGATGTCAGCATCACCACCCTCCCCGGTATCCGCGGTCACCAGCTCGATCCTTCCCAGACGCCGGAATACAGTCCGTCGATCCGCGGGGAAGGTATCAGCTGCAAGACGATTTTTGACTGTACGGTTCCCTGGGCACTGAAAGCGCACTTTGAGCGTGCGCCGTTTGCCGATGTCGACCCGCGTCCGTTTGCCCCGGAGTATTTTGCCCGTCTGGAAAACGGCCACGGTCAGTAAGTCAGTCAAGCGGGGCGACAGGCGCCGGACACGCGGCGTCTGTCGTCCGATGCAGCGCCATCCGGAGCGGATGGCGAAGGCGGGTTAGTTGATCGCCGCGGCGAGGTCTTTTTTCACCTGCTCACGCTGCTCGGCGGTCAGCACCTGGCTGACGTCGAAGTAGTATTTCACGCGATAATAGCGCACCTGCTGATCCAGTTGGCTAAAGGCAGCCAGCTGCTGTTTGACTTTGGCTTCATCCCATTTCCCGGAGTGAATCACGTCGGCCAGGGCGCCGTCCTGATAGCCGCTGATTTTAATCTGGCTCACACTGTTTTCGAAGCCCTGACGCAGCGCCTGGATTTTGGCGACCTGCTCCTCACTCAGCTTCAGGTGCTGGACGACCGGGTCCTGCGAGACAGACGGCACGTCAGCCGAGGTCGACGCCTGGCTGGCGGCGGTGAAGCAGGTGGTCAGCGCAATGGCGATCAGGGTGTTACGCAAACGTGTATTCACAATGAGTTATCCTTCAGGCAAGTAAAAGAGACTGGATTATCATCGCGGGAATAAAGACTATCTGTAACAAAGCATTCGTTTAAAACTGGATAAGAAAAGAATGGCAGGTAGCCGAAACCTGGCCCCGGCGGGCGCTCAGCAGCAAAGAAAGATATATTCATCCTTCCAGTAACGGCCCTGACCAATGATATCCCCGGCCGCAGTGATGAGCCGTTTTTGCTTTTCGGTTTCGATCCCCTCCACAATCACATGCCCGGTCAGGGTATGAATAGCCTGTAACAGCCCGGGCAAAGCGGGATCGTTTTCTTTGTCCCAGAAATAGTCTTTATCCACTTTGACGCAATCAAAGCGAAATCGCTCCAGCAGCCGGAACGTCGTTCGTCCGCGACCAAAGTCATCCAGCCAGACCGGGCAAAGCGCCGCCAGCGTGCTCAGCGCCGTCAGTTCACGGCCGGCGATAAATTCATGAAAATTCTCATTTATTTCCAGAGCAATGTATTTACAGGAGCGCAGAAAATCACAGAGATAGCGGTCGGTCAGAATAAAATGGCTTAATAAATCATCAATATTTAGAGAGATCGGCTTATTATCGACCTGGGAAAAATCAAATACGGAAAGCAACTCGATTTGTCGGGTAAATAGTGCAAGCTTATCGCTTTCGGTGAGCGTGGAGAAAGAAAACGTGGGCGCTGAGGTGTTATTTTGTGCGGGTGCTATAATGCCTTTAGTGAGCAATTCCCACGAGTGGTAGCCGCCACCATCGCTAATAGCGGGCTCCAGAACGAAGCGATAAGAGGTATTTTTCACGTTTTCTTTAACCATTTAAAAAATACCAGAAATAAGAAAGGGTTAAAGCATGTCATATATTTCCCGCTAACAAAAATAGTTTAAAATGATCGATAAGAAACATTCGATAGCTAAAAGCTATCAAGATATAATTTATTGATCGGTAAAGTGAATTAATATAAATTTGCCACCGCTGTCAGACCCGCGTAAATCACAATTAAAATATCGTTTCAAACCAGCCAGTTACAAGATAACCCCGCCGCCAGGCATGGCGACTTCATGCTTTTTCCCTGCAGGATAAAAAGCATGATGTAATAAAAACGAAAAAAACAAGCCGCCAGTTTTTGTCATATTGTTATGCCGAAGATGAATAACGCATCACCCGGCACGCCCCGCCGGCCATGCCTTCTGCGGGCGATAAATCAGGCAGCCGGGTCAACGAAACGTCATATTTTCCCGCTACCTTACTGGCAGAAAAGGCGAAGCGGGAACAGGGTAGTGAAAAGAATATACGTGGTTCCGCTGGCGCTGATGCTGATCATGCTCAGCGTCAGCGCGTGGCGGGAACCGGCTCCGCGGCATGCCGCCAGAGGGCTGTGCGTCTGGTTTGATGGCGCAATGGTCGACTGCCTGCAGAGGCAGCGGCTGGGCGAAGCGAGACCCGCTCACGCGCTGGTCAGACGATAAACCGGTACCCGCCGGGTGGTATTGAACAGATTGTCGCTGACCTCCACCTCCTCAGTGACAATAGCCATCCCGGACCGGCGCAGCTGGGCAATGTCCGCCGCCACCCGCTGACTGCCGAACCAGAACAGAGCATCAAGCGCGGTAACCGGCAGGCCGGCGATTAATGCCTGGCGGAGTCGATCCCGGGCAGGTTTAATCTCCCGGGCGATCTGCTGGTACGGCGCCGCCGTCAGGCCCGTCGCTTCGACGCGACGAATGCGGTTTGTCAGGTGGTAATGAAAGCTCTCCGGTACAGCCTGTAAATCCTGCTTCAAACTGTAGACGCAGCCGTAACGTTTGCCGTTGAACACGGCGGCTTTACGGCTGAGCTGCAGCGTCTCGCGGACGTCGGCGATCAGCTGCGGCGCGCGCACCAGCAGCAGGCGAAAAGGCAGCTCGAAGCTGGTGACATAGTCGACGTTCAGTAACGCAATGCGCAGGCGCTCCTCTGCCCCGGCCTGCAGCTGACGGCACTCCTGATAGACTTCGCGCCACTGCTCCCGCAGCCGCGACGTTTCACCGGCTTCGGTAAACTGGTATTTTTCAATATCGTAATCAACTCTCCCGGCCACCGCGCATTCCTTCCTGAATCAGTCCCGGCGTTATACTATCATCCTCCGGCGCTGTACCCTACGCCGAGCGCCGTCGCCGCTGCCGGTTATTTACGATAAAGATAACGGGTGATGACCACATCAAGAACAAACAGCAGGAAAATAACGCTGCTTAACCACAATAAGCCTGCGAATAAATCAAGTAATTGCATCGTTGTTCCCTCGCCGTTGGCCATAAAATATAAAGCCCCATCACCATAAAGTAGTTAAGAACTACCTTAACAGCCACAGAATAAAAATTATTTAGCGATATGAAATCCCGAGCCCTTGCAGGTTCATTTTACTGACATCAAATTGTCATCAAACAATGTCTATCATCAGCCGACGCCACAGGATTGTTCCTGCCGTCATGGTATCGCCGGCAAACGCGCGACCGCACGGTTTAACAACACGGAATAATATCGCCCTACCCCACTCTTACTGTCATTGCATAATCTTATATCAGGCCCCATTGCCATTCTGCTGAATAATCCGGAAAGCGCGATAAGTCATAAACGCCCTGCTGATTGGTTGACCATGGAGAAATACGATGCCCAGCGAAAAAGCCCGCAGCCTTGACCATTTCTATGAATTACTGGCGACAGGACAACATCAGAAAATTGAACTCGATTTCGACGTCGCCGCGGACGATTTTTTTAAAATCGCCACCGAGTTTGGCGACATTGGCGCGAGGATCACCCGGCTGAATGAGCGATTTATTATTAAGATCAAGTCGCCGAAAGCCTAAGCCCCTGCCCGCCCTCTCTGGCGGGCGTCAGGCCAGCGGTCGTCGCCCGTCCCTTTTTCTTAACGAGTGCCGGTCTGCCGTTCGGCAAAATAGTGCGCCGGCGTCGTCCCCATCGTTTTTTTAAACAGGGTAATGAAAGCATTCACCGACTCATACCCCAGCTTAGCCGCCACGTTTTGTACCGAAACGCCGCTGGCCAGCTCCTGCAGGGCAATAATCAGATGCAGCTGCTGGCGCCAGCGTCCGAAGGTGAGGCCGGTCTCCCGTCGCATCAGGCGCGCCAGGGAGCGTTCACTCAGCGCCAGACGTTTCGCCCACACCGGCAGGGTACTGCGATCGTCTGGATGACTCACCAGCCTGTCGGCCATGGCGCGTATTTTGGGGTGCGCTGAGACGGGCAGATTCAGGCGCTGCGCCGGCATGGTCGCCAGCTCGTCAAGGGTCACCCGGGTCAGTCTCCCGGCATGGCTATCCGCCGCGTAGTCCGCCCCTTCGCGGGTGAGCCGCCCCACCAGCTCATGGATCAGGGAAGAGAGCGCCAGCGCGCAGCAGCTGTCGGGCAGCGCCGCCGCCCCGGGTTCAATAAACAGGTAGTTGAGGCGCGCGTTCCAGGTGGCGGTCACACTGTGGGCAATACCGCCCGGGATCCATACCGCGCAGCGAGGCGGCACGATCCACAGGTTATTTTCCGCCCGACAACGCACCGCGCCATACAGCACGATAATCAGTTGTCCTTTGCGATGGCTATGCACCGGCACTTCGGCTTCATACTCGACAAAATCAAGATGGCGCGCGACGGCCGGGCAGGAAGACGCGTCCGGATCGTACAGCGTATTGGCAAAAGGTGATGGCATACGGTTGGCAAGATTCAGGTATTTTTTGACAGAATAGAGTATTTCTCCGCAAGCGCAAGCCGGCAATAATCGGCGGCATGAACATCATCCTCTTTCGTCAGGCCCGCTGGCTGCGGGCCGCAGGCGCCGTCGCGCGCCGTTTCATGCCGCAAACACCCTCAGCCGCGCTGCGCAGCGATGGCCAGGCGGTGATCTATGCCGCGAAGAGTTTCGCCGCGGCGATGCTGGCTTACTATCTCGCGCTCTCCATCGGTCTGCAGCGGCCTTCCTGGGCCATCATCACCGTCTATATCGTCTCGCAGACCTCGGCGGGCGCCTCGTTGAGCCGTAGCGTCTATCGGCTGGTCGGGACCGTCGTCGGCGCGGCGGCCACCGTGATCATCGTGCCCACCTTCGTTAACCAGCCGATCCTGTGCAGCGTCGTGCTGGCCCTGTGGATCGCGGGTAGCCTCTGCCTGTCCCTGCTTGAACGCACGCCGCGCGGGTACGCCTTCCTGCTGGCGGGTTACACCGCGAGCCTGATTGGCTTTCCCGCCGTCTCCGCGCCCGGGACGATCTTTGATCTCGCCGTCACCCGGGTGGAAGAGATCGCCATCGGTATCTTATGCGCCGGCCTGATCCATCGCTTCGTGCTGCCGGTGCGCATCGCCGGGCGGTTTAACAGCACGCTGGCACAGACGCTGGCAACCGCTCGGCAGCGGATCGCCGATACGCTGGCAGGCAAGCCGGTGGCGGCGGAAACGCTGCGGCTGGCGCTGAGCCTGCAGTTTCTCCAGGGCATCAACCACCACCTGCCCTGGGATGACGGCCTGTCTGTCCCTCACCGCCAGGCGAGAAAAGCGATCCACGACCGGCTGGCGCGACTGTTGATCGTCAATGGCGAATTATATGACCGTTTACAGCGGAGCGGGCCGCCACCTGACGACCTGCAGGCGCTGCTGGCGGAGGCAGAGGCCTGGCTAACAGGCCCGCAAGCCGCCAGGTCGGCGCCCTCGGCAGACGGACTTCTCTCCCGCTGCGAGCGGCTCATCGTCCGGTACGCTGCTGACGCGCAGACCATGGACGAGGCGCTGCGGCTCAGCCTGGCGCGCCATCTGGCGGAAGCCATCCGCCTCCTGCAGGAGAGCGAGCGGCTGGCGAAGGCGGTTTATCGTCGGCAGTCGCCTGCCCTGCCCCCCGACGCCGGCGCGGCGAAGGGTTATGTTTTCCATCGCGACCCGCTCAGCGCCCTGCGGACTTCCTTCGGCGCCTTCGTCATCATCCTTAGCGGCTGCCTGATCTGGATAGGATCCGCCTGGCCCGATGGCGGCACCGCGGTCTCGATCCTCGGGGTCTGCTGTAGCCTGTTCGCCAGCTTCGACGCGCCGGCGGCGCATCTGGTGAAATACCTGATCGGCTGCGTGTGGGGCGTGCTGTTCAGCCTGCTCTACAGCTTCGTCCTGCTGCCGCAGGTGAACGAATTTGCGCTGCTGGCGGCGGTGCTCGCCCCGGTCTATCTGCTGGCCGGCTCGCTGCAGGCGCGGCCAGCCACCACCTTTATGGCGATGGGCATCACCCTGACGCTGCCGATATTGTGCGAGCTGGGGGCCAGCTACCGTGGCGACTTCGCGACGGCGATCAATACCGCGCTCGCGCTGTTTATCGCCGTCGGTTATGCGGCGTTTGGTATGCGCCTGCTGCAAACCGTGCAGGCGGAAACCGCTATCCGTCGTCTGCTGACGCTGTGCCAGCGCGATATCCGCCGCGCCGCTCGCGGCCGGCTGGCGCACAATGCCCACCGCTGGACCAACCTGATGATCGACCGAACCGCATTACTGCTGCCCCGCCTGCCGCAGAGTGGACCGGCAGCCGGTCAGTTGCTTGACAAGATGCTGCGCGATATTCGTACCGGTCTCGCCGTGATCCATCTGCGCCGTCGCTATCAGCAGGCGGACAGTGCGTCGGCGGACGCAGTGCAAGCGCTCCTGGACGCGCTGAACCCGCAGCCGGACATGACGGCCCTGGAGCAACCGGTCAATGCGCTGCTGGCCCAGGCTTTACCGGCGACCGATGCCGCCTCGCGCGAACGCGCGGAAGCGCTCATCGCGCTGTATTGCGCCTTACACCTGCCTGAGGAGAGCCAGAACCATGCGTGACCTCGCGCTGGGCGGGGTATTTTTCCCCGGCCTGCTGATTGTCGGCCTTATCGCCCTGCTCGCTACACTGTTGCTGCAACCGCTTATCTTCTCCGCCCGCGGCCCGGGTCGCCTGCCGTGCCGGCCGCTGTGGGGGCTGTCCCTTTTTATCGCGCTTTTCTTCCTGCTCCTGCAGGGCGTTCACACGCTGGGGTTATCCGTATGACACTGTATCTGACACTTCTGGGCCGCTATGCCCTGACCTTAGGCGCCGTCGCCGCCGCCGCGCTACTGGCTTTCATTTTCTGGAAACAGGAGGCGCAGACGCCCTGGACCCGCGATGGCCGGATGCGGGCCGACGTGGTGCAGATCGCCCCCAATGTCTCGGGGCCGGTGGCCAGCGTGGCGGTGAAAGACAACCAGTGGGTCAATCGGGGAGAGGTACTCTATACCATCGATCCGCGCTGGCTGAAGCTGGCGGTCAGCAGCGCACAGGCGGAGGTGGAAGCCCGACGCCAGGAGATGGCGATGCGCCAGGATGCCGCCAGACGTCGGGCGCAGATCCAGGGCGTCATCTCCAGCGAAGATCTGAAACAGACCAACAGCGCGGCCAGCGTCGCGGCCGCTAACTACCAGGGCGCGCTGGCGGCACTGGCGCTGGCGCAGCTGAATGTAGCGCATGCCACCGTGCGGGCGCCGGTATCCGGCTACGTGACCCATCTCCGGCTGCGCCCCGGCGACTATGCCACCGCCGGGGTGACGACAGTCGCCATTATCGATGGTCAGAGCTTCTGGGTGGTGGGGTATTTTGAAGAGACCCGTCTGCGCCACATCCACATTGGCGATACCGCGCACATCACGCTGATGGGCTATGACCCGGTTATTACCGGCCATGTGGAGAGCATCGGGCACGGGATCGGCGATACCAATGATGAAACCGGCGCCCTGGGCCTACCGCAGGTCGAGCCAACGTTCAGCTGGGTGCGGCTGGCGCAGCGTGTGCCGGTGCGTATCCATATCGATACCCTGCCCGCGGGGGTGGAACGGGTCGCCGGTCTGTCCGCGACCATTTCGGTCATCCCTGAGCGGACGGCGCGGCGCGCCGGTCAATCATCAATAGCCGACTTGCTGTCCTCTCAGTGATAGCCTTCGCTGCCGGACACTTTGCCGCGAAAGACGTAATAGCTCCAGGCGGTATACATCAGGATCACCGGGATGATCAGCAGCGCCCCCGGCAGCATAAACACCTGACTGGAGGGCGGCGCGGCGGCATCCCACAGGGAGATGTGCGGCGGAATAATGTTCGGCCAGACGCTGATCCCCAGCCCGCTGAAGCCGAGGAATATCAGGCCCAGCGTCAGGATAAAGGGACGAGCGTGGCTGGCGGGGCGCTCGCTCAGGCGCCAGATCCACAGGCTCAGGGTCAGCACCAGGATCGGCACCGGCACGAACCAGAAGAAATTGGGCAGCGTAAACCAGCGTTCCGCCACGTAGCGCCAGCCCAACGGCGTCCAGACGCTGACCACCGCGATCACCGCCATCAGCGCCAGCAGCACCTTGCGGGTCAGCTCGCGCATCCGCTGCTGCAGCGCGCCTTCGCTTTTCATGATGAGCCAGGTGGTGCCCAACAGCAGATAGGCCACCACCAGCCCCAGACCGCAGAACAGGTTAAAGGGGGTAAGCCAGTCCAGCGTCGAGCCGGCGAAGCGGCGGTCGGCTACCGCAAAGCCGTTGATAAAGGCGCCGACGACAATCCCCTGGCTGAAGGTCGCCAGCAGCGAGCCGCCGGCGAAGGCATAGTCCCAGAAGGTGCGATGCGAGGGAACCGCTTTAAAACGAAACTCAAACGCCACGCCGCGGAAAATCAGGCCGATGAGCATCGCCGTCAGCGGGATAACCAGCGCATCGGTGATCACCGCGTAAGCCAGCGGAAACGCGCCGAACAGCCCTGCCCCGCCGAGCACCAGCCAGGTTTCGTTACCATCCCAGACGGGCGCCACGCTGTTAACCATCACATCGCGCTCTTCGGCGTCATGCACCACGCTGAACAGCATCCCGATGCCTAAATCGAAACCATCCATCACGATATACATCAACGTGGCGAAGACAATGATGACAAACCAAATCACCGAGATATCGATGCTCATGATGCGTTCTCCTCATCCCGCACCGGCTCTGCCGCCGAGAGCGGACGCGCCGGGGTGCCTGCGGTTTGCGAGGTCAGCTCCGTCACCGGCTGCGGCCCTTTTTTGATAAGCCGGAAGATATAGTAATACCCCACGCCAAACACCGCGCAGTAGACCACGATAAACACCAGCAGGCTGATAGCCATCTGCAGCGTACTGTGCAACGACACCGCGTCCCGGGTGCGCAGCAAACCGTAGATCACCCACGGCTGACGGCCCATCTCGGTGGTCACCCACCCGGCGACCAGCGCAATAAGACCGGCGGGCCCCATACAGAGCGCAAACCACTGGAAGGGACGCGAATGGTACAGCCGCCGCCGATAGCGCAGCCAGGCGCTGCAGATCCCTAAGCCGATCATCAACAGGCCCATCCCAACCATGATACGGAACGACCAGAACACGGCGGGCGAATAGGGCCGGTCCTCTTTCGGGAAATCTTTCAGGGCCGGCACCTGCTTATGCAGGCTGTGGGTGAGGATCAGGCTGCCCAGCGCCGGGATCTCCAGGCCATAGCGGGTCCGCTCCTCTTCCATATCCGGCAGGCCAAACAGCAGCAGCGGGGTGGCCTCGCCCGGCCGGTTTTCCCAGTGTCCTTCAATCCCCGCAATCTTCGCCGGCTGATGCTCAAGGGTGTTAAGGCCATGCATATCCCCCACCACCGCCTGGATGGGCGCCACCAGCAGCGCCATCCACATCGCCATCGACAGCATTTTGCGGATGGCCGGCGAGTCGTTGCCGCGCAGCAGATGCCAGGCGGCGGAGGCCCCGACGAACATGGCGCTGCTGAGAAACGCGGCGATCGCCATATGGAACAAGCGATACGGGAATGAGGGGTTAAAGATAATCGCCAGCCAGTCCTGCGGGATGAGGTGGCCATTTTCGAGGGTAAAACCCTGCGGCGTCTGCATCCAGCTATTGGAGGCGAGGATCCAGAAGGTGGAGACCAGGGTGCCAAGGGCTACCATGCAGGTGGTAAAAAAATGCAGCGCCGGCGGCACCTTGCTCCAGCCGAACAGCATCACGCCGAGGAATCCCGCTTCGAGGAAGAAGGCGGTCAGCACTTCATACAGCAGCAGCGGGCCGGTAATACTGCCGGCAAACTGGGAGAACCCGCTCCAGTTGGTGCCGAACTGATAGGACATGACTAATCCGGAAACCACGCCCATGCCAAAATTGACGGCGAAAATTTTCAGCCAGAAGTTGTAGAGCGAGCGCCAGACGTTATCCCGGGTTCGCAGCCACATCCCTTCCAGCACCACAAGGTAGCTGGCAAGGCCGATGGTGATGGCCGGAAACAGAATATGGAAGGAAACGGTAAAGGCAAATTGCAGTCGGGCCAGATGAAACGCGTCAAATTCAAACATAATCCGCACCCATCATTATGAAACGCCCCGGCCGCAGCCGGGGCTTATGCGAACATCACTTAGCCGATGATGAGGTGTTTTGCTTACCGGCGCCCAGTTCAGCGCCGGTCAAAGGATCACCCTGTGGGTCAGACTCTGTTCGCTTCAGCATCGCTTTGCACAGCGCTTCCTGCTCCGGCGTCAGGCCGACAGAGGCGCTGCCATCTCCGCCATCCACGGCCGGCTGCGGATCCTGGACATAATCGAAGTGTTTGTCACTGTTCCAGCTGCCGCGTACTTCTCCACCTTCAGACATATTGTAGTAGGTGTTCGCGTACTCGCTAATGGGCGGCAGTTTGCCCGGCGGATAGTTGTTGCGAATTGACTGCAGCGCCTTCTCAAAAGAGAGCTGATGCGCCGCTTCGCGGGTCATCAGGAACGCCAGCGCGTCTTTTACGCCGGGATCGTCGGTCACGTTGATCAACCGTTCATAGACGATCTTCGCCCTCGCCTCCGCCGCGACGTTTGACCGCAGGTCGGCGGTGGGTTCGCCGATAGTATCAATGTAGGCCGCCGTCCACGGCACGCCCGCCGAATTGGTCAGCGGGGTACCGCCGCCGTACAGTAACGACGTAATATGGCTGTCGTTGCCGTTGGCGGTGAGCGAACGATAGAGTTCCGCCTCGCTCTCGGTGCCCTCCGCCAGCGCCCCTTTGGCGCCTTTATTTAGCATGCCGACCAGGGTGCCAATGATCTCCAGATGGCTCAGCTCCTCTGTCGCGATATCCATCAGCATGTCTTTGCGGCCGGGATCGTCATCGCTTAATCCCTGAGTGAAATAACGACACGCGGCGGCCAGCTCGCCCTGAGGGCCGCCAAACTGTTCGAGCAGTAAATTCGCGAGCCCCGGATTGGGTTCAGCAACGCGCACGGTATACTGCAGTTGTTTCACATGACGAAACATAGGCCTGCCTCCTGGTTATTTTTTCGCTTCTACGCCGTCAGCATCTGAACGCAGGAGAAATTGCTCCGTGGTCTGAGGAATATGTTTGATCAGCCAGTCGGCCATGGCCTGCTCTTCCGCCAGGATGGCCTTAATGGCCGGAATGGAGGCGGTATCGCCCGCTTTTTCAGCCGCCGCCAGCAAAGAGGTATAGCAGGCGATCTCAAACTGCTCGAAGACGTACCCGCTGATCGAGCCTTTGACTATTTCATCGGAAGGAAACATCCCGCCGATGGACTGGCCGAGAGCCGCCATTTTACTCATCGAATCTTTAATCACCGAGCGCGAAATCTCGTTGCGGTCGAGGATCTCTTCCAGCACGGTAATTTGCCGTTTGGTCTCATTAATATGCTGTTCAATTCTGGCACGGAGATCCGGATAATTATCGATACGGCCAGCCATTGATTCCAGCATGGATTCAGCCTGTTTTTCCATGGCATGCGCATCTCGTAGCCAGTCATGATAATGTTCAATGTGATTCATCGTGATTTCCTCGTGTCAGGGAGCGTTTATTTTTCTGCTTTTTTATTAATATTACCTACCGCCAGGTCGGTTAATTTCACATCGGTTTGTTTTTCTTCTTCCAGGGTTTCGGCCAGCAGTTTGACCGCTTTTTTATAACCCAGCTGTTCCGCCAGGGTCACCAGGGTACCGTAACTGGCAATTTCGTAATGCTCGACCTTTTGCGCAGCGGCAATTAACGCGGCATCACGTACTTCATTTTTTTCCGTGCTCTCAACGACTTCATTGGCCTCTTCAATTAATCCTTCCATGGCCACGCATTTCATGCGTTTGATTTTCAGACCGGATTCCTGCTCAACGATCTGGTCGATACGTTCAATCTGGCCCTGGGTTTCTTCAAGATGAGCATTGAACGCCGCGCTGAGTTTTTCACTGGACGCCGCTCTGGCCAGTTTAGCCAGCCCGCGGGTTAATTGTTTCTCTGCGCTGTAGGTATCTGAGAGCAGGTGAATAAATACATCTTCAATGCTTTTCATATTCATAGAAATACCTTCCGGAGTCAGAAAATAACTGCGAGTCTGTGACAGACTCGCAGGAGATACTTTCACTTCAGGGGGCAAGGAAAAGGATAATCAGGAATTATCAGACTTGCGGCCACCGCCGTGGCTGTTTTGTCCGCCTTTTTTACCCGCTTCGGACGCACGCTGCGGATCATTTTTAAAGTTCCCGCCGCTGTGCTGACCACCTTTACGACCTGCTTCAGAAGCTTTTTCACGGTCTTCAGCAAAATTACCGGAACCACCACGATGCTCTGCCATATTTTCACCTCATGTATATCGGTTATGTCAGTACGATACGAAAATATTCCGTATCACTCGTCGTTCGATATTTAAATCTAGCGGGTAATGCTAGTTAGTCAAATTATTATCCGGTGTTTCCGATACCTTTTAGCAGCAATTCGGAATAATTCTATAAAACACATCAAAAACAACCAGACGGCACATTTCCGCTAACTTACTGTGTTCAGGGAAATAATGCGTAGAGCCCCCCCATGCGGCAAAGAATTATTTATACCGGCGGGTTACTCTCGTTGGGTTATATAACGAAGCGGCAGTATTTCCTGTAGCCCGACTGAAATTAGGAGTTTTTCTTGTTTTTAATGCAAAAAAAAAGCCGCTGGGGAAGCGGCTGGAAAATAAAATGGAGCGAATATCATGCCCGATTAAGCCTGGCATATTCAGGGGAAACAGGCAAATAACGCCAATAAATAAGCGAAGCGTGGCATATATTCAGCGACTGGAATATCACGCAGTTCCATTATTAGTACTCTACGCTTTATTTTTACGGTGGTTTATCGGCGGCATTAGCGTCAGGTCACTTTGCCTTTGCGCCTGATGCGATCAGCCATTCTCTTCAGGAGAAGACTCTATGAAAGCACTCACTTATCATGGCCCCCATCATGTCAGCGTTGACACCATGCCCGACCCGGCCCTTGAGGCGCCGGACGATATTATTCTGCGCGTCACGGCGACGGCGATCTGCGGTTCCGATCTGCACCTTTACCGCGGAAAGATCCCCGGCACGCACCATGGTGATATTTTCGGCCATGAATTTATGGGGGAAGTGGTGGACGCCGGTTCGGACGTCACCGCGGTTCGTAAAGGCGATCGGGTGGTTATCCCGTTTGTCATTGCCTGCGGAGACTGCTTCTTTTGTCGCCTGCAGCAATATGCCGCCTGCGAAAGCACCAATAGCGGCCAGGGGGCGACGCTCAATCGCAAAGGTATTTCGCCACCCGCGGCGCTGTTTGGCTATAGTGATTTGTACGGCGGGATCCCCGGCGGCCAGGCGGAATATGTGCGGGTTCCCAAAGCCAATGCCGGCCCGTTTAAAGTGCCGGACACCTTACACGATGAAAAGGTGCTGTTTCTGTCAGATATTCTGCCCACCGCCTGGCAGGCGGTAAAAAACGCCGAGGTCAAACCCGGCAGCAGCGTGGCTATTTTTGGCGCCGGCCCGGTTGGCCTGCTGTGCGCCTCCTGCGCCAGGCTCAATGGCGCAGAGCAGATATTCATCATTGATCATAACGATTACCGACTCGACTTCGCGCAGCAGCGCTATGGCGCGATCCCGATAAACTTCGACCACCATGACGACCCGGCGCAGTGGATTATCGACAACACCGCCGGCCATCGCGGCGTCGACGCGGTGATTGACGCCGTCGGCTTCGAGGCGAAAGGCAGCCTCACGGAAACCGTCCTCAGCACCCTGAAAATCGAGGGCAGCAGCGGGAAAGCGCTGCGCCAGTGCATCGCCGCCGTGCGCCGCGGCGGCATCGTCAGCGTGCCCGGGGTTTACGCCGGTTTCATTCATGGATTTATGTTTGGCGATGCCTTTGATAAGGGGCTGACCTTCAAAATGGGGCAAACCCACGTCCATGCCTGGTTGCCGGATCTGCTGGCGCTAATTGAGCAAGGGTTGCTCACCCCGGAGGAGATTATCACGCACCATATGCCGCTGGAGGAGGCCGCGCGCGGCTATCAGATCTTTGAGAAGCGTGAAGAGGCATGCCGCAAAGTGATCCTCGTGCCGGGGATGCAGCCCGGAAAGGCAACGCTTTGAGGCGGAGGTTAACGCAGAGAAACCCTTCGGCGGCCAGTGCGGGCCGTGATATAAAAACAGTATCCGCTGGCCCGCCGTGGCGGATACCGCCATTAACCACAGGAGAAGGTCATGCTCGAGTTACGCCCGAATTGCGAATGCTGTGATAAAGATCTGCCGCCAGACTCACCCGAAGCGTTTATCTGTTCGTTCGAGTGTACCTTTTGCCAGGACTGCATGACGGCCCGGCTGAACGGCCATTGCCCGAACTGCGGCGGCGAGCTGGTGCGGCGCCCGGTGCGTCCCGAAGAGGCGCTCCGGCGTCACCCCGCCTCCACCCTGCGTCGCCATACGCAGTAAAACCGGATGAGCAGGCGTCGCGAACGGGAGCCCTCAGGCTCCCTTTCTTCACCCTTATTTCTCTGCCGAAAAGCGCCACTCCGCGGCGGTCGACAGCGTCACAAAGGGCCCCGCAAGGGTGACATTGTGATGGCCAATGATGTCAGGCGCTGATAAACGTTCGTTATCCATGGTTGAGTGCGCATCCGAGATTAACACCGTCCGTAATCCCAGCGCCGATGCCGCTCGGCAGGTCGTGTCCACGCAGAATTCGGTTTTCATCCCGGCAATAACCAGCTGTTTTACTCCGACCTGGGCGAGCTGATGCTCAAGGTCAGTTTGCTGGAAACAGGAGGGGTATTTTTTAATCAAAACGATATCCCGCTCGCAGTTAACCCCCATCTCAGGCAGCAGTTGGGTTAATGGACTTTGCGCGGAGAACGGAGAGTCGTCAGGTCCGGTATGGCGGGCAAAGAAGACTGGCACCTCAGCCTGTCTCGCTTTTTCAATCAGCAGGCAAACGTTCGCCAGAAGCGCATCGGCCTGATACGGGGAAACCGGGCCACGGAAAAGCCCCTGCTGCATATCGATAATTAACAGGGCATGTTCAGATGAAATCATGATGGGTCTCCATTCAGTCTGTCACGAACGGAGAAGACGCTCCCCGTCCACATTGGCGGGGAGTGAGGATCTGTTTGTCAGGAGCCGGTCACAGATACGCCCACACCACCGCAGGTTACGGTCGTGGTGGTGACGGTGGTGGTTGGCTGCACTGACGTAATCATTATCTGACCTTCACTTATTCTTTACAGATAAAACATAAGCGCCATTAAAACGGCTCTTTTCTTATAGCATTGAGCTGAGACGGATTGCAATTTATGCGTGAACAACGCAGCCGCTTTACGCAACCATTAACGGCTTACAATATAGGCGCGAAGGATTTCACCTGCTGAAAGAATATGTTTCACGGTATATGCCCGAGCCTCCTGCGGATTATTTTGCTGGCAGGCCATCAGGATCTGCTGATGCTCATCCTGGAATTTCAGCGTATCCGACAGCAGTCTGTTCTGAAAAAGCTCATATCTTTCAATCTGCTCGCGCAATTCACAGATCATCTTCAACAGGCGCTGATTGTTACACTTCCGATACAGCAGTTCATGAAACTCCCGGTTATACCTCCCCTGCTGCTCGGGTTCAGAAGCGCTGCTCAGCAGCTGATGCACCAGCTCTGCCCGGGCAAGCGTTTCCGGGTCCATATTCTTCAGGCTATGAAAAATGGCTTCACCTTCCAGGAGTGCCCGCAGCTGATAAATTTCATCGACATCTGCGGCCGTCAGCGTTTTCACCACCGCGCCACGATTTCTGTAAATCTCAACCAGACCTTCGCGCTCAAGCTGCTGTATCGCTTCTCTCATTGGGATACGGCTGACAGAAAACTGGCAGGCCAGGTCGCGCTCCACAAGCCGGTCGCCATCTCGCAATGCCCCCTTGTTGATTAAGATTTTTAACTCACTGGCAAGGATGTCGGCGGTCGAACGGGTAGCAGCGTTCATTTGGCTCTCTTTACATCATTCACAAATGGTATACCATTATGCCATTCTAGCCAACGTCATGACAACCTTGCGATTCTACCTGCGGCTTCGTTCAGGCAATGCACCTGGACGATACCGCAGTGAAGACAGTCATCCCTCTCTAGAGAAAGGCAAATCAATGGAACATGCTTATACCAGTCATATCACATGGACCGGCAATCAGGGCACGGGTACCTCGGGTTACAAGGCTTATGCCCGGACTTGGGATATCGCGGTAAAGGGAAAAGAACCCATTCATTGTTCAAATGATCCATTACTGGGCGGCGATCCCGGCAAAATGAACCCGGAAGATCTCCTGCTCTCTTCTCTCTCTGCCTGTCACATGCTGTGGTACTTACATCTGGCCTCAGATGCCGGCATTACGGTCATGGAATATCAGGACTCGCCGGTGGCAACGGGTGAAGTATTAAAAGGGGGCGCGGGTCGCTTTATTTCTGCTACCCTCAGGCCGAAAATCACCGTATTACCAGGTACCGATCTCGACGCCGCCGCGGCCATTCATCAGCAGATCCATCACGTCTGTTTTATCGCCCGCTCGGTCAATTTCCCGGTCAGCTACCAGCCTGAATTTATTATCTTTAACGCAGAGTAACTCGTTTCTGGCGCGGTCATCCGGCGCTCAGGAAATGTGGCTGGGGTATCCAACCTCAGCCACATTTCGCTGCACACCGAAGCATCCTGCTCTGGCCGTCATTAGACTGCAGGGAAATTCACCACGGAGCAGACTTATGATTGCGGTACTTTTTGAGGCCGACGCCTTACCGGAAGCACAGGAAAGATATCTTCAGCTGGCGGCCGGGCTGACGCCTTTGCTTTCAGACACGCCGGGGTTTATCGCCATCGAGCGCTTTCAGAGCCTGAATTCGCCCGGCAAAATCCTTTCGTTATCCTGGTGGGAAGATGAAGCATCGGTGGCCAACTGGCAGCAAAATGAGCGGCATCTGGCTGCCCAGCGCGAAGGCAAAGCATCGATTTTTTCATATTACAGAATACGCGTTGCCCGCGTGTTCCGGGATTACTCATCGGATCGGGGAGCACAGCCAGATGTATGATATTCACGTCATTCTCAGCAACACGCCGGGCTCGCTTGGCGCAATGGGTATAGCGCTGGGCAACAACGGTGTGGGTCTCGAAGGTGGTGGGGTATTCACCACGCCTGATGCCGGACATGCACATTTTCTGGTGGAAGATGGTGAGACAGCCCGCAGGGTGCTGACCGAGGCCGGATTTACAGTCAGCGATGTATGCCGTCCTCTGATACGCAAGTTACCCCAGGAACGACCCGGGGAACTGGGAGACATTGCAGACACCCTGGCCCGCAACGGTATTAATATTCTGGTACAGTACAGCGACCACCGTAACCGGCTCATTCTCCTTACCGATGATGACACCCGGGCAGCGGAAGTGACCAAAAAATGGGCCATATTTCTGAATGAATCTCCTGAAAACGCAGCAAGACAGTGAGCCAGAGGCGGCACTGGAAACCGCGATGGCGATGGTGGCCTCAGCCCTCTCCGACCCGTCAAGGGTCAGTATTCTCTGCGCGCTGATGGACGGGCGCGCATGGACGGCGACCGAGCTCAGCACGGTCGCCGAGGTCTCCGCCTCCACCACCAGCGGACATCTTACCCGGCTGCTCAGCAACGGGCTGGTGGTATGTCTCGCGCAGGGGCGCCACCGCTATTACCGCCTGGCGGGCCCGCATATCGCCGGGCTGCTGGAAAACCTGATGGGCGTCTCAATGCAGGCGCATAAGGCGCTGGCCACCAGCACGCCGGTTACGCTTCGCTACGCCCGCACCTGCTACGACCATCTGGCGGGCGAACTGGCGGTGAATATTTATGAGTTTATGCTGCGGGAAAAATGGCTGACGGCCGATGGGCAGTCTCTGACGTCAGCCGGTAAAACCCAGCTTGAAAGTCTGGGCGCAGTACTTAACGCTCGACCGCGACGTAAGCCTTGCTGCCCCTGTCTTGACTGGAGCGAAAGACGTTTTCATCTGGGAGGCGACGCCGGATCGGCGCTGATGGCGCTGTTTGAGCAGAAAGGATGGATCACCCGCGCGCCGGGATATCGGGAAGTGCAAGTGACGGATAGCGGCAGAGCGGCGCTGTCCCGACTGTTTAATCTGAAGGTGAACGGATAGCCTGAGTTTAGGCTACATCATATTTTCGCCGAACAGCGCCGGTTTAAGCCGGTCGGGCCATCAGTATGGCCCCTGGAGTTCAATCCATTCCCACTCGCGATCTCACGGCAAACTGAGCTATCCCTGTCACGAGGTGCATGGCTTTGATGGACATTGTGTTGCGGGAAATCGGCGATGGCACCGCGCAGCGAGCGCCCGGCAAAATAACGGCCTGCATACGATAAAAAAACGGGAGCTCATCGGCTCCCGCTTTTACTTAATCCACCAACGGGATTACATATTCGCGATAATCGCGTCGCCAAACTCGCTACATTTCAGCAGTTTAGCGCCTTCCATCAGACGTTCGAAGTCATAGGTCACGGTCTTGGCGGCGATAGCGCCTTCCATGCCTTTGACGATCAGGTCTGCGGCTTCGAACCACTGCATGTGGCGCAGCAATATCTACGTCATAAATATTTAAGCAACTGATTTTATTGTTTATTTCACCAATGGATAGAATTTTTATTGCCTTAAACTACATTGTTTAACTTGTTGATTTAGATAATTTTAAGCTTCGTTTTGGGGAATAGATTATCGCCTTTGACCCAAAACCTATCAACCATTACAACGTGGCGCCATAGACTAAAGTTTTGCTTCCGAACTAAAGTGATTAACAACCATCTTGATGCTGTTCACCAGGTTATGTACTGCTTTGGTGGTAAAAACCGCCCCTAACATTCCCCGCGTTGAAACTTTCGCGACTGATCTCCTCCCTGAATTTGGACCAGGGTCACGACAAGTCGGATGTTTTGCCCGCTTTGGCAGCATGGCTGACTATTTTCTCTGCCAATGCTTAGAGTAATAAAAACTAACCTATAGCCTCAATGAAATTCCCCGCGAGTGCTTGAGGCCGAAGTCACTCACCTTGACAACATATAATATAAATGTAAGGAAAACATATGAATATTATAAAAAAATTACTTTTTAATTGGATAACTAACACAAGTGTGGCCATTACTCATAGCATACATCTGGTTTCCTTTAAGATTAACAAATGGAAATGTTGTGAACTCATAATTTATAGAGCTCATGTTGAAGGTGAGAAATTTATCACACAATTTTAATTGTGTCGAATGGGCAGGATAGGTTCCTTTGTTTTTCAAGGTTATAATAAAACCAATAGGGAAAAAATGTAGCGCGCAAATAATTGCCACATGCCCTTTATTCATAAATGCTACACTCTGAGCAGATATGTGCATTCTGTGTGGATAAAACCAATAGAAGATATCATGAGTCTCTTCAAAACTTGGCACTTTCCCCAAAACATAATTCTTTAAAGGTGTATAGTACGGACTATCTATCGGCTCCTTTCTACAATCTTCAACTGAAGTTGCTGATAGTATGTGTCCAATCATTGCCTTAGTGAATGATATACTATCAAAAGATATTTTGATGAATGGATATACTTTCTCACCAGACATATATTGACCCAACTGTTCTTTAAAGGACTCTGTTACATGTTCAATTGCTGTATCAAGCCCGCCCAATACCTTACTATTGCAGTTACCACATATCGTTCTGAAATAAGATCCATTTTTAGCTCTTAATGGTTTGACTGGTTCTTTAGTATTGAAGAACTCACTAACTGTTTTTTGAAGGATAGGTCCTAAGGTTATAGCACACTTAGGTGGAACATGATCTTTAGTTAGAACATCAAATTTACCACAAATATTGCAATAACCTTCAACAATCCCACTATGCTTCCATCTTTCACTAATCTTTGTCATTTTCTCTCCTTCAATACAACGATCTATTTATGCCATGTAAAATACTGTCTATGAGATCTCTTAACATCTGGTCAATGATCATCTTGCCCTAAATGTTAAACTACACTTCATGACAGATTATTTGTCGTTCTGGTTCATCCCCGCTAGCAGTATAACTAGCAATATGATTTTCTTCCCTAAGCTTGCATATCCGACTCGTACCTCTACTGAACGTCTATACTTTCAGTCTGACTTCTGGAGGTAACCATGTGCGGACGCTTTGCTCAATCTCAGACAAGGGAAGAATACCTAGCTTATCTTGCTGATGAAGCTGAGCGTGACATCGCCTATGATCCAGAACCAATCGGCCGGTACAACGTGGCGCCAGGGACTAAAGTTTTGCTTCTGAGCGAACGAGACGAACAGCTGCACCTCGATCCGGTTCACTGGGGTTACGCGCCAGGGTGGTGGGATAAACCGCCCTTGATTAATGCCAGGTTTGAGACCGCAGCCAACAGCAGGATGTTTAAACCCCTGTGGCAGCAAGGTCGAGCGATCTGCTTTGCCGATGGATGGTTTGAATGGAAGCGAGAAGGAGACAAGAAACAGCCTTACTTCATTCACCGTAAAGACGGCAAGCCCATCTTCATGGCGACTATTGGTAGCGTCCCTTTCGAGCGTGGAGATGAAGCAGAGGGGTTTTTGATAGTGACCGCTGCGGCCGATCAGGGGTTGGTCGATATTCACGACCGCCGGCCGCTGGTTCTGACGCCGGAAGCAGCACGCGAATGGATGCGCCAGGGCCAAGATATAGGCGGAAAGGAAGCCGAAGAGATAGCAGTCGACGGAGCAGTATCCGCCGACCATTTCACCTGGCACCCGGTATCGCGAGCGGTAGGCAATGTGAAAAATCAGGGGCCTGAATTGATTGAGGCTATCAAAAGCCTGTAGCTTTGATGACGTCCGGAATGTGCCAGGAGCGGACATTGGCTGAATAGATAGAAAGCAGCCGTGATGTGTTTTCATTAACGCTGGTTACGTTAGAATAGCCTCGATGAAAACGAGAGAACTGGAGTAAAAATGTTTGCTGATTTTGGTATCGTGAATTTCTGGACGTATCTGCTTGGTGCGACACTGATAGTTCTTGCTCCTGGGCCTGAGACCATGTTCGTGATTAAAACAAGCATTACGAGCGGCATCAAACGAGGCTTTGCTGCAATATTTTCCATTCTCATGAGTGACGTGCTTCTGGTTCTGCTGGCATGGTGTGGGCTTGCCGCAGTCATAAGCTCAACTCCAGCCTTGTTTAACGCCATCAAATACGCAGGTGCTGCCTATCTTTTCTATCTCGGTGTCCAGACGATACGCGCTATCTTTAAGCCAACTGTCGAAACGAGTCAGGAAAAGAAATCTTCAGCTGATGCTAAGGGGATCATTGGGCGTGGAATGCTTGTTACTCTACTGAATCCAAAGACGCTGCTGTTCTATATCTCTTTCTTCGCCCAGTTCATCAATGTTCAGGCTGAACATTCCTGGATGGCGTTTATCATCCTTGCAGCAGTAATGTTCGCGATTACTCTCGTTTATTTCGGTTTCCTCGTTTTCTGCGGCTCTTATCTGCTAAGCCGTTTGAAAGGCAACCGTAGATTATCAACCATTGGAAACGCGCTGGTAGGTATGTTCTTCATTGGATTTGCAGCGCGACTCGCAAGCGCAACCTCCTAACGAGAAAGCTAAACCGCCTCACGGCGGTTTTTTTACGTTCTTACGCTGGATGGGACGACCGCTCTTCGCTCTAAGCGGATTGTAGTAGCACAATCACTAATGTTAATTACTGAATCACCTGACTTTGAGCAGGTCACAGAACCTCGTAGTCAGAACCAGAGCCGAAGGTGGAACCTTTATACCTCAAACAGCTTGCGAGTTAAGAAGGTCAAGATTGCAGTAAATTATTTCTTACCTTGATAATTGTCTTCTGCAAGAGTTGCACCTCTTCTAGTGTCAGTCCTAGTGAATAAAACACATTCATGCACCGATGGCTTGCTTTGTGCAATTCTCTGCCCTCATCTGTAAGAAAGATGTGAACCTTACGCTCATCTTCCATTGAGCGCTGTCTGATCACGATTCCTTTTTTCTCAAGAATTTTTAACATTGGCGTAAGGGTGCTTGACGCTAAGAATAATCTCTCTCCTAACTGATTAACGGTTAGTCCATCTTCTTCCGCCAATGCCAACAATGTAATCCATTGAGAGTATGTTAACCCCAGCTCTGACAGATAAGGCTGGTAAGCCTTACCGAAGGCAAGGTTAGCAGTGTAAGTGGCAAAACAGAGAAAATCCTCAAGCTTCGGAAAATCCCCTTGCTCAAACAGGCTTGCATTTTCGTTCATAACTGACCCCATATACTTTAAGCCAAGTATATCGCATACGATTTTTTCTGAAAAGCACATTGACATGTCTCAATCTTTGGATATCATTATCACACGATTTAATCGCACACAAACAAACTTAGTAAGGAAATGGCTATGAAAATTTTTTATAAAACAAGTGCAACATCAGTCGGTGGTCGTGATGGAAGAGTATCCTTAGATGACGGTTCGTTTGGCCTCGATTTAGTCAGCTTCACTAATGACAGTGGTAAAACTGGCGCCAATCCGGAGCAGTTGTTTGCTATGGGCTATGCAGCCTGTTTCGACAACGCTCTGATTCATATCATCCAGAAACAAAAACTAGAAGGTGTATCAACTAAGACATCCTGCGCAGTAGGTATCGGGCAGAATGCTGAGGGCGGGTTCTCTCTTGATATTGACCTTGATGTAGAAGTGCGTGGTCTGGAAAAAGAATCGGCAATTGAACTTGTTAAAAAAGGACACAAAGTCTGCCCCTACTCAAATGCTACAAGGGGCAATGTTGATGTCCGACTGCACGTAAGCGTAGTGGATACAATTACTTTGTAATAATATCCCGACATTCCTTCAAACAAAATTACGGATGTCGGGAGTTTACTATTTAATTTCCATCCACGAAAAAAAACACATCCATGTGGGTATAATTACTTTTAGGATTGAATAATGACTGTAGCCATTGATTTTTTGAAAAACGAATTCAAACGAAACGTAAAAGCCGGCAATCTGCAGCTGGGTATAGGTCTTGAAATCCCGTCTGCTGATGTTGCGGAGGTTTTAGCGACCAGCAATTTCGACTGGTTATTTATTGATGGTGAGCATGGCCCTCATTCCCTGGAAAGTATTGTCGCTGCTGCACGAGCTATTTTACCATTCGGAATGACACCTGTTGTTCGTGTCGGTGGGCCGAGCACTGGACTGATAAAGCAGCTAATGGACCAGGGTATCAATAATATTATATTCCCTAAGGTCGAGACCAGAGAGGAAGTAGAACAGATTATGTACTGGTCATCCTTTGCTCCGCGAGGTAACAGAGGGATGGGGGCTCAGGCAGTACGAGCTGGTTTATATGGCCGTATTCCAGATTATCTGGAGAGAATTAACGATGAATCAATGATGATTATCCAGATAGAAAGTCGAAAAGGCATGGATAACCTGGATGAGATTTGTTCTGTAGACGGTATCGGAGCTGTCTTTTTAGGCCCTATTGATTTAGCTGTTGATATGGGACATGGGTTAAATATATTTCACCCCGAAGTAATGACTGCAATGGACAATATGATTAAGCGAGTTAAATCCTTTGGTATCCCGGTAGGAACAATAGCCGTAACACCAGACCAGGCAAAACATTACAAGGCATTAGGTGCTACTTTCTTAGCTCTTGGCGCAGATACATTCCTTTTATCTACCGGAGCAGATAAAATACATAATGACTATTCTGAAGCATTGCAAAACTAAGAATAAAATTATCTTACAACCTAAGACTGCCGCTAACTATTAGTTGCAAGGGAGGTGGGAGCCAGACAGAATTTTAGCCCGGTAATCGGTTACTCCGGGCTTATAACAACACTTTGTTGTAATGCCGCTGGATCAACATATGTCATATCTATTAATGGTTTGAATTATCTTACTTTTATTAAGTCACTGTATCTCGTGGTGTACCGAGGCGAAAGCATTTCCCGTTTCATCTGCCAGGTAGTCTGGATTCCTTGGCCGGCAAAGTACAGCGCCCCTCTCCCATTTTTGGCATTCAGATGATCCAGGACCTCCATCAGTTTTCCGCTATTTTTCCGCGGTGCGTTATCGTCAAACAGGTTGAGCTGGGCCACGCCCTGACTGTAGAAATCCCCAAGCATCACGCCTGCTTTCTGATAGCGATGTCCGTCTCGCCATATTGCATCGAGGCATTTCGTCGCCGCGGTGATGATGTCCCTGCTGTCCTGGGTTGGAGTTAGCAGCTTTACTGATGCGCTGTTCCCGTAGTACGGTTCATTCAACGCAAAGGGGCTAGTTTTAACGAACGCTGAGATGAACCGACAATACTGATGCTCGCCACGGAGTTTCTCCGCGGCACGGGATGCGTATAAGCATATCGCCTGGCGCATCTCTTCGTAGGTGGAAATCCGCTGCCCAAAGCTGCGACTACAGACAATCTCCTGCTTTACCGGTGCGAACTCCTCCAGCCCGAGGCATGGCTCGCCGCGCAGCTCCCGCACGGTTCGCTCCAGAACCACATTAAAATGCTTCCGGATAAAACGGATATCAGTATCCGCCAGCTGCAGCACAGTTTTAATCCCCATAGCCTCCAGTTTTTTACTGATACGGCGCCCAACGCCCCAAACCTCATCCACCGGCAGCAAAGCCATCAACTTCCTCTGCCTTTCAAGATTAGACAGATCCACCACGCCTCCGGTCTGCCGGTGCCACTGTTTCGCCGCGTGATTGGCCAGCTTTGCCAGGGTTTTAGTCTGGGCTATGCCGACACCGACCGTGAGGTGCGTCCTGCGCAGAACCGTCTCGCGAATTTCCCTGCCAAAGTCGGTAAGGTCGCGACAATTCCGAACTCCTGTCAGGTCGCAAAATGCCTCATCAATACTGTAAATTTCGCAGCGTGGAGAGAGTTCCTCCAGCGTTGTCATCACTCGGTTGGACATATCGGCATAAAGCTCATAGTTGCTGCTAAACGCGATAATACCGTGCCGGCGAAACATGTCCTTTTGCTTGAAATAAGGCTCACCCATTTTGACGAAGGGCTTCGCCTCTGGCGAGCGGGCGATCACACAGCCATCGTTGTTTGACAGTACGACAATCGGACGCCCTTTCAGGTCAGGACGAAATACAGTCTCGCACGATGCATAAAATGAATTCACATCACAAAGCGCAAACATCTTAGCCAGCTGATTTAATGATGTACGTAACCACCCCGAACACGTCGAGAGTATCCTCGCTACCGACTACTATCGGCGAATATGCAGGGTTCATTGGGTTAAGCTGAACCCTCGGATGCAGCTGCAGCTTCTTAACGGTAAATTCCCCATCCACAGCAGCAATAACGATATCACCATGAACTGCTGTTCTTGAGCTATCCACGACCAGAAGATCACCCTCCCCTATGCCGGCGTCTTTCATGCTGTCGCCGGCGGCTTTGACAAAATACGTCGCACTGGGGTGGTTCACGAGCAACTCGTTCAGATCAATACGTTGCTCCACGTAATCCTGCGCTGGACTAGGAAAACCACATTGCACCAGGTCGCTGTACAACGGGAGCAGCATGATCTGACGTAACTCAAGGGGCGTGTAGAACTGCATAATAGACTCGCTCACATTAATACTGTTTTTATATACAGTAGTTTTAACAGAGCGACATATCAATATAGGTTCTGGCTATCAATTTACAGCATTGACGTAACGCATTGATGTAATGAGCAAGGTAAGTCTTCAAGTGTTTTCAGGCCTTAGCTGTTTGATGGTTTTGCGAACAGTTGCTCGATAACGCCGATCGCCTGGATAAGCTGGTCAATGGGCCTGCGGCCACCGTTCCCGTCCGGGCCGGGCAACCGCTGGACTCCTGGCGCCAGATCGTGACGATGATGCTTACACTGTCACTGATGCGCAGAGAGGGTCATAACAGGATGGCTCAAGTTGTACGCATGGTACTAATAGATGTTTTTAAAGAGGCTCAACATGCTGGTCACGGTCCGCCAGGATACAACCCTGCCCAGACAACGAAACAGCCACGAAATAAGATAAACAGACAAAGGCTATCTCTGGAGGAATGGGAGGCTATTTATACATCCGCCGAACAACAACAACCTTATTTACAATGTGGAATGTTGCTTGCCATTGTAACAGGGCAACGCCTCGGGGATATTTGCAATATGAAGTTTTCGGATGTATGGGATGATATGCTGCATATTGAGCAGGAGAAAACAGGAACTCGTTTAGCCATTCCCCTTTCTCTCAGAAATGAAGCGTTAAATATTACTCTGAGTGATGTTATTTCAAAATGTAGAGATGCTGCAGTGAGTCAATATCTTGGTCATTTTCGCCATAGCACCTCACAGGCTAGTCGTGGTGACCAAGTGTCAGCCAAAACACTTACTTCAACGTTCAAGAAAGCACGGGATAAAAGCGGTCTTACCTGGGAAGAGAGAACAGCGCCGACTTTCCATGAACAGAGATCTCTTTCCGAGCGCTTGTATCGTGAGCAAGGGATAGACACTCAGAAACTCTTAGGCCACAAAACAACGAAAATGACTGACAGATACAATGATGACCGCGACAAAGAGTGGATCGTTGTTGGTAAAAAAGCAGTATGATCTTCAATCAGTTTTGGGGAAGAATTTTGGGGAAGCATCCGCAAACTTCAAAAAAACGGGAGCCCATCGGCTCCCGTTTTTACTTAATCCACCAACGGGATTACATGTTCGCGATAATCGCGTCGCCAAACTCTGAACATTTCAGCAGCTTAGCGCCTTCCATCAGACGTTCGAAGTCATAGGTCACGGTCTTGGCGGCGATAGCGCCTTCCATGCCTTTGACGATCAGGTCTGCGGCTTCGAACCACTGCATATGGCGCAGCAGTAGTTAACTAACAACATCATTACTTATTGATTTAAAAAGAAAAATAGGTGTTTTTGATATGTGGTTAATGTTTTTAGCCTAAGCCCTAACCTATTGAAATTCATTAGTATATTTTCAGTTTTGATAACTGGCTTTGAGTTTTTCAGCTCATCTGGAGGGTGAATTATTAGCCAATAATACTCACTCCCTGTGAGTCGGGTTAAATATTTCGGATGTTCTAATTCATGCTTTGAAAGCATTATAAAAATACTATAAAAAAGCCTCGAAATTCGAGGCTTTCATTGAAAGCACCATCACTATAATATTATTTTAATAATTATCTACCATGTGATTATTGCTCTTTTCCAAACCATCTTCCCTTTTTTCTCTTCTTTTAAATAAAGAATCTTTTTCATAATAAAATAAAAAACAAGAGAAAACGCAATTATAGCAATATATGCACCGATACCGAAAGATACCAGAAACACAACTAAGATTCCAAAGAGCGCAACCAGTAAAGACGTGCCGATAGATACCAAATTAATTCTTGTGCGAGCGTCTCTTGATACATATCCTTTAATCTGAAATGCATGGCAACTTTGGCAGTGGTCCTCAGCAATTAAATATGCACCACAAAATGGACATTTTTTATCTTTTGTTATCATTTATTTTAAATCTCGACATAATAGTAATCGCTCATCCACAACCTTCCCTGGCAAGCGCAATCAACAACAGAATGTACTTTATTTTTTTGTTCTATTGTCTCAACTCCCTCAACAATTACGAAATTGCAGTATGATTTTACTTCATTTAATATCTTAAATAATTTACTCTCATACTGTATTTCCCAGAAATAATCTTTATCGATTTTTATACATTCAAAATTAAACATCTGAATAATTGTAATACTTGTTAAACCCCTCCCAAAATCATCCAGCCATACTGGACACAATTTCGAAAGACACTTTAAGTCAATCATACAGCATTTAGTATTAAATTCATGAAACTCTTCGTTAATCTCAAAGGCAATGTTTTTTTGCTTTTTTAAGTAATCGCTAATATATTTATCATTCAAGATATAATCGCTAATTAGGCTGTCAACATTCAACGAAACTGGCTTTAACTTCAATTTAGAAGCATCAATTTCTTCAATTGTCAATATCTGTTTATTAAACAAATCGATTTTTTCTTTGTCACTTAGTGTGCTGAAACAAAAAGCACTTTCATTAGCAAGATAACCATTAGCATTCTTTTTTTTAACATTTTTCGTGAGAATTTCCCAAGAATGTACAGAACCATCTTTTTTGTAAGATGGTTCTAAAACAAATCTACAGGATTCTATTTCCACACTGTTCTTTATCATTAAAAAAACACCGGAACTAAGAATAATCCTAATCGTGTCATAATTAAATATGAAAGAGAAATAGTTTAAAATGATCGATAACGATCTAATGATAGGCAAAAACTATCATACTTTGAGTATCGATCGATCATTCAAATCAAATGAAAAGGAAGGTTAAAAAAGAAACATGATTTCAATATTAAAGCTATTTGGATCAGATAGTTGCATTACGCGAATGACTTGGGTGGCAGATGTCCAATGTAAGTTGAAAGGCGCTTATGGTTTCGAAGAGATTTATCCTTGTTACAATTGTGGATAATAAACGTTCTTAAACATATATATGTATAAAATCATGAGAAAAGAAATCATATCTTCTTCAATTATTTGGCATGCAATATCCATTCTTTCCGTTACGTTTAACTTCATATAGCATTTCATCAGCCTCTTTGATCCACTCGATGATTGATTCTTTATTTTCTGCACAAGAAATACCGATACTGACAGTACAGTACATATCTTTGTGGGAAGGCAATGAAAGATCTTTAATATTTTTTTGAATTAAATGAACCATAGCTATAACAAGCTTGTTATTACTGTTGTTAACAATAATAGCCAACTCATCGCCACCAATCCTTGCTGGCACGTCCTTCACACCAGCGCACTCTCGTAATATTGTTGATATACGAGATAACACCGCATCGCCTACTTCATGACCATAGGTATCATTAATTTTTTTAAAATTATCAACATCAATGAGCATAAGATATGAATGAATTCTTTTTTTACGCGTCGCACGAAAAGCACTTTCCATTTTCTGCTCAAAAAAACGGCGATTTGGAAGATCTAGACCAGGATCCATCAGGGCCTGCTTTTCCAGTAACTCCCTTCTTTTCCTCAACTTTATAGATAAATGTCTTGAAACCACACTCAATACAATGGGATAGCAGGTTGCCAAGGGTAAAGAAAGCAATACCGTTCGGGTACTGAATTCAATCGTATATCTGAAATCATTTGCTAACCAAACTGTCAGGAAACTAATCATCATACACGTTAATGCTGGTTTTAAAATTTTCCATCCACCAGCAGCATAGCGATCAGCTATTTGAACTGAAATTATGAATAATGATGGAATTGGACTAACTTGCATTACGGCTATCCAGATACCAGCCCAGAATGAATCAAGTATCATATTCTTTTTTTCAGTACCCAGCATATCCTTCGACATCATGCTTGCCAGATAAGCAACCGATGGCCAGATGAGTGCATTAAGAATTAACAAGGCTATTGTTATTTTTTGATGTGACTGCTCCTGGAGGACAGAGTATATAGGGAGAAAGCAAAGAACGACACCTATCTGACGTAAAAAATATACTCGTTTAATAAACGATGAATTTCTATCAGAAATGTATTTTTCATCCGGGAAATTTGTTAACATAGAAAGCCTATTAAAAATCGCTAAGAACCGATATCACTACAACCCACTAAATAACAAGATAAAACCGCCCTACATTACAAATTTATAACATGGGTGTAAAAATTACAAGATTGCACCTCAATTAATTATAAACGTGTCAATAATAATATTTAGCATCCATTACCCTGAATCTATCTTTATGATTTCTATCTGATGGAAAGTAATACTTTAGTTTTAAATCCTTAAACATGAAAACCCAACAGGATTTAGCACTATTGCATTATTAATTTTGGTAGGTTATTAAAAAACGACACAACATCTGACCAGTAGAAGTTTACTTGAACTTACTTATCGTTTACTTCAAATTATTCTGTGATGTACACAGCAATTAATGTCGTTTCAGTTGCCCCCGGCAAGTGCCTCCGGGGGATTTTTTATGCTCCTCAACTTTCTAGGGCGTCAACTCGCCTAAGCAAATCCTGTACCACGGTCACCAAATCGGCGATGATTGCCGTGTAATCCACATTCATCACTCTGAATTTTTCGCCATCAATCTCCTGCTCGATGCCGAGGAAAGTATACAGATCGTCAGCTTTTTCAGCCTGCTGGGCGATAAATCCACGCCTCCGGCGCGTTTCACCCTTCATGTTGAACTCGCATACCCCCAGCGCGTTAATGCGCCTGGAGGCACCTTCCCGAGATTCCGTAAAATCCTCTTTAAGCCGCACGTCTGAGCCGGTGGTCAGGACGTCCCCTTTGCCAGTGGAAATGGTGCCGCCAGCACGGAAGATCCATGCATCAGTTCGGCCATAACCATCGAGATAGACAACCGCCCTGTGCTCCGAACCCACAGACTCCTCAACATAATAGTTTGCTACCGCACCACGGGCATCGCCAAAGCCGCCACGCCCTTGAATCATCGACTGGAACGGTGCGCCGGTGATCAGTTGTCCATTCGCTGGATTGCTCGGGGCAACGCTTCTCGCCATGAGTGCTCCCCAGGCGTATAGATGCTTTTTACACATAAAGGCCCCTTCGAGAGTCAGCTCACCTGCTACGTTCTCGATAAGCCGTGTTGTGTAATCGGCGGTACTATCGTTGAAATGAAAGTCGATGTATGGCGTACTCATCGATAGCTCAATGGCCTGCGCAAAATATTTCCCCGCGCTGATGTTGCCCGGAACAGCCAGATTGCCGGCGCTATCGACCCCCATAATCTCCGTCTGGGTATCTTCAGGGCTGATGGTCGCCTTATTTCCTTTCACCACGCTGAAGCGCGTTCCGCTGCCCACCATCAGCTTCCCGTAGGTGCCTGATTTTTTGACCAGTCCAATATCGTTGTTCCTGCCAAGAATAAAACCGGCATTATCGCTGGTTATAACCTGCGAGCCGTCGAGGTCGTTTCCTCCAGTGAGTTTTGCCAGTGCGTTAAGATCCGATGCCTTCGCCATCCCGGCTATCGCCGGTACGGTCACCTGCTTTCCGGTGATCGGGTCAGTCAGGGTGATATTGCCGCTGCCGGTCAGGGCCATCGACCAGCCCTCCACCACACTACGCCAGAATGCAAATGCGCTGGCCAGCTGGTTAGCAAACGACGAGGTGCTGGCGATTTCAGCGGTAATAATGCCGTAACAGGCACCGGAAAATGCGGTGGTGATATTCCGGGTCAGCGTCAGTTGCGTGTCGCTGTCCACAGATTTGATCGCATACAGGTCAGCACTACCGCTGCGGTAGACCACCAGAATCGACCCGGGCAGTATCCCCAGCGCCTCCTGTGACCATTTTGTTGTCGCACCTGTCACCCGTGCCTGCGACGCTGCACCCGTGACGGTGCCGACTTCATACATCGCCATAATAAAATTCCTCCTGGATGGTTTTCCCTGGAAAAAGAAAAGGCCCCTGGCGGGGCCTTTGTTAGCTAAATGAACTGCTGTCCGTTCGGAAGGCGGTTGCGGTGATGTTCTCGACTGTGCAGGTGTAATCAATCGCGGCATTTCGACCTGTAGCCTTGATAAAGAAGCCGACATTGTTGTAGTCAGCATCCAGGCGCGCGGCAAACCGCAATTCAAAGGCCGTGGTGCCAGCTGTGATATTACCGGCATCGACGAAGATACGGCGGGTTACCTCCTGCCCACCAATGTTGAACGTAATATCAGAGGTATACCCCAGGCCACTGCCCGTCCCATAGGTCTGGCACACCAGGGTGCAGGCCAGAACCACTGTCATGCTATACCCCCTGTTCTGATACGCACCGTTCCGCTGTACCGTCTGGTTGCGGCGGAAGGTCAGGCTGTCGTAACCTTTTGCCACCGCAATGTCACCGATGAACGCATCCGCCTGGACAGTGCCACGGAACACGCCGCTATTCGCTTCGACCCTGCCACGAACGATCACGTTATTGAACTGCGAAGAGCCATCCTTGGCGATACGCCAGCCTTGCGACCCGTCAACAAAGTTATTCGAGCGGATCTCGTTGCCGATCTTCGCGTTCGTGATGGAACCGTCCGCGATTTTAGTTGAGGTCAGGGAACTGTTTTTGATACGTGCCGTATCGATATACAGTTCATTGCCTTCGGCAATCATCACCGGCACTGCCGTCGCATTGTTACGGTTAAACAGCGAGAAGCGGTCGGCATAGAGGATCATGTCGCTTGTTTCACCATTGCTGCCCAGCGTAATCCCCGCGCCAACATTCTTCCCGTTAACCGTCTCAACCTTCATCGACCACAGCGAACTCACCGTACCATTCACATCCGCCACGGTTTTAGCGGTGTTTTGAACGGAGGCGCTGAGATCCCCGACACTGGATGTCAGGGTCGTCTGCTGCGTTGCCAGCGCCTCCAGTGCCGTTGCATGCGTCTGCTGGGTACTGGTGATACTGGCCACCGATTTAATCGTGTTGTCCAGCGTCGTCTGGTTTTTGATGTTGGCGGCCGCCTGCGCGTCAATCTGCGACTGAAGCGAGGTATTCAGGCTGGCCTGTGTGCTCTGGCTGTCGCTCAGCGTCTTCGCCATGTTATCGACGCGGGAGTTGGCGTTATCCACTTTCGTGGCCAGTGCCGTCTGCTGCTGCGCCTGGGCAGTGATTTTCCCTTCGGCATCCGTTACGCGCGCCGTCAGGCCGCTCACGGCACTCGCCGTCGCGTCTGAGGCATCCTGTGCCGCTTTCGCATCGGTAACATCCGTGATGACCAGATCGTCGATATACAGTGAATAGCCAGGGGTACCGTTGCCGGTGGCGCCGCGGGTGGAGATCCAGACCACCGCGCGTGTTCTGCCTGCCCCGTTGTTACTGGCGATCCCCGTGAATTTCACCCACTTATCGCGCGCGCCCAGAGAGGCTTCGCTGACAGTGACCGCCGCCTGCCAGGCATTTTGCCCGGCAGCATTCTGTGACTGGATACCGACCAGCGTTGTCCACCCGGAGGATGGCGCCTGATCCGCCGGCATCATAGCCCAGAACTCAAACCGGAACTTCGCATCCTCACGGACTGACTGCCAGCTCCCAAGCTGTTTATCGCTGTTGCCGTTATTGTTCGCTCCTCGACTCACCTGCAGGCTCTTATTGCCGGTGAATTTCTGAGACGCCACCACAACGGCTGTGCCGTTCCCGCCCAGCACCTGGCCATCGCTGTAGCTTTCAAACGTACCGTCAACCCACGGATTAGCTCCCTGAGTGCGGATGGTATTGATGGTGCTGGTCAGCGACGTGATGCTCTGCGACTGGCTGGTGATGGTGTTTTCCACCTGGCTTACGCGACCGGTCAGTGAACTCACCGCGGACGTGTCAGCCTTTTTACCCAGCTCAGTATTCATCGTGGTCAGGCTGTTCTGCAGACTGGTGAGCTGCTGCGACTGCGAATCCAGTTTACCCTCGGCAGACGTCATCCGGGTGGTCAACCCGGTGACAGCGCTTTGCTCGGCCTTCTTACTGACCGCCGCATTCGTGACGGCCAGATCGCCGCTGAGTTTCGTCAGCTGCTGCGCCTGGGTGGTGATAGCCCCTTCAGCAGCGGTGACGCGGGTATTCATCTGAGAAATGGCCCCGGCATTAGCTGCGATATCCTTTTCATCCGTAACATCGAGGACATGGAAATCATCGAAATACATTGCCCCCGCGCTGAGGAAGGTCGTCAGCTGGAAACTGGCCGTCGTGGTCTTCGTGGCTTTCCAGTCAAACGTTACCAGTTGCCAGCCAGAACTAAACGGTCCGTAGTTTGAGCCGACCAGCAGGCCAGTGCTGTCGGCCACACGAAACTTCGTGTTACCCGCATCTTTAATCGTGGTTCCCGGGTCCTGCTTCGCCCATACCCCCATGCGGTAGGTACGACCCTGCGTGATACTGATTTCCTGCCCGACCAGGTTCGACTGGCCGGCGGACATTTTCAGCGCCTTGTTACCCGAATGCGGAACCTGTAAATCGGCCACCGTCGCGGTACTGCTCCAGCCGGTAAAGCCCGCCGCGCCGCGCTCAAAACTGCCGTTGACAATGAGGTTGCCCGGCATTTTCCCGCTGGCGTCAATATCCGCTGCCGTCTGGCTCAGGCTGTTACTCAGTTGCGTTAGAGAATCCCCTTGTGCACTGAGTGTTTTGCCCTGCTCAGTGACCTGGTTCTGCAGGGTGTTCATCGCGCTTGCGTCCGCTTTTTTGTTCACATTCGCATTCGTAGTGGCCAGATCGCTGCTGAGTTTTGTCAGCGCGCTGTTGGCTGCCGCGATGTCATTCCCCTGCTGCGTCACCGTGCCCTGCAGCTGCGTCACCGCTGTCGTGTCAGCCTTTTTACTCACCGTATCGTTTGTCGACCGGAGGCTGTTCTCCAGCGAGGTGGTCCGCGTGCCGATGCTGCTGAGCGTATCGCCCTGCTGGCTAACCGTGGTGGTCAGTGAATCCACCGCTTTTGCGGTCGCATCTGCGGTTTTCTGCGCACTGTTCGCCGCCGTCACGTTACGCATATGCCAGTCGGCAGCGTACCAGACAGTGCCGAACGGGCTGCTCTGATTAACCTGCAGGAACGGTCGCAGGAAGTTCGTGTCTGCCGGCACAGTAAAGCGCCAGGTGGCTCGTTTCCACGCGGTGGTGGTCTTGGTGTTTCCCCCGGACGCTCTCGCCCCAATACCACCAGTAGCAGTGGTGGCCCGACCGATGTAGAAATTAAAGTCAGCGCTGCCGGTACCACACGCTACCAGAGCAGACATTTCGTAAACGTCGCCCGGAGTCACAGCGATGTTGTTGATTTTTGGCACATGGTCTCGCCCGGCCAGCCGGACGGCATACCTGAACGGGCAGTCAGCCGGCACACCTGCAGCAGTGGTCTCCACCACGTCATAACCCATGCGGTCATACGCCGGATCAAATGACGGGTTTGGGATGTAATCATCCCCGGCAGCATTCCCGGCGTTCACCGCCGCCGTCAGACTGACGATGTTGCTGTTGGCTGCCGTGAGGCCTGCCTCGGTTTTCTCCACCCGGCCAGTCAGCGCGTTAAGCGCCGTCTGATCCGCTTTGGTGTTGACCTTATCGGTGGTGCTGCTCAAATCGCCCTGCAGCTTCGTGATAGCCTGCCCCTGGGAGGTGATTTTGCCTTCCGCACTGGTGACCCGGCTGGTGAGATCACTCACCGACTGCGCGCTGGCCTTTTGTGCCACGTTGTTGTTGGTGGTGTTCAGGCTGTTCTGCAGATTCGTGATGCTCTGAGACTGCGCGGTCAGTTGCCCCTCGGCATTCGTCACCCGACTGGTGAGGCTGTTAATGGCCGATGTGTTCGCGGTAATACCGCTGGCCGCATCATCCGGACTCGGTGACCAGTCAGTCATCACGGTCCCGGTTTCCAGCTGAGGGCGACAGAGCCAGACTTCTTTGTCGGCAGACGTCGCGCTTTCCAGACGCGCGGCAATCAGCCGTTTGGTGCCACTGGTGGCAGGAATAACCCATTTCACCCAGTAACGCGCCCATGCGGTGGTCAGTTTCGTGACCGCCTTGCCGTCACCGGCCCCGCCTTTAACGCCCTGGCTGGTTTCCGTGGTGGTGGTGTTCGACGGGTTATAGAAATAACTCGCCATCTCCTGCCCGTCATAAGCCCCTTTCGCATAGAAGCTGAATACAAATTCCGTACGCCCGGTAACGTCCAGCGTCTGTTCATCCAGTTGGGTATAACCGGATGCACCTTTCGCCAGCCGGGTGTAGGCCACGCGGTCGCCCAGATAGGTCTCTGTGGCGTGGCGGCTGCTCCATCCCTCCAGTGTGTCCGCATTGCGGATAAGGTTGGTCCCGCCCACGGCCAGGGAGGAAAAGTTGTTTTCCAGGTTCGTCAGCGCGCTGCTTTGCGTGGTCAGATCCCTGCCATGCTGTTCAACGGTGTTCTGCAGGCTCTGCAGCGCCGTTGCATCAGCCTTCTTCGCCACATTGCTGTTAGTCGTGTTCAGGCTGTTCTGCAGGCTGGTCAGGCTGTCTCCCTGCGATTTCAGACCGCCTTCGGTAGCCGTCACGCGGGTCGTCAGATTCGTCAGTGCGCTGGCATCGGCCTTGCCGCTGATATCCTTACCAAGTTGCGTTACATCCGACTGCAGTTTCGTGATCGCGCTGCCCTGAGACGTAATATTCTTCCCGTTCTGCGTGACTGATGCGGACAGACTGGAAAGCGCCTGCGCATTCGCATCGGCGGCATCGAGCGCCGCCTTTGCATCGGTCACGTCAGTGATGATCAGATCATCAATCAGGAAGGCGTCACCCAGGCGAACTTTTGGTGTATTCGGGATGGAGATCCTCACCATTGCCTGTTTCAGCGCGGTTCGGTTGTTGGTCAGATAGCCACTGACTTTTGTCCAGTTGTCCACCGACAACTCGGAGACTTTCACGTTCAGGCCAGGCCACGACCAGCCATTGGCAGAATCCTGGAAGGAAAATCCGAGCACCATATAAACGGTCGGATCGGCGGTCGAGCCAGCCGGCAACTTAACCCACGCCTCCACGTAATAGACCGCGTTATCGCGAACCTGCATGCCTGAAAAGATATGGGTATCGTTATTATCCGTCGCGTTCGGGTTGTACTCCGTACTGCGCGTAACACGCAGGCTTTTGGTCCCGCTGTGAGCAGCTTCACTGGTGATAACGGCGCGGGCATTACTGAGAACATCGCCGACGGCATAGGATTCAAAACTGCCGTCCGGCAGTACGTTGGCTCCCCGTGTCGCCTGCTGCTTCAGCGATGTATTCAGGCTGGTCAGGCTGTCGGCCTGGCTACGGATATCCTTTTCAGTCTGGGTAACCCGGTTGGTCAGTGAACTGACCGCCGACGCATCAGCCTTCTTCGCCACATCGCCTTTGACCCCTTCCAGCGCGTTATTCAGCGCCGTGATGGATTGCCCCTGTGATGTCAGGGTGTTCCCCTGGTTCGTCACCGTCCCGGTCAGAGACGAAACAGCATCGCTGGTCGCCTTGATGTTGGTTTCATCGGTGATATCAAACACCCGGACGGAATCGAGCCAGATTTCACCGTTTGTCGGATGAGAATAAAGTTTGAAGTTCTGCCCGTCCGCGCCGGCAGCCGTCAATCCGGTTTCCCAGGTGATGGTTTGCCAGTCAGTGGTCAGCGTGACCGTTTTATCCTCATACGTACTGTCCGTCTGGCCGATTTTGTTCTGGCGACGGATCAGCAGACTCATCGCGCCGGAAACACCTTTGGCCTTCACCACCACCCGATACTTGCGCTGGCCATTCAGCGGCACCGGCTTGTTGTTGTTGGAGAAAATGCCTGGGCTGGTAGTGGTCGTCCGGTTCAGCCGGACCCCCGCTTTCCCGTCCCCGAAATCGCCAAAGGTCACACCGGCGGGATACTGAATATCCCAGGCCGTGCTGCCCTGCAGAAAATCAAAGTTCGGGATCAGGTTGTCGCCGGCGTTGCGGGTGGCCGTCAGCACATTCGCCAGATTTGTCAGTTGCTGGCTCTGTGTGGTCAGTTTCCCTTCTGCCTCTGTCACCCGGTTATCGACCGAAGTCAGTGCCGTTGCATCGGCCTTCTTCGACACATTGCTGTTGGTCGTGTTCAGGCTGTTCTGCAGGTTCGTCAGCTGCTGGCTTTGTGAGGTGATGGCCCCTTCCGCTGTGCTGACCCGGCTCGTCAGTCCGGTAACGGCGCCGGCGGTGGCATCGATGTCCACCCGGTCGGTAACGTCAGTGACGTAAAAATCATCGAAGTAGCGGCTGCCGCTAATCAGATAGTTACTCAGCGTCACCGGCAGGCTGGCTGTCTCCGTCGCTTTCCAGCGACCGGAAATCAGGGTCCAGTTTGTCCCCACCGTACCGCTGTTGTATGGACGCTCAAAAACCGGCTGGCCGGCAGAGTTGCCGATCCGCAGCTTGTTGTTCCCCGCGCCATTATCCGTCGTCGCTCCGGGTTCCTTGACCCACACCCCGATTTCATAGGTTCGCCCCTGAACAAACGGGATGTATTGCCCCGGAGTCACATTCCCCGGATCAACCTTCAGCGCCCGCGTCCCGCTGTGAGGAACGGAAACCTCCACCACACTGGTCGCGGTTGACCGCCCGGTGTAGCCATCCAGCCCACGTTCAAACGAGGGATTCACGACCAGGTTACCCGGTATCTGACCGCTGGCATCGATATCTGCCGCAACCTGCGAGAGACTGTTCGACAGATTCGTCAGCGAATTGCTCTGGCTCTCCAGCGTTTTACCCTGCTGCGTCACTTTCGTGTCGAGCGTGGCCAGCGCAGTCGCATCGGCTTTCTGCGCCAGCGCTTTATCGGTATTCGCCAGATTTCCGGTCAGTTTCGTGATGGCGCTGTTCGCAGCAGTCAGATCGTTGCCCAGCTGTGTGACGGTATTGGTCAAATCCTGCACCGCTGTCGCATCAGCCTTTTTGGCCACTGCGGCATTGGTGGTTGCCAGCCCGTTTTCCAGCTGGGTTGTCCGGTTGCCGGTCGAGGTCAGCAGATTACCCTGTTGCGTCACGGTGGTGGTCAGAGAGTCAACCGCCGCCGCTGTGGCATCCGCAGTATCCTGAACCTTTTGCGCCGCTGTCACATTTCGCATATGCCAGTCCGTAACGAACCATACGGTGCCATACGGGCTGTTCTGCGAGATCTGCAGGAACGGGCGGATATAACCCCTGTCCACCATCGCCTGCGTGACCTTGAAGCGCCAGGTGGTTCTCTGCCAGGTCGCGGAGGGGGATTTCCCGCCCCCCGCCATGAGTGGCGCACCGGTGCTCGTATCTGGCCGAACGGCGGTGCCAACATACAGATTAAAATTCGCCGTGCCGGCGCCGCAGGCAACCAGTGCGCTGATCTCAATCACATCGTTAAGCGTGGCCGGGAACGCGGCAAAGTTAGGATGGTGATCCCGGCTGGCAATTCGGGCCGCATAACCATACGGGCAGCCCGGCGGGACCTCCTCAGCCGTCGTGGCTACCACGCTGAACCCCATCTGGTCATACGCCGGGTCAAACGTCGGGTTGGGAATTAAATCCCCGCCTGATGCGTTTCCGGCCCGTACAGCGGATTTCAGCGAGGTAATGTTGGCGTTAGCAGCCGTCAGCCCGGATTCCGTCTTCTCCACTCGTCCGGTTAGCGAGTTCATCGCCGTCTGATCCGCTTTGCTGGCCACGTTCGCGTCTGTCTGCGTCAGCGCATTCCGGAGCTGGGTGATGTTCTGCGAATTGCTGACCACATCGTTGCCAATCTGGCTGACATTCGAGCTGAGCACGCCGGCTGCGTTTGCCAGCGCGGAAACCCCGAGACCGGAGTACATCTCAGCAACCTGGTCTGACAGCTTCAGGCCCAGGTTGATATACGCCTGGCCGGTCCACTGAGTCACCAGAAACTCAACGGTGTTCCAGCCGGCTTTCAGTTCAAAACTGACAGTATTCCAGCTGGCATTACCCCAGGCGACCTGAACCCCATTCACAAATATGGCGCCGGTATCATCAAAAACCCTGGCGCCGGGCGCCAGTGTGATGGTGGTATCTGCGGCCACTTTCACCTGGCAGGAATACAGCGCGATCAGATAGCTGCCGGCGGACGTAAAGTCCAGTTTGGCCGCGTCGGCCACCTCATCCACTACCGTTGGTGCCACAGCGCGAACATCGCTGAATGACGGGACTGTCCCGGCGTTAGCCAGTTGCACCGGATAGATCCGACGGGACCAGCGATTCGGCTGGCCATTGACCAGTTGATTCGACAGGCTGGTGATGCTGTCAGTATTGCTGCGAATATCCTGCCCGTTTTGCTCTACCTGCTGCGTTAAGGCAGTGACCGCAGCCGCTTCGGCTTTCTTCGCCAGCGCGGCATTTGTCGTGCCCAAATCGCTCGTCAGTTTCGTGATGGACTGACCCTGGCTGGTTATCCTGTCGCCCTGCTGGGTAACAACAGACTGCAGCCCGCTCAGTGCCTCATTCGTACCAGCCAGGCCCGTTTCCGTCTGGCCAACCCGGTTAGTGAGCGATGTTAACGCGGCGCCCTGCGATGTCAGCGTGGTGCCCTGTTGCTCAACTTTCTGCGTCAGGGACGTCAGCGCGGCCGCATCGGCTTTTTTCCCGAGGCTGGTTTCCAGGCCACCGATACGGCTCGCCTGCGCGCTCTGCTCTGTCGTCAGAGAACTCAGTTCACCAGAAACAGCAGCTTTGTTGTCGTTAAACTGCGTCTGCAGGGACTCTCTGGCCTTAACTTCCGCCGAGATGGCGGTAACGCGCGCGGTTTTTTCCTGGTACAGCAGCCCGGAGGTGACTTTCTCCAGATCGCTCCCATCATAGGAGCCACGCATCTGCGCCGCCAGCGTGCTGCGTGCCTGCGCTTCGGCGGTCAGCGCGTTACTCAGCGTACTCCGCACATCCTGCAGAGCCGCCGTACTGGCGCCGGGTGCTGGCCGGCCAACGGCGATCCAGTCGAATTCGATAAAGTTGCTGGCATCCTGCTGGTTCGTCAGGTCCAGGCGAATACGATCAATGTTCCCTGTCCACGGAATATCACGCACCGTCAGGGTTGCCACCCCATCGGCATATTCCGGCTCAGCAACAATGTATCGCTTCGTGTTATTGAAGTTTTCGCCGGCAGACACCCAGCGGATCTCACCCGCCCAGACTGGTTTGCCGGTTTTACGAAAGCGCAGCATGATGAAACGGTACGCCGCACCATCGACAGCCAGCCCGCCAGGAGAGGTAATGTACGGATCGGTGGCGCTGTCCGCCGGGCGTAACCAGCCATCCTGTGACACACCCGGTACGCCGGCGCTGCCGGTCCAGCCCTCGGTCGTCTGATTGTTGAAATGCCAGATAACCTGCGAATCGAACTGGATATTAGCGCCGGCAGCGAGGCTGGACATTTCCCGCGCCAGATTTTCATCGGCGGTCTTCATCACCTGAGTCAGGCTCTCGATACTCGCCTCAATCCCCTGCGTTGCCGCCAGCAGTTCATCAGCGGCCTGTGACGCCTTCGCGTTAACATCGGCGATACGATCCGCGGTCTCCTGCTTCACCGCATTGGTCAGCGTGGTGTTGACCTGAGACAGCGACTGCTTCAGGCCATTTTCGGCAGTCTTTATCTGCGCATTCAATGCGGCATCGCCGTCGGTCAGCGTTTTGTTGACCCTGGCAATCTCCAGGTCGATGGTGGCGTTGATTTCCGCAGCCGTATCAGTGACTGACTGTCTGACCTGGGTGATGCTGTCGGTCAACGACTTGTTCACAGTTGCGATCTGCTTGTTCGCATCTGCGACGGCGGATTTTGCCTCCTGAACACCTTTGTTTGCCTGAGCCAGACCAGAATCGAGAGCCTCATTGACCGAGGTGATCTCATCCGTGATGGTTTTATTCACGGCGGAGATCTTCCCGTCAACATCAGCCGTGATGCTTTTCGCCGATGCATCAATATCCTGGCTGACCTGCTTCGCCTGGTCTTCGGCTTCCTTACGCAGAGCCTCAGCGGTCTGCTCCAGTTCCTGCTGCGTATTGCGGATACCTTCCTGTGTTTCGCTAATGGTGCGCTGTGTTTCCTCCCAGGCAGCCGTATCCTTGATCGCGTCGGTCAGGTTTTCGTAGTAGTCATCAAAGTTATCGCTGGCCATCCCCTGGACCCAGCCGGTCCACGGGCTTTCATTGCCAAGACGATCCACAAGGCGCGCCCGATACCAGAATTCTGCGCCCATACTGAGGCCCATCTGCTGATAGCTTTTCCCCGGATAGGCCACGTCTGATAACGGCATCGGCGCACTGCCGTCCTGATTTTTGCTGTACTGCAGTTCCGTGCGCAGCGTATCCCCGGAGCCGGTCGGGAACTCCCAGCTAACCTGGACCCCATGAACCAGCGAACGGGTTGCCAGCGCCAGCGGTGCCAGCGGCTCGCCGACCTTGCCGGTCAGGATTTTCTCTTCGGAATACGCCCAGCCGCTCGAGATCTCCGCCGCATTGATCGCACGGACGCGAACCAGGTAACGACCGGCATAAATGCCGCTGACCTCAAACGAGGTGGTCGAGCTGCGCGGCACATTAATCCAGTTCCCGTCGTTACGGCGCCACTGCGCCTCGTAGGCAATAGCGCCGCTGACCGCTGACCAGTTAACCTGCATCGTTTCGACGCTGATCCCCTGATTCACGACCGAGCGGGATGTGATGACAATATCGTCAGGAGGTGACTGGTTGCCCGCCGGCAATACGCTAACCGGGCGCTGATCGATAATCGCGCCGGTATCGATGCGGGCGAATTTATCCGGGTCATGTGACACGCCGGTGATCGTGAGGGTGGCATCGCCGTTCTCTTTTACCCCTGTGACCCGGTACTGCTGCAGAAAGAGGTCATTAGATTCTACGGCCCAGACGCATTCCCGTTCTGGCGTCTCACTGTACGCCGTTGTGACCGTAATCTGCCGGCGTCCGTTAACGGCCTGGATGGTCCGGCTCTGTGAGATCCCGGATGGCAGGTTTAGCTGGAGGCGGTCGCCAGGTTTGGCATCCACATCACGATCCAGCGTAATCACCCGGCCATTCACCGCGCTGATCCGCCCGCCGTTGACCCGTCCGGCCAGCAACTCATCCGCCAGGGCAATGATATAACCGGGTTGAGGAATGCGACCGTCCAGCCCCACATCAAACTCAACGACCCGGTCTTTGTTGTTGGTCAGTATGCCCCACAGCCCCTTACGGTGGGCTTCGCTCTGGCGCGTACAGCCAATCGCGGTCATTTCGAGCTGGTTAAAACTGTAGCGGGAAACCAGTTCCGGGATAAACGCCGGCTCCATTGCATCAGCATAAGCATTATCCGGATCAGACCAGGAAACTAGGGCGTTGGTGTACCGAACCTGGCTGCTGCTGCTCGAATAACGGGGTTTGCCGACAATATTGGCGCGCGTATAGGTAAAATCGACATCACGCGGCATATCAGCCTGCACAACAATCTGCTCACCGTTCCAGCAGGTCATGCCCCGGAAAATGGCGGCAAAGTCTCGCAGCACGGTGTAAGCATCGTTGCGTTCCTGGACGTAGACGTTACAGGTATAGCGCGGCTCCATGCCGTCACCACCGCGCCCGTCAGGAACCAGCTGATCGCAGTACTGTGCAATCTGGTACAGCGTCCATTTCGAAATATTGGCGCTGCTCAGACGATTACCGAGACCAAAACGGTCAGCTGTAACAATGTCGTAATAGATCCAGGCCGGGTTATCCGTCCAGGCCCATTTAAACCCGCCGGTCCAGACGCCGGTATATTCGCGGGTTTCCGGATTGTAGTTATCCGGCACACGAATCACGCGCCCACGCGGCTCACAGGAAATTTGCGGAATGGAGCCATTAAACTGGCTGGAGTCGAACTCGATATAAAGCAGCGCGGTGTTGGGATAACGCAGCTTCGCGTCGATCACTTCGGTATAGCTCTGCAGCGTCATCACGTCGCCAACTTTGACACTGTTTGCATCCGGAGAGATTTTACGCAGGCGTAGCGTCCAGGTACTGCCGGCATGGGGCAGATCAATACGATGGCTCCGCTCATAACCGGAGGTGGTTTTACCCGTGACAGCGGTTTCCAGCACCGTCTGCCAGGCGCCGCCGTCGGTCTGCAGGTCAATCGCATACTTGACGGTATTGCCCACCACGTCGCCGTCATCTTCCTGTTTCATCAGGGACGGCCATTTCAGGCGGACACGAACGGCAGAAAGCTGGGTATTAGTAAAGGTATGGGTCCAGGCTGTCTTGCTGGAAACTTCCGTTCCTACACTGATTTCATTTTCAGTACCGGGAATACCCTGAATATAAGTCTGAGCCTGCGTGCCGGGGCGAAATTCCCAGGACACGCCACTGAAGTTTTGCGAACCATCAGCATTTTCAAGCGGGGTGCCATCAAGATAAATATCTTTCCCGGTTAAACCACCTGCAAATTCACCCTCACCTAATGCGAGCAGAATTTTGGCTTTTGCAACGGACTGTAAATCATCCGGCTGTTCCGTCGGTGTACGCTGCTTTGAGCCGCCACCCTTGCGCCCTTTAATTATGTTATTTGCCATATTACGCCCATAAAAAAAGCCACCGCAAGGTGGCCTGAATTGGATGGTTTACTGAATAAAACTTATTGCTGGTCTTCTACGTAAATACCGGCAGATATAATGGCGCCGCCAATTCGGCGTCTGCCATAAAGCAAAGGGACTGGGTATCCCTGAGAGGCAGTGTTCGTCACTCCCCCAAAGGCGTAGGACGCTTTATTGTCAGCGGATTCTTTTCGTGCCAGGCCAGCTGGCTGTGGGGAAAGCATCTGAACGACGCCACCGAGCATCATAGCACCGCCCATCATTGCCATCTTAGAACCAACAGCCCAACCTACACCGGTCCACCCAGAAACATATCCAACGATAACCCCAACTGCAACCAAAGCCGCGCCCATAATTGTTTGTAAAACACCTGCTTTTTTACTACCAATGACAACCGGAATTATGCGTAAAACCTCTCCTGTAAGAGGAAATGATAAATCACGTTCACCAATATTTTTTTTGCCCTTAAATACTGCAAACGTTATCCCTTTTTCCTTGCTTTTATTAAGAAATTTTTCAAAACCCTCTAAGGTACAACATAAGGCTCTAACAGCTTCAGATGAGTTTGAAACAAGTCTTTGATGATACTTCCCAAAAGTTTTACCCAAAATTCCGCCTAATTCTATTTTTGTCATTACCTCTTTCATGCTCACCCCAATAAAAAACCCACCGAGGTGGGTTTGTTTCGTTATTTAAATTCACATGCAACTTTTCGCAGCTTTTCCCCAAGGGTCATTCCAACCTTTGGATATAGCATAAACATGAACGTTGCTTCCACCTTCTTTGGAAGGTTCTATTTTTGCTATGGATACAGTTCCTAATAAATCATCCGACGCGACAATTTTATACCCTGTCTCAGTAGGGATAACTGAGCTTGATGGCCTTAATTCAACCCATTTAGGAGCAAGGCACTTACTTATTTTATCTATGCTTTTTTGTGAATTTCCGGAATATATTGGCTCTTGCGATTCCAAAGAACTTGCCATACAACCACTAAGCATAAACATTGAAAATAGCAGGGCTGTTTTTTTCATCTCCATATCCTTTTTAGATGCCATTTCCTTAAAGGTTAACATAGAGACTTATACCGAACGACCTTCATTGTCCTTTCCATCCAGTACCCACCATACGGCACGCGCTTGCTGAGATGGCCATAGAGGTGATGCAGCAGCAGGTTCCCTTCCAGCAGAATCCCGGCGTGGTTCCACTTATCCGCCTGCACCTGCATGATCACCATATCACCCGGTTGTGGTGGGCCATCAAACTCACGGAACCCGCATTCATACCAGCAGTCCTGATAAAAATTGTCCGGATACTCCTTTTCCCACCACGGATAATCGACGCGGTAATCGTGCAGCTCGATGCCGTGGGTTTGCCGAAAATAGCTCATCACCAGGCCCCAGCAATCGTAGTGGCCCAGCACGAATGGTCGCTCGAGGAGCGGCAACTCACCACGCGGGTGGATGGTACGGAGATCGCCTTCTGGCCAGCTGATAATATGCCAGGGGAGAAGGGTCGCGTCGCATTGCGCTTTATCCAGTTCGCTCGGCTGGGTGGTGGCATCAGGATGGCTGTGAACAATACCGGTGATCGTTCCCCATTCCTCAACCTCTGCATAATCCTCCGGCGCCAGCACAAAATTATCTTTCGACTCTGTGGACAGGTTCCGGCAGGGGAAATAACGCTCCGCTCGGCCCCTCTGGGCGACGAGGCCGCAGGCCTCGCGCGGATATTCTGCGGCCGCATGTTCCTGGATGGCCTTAATCGTTTTCTGACGCATATCAGCTCCTGATTAATGAGGTGCCGGGGAACCCGCCAAACGGCAGTTCACTATTCTCACCATGACGTAATTTACAGGCCGTGAGCGTGCCGTTGCAGACATCCTGCGACGGGTCATCAACTGGCTGATTGTTCCTGTCAAAATACCGGGTGCCGGCATAGTCGCACCCGTTACCGCTGCGGTACTGATTGCGGATACACCAGGTGCAAATCGCATGCAGCTGGCGAGTGGGGATCATCATCCCCTGCAGGGCAAACGGGCTGGAGAGAGTAAACTCCACCTTCTCATCGTCTTCATAATGCTTTACGTCAATGAAGAAAAGGCGCCGTTTCTCCTGCGTCGGATCGGCTGAGGCATTCCCGTCCGGGAAGTTCTTCGCATCGAGATACTGTTTTTGTGTGTCGTGGATGACAACCCGCGCCAGAGCCAGATCGTCGTAATGAAGACAGAGCGCGGATATCTTCCCGTCGATGTTCCCTACCCGCAGCGTTGGCTGCGCGTCACTGCCCGTGGTGGAGGACTCGATCCCTTCGATTTCACATGGCCAGGCTTTATACTCCCGCCCCTGCCACCAGATGCTTTTCGCCGGCAGCTTATCCAGGTCGCCGCCAGCGGCGAGGATTTCGGCTGCAGTATGGGGAACGTTATAGCCGTGGAAATACAAAACCTCATCCAGGCCAAACGCCTGGCCATCGATCTCCAGGAGACGAACCTCATCGCCTGGCTCTAACTTCTGATAATTCGCGTTAAGGCTCATGGTTTAAATGCCTGAATAAAAGTGGCTGAAAGTGAGTAATTTCCGCCGCCTAACGGCACCGGTTTGTATTGTTCGCAGCGGTAAAGCCCCACCTCTTCCAGAGGCGGGGTCCACTGAAACGCGCGAGTGCCGGCATGACGGTCGAGGAACTGCTTAATCGGGCGGATATAGTCCTCCGTACCGACAAAACTCAGCTCCCAATCCTGTGATCGGGTGTTAATACCATCGCCGGATACCTGCGCATACCCGTCACCGAACTGCGCCTTCCGGACACGAAAGTTAACGGTCTGCTGGGGATTAACCCGCGGACTCCAGGTGAATATCTCAATAGCCATCAACGTTGCCCTTTAACTGCATTCCAGACCATCCCGCCAGGGCGCATATCCTGCGCCATCAGCTCCCTGTATTTTTTCTCCACAAACGAGCCGATCTGCTGGCCAAACTGCTCAAAACCAGACGGCGCCTGCGTTGAGGTGTTTCCGCCTTCAATCGTGATAAAGACTTTTGGCCCTTCCGACGCGCCGGCGTTCTGACCACCACCGACAGCGCGTACACCCAGCGAACCATCGCCGGCACGCGTCAGCGGCATGATGGCCTCCGGCCCGGCCTCGCCAAATACGCCGGCCCCTTTTGCGAAGGCGAAGAACTGCGGAGAGTCGTAGACCTGGTTGCTGTATGCGCTCAGCGACGGCGAGTCGTAAACGCCGCCTTTGGCGTTGAACTGGAAGTTACTGGCGGCATTCTGGATCGCCGTCCCCGAGCCTGCGCCCGCAGCGCCCGTGACAACGCTGGTCCCGACGCCCACCACGCCCATAATGGTTTGCATGACGGAACTGGTGACCAGCGCCTGAGCGGCCATATCAACGAGGTTTTTTATGATCGACTGCGTGAGCGAGGAAAACAGGTCAGCCATATTCTCCTTAAAGCTTCTCGTCCGCGTCAGCATGCTCGTCAGGAAGTTGCTTGAGCGCTCATGGGCCGTTTCAAATAACCCGACGGCCATGCTCTGGAATTCTCCCTGTGATCGGTATAACTCCAGTGACGTCTGATACTGCGCATCGGCGGATTCTTTCGTCGCCTTCTGCATCAGCATTTCGTACTGTTCTTTGCTGATCGCGCTGCCCTGGTAGTACGCCTGCAGCAATGCCTGCCGCTGCGCAAGCTGATTGCGCAGCGAGACAAGTGGATCAACTTCGCCGGCGATATCCAGTGCCGGCGCAGCGATTTCATCGGCATGCGCCTGCAGCAGCTCTTTCGCAGTATCTCTGGCCAGCGTTATTCGTGCGGCCTGGTACTCTTTTTCATCAAGAAGGCGGGCTTTGAAAAGCTCAGCCAGGTCCCGGCTGGCTTCCTGCTCTTTTCGCAGAGTTTCCTGGGCGGGGGAATACTGCGCAGCCAGATCCAGTCGTTGTTTCTGGTAGTTCTCTGCATTCATTAACAGCGCGCGCTGCAGGTCAGCATCACTGGCGCCATTTTTCTTCGCCGCTTCCTGCAGCTCCCTGTTGCTGTCCTTTTCCTGCAGGTTAATTCTGGCCAGGCTGGATGCATGGGCTTCTTCAATTTGCTGCCGTAGCGTTTTGAACTGGTCGACCTGGGACTTACTGCCTTTCCCCGTGCCGGTACCGCCATCGCCGCCCCAGGGATTTCCATCTCCGGTCTCTTTGGGGGGCGTGCTTAACGCTCCTTTCAGATCGTCCGTAAGAGAGGTTATTTTTCCCGATAAACCCAGCTGAGCCAGTGTTTTTGCATCACTGACACGCTTAATGTTTTCCTCGGTTTTGCGGAGTCCCTCGTTAACGCTATCGAGATCCGCCCGTGCCCGCGTCTGGTCTTTTGTCACCCCTTCCAGCTGGCCGAAGGGGTCAAACCCTTTCAGGCTGCCGATACGACTGTCGGCATCCTGAATCTCTTTTATCAGCTGGTTACGCTGCACGACCTGGTTTTCGTACTGATCCTCCAGGTCGAACTGCTTCACATTTAACTGGTTAAGCGAGAGGCGCATCAGCGCTTCACTGGTTTCGACTACGGCATCTTTTAAATCAATGGCCGATTGCCGGGCTTCTTTTGCCTGTTGATGGAAATACAGTAATGCAGAGCCAGCCAGCGTCGCCGCGCCAACCGGACCACCAACAAAAGCCAGGGCGCCTCTTGCCAGGCCCACCGCAACGGAGGCCGCACGGGCTGATATCGACAATTGCCGGTTTGCCGCTGCCAGTTTCAGTTTCGCCTGGCTGGCCAGATTGGTTTGCTCAGTTTCCTGTCGGATGAGGCGGGTAAACTCATCCTGGTAACTGATATTCATCCCGTACTGTTTAGCCGTCCGCTCCATCTGCCGGTAGTGGCCAAACTCAGCGTCGTTCTGTTTCAGGATGGCAGCTGTCGAATCCAGCGTTTTGCGGGCAATATCCGCATCAGCCTGCGCCCGCGCTTTTACCGCCGCCTGGCTTTCCCGCCAGGCCGCGATATTCTCCCGCAGCCCTGCAGTCAGTTTCGTGGATAACACGGGGATCAGGCTGTAAAGCGCCACGCTGGAGACGGTGTTGAAATTGTCTGCCAGGCTGTTCAGTGCCTCCGTGGCAACCTGAATCCCGCTGCGGAGTGGCCCGTTACTGCTCTGGCCGATCTTAATGACCATCCCTTCAAACGCACTGCTCAGCCCCAGCAAATCGCCGTTCAGGTTGTTAACCCTGATGGATGCCTGCTCATGCGCCGTTTTGGTACCGGTCAGGGAAGCGGTCAGTTCATCAAGCTTTGAACGGTTCTGGACCAGGATAGACGCCGCATTCAGGTTCTCCACGCCAAACAGTTTTACGGCCTGGGCCGTGGAGAGATTTTTCCCGGAAAGATTGGTCAGCGCCTGGCTGAGACCAACCACGGACGGCTTGAGGCTATTGTCCGTGCCCTTTTCCAGATTCAGGATGACGTTACGCAGCGCCGTGCCGGCTTCACCGCCTTTAATTTCACGCTCTGCCAGCACCTGAATCGCGGCATTCAGCTGCTCAAAACCAACGCCGGCCTGTGCGGCTGCGACGCCACCATTTTTAATGGCAGCCGCCGTATCCACAATCTCCGACGACCCGTACTTCGCGCCGGCGGCCAGCACGTTGATATAACGATCCGCCTCCTGCGCGCTCGCCCCGTACTGGTTCAAGGAGAGCGCCAGCGTTCTGGTCGCATCGGGCAACGTTGTGCCGGCGGCCTGCGCCAGGATAAGCGCGCTGTTCGTAGCCTTCTGCAGTCCATCGGACGTTTTTAAAAGCTCCGGTTTAGCCGACGCCATCAGCTTTAGCGCTTCGGCGGCCTGGCTGGCGCTGTACTCTGTCGTGCGTCCCATTTCCTGCGCAGCCAGATCCAGCGCTTTCATTTCAGCTGCAGTCGCACCGGTGATGGCCTGCAGGTCTGATAACGCCTGTCCATATTGTCTGGACGTGGTGACGATCGTGCCGATGGAAAGGCCGGCTCCTGCCAGCCCCGCCAGCCGGCTGGCCATCCCGGATATCGACAGACCGACCTTCTTATAGGCGTCCTCCGTCTTTTTCGCGTCCGCCTGGGCATTACGGTTGAACCGTCGTGACTGGTTCTCCGCATCGCCATACGCTCCCAGCAGCTGGGATTTAAAACTGGCTGCGTTCAGGTGCAGCCCGACCGCTAAAGATGCGACGTCTGCCATTACATTAATGCCCTCATGACTGCCGCGCATTCATCATCGACCCGGGATGGCGCAGGTGTGGTTTCGGTAGGTGGCGCGTTTTCATCGCCAGGACGGCGGAAAGTGCCTTGTTTCAGGAAGTAGGCTCGCCAGTGGTACAGAGTGTTGGCCGGCAATGCGGCAATTTTGGATGGGTCAGGCTCGCCCCAGCGGTCGGCCAGCCAGAAGATCAGCTCCAGCCAGGGCGAGTCACTCAGTTTTTTTCCGCTTCCTCCAGCTTGCCGATTGCGTGTTGCTTCACTTTTTCCACAGCGGCCAGCAGTTCGGGGTTTTCATGGGCCTTCAGCAGCTCGGCTGCCGTGGGTTTAAATTCATCCGGAATGGCCGTTCCATCCGGCTGAACCAGTGCATCGATGACGATCTGAATGACTTGCTCCGATGCCTCGCGCGCTGCGCCAGCTTTTGCGGTTTCAGCCATTTTCTCTTCGTAGCTGATGAGGTAATCCCCGGTCAGGCGGCGGATGAATACGGTGGCGCCAAATAACTCGGTTTTAATGACGGTTGGCTCCGATTTAAGCAACGCGGATTTCAGCGTGGACAGGTAATCTTTATCTTTCACAGGTAGTCCTTAAAAATAAAAAGCCACCCGAAGGTGGCTGTTTACAGGTTAAGTTAATCAGGCGCCGCCGGAGACAGCGACGGTTCCCCAGGTGATCTTGTTCTGTTTACCCTGAACAGTGATCTGGATGACCTCATTCGCCGGAGCGGCGATTTCATTCATCTGCCACCCGGACAGCGCCAGGAGCATCGTCGCTGTTCGCTTGTTGGGTAATTCGACGTATAACTGGATGGTCTTGCGGGCCTCTGCTGCGTTCAGCAGCGCGGCAAAATCGGTATTGCCCGGATCATCAATGAAGCCCAGCGACTTTTCAGGCCCGTCAGGCAGATCGCTGATGGACTGTTTCTGCTTATCCAGTAACGTGGTGCAGTCGACAAAGCCCCCCGTCTGCCCCATTGCACCCAGCGCTTTACAGTTAATCAGCGGTTTCAGCGCTGACGTGGCAGCGCCAGGCTCCCCGTATTTCACAATGGTGCCCGCCGGCAACATCGCATATTCAGGCGAAGTTTTATCAGCCATGTTTCTCTCTCTTTTTATACGGCAGCGGATGCTACCTGTTTTCAATGCCGTTTCGGATTTCCACGGTTAACACGCGCAAAACGGTCTGGAGGTTGTAATCCAGGGCGGGTCGGATAAAGGGGTCTGCAACCTGTTTAACCGTGCCAAGCTCCTGCGCCAGCGCCTTCATATGGTGCTGCTTGCTGGGGCCAACACGGAGCGTTACAACCGCGTTCCCTTTACCCTTGCGGGTGGAAGAGCGGATTTTGATTGAGTCCCGCATGTGCGGCCCGGCAGACGTTTCGTCAAAGCCGGCATGCTGCTTCATATCTTCCTCGACGACCTTTAGCGCTTCGCGCCCGGCATCCCGCAATACCTTCGTCGCCACTTTTTCGCCCAGGGCCATTAACTGCCGCTCCAGCTCATCCAGCCCTTTAACTTCCATTCGAATCACGAGGAGTCCTCCACGTAGTGAATGATGAAATCGCGGGTCAGGCGATACTGAATGCGACGATTCGTCAGCTGGTTTTTATCCTGATGGATACCGCCTCGCTCCACATACTGAACCGGGATACCCTCCAGCTGGCCATGAACGACGGACTTCAGTTCCGTCCAGATTTTTTTATCCAGCTGCAGCAGTGAGGTGTAATCATCGAGACGGTACAGATTCACCTGGATACGGGCAGATACGATCCCCGTTCGCAACATTCCCGAGACCATTTCCGGGTCAGAGATACGCTGAAAGGTCGCACCTTCCTGGACCGTGTCCGGCAGTAAAAGCGGATACGCATTCATGCCGGTGATGCGCTCCAGCGCACCCTTAATCGCCAGCTCTATCATGCCGCCCGTCAGCCTCCCCCGTGATAATGATCCGGTCTGTTTTGCGGTCGATATTCCGGACGGTATAAACCAGATTTTTCGTCGTGATTTTCCAGTCAATATCAACCAGCACGCCCGGATAGACCGTGAACAGGCAGGTTTCCACCACCTGCTGCTGATCCAGCGTGCGGACTTTTCGCCCCGATACCAGCTCCCGTTTTGCCCACGCTTTTCCCGATTCAACCTGCTTTTCCGGTAGCGGTTCGCCCAGCGGCCCACGACCGGACTGAACGTAGCTAATTGCAATGCGACAGTTCATATCACCCGGTTTCAGGCTCATAGCGTATGCTCCTGCAGGGGGAAAAGAAGATGCCTCACCGCAGCGGTTTCCAGCCACTGTCCGGTATGGCCATTCAGATACGCATCGCTGACCAGAAACTGAATAGCCAGCCGGATATCTTCATCCGCGATAAATCCGCGGACGGTCTCCGGGAGCGCCTGCAGCTCTTCATCACTGGTGACCAGCTTGCAGTAGTAATCACGCTCGATGCTCCGCTGCGCGGCGTTCACCATTTGCGTGAGCATGGCATCATGCTCCGTGAAGTCCAGTTCCAGGCGTAGCTGGGTTTTCACATCATCCAATGTCAGTATCAAAATCGCTGTCTCCCGGCTTCGGTTTCAGCGCACGTTCGGCATCCTCCGGCCATACCGCGATACGCCGCTTAACCAGTTCTTCGGCGCGCGATCCTTCAAAGCACGCGATATCTCCACGGGAATAACGGTGGTGCGGCCCAAGGAACACAACGGATTTACGCTCTGCCTGTGCGACCACGGTCGCATGGTTGTCCTGTGTGCCTGTTTCTTCCGGCTCCACTGCTTTATTTTTCGCAGCCATAACATTCTCCTGAAAGGGAAAAGCCCGCATATGCGGGCCGTATTTACTGAGGGATGGGTTAGAACAGGACGCCGGTACCCAGCACCAGGCCTTCCGGATGACGGAAGCCAATATCATGCTCAGTAACAACGCGGATTAGCGACTGGTTACGGGAAAACGCAGATACCAGGGTGCCATCGGCATCGATGTAAGAGGCTTCCTTCGAGAAGTCGACTTTCATATTGCCGTCTTCAGCGATAACCACATCATTGAAGTCAGCAAAGTAAATCTCAGTCTCCTTACCCCCGGTCCCCAGATTCGCAGGGATCGCGCTGGTACGCTGAACCGGATATCCTTTAAGTAATCCCTGAGCCATTTCCGGATAGACTTTGTTGCCGTTGCCGTCACGCAGCCCAAACAACTTCATATAGGTACGGTTCGACATGCCCCAGCCGCTGCTGATCATATTGCTGTTGCCGTCCATCGCCATCAAAATGATCTTGTCCAGGTACTCGTCAACTGTGTTCAGGTTGATCGCTGCATCAGCTTCCCACGGCAGCAGGCGGTTCCACTGCGTCGCGCGCGCCTTCATACCAATCGGTGTATCGCCGGTACCGTCATCGCGCATAAAGGCTTTATCCTCACGCACTGAGATGGCGGTCAGAATATCCTGCAGGACCAGCTGCTCGACGTTGAATCCGGCGCGGCCAATCAGTGCATTGGAAATAGGCACCATCGCAATCAGAGTTTTCGCCGTCAGTTTTACATCATCAAAGCGTGTTTCTGATGTCTTGGCGTCTTTGTTTTCTCCTGTGTAGCTTGCCGTTGCTCCACCGGCCACGCGTGGTAGCGTCATATTACCGTTAGGCAGCGGAACGGGACGGGCACCCAGCTTGCGGACGATGGTTCGGTCGCTCAGTAGCTCGATCACCTCACTGTGGAGGTTCTGCGGAATAAGCACACCACCGGACGCCGCTGCGGTGGAAATGGCCATCGATACGGACTGGTCATTCAGCTCTTCTGAAGCGAATTTTGCCGCGTCCTGCAGATTCCCTGCGCCTGCGGCGACAGACATAACCAGTCGGGTCATGCCAGCACCGGTGTACTGTTTAGGCTCCTGCTTAACAATAATGCCGGGGGCCTGCTGAGTCGCTTTCACGGGTTTTGCGACCAGCGCCGCAGCACGTTCGGCGGCTTCCAGGCGTTCAATTTTGGCGCTGATATCAGTGAACTGCTGCTGCAGGTTCGCAAACTCCGTCAGCTGCTCCGCAGTCAGCGTGCTGCCGCTGGCGTCAATGGTTGCCAGGGCCTGAACCTGTTCGTTGATACCCGCACGCTGACGACGCAATTCTTCAATCTGTGGCATTTGATTTCTCTCTTTTTAGACATAAAAAAAGCAGCCTGCTGGCTGCTTAAGGTGACGCGGTTTGTGTTTGCGCCGGGTTACATTTTGGTTTGCAGGTCCATCGCGGCTGCCTGCATCTGAATGGAGGTTTTTTGACGGGGTTGCTGATACTTTGCCGCGATAGCATTGATCGCCGCCTGGGGGTCAGAGACTTCATCCGCCAGGCCGGCAGACACCGCGCCAGGGCCAAAATACAGCCCCGCCTGCGTATCAATGACGGCCTGCTGCTTCAGGCCGCGATATTCGGCCACCGACCCCGTAAACGTCTTGTACATTTCGTCGATCATGCCCTGGAACATACCCAGCGACTCTTCACTCAGTGGTTCATGTTGGGTGCCGTTATTTTTGTTATCTCCCCGGTAAATGGTGGTGAACGTCAGCCCCATTTTTTCTTCCATCTTCGACGTATCGAGGTGCTCCATGATCACACCAATCGACCCCACGCCACTGGTCTGGCTGACGATGATTTTGCTGCAGGCCGATGCGATGAAATACGCGGCGGAATACGCGCTGTAGTTCACAATCGCCGTGATGGGCTTCGTATCGCGAGACTGATAAATGTAATCGGCCAGCTCCTTGCACCCCACCGCTGCGCCGCCGCCGGAGTTAATATCCAGAACGATTTCGCTGATTGAGGGGTCGTTTAACGCCGCCTGCAACTGCCCGCGGATCCGCTCGTAGCTGGTCAGCTCGGAGCACATCGCCGTAATCTGCCCCCGGCGTGGAACGAGAATGCCGTGAACGGGGATCACCGCCACCCCGCCGGTGGGCTGGACCTGCTCAGCAGCAGGTGATTTACCCGGATTCAATGCCATCTGAATGGCGGCATCTTCGGTGATCCCCTGAATACGGGGGATGAGCACCGCTTTCACGGAGTCCATTGTTTGCCGCGTCACGTAATGCGGCACGCCAAAGACCATATCTGCCAGGTGCGGCAGGTTAATTAATTTCGTTGTCATGTTGTCTTCCAGGTCATCCCGCGCGGCGGGAAATAATCAGGCTCTGGCCAGAAGGGTTTCGATTTCGGCCAGCTGTTTTGCTGTCGGCGATTTATCGCCAGGAAGGATCTTCGCGCTGTCGACCATGTTGAGCGGCGTCAGGTATTTATCCCCGCCGGCAATTGGCGGCAGATTCTCCATACGCCGGATATCGTTAGTGGATAGCCATCCCCACTGGCGGCCCAGCGCATAAGATTCATAGCGTGATTTCTGATCGCCTCGCAGCAGCCCGGAAACATTGAACTCGATGTACAAATCGCGGCGTTCGCTGGGCAGAAGCAGATCGCGCTGCAGCGCACCCTCATGGCGTTTCAGCCAGGCCAGCAGCGTATACATCACGAACTGCAGGCCCTGGTGCTCGATGTTGTTGTTGGTTGCTTTCGCCAGCATCTGCACCATATGTGGCGGGATTTTATAGAGCCGGCAGACCTCTTCCACGCCCCACTGCCGCGACTGTAGCAGCTGCGCCTTTTCGTTATCCTGCGACAGTTGTTTGTAGCTCATGCCCTCCTGCAGCAATGCCACAGAGAACATATTGTGAATACCGGAATGGCGCTCGGTCCATTTCGCCAGCAGGCGATCAATAGCATCCTGGCTTTTAATGGTCGCAGCCTCTTTCGGACGCTCTATCACCCCGCTCATCGTTGTCCCGCGCCGGAATGTCGCGGCCGCATGCTCCTCAACCGCCAGATTCAGCCCCAGAACATCGGCGTTCGTCTGAATTGGGGAACTGCCGATATAGCCATCCAGAGAAAAGACCTTCACATGGTGCATCATGCGCATCGGCAGAATTTCGCCGACTTCCGGGAGTTCGTAATACGGCATACCGTCCGGCCCTTTCAGCACAATGACCTTTTTCGGGTTAATGGGGATCAGCTCTTTCGGGTAGCCTTTTCCGTCCCGTTCGATGATCGAGTAGCAATTTCCCTCAAGCCCCAGCAACCCCTGCTGCTGCTCGAAATACTCGAATGAGGTGTCTTTCCTGTTGGGCTGGGAGTGAATCAGGTCATAAACCGGGTGGTCCGTCGCACGCTGGCGCCCGCCATTTTTATCCCGCCGGTAGAGTTCGCACGGCAGCTGCGCGACTGACTCCGCCAGGAGGGTGACACAGGCCCGGACCGCTGAAAGTCCAAGAGCGGTTTCCGGCGTGATTATGATGCCAGTTTTGCTCTGGCTTGAACGAACCCCGCCCAGCATGGCTTCCCAGAAGCTATTACCCGAGTATTGTCGGCCCCTGAACATCTGGGGTAGGAACATTATTTACCTCCGCCATTGCTGATGCCGGAGGAAAAGGCCCGGGTTGTCATATATGACCAGCCCAGACAAATAATCCCTCCTGTTATCAATCCCACTGATGGAGAAATAAGCCAGGCACCTGCGGATAACAATCCAGCACCAGTGAGGCCGACAATAAAACTCAGAACTGAAATTAGCATGCTATATCTTCCTCATCGTATACGGATGTCATCACTGAACTGTTGAGCATGGCGCGCCCCAGCCCCATCATTAAACCAACCGCACCATCTATCTTGTTCTGCCGCCCTTCTTTCCCGGGACGCACAATATCGTCACTTCCGGGAAGGTACTGGCCGACGATATTGGAAATACACCAGTTCATGACAGGGTGTCCGTCATGATGGAATCTCCCCGAGATGAGCGCAGCCTCAATCTCTCTCATAGGATCACTCATATGGGTAAAATTTTGTCTTATCTCGACAGGCTCAAGCCCCTCTTCCTCAAGCATGTGACGTAATGAAGTCGCGCCATAAGGATCAATGGGGCATTGGGCAATTTTTACGGTATTCCGCAGCTTCAGGATCGTTTCAAATATCAGCCTGTAATCAACTTCGCCACCATCGGTCGGGATCAACTTACCCTGCCGGACAAAGGACTGATAACGTTCTGCGGTACTTTTCAGCGCGGTCTCCTGCGAGTAAATGGTTTCTTCTGGTGCCCAGAACAGAGGAGAAACACAGTAAAAATGTGTTATTCCGTCTATTTCACGACGAAAAACTGGAACCACGGCATTGAGGTCAACTTTCGAGGCCAGATCTATACCCAGCCAGCATTCTTCCCCTTCAAAATCTGACAACTTAAGGTTTTTATCGGCTGCATCCATCCATTTTCTCAGGTCGTAATAAGCTGATTTTGCGCTTACCCAGCGATTGAAATGCTTGGTCAGAATCTTGTTTGTCTGCCCGGGCGTCGACATACCCAATAATTGTTTAGCCCGGAGAAAATCTGCTTTTACCGAAATGCCATAGTTGGGGTTTGCCTTGATTAATGCCTCAGGAGTCGTCCAGTCATCATCGTCATCAAGGCCATAAATCAGCCCAAATATGGTTTCATTTTCCTCGCCATTACGGGTTCTCCGCAGGATCTCGACAACCTGAGTACGCTTTTCATAGCAAGGGGATGTAATGTCATAGCCGGCGGTGGTGATGATCAGTGTCATCGGTTGTTCACGAGCCCCCATACCGGTGGTCATGGTGGTGTAAAGCGCATCAGTAGTATGTTCGTGATATTCATCAATGATGGCGCATGATGGCGAATCACCATCCCCCGGGTCACCGATCACAGGAGCAAAAACCGAACCGTCAGGGCGCGTCATTTTTTTTGCCCAAGGTTTTATCGAGAATTTTTGCCGCAATGCCGGCAGCTTTTTCACCATTTGCAGCGCCGGAGAAAATACCTTCCATGCCTGTTTTTCAGTCGTGGCGCCGCAATAGACTTCTGCACCATGCTCGCCATCTGCACAAAACATATAATTTCCTACAGCAGCGGCAATAGCGGATTTCCCGTTCTTCCTGGGCACCTCGATATAGATTTCAGAGAAACGACGCAGGCCTGTCTTCTTGTGTACCCATCCAAACGGTACGCCAAGAGCGAACTTCTGCCAGGCTTCAAATTCAATCCGGAGTTTACGCCGGGCCCATTCCCCTGAGGTATGAGGCATTTTCTGGGCAAAACGAAGAAATCGTTCTGCTTTGTTTTTATCGAAGCGGTAGGGCCAGTGGGGATCCTTTGCTCGTTCGAGGTCGTCCAGATGTCGCTGACAGGCAAGTACCGTTAACTGACACGCCAGAATCTTCCCGCCAACGATATCCCGCGCATACTGGTTCGCCGCATTGACGTTCGGATAGGTAGCCATCAGTCAAACTCATCGAATTCATTCCCGTCATCGTCCGGATCCTTTTGTCCGCTGGTCATGCGAAGACGACTGAGCGGATCTAACCCCAACAGAGAGCCGAGGCGGGCAAGCTGGGAAACCGAGTCATTCCGGACATTAACTGCAGGGTGTTTTTTCAAGCCCCCCATTTCACTTTCTGAGGTCAGTCCGCTGGCCAGCATTTTTTCGGCTTCGAGCATCAGATGAAAAGCATTGCAGTAAGCCAGCAACAAAGGTGCGTCCTCCAGCTCAAACACCCCTCGGTCGATGAGTATTTTGCTTTGCGTCTTCCACATTCTTATTGCCGCCTCCCCCATTAACTCAGCGGGAGGCGCAATACGTGTTAATTTGCTTTTTTGCCCGGTGGGTAAAGTGGGTTTTCGGCCACCACCGGACGATCGAATTCCTCCGGCCATAAACGTTCCTTTGATAGATGAAACCTTCCGGAAAAAAGTTTCTTATTTCTGGCGTGTAAAAATAGACTTCAACGGGCAGTCCCGAAGCGCGAAAGGGGTCAGGGATTTGATCCCCCCTCCCCCCTGGCTGCAGCTGCCTCAGTCGAGGTGGAGGTCGTCATTCCGGCTGCGCCGGCGGCGAATACGGTTCGCACTGCGTGGGCCGGCATATCTCAGACGTTCAATGAACACCAGTTGTTATACCGGCGGTCAGGATCCTGTCGCTGTAGCAGATTCTCCATCGACCTGCAGTACGCTTTCTGGAAGCCGTTCATCTAATGGCTGGTTCTCGAAAACCTTCATCCCAAACTGACCGATCCAGGTGCTAACTGAGTTGATGTTCCCTGCGATGAAGTCGGTCACCTCGGCGATCAATCCTTTAACGACGACATCCGTGCTCTGACGCCAGTAATTCTCAATCGCGACCAGCAACGGATCGGAACCATTACTGACAGATTGTTCACCTACGCTATACGTTTTTTTCTTCGCGCTATCGGTTATACATCGCAGCTGGCTGGTCTGGACGGCTCCAACCTCTGCTGCAATTACCTGCATCGTCAACGTAGCCACTTTGTTCCCGTCTGCATCAGCGCTGGATGCATAGAACATGGAGAGCGTCAGATCCGTGCGTTTAAACATCATTGCTTACCTCCCCTACGATGGCGGGAACGACGACCGCCGGGAAACGGAGATTGTTGATCCTGTACCAGCTCACCCACTAAAGGTTCCTGAGCCGACTCAGCAGCCGGTGCCGGTGCAATATCATGCGCAATCGTCAGTTTCAGCAGTGGGCGGCCGCCCTGGACATGCTCAAAATGGATGCCATGCACGGCTTCATTCATTCGTGACTGACCATCCGTCTCCAGAACGGTCAAAACGCCATCAACGTATTCAATTTTGAAACTCTTCATCGGGTTCTCTCTGTTGCTGTTTTCTTGCTGTGGCAGGTCCAGCACAATGACTCCAGATTAAAGTCATCATCGGTACCGCCATGAGCTTTAGGAATGATGTGGTCGACACTTGAGGCTTTCGTGGCAATACCGTCTCGCCTGCAGTTCTGACAAAGGTATTTATCCCTCTTCATGATACGGGCCCGTTTAATTTCCCACGGTCGACCATAACCACGTTCCTGCCGAGTTTTTCCGGGCTGGTAGTTACGCCAGCCATCACCAGCGTGTTGCTGCCGATGCATCTCACAGTATCCACCGACATCATTGGTCACAGTCGCGCATCCTCTGTGCCGGCAAGGTCGTTTAGCTCGTGGCGGCATAAGCATCCTCGAGCATGAGTTGAGGGAGAAGAGTTAAAGCGGTACTGTCGATGGGAAACTCTGAAACGGGCAGCGATGAGCAGGACAATCCGTCACACTCAATCCCCTCCAGCTTCTCGTCTACGTATGCAATTTTTAAGTTCTTCATCGCGTTACCTTTTGCGAATAAAAAAGCCCCGCAGATGCGAGGCTACTGGTTAAATATCAGGGTGTTACTGTGAAAGCTCAGAGTGTAAGGTTGCGGCTCAGCCTATCTGTGGTGGGACACAGTTAAACATTGTACTTGCAGAGGAATGGCTGATTAGCTCTGCTTAAGGAATAGATATGATCAAGAAGCATATACGCCTAGAAATGGAATCAAACGCCCAAACAATCGACGAATTGAACAAGGAAATTGGGCAATTGAAATGTGTCGTTGGTTTTTTGATGACTCAATTAACACCTGATTCCAGGCAGGCTGTCATTGATAACTTGAAAGAATTTGGACTAAATGATTCAGCCAAGGAATTTACTCAGTTCCTTTAAAAATTGCCAAACCTACTATATTAATTTTCCAACCTTGTGAATGATTGGGTTGGGTCTCAGGCGTAATAGTGGATTCATCCCTTTCGCCTGAGACAGATTCAAATCTTGAAAATGTAAGTTTTAGCGTTTTCATGTTGTTGTTCCTCATTTTTATCCCCGACAAGGGATATCGGTTATTTTATCCCTTATCGGGGATAGACGTTCGCGCCGATTCGTAAATCCGCTCACAGGTCATTCCTGTTTCCCCTGATTGGTTTTATCAAATATTTTCGTCCAGGATGTCCTCAAACCATTAAACCGACTAAAAAAAGGCCGCATAGGTATGCGACCTTTGGTTAGTAACAGTTAGAAACCTAAAATCTCTCAGGAGCCACCCGGGAGAGATTTTCTGCTTGCTAAATGACCTCTGCCGTTTCGGTGTTGGCTGGCAGTGGTAACGTGAGGATAGCTTCATTTCAGCCATCGATATCATTTAAATGGATGAATAGCTTATTAGACCAGTAATTCGCGATTCTCAAGAACATTAACCAGAACAACAGACGTCTGTGCTTATTTTTTTAGCGCAATGATCCGTTAGTCACCAGTAACTAACATATTATTCGATGGTTCCTTAGACAGTGACCCATAAATCTAATTGTTTAATGTACCATTGGATGGGCACACAAATAACCACACCATCCCCAAAGTTAACAGATTTGATAACACACCCTTGTGGCGGAAAAAATTCCGCACCAGTCTGGGGCCGGATCGAGCGCTCAATGCCGTAACGATAACCGCATGGTAGTTGTGGTAGTAAGTTTACTGTCATGAGTGGCTACTTAGTTAAGAGTGGTTTGAGATCCTATAGTGCATGACATCCCCTGAATTAGATACAAACATTTCGATGCTGAAAGCTTGAATGTCTTGTTTTCAGATTTTTTGTTCACTTAAGGCCACTTATTTCATGTGCTATGCCTGTTACTTACTCACCGCCCGATAGTACGCCTGCCAGCGATACTTATCCAAACGGAGCTGGCGCAGGCATTGAGCGGTTTCTACATCAGACTGTAAATCTTCATCGCTGTCATTCCCTGCGTCACTTGCTTTGCACGGCGGGCTCATCAAATCCGGGGATGGAGTTGGCAGCATCGATGGCGCGCTGACGCAACTGCACAGCAGCATCATCAAACCTACACACAGTACGATTCGGAGACTGAACATATTTCACCACGTCGCGGGTTATTGTTTTGTAGATGACCTTACCCGCTTCGTTAGCAGTCGCGGCCTTTTCCTCTACAGGCTTAATGGCATTCTCGGCCTTCTCTCTCTTCTTCGCAGCCTGAGCATTGATGTGATCAGCGTGGGAACTCCATCCCATACGCCATGAAATGGCACAGGACATTAGCAGGATTGCTATTGCGATGATAACGGCGGTTAAGCGACTCATCTTTGCTCCCATAAACACACTTCACGCTCAATTTCCCTCCGGGTAATAAGTCCTTTCCACTGCTTACCTTTGGCATAGGTCCAGCGGCGCAGCTGATCACACGCACCTTTCTGGTCACCCTGGTTGATTTTGCGAAGCAGAGTAGAGGTCTGGAAGTTCCCGGCTCCGACGTTATAGGCGAATGAGTACAGAGCCCCACGCATTGTTTCTGGGATCGGTTTTTTGATGTAAGGGTTGATCTGCCAGGCGACGGTATTCAGGTCTTTATTTAGTAGCGCCCGACACTCTGCCTCGGTATAGGTTTTGCCGAGCATGATGTCTTTACCTGCGTGGCCGTAGCAAACCGTCCAGACACCTACCACATCCTGATAAGGGGAGTATCGCATTCCCTCAAGCCCATCATTACCCATCGGGCCAGTGATGAGTGCAGAGGCAATCGCCAGGGCCCCGCCGCCCACCGCCGCAAGAACAGTTTTACGTAGTGTCGGAGACATTATTCACCTCGAGCAGCTTTTCGCCGGTCTTCTTTAATTTTGAAGTACAGATTCGTCAGGTATGTCAGCAAGCCAAATACCAGACTTCCCAGAACACCAATAGCGGCCCACTGGGATGGGGATACTTTGTCGAGCAATTGCAACATCCAGAACCCCGCGTTACCTGCGGACGTTCCGTAGGCAATACCTGTTGTTAGCTTGTCCATTCGATACATACTCCACCTCCGGATTAACGGGGTGCTTTGTGCGTGTAGGGGGTCAGGCCCATCGGGCTGATTTAACAACGAGCCGTATCGATGATGATTCCCGTGAGCCTGAAACGAAAAAGGCCACGCAAATGCGCAGCCTCTGAATAGGTGCCGCACAGTGGCGGCATATTTCCCCTTCTGTTATTGTAGGTTTGCGAAGACTAACAACCAGCAAGAGGAAAATTCTATATGAATAAAACTCGTCAAGTTGTAGGTGACCATATGCCGCCTGGACTTAGACCTAAACCAAAACCTGCGCCTGCAAAGCCACCGGCTGCACCCGCAAAATCTAAATAGGTGATTTATGTGCCGAGACGACGTGATTTTTGATCTTCATTACTCTTATTTTCTTGAAAATATGTTTTCTACCCTAATGGGTAGGATGGATAAAACTATGTCTCTTTTTCTCATCGTCTTGGGCGGCACAGCTTTTGCACCTTTTAGTAATGCTTTTATTTTTGGCGTTTCGGTAGCAACCCTTTCGGCAGCACAATTTATTTTCCAGCCTGGAAAGCAGGAGGGTATTTCGTCTGAGCACGCAAAAAAATACCTCCAACTCATCAGCATCTCTGATAGTCTGGATGATGAAACACTACTGAAACGGTTTAATGAACTTCAATCCCTGGACTCCAAACCGTGGAGCGTTCTTAAAAATGCCGCCCAACGGCGCGCCACGATAGTACTCGATCTGCACGACATTCAACCAGAACTAACTCGGTGGGAAAGTCTGTGGTCATGGTTTGCAGGGGATTTACCCGTAAAAGAGCGATATGAGCATCAGAGCCATTGATACATACGAGCCGAATCCTGGGAGCCACAGACCCATCAATCCCAGACCTGTTCCAAAACCGCGATAAGTCATTATATAAGCCCCGGAATGCGGGGCTTCTCACTTATGGAACTAAATCACCAGCTTAGGCTGGCATGTGCATTTACAGTTCTTTGTTCGTATCTACATCCAGTGCTGAACGAAAATTTTCAAACTAGGTATAAAAACGAAGAAAAATAAATATGCGCGCATCTCTACTCCTGAATTAATTGGTTTACGAAAACTACTACTGCCAGCCAATTATCTCAGAGTGAAAGCCAAAAAATTCCAATTAAGCGGTAAAAAATAAAAATTTTTTCGACAAAATCTCATCAAAAGTCACTTTTACAACTTTCACTAAAAGTCACTTTTCAAGCAGAGTTCGGCGATATGACAGGGGTACTGATGCAGCGCATCTCGCGAATACCCCTGTCGTATCGCCGGAAAGCAAAAACCCCGCATGCGCGGGGTCTTCGTTATATTCAGATTGTCGCTTTTTGCCGCTGCCGAGTGGCGCAGCTCTGCCAAGCATGAAGGGATTATCTGATTTTCTGGCCCGTTTTCAATACCAAAAAGGGGGAATAGCACTTTTTGTTAATCCACATGAATCGCCTTATGAACAGCCAGGAAAGCTTTTGCTCTGAATATTTCTAGGCACCAGCGCACTCTTTTCCGGGCCTCACTGTCTGTTAACCATGGAGCCACCAGCTGTAATTCCCGTGTTATGTCTGAGATTTTTTTACGGGTGGTGTAATAGTTAACGCCAACGAGATAAACCGGATCGCCCGTTTCAAATATCGCCAGTACACATCGTTCAACAAATTCAACATCATCCTCAGTGATCGCAGCGTCAATGGCGAGCGTTGCAGGCTTCGGCCACAAAATGGCATGCGCCCTGCTTAGTGCCTGCCGCCCGCGATAGCCTTCACTCCTTGCCTGCTCGATTGCTGCCGTAAAGCGCTCTAATGCTCTATCTGACCAGTGATCACCCTTCATACCTCGCCAGCATGAATGTCCTGATGGTTTGCGCGGGGCCGCACCTCCTCTCATACCTTCTCCCCATACAGTAAGCAGAGATTTTATCCAGGCGGACTGAATGCCATTAAGGGGAGTGAATCGGCCCAGCCAGCTTTTGCGCGGGGCGGCGGCCACTGTTTCTAATCCTGCACGGTGTAGACGGCGTTGACGTGGTGTCATTCTGTTCTTCTCCTTACTACGCCAGAACGCCGAGCGAGTATGCCCGGTCCAGCAATTTAATAATCAATACCGGCTGGGTGCCGTATTCACGCTCAAAAGCGGCAGGGTCATGGTGCAAAGCACGGTGGTGCTTGCGGCATAATGGGATCGTAAAAACATCGTGGGCCTTGGTGCCTACGCCGCCCTGCCCCCAGCCAATAAGATGGTGTGCATCATCTGCAGGCTGCCCGCAGCACATACACGGTTGTGTTTTAACCCATGAGATAAAATCAGCTGATAACCATCGGCTCCGCTTAGGTCTCGCGAATAGTGTCGCCGGAGCAACAGGATCGACGTTCACAGGAACCAGAGGTTTGCCCGGCGTTGTTATTGCCGTTGGCTTGATTGTTTTTTCGAGACGGGGAGAAAGAATACTGGTGGCCGGTACCGACGGAACAATCTCACTCTCCCTGTAAACCGATTTAATGCCATCGTCTTTAATACGCAGGGATCGGCGCGCCATTTCTTCTGTAATTTCATCGCCAATCCCGGCGCCTACCGCCCACCAGCATAGCTCCGCCAGTGACAATGAGCGCTGAGCGTCCAGACCAAGCGCGATGCGGACAGTGTCGATTACCCAGTCAGCGTTGTTAACACCTACCAGTTGATCGAGGGTTTGTTCCGTTTGGTTTTTCAGCTCATTATCACAGTGCCAGCATGCGATTATTACACCCGTCGAATGGCGAAACGGGACAAGCTCATGGTGATGGTAATCGGAATGTTTCCACTGACAGTTTTTAACCTGCCTACGCAACCATGACTCGAGGGCACTAACCCCACCAGCTGCAGTGATAACTGCCTTCTTCATGAAAAAAGGTCTGATCCCCATATCATCCCGCAACGGCTGCCGGGCATCAGGAAGACGTCCGCTGGGTATCTTTTTCATGCTTGCCGGCGGCATTTCAACAAGAACCCGGCCGGCACCGAATAACGGCATTAATTCACTACCCGGCTTAAGCAGCACAATTCCAAGATGGCGTGCAATATCCACGTTAAGCAAAGCTCGCATCAGTCCCTCCACATCTTCTGTATGTAGGTCCTGTCAATCCGTGGCGGCTTCTTCGATTCCGGCAACAACACGCGGATCTCCCACGATGCAAAGTCTCTGGATAAGCTCTTCTCAACCACACAGTTATTTTTACGGTATCGCTCCACCAGCTCTGTAGCCTCAGTCTCTGAAAGCTGCTCGTGTAAAAACCAACTTTTCTTCATGGCTGATCACCGAACAGTCGCAAAAACTCAATCGCTCTTTCCCGCGCTCCGGGTTCTTCAGCGATCATTTCCTGCAGCAGCTGCACGGCGAGCATAGGCTCCTTTCGCCCGACGATGGAAATTCCTCTGGAGACACGGCGAGAGAGTTTTATAAAATTTTTTCTCTCTAACGCACGCAGATGCAACAGGACAGCATTAGACGAGCTAACGCCGAGCATATCGGCCAGCTCAGATAGCGTAGGTGGGTAGCCATGCTGATTGATGTAGGCCACCAGCAGATCGAAAACTTCCTGCTGGCGAAAAGTTAGTTTTGAAGACGAAAGCAAACCGGCGCTCGCTGAAGGAGCACCAGTCTGATGGGATTTTGATACTTCGGGGGTTTGCGTCATGGTTTCTCTCCGCGACGCAGCAGGTATAGGTTGTTCAGGCCTATGACGGGATTGTAACAGAACCAGGCGGAACCTGGTAACCAACTCCAGACTTTGCCTTTTCAATCATCTGTGAAAATAGAGAGAGAGTCCCCACGATCTCATCCGGCTGCAAAGGCATAAACGAAACAGTATCGCCGCGCCGGTACATCAGAGCGCGCTCACACACAGGAAAGGATGTCAGACGAGCAACGATCACCCCATCGTCGCATCTGATAATTGCATAGCCGGTGTTCGGCATTTCTTGTTTTTTACTCACAGCAAAATCCTCAAAGTAAACCAGGCAAGCCACTGGACCTCAACTTAACAGAACCAGTCATCAGCGCTTTCCCAGGTGTCCTGCAGGATTTCCTCTACACGTTTTTTATCTCCGTCCATTCCACCAAGCACGGTCAACCCATCAGAGTTGGCCCGACGAATCACAAGACTGCAGTTATTAAAGTTTTGATCCAATCGCCGCAGTAGCTCCTTCTCCAGAGCAGGCACAGCGCCATCTGGCAATTTTTTTTGGCGATCAATTGTGATTTCCACTTTCATAACTAGCTCCTCACGCAAGTACTGTATAAATAAACAGTATACTTGTTAGGTGAAATGTTCAAGCGTTTAATGCCACTTTTCGCTAACCCATGCTCATGTTTAGATTGATCTTTTCTCCACAAAGGACGAAATCCGCTATCACAGGGATACAGTCATTTTTGTAGTGATCAACACCGTTGATAAGAAACGTTGCTACTTCTGGCGTACACCCGAATTTATTAAGATGGTCAGTAGACACGTGGCAATGTAAGTATCCCTGCAAAACGAACCATCAATTTTTAAAGGGCCTCTGGCGCTCTAGATTCCGCTCTTAGCACACAGGGGATGTCCAGGGCTCGGGGGTACTCCCCTGGACGCATGGCCCAGATTGACCATTATGATTTTTTATGGTTTTGTGAAGATAAAAATAACGACAGAGCCAAAAAGACTAAAATTGAAGAGGAGCACTACCATGAGCAACCCAGAAATAAAAAATAAGGGCCATGAACCTCCGGATGGTCTTCCTCGTTATCGTCTCCTGACAGGTAAGGATGACGCTAAATTTTGTCATCGAGTTTCAGAAGCACTGGCGCTTGGTTATCAACTGTATGGTTCCCCCGCCGCGACGTTTAATGGGCAGGATGTGATTGTTGCCCAGGCTATCATATGGCCTGAGGTACAGCAGAATCAGGCTTCGTGGCAATGAGTGGGCTCACAGCGTCCGGAATCCGCCCGGTGCCGTAAATCACCGCAAGGTCTGTCATAAGGTAATTTCATCACGCATCGCGACACCTTTTTCTTTACGCAGGCCTTCTCTTTCACTGTTTGTCAGAACTGTGGACCGCAGTAATCTCCACTCCGTGATTTAATCAATGAGAGTGATGACGGGTGCAAATTAAACTACCTTTCTCAACAGCAAAGGCGGAATAACCCTACCCTCGCAGGATTTCTGCGTCTGGTAATATACCCATGACCGTCTCTAAGACCGCTTAGAGCGAAGAGCGGACATTGCCTTTATGGCATCTTTCGGCTATATAATATTTTATTAATATAAATAAAGCTAAAGCTCTCTAACTTTAGCTTTCCTTTTTACTCGGCATAATTAAATATTTTAACCAAGTAGATTTCGTGCTTTATCTATCAATGCCGATGTAAATCTAGACCTTTTCAGTTGGTCATCTGTCACATCACCATTACTGTCATTAACTACTGCGTCTATAATCTGGTGACATTTAGAGAAATGTGCAATATAAGCATCACTTTTAAAGCTTTTGATTATTTTATCGCAGTAGTTATTTATTTTTTTTGAGTTTGGTTCTATTTTTTCGACTTTACCGTGAACCACCCAAGGGTACAGCATTGCGATATGCCACCGGTATTTGTTATATCTTTGCGCATTTTCTCTTTTACCGTTAATCATTGTATTATACTTATAGCGTATATAAACAGAAGCGAAGTAAGCGCACTCGTTGTCTGAAGGGTTAAATATAACATCTTCTTTTTTTTCAGATACTTGTTGGTCTGCTGCTTCTTGTTGGTCTGCCGCTTGTTGGTCTGCCACTTCTTGTTGGTCTGCCACTTGTTGGTCAGGGTTTTTTTGTCCAGATGCCTTTTGATTCAAAACTTTCTTCACATATCTCGCGGCATTATGAGGATCGGCCTTAAATACGGATATAAAACATCTAGCTAATTCTTTGATATCATAAATCCTTGTTGATTGGATATCGTGACCACGATATTCATTTTCTCTGCGCTCAAAATATAGACTCTCTAACGTATCGTCCTTACGCTTTAGGTCAAAAAACTTTTGTACCATCCTCGCTTTTTCTTTAAGCGCTAAAAAAGCTTCTCCCTCAATAGCGGACTGACTATTAGTAGCTTCAATGATTCTACTAGCAACATCTGCATCTTGTGATTCAATAAATTTTACTATTAATCTTACATCATCATTGATTTGATTATAGTGATGATGCAACGTATTAGTCGTTTGGCAACCATTTATTATTTGGTAATTAGTAAGGTTTATCACTTTTGTATTCGGCTGAATAGACAATTCTGGAGAGATAATTGTCACTCCATTATTTAAAACTGGGAATTGCTTAGATTTTATTTCATCGTCTGTTATTGTCTCTGAGATTTTTTTATTTACTTTATTCTCACCACCAAGAAAAGCCCTTATATTCTCTTCAAAAACAGACTCTTTAATCTTTCCGTCTTCATCCATTGCTATTTTTTCAATGAAGTGCTTGGCTTTAACAGTCGCAATATATGATTGAGGAATACCCGGCATGGATTCAATACCGATGTAGTCAATTAACTGCAGTTCCGCTTCATTTTTTTCTGTGAGCGATATCCATAAGTCCATCAACTCCTTTCTACCTAATGGTTTAACTTCCACCTTGCTGAAATAGTCAGTCTCAATGCAAAAACGTTTGATTATATCTAACGTTGCTTCGATCTCTCTCTCTGCATTATATGTCCCACTAGAACAAAAGTTTATCGTTAGCGAAGGTTTTTTATTATGTATTTTTTTGACATTTTTAAAAATTAACTTAAGAATTTCAATTGCTTGGGTGTTATAAATGCCATTTGGAAGTTTAGGTTCTAAACTTAGAAAGTCTTCTATACCTACCTTAAAATTTGATATATCACTCTTTAAGAAACTTTCCCCAGATTTTGCTTGTGTAAGAATTATTTCAACGGGTAATGATGTTTTGTAAGTATTAAATGCTGCCTCAGCATCGTCAACATTATATATCAATTCCCCATCAACTATAAATATCACACCATCCAATGAGGCATCATCTTCTTGTGTGGTGATGTCGATTGGATTGAATCTACCCAAATATTTTTTTGATGCTATGACATAGTTACAAAAATATTCAAATAGCTTCGACTCTTCAGCTTCAATTTCAAATTGAGCAGAGAGATCTTGGACATACTGTTGAAGAATTGCGTGCATAATTATAATTCCTAGCTAAGATTAATGATTTTTATGAATCCTGCATTAAAACTAATCAAAGACAATAAAATTATTACACAATCAATTTGCTCATAATTTCACGGAATTGTCAATGTAAAAATACTGAACCGAATAAGTACATCGACTTGATAGGATATAGTTGTTACCGCATTACCTAGCTAAAACCTCGGAACTATCGCATTGTACTATGATTCTTATCTAAACATCATAGTCCACCCAGTTTAAACTCTCTTTTCCGTAGAAACGTCAGGAGGTTTGGAGCTTGTAGCGAACTAAGACGAGCTATTAGTGCTAAACATTTTAGCCATCGAACGTACTCCTGCTGCATTTACCAAACAATAAAAGGTTACACAATGTCTGATCAAGGACCTTTCCAGGTTAAGCTATCCGCTTATGTCACATAGCAGACAGCTATCTGCTGCTAAAGGTCCACTGTGAGCGAGAAACGGAAGTGAGAATTTGTCATGATTACCCGGATGCAGAACTAAAATCGGCCGCTGATAATCAATGAAGAGCAGGTCAGGGTGACCAGCTCCCTTCTTATTTATATATTACGGACAGGCGAGCATACGTTTTTACTTAATACTCGTTCACTTTAAGGCTTCGTCTCTGCCGTGATACCAGGTTTCAAAAGCATCAGGGGTCATCGGTTTGGCAAAAAAATAGCCCTGAACTTCATCGCAGCCCAGCCTTCTTAAAATATCAACGGTCCTGGCGTCCTCGACTCCTTCGGCCAGAACGATATAGTCGAGCTGCTTGAGGAGTGTGATAACGTTGCGAACAATGATGCGGCTGGCATTGTCGCCAGCAACCTTACTCACAATAGAGCGGTCAAGCTTGATGATGTCCATCGGGATTTGTCGCAGGTAATTAATGTTGCTGTATCCGGAACCAAAATCATCCAGAGATATTTTAAATCCGCGTTGTTTGAGCATGTCCAGGCCGATAAGTGCAGCGGGGCTTTCCAGCATCTTCTCGGTTTCCAGACACTCCACCCCCAGCAGGGCGGGATCCAGACGCGCGTCCAGCATTTTCTGTTCCAGCTCATCGCAGAAATCTGGTCTTGAAAAATCACTGGCAGCCAGATTAATCGACACAGGTAAAGAAACTCCACGGCTTTGCCAGGCACTCAGTTGCACAATCGTGTGATCGATAACCCATGCTGTGAGTTCACGCATCAGGCTGGTCTTTTCGACCAGAGGAATAAACACACCCGGCAACACTTCGCCGTTTTTAGGATGTTGCCATCTAAGCAAAGCTTCGGCTCCCGTCACACGCCCTGTCACCAGTGAGATTTTCGGCTGATAAACCAGATATAAGCCCTGGTTTTCTTGTAGCGCTTGTCTAACTTCAGTAAGAAGGCTGAAATCAGTCTTCTTACGGCTATCCAGTGCGTCATCATAAACTGTAAACCGGCGCCCCTGACTTATCCCTTCATGCAATGCGCTGACTGCACGGCGCAGTATTTCATTCGATGTCAGAGATTTATCGCAAAGCCCGGAGTCACCCATGTGAATATCCAGATCAAGGGGAACTTCAGGGGTAAACCTGGCCTGGATCCCCTGAAGGCTTTGAGAGATATCTTCTAATGTCCGAGTTTTTTCCTTATGGGTAAAAAAGGCAAATCGTCCAACTGCCACGGCGTAGAGCGGCCCTTCTAAAGGCAGGCGGATCTGCAGCTCTGCGACCATATTACGAAGTAGATTTTCTACGGCAGTCATACCGAGTGAGCGAGCCATTTCGTAGGCTAATGGCATATCAATACAATCAATAATGACGAGCCTGAATGCGCCTTCAGTTGAAACCTCTATATCCTTCAGCAGTCGCTGCCGGTTTGGTAATAGCGTGACTATATCGAGGTAGCCGACGGAGTGCCACGAGGCCAGAAAATCCGATATAAGTCCTGCAATCTTTTCAAAAAGATCGAGCTGCTCGTCTGAAAGTTCCCTAGGCTGAGTATCGAGGATACACAAGGTACCTATGGGTACTCCATCCTGGGTTTTAAGTGGGCAGCCTGCATAAAAGCGAATGAATGGAGCCTCTTTCACCGCGTGATAGTCACGAAAGGTAGGGTGCTGATGAGTGTCATGACAAATGAATGTCTTACTCTGTTCCTGGGTCTGTACGCAAAATGCCTCGCTCAGGCTGATTTCCGTGACGGCAACATTTTGGGCTGATTTGATGTATTGCTTTTCTTCATCGAGAACAGAAACAAAGCCCATCGGCATGTTCAGCAATTGGCATATTAGATGAGTATATTTTTTTAACGCATCATCCCGGCCCTTGTCAGGATTTTTCAACAAGTCGATTGCCGCAAGTCTTTTACTTTCATCTCTGCTGAGATCGGTCAACATGGCAAGACATCCTCCGGCGCAATAGGCTTCTGGTTATTCCACACTCAAAGGTAGCATGCATCATTCTTCCAATGGCATATGGTAATACATACGCTGTGACCTGCATAAACTCTCACATTAAAATGTTTCCAGTTGATTGTCTCCCGGAAATGTCGCCCCCGGGCTGCCCGGTAATCCATTTGCTGGTTGTGTTTGTGTCAGTAATGTCCGCTCCTGGCACTCAGCGGACATCTCAGCTTTGCCTCACCCCGGGATATTTAAACTTAGCTTTGACATCCCGTACCAGTTGCTGTTGATTCCATTTTAGGCATAATCAGCACCTCGTCGCTTTGCGCAGGCAGCGGTTACGCATTTTGGCAAGCAACCAGAGTTCGTTTGCTGTTGTAGTCATCCCAAGCATCGATGTGTAAACAGTCGCAGCCCGGCGCCACAGCTTTTTGTCTTCCAGCGTCTTCGCCAGGGCCAGTGCGTCCTGGACTTTCTTCACATCCTCTTCAGATAATGGTGTTGCAGTCTGCGGCAGGGCAACATCGGGAACCTCAACGCCTGCAACAACCCGGTAGACATACTGGCAACCGTTATGGGTACGATGGAGTTTTCCCGCGGCATGGAGTTGCCGCAGCAAGTTACCTGCTGTACTGGCTTGCAAGTCCAGCGCATCGCAGACATCCTGCAGGACGCATTCTGGCGTCCGGCTAACGATGGCAAGCACCATCTGTGCTTTGGTTACTTTGGTTTTTGATTGTTTGGTCATGGTCAAAACTCGTTTACTTGGTTAAACCTGCCGCCTTGCGGCGTTTGTACTCTTCCATCAGAACCTGCGCTGGCGTCGGCCCAGCTGGATGCCTCGGTGCTGCCAACTGCCGACGAATCGGAGGAATCGAAAACCCGTTAGCCAGGTGTTTAGTCCATTTCGTGAGTAAGTTTTCTGCCAGTTTTTTCAGCTCTCCCTCCGTCAGGTTCCTCTCAACTCCGGTTCTGCGCATCTCAATGCAAATGTGATACAGAACATCCTGTTTCCATGGATATTTGTCGCTGCCCGAGTATCGATAAGATTCGTTTCTCCAGCGTTTGTACTCCGCCATCACTGCATCGGATGTCAGATTGAATGGATTAGCACCGCTGGCTGACACCAGCGCAACGAACTCAGCAAGATCCGGCGGCCATGTGTTTCCCGCCGCACAGCGCTCCATACACTGCCTGCAGACCAGCATAATCTGGGCATCACTCATCGATCCAATCTGGGCAATCCACATATCCGAGGGCGCCGCCCCGTTCTTCTGGGTCCACCGGTTCGAGAATATCTCCCCCATTACCGTCCATAGCCGCCAAGCCGTATCCGCCGCCAGCAAGTCCGTTTTGCTTTTCCCAGCGCTCTCTGGCTGCCTGAATTTCCTGAACTGCCCGGGATGCGGTGTTAGCTGGTTGAATTCCTGCATGGCCATTACCTCCGGTTGCTGGTTGTGGTTTAGATTTGGCTCTGGCACTTATCACGCTGCGGGCAAATTTCTGCTCCCACTGAATCTGAGTGAACACTTTCCCCTCGGATTTCCAGTACGCGATGAACTCTGCCAGCTCTGTAGGCAGGTATGCCGGTTCGGGAAGCGCTATACCCCAGGTAGCAGCCAGTCGCGGCCAGTCCTGTGACGGCAGCCAAAGGTCGTGCATGGTGAATTTTCCGATCGGAATATCCACTCCAGGTAGATACTGAGGTTGCTGGGGAAAATTTCTCTCCTGCGCATAGAGAGTGGGGTTTGATCCTTTTCCCTTCCCTTCCCTTCCTTTTCCGTCAGTGAGTCCTCCATGAGGATTCACTGAGTCCTCACTGAGCCCTCCTTGATTAGGAGCTCTCTTTTCTTCCTTTCCTGCCTTAGACTCAGTGAATTCTGGCGGAAGAGGTATTTTTGAGGCCGAAGGCCTGTTTATTTTTTGATGCTTAAGGAAACCTTTAATCTGCAAATAGCAGACATCATTCACTGAATACTCAGTGAGTAATCCATGAGTAATCAGTTCCTGTATTAGTGGTTCGCAATCGAGCGCGTCCGCAGGGAAGATTTGCATCTTCAACCGTTTTGGCGAACGCTCAAGGCATCCCATATCGTTGGCGAAGTTGAACAACCCGATAAACAGGAGACGCGCTGGAATTGAACATTCCACCACCTTCTCATCTGTCCAGAATTCAGGTTTAACTGTTCTGATGCGGGCCATCTGAAACCTCTTATTAACCAGCTGGTGCTGGTGGTCATTGTCAAAACTCGATTAGAAAAACTGCGGCGCTACGGCGCTGATGCTCGCCAGTAGTGGTCCCGCCGCATCTGCAGGGAGCATGTTAAAAAGTGCAATTGCAGCTTCCCGTATTTCACGCTCTAGTTTCTGCAGTGGTGCGCCAAGTAACTTGGCCTGGTGCGCTTCGCTGCATTCTTTGATTGCATTGGCCACCAGCTCAGTTTCAGTTAAGCCATGTTTTAGGCCATGTTTGCGCGCGATCTCTATCGGCATTGCATCAGCGATCGCCGCCGAAAGCTGGATGACATAACTGGTGTACTTCTCTGAACCGCCCTCGTTTTTCAGGTAGCGATACAGATTTTGTTTATTGACGCTGATACCGCGCCCGTTTTGTTTCTCCCACTGTTCGGCCACCAGCTGCGCGACGTGGTCTTGCGCACGCCCAGGTAATGAGGACTCCCATTCCTGAACGGCGGCCAAAATGGCTCGGCATTTCTTGCCGTCACGCCGACGGGGCAAATACTGATTTTCCGTTTTCAGTTGCATACTCATCACCGGAGTATGATTTTCAAAAGAGGTGGTTTGCATGGTCACTCCTTAGGTATTCCATCCGTCGGATTCGGATATAGATCAGGACGTAATTCATGAGGCGTAACGCCCGTTGCATTAAAAACCTGTAAAACTCGCGATGAAGGCACAATACCTTTTGTTTTCCACTGACTTACTGCCATGCCGCTTACTCCAAGCGTTGATGCTAATTTATTGGCTGAGCCAGCTACTCGAATTGCGTTATCAAGGGCTGTCATATCTATCTCCTCGTTAAGTTAGGCATAATAAAGCATAGGTTTATATTCAATGCAAATTTTTAATTTATTGTGACTATAAACTAAACCTTTACAATGGGCTTATGAAAAACACTGAAGAACTCAACAACCAACTGATTGCTCGTTTGGAAGAAATTACTCAAAGAGGGATCAGCAAGGCGGATATGGCTCGCATTGCTGGAGTTACACCTCAAGCGGTGAATGGGTGGTTTAAGAAAGGAGTAATCAGTAAAAAGTCCGCAATTGCCCTCGCGGAAGCTGCCAATGTGTCTGTAACTTGGTTGCTTGGAGAGAAAGTATCTGAAGATTCAGGCCTCAAGCCAAATGAGAGCAAAATGTTACGTCTGTTTAGGCAGTTACCTGAGGCTGAACAAGAGAGAATGATTGATACGTTTGAAGTCCGCCTAAAAGAAATCGATGATTATGTTGAGAAATATCTCCGTGGTCGATTTAAGGCTAGCGACACTAACTAACATCTCTGATCTCACCCCATGAAACCGGCAAATGCCGGTTTTTTTTTGCCTGCCGCGCAGCCTCAATCACTCCAACAGCTCCCCTGTCTCGATTAAAGCAAAAGTTTGCATCTGTATAAATCCAATATTGACATCAAACATAAACCAATGCTTTAATCATTCCATCGCAGCAAGTCATCGAGGCAGGAAGCCCACGAAGTAGCTGCCGGCGGCATACGAAACACCGGATGAGATGACAGCAATATCAATCGCAGCAGGTTCAACGTTCGGCTGCCCGGCCTTAAGGGAAAGAAATGAGTATGGATAAAGCATATGAAGACTATTTTGAAAGCCTCTCTGAAGGTGAGGAGGCGCTGAGTTTCAGCGAGTTTACCGCGGCGCTTTCAGGTAAGCCGGCAGACTGCGCCTCTTCTGAAATGTAATGGAAATCCTGCGCGCTTCGTGGTGGTGAATTGCAGGGTGAAAAAGCTCAATCGTGAAGATCAGCGTCACGACACCACCGACGAAGCGCGTCGAAGTAGTGAAAATAAAAAATCAGGGTTTGCAATGCGGTGAATGCGGCTATGCGCACGCGACACAGTTAAAAAAGTAAACATGGCGGTTATTCACACGTTGTGGGGAAAAAGTTGTCGGCGGTAGTTGTTAACTGGCTGCCGTCACCGGGAGGCACCCGGCGCCGCATTGCAAAACCACATCCTAATACTGAGTTAACTGGAGATAACTATGAAGGATTTTGCCCGAGTACCTACCGGGAACCAGGCGACCCGCCTGAACTGGTTCGAGGTGAGACTACGCCAGCTGTGTTACTTGCTGGCGCAGAAAGGAAACCCTGAGGCTGAGGCATGAATACCCTGTTTGCCCTTGTCATCAGCGTTTGTGCTCTCACTGGTGAATGCTCTGATGTTCTGATCGGTGTTTATCCATCAGAGGCCAGTTGCAACAGCAACGCCGATGAACAAAAAGTACAGGGCCAGTGCCTCCCCTACCGAAATGCACAAAACATGGCTGACGACCAACAGCCTGCAGCGAGTTTTTGAATCGAGTTTTGACCAATGGCCGTTACGGCCGGAGAAGTGATTATGGAATTTGGAATGAAACGCGTTCTGGCATCTGTCCAGGCCGCCGCCACTTTGAATAAGCTCTATGACGGCTCGCCCGTTTCACTGACGGCCATCAGTAAAGAGTCAAAGCTGTCTACTTCATACCTTGAGCAGATCTTCAAAAAGCTGCGGGCGGGTAACCTGGTAATTTCACAGCGTGGCCCAGGTGGTGGTTATAGCCCCCGCGGCGATGACATCACCGTTACAGAAGTGATCACTGCGGTATCTAAACTGCCAGCCCATAAAACTTTTGAGCCTATCCTGCGAGCGCTTGACGACGTTCGCGTATCACAGCTGCTGCGGGCCGATTCGCCAGCCCCATAAAGCACAAAACCCGCGCAAGGCGGGTTAAGTACCCGGTCAGCCGACCAAAGCTTTCCGGAATCGAGTTTTGACCAATGACCACCACCAGGGCGGCTGCCATCAGCTGCCGGGTATCTTACAATCCAAAGGAGCCCAAACGCAATGAACAACTACCCGTATCTCATTAAAGCTAAGGCAAAAGCAAACGAAGCGAAAAGCCTCTTCTGCTGGTTCTCTGCTAAATCCGATTCTCGCGCCGAGCGCAAAATCCTGGACATCCTGGAAGACGCTGAAATTAACGTTGGCCGTGGCGCCAGCCATCAGCTGCCGATCCGCACCAACTGGCTCATCGTTGATGACTTACCGGAAGAAGGTGTACTGGATGACACCTGGTGCGATCGCTACGAGCTTGGTGGTGAAGACGGGCTGACATGGCAAAAAATCGTTGCGCCGGCGGCTGCTGAACCACAGCCCTCTAGTAAACCAGAAAACGATATCTCTCCTGCAAATAGTGATGAAGAAGACTATTCGAACAATGAAGAAGCACTCTTCAACCTGGCGGAAATGTCATTCCGCACGCAGCTGCTTGCCCAGTATATGGCCGACGAACGTCACGTGTATCACATTAGCATTCCTCATCGTAACCGCCTTTCAGCGATGGAAATGGATACGGATAATCACGGTGTGCAGAATCTGCTGCTGACGGCAGAAAATATTCCGGAGCTTAAAAAATATGATATGCCTGGCCTGTGGAAATTTACCAGCGCATTTAAGAGCGTATTTCCTGTGGGGAAACGCCATGAGCTCGGCAAGCAAATTCAGTTCGCCAAATTGTGGCTTGAAACGTCGCACATTGACCGCGGGATCCTTACAAAGGAATGGACTGCTGGAAACTATATCACCTCAATAAACAAAACAGATACCGGCGCCAATGCTGGTGGCGGTAACAAAACTGACCGCAATCCGGATTATCAGCATTCGCTGGATACTCTGGACATAGAGATCGCCCTTGCGACGATGCCTATGGATTTTGATATCTATAATTTTCCGGCATCAGTCCACCGCCGCGCGAAGGAAATAGTACAGAAGAAAGAAAGTCCATTTAAAGAATGGTCTGCAGCATTACGGAGCACACCAGGCATCCTTGATTATTCCCGTGCAGCGATTTTTGCACTGATCAGGGAAGCATCCAGTGGAATAACTCCTTTTCCAGATCGGTTGCGTGGCTACATCAACGCGAATCTGACTGAACATAAGCATGATACCCCAAGCGCTGAAACGCTTGCCAAGGCGGGGCATATTCCATCTGCTGCAGTCACTCTGGATGCAATAAACCAAGCAATCGCCGGAGAGGATAGCAGCGCAAAGCTGGAAACACTCTCCTCCGACTTTAAAGCAGTTGGTACCGAACTGGTAAAAGAGGCTCAAAAGCAACGTCCAGACGCTAATCAGGTTCTGGCCTCCGAGCGCGGCGAATATGTTGAAGGGATTAGCGACCCTACGGATCCGAAGTGGGTAACCGAAGACCTTACCAAGACCAGGCAGCCTGAAGTTTCAAAAATTGGGGACGGAGTATTTTCCATTGACGGTCTTGTTGACGTTACGGGCAAGGTTAACCAAAAAGAAAAAACAGATGAAGTTGTTCATCAAACAGATGCTGTAGATATTGAATCCGGTCCTCATAATAAGGAGGAAGATCAGCCAATTGATTATGTTCACGTTATGGTTGATCTGGAAACCATGGGTAAAAAACATAACGCCCCTATCGTCGCTATTGGTGCGGTTGTTTTTGACCCGGCAACCGGCTCTATTGGAGAAAGTTTCTATAAAGTCGTATGCCTTGAATCCTCTGTGAACTGGGGCGCCGTAATCGATCCATCTACTGTTATCTGGTGGCTTAAGCAGTCCTCCGAAGCACGCTCTGCAATCGTAAATGATGATGCTATCCCGTTGCTGGATGCATTACTCCAGTTCAGAGAATTTGTTTCTGATAATGTCGCTGGTGGGAGCAAAAAGGCGCAGGTATGGGGTAACGGTGCGTCATTCGACAACTCTATTCTGCGTTCTTCTTACGATTGCATTGCTGAAGATTATCCGTGGGAATACTGGAACGATCGGGACGTACGAACAATGGTAGAGATCGGCCAGGCCATTAGCTTCGACCCCAAAACAACGATCCCGTTTGAAGGGTCTCGTCACAATGCCCTCGCTGATGCTATTCATCAGGCCCGCTATATATCAGCGATCTGGCAGCGAATAATTGCCGGCAATCAGGTGCTGCAAAAATTGATGCAAAACTGATTTTTTATTTTCAGATACTGGCCCAGCAATGGGCCATAATGAGGTAAAACATATGCTCCAGATGTTAACCCTTGAAGAGTGGGCAAACGAGAAATACAGAAGCAATCCTCCAAGTGTTTCCACTCTCAGGAATTATGCAAAACAGAATATGTTTTCTCCCCCAGCCAAAAAAGAAGGTCGATTCTGGCGCGTCAGGGAGGATGCTGAGTTGGTCGGTACATTGACCACTCCTGTAGTAAAGAAAAGCGACCCTGTTCTTTTGCAGAGGATTTTGAACGATGGCTGCCAGACCACGTAAAAATAATATATCTATTCCAAATTTATACCCGCTCTTCAGTAGAAAGGTTAATAAAGTATACTGGCGTTATAAGCACCCGATAACTGGTAAGTTTCATAGTCTAGGAACAGACGAAGCAGAGGCCACGGCAATAGCTATTGAAGCAAATAAAAGACTGGCGGAACAACAAACCCGCCAGATAATGGCAATCACTGACAGAATTTCCACCAGCTCAGGAAAATCAATATCAACTAACACTTGGCTTGAACGTTACTGGAAGATTCAGCAGGAAAGATTAAAGTCCGGAGATATTAAAGAAAATACTGTCAAACAAAAAGCAAAACCAGTATCTCTGCTTAAGGAACGGGTAGGAATGAAATTAATATCCGCTGTCAATGTTCGAGATGTTGCGCAAATTCTTGATGAATATTTAGCGGAGGGACAACCCAGAATGGCTCAAGTCATTCGCTCTGTCCTAATAGATGTTTTTAAAGAAGCTCAGCATGCGGGAGAAGTACCTCCTGGTTATAACCCTGCACTAGCAACTAAACAACCTCGTAGAAAGATCACTCGCCAGCGCCTCACTCTTGAGGAATGGCAAAAGATTTTTGATATAGCCGATGAAAATCACAAATACATGGGGAACGCCATGCTTTTAGCCATAGTAACAGGGCAGCGACTAGGTGATATATCCCGTATGAAATTCTCGGACATCTGGGACGATCATCTACACGTTGAGCAAGAGAAAACCGGAAGCAAAATCGCTATACCATTAGCTCTGCGTTGCAACGCAATCAACTGGAGCCTCCGAGATGTAATCAGTCGTTGCCGGGATTATGCAGTAAGCCCTTATTTGGTTCATTTCTTTAGAACCACCTCACAGGCTGAGCGAGGAGCACAGGTGAAACCCAGAACACTGACCATGAATTTCAGCAAGGCAAGAGACAGTGCAGATATTGACTGGGGACAAGGTACACCGGCAACTTTCCATGAACAAAGATCGCTTTCCGAGCGGTTATATAAAGCCCAAGGTATAAACACGAAAGATTTACTTGGACATAAAACTCAACAACAAACGGATAGGTACCATGATGATCGTGGGAAGGGGTGGACAACGGTGGCCTTATGAGGTTTTTCGGGAGGGGTTTTGATAACTTATTTTGATAAAATTTTGATAACCGTTCGAAAACTAATAATAAAAACGGGAACCACCAGGTTCCCGTTCTGACATAATCTGGGGGCCAGATTACATGTTCGCGATAATCGCGTCGCCAAACTCTGAACATTTCAGCAGTTTAGCGCCTTCCATCAGACGTTCAAAGTCATAGGTCACGGTCTTGGCGGCGATAGCGCCTTCCATGCCTTTGACGATCAGGTCTGCGGCTTCGAACCACTGCATGTGGCGCAGCAATACATATTTGAAAATTGGCTAACATGCTGAATTTAAATGCAAATAGAAGCATCAAAGAATAAGTTGCATACAAAAAATGCCATGTGGTAACTTATTGAAACTACTATAGTTGCTTTTCGTTTTGGGGAAGGAATATCCTGTTCTATCCCTCAATGAAAATACTTATTTAAGAGTTTTCTATGGATTGGTTAACGTTTTTCAGTAAATTGATTGAACACTGCACGTGGCCGGGTATTCTCCTTTTCATTGCGATCAGATATCGAAAAACTATCGTTGCACTAGCTAGCTCTTTGAGTTCTATTAAAGTTGGAGATTTTGTTGACGCCAACTTTAGTCGCGAGGCAGCAAAGATAGCTACCGTCAGTGAAGTTGAACTACCTCCGTCGGGAGTTGATTTTGAACAGCAGGAGGTTGAAAATAAGTTGCTAGAACTCCCCCCAAGGTTAGCGATTTTAGACGCTTGGAAAATTGTTGAAAATTCAATTGATGAGTTCATAGTTAACAAAAATGTTGGCAGTACCGCTATGTCAAGTGGATACCCCTCCAAGTTACCACCGATCAGAAAAATTTCAGAGCTACGCCGAGCTGAATACATAACCGCTCATCAAGCTGAGATGTTAGATAGTTTAAGAAAGTTAAGGAATGAAGTTGTACATGGCCCATATGGTTTAGAACCATCGCAAGTTGATGCAATTAACTATGTAAAATCCGCGCTTGCATTCTCTAACTTATTTAAAATGAACATTAATCTCGACAATAAGTAGAAACGCTGCCATGCGGGGCAAATCCTCTCGTGCCGTCCAAAAATCCCTGAGAAACCAGCCCTTTAAGACTGGTTTTTATTCTTTTTTTTTGTACGGGGAGAAATGGGGGAGAATCCCCCATCAATCGCAACCTTTCCGAGCTCTTTTCCGCTCAAAGAAATGTTCACTTCTCTGTCTTCTATACTTCCCGTATGACTACTGGAGGTAACCATGTGCGGACGCTTTGCTGAATCACAGTCACGCGAAGAATACCTGGCTTATCTTGCCGAAAAAACTGAGCGGGATATCGCCTATGATCCAGAACTAATCGGCCGGTACAACGTGGCGCCAGGGACTAAAGTTTTGCTCCTGAGCGAACGCGATGAACAGATGCACCTCGATCCGGTCCACTGGGGTTACGCGCCAGGGTGGTGGGATAAACCACCGCTGATTAATGCACGAGTTGAGGCCGCTGCGGCCGATCAGGGGGTTGTCGATATTCATGACCGCCGGCCGCTTGTCCTGGCGCCGCCCGGGAATAGATGATGCAGGATGTCACGGGGGCTGGCAGTTGATAATGAGCACCTGTAAATCCATAACGTCCGCAATGTGGCCGGAGCATACATCATATACATCTTTCTGGTTTTACCGAGTTGCAGTGTAGTATCAATCTGCGTGAATAAGTTACCGTCAAAACTACAAAGTTCTGTTAATATACGAAAGAAGTAATAATAAATGGTGAAGCCCCAACTTACAGAGAGGATCCTCGCACCATGAAACTTTACATAACTGGAAACGGATTTGATTTACACCATGGCCTTGATACCAGCTATTGTTCTTTTGCCTATTTTTTGCGATCTCACCAGAGGGATTCGTACAACAACTTAATTGAGTTTGTCGGTTTCACAGAACTCCCTGAAAATATTGACGAACTGAATGAGGATGAACATCGTCTGTGGTGTGAATTTGAAAGTAATCTGGCAGGGTTAGATTCTCAGGCTGTACTGGATGCATTTACCGATTATCTCCCAAATCTGGGTGACCCAGATTTTCGTGATAGAGACTGGCATGCATTTGAAATTGAAATGCAGCGAATTCTTGAAAATTTAACTGATGGTATTTTCACCCAGTTTATGTCGTTTATTTCTCAAGTTAAATATCCAGAGTTTACCGCCGATAAAATACTGCAACTATGCAACAATGCCCTATTTATAAACTTTAATTACACCAGAACTATTGAATACTATTACGGAATAAAAAGAAACCAGATTCTTTACATCCACGGCAATGCATCCTTACCTGGGGATAGGCTTATACTGGGGCATGGGATTGATCCTGAAAATTTCAAAGAGCCTCCTCAAGAGCCGCCCACGGACGCAACGGATGAGGAGCTAGAACAGTGGTATCAACACATGTCTGATAATTACGATTTTGCATATGAAATAGGAAAACAGACTCTGAATCGGTACTTTACCCACTCATTCAAAAATACAGAGGAAGTGATAGATGCAAACCAATCATTTTTCTCTCAACTCAACGCGGTAAACGAGGTGATCATAATTGGACACTCTTTATCAGCGGTCGACATGCCTTACTTCGCTGCCATTAAGCAACACGTCCAGCCTAATTCGACCTGGACAGCGACATGGTATCTTGAAAAAGAACGTGATCAACACCTACATGCATTGCAGAGCATAGGCATTGAATATCCCCTAATTGTGCCAGTATGTAGCCTGCTGGTAAGGTCGTGACTACAACGAAAGTAGTGCTCGGCTAAATAGGCATGTTAGTAAAAGGGGTAATGTTCGCTATTTTATCATATCGGACATTCGCCATCAGTAGGCCAAGCGCGATTGATGACGAATGTCGCTATTCCTAATACAACCCCATCGTCCAGTGTCTCTCCTTCTATACTTTCATTCTGAAGACTGGAGGTAACCATGTGTGGACGCTTTGCTCAATCACAAACCCGTGAAGAGTACCTGGCTTATTTGGCTGAAGAGGCCGAGCGGGATATCGCTTATGACCCCGAACCAATCGGCCGGTACAACGTGGCTCCGGGGACTAAAGTTTTGCTCCTGAGCGAACGCGACGAACAGTTGCACCTCGATCCGGTCCACTGGGGTTATGCGCCTGGGTGGTGGGATAAACCCCCATTGATTAATGCCCGGGTTGAGACTGCTGCCAGTAGCAGGATGTTTAAACCTCTGTGGCAACACGGTCGGGCGATCTGCTTTGCGGATGGCTGGTTTGAATGGAAAAAAGAAGGCGACAAGAAGCAGCCATACTTTATCCATCGTGCCGATGGCCAGCCGATATTCATGGCGGCAATCGGGAGTACACCATTTGAACGTGGAGACGAAGCCGAATGCTTTCTGATTGCCACCGCTGCGGCCGATCAGGGGTTGGTCGATATTCATGACCGCCGGCCGCTGGTTCTTCTGACGCCGGAAGCAGCTCGCGAATAGATGAGCCAGGCTCCAGGATGTCGCAGGCAGTTGAGATTGCCGGAGATGGTGCAGTGTCCACCGACCATTTCACATGGCACCCCGTTTCCCGCGCGGTGGGTAATGTGAAAAATCAGGGGCCGAAATTGATTGAGGCTATCAAAGCATAGCTTATAAAACGTCCGAAATATGCTGTGAGTTCAACATCTCTTGCACTACTCCATGGAAAACAGATCAAACTAAATAGCCATGCAGATATGCTGGAGTCATGAGGGACGTTTCTCAGGATTTGGTCCGAAGCAGTTGCCAGGAACGCCCCACGCTGCAAAAGCGCGCTAAGGTCCTTTCAAGGGAGGCAGGAAAAAGATGTTATGGTAAATATCAAACTTCAACAGCAATATTTAGGTCACTATCTGTAGTCACTCGATCAATGATCCTGTGAACAATTCTATAGTGTTTGCCATTGTAGCTTTTCATATCACCTGCGGCGTAATTACGCTGTTCGGTTGTTACTACCGAGGGAAGCTTATCGCCGTTCTTATCAAAGAATGCCCATTCATAAATATACATAAAACCCCACCTAAGTCATTGTTATTTATATACATCACACCATATTTTTGTTACATCTATTTTGATGCAAATTTATGAACGGTTCGCTGCTGGGTTGTTAAGTTTAATTTGGCAGAGTGTGCCTGCAGCTACTATTTTGACATCCGCTCTACGCTCATAGCGGACTTCGACCATTTACTATGGAGAACGTGGTCTTTAGTGAATGCTAACCTGTTGCAGTTAGGTTCATTGCGTCTGCCTTACGCCTTCACCTTTAACAACGGAGCCTGTTTTCAAGACATCATAACATGATGTGCACCAATTTCCGCATCTTTCGTGTGGTTTGTTGTATCTGTATAACCTGCGAAAACATAGATTCGAACAAGTTAAAGCCCCATCAGCCCTTCGCAGGGTTGCTTGTTTCAAGCATCCGAGGAACTAATACGCTTTACCCTTCCACGCCCCCTCCCGCAAGGTGGATGTTTTCCGTTTCCTGATACAAACTCGTTATGCTTGAACTGCCAAACACTTTAAGCACTGTTGACATGTCAATACTAACGCGTATACTTTAGGCACGCTCTTAATTTCAGAGCCATTCTGAGAAAAGCGTTGGGACTATTTACATCCAATCTTCTCAGGAGCTTAAGCAGCGCCAATGTGTCGTGGGGTGCCGGGTTCTGCCCATTGACCGACGTGGCTTATAGTTAGGAACTCGATGCTAATATTTTGTCGTATCTGGGGATATTTGTCACACTCCGTGACAGTATGTCCAGATTCATCGCATCGTTTATATTAGAGGAAACCCATGTCGGATCAATCGATTGTTGTATCAGAAATCCTACCTTCGCTTCTTACTGAACACTCTCCCGAGCTTGGTGCACGTCTAAAACAGCGTATTCAGTCTGAATTTGCTGCTCGCAGATTACCTGAGTTTGATCCTCAGAAGGAAGGTTGTCGGAAGTTTGCCGTCTATCTCGAAAGATTTCATGGCGATATAGCCCGGGTTGTTCGCGTACCTGACGAAAGCGATGTTCGTATCTACAAACAGATGCATTCACATTCTCTTAATACCCAACATACTCCACATCCAGTAAATCAGAATGTCATTGTCCGCAATAATGTATGGCAGGCATTCCTTAATCCGGATTCTTCAAGAAAACGTTTTTTTAACAAAAAGACAAAAGAGATTATCCATTTTATTCCTTCTCTGGATACTGCCGAGGAAGCTGAGGTTTCTGGCAACCCGCAAGGATTCATTGAAATCATCCCTATTTCAGGAACAGAGCAGCTTAGCTGGATGCGAGCATTTTTAGCTGGTGCTCCTCTCGGTGATACTGAGAAAGAAGTTATTTCGTCACAAATTCAGGATAAGTATTCAAGTGCACTGAATGCTACTTTCACAAAATCACTTGGTATTCATGGTTCGCTGTGGCGCAATCACCGCCTTCCCCGTGTTATGCAATACATGCGCTCATGGGCCCAAAGAAATGAGGTACCATTCAATGAGTTATGCATTTCTGGTGTAAGTCATTCACTACAGGAGAAAGACGTAGTGTCTTCCCTGCCTGTTAGTGAGCAATTTACGCCAACCGAAGCTCTACCGCCAAGACAACTAGCTCATAAGCTACTTGACCTCATGGCTGAAAATGATATTGCACAAATGGTTCTCCCTACAATGATGAATACTCTTCTATTTAAATCTCGTCAGTGACTAGATGAGATTTAAATATGAATACGATATTTGTTATCGGAATGTTTAAATCTCAGGCAAAACGTTTTTCTGCTGAATGTAGCCGGAGGGGGACTCGCTGTCGTCAGGTTTTAGCTGACGTTGGAAAACAAGGGGATTTTGTGCTGGTTCCTACCCCCCATGATGCTGTGCGTTCTTTCCAGGACTGGCTGGATAGTGAAGATGATGAAGAGTACGACAATCTCCACATTATCTTATTACCTTATTGTAAAATTACTCCCGAGATGGAGATTGAGCTTGAGATAGCAGTTGAGTTGGGTGCAAAACTCATCAAGCCAGAGGCCGGGGTTGACGGATGGCCTGCATCGCTATCTCGTAAGAACAAAGCAGACACAACCTTTTTAAACACGTTTTTCGGTAAAGTAACCGGCTTGCTGCCTTTAGTATCAGAGCCAGAAGTAAGTATTTCTGCCTATTACAAACAGCTATCTTTTGAAAATCCACGTTTAGTTTTCTCTCCCCACGTTTATGCCAATTGTGATGGAATAGCATCACACCGGAAAAGTTTTATGAAGTTTGCTGCTGACTGCTTAGTAGAGCTGTTGTCGCAGCCCCCAGGATGTAGAGTCGACGCCTACTTCCGCGGAAAGGGGATTGATCATGCGCAAACTGGTGGAATATCAACTCATCTAGAAGTTGTCAGCGAAGACTCAAATGTTACACGTGTAAAATATAGCGCTGAAACACACCTTAAAAAAGGTGATAACACAACCAGCACTGCAGCTGTTCGTATCTATTATCATTTTATCCATCATGATGATGTTAGCTATGTAATTGTTATGTATGCTGGCCCTCATCCTGAGGATGAGGTTCATTGGCAACTACAACTTCCATCCAGATCAACAGAAATGGCGTAGGTTCCCAATTAGTGATCAGTCGGCTCTTCACTCTAATCGGAATATAGAAGCATCGCCACTACTGTTAATGGGCGAATCACCTGACTTTGAGCAGGTCACTGTATCTTGTGGTATACCGAGGCGAAAGCATTTCTCGCTTCATCTGCCAGGTAGTCTGAATCCCCTGCCCTGCAAAATACAGCGTACCCCTACCATCCTTCGCATTGAGATGATCGAGTACTTCCATGAGCTTTTCACTGTTCTTCCGTGGCGCGTTGTCGTCGAAGAGGTTGAGCTGCGCTACGCCCTGGCTGTAGAAATCTCCCAGCATTACTCCTGCTTTCTGGTAGCGATGCCCGTCTCGCCAGATTGCATCGAGGCATTTTATCGCCGCGGTGATAATGTCCCGGCTATCCTGGGTCGGTGTAAGCAGCTTTACTGATGCACTGTTGCCGTAATACGGCTCGTTCAGCGCGAAAGGACTCGTTTTGACAAATGCGGAGATAAATCGGCAATACTGGTGCTCACCACGGAGTTTCTCCGCTGCACGTGAGGCGTAGCTGCAGATCGCCTGCCTCATCTCATGGTATTCAGTGATACGGCCGCCGAACGAACGGCTGCACACGATTTCCTGCTTTACCGGTGCGAACTCCTCCAGCCCGAGGCATGGCTCTCCGCGCAACTCCCGCACTGTTCTTTCCAGCATGACGTTAAAATGCTTCCTGATAAAGCGAATATCCGTATCGGCTAATTTAAGCACCGTGTCTATCCCCATGGCCTCCAGTTTTTTACTGATGCGGCGCCCGACGCCCCAGACCTCATGCACCGGAAGCAAAGCCATCAACTTCCTCTGTCTTTCCTGATTAGACAGATCCACCACTCCTCCGGTCTGCCGCTGCCACTGTTTCGCCGCGTGATTGGCCAGCTTTGCCAGGGTTTTAGTCTGGGCTATGCCGACGCCGACCGTGAGGTGCGTCCTGCGCAGAACCGTCTCGCGAATTTCCCTGCCAAAATCGGTAAGATCGCGACAGTTACGCACACCAGTAAGATCGCAAAATGCCTCATCAATACTGTAAATTTCACAGCGTGGAGAGAGTTCCTCCAGCGTTGTCATCACTCGGTTGGACATATCGGCATAAAGCTCATAGTTGCTGCTAAACGCGATAATACCGTGCCGGCGAAACATGTCCTTTTGCTTGAAATAAGGCTCACCCATTTTGACGAAGGGCTTCGCCTCTGGCGAGCGGGCGATCACACAGCCGTCGTTGTTTGACAGAACGACCACCGGACGCCCTTTCAGGTCAGGACGAAATACGGTCTCGCACGATGCATAAAATGAATTCACATCACAAAGCGCAAACATCTTAGCCAGCTGATTTAATGATGTACGTAACCACCCCGAACACGTCGAGAGTGTCCTCACTACCGACGACTATTGGCGAATATGCAGGGTTCATTGGGTTAAGCTGAACCCGCGGATGCAGTTGCAGCTTCTTAACGGTGAATTCCCCATCCACAGCAGCAATAACGATATCGCCATGAACTGCTGTTCTTGAGCTATCCACGACCAGAAGATCACCTTCCCCTATGCCTGCGTCTTTCATGCTGTCGCCGGCGGCTTTGACAAAATACGTCGCACTTGGGTGGTTAACGAGCAACTCGTTCAGATCAATACGTTGCTCAACATAATCCTGCGCTGGACTAGGAAAGCCGCACTGCACAAGGTCACTGTACAACGGGAGCAGCATGATCTGGCGTAACTCAACGGGCGTGTAGAACTGCATAATAAACTCGCTCACAAAACACTGTTTTTATATACAGTAGTTTTATTCGCTAATCTGATCAATAGAGGTTTTAACTATCAATCAGGAACACAGAGGGGGAAATCAATCACCTTTGAGCCCCTGATATTGGTTTCACTTAGTGATTATGTTGTCTATGTGCCTGCTTTGAACTATCTTTTCTCAAAACCTGCCACTGCAAAATGGATATAAGATGTCACAGACGGACTTGCTGATTGTTGTTTTTACGCTGGCCATTTTAGCCTTTGGCTATTCCATATGGTTCATTTCGAACAGAATACTCTGCTCAATATTTCATAGACTTACAAAGAATGTATGAATTGGGATGGTATAGACTCAAATTCATGATCCTTGTTCCTCGACATCGGAAGGTACTTACAGACCGTCTTCGCTCTTAACCTATCACATCGGCACCTCCTCCATGATGTAACAACTCAGACCAGAAATATCTGGAAACTTTAGGCATCTTCTTAGAAGATGGACGAGCGCAAAGACGCACACAGCAATGATGTTATGTAGTATTTTCCCCTTGAGTGTGCCTGCTCAAGGGGATTTTTTATCGCCGTATTGTACCGGAAAATATTTGTAAATAGTCTTCACCCCCACGCCTGTCACATCGGCCACACGCTAATGGACAGGCGGTTAGTCCGGTATGTTTCTCGCGCTACTACTGCTTACGTTAACGTCTGGTAATGATCTAGCGGCGCGACGTAAAGCGGCGTTGAAAGCAATTATAGTGACCGGCCGGCGATGGTACTTCACACGGTTAGAATGACTCTGAAATAAATAAACATCTTCTGGATAGCGTTCTCTTCTACGAGCAATCATCGCCCCCACTGGAGGGGTTGATTCAACACGTAGCTCCTTCAGGTGACCCTGTTTTCGTATCAGTATCAAGTCACCATCAATATCATCATATCGAATACTCAGCAGCCTTCCAGCGCTTAAACCCGTGTGAAAAATTAACGCCCACAAGTCAGCCCATGTATCTGAGATGGAAACAAGATTGCTGTTAATAGTTAAAAATTGCTCAAAACTTATTGTTTTCTTACCGTTCACGAACAAACCAAACTGTTTTCAAAACTGAAATAACTTATTATCTCAAATGTTACATATCACGGGAAGGGCAGGAATCCTTGATCACGGACGGCAGCAGGAAAGTATTTGTAGATCGTCTTCACTCCCACCCCTATCACATCTGCGATCTGGTGCCGGGTTGCGCCGTTCTCCAGCATTCTGCGGCATCTCTCCACCACTTCTTCAGTCATTACCCGGCGGCGGCCGCCGACTCTCCCCTGCTCCCTCGCTGCAGCCAACCCGGCTCGGGTGCGCTCCACTATCAGCTCGCGCTCCATCTCCGCCAGGGCGCTCATGACGTGGAAGAAGAATCGCCCTGCTGGCGTCGAAGTGTCGATCGAGTCGGTCAGGCTGCGAAAATTCACCCCGCGCGCCTGCAGCTCCGACACCAGAGTGATGAGGTCACGAACACTACGCCCAAGGCGATCCAGCTTCCAGACCACAAGAGAATCACCTGGTTTTAAACGACGCATAGCACGCCTCAGCCCTGGGCGCCTGGAATTTTTCCCGCTCGCTGTATCTTCGAAAATCTGCTCACATTCTGCGCGGATCAGCGCGTTTCTCTGCAAATCGAGGTTTTGATCGCCGGTAGACACCCGCGCGTAGCCAATCAGCATTATGCAACCCTTTGAAAATGCTGATTGTAAATTGCCTATCTTATTCGCGTAAACCTGGGTTCAGGCGAAGGGTTCAGTTTGGTTGGAAAATGCCCCAACATTTCCACCCTCAGAGCCATCGAACCTTCCTATAACGGGCAGTCCATCATTCTGGAGCGGGCGGCCGCAGGGGCGGCCACCGTCAATGCCATTCTTACGCATGATCCGACAGACACAACGTCACCGGACGATGGCATTTCAATCTTTGTAACGCCAGGTGGCGCCCGATGGAAAGCTGATATCAGCCAGGGGTACGATCTGAGACTGGCTGGTATTCTCGTTGATGGTTCAAACTTTAGTCCTGTATTAAAAAAGGCCAGGGACGCAATCATTAATAAGGTCGTTGCCAGTGGGCGGGTTAACAACGTAGCCAGCATCATTAAAATAGTACCGACTAACTTTATCTGTGAGTTTAAAATAACAGAGAAAGTAGACCTGCCGCCTTTTATTAGTTGCGGAACCATCGGCGGCCCATATTTTGAGGCTGGCGATTTTCTTGATGATTATAGCTTCAGGATTTCGAATCAGGATTTTCCTCAACTGACAAAGGCTATGTATCAGGCAGAAACAAGCTGGAAGGGTGCTACAAGCAAATACTGGAATCAGGCGGTTGGTAATAAGCCATTTTTTGCGATGGACGGGCAGAGGATGACACTGCGTGGACCTGGTTACGCACTGGATTCCGGCGGTAATCCGACGATTGAAACTGTGGGGGTCATCTTCGGTAATGATGTTCCGTGTGAGCTTGATGTGCGGAACTTAATGATTTGCGATATGAAAATCACAGGTTTTCATACCAACCATCGCTGGGGAACATATTACACCTTCATGTGCGGCTTCAGGGATTGTTATTTCTCACGCTGCTGGAACGGGATGGAGGTGCCAGAAGCATTCTACAATTTCGGCGAAGATATGCGCTATGAAAACTGCACCTTCGGCAACATTGCGAATGATGCCTTCTGGATTAAGGGTGGAGGGGAGTTCACCCTGGAGGGTGTTAAAACAGATTTTGTTGGTCGGCATATGCTGCGTATTGGTCCGCTTTCCCCGGTTGAATTTAAATATGTTTCAGGGCACATAGAAGGCATTCAGGGGCGGACTGTCTTCAAAGATGCCCCGCAAAGCTATTCGCAATCAACGGTTCTCATTGGCAAAGCTGTGAAGAGGGACGTAAGGAGGACGCTTGCTGGCCTGAGCGCTGAGTACTATGGCATCTATCAGGAATACGAGTGTCCGAGTTCGGTTTACGGTCAGTCTCTGAAAGTCACCGACGAATCGCATACGTCTGGCCGGGCGGGGATCAAACCCAACACGCCTTACCCCACGCTGGCGGGGCCGCCGGGTAACACTGGCGTATATCTAAAAACTCCACGGGGAATCGATCTAAGGACGCCATTTCCCAACAGCTACAGCGATGCCTGCTCAAACAGGATAAACCGCGTTCTTGGGTTTACTGAGTTAAGTACGGGTGATGTTGGTGGTGATTTGCTCTCTACTGATTACGCATGGGCCGCTCTAAAAACCGGCAATGCGAAATGCCGCTATGGCACGATGGCAGATGCTGACCCTGACGGCTATATGCCGTTTATCATTGAACTTACTGACCCAACGGAGGTGGTGCAGCTGTTCTGTACGAATGAAGCAAAAGCAGGTACCAGCCTTGAGTTGATTTGGGGTACTGCATCGATCCGCATAGCTGATGCTGTGGGCGATGTTATGGTTTCTTCAGTGATGGCATGTTATCTGCGCAACAGCGTAAGGGTAACTCAGGACGCTGATACGAAGGTGTTTACAGCAACCAGCACCCCTATACGTCGAACCTTTTCTGAAAGTGCGGCAATAAACATGACAACTCAACGACAGGGGATGCCGATTACCAGTGCTGATTACCAGGCAATGCTCCCTCAGGCGGCCAGCAACTACTGGCAGGGGAATGACTTCATCCAGCCGGGTTTAAAATTCACAGGCTTTACCGGGCGGATTTACGTTACCCGTCCGTTCTGGTACTTACCGTAAGAGGTGATACATGCACTACTTCATTTATCCATCGACTTCCAAAATCGCTGATGGTGAGGCAGTTTTACTGGAGATAACCAGTAAGGAACGGGATGTTCAGTTATTCGCAGATTTTGACTGCGAGGATATTCTGGACGTTATCTTAACCGGTCAGGCTGCTCTGTTTAATGCAGGGTTTGATACATCCAGCACCGTTCTGAGCCTGCTTGATTGAATCATATCCCGCCATAACGGCGGGATACATTCATAAAATATACCTCCTCAACTCTCCGCAAAATCAGATTCGAATAGCTCTTTATCAATAAAGCTTTCAAAGCCCTCTCCGTTCAGCATGTAGTAACCTCCCGCTCTCGGCTTCTCACGCAAAACATAATCTGATGAAACCGCCAGTTCCTGCCCGTTACTGTCAGTTATGGTGGCGGTGTAATCCGGGTTAATGGCAATGTTTTCAATAAGCATTGCCTGAACCGTTTTGTTTGAACGATACGTAATGAGTGCCATCAATACCTCAACTGATACCTGAATCGAAACGAATTGCCAGCGTAACTGATGCGCTGCGACGGTTTTCTAAAACGATATACTGTCCACTCTGGTACACGCAGAGTTTGTTTGTGACTGACGCGTCAGGCTGCGCCTGAGAAAGATTGACTCCATCACCAATAATTCCCGTGGGTTTTGGCGCTTTGTTAGGCACGTTAAAGAACGAGCCGAAAAGGGTATTGTCATCTTCCAGGCCCGTAATTTTGTACTCACCACGGCGGTTGTTTACTCCGGCGCCGACGATATGGGTGTAACTCGCACCTGCCGCTATAGTCACCGTAGGCGACACATAGCCTTTGTTATACAGATACCCTTCGCTATACAACCGCATTATTTCTGTTGGTGCGGTTGACGGGTCTGCAGTGTTTCCCATTAAGAACTTCAGTACAGTACCAGTATCAGTCGTTCCGGTTATAGAATACTGTTCAGCCAAGGCTGAAACAGTTCTTTGTATGTTAGCCATTACAGACAGGCGCATCATGTTTCGGACGCTTGAGAAAGATGTAAACGAACCGACCGGGGCACCATCGAAATATACTTCACGTGATGCGTTGGGGCTGTTGCTTAAGTCAATACCACCTGCAAAATTCGCAACCGATGCTCTCCCTGTATCAATGTAACCATTGAATCTGATATCTTTTACGATGCCCTCAATCTTGATAATCGGAGCCACATCATCCGCTCTTGGCCCAATGTGCGTTATTTGTCCGCCATTGAAATGGACGCCAACGCTGGAAATGATATGAATCGCTGGCGCAATATTGGCATTTGCCACAAGCGAATTCCCATTCTCATCAACGAGGCTGTTATTGCGGTTTACGCTAGGCGTATCGACCGTAACTCCAACGCAGTTACTGATATAGAAATGCTGGCAATTCCAGTTTCTTGGTTCAACATGAGGCTGAATTAAACGAATGCTATGATGTTTATTGTTTGCAGTAGTACCGCCCATACAAACAAAACCACGGCAGGTATCTCCTCCGTTGTATTCCGTCGGTTCCAGCTGCAAGTGAATAAAAGTCAGGTTGTTGGAGTTATCATCTGCACGTTCCTGAATATATACCGAGTTTCTTCCCCAGTTCTGAATGTGCAAATTCACAAAGGTAGAATCCCAAGCATGGCCTACTACGAATGGGTTACTGAACCAACCTATTTTTACATCTTCAACATAAGACAAACGCACTGCACTTATTGTGGAAACTTCCCCGAGCTTGACGCCCATATAAGCATTTAAACCAGGACCAGATAATGACCATCCTTTCCACATAATGCGACACGTGCGAAACTCCATAACCCGGTCATCTGCTGTATCAGAATAGAACCGAGTCTGGTTAGCACCATCACCAACCAGAGCATAAATGCTCATGCGAGACTCAGCCCCGCTTGTGTCAAGGTTCGTTAAAATCTCATTAATTTTTGAGACGTAATACGGATCATCCAAGCCTGGAGCATAAACCGCCTTGCGATACCTGGCTCCATCCTTCAACGCTTTTAGCAGTGCCGGCGCCCAGTCCAGCGTTGCTGGATCATCTGCCTTTGGAACACAAAGGTGTTTATATTCCCAGAGATTGATTTTCTGAGCGGACATAAACACTGCGACGCTTGCTGCAACATCGCAGGAATAGTTCCTGGCCCATGCAACTAAATACCCTCCCTGACCCTCTTCGCTTGAACCCAGGTTTGAGCGAAGAGCCGCGTCACCGATGTTCGACCATTTCCCTGTGGGGTTTGCAGCCGACCATACACCGCCATCGTTCTCAGGAGAATCCCCGGCAATGACGTGCTCAAGCTCGCCAAGGTATTTGTACCAGGAGCCATTGTAGTAGACGATTTGCTGGCGATTATCTACAACCAGACCAACAGCCCAGTTGCCAAGCTCCTGCCAGCCGATAGCTGCAACTGCCTGCTCGCCGCGACCAGTGATGTAGTCTATAAAGTGGCTGAAGATCATCTCCATGCCGTGCCAGGTTTTGCGCAGTACACCAAAGCGATCAGGTAATGATTCCGATTCCCGGCCATTGACTAACTTATCGAGGTTAGTTGCATTCTTAAGCAATACCTCTGGTGATGACGAGCCAAGTTTTTCGATGTTGGCCATACATTGTGCTCCAAAAATGAAAAAACCCGCCGAAGCGGGTGAATTGATTTTTTTGAAATTGCTAAGCTACGTCGCCAGGGTATGTAGCGTCGTCGTATGCGTAAAAGATTTCTTTATATTCCGGGGCTGTGACCTGGCAAGTACAGTCATCAGACGGGACAATTTCCTGAACGATACCGTGCCGCGCCCCCTTCTCACTGTCACAAAACAACAGGCGAGGTAATTCAACATCCGGATCATCCATTATCCAGTCTTCCGGGTGTAGGTCGTCGTTGAACGGTATAGTAAGGGTGAAGTCATCGACACGTGTCGGCGTTAGCAAACGAGTCGACGGCCGTCCCCCCTGAAACTGAATCCAGCAGCGCGGATTAGCATAGCTCCAGTCAAGAAGCTCAGTGACTGTTAACGTGATAACTTCATCATCGAATGTCACGCCTTCTATCAGACAGCTGATTGTTTTACCCGTCGGAATATCATCAGAAAGAATGATGTGATCGCCAAACTGATAGCACCAGCCAAGAAGCTCAGTTGTGCATTCATAGGTCCTGCGCTGGTGCAGATATTTCATGAGCCTGCGCATACCTATCCGGTAAGCACGATCTGCAGTCATTACAATGCCCAGAGAGTACGACTCCACTTTGCGTGGCACAGGATTATCAGCAGTCCGACACTGAACGATTTCTTCTGCCCAGGTAACCGGATTGATATATGTGACGTCAACACCGTCATAGTCATCATCGGAAGGGGCCCTGAATGAGGTCTGCATTTCTTCAACCGTATCCTGAGGGGTAATGATCCCGGTCCAGTTTTTGACGCCTTCACGCCCGGCAGACAAGAGCCCGTCTGACAACAAAAAATAACTCATGCCTGCTTCAGTGATTTTGTCGAAAATATCTTTTGCTGAAGCACTGTCGCTGCTTGCCTCATAATCAAAATACTCTCCCCTTGACGTCCACCAGGCAGTTTCAAGAGCATTTATTGCAGAGGTGTCGAGCTGATTAGCATTAAATCCAAGACTATTTGCCACATGACGGAATGCGCCGCTTATAGTTCTGTTACCTCCACTGTCATATTCACGGGTAGCGATCACGCTGACGCGCCTGTCAGACTGTGCCGCCAGCTTCCCCCCGGTTTCAACGGTAATTGCCCAGGTTGTTACACCTGAGTAGGATACCGGTCTTGCCAGAAGCCTCCCTCTCAAAGCCTGCCAGTACATATTGTCGCGCGCGTTATTACTGCCCTGCTCATTGCGTCGACGACAGCGAACCTCTACCAGCCCCGGAGAACTGAGGGTGATCCGCTCAGTGAAACCTAACCCGTTGATGTTTTTAAGCGCGTACTCTCCCTGGTGACTCACCCACCCCGATCCGGAACCGTAGACGCGATACTGAATCTCCCACTCAACATGCCGGAGCCGCTTTTTCCCCTTACTGTCGAAGCCACAGATGCCGTTCGGGAAGGAGAAATTCACCTCGAATGCATCCACCACTTCATTCTCAGGGCATACGAGGAAAGGCCCCAGCCAGCTCAGCGTGTCATTGAGTCCGGTGGCCTCATAGTCGATCATCGTCCTGGCGATGAATCCCGGCCATGACTCATCAACGGCACCGGAAACCAGGCGCTCCACTGTCGCCGTTGTGCCGTCTGACGAGACGATCTGGTATTCGTTGCCACGGTGAGCAAGTGAAAGCCGTTGCACCCCCTCCGGCATGCCGGAGAAAGCCGTTCCCGTAGTGCTGTTATACGCAAGCGTCACGTTTGCCGTTACCGCCGGGCTGCCGCCGGTTGATGCCGTACCGGAGGTGTAAACCGGGGCATCACCGAAAACGGCTGCAGGCAGCGAGGAGGATGTGATTGCCCCACCAACGAACGGACTGGCCGCCTCGGCTATCAGTACGGTACCGCCGTTGTCCCGCGCGACCAGACCGGAGCCAGTGAGCCCCTCGGTGATGGCTGCCAGCAGTCCAGACATCGAGATGTAGTTCGCTACCAGCGATACCGTATAGGTAGTGCCCTGCCATGTGATCATGAAAGTGCTAGAGCTGGTTGAAAAGTCGTAGGTAACAGGAGCGGCACTGGCCTGAATTTTTGCCGCGCTACCACCCTCGCCAGGCACCGCCTCCTGACCCGGGGTATAGGACGCAATGACGAGGTCATAATCGACACTGTTGAAACTCAGCGTCACCGGCATACCCGCTACAGGAGCAAGTTCGGTAAGCAACGAGCTGGCAAAGACACTGTAACCAGAAGAAGCGGAGATCAGATAATTCGTCGGCGCCTTAATTTCAACTATGGCCCTCGTTACCCAGCTGTCCGGGAGAGAATTATCATCCTCGTCGTCATCGTCGCCATCATCCGTATCAAGACCTGTAAATGTTACGGATGCACCAGAAACCGTCATGCTGTCAGCGATAATATCATCGGAATCAGGCGAGGTCTGGGCCATATCCAGCCCTGTTCCGCTTGATGTTCCGCCGACTTCTGTCGAGTTGAACCAGTTTTCACTTCGGGGATCAGAAGATACGTCCTCTCCTGGCTGGTACACCTTATCGCTGAAACCATCACCCAGCGAGGCTGCCGGGGTTTCTCCAATCCGTTTATCTCCTCCCGTAAACGAAAATCTCCCCTGCCCGACGCAAAGAAACATTTCGACCGTCATTCGCGTTGGATCATCGGGGTCAAAACGGGTAACCGGCTGCACCAGATAATCAGGATAGATGCGGCATCGACCAAACACCTCACGTATCGGGTCTCCAAGTTTCGCTGTGTTAGCTTTTGCAGGGTTTAGCTCCAGCGAACGACCACTACCCGATGAATAACCACCGAGATCGACTTTCGGCCCGAAGAACAACGAGTAGGCTGCGCTGGCAGCTGAAATCGCAACAGATACCCAGACGGCAATTTCCAGCCCCGTTCCATAAGGAACAGGGTAAATTCTGATATCACTGTCTGGGCTCAACTGGCAAAGCGGCCACTCATCGGGAGAAAGTTGGCGACCATTTAATTCAACGGCAATTGGGTGAGATCTTTCCAGGCTATATCCAGGAACATTTCTGACCATCCATTGGTGCAGCGTAATATTGCCATGTTCATGAGTTTCAAGCGGTGCTCCGGGTATCCGGGAAGGGTAAATTCTTATCGTCATTGCCAGAACTCCACACGGTTAAACCGACGGACAAATCGCGGAAGAGGTAGAAAGGTGACATTGGTTCCCGGATTACATTCGGCAACCTGCAACTGGCCATCCAGCAAAACTACGATACCAACATGCGTCACGGTTGATCCTGAATAACAAGCTACCCCGGCCCCGACACAAGGCTCGCAGCGTGTGAGGGATTTCATAAACTTCCTGGCCTCACGATCGAGCCCTCCCTCATCTTTCGTCACGCCGGAAAAATCCGGCCATAGCGGGAGAAGGAGATCGCCGCGGATTTCATTGATAATGCCGAAACAGTCGAGCTCAGGATAAACGCGCCCGCCCTTCAGCCATTTGACCGAAAGGTATTTATCAGAATGGAACATGTGAATACCTCAGGAAGACATGTAACGAAGACCGGGATGTTCAGCCAGGTTATAACGGTTACGCGGCCAGGCCGTTTTAAGGATGTTCATATATCCGGCAGTTACCTGCACCGCAGTTGCCGTCCACGATCCGGATTTCACATCAAGGGTGTAAGGCGATGCCGCCGGCGCAGATAAATCAGAGGAGATGTACCGCCGAAAAGTCAGTGTTGCCGATTTCATTTCGTCCAGAATTCTGTCAATCGCATCGGATACGACACCATCGATGTTACTGATGGAAAATTTCAGATCTTGCGTTCCGTCGGCATTCCTGGCAGGCAATGCTATATCGATAGCACACCCTTCAAACGTTACCTGCTGTCCGTCTTCTAACGAGACAGTAATATTGTCCCACCCGCGGGTAAGCCAGTAGTTCTGATCACCTGCCGTGATCTGCAGCGTGTCGTGAATGACTTCAGAGCCGCTGCTTGCATAAAGTTGCTCAAGAATTGTCATGCTCAGGCCACTCTCTGTTTAGCGCAATATCCAGTAACGACTGACCAGCCAGCCATTCCGGGAAATTCCCCCATCCTGCAGGCGGTAACGGACGCTCCCATAACTCCAGCGTTGCGCTGTACTGCCAGTATTTTGGCGCTACCAGAGTCGGTCCTTCGTATATATCAACGAAACGGGCTTTATAGGGCTTTACACCGATGGGGGTCTGTAATCTCAAATAAAACCAGGACTGTCCATCTTTCAGCACGTCCCGGAAAAAAGCCTCAAATACCTGCGCCAACCCATCAGTTTTAAAAATCCATTTAACCGAGGCCTGGGTGGGTGTTGAGGTGTATCGCCGCCTTTGCCTTGCTCGACCGGACGTCATTTCCGTTCGCAGTAACGGTGAGATGGGCTTAAAACCGTACCCGTCCATAAGAGGCATGGGCAGGTACTCATCCGGATAGATAATATCCGCCATTAACTTTCCCTCCGGGCAGTCTAGCGTGGTTTTTTGGGCTGTAGATTGGAGTAGATGGCACGACCGAATTTCTTTTGAGGATTATTTACTTCAGCAGTGAGCGTGTTAATTATGCGTCGTTCCAGCGCAGCATTCCTGCGATCTACTGCCAGCATTGTTGCGTCGTCAGGTTGCCCGCTAAACGTGCTACGGGCATCAACACTGACCGCGATTCGTGGTTGCGCCTCAATCTGCCTTGCAGCATCCTGGACTGCCGGTGACTCACGTCCAACCGCACGAACCCCCAGCGAACCATCAGCGCCACGGGTCAGGGGCATAATCGCTTCCGGGCCAGCTTCACCGAACACGCCCGCGCCTTTCGCAAAGGCAAAATATTGGGGAGTGCTGTATACCCCGCCGCTGTATGCGGAAAGTGAAGGCGAATCGTAGACACCACCGAGGGCATTAAAGGCAAAAGACGATCCGAAGCTTTGCAGCGCAGTTCCACTACTTGCTGCTCCACTTGCTCCACCAAAAAGACTACCGAACATCCCACCAGCACCACCGCCGAACGACGCCATAATCGCTTTGGTGATTAACGCCTGTGTTGCCATCTGGATCAGCGTCTTAATCACTGTTTCTCCAAGAGACATAAAAATGTTCGACATACCGTCTTTAAAGCTGGTTGCCCCGGTAAGAAGGTCTGTCATATTGGTGGAGATCGAGTTTGTGACATTATTCAGAATCTCGCTGGTCGCCGTCGCTGACATTGAACTCAGGTCAGCAGCCTGATCGGCGTAGTTCATCAGTGAATCGCTGATCCCCGCCCGCCAGTCTGACTGCTGTTCATCAGTTTTCTTGTAGTAGTCTTCCTGAATCTGGAGCCGTTCAGCAAGCGTCGCCTGCAGCGCTTCCGTTTGCTGTTTGTACAGGTCCTCAGAAATCTGACCTTTGCTGAAATCCCGCTGCAGGTCCCGCTGCTGTTCGAGAAAATCAGTACGAATATCTGCCATTTCCTTCATGCGGTCGCGGGCCTTATCCCCCATCCCGGCCCCAAGAAAATCAATACTCCCACGGTCACGCGCAGCAGCATTACTATCAGCCAGCCCCTCACGGAACGTTTTTAACTGTTCAGCAATTTTTTTCTGATCGATAAGTGCTGCATTGTGCAGAAGCGTTTCTTTTTTATATTGTTCAAGGGTGTGCAGCTCCCCCTGTGTAACCTGATATTTAATTTTTGCCAGCTCAGTATTCTGGCTTTCCAGGGCTATTTGTTCACGCTGCTGTTTTAGCAAGCGCTTATAAACATCCTCTGCTTTTTCTTCATCAGTCTTGGGCCCCTTCCTTTTTGGCTTATTGGCTTCGTTATTTCTCCACTCAGCAATTCCATTATTAATTAATTCTTGCCTGGCCTTATAGAACTGCGGTTCATTCGTTAACCCTAAATCATCTGCAGCATAGCCAAGCCTGGTGCGCTCTTTGTCTTCACCTTTGCGTTTGGAAAGATCCAAATCTCGGCGACTTTTCTCAAGGGCATTTGTTTGCTGTGATGTTAAATCAGCCTGAGGCATTCGCATTGGCGCGTTAACCAATCCCTGCCGGGCCATCAGTAAATTATTTCCTAGCCCAAGGAGACGGTTAAATTCTGTATGCTGACCATTCATCATTATCAAAGATTGATAGGCAGCATTCTGTTCAGCGGCTTGCTGGCGAATAAGAACGACTCGACGATGCTCAATACCCTCAAGCACCCGTTGAATTTCCTGTGCTTTATCCTGCAGTTGCGTTAAACGCTCCTGCTCTACAGCCAATGATTCAGTTGCAGAGGCCAATCCTTTCGTTGCCGCCTCTACGCTCGTGAGGTGGTTTATCATAAAACCACCACTCGTAGTTGGCCCCCTGTTGGCGAGCATATATTGATACCCGGCGATATCTTCTTTTAACGCTTTAACCTTGCTAGATTGTTCCGATATAAGTCGATTTTGCTCTTTTAGTGATTTGCGCGCCTTATCTTCGTTGTCAGAGGCCTCAGTTAGCGTCATCGTTTTAGATCTGTCGCTAACCTCCTGAATAGTGCTAGCGTACTCCTGAGCTGATTTACGGGCCTGTTCCTGATTCTGATAAACAGCGTACCATGCACCAGCCCCCAGCATAACTAACCCTGGTATACCACCGATCAGGCCAAGGGCGCCGCTCATCAACCGGGTGCCGACAGAGGTAACGCTGTTAAGGTTATTTTGGGCAGAGACCCGACCTGCAATATTACGACCAAGAGCGGACTGAGCCGCAGCCAATTTTCTTTCTGCAATAGCCTGTGCGTCGGCATTTTTTGCAGCCACAAGCCCAGCCTGAGCCCGCTCCAGAGCTGTTCGTGCTCGTACTTTTTCTGCAGCTGTCCCGGTGGCGAGGGCTGTAGTCAATCGACTCTGTGCCGCGGTAACCCTTGCTTCTGCGGCCGCGACCCTCTCCTGTTGAGCAGCCTGAACATCTGCACTTTTAGCACTCTGAAGGGCTTGCTGGGCGCGATAAACGGCGGCGCGGGAAGCGGCAACAGAAGATTGTGCCGCTTTTTCCTGAGCGACTGCAAGAGCCACCTCGGATTTTGCCGCTGAGATAAGTGCGCCAGTAGCACTGCTTGCGCTGGTAACAATCCCGCCAAGATACCGTGCTAATCCAATCCCAACCAGACCACCTGCAGCGGTGGTAACCAGTGACATATTATCTGCTACGTCACTGAGGGCCCCGCTGACAGCGGAAGATGTAAGAGAATCCAGGGTCTTTGCCAACCCATCAAGGCCACCAGAAAGTGCATCTGTCGCGCCAGTCGCCTGGTTCACCCCACCAATCCAGGCCATAAAGGAGTTAGTGACTTTTTGCATTGAACCGGAAACTGTCGGAGGTAACGCGGAAAATTCGCCTTGTAACACGCCTAACTGACTGATTAAAGCTGGTACGACTTTATCTATCGTGAGTTTCCCCTGATCAGCCATTGCTTTAAGGTCTTTTCGGGCAACCCCCATACCAGCAGCCAGGGCACGGATAACACGATCCCCAGATTCGTTAACTGCATTAAACTCCTCACCACGCAAAACCCCCTGTGCAAGCGCCTGGCTAAACTGGGTAATAACAGAACTGGATTCTTCTGTGCTTGCACCAGAGAGCTTGAGCCCCGTGGATACAGCCTCAGTTATTTTAAGCACTTCATCAGAGCTATATCCAAATTCACGCATAGATGCTGCAGCGCGTGAAAATAAATTGGCGTTATCAGTAAAAGCAGTACCCGTACTCTGGCTAATCGCCATTAAACGAGTCTGAGATAAAGTGAAATCGTTTGAGGAAACCGAAGCCTGTTTAAGTCTTGCGTTTACGGAGTTCCACTGGTCAGCAATTTGAGCTAATTTACCAGTGGCAAATGCAGCTGCTGCTGCCGTAGCGGCCCGACCAGCAGAAGCAAATCCATCCGTTAACTCGGAAAGAGCCTTTTGGCTTTCCTTTGCTGCGATTGCGGCCTGACGACCACCATTCTGCATGGTTTTATAATAATCCTGCCCCATGCGTGACGCGCGGGCTATCTCAGTCTGGAATGACTGAGAGTTAGCAGAAACTTTAATGATAAGTTCACGCAGGGTTGCCATTTTATTTCCTCAGAAACAAAAAACCCCACATTGTGGGGCTTTTATATGATTTCAATATTATTAAATTAAACCAGCTTTTTTCCTTGCTTCTTCCAGATAATCTTTTTCTGGTTCCTCTTTTTTATGAGCAAGTGCAATCAGAAGATCAATTTGAGCACTTTGCTTTTCAGATATTTCTTTAAGCATAGCGATCTGATCATTAGCTCTTACGCTTCCTCTGTTCAGGAAATACCAGATAACAAGATCAATAAGGCGAGCAAAAAAAAAAAAAAAATAATAATATCCAGCCAGTAATAGTCATTTAATGCACTCCGTGTGTCAAAAAAACAACATAACACCTGTAATGAGTGGCATCCACACGAATTATTACTGGCTATGCTGACGCAGTCAGCAGCGCCGCTTCCAGCCCTGCAAATGGATCGCCGCCGTCGTTTACCTCATCCTCTTCTGTGCTCCACTGAAGCTGAGCATCTTCAATGGTGACTTTACTGCCCTGCGCTCCGTAAACCGCAGATACCAGCTGAGCATTGAGAATATCGCCGCGAATATCGCCGATTGGGCTGATACGGTCGTATTCAGCCCACATCCTGAATTCGCCGACCGTCATGGTTTGTCGCAGTTCGCCCAGCGTGCGGCCCATCCGGAGCGCCAGCGCCATCAGGAACTGCATGCCAGGCATTTTTACTTTGCTTTAGCATCATCCGCGTCACGAATGAGATCAAGTGCCTGCTTCAACAGCCGGGAATGCACAGGGCCATAGATCGCTTCAACCTGTTCGGTGTCATCGACAGTAAAGACGGGCTGCAGGTCGGTATCCAGCAAAATATCGATGAAAAGCGTGACATCAGCCCGCATCGTGCGGAACGCTCGTTCTGCAGGGGTGAGTTCAGGTACCTCTGGTGCTTCCTGCCCTTCCGGTGATTTGGGTAGTTCCGGGCTGGCAATGCCCTGCCAACGAATCCAGGCTTCTGCCGATGGCTCACGAATGATGACTTTGGCGTTATCCCACTCCGGAACGGTGACTTCTTTTTTACGAAAGCCCGCCATCGGGGCCAGTGCCAGTGCTTTAAGACTCAGTTTTGACATTAAGTTTATCGCCGGTTTCCCGGCGCTCCATTAACTGATGGTGACGGTGTGATCAGCAGAGGTGATAACGGTGCCATCGGCATCGGTAACCACGCAGGAATAAACCCCGGCATCACCGGATACAGCGCTGGCTTTCGTAAACGTTGCGCTGGTCTGGCCGCTGACCGTCGAGGTACCCTTTTTCCAGACGTAGGTATAAGGTGCCGTACCGCCCTGGACGACCACGCCCATAGTCAGGGCGCTTCCTGCCGCGACCGTTTGGGACGCCGGAAGGTCAGTAGCAAAAGACAGGACTCCTGGGGCATTAATATTGGTGGGTTTGCCTTTCAGACGTAGCGAGAACGTTGCAGCAACAACACCGTTGGTTTGAGAATCCCAGGTGTGCTGACGTACCTCAGAGCGCATCAGGAATCCATTACCAGACGGGAAAATAACCTTAAATCCATAAACCCCGTCGTTATCATATGCTGCACGAAGTGCATCCTGCGCCGGGTTGCGGTAGAAGTTACCGGAAAGTGACATTTCAGACGGAGCAGGAAGGCCGTTGATATTTTCCGTTTCATCCGAACACAGCACTGTTACGTCAATATCGTTTTTCTGACCAGCGGTAAAGCTGGCCTGTTTGATAGTGCAACTCAGGTTTAACCAGGTTGCGGTATCCAGCTCTGCCGCGGTGACCGGCACAGAGGTAATCATTACTACCGTTTTTTGGGCACGTTCAAATAGTGCTGACATCGCAGCCTCCATAAATGAAAAAACCGCCAGCGGCGGTCGGATTGGATTGGTTTTTGTCAGGCAATAACCGTTATTTCGAGGGTTGCCCGATGAAGATGGGTTGTCGTGTCGTAGCCAGGAATTTTTGTCACCTCGACAGGTGAAAGCACCTGCAGGCGAGCCAGCGCATCCAGGCGTAACGCCCGGGCTTCGTCATTCGTTTCAGCCCATACATCAACCTGAATACGCAGTGTCGACTCTGCCTGGCCGCAGAAAACATCCCCGGCAACATCAGTCGGTATCGAGAAAATGATGTAAGGCGCGGGAACATCGGGAAGGCCGTCGCTGCCCAGCGATACTACATACGGATAAACCCGCCCGTCTGCCAGCGGCGACAGCAGGTCATAGAGATCATCTTCTGTCATTTAGCCAGCACCTCATCAATAGCCTGATTCATCCGCTGCATCGCCACCTGCGCAGCCTCTTCCATGCGGGTATCAAAGGCAGGACGAACAAACGGATGTGCTGGCGCCGTAGATGTTCCCAGCTCCACAAAGCGCCAGTAAAACGCATTCCGCTTGTTGCTGGCCTTCATGGTGTTGTCGCTGTTCCCCGTTCGGGGGTTAACGCCACGAATATGCACCCCCGATGAAATTTCACCGCGACGGTGGCTTTTCTGGGTGACAACAACAACGTTTTTCTTCAGTTTGCCGGTTTTCTCCGGAGCGCGATCAATAACCTCCTGGCGGAGCAATTCGGCGCCAGCACGGGTCGACTCCCGGAGCACTTTATTATTTTCGGCCTTGCTGAGCGTTTGCAGATCGCGGGCGATATCCTGCAGCCCGGAAAAATCCAGATTCACATCAATCATTTTTCGGTCCCCTTTTTGCAAAGAATTTCCAGCCGGGTACCTTTGCTATCTGGCACCGGAGGCCCGGTGACATTCAATGTCACTCCTTTGTAGGGGCCGTTCAGGACAAGAAGCCGCGATGATGCCGAAATATCTTTTCGATATCGAACCCAGACACGAACGGTAGCATCCGCCCTTTCTGCTCCTGCAGTCAGGCTCTCTCGCCCACTGATTCCCTTAACCTCTGCCCAGATAGTGGCGCCGTCAGACCACTCTTCTGTTGGCTGACCACTCGGTGTTCGTGTAGTAATAAAATTACGGATGGTGATCCGATGCCGCATTGGTCCAATTTTCATCATCCCCTCCGGCTAAACACCCATTTGAATTCGCCAGGGATTCAGCAACCAGCGTGCGGGTCCTGGAATATCAGGACTCTGATCATCCCCGCGGTTTTCATACAACCAGCCCACGATAAGAAGAACCGCGCTCTGAATGGAGGGCGTGATGATAAGAGGACGATCGCCAGCGCTTTCATTCTCAACAGCACTATCCAGAGCAGCCTGGTCAGAGAAAAAGCGTCGGTTGAGAAACTGCATGGCAGCATCCTCCGCAGCGGCAAGATACCCCTCCACCATCGTTTTATCGATTTCATCATCCAGCCTGAGATGTTCCATGGCTGTTTCAGTGTTGATTACCGTCATAACCATTACCCTTTGGTTTCGGGGGCGCGGTTCATTTTGTTATCAGGGACTTCACCTACTATGGTCACCAGCCCGTTACCTTTGAGCTCGGCAGCACGTAAGCGAGAGACATGAAACGGATCATCAGCTGGCGTCCTGAAAATGTCACCATCCATAAAACGCCGGACAGGCTGAACCTGAATAGTCCCGGACTCTGTGAGTTCTGGCGCCGCATTTACGCCGTCGGGTACAGACGGTTCAGCCACATTTTTTCTGGCCATCACTATCTCCTCAGAAAGAGAGGGCCGCTAAGCGGCCCTGAATTGTCAGCCGCCAGAAGCGGTTACAGTACCGGTGACAAATGCTTCCGGACGATAAACCGCTAACGCCAGACGCTCTTCCGCACGAATGGTGACCATGTTTTTAATAAAGTCATCTTCGTTCTCAGTGGAGAGCAGCACTTCGATATCCATGCGGTCGAAGATTTGCGCAGCCATGTTGAAGGCACCAGTCAGGAAGTTGTTCTGCGCCATGGCCTGTGTTTCCACAACAGGGAGACCCCAGATACGAGGAACACCACCATTGACCGGCTGCGCGATGATATAGCGACCTTCGTTATCTTTGGTCAGCTCGATGCCTGCCCAGTCAATCGGGTTCAGGACAAAACCAGACGCCGGATATTCCGCAAGAACGGCCTGAAGAACAGCCAGGCGAAGACGGTCGATCGGCGTGGCATTGGACAGGGTTAGGGCTGGCGCAAATTCTGTTGCCTGCGGCAGAATACCGAGGATATTCGCGCCGGTGCCATCGCCGCTCAGCAGTTGCTGCTCTTCTTTGAAACGAAGACCATACTGAGCGCGGCCATTGATATAGCTGGCCAGACCGGGCGCATCGTCCAGGATCTGACGGGACGCTTTAAAGTAATGCGCAATAGTACGAACCGGCGCACTTTTCAAATCAAACCGAATGTCAGATTTTGGTTTCAGGGCACCTTCCGCCACAGCTGCAGCATTATTGGTAAACCCCGTTTCCTGAACGAATTCAATACCGTTAGATGCGGTAGTGCCGGGGATAAGCAGATTACGGATGGTCAGAGTACGTTCCGGCGGGGCGATAATGCCCTGAACACGATCGGAGACCACCAGGCTGTTGGTTGGGCTCGCGCCTGTGCCCGTAGTGGCCGGCACGTTCATAATATCTTTCTGTTCCAGTTTGACGCGGATGCTCTTACGGGCCGAACTGTCCATACCTTTGAACTCTTCACTTTCGACCACCAGCTCACCGAGCGATTTTCGCTGTGCAGGTGCATCGTTCGGGCGGCGTGCACCTTTTTGCTCCAGCTCAGTGAGACGTTCTTTCAGCTCGTTCATCTGATTAAGGCTTTCGTCCGTTCGTTGTTTCAGTTCCAGCGAAACGGTTTCTCCTGCCTCCATTTTTTTCTTCACGTCTTCGCCAAAGTTTTTGACCTGATCAATCACCATGGTGAGTTGATTAGAGATTTCGCCAATACTTTGTGGCTGATCATCAGCCGATTTTTTCTGGTACATATAAATCCCTTAGAGAATTTTTGGGAGAGAAAACTGGCTCAGTTGCTGGCGCATCGCCGCAATAGCCGCTTTGGTTTCGCCGTCTTCGCCCCCGGACTCACTCCGGTCAAGCAGATAGGACAGTCCGCGGGAGGCGACCGCAGCGGACTGACTTTTCGAGAAACCTGCCTCTCGCAGGAACTTCTCAAATTCAGGTAAGGAAGGAAGATCACCGTGTGACAATTTCGACTTAATGACGTCGATGCGGGCATCGTCGTTGGCTGGTACGGTAACGATGGAGATTTCAACCAGGTCGAGCTTCGTTAATGTGCGGATCCGGGTTTTCTCATCGTAATTCGATTCCCGAACGTAATAGCCAATGGAAAGGCCCGTAATGGCACGGGTTTTCATGCCTCTCCATGCAGTTTTGGCGTAGGCGGCGTCGTCCAGCCACAAAGCGCCTTCACCAAAAAGCCCATGCTTATCTTCTTTCAGGGTTGAGATATCCCAGTTCCCGATGGGTTCACCAGTGCGATGCTGCCAGAGAACAGGGAACGTCCTCCCCTTAGCCCGCGTTTCCTCGATGCTTTCGAGGAATGCGCCCGGCGCCACGACTTCGTTGTAGCTATCCACCACATCGAAAACAGAACCGTATCCAGAAAAAAGGCCGTCATCGTTGACAGCCTTAATATCGAAGTCGAATGCCTTTACTTTCATGGCTGCGTTTTTCCGGTACATTCCGGCGTCTCCTCTGATTTAATGCCAAGCCATTCCCGCAGTGCGTTTTTGGCTGATTCACTGTCGCCGGACTTGCCAAGCTGATCTATCGGCAGCAGGTTGGATTGAACGGTTAGTTGGTCAGCGCCAGGTTTTGGCTGAAGGTTTTCTTTTTGCCGTGCTTCATTGCGGGTCATCAGACCGTTCTGGGTCATCGTTGAGTAAAAAGCGGCACGGGCGGCGCTGTCAGCACGTAAGAGACCTTCGATGGAAAACTCTGCGAAGTACTTATTTCTTTCTCCCGGAGCCAGGAGACTTTTACGAATCGCCTGCTCAATACGGGTCAGCCATGGACGAAGTGAAAACGTTAAAAAGCCAATCAGCATCTGTTCGACGCCACTTCCCCACATCGTCTGCCCCTGGGCGGTATGTCCAATCAACCCCGGCCATACTCTGAACCACCGACAAATCTCTTCGATATTGAAGGCTCTGGACTGCAGCATCTGGGCATCTTCCGGGTTGAGGTCAACAGGCTGAAACTTCATTCCCGCTTCAAGAACCATCATTTTCCCGGTATTCATGGAACCGGAAAATTGTTCAACCATGCTTTCCCGTACTTCATTGCGCTGCTCTTTTTTCAGGATCTGATCCATCGAGAGAACGCCGCTGGGCCGCATACCGTTTTTAAAAACTTTGGCGCTGGCTTCATCTGTTGCCATTGCCAGACCAAGAGTCTGCCGGGCATAACTGACAGGTGATAGCCCCATCACCCCGTTAGTGCTGAAGGCGCGGATGTGCATGATGTCCCGTTCATCAATGTTTCGGGATGTACCTGAAGGCCAGTCACGGTAGGTATAAATGGGCCCTCCGCTCTTGCTTAAATCAACCTTCATCCTTTCTGGCCTGAGAGGCACCAGCGAGGTAATACGCTTTCCGGTTCGATCGATTTCTGCATAAGCATTCCCCCACAAAAGCAGGCTGGCCATGATCATTTCCCAGAACTCCACTGCTGTCATATCAGCATTGGGTTGATTATGGAGGAGCTCATAAAGCGGGTGATCATTTGCATTCTGGCGACCGTCAGCCGTTTTTTCGTAAAAACCAACAGGCAACGTCGCGATGGTTTCGGATAACAGCCTTACACATGACCACACTGCCGATAACTGCAGGGCTTTATCAACCGTAACGGATTTCCCTGCTGCGGACTGCCCACCAGCATAAGCAGCCCAGAATTCACCGTCGGTAAGGGAGATGGGTACGCCGAGCCACCGGCGAACGGCGCTTTTTATCCGGCCTGGCTTCTTCTCTTTATTCATGGTGACTCACACAATGATGGGATTACTGAAAAAGTCGTCGATATCGCCAGAATCATCCTCATAGCCTTCGGAGGCACCGATTGCCATAGCGCCCGCTACAATGCCGTCGATACGCCCGGTACTTTTTTTCTTGGCAAAAATTCGGTTTTCTTTCTGATCAGCCTCCGTCACTGCTGAAGCCGCATTCCAGCGAAGACAAGGGTTCGTCCTGATGATAATGACGCTGTCATCAAGCAACTCTTCAAACAATTCGATGGAGTGAGGCATCCACAGCCCGGAATCTTTCGCTTTGTAATACCCTTGCCCATGAGGGATTAAGGGAACAGAAACAGATGCTTCCTCAAGCTCCGGCTCAAGATATTTAATGCGATACTGGTCGAAGGCGATGGCCTTGATATCAAACTTCTCCGTCAGATCGGCAATACGCTGGGCAACAAAGCCGTATTTCACCGCTTTGCCTGGCGTAGTGTGGATGTGACCATCGCGCTCCCAGGCGTCATAAGGCACCCGGTCCGTTTTAGCCCGTTCGAGCAAGGTATCTTTGGGTGTCCAGAACTCCACCAGCAACTTGCGTTGTTTTGGAAAAAACAGCGCCAGGGCAGTCAAATCACGGGATCCCGACAAGTCCAGGCCACCGTAGCATTCCTCACCCTCCAGCTCATCTGGATCAAAGTTTTCCTCACATCCCATCCAGACATCACTGCTCATCCACGGGTTCGCCGCGTCAACCCACTGACAGAAGTTGAGACGCCTGACAATACTCTCTTTTGAAGGCATTCCCCGGGCCTGAGTCACCTGCTCACGAAGATAGCTTTCTTCAAACGTGTGACCCAGCGAGGGGTTAGCCTTTTTCCAGCAGGACTCATCCTTGAAAGGATCGTCACCTTCATCCAGTGAACAAATAAAGGCGAAAAAACTGTCATCTTCTATCGAACCGGCAGATACCTTTCTACCGTATTCGTGATAGTCATAGCAGACGCTGGTTTTATCGTGTCCACTGTTGGTGATCATAAAAATGAGTGCCTGCCGGCGACCTTTAGTGCCGGCGCGCATCATTTCAACAACCTGATTGCTTTTATGCTCGTGAACTTCATCAATAAGAGCGCAATGTGGTCGTGGACCCGACTGTCCGTCATCTGAACTAATTGGGCGAAAGAATGAACCAGCCTGAAGAAAAGCCAGGTTCCACTCTTTTCCGGCGCCGCCAGATTTCTGTATGCGTGCGGAAAGAGCCGGAGACTGATCGACCATCGCCACCGCATCACGAAATAGGACCATTGCCTGGTCTTTTTTCGTAGCAGCAGCATAAACTTCAGCACGAGGTTCTTTATCCGCAGTGAGACAGTAAAGACCTATCCCGGCAGAAAGGGGGGATTTGCCAGATCCTTTTCCTGATTCCACGTAAACCATTCGGAACCGGCGAAAACCTCTGGCATTTTTCCAGCCAAAAATCGAACCGACGATGAAACACTGCCATGGAAGCAGAACAAAAGGCGCACCTTCAAAATCGCCCCCGTTGAGCTTGAGGACTTTCGCAAAATAATCAATGGAGCGCTGTGCTGCCTCAACATCCCAATGGAGCCCTCGTGCATGGCAAGATTCAAGATCCCTGAGATGTCTCTGGCAGGCATTTCGAATGTCAGGACCGGCCAGTTCTTTTCCAGAGGTTACATCCTTTGCATACTGCGTTGCCGGATCAACCGAAGAACTTGTCGAGCGTGTCTTCTTCGGGGGTTTCGCCATTCACTTTCACCTTCGTCCTTGCCGCTGGTGTCAGACCGAATTCAACCAGGTAACTTTTAAAACGACGGTCGGCATCAGCCAGCATTGAAACTGCCGGGTTGGCCTTTATCAGAAAACCACCCTCGGTCTGGACGGTATAAGTTCTGCCCTCTACAGCGATGGTGTCGCGCAGTTGCAGGATATCGGCATAAATATCGCAAAGCCTTTCAAGCGCCAAAGTATCTGCAACGGTGAGAACACCCATACCATCGAGAAGCACAGTCAGCCGACCCCATGCCACTTTACCCCAGTCGGTAAGATGAGCTGGGGGGCCTGGAATTTCTTTAGCTGGCGTGGGTTCTTTATCGTTGAGTTTTCGTTTGCCCGGGTTGCCGGTAACCACTTTGAGGTGGGTCGGTTTCGGGCGTCGTCCTGCCATCGGAACCTCCCGGAAAAAAACTTTTCATTTCGCGGTTGTGCACAAAAAGGACTGGCGGCGGTCATTTGGGTTCGAGGTTCTGAACTTTTGACCCGCCCCTCCCACTCAGATGAGAATCGATATCATTTGAATGCTAATGATTTCAAATGACAATCAATTTTGAGATGTATTGATAATGGTTATCACTTAAACCAATGAGAAGCCGGGTCCAGTGGCATCCCGTTTTCATCGCAGCCGATCACGGTGCCACGCTTCTCCATTCGCTGCTTCGTTGAGTCGTGGTGCTGCTTACACATCCCTTGCCAGTTCTTCCGGCTCCAGAAAAGCTTTTGTGCCTTCGCTATTGCCTGGCTGTCAGCAGAGCGCAGAGCCTCTTTCAGTTTGTGCGGGATGATATGGTCAACCACCGTTGCAGCTGTCACCCTGCCTTGCTCCTGGCACATGACGCATAAGGGGTGCGCACGCAGGAAGATAAGACGCTCTCGGTCCCACTTGCTGCCGTAGATGCGGGGCTCTTTGTTCACGTAATCGCTCCTTGAGCATTATCACAGGCGCTCAACGAGTGCCTGCTGTAATGCCTTAGCTGGCCTGCTCAGCGCCGGTATCAAAAAGCGCTAACGCTTCCGTCGACTCCTGAAGCGCTTTGATAGTCCGTGCCACCACTTCAGTTTCAGTTACCACGCGGTTGTACTGCTGGATGAACAGCTGATATTTGAGCGGGCTATCCTGGACGAACTCAATAGCCTTAGCAGCGGCTGCGGTGTCGTAGTTCAGGATGGAAAGCAGATTCAGTCGAATCTGTTCTGCTGGTGTAATCTCTGACATGTCTTACCTCTGTGCGATGTGGGGAGCATTATTGAAGCCACTCGGCAGAATGGCTCCTGTAATGCCTTACTTAACTGTTTCGATGGTCGCGCCGTGGCTGTTGGTGATGTAAATCTGATCGCCTTTGTAAAGAAACTGGTATCCAACACCACCAAACTCATGTATGTCCGGGAAAGCTGGCGAAGGAATCCCTGAACAAATAATGGCAATGCAATCAGCCCGGTTTGCTCCAGTACGCTCGACCGTTAATTGATGCTCATCGCCAACTGGTTTCGTCATATCTTGGTCCTCATAGGACATCGGGATATGCTCAATGATGTCAGGCGCCATAACATCCAGTTCATCAGCAAGAGCAAAAGCCTGACGCCATTGCTCAGAGCCAGGGCGAGCAACGGTGATTTCTTTTGCCTCATACAATGAGGTGGCGTTGTTAATAATCTGCTTAACGGTAAACATTGTCTTCTCCTGCTTCTTGTAATAAAAAGCCCCGCTATTGCGAGGCATCGTATTTACTTGTATTTGATATTTATTGCCAACGAATCAACCTGGTAATCCGTCGATGTAGCTAAATATAAAACTGGCATCCATCATATTACTTTGATTAAAGCGGCTTCTTTTTATTGCCTCAAACCCTTCCTGCTTACTAGGCCAATTATTGCAACAATCATTCATATTGTTGTTTTTTTCAAACCACAGTTTTTTGAAACTGAACTCTTCAGCAACCTTTTCAAAAGCAACAACTGTTTTCTTCTGAGTTCGTGTAGCAGTGATGATCACGTTGCATCCCATCTCAGCTAACTCTTTGGTAGATTTTTCAACCTGAGAGCCCAAATCCCCCAAAGTGGATATCCCAATCTTAAGTCCATCACGCTCAAATACAGCTATAAGATCCTTTTCTCCACCAGGGTGGGGTTTTGCTGCCATAAAGGATGCATAGCGATCACTTTGCTCAAACAGTTTTATCAGAAATATTAGCGTTTCACTTTTTCCCCTGTTGCTGGAACCGAATACACCCATCATTAAGTTCATCTTGCAGCACTCCTTACTGTGTCGTCTTCCCTGATATAATGCTCATGCTGTGTTGATGCAACAGTTTTTATTAGCTATTAGTAGCTTTGTCGGTTTGTTGCGGGCAGTTCACCAGCACTGATTTGTTGTGCGCCAGAATGTCGCGCTTGGTCTGACGGTCCATTACGTCGATATCGTGGTCGGTCAGGTAGATAATCCGCACCCAGCTGCACGCGGTATCAACGACTACCGGGGCGGGTAAACTTTCCGCGCAGCTCCCGATCAACATCGTCATCAGGCATATGGCTAACAGTCTGCTGTACATCGCTGGCCTCTTTCGTGACTTCTGCCTTACGTTCTGCCGCGGCGACGGTGGCGGCGGCGTTCTCTTCGGTGTGCCGCTGATCGGCCTTGGCTTCCGCCTTACTGGTCCCGCGTGCATGGCCGATGCCGAACGCACCGGCGATAGCTCCCAGCATCACAACCACCAGCCCTGCAATAATTTCGAAACTCATTGCTGCTGCCCCTTCAGTTCTCGGCCTTATCTTTCAGTGACGGTTGCCTTACGTATTGCGAGAGCACCGCCAGCACCACCAGAGCGGGGCTAATCATCGATGTGGGGAGCATTATCGAAGCCACTAACTTAGTGACTTCTGTAATATCCTCACGTGGGGATGCAGGCTGTTTTATCCCTTAGTGGGGTTAACAGTCAGCATCAGGCCGGGCGACTGCACGGCATGCCACATACAGGCTTCCTGCATTTTGGTACGCGCGATAGCCATGCAGCGCAAAGCCTCTACTCTCTCGGTTTCGGCCTGACTACCGCGCTCGACAACTTCAGCCGTTGCAACCTCTCGCTCAGTCTCGAGCAGACTGCAAAAATGCCGGCTGACACCTTTGAGGCGGTTCATGCGCTCAATGTCGCCAGCGGTTAATGTGCGGTAGCCTTTTACAGTGCTGCCGTCCTGCGGTTTTGCTTCACTCATTTCGTAGCCCTTTCGGTTGTATCTGATTTGCTTTTACCGGCTCGTAGGTGGATATTGTTGGGAGGGAAAGCGTGGAGATAACCAAATGAAACAGATACTTTTTACATGGTTTGCTTTTACAAATACCTATGCCTGCATCACCGCCAGCATTAACGTGAACAACTCACTAATGCTTGATTCAGCTGTGCCGTGGATTGTTGGGATTTCTCTTGGAGTAATCACCAATTACTTATTGGTTAAGAAACTAAAGGAAAGCGGGGTTCTGTAGCCCTGCCGGTTGCTAGCCTGCTTGCTTCTTAACGCTGTCCGGCATCACCGCGCCAACAACGCCAGCCAGCGCTACGCCGCCAGCGATGACGGTTTCCTGAACGCCCGGAGGCATCTGATAGCCGAAGACACCAGCAATGACCAGGATAATGCCGCGCCAGGTAGACGGCTCTTTAAGTCGGTTAATGAGATAGTTCATAATTTACCTTCAGGTTCATGATTTAACTTCAGCGACGAAGCCGCCAGCGGCTTTGAATTTTGCGATGAGGTTGTCGGCTTCGTGCTCAAACTGACCGTAACCAGCTCCGGGGAGAGATGCCCAAATATTGCTGCAACGGTCGATAGCCTGACGAATCTGCCCGTTGTCAATAAGCGGCAGAGCGCAACGCTCTTTAATCTGCTGTAGCGCGACCTGGTCCTGTGATGCCGGGGAGAAGTCCTTCAGGCCGAGCTGCTTGCGGTAAGCATCCCACCACTTCGACAGGAGCTGGTAGCGCCCCGCTGCGGTGGATTTGATACCCAGCTTTGGCAGGTTAACCAACTTGCGTGGATGATCGCTGTAGTCAGTAAAGAGTGAACCACCAACAATGACGTCATAGCCTCGGTTCTTTGTCGGCTGCCCCGCTTTGTCTGTACCTTCAGACCAAGCGAGCATGTCCAGAAACGCTTTACGTTGTTTATTGATCTCCAGCATCATCAACTCCTGCCTTTCTGGCTGCGATTTTTTTAATCAAGCTCCCGATCGAGTCAGTACCGATATAGCCAATGAAGACACTGGCGATGTAGGCGAGATTGCTGCTCAGGCCAATGAAGTCGAGAAGGTCACGGACGAACCAGGCGATCATCGCGCACATGACAGCATCGATCAGCGTCTTCGCCATGGCGCCACCGTTATAGCGGCCACGCAAATACGCCATGATGAAAGCCAGTATTGCGCCGATACCCTGCTCCTTAGCTGCCAGCAGAGCGGCGATGAAATCTTGTTTGTAGGGCATTCGCATAAGCCTCACCTCCGTTAATGACGGATGGCGCTGTGTGTTTGAAAAGGTTCAGGCCCATCGGGCTGATTTAACAACGAGCTTTATCGATGATGATTCCCGTGAGCCTGAAATGAAAAAGGCCGCGCAATAGCGCAGCCCTTAAATGCTTTTGGTTAGTTGAAGTGCCTTAATCAGGCGAAAAAAAAGCCCGCTCAGAGGAACGGGCAGAAAGGTAGGCATTCTGATTCTGTAACGGTTCGATACGCACCTAATAGTCCGAGCTACCGATTTACCAGGAGAGTGATCATTATTCCGTTACTGCCTTTTAAACATAGCTGGAGAAGCCGAAACGGCAACCCACTACCAAATAGCTTAGTAGCATTGCATATGGTGCCGGGTGCCTCCCGGTGGGCATGTCCCAGCCGACATGGCCCGCGCTGCATTTACAGATCACTGTAAGTGACTGGTCGCCCCTCCGCACAGGGGGATTCACCATGCCGCTAATCTAATTTGTAAACTTTGTGTTAGTCAATATGTAACACTCTGTCAAAGGCACCCGAAGATGCCTTTTGCACAGTGTCAGGATTTGCTTTTAAATGGCCAGTAACGGCAGGCTGCCAGCGCAGCGAGGATAACCACCAGTGTAACCATATCCATCAGCACGCCCGCCAGCCGCCAGGATACGAACAGTAGAACGGCAAACAGCGCCCAAAAACACAGCCTGCGCAGCATGATTATTTACCGTTGGTGCCGAGCACGCGGCTCAGGTTTTTCAGCAGTACGGTTGAGGCCGTTTCGAGCATGTCATCACCGGCATCGGTATTGGCGACCACCAGCGTTTTGGTGCAGGGGACTTTGACCTTCGAGTCGCTCAGCCAGCCGGATTCGGTCACCGCCTTTTTCAACTCGTATACCGGTTTCCCGTTAGGCAACTTATCGTCTAGGTGCCAGCCGTTCATGTCGATCATAGCCAGTCCACTGCCTTCCTGATTTACCGCTTCCAGAAACTTATTCGACCGGTCCGGCGCAGAGACCCAGAGGAATGCGTCATATTCACCAGTAGTGACTTTCGCTAGCGAGCGCACGCCGCCTTTCGCGTAGGTCTCGACTTTGGCGTAGTCCTTTTCCAGACCCTGAAGGTATTGCCATGACGCATAAGATCCGCTGGTAGGCTCGCCGACCGCGATTTTCACTCCAGCCTTTAAATCCCCTTCATCACTAACCTTCCCGCCCTTCTTCACCGCGACAAAAACACACTCATCGGCCAGCTCGCCGATAATGTCCACCTTCTGGGCTTCGTTGACGTGACGGCCACGCCAGTATTGGAAGGCATCAGCCTGGGTGAAACCGATCTGAGCAGCACCGCTGGCCACCTTATCGAGATTATCCAAAGAGCCTTTACTGGGGATCACTGTCGAACTGTAGCCATACTCACTCAGTGCGCTGGCGAGGTTCACGCCATAGACCGCGTTGTAGGTCAAACCCTGTTGACCCGTGGTGATAACGACTTCAGCAGCCGAAGAGGCGTTACTCAGGCACAGCGAAGCGACCGCGATTGCGGTCATAATGACTTTTTTCATGTGACGTTCCTTTTGAGGTGAGCCTTCGCCCGGAGTGGCCGCCCTGCAGAACAGTCACACGACCATTCCAAAGGCTCACCCCGAAAAGCTCTGCAGGTTTTATGCGCCGGGCGTGGCGCAGATATGAAAAAGGCCCGCGGTAGCGAGCCCTGAAATGAAAAATATCCTCCGTAGCGGCTTGAATCGAAAAGGTTTATTTTTTGGCATTCTTCTCCGCCATCTCAATGTATCGAGGGTCAGTAGCGCGCGGGAGCTGGATGCTTTGCTCGCGGTAGTAACGCACTCTTTCCATGAAATACTCGCGCAAATTTTCCGGCTGCTCTCTCGCCACCTGCTCAGCGATAACCGGCATGTTCAGGCGTTCTTTGTATGCTACGCCCGACGCCGCTAGGTCAACGTTAACCTTGTCCTGCTCTTCTTTTGGTTTTGCTGCGATATTATATTTAGACATGTTCAGGGCTCGCATTTCCAAATAGTGTTTTGTACACCACTACCTTTCGGTAAATTCGGATTCATATTCGCGCTATGGAGATAAACAGCTTTCGACTTTCCATATTGCTGACAAGCCTTAATAGCTGTGCTATGCAAACTATCTAGCCCGTACCAAGCATCGGATTGAATACTAACCTTTTCACCGTCGTTATATTGGACTGCTGCACAACCCGAGAGCGCTCCAATAATCGTAATGCCTACAATCAACTTAATGCTATTCATTGACTTCCCCCACAATTATTGAAGGGGATTATAGATTAAGCAGCTAAACCTTTCGAGTGGCATATCCAGGCAGATTGGCCCTCATCAGGGCCTCGGCGAACGGTGGCGGCACGGCGTTGCCACAGCGCGCAACTTGCTGAGCTAAACCAGCAAATTACGCATTTCAACTACCGTCTGTTCAAATCGCTCCTTCTCCAGCTCAACACCTATACCCTGCCGCCCGAGAAGGGCTGCTTGCTTTAACGTTGACCCGGATCCGAAAAAGAAATCAGCTACCACCTCCCCTGGCCGACTGCTGGCCGTGATGATCTGCTGCAGCATATCGGCGGGTTTTTCACACGGATGTTTGCCGGGATAAAACTGAACCGGTTTATGAGTCCAGACGTCGGTGTAAGGAACCGTGACAGACACGCTAAACGGGCGCCGTAACCGGTAATATTCCTGCTGAAGTTCAGAATATTTTCTGTTCAGCGATTGCCAGGTTGCAACCAGCTGGTGGTGAGGTTTGCCCAGTTCATGGCGCGAATGCTTTTCCATGGCAATTTTTTGAAATAGCGCCTGCAGCTTCAAATAATCAGCTTCGTTCGGCAGTTGCCACTGACTAAGGCCAAACCAGTGGGAAACCATGTTTTTCTTACCAGTGGCTTCTGCAATCTGCATTGAAGTCACGCCAAGAGATTCCCTGGCATCCCGGAAGTAAGAAATCAGCGGTGTCATGACATGCTGTTTTAGCTCATTACATTTTGCGGCATATCCATCATTTTTGGGCTTGTATGGCCCCTGATAATGGTCGGCAAAAATGATACGTTCCGTCGCTGGGAAATATGACCGGAGGCTCTCTTTGTTGCATCCGTTCCAGCGTCCCGAAGGTTTAGCCCAGATGATATGGTTAAGCAGGTTAAATCGCTCTCTTACCAACAGCTCTATATCCGCTGCCAGGCGGTGCCCACAGAACAGATACATGCTGCCGGTAGGTTTTAACACTCGCCAGAACTGTGCAAGACAGCTATCCAGCCAACGTAAATAGTCTTCTTCCCCCCTCCATTGGTTATCCCAGCCGTTTGGCTTCACCTTAAAGTAAGGCGGATCGGTAACAATCAGATCAATAGAGTTATCGGGTAGCGTTGGGAGGTATTGCAGGCAATCAGCATTGATTAATTCAATACTGGATATTTTTACAGTATTTTTCATAGATCAGTAAGCGTAACTCTGATAGACTCACTTTGCTTTTGCGCTAAAGCAGTGGGCCGTGGTTAGCTTGTGACCTGAAAGCATGAGCTGATGGCTGGTCGGGGGCTACAACACCCACCAGCCGCCCATTTTCACAGCAAAAGCCCCCATTACTGGAGGCGCTTATAACATCCGAATTGATAATCAGATAACCCCGCCATTACCAGCTGCGTAAGTATGAGCTGGCAGCGTTCGCGGCTCAGGTGAGTATTCTGAGCAATATCCCCAGCCGTAGCCGGTTTGTCACTTAACTCATCAAAAACAGCCTTGGCTTTTTCCGTCATATCTTGCTGATTTAGCATGTCTTTTACCTTAAAAAAGTGGCGTGACATACAGATAACTCTGGTTAGTAACCACAGCAAGAAACAATCGCGATAACCATAAAAAAACCCGCCAGAGCGAGTTTTTTTATGTTTAAGCTGTGTGTCGAAGTGACCACTCTTAACACATTACACATAAAAATGCGGACCGCGTTAGTTTTTTTTACATTGGACGGACCTCTTATAGACGATCATATACTTTAAACGTAGGAGAACCTATTGGTACACAACGAGTCATTTCAGATAACTTGAATGCGCGGTAGTATTTATCAACACTATCATTTAATAAAAAACGCGAAGAATCGACTATACTTATTAATTACACATCTGAATATTTTTCTTGCACAGACAAAATAAGCACAAGTTATCGAAACAGAAGACTCTTTTATTAAAGTTATTGTCAGTAACTATTGAACACCAGCCACCGTCAGTTACCCTACATAATGAAAAGTATTTTTTCATTACGTCAACAGTAGTAATAGTAGGCCACTCCGTCCAGAGTAACCTACAATATTTTTATATCCATAAACAACAGTAACAAATCAGATCTAAATCAACGCATTAAATTGATGAGCGTATTAATATATATTGACACTAATACTTTCCCTATCATTAATTATGAAAAAGAATACGGAGCGCAAAGCCACATTCCGCACCATACTAAACTTAGAATTATTTAATCAATTAGTGAGAAATCACAACCAACAATAATATCTTCCAAGTCATTTATTTTACCTGTATCTCTAACAAACTTCGCTATTGCCGAAAAATAGTCAAAATATTCGTATATTCCTTTCGTAAAAAATACAGAAAAAGTTGGGCCATCAAATTTACTGTTATCTTCATCATAATAGGCCAAGTTTATGAACGACAAAGCGTCAACGGTCTCTTTTACTAACGCCTTCTGATCATAGGTCTTTCCATTCATAATCATAGCCTTGGGAATAATGCACGCATCAATATATTTATTATTGTCAGATTCAATTGTATATTTAATAACTAAATAAATAAACCATCTCTGCTCTTCATTGAGTAGTGAAAGTTCATCTTTCAAAAGAATCAAATCGCTCCTGATATCTTGCTCGGACACGTTAAAATTAGTATCATTAAGATCAATTCCATTTTCTCTTATAAAATTATCGATACTTACACCTGGGTTAATGCTTTCTGCCCGCATTGGCTTCAATATACTAGAATTCGCATTCGGGAAATATACACCAAATTCCTTTTCACACATTAAATATAATTGCTCAAACTCCTCCCCACCCTTATTGCATATAGAATTTGCAACATCTGATAAATTTAACACATGGATGACAATACCTTTCCTCGAATGATCCTCAAGTGGATCATTCGATATAACCATCATCCATACTTCATTGTAAGTCTCATGTAAATTCCATTTAAAAAACTTATCTATTGTTTTTGAAAATTTTGCTTTTGAACCATCTGAGGTAACTTGTATTGCTACTCCACTAGACTGATCACCTAAATCGATAGCAGGATGATTATATTTAATAACATTGAGATTTGTTAATGATAGGTTGTAAACATGGCTTAGCAAGTCTGTCAAGACCAGTTCCATAGTTTTATTAATGTCAAACAAACCTTGCTTGCTATTAAATGTGATAACAGTACTAAGAAGAGAAAAAGCAAATGTAATATTATTATTTTTTTTCTGCCGAGTTAACACAATAGCCTCCTCATTTAAGTCATTAAATTTCATTCTTGTGTTACCCTCCTACCGGAACGACAGGAAGGTAAGCAAGATTGTCTTTAAAAAAACAACATCTGTCAAAAACTGAATGAGGATAACAATTTTATCGTGTTATCGTTACTATTGCATCCATTGTTAAATGTACATCCAACATACTGAGACATCCCTCAATAAAACCTTCAGACATCTGTATCTCAATCCGGATAAGCTTTTCATCTTTCTTTAGTGCCTTAGCTATCTTCCGCTTCGAGATACCGTACAGGTAATGAGCCACGAGCAAACTGTGTTCATATGGCTTCTTTTCGCGAAGTCTTGCCAAGCAGCCTTCTATGATTAATGCATCATCATCGGTGCAGCACAAACGTGTTTTGCCGCCCTGCGGAAGAAGCCCCTTAAAACCTGCTGCAATGTGGGAATAATCAATACCGGAGCTGTCAGCTGCCGCCCAACCGCCCCATAAATCTAAAACCTTTTGCATGTCACGCATTCATATTCTCCATACACTTAAGATTTTACAATGACACCGATACCCATTACCCGATCCAGAAAACGGGCCAACAGCTCTAACTGCGTTCCGTATTTCTGTTCGAATGCTGAGACGTCGGCATGTAATTCATCGTGATGCACTCTGCACAGTGGTATCACGAAGAGATCATGGGCCTTGGTGCCAGTTCCCCCCAGACCATTCCCTATTATATGGTGTGGATCGTCAGCTGGTTGCCTACAGCAGGCACATTCCTGTGTTTTTACCCACTGGGTGTATTGAGGGCAAATCCAGCGCCGGCGCTTCGGTCGCAACATAAATGCTTCAGGGCAGTCCGGATCCACGCCCAACCGGAGAATAGGTCTCCCAGCATCCTGATCACCCGTCTCCAGATCCCCTGTTATGGCATGGCTTTCCCTCTTATCCAGACGTCTTTTAAGTATGTCGGCCGCGGGTATTGCTGGGATGATGTTGCTGTCCCTGTATACCGAACGGTGCGGCTCTGGAGCTATCCGCAAGGCCTTTTCAGCCATAGCCTCCGTTATCGCATCAGAAATCCCAGACTGAACAGCCCACCAGCACAACTCTGCCAGGGATAATGTCCTTTCCCGGGTGCATCCAAGCGAAAGCAGGACCATATCGATGACCCAGTCGATAACATTACGGCTTGCTATTTCCTTGATCGCCGGATCCGGCTCATCTCGAAGCTTATTGTCGCAATGCCAGCATAATAAAACGGAGCCTGGATCTTGCCTTAAGATGACTGTTTCGATGTGGTGATATCCCTCATCATGATTCTGGCATTGTCTGACAGCCAGGCTAAGCCATCGCTCCAGCCCCTCAATACCTCCCGCAGCTGTGATGACACGTGGATCGGTAAAGAAAGGAACAAGGCTGCGATCTACGGATAACGGCTGGCGAGCGTCTGGCACTTTCCCCGTAGGAAAACCGGCCATGTACTCGGGCTGTGGAGTTATTAGAACGCGCCCCTGAGCAAAGAGGCTCATCAGCTCCTTTCCCGGTTTAAAGAGTACTACGCCGAGGCGGGGCACAATCTCTGGTGTTAGTAATCCGCGCAAGATCATCCCCTACTGCGTGACAATGCCGAGCAGTCTCAGAAGCTCGGGAAATTTTAATTCAAAAAAATGTGGCTGAGTCTCCCGGGGATTCGCAGGGCTGGTGATATTTTTCCCGTAAAGGCAGCCTTTGGCTGTTACAGACCAGAATTTTTTTACTCCGTTTAATCCGCTCCGGCTTTGCCGTTCCTTCTGATCCACGATCCCGGCACGAGCCATTAAGTGATATGCCTGGTTTGCAGTTAGCCGTATCCCATGGGTTTTAAGCAGAGCACTAAGCGAGAGTGTGGGCCGACTGGATCCATCCATGGCGCCGGCTGGAGCATCAATCGCATAAGCAGGCATTAAATCTGGAAGCCCGGCCGCCTGTTGCAATTTCTGGTAAGCACCAAGTTTGGAAGAATTGGAGAGGTTTAATGTCCGGGATGCTGACTCCAGCAAAATGACCCCAGCCTGAATACGATCGGAGGTCAGCGTTGTCATAGCATTTTGCACCGCATCAAACGTTCTGATGACTTTCAGATTGAAGGCGGCGCTAATCCACATTGCATAGGCGTACACCAATTCCTTGCAGGCGTATGTCCCAGGGTTGATCCCTCCTCTCACAACATCAATAGGGGCAAACGCCATATCTGGCGTTAGCTCAGTAATCAACTGAGCTGCCATCTCGGACCGTAGCCAGCGGTTAGGATTATGACGTTCTTCTCCACCAGCCGCGCGCTGAAAGTCATTTAAACAAAATCGACCTGCCGCATCCCGGCGAACGAAAATACCTTCAATCGCCAAATGAGAGTGGTTTTTGGGCGCACCATAGCCCATAACGTGGTTAGCCATACTTATCTCCATACACTTTAACGTGACGATTGGGCCTGCACGCCCGGTTCGTTTACACACCTTGAGATTAATGCCTGATTGCATAGTCTTCAACCTACCACTGAACAAACATCCAGCACTTTATTGAATGCCGTTATGGTGATCTCAACTCTCCCTCCCTTTGCATTCTCACCCCACTCGATCGTCATTCTCTTAACCTGGCTGTCATCCTCCCAGATACCGGCGTATGTAAGTGCGTCGAAAAGCGCCTTATTGTAGTTGTCCAGATCGCGGCGGCGGTAATCAGGCGGATACAGGACAATGACTACCTCCGCTGGCGAAGCGGAGGGTTTTGGGACTGCTTTCAGCTGTTCGATAATCGCTGCTCTTACAGCATGTTTGAATTTGCGGCCAGCTTCGCTGACCAGCAATTTACCTTTTGCAGTCCCCTTATTTGGGGACCGCCAGTAGGAGTTCACGCTGGGCGGGAAAGGAAGAATAAATTTCATTCATCCTCCAAAATCAACTTGAGCTCAAAGGGAACCTCCCCTCCGCAATAGCAAAGCTGTCCCAGGTCAGACATAAGGCGCCACAGGGTCATTGACGAGTAGCCATTTTCGTCTGTCGCCAACGGTACAAACTCGCCGAATATCCCCGGATAACGTATACGGTTCTCTTCGTTTTGTTTTTCCAAATGACTGAGGGAAACTTCATTAAGTTTCACTTTCACGATGCTGTTGAGGTTAACGACCAGCTCCTTTCGGGAAACCGAAGGAGTGATGCTGATACCGCGGGATACCCCGCGGGTGATTGTGATGGCCCCTTTTCTCTCCAGTGCCTTCAGGTGGGTTGCTGCCGCATTGGGGGACCGGCACCCCAGCATGCCGGTCAGTTCGTAGGTAGTAGGCGGGAAACCATGCTTACGCTGGTAGTCGATCAGGAGGTTCAGAACCTCCTGCTGCCTGAGAGTTAACTTCATCACGCGGCTCGCTCCTGTTTGTTAATGCACATTTCCGGCAGATTGGCCCTAACCAGCGCCTCAGCAAAAGGCGGAGGAACCGCATTACCACAACGCGCAACCTGCTTATCCTTCGCATACTTCACACCGCGGTAATCCTGGTCGATGATGTACCACTCCGGGAATCCCTGCGCTCTGTAGAGCTCATGCGGCTGCAGCATGCGCATGCCGATGTCGACAATGCGGTAAACAATGCCCTTAATCGTCACCAGTTCGCTGACGCCAAAAGAATTTAGGAACTCTTTAACTTGGTCCGCACGCCGCTCGTCGTAATCATTAGCCGCCAGCAGCGCGCTAACCTCTCCCACATGCTGACCTCCAGCGGTGATTGTCGGCATCGGTTCATCAGTGCGCTGACCATCACGGCAGGTACCACGCAATTTTACCAGGTGCGATGTCACAAGAGCGTGATGATCGACGGTAGTCACTGAGTGAGCTGGCTTATCAAGCGCAACGCCCGGACCGGTGTAGTTCCCGCCATAGTGTTTCGCCAGGAACGCAGTTGTTACGGCAAACTTATTGCCCCCAGCTGTAACAGTACCCAACGGTTTACCAAGATTGAGAACCCGCGGCGATTGCCCTACCCGCTCGCCATACCCCATCTGAATAAGCGTAGCGGTGACAAACTGAGACTTACCCCCACCACCAGCGGTAATAGTGGCGCTAGGCTCATCTGCCCGGTGGCCAATGCTGGCGCCGAACTGGCGGGCGATAACCGGGGCAACCACACATGCTCGGGAGTGTTTTAGGATGGTATGAACTGGTTTGTTGAGTGGACGCGGTTTAGCTTGATACTGGCTACCACCATTTCCAGCCATAAACGGTGCCAGAGTAGGTACCGCCAATGCGTAACCATGAGTTTTGGTGATTGTCTGTATTGGTGAATACAACCCCTGCCCACGGAAACAATCATATTTACCGCGTGTCGTAGTGTGGTTGCATTTAACTATGAATGGGTTATCGCTATCGACCACAAATCTCTGGATACCCCGTGCTATACGCTTCAACGTGTTAACTGCAAGCGGCTTTTTGCGGTCAAATATCGATGGTGCAGGAATGGACCAGTCGATGCATTCAGCAGCTGTCCGCCATGGCGCCAGTTTTCCGACCTGCACTGCCGGTGATTTCGGATCACCGTGAGTAGCTTCTGGCCAGACTATCGGTTTCCCGTCCCTTCGCATCACCATGAAAAAGCGCTTACGAATAGTTGGTGCACCATAGTCGCAGGCGCGTAGCTCGCGATAATCGACGTCATAGCCCAGCCCGGTAATCAAGCGCCTCGCCTGTTCGCTATCCGGCGATAACTCCAAAAATTCGCAGCATTCCAACAACGCAGGGTGATCTGCAGGAACTCCAGATGTCAGCATACCTACGAACGCCTGGAACGTTTCTCCAACGCGGTCCGGATCCGGACGCATTTCCGCCGCCAGTAGTGGACCCCACGTTTTAAACTCTTCGACGTTCTCAAGCATCATTACCCGCGGGCCAACATCCAGCGCCCAGCGAATAACGATCCACGCCAGCCCACGAATCGCTTTTTCAACTGGTTTAGCTCCTTTTGCTTTGGAAAAGTGGCGACAGTCTGGGGAGAACCAGGTCAGGCCAACAGGTTTGCCGCTGGTTGCTGCGACAGGAGAAACATCGAACACACTTTCGCAGTAGTGCAAGGTATCCGGATGATTGGTACGGTGCATGGCAACAGCATTTTCGTCATGGTTAATGGCTATATCGACACTACGCCCAATAGCCATCTCAATCCCGGTAGAGGCGCCGCCGCCTCCGGCAAAGTTATCAACGATAATTTCACGCATGGCTAACCCCCTGCATGCTGCTGACCAGCCCGCTGGCAATAGTTATGATTTCGGTACTGGGCGTACGCTCAAGCCACAGCTGATTAATGTGTGCCTTCAGCTTATTTTGCTGAGACTCGTTAAGATGATTCACGCCTTCGACTCGCTCAAACACCAGGCCTACTTCCAGTGGCCATATCCGGTTTTCGGGTAAGGCCTCTTTGGCAACGGAGAGAGCTTCACGGACATGAGTGCGGATCAGCCTGCTGTTGAACCAGCTCGCTTGATCCAGTCTACCGACAATATCGATGAACTCAGTTACCGGGCATGTGTCGACAAACTCTGCATACACCGAGTTCATGCGTTCTATGGTTTCTTCACGTGCAATTGTGGATCCGAGACCAACACCGTTAAGCCAGCCCACCAGCGCTTGTTTCGCAGTTTGTTTGATGATCAGGGATTGAGCTGTGGCGATCACTTCTGAGTTAACCGGCGTAAACTCCGGTTTATCCACTGAATCAGCCGCCCAGGTATGACCGAATTTCGACTCGGCGAAGGTGTACTCGGCTTTATCGCCAAAAGCAGCAACCACGCATGCCCAGGATCGTATGCCGCTTTTCGCAAGGATTTCGTTCTGAAGGAGCGGTATTTCAGTTTCGGCTTGCTCTGTCTGGGGCAGTTCCATTACTGGACCTGTTGCCTGTTTACCCACGGCGTACTGGGCCAGGGCCATACTCGCGCGCCCCTTCGCTTCAAGAGCCACACGATCGATATAGCTAAAGCGCTCACCTCGCCAGGACTTATCAAATACAACAATCGCCCCGGCAAAGAAGGCGCTGGTCGGCTTCTGCTTATCGTCCGCCGGCTTAAACCAGGTAGGCAGATCGAAACCGATGCGACCGCGAATAAAACAGACATGATCCGCATCTTCTGGCCACCATGTCTCACTCGTCGCTGACTTCACCAGAAAGACATAACGACCACCCTTTTCACGCTGAGCGGATGCATAACTCATGATGTGGGTCATGCCTGTGATCGCCTGCTTTTCGTGATACTGAGAACGGCTATACGGCGGATTTCCAAATGCCGCGCCGCCGAGTTCTATCAGTCGCCCCGCCCAGTCCTGCGTCAGGGCATTGTCTTCTGCTGAGTACCACGCAGGGCATTTTGCGTTGCTTTCGTCTGCAAAGAGGTCCAGCACCAGCGGGCCATACATAGCGTTAACCCCCCAGAACAACAGATCGGGCGTTCTCCACTGGTCGCCCACCTCCTTGAGATAGTGGGCAGGTGCAGCACGTAATGCATCCAGAGCATCACAGTACTGGCTTCTGGTGATTGGGAGTTCGGCCTCATCCACCAGCATTTCCCCTTCGCTGGTCGTGTTCAGTCGATGCACAGATCACCTCCGCAGTAATTCCCGGCTAACAGACACTCAGTGTGTGATTTCCCCATGCGTGCTTTCCGGAGGCAGGCATTTTTCTGACGAATGTAATATTCAAGAGTTTTTTGGCTGCAGCTTGAGGTACTGAGCTGGTGCCACACAGTAGCGGCCCGGCGATACAAGCTGCGCTCTTCGAGTTTTTTAGCGGCTTTTTCCTGTTCCAGGTTGCCTCTGGACTTAAAGTCGTCCTGTAGGTCATCGCAGCAGGATGCATCATTGATGACTCGATAAATAAAACCGCATGAGGTTGCTTTGGTTTCCAGGCGCCCTTCTGTGTACAGGCGATACACAGCACTTTTCACAGAAACAGGTTTGCAGTCAGGAAAGGCAGCAATGATATCGCGCATTTTCTGATCTGGGTTTTTAGCAATGAATTCAAAGGCCATTTGAGTAATGTTCATCCACGAAACCCCTTCGGTATGGTCGTTTGCACTGCACCAATTTGGTTGATATCCCGCGGCTTACTTCTGTCCCAGCATTCCCGTGGCGGTCGCCCTTTGGCATCCCAGCGGATAGCGCTCTGCAGATAGCCCTCGAATTTTTTAGGCCCAAAAAGTGTCTCGGGGCGCATGTACTGGTATTGCTCGTCGTTGCCATGCCAGTGCTCATGCTTAACGTCGATAACGAGTTTCAGATCTGGAACGGTATGCCCCTCACGTAGACGTGCCCGAATGTTTTCGAGGGAAGTTTTTGACTTCTGAAACCGGGAGCCACTGACCTGATTCAGATGCGTCAGAACTTCGATCGCATGGTTAGTGATCACCACTTCAGGATCCGGCTTATCGTCGGGTTCCGCAGGAGCCCGACAAAAAGGTTTTTTAGATGACGGATCTAATGACGGATCTAATGACGGATCGCCTTCAACCATTGAGGGGTCCCCCCGCAATATTTGAGGGGATGCAGACCCATTATTTGAGGCGTCAGAATTTGACCCCTCAAATTTTGAACCCTCAATTTCTGAGGCATCAAATTTTGATTGTTCACGCGGGGTTGCGTAGAAGAGTTTTGCTTCAGCTGCTGCACGTTCCAGCATATCGACGTTGAGTTTGTAGACGTTCGAATTATTCTTGCCGCCTACGCGACGCTCCTGCTTCTTCAGCCACCCTTTCGCCTGAAGTTTTTTAATGGCGCTTCGAACAGTGTTCTCGCTCTTTGCCCCGATCTGTCGCTGAATAGTTGTCACAGCAGGCCACGATATTCCTTCGTCGTTGCTGAAGTCAGCCAGGCGGGCCATGACCGCTATTTCAGATATGATCAGGCCTTTGAAAGCACAGGCTTCCCATACCAGACCGTGTAATTTACTGCTCATGGCTGCCCTCTACTTCCCTGAATTTTCGTTGAAACTGATCGAGTGGGCTAAAACACTCGTGCGGATAGCCTTCCCTGAGGTAAATGACACGATTGGTCTCACGTTCCCACCGTATGACTCTGACGGGCTTGCCATAGTGGTCTCTGAACTTTCGGTTAACTTCGCGCATAACGCTTTTACCCTCCGGTTAAAGACCCCCACAATTGCCGTTGCCCGGCTGTGGTTACATGAAACCCATTTACCGCATACCATGCGTTCATACCGAAACAGCGCAGCACCCGTCACCGGACGCATACGTAGTTGCGGTAACCTGAGATTTACGATTAAATTGCTCATGCGGATTATTTCTCCATACACGTTGATTTATCTGCCACGACGCCCGGAGCTGCACACTCGCGGGCGTCACTCTTTTCTGGCTGACAAAAGACACGGAAAAGTAACGTTAAATGCTCCTGCCATTTCGCCATGACCTGGTAACTGTTCTCCTCGATCTGCTCACGTTCGGCCTGGTCAATAACACCGTCAGCAGTGGCTTTGCGTAGATACTGCGAGTGTTTTCCTATCCACTCGATCGACTCCATCAAGCGCTGGTTAATATCGGCATTGTCAACTTCCTCGATATCGGCCAGTGGCACGAATACCCCGTTCGAATGGCGTGCTATCGCATTGGCAATGTGGTTTGATCCACCAGCACGCTGCAGAACCATTGCCCAGCCGAGAGGAAAAATCTGATCACCATCGGCGCGTAAACGGTTAAACAATGCATTTTCAGTAACGCCCAGCCACTCCGCTGCTTCCACGTAACCACCGTCCAAATCAGTGATCGTTTTTTTTATAGCGGCCACCAGCCATGCCGGCTGCTTATCCACTTTCCATTCAGGTTCATTCATTGGTATTACCTCTGTTGGTGCCGAACGCGCCTTCGGATATTCTGGGTTTTCCACACCTAAGGACCGAAGGAGGTTCTGTATGGCAATTGATTACGCTAAGATCTTCATCTCTCATGTTCGTAATGTTTCCAAAGCCAATAAGTGGTTAACAGAAGGTGAAGCACTCCCTACCTATCGGTCCTGGATCCGTGCTGAGCAGTTGCTGCGCCTTGACGTTGTTCTGATTAAGCACAGAGAGCGCTATTCCGCTCCTTGGGAGCCGCTTTTCGGACGTAATGGAATTACTCATCTTCTTGCGACCCGTTACGGCTGGTCACCTGAGCAAGTGAGGATGCTTTCTTTCGCTGATGTTCTTCTTTCGCTTCAGCAAGATCTGGCAGAAGTGAATATCCCACCGGAAGAACTGGCCCTTCCTGAATACGTTCGCCAGTCTGACGAATTCGAAATTCTCTCCCGAGGTCAATATCGAACTGAATTGCCACCTTGTCAGGAGCATGAATGGGATCATACGATTGCAGAGAGAGACCAAGGCCAGCGTAAGCCACAATAAGTGCTTCAGCAGCTTCCAGCTCATTGACCGTACTACGATGCTCTTCCAGTTTTTCCTGGTGGTATACGAGGTACAAAATGGCATTGGCTTTCCCAATGAGCCAGTCAGCTAAATCACGCCCTTCGAGCCCGCCGGCCCAAACTTGCGGGCTGTCTTTGAACACCTTCAGAGTTACTTCATCATTGCTATGATTTTTGCCTGTTACATTGCCCACGGCTTACCCCTTATCTCTGTGGTGTCATTCATGCTTTATGTGGATTAGTCTTCTCATAAAGCTCAGGACGAAAAATTAGCTTTCCATTGGTACGATATGCAGCTTCAGCAGCACGACCTTTAGGGATCAGACTTCCTGGGCGTTTTCTCCATTGATAAAAAGCCTCAGGAGAAACGCCGAAGAAATCAGCTGCCTTATTGGGGGTTCCGAAGAACGTTTCTAACTCTGTTGTTGTCATACACCCTCCTAAATTTATTTAGATATTACTTACAAAGCAAATTTAGGTCAATTAAAGCTAAGATAATTTAGTTTTCATAACATGGCGAACCACAGTGAGCACATTTGGAAGTCGTTTAAAATCATTGAGAAAGGACCGTAAACTTACCCAGAAGCAACTGGGTAGAGTTGTTGGAGTGACAGATGTCACCATTGGGTACTGGGAGAAAGATCAAAACATACCTGGAGGTGTCTCGCTGACAAAATTAGCGCGGTATTTTGGGGTTTCTGAGGACTTTCTCCTAACCGGAAAAGAGGAGCTCTCAAACGTAACGCCAGGTAACTTGGGCGCTATGCAGATCCCTATCATAAGCTGGGTGCAAGCCGGCAGTTGGACATCTGAAAGTGATGCTCGTAATTTAGAGGGCGCCGTGGATTACATTTTAACTAACGGCGCTCATTCGTTTGGTACCTTCGCACTTAAGGTACGTGGAAAATCGATGGAGCCGGAGTTCAAAGAAGGAGACACTATCATTGTAGATCCTGACTTGTGTCCAGGCCCTGGTGACTATGTTGTAGCCAAAAACGGTAGTGAATACGCCACTTTTAAAAAATACCGTGCAAGAGGTGTCAACGAGGACGGCGAAGAGGTATTCGAATTGGTTCCCTTAAACCCTGATTTTGCTGCTTTAAATTCTGCTGTAGAAAAAATTTCCATCATCGGTGTTGTTGTCGAACACCGCCGCCAGATGCGACGCTAATCTTTCTCCCTCCCCTTACCAATGGTGAAAACTAAAAATATTTAGTATTTTCACCTTGACCAAAAAACTAAATTATTTTAGATTTTATTCATCAGCCGCGGACATACCGTACGTCGAAGTGCAGGCACTAGAGACATACGAAAACCATGGTGACTCGCTAAGCATTCAACCGAAGAGGCATTCAGGATGGATAAAGAATACGAAGAATATTTTGACAGTCTGGCAGAAGGTGAAGAAGCACTGAGCTTTGCCGAGTTCTGCGAGGCTCTCTCCTAAACATGGCGAAAGCCGACAGCGTTGAAGGCGATTTTCTCGGTTTGCGCGCTAAACCATAGCGGGGGTGAAATCGGGGCGGAGAAGCAGAATCCGCGATGTCGGGACTTGATACTTCCGGCCAAACCAACAAGCCGAGTGATCGCGTAACGGTCCTTTGCATCTGCCCCGGCGAGGTGGCGCCGCCGGACCGGGGTAGATGAATCGTACACAACTTGAAAGCGCATTCCATCTTCCATCGGTCGTGGGGATCGGTTTGTAACTGAAGGAGTGCGCTTCCAGTTGTGAACGGCAATATTCGCAACCGCTGTATGGCACATGCAGCGTGAGCCGCCAGAGAGTTACCTTTATCCATGCGCTCTCAGGAATTCCGGAAGAATGTGCAAGCTAAGTGTTTCAGGCACGACGTGCGCCCCACCAGCGCGGCGAAAAGGTGTGACGCCCGGGAAGAGCCCGGGACACAACAGGAAAGAGCACTGAAGATGCCAGGAAACGCCCTACCGCTAGGCAGACAGACGGATTATCCCGTAAGGGGTAGCGGCAGTGTTCTTACCGTTGTGGATGTAGCTCAATTGGTTAGAGTGCCTCCAGATGGAGGAGTTGAGCACTGCGCAAGGATCATAACCTAGCGTATCTCATGCGGCTGGCCAGACGTTATCCGGGTTCGAGTCCCGGCGCCACAACCCCATCACGTAGCCAGCGTGGTAACCCGTAGTACCTGTAACGAAAGCTGTGTGAAGTTTTGGCGGTGCCAGTTTCCCTTTGTTTCTGGTACCGCCCTTTTTACATAAGACACAAGAGCATCACCGGGTGACGGGCTCATAACCCAATCCACCCGGGCGGCCGTCAACCGCAGATGCTCTTCTGTGTTGTGTATGGAGAAACCGTCGGCGGTGGCAGCCGCCCTAACAAAGAGGTAGTGCTATGAGCAATGATCGCATGACCAATGTTCCAGATTTCCTTGGCGAACTGGATGCTGGCGTGTTCATCAACAAGATCGCCGGGGCGCTCAATACCGCCGCACTGGGCGTTTTGAACAATGGCAGCAAAGGCAAAGTAGTACTGACTTTCGACATCGATCGCATGGGCAATTCGATCGAAGAAAAGCGAGTCATGATCAAACACAAACTGCAGTACATCACCCCCACCCCGCGCGGGAAAGTTTCTGAAGAAGACACGACAGAAACGCCGATGTTTGTTAACCGCGGCGGCAAGCTGACCATCCTGCAGGAAGACCAGGGCAACCTGTTTACTCTGGGCGGCGATCCGGATGCAAAGCTGCGGACGGGGCCATAGGCCGTGACTGATGCGTTTTTAGTTTAACTACATTTTTCTTTAAGGAAATTTTATGTCTCAACAATTAGATGGCAGCGCAATTAAGCAAGTTCAGGACCTGGTGCTTTCCGGTTACTACATGGAAGATATCCAGCGACTGGCATGCCCAACAGCTGTCCTCCCAGCTGGCACAGGTATCGAAAGCCTCGAACGCTTCTCCTCGGAGCGCTTTCGTTTCCGTGGTGCGATGGAAACCACAAGCATCGATGACTTTGTGCGTTATTCCTCAGGCTACGCCAAAGAAAACGAAAAAGCCCGTTGCTTTATTGATGCCGATAACATGCTGGCGCGCTCTATCTTCAACATCGGTACGCTGGATAATCCCGGGCACGCTGATAACGTCGCCTCGATCAAGCTGAAGAAAACAGCCCCATTCCGCGCGCTGCTGTCGATCAACGGGGATCACCTTAACCAGAAGCAAATCGCCGAATGGCTGGAAGACTGGAGTGATTACCTGATTGCATTCGATGCCGACGGTAACACGATGAAAATCGCCCAGGCCGCGCAGGCAGTTCGCCGCATCACCATCCAGCAAACTAATGCCTCCGATCATGAAGATGGTGATTTCAGTGGCAAAAAGTCGCTGATGCAGAGTATCGAAGCCAGCAGTAAAGACGTGATGCCGGTGGCGTTCGAGTTCAAATGTGTGCCGTATGAAGGACTCGGAGAACGTGCATTCAGCCTGCGCAACAGCCTGCTGAAAAGTAATGATCCGGTATTCGTCCTGCGTATCGTCCAGTTGGAAGCCCAGGAAGAAGCGATCGCCAATGAGTTCCGCGACCTGTTGATCGGTAAGTTCGACGGTAAGCCGGTCGAGGCCTTCATCGGTACTTTCAAAGCCTAAGCCTGATTGCTCAGCCTTAAATCTCCGCTGCTGCGGGGATTTATTGAAGCGTAATCCTTTTATTTATCGCCTTATGGCGAGGTATTTCTACACCCAAATAACAGCGCTGTGCAGGCGTAACGTATGGAGAAAATAATGAGCTTTATTCAAACCCTTTCAGGCAAACACTTTAATTATCTCGATATCCAGCAAGACGCGATCGAGATAGAGGATATTGCAACCGCCCTCTCGCATATCTGCCGATTTGCCGGCCACCTGCCAGAGTTCTACAGCGTTGGACAGCACAGCGTTTTATCCAGCCTGCTCGTACCGCAGGAGTTCGCACTTGAGGCACTTCTCCACGATGCTGCCGAGGCTTATCTGCAGGATATTCCGGCTCCGCTTAAGCACCTCTTACCTGACTATTGCGCAATGGAGATTCGGGTTGATTCTGCAATACGTCAGAAATTCGGCCTGCCGGCTGAGCAGCACCCGACCGTTAAATATGCCGACCTGGTGATGTTGGCCAGCGAACGTCGTGATTTTGAGATCGACGACGGCACTGTCTGGCCCATGCTCGAAGGCATTATTCCGACGGATCAATTCGTTATTAATCCGGTTCGCCCAGGCCAGGCCTACGGGATGTTCATGAACCGCTTCCACCAGCTGATGGAGCGGCGCTAATGGCACATATCAAAGTTAAAGAACTGGTCGCTGCAGCTTACGCTGCGGCACCCGATCTACCACCGGAAAAAGCAGAGTTAATGCGCAATATCGCTTCACGGCTGGATGTAACGTTCATCGCCCTTACCGAAGCAATGGACCAAAACACAGCACAGGCTGCAGTGTTGGCAGGCCTGAATGGGGTTAATAACCATGGCTAAAGACTCAAAGGTTGTATACGGCGCCAGCGGCAAAACGAACGTTTTAGCGTTTGAACCTGAAAAACTGCACTTGGTTATCGACAAAACGCACCCGCTTTACGATGAGCGCATCCACCTGCCTATCAGCGAGGCAATGGTGCTGAACATCATGGACCAGGGCGTTCTTGAGCCGATTATCGTCTGGAAAGACCCGGAGACAGGGCTGTCTTGTGTGGTTGATGGCCGCCAGCGTGTGCGCCATACACTGGAAGCTAACAAGCGTCTGACGAAAGAAGGCAAAGAACCGTTACTGGTTCCGGCAGTCGCTAAACGTGGCTCCGCCATTCGCATGGCGCAGGCGATGGTAAGTGCTAACGAAATCCGCCAGGCAGATACACCGCTGGGCCGAGCAAAGAAAATGGCTGATGCGCTGGAGCGCGGCCACGACGAGGACGATTTAGCGCTGATGTTTGGCGTGAGTGTCCAGACCGTACGCGCAACGTTGTCATTGCTGGATGCCACCCAGGCTGTTCGGGATGCAGTGGAGTCCGGAACTGTCACCGTTACCCAGGCGCGTCAGCTTGGTGCGCTCCCACCTGAAGAACAGCGGACAAAAGTGGCAGAAATCGAGCTGGCGACCGCTGGTACCAAAGGCCACGAAAAAGCCCGTCGGCAACGTCAGATACTCGGTGAAGCAAAGCCGCGTATCAAATCGCGCAAGGAAATTGCAAAAGCCCTCGAAGATGCCAGCGGCGAATATGCCGAGGCTCTGCGCTGGGTGCTTGGGGAGGCGCAATGAACTTTGAACCTGAAAATTACAGCCGGCGCGCCCTGCTCTGGTTCGCAGCTGTGATCGAAATTGCCGGTTGGGTCGCTGTTTTCGTCGTGACCTGGGGGATCTGCATGGTTATTGAATGGGTGACAGCATGAACATCGAAACAGTAAACGAGCTCATCGCTTCCCTGGAGTCGGCAGGCGAGCTGTCGATCAGAGAGCAGAAGTTCCTGAAGCTGGCTAAAGCATATGTGCAGCTGGCTGCGGAGAACATGTCGATGATTCGCTTGTTGACCGACATAAGCGACAACCACGTTGAATACTTCTCTGAAGGCGAAGGAACCATGTTCGCGGGTGTGCCGCTGGATTATGTTTCAGAAATCAACATGTACGTTTCCCGCGATGTTAATGCTGAAAACCCGGTCCCAGCCACCGATCGCATCTATGCCGGGATTAAGGCTGATGGGGTGGAGGAAATGGCGTCAACTTACCGCGGTTTTGCCAATAAGGATGGCTGCTCTGTAAACATGAAATGCAGCTACAACCTCACCGCAGAACGAGCCGAAAGCTACGCGGCCTATATTCGCCACCAGATGCGCGAGGGGGCCGACAAATGAGCAAGTCATACATAGTGATTCTGCAATACCTGTGGTGCAACGAAACTGGCGGAGGCATTGAATACACCTCTGACTGCGTCAAATTTGATAAGCGCGATAAGGCTATCAGGCACGGATTTAAGCTGCGTGAAAGCGACGATTTCAACATCGGAGTTATCGAGGGCGGCAAATTGATTTCGTTTGACTGGATGGATAAGCCGGTTGGTGAAAGCGAAGACACGCTGGCACAGATTGCCGAGCTAATTAGTCCGGAGGATACAGAATGACTGATATCACCGAACTGGCGCAGCGTATGAAGACTACTGCAGAGGGCGGCGAATGAATCCATTGCTCGCATCCTGCGATGACGACGAAGATGAGGATGATGACTGATGCCAAGTAAATTAAAGCGCCGGCGATGGAGGCGTATGCGGGATGATTTAGCCTGGTATAAGGATGAAGCAAAGGACCTTCATTGCCGTCTTATGGAATTAGCCGATGAAGTTGCAAACCTTCGCAAACAGATTCTCCCAGTATCTAAAACGGTGATTGCCAAACTGAAGATTTACGAAACAGATAAGGATGATCGAGACCACCAGCTATGCAGAAGATGTAATGACGGGATCCGTGGTGGTTGCTCGTCATGTGCTTATAAGGTTCGATAACCGGGTGCAGCCGGTATATGGAGAAGAAATGTCACGTATGGTCTCTTTACTCGAATGGGCGAAAGATGAATTCGGCAGTGAAGCCCCTAGCGAGCGAGTATTAAAAAAATACGCTAAAGGTCAGATGATAGCACCACCACCGATGAGAGTCGGGCGGCGCTGGATGGTTGACAAAGAAGCTCGTTTTATAGGTGTAGTTGCTGAACCTCAACTTCCAATACATGTTAACCCAAAACTGAGACGGATAATTAGCGATGGCAGCTAGACCGCGTACCCATAAAATCACTATTCCAAACCTATATTGCAAACTTGATAAACGTACCGGAAAGGTTTACTGGCAATACAAACACCCTATCTCTGGTCGTTTTCATAGCCTCGGCACGGACGAAGCTGAAGCAAAGCAGGTGGCAAGTGAAGCAAATACGATTATTGCAGAGCAGCGCACCAGGCAGATCCTTGGTATTAACGAGCGTCTGGCTCGCATGAAAGGAAACCGCACGGATATTACAGTTTCTTCATGGCTCGACAAATATGAATTGGTGCAGGAGGAAAGATTGAAACACAACGAACTGCGCCCAAACTCTTTTCGACAGAAAGCTAAACCAATCCGTCTTTTTCGTGAGCATTGTGGTATGCAATATCTAAAAGATATAACAGCACTTGATATTTCCGAAATAACAGATGCTGTTAAGGCTGAGGGTCATAACAGGATGGCTCAAGTTGTACGCATGGTACTAATAGATGTTTTTAAAGAGGCTCAACATGCTGGTCACGTTCCTCCAGGATACAACCCTGCCCAAGCAACGAAACAGCCACGAAATAAGATAAGCAGACAAAGGCTATCTCTGGAGGAATGGGAGGCTATTTATACATCCGCCGAACAACAACAACATTATTTGCAATGTGGAATGTTGCTTGCCATTGTAACAGGGCAACGCCTTGGGGATATTTGCAATATGATGTTTTCGGATGTATGGGATGATATGCTGCATATTGAGCAGGAGAAAACAGGAACTCGTTTAGCCATTCCCCTTTCTCTCAGAAATGAAGCGTTAAATATTACTCTGAGTGATGTTATTTCAAAATGTAGAGATGCTGTGGTGAGTAAATATCTTGTTCATTTTCGCCATAGCACCTCACAGGCTAGTCGTGGTGACCAAGTGTCAGCCAAAACACTTACTTCAACGTTCAAGAAAGCACGGGATAAAAGCGGTCTTACCTGGGAAGAAGGAACAGCACCGACTTTCCATGAACAGAGGTCTCTTTCAGAGCGCTTGTATCGTGAGCAAGGAATAGACACTCAGAAACTATTGGGCCACAAAACAATGAAAATGACTGACAGATACAATGATGACCGCGGCAAAGAGTGGATCGTTGTTGGTAAAAAAGCAGTATGATCTTCAATCAGTTTTGGGGAAGAATTTTGGGAAAGTTTTGGGGAAGCATCCGCAAACTTCAAAAAAAACGGGAGCCCATCGGCTCCCGCTCTTACTTAATCCACCAACGGGATTACATGTTCGCGATAATCGCGTCGCCAAACTCTGAACATTTCAGCAGTTTAGCGCCTTCCATCAGACGTTCGAAGTCATAGGTCACGGTCTTGGCGGCGATAGCGCCTTCCATGCCTTTGACGATCAGGTCTGCGGCTTCGAACCACTGCATGTGGCGCAGCATCATTTCTGCGGACAGGATGATGGAGCCCGGGTTCACTTTGTCCTGGCCTGCATACTTCGGCGCAGTACCGTGAGTCGCTTCGAACAGCGCGCATTCGTCGCCGATGTTGGCGCCCGGGGCGATACCGATACCGCCAACCTGTGCCGCCAGCGCGTCAGAGATGTAGTCGCCGTTGAGGTTCATACAGGCGATAACGTCGTATTCCGCCGGACGCAGCAGGATCTGCTGCAGGAAGGCATCGGCGATCACGTCTTTTACCACGATCTCTTTGCCGGTGTTCGGGTTCTTGATTTTCACCCACGGGCCGCCGTCGATCAGCTCGCCGCCGAACTCTTCGCGAGCCAGCTGGTAGCCCCAGTCTTTGAACGCGCCTTCGGTGAACTTCATGATGTTGCCTTTGTGAACGATGGTCACAGAGTCACGATCGTTGGTGATCGCATACTCAATGGCTGCACGAACCAGGCGTTTGGTGCCTTCTTCAGAGCACGGCTTGATGCCGATGCCGCAATGTTCCGGGAAGCGAATTTTCTTCACGCCCATCTCATCGCGCAGGAATTTGATCACTTTGTCTGCTTCAGCAGAGTCGGCTTTCCACTCGATGCCGGCATAGATATCTTCGGAGTTTTCACGGAAGATAACCATGTCGGTCAGTTCCGGGTGCTTAACCGGGCTCGGGGTGCCCTGGTAGTAACGTACCGGACGCAGGCAAACGTAGAGATCCAGCTCCTGACGCAGCGCCACGTTCAGGGAACGAATGCCGCCGCCGACTGGGGTAGTCAGAGGACCTTTGATAGCAACGCGGTAGTCACGAATCAGATCGAGGGTTTCAGCTGGCAGCCAGACATCCTGGCCATAGACGTGGGTCGATTTCTCACCGGTGTAAACTTCCATCCAGGAAATTTTACGCTCGCCCTTATAGGCTTTCTCAACGGCGGCATCAACCACTTTCAGCATCGCTGGGGTAACGTCAACGCCGATACCGTCACCTTCAATGAACGGGATAATCGGATTATGAGGGACGTTCAGTTTGCCGTTTTGCAGGGTGATTTTTTGACCTTCCGCCGGAACTACTACTTTGCTTTCCATTAACCTCTCCTTCGAGCGCTTCTGGTTCTGCTCTTCCCTCTTCACGCGAGCCTGGTGTTGGCTGAGTCGGCCAGCTTCGGAGTACCGGGTCTTCCCGCTAACCGGAGCTATCGCGTCCGTGTCGCCTTCCTGCCTGTGTTGCGAATCGGTTTGAGCAATTTTTTGTTAATAATTTGTAATGAGCATGTCAATACTACCTGAATGTTTGCGTCCATGAAAGGCATTCGTAATTAGGCTATAATGCGGCAATTGATAGAGCCTGAAAATACCATGCAGAAAACTTCATTTAGAAAACATCGCGTTGAGCGATTCAGCACACAACAAGTCACCAGACAACGTAAAGAACGCCAGCCAAAAACTGTGATCTTGTTCAATAAACCCTATGATGTGTTGCCGCAATTTACCGACGAGGCCGGGCGCAGCACGCTGAAAGATTTTATTCCCGTGGCGGGCGTCTACGCCGCAGGTCGTCTTGACCGCGACAGCGAAGGGCTGCTGGTGCTGACCAACGATGGCGCGCTGCAGGCGAAGCTGACCCAGCCGGGTAAACGCACCGGCAAGATCTACTACGTCCAGGTGGAAGGCGAACCCACGCCCGAGGCGCTGGCCGCTTTGCGCGACGGCGTCACCCTCAACGATGGCCCCACCCTGCCTGCCGGCGTAGAACTTGTGGAGGAGCCCGCCTGGCTGTGGCCGCGCAACCCGCCGATTCGTGAGCGCAAATCGATCCCCACCCGCTGGCTGAAGATCACGCTCTACGAGGGACGCAACCGTCAGGTGCGCCGGATGACCGCCCACGTCGGCTTCCCTACCCTGCGGCTGATCCGCTACGCCATGGGCGGCTACACCCTCGACGGGCTGGCCAACGGCGACTGGCGCAAAGCCGAATAACCGAAAAGGAAAAGCGATGTTTAAACCTCATGTCACTGTTGCCTGCGTGGTTCACGCCCAGGATAAATTTCTCATCGTCGAAGAGACCATTAACGGCAAAGCATTGTGGAACCAGCCGGCGGGCCATCTCGAGGCCAATGAAACGCTGCTGCAGGCCGCCGAACGTGAACTGTGGGAAGAGACCGGCATTCGCGCCACGCCGCAGCACTTCATCCGCATGCATCAGTGGCTGGCGCCCGATAACACCCCGTTTCTGCGCTTCCTGTTCGCCATCGAACTTAGCGATCTGTGCGCCACTGAACCGCACGACAGCGATATCGATCGCTGCCTGTGGCTCAGTGCTGAGGAAATTCTTAACGCGCCAAACCTGCGCTCGCCGCTGGTTGCCGAAAGCATTCGCTGCTACCTGCAGGACCCGCGCCAGCCGCTGTCGCTGATTGGCGCATTTAACTGGCCGTTCACAGGGGGTGAATGAACGGTGAGCGCGTGCTAGAATACGCCGCCTCGAAGTTCAATGTAGCGAGTATTTCCATGTCAGAAAGCCAGAAAAAAGTGATCGTCGGCATGTCCGGCGGCGTCGACTCCTCGGTCTCCGCGTACCTGCTGCTGCAGCAAGGGTATAAGGTGGAAGGCCTGTTCATGAAGAACTGGGAGGAAGACGACGGCGAGGAATACTGCACCGCCGCCGCCGACCTTGCCGATGCGCAAGCGGTCTGCGATAAGCTGGGCATTGAACTGCACACCGTTAACTTTGCCGCCGAATATTGGGATAACGTCTTTGAGCTCTTCCTGGAAGAGTACAAAGCCGGCCGCACGCCGAACCCGGATATTCTGTGCAATAAAGAGATCAAATTTAAAGCCTTCCTCGAGTTTGCCGCCGAAGACCTCGGCGCCGACTACATCGCCACCGGGCACTATGTGCGCCGCGCCGATGTCGATGGTAAAAGCCAGCTGCTGCGCGGTCTCGACGGCAACAAAGATCAGAGCTACTTCCTTTATACCCTCAGCCACGAACAGATTGCCCAGAGCCTGTTCCCGGTGGGTGAGCTGGAAAAACCGCAGGTGCGTAAGATCGCCGAAGAGCTGGATCTGATCACCGCGAAGAAAAAAGATTCCACCGGCATCTGCTTTATCGGCGAGCGTAAATTCCGCGATTTCCTTGGCCGCTATCTGCCGGCGCAGCCGGGCAAAATCCTCACCGTCGACGGCGAGGAGATCGGCACCCATCAGGGGCTGATGTACCATACCCTGGGCCAGCGTAAAGGACTGGGTATCGGCGGCACCAAAGAGGGTAGCGAAGACCCATGGTACGTGGTCGATAAAGACGTTGAGAATAATATTCTTATCGTCGCCCAGGGCCATGACCACCCGCGCCTGATGTCCGTCGGCCTGATTGCCCAACAGCTGCACTGGGTTGACCGTGAACCGCTGCAGGGCACCCTGCGCTGCACGGTGAAAACCCGCTATCGCCAGACCGATATCCCCTGCACCGTTACCGCGCTGGATGAAGACCGTATCGAAGTCCGCTTCGATGAGCCGGTCGCGGCGGTGACCCCGGGCCAGTCCGCCGTGTTCTATTTGGGTGAAGTGTGCCTCGGCGGCGGAATTATTGAACAACGACTGCCTCTGCAGTCCTGAACGCGCGTTATTTCCGCCGGGACGAACCGCCCCGGCGGCTGACAAGGAGTATGTGTGGCGAAGAATTACTATGACATCACCCTGGCGCTGGCTGGCGTTTGCCAGGCGGCGCGACTGGTTCAGCAACTGGCGCATCAGGGACATTGCGACAGCGATGCCCTGCATGTGTCGCTGAACAGCATCATCGACCTCGATCCCGAGTCGACGCTGGCGGTGTTCGGTGGCAGTGAAGCCAATCTTCGCCTCGGCCTTGAAACGCTGCTCGGGGTGCTCAATACCAGCAGCCGTCAGGGCCTCAATGCGGAACTCACCCGCTATACCCTGAGCCTGATGGTGCTGGAGCGCAAGCTCGCCGCCAGTAAAGGGGCGATGGACACGCTCGGCAACCGCATCGCCGGCCTGCACCGTCAGCTGGAGCACTTTGACCTTCAGTCCGAAACACTGCTCAGCGCCATGGCGGGCATCTATGTCGATGTGATAAGCCCGCTGGGCCCGCGTATTCAGGTGACCGGCTCCCCTGCCGTGCTGCAAAGCCCGCAGGTGCAGGCGAAAGTTCGCTCAGCGCTGCTGGCGGGGATTCGCGCCGCGGTGCTCTGGCATCAGGTGGGCGGCGGACGTCTGCAGCTTATGTTTTCCCGTAATCGTCTGGTTAACCAGGCAAAGCAAATTCTTGCTCATTTAACCCCGGAGTTGTGATCTATGGAATTATCCTCACTGACCGCCGTTTCCCCTGTAGACGGCCGCTACGGCGATAAAGTCAGCGCGCTGCGCGGTATCTTCAGCGAATTCGGTTTGCTGAAATTCCGCGTTCAGGTGGAAGTACGTTGGCTGCAAAAACTGGCCGCCCACGCAGCGATCAAGGAAGTTCCTGCTTTTGCTGCCGACGCAAACGGTTTCCTTGACAAAATCGTCGCCGATTTCAGCGTCGAAGACGCCGAGCGCATCAAAACCATCGAGCGCACCACTAACCACGACGTGAAAGCGGTAGAGTACTTTCTGAAAGAGAAAGTCGCTGACGTCGCCGAACTGCACGCCGTGTCGGAGTTTATTCACTTCGCCTGTACGTCCGAAGATATCAATAACCTCTCCCACGCGCTGATGCTGAAAACCGCCCGCGACGAAGTGGTTCTGCCTTACTGGCGCAAGCTGATTGACGCGGTAAAAGATCTGGCGACCCAGTACCGCGATGTACCGCTGCTCTCCCGTACCCACGGCCAGCCGGCGACGCCGTCCACCATGGGTAAAGAGATGGCGAACGTCGCCTACCGTATGGAGCGCCAGTACCGTCAGCTGAACCAGGTGGAAATCCTCGGTAAAATCAACGGCGCGGTGGGTAACTACAACGCCCACATCGCCGCCTACCCGGAAGTCGACTGGCATCAGTTCAGCGAAGAGTTTGTCACTTCGCTGGGCATTCAGTGGAACCCGTACACCACGCAGATCGAGCCGCATGACTATATCGCTGAGCTGTTTGACTGCATCGCGCGCTTCAACACCATTCTGATCGACTTCGATCGCGACGTGTGGGGCTACATCGCGCTCAACCACTTCAAACAGAAGACCATCGCCGGGGAAATCGGCTCCTCCACCATGCCGCACAAGGTGAACCCGATTGACTTCGAAAACTCCGAAGGCAACCTCGGCCTGGCCAATGCGGTCATGCAGCACCTGGCCAGCAAACTGCCGGTTTCCCGCTGGCAGCGCGACCTGACCGACTCCACCGTCCTGCGTAACCTCGGCGTGGGCATCGGCTATGCGCTGATCGCCTATCAGTCCACCCTCAAAGGGATCAGCAAGCTGGAGCTGAACCAGGATCGCCTGCTGGACGAACTGGATCACAACTGGGAAGTACTGGCTGAGCCGATCCAGACCGTGATGCGTCGTTACGGTATCGAAAAACCGTACGAGAAGCTGAAAGAGCTGACCCGCGGCAAACGCGTTGACGCGGAAGGGATGAAGCAGTTTATTGACGGCCTCGCCCTGCCGGAAGAGGAAAAAGTGCGTCTCAAAGCGATGACCCCGGCCAACTATATCGGTCGGGCAACCACCATGGTTGACGAGCTGAAGTAATCGCCCTGCCCCTCTTTCCGCCGGAAAGAGGGGCGTTTTATCGCCGGAAGGCGATCAGATCCAGCCGTCGTTCACCGCCGTCCGCTCGCCGCCCTCGTGGCCGGTATTCAGCACCCCGCGCGGTTCAATCAGCAGCAGCTTCGCTTCCATCTCCGCCGAGGTCTTATGTTCCACCCCGCGCGGCACGACGATCATCTCCCCGGCCTTCACCAGCACATGTCCGTCGCGGAAGTCCACGCGCAATACCCCCTCCACCACCATCAGCGTCTCATCGGTTTCCGGATGGCTGTGCCAGATAAAGTCGCCGGCGATGCGCACGATCTTGAACTGATAGTCGTTCATTTCGGCCACCACTTTGGGCTGCCATTGTTCGCTGAACAGGGAAAATTTATGAGCAAGATTAACGAGTTGATACATAGGCTGTCTCCTTGTGATAAAGGCAGTCAGCATAGTTCGCCGCGCCGCGGTCACGCTTGAACGATTGTGCAACCTGCGCCGCCTTAGCCGCGGATCGCCCGCAGCCAGCGCCCCGGAGAGAGGCCAAAGCGGCTGATAAACTGGCGCGTCATGTGGCTCTGGTCGGCAAAGCCCGCCTCGGCGGCAATATCCACCAGACGCTCCCCGGCGCGCATCCGCTGGCGACAAAAATCGAGCCGGCGCATCATGACGTATCGCCACGGACTGGTGCCGTACAGCGTTCTGAAATCGCGGCTCAGGCTCCAGCGGTCCCGGCCGCTGACCTGCGACAGGATGTCGAGGGTCATATCCTGCATAAAACAGGCATGGATATACTCCCGGGCCCTCTCCGCCGCCTGATAATCAAACGCCTGGCGACGGGAACGCTGCCCGCCGACCACGGCCAGGGTCTGCGCCAGGTCGTACAGGGCGTCCTCTTCCTCCAGCGGCTCGAAGGTAGCCGTGACCGCTTTCAACAGCGGTTGCGCGGCGCGACGTAGCCGTGGATCCGCCGACAGGCCGCCGGGGATAAACGGCAATGGCCTGCCGCCGAGTATCTTCTGGATCTGAGCGGGTTCGATATAGGCCATGCGGTAGTGAAACCCCGCCTCAGTGCCCGCCTCGCCATCGTGTATTTCGTCCGGGTGAAGGACCATCGTCCCGCCGGGCAGACTGTGCTGTAGCCCGCCGCGATAGTGAAAGCTCTGCACGCCGGCGATCGTCTGGCCGATGGCGTAGGTGTCATGCCGGTGCGGCTCATAGCCGTGGCCGCCGAAGAAGGCTTCGATGCGCTCCGTCCGACTGGGCGACTGCGCCAGCCTGACCCAGTCCGCGCTCTGCTGCTGAGACATAATGGATAACCTGCGGCGTCATTGAGGGATAATTCCAGCACTATTACACAAAAAATTAACATCACCAACCCGCCGCTGCCCGCGCCCTGCCGCTGGGCGTTTGCTGAAAATACGCATAGAATGAAGGAGTTCCATGCCCGTGCGCAAAAGGCGCCGCCCAACGCCGACCTGCCCGGCGATGCTGCATGCCGTTTGTATAAAAAGCTTTATTTAACAGCTGTTTATATTTTGCGTATATAATAAGCGTCAGACTACTTTCGAAATTGCAAGGGAGAACAGCCATGCGCGTACTCGTGGTTGAGGATAATGCCCTGCTGCGTCACCACCTCAAAGTTCAGCTACAGGAGCTGGGCCATCAGGTCGATGCCGCAGAGGATGCCAAGGAAGCGGATTACTATCTGGGCGAACATCTCCCGGATATCGCCATCGTCGATCTCGGTCTGCCGGACGAAGATGGATTATCGTTGATCCGCCGCTGGCGCAGCCACGACGTGTCACTGCCGGTGCTGGTGCTGACCGCCCGCGAAGGTTGGCAGGATAAAGTCGAAGTGCTGAGCGCCGGGGCGGATGATTACGTCACCAAGCCTTTCCATATTGAAGAGGTTGCCGCCCGCATGCAGGCGCTGCTGCGCCGCAATAGCGGCCTGGCCTCGCAGGTGATCTCTCTGCCGCCGTTCCAGGTCGACCTCTCCCGGCGCGAGCTGTCGGTGAACGACCAGCCGATCAAGCTGACGGCTTTTGAGTACACCATTATGGAAACCCTGATCCGCAATCGCGGCAAAGTGGTCAGTAAGGATTCGCTGATGCTCCAGCTTTACCCGGATGCCGAACTGCGTGAAAGCCATACCATCGACGTGCTGATGGGCCGGCTGCGTAAGAAAATTCAGGCTGAATACCCGCAGGACGTCATCACCACGGTGCGCGGCCAGGGCTATCTGTTCGAACTGCGCTGATGAAGGGACTGTTGCGGCATATTTTCCCGCTGTCGTTACGGGTTCGCTTCCTGCTGGCGACCGCCGGGGTGGTGCTGGTGCTCTCCCTGGCTTATGGCATGGTGGCGCTGGTGGGCTACAGCGTCAGCTTCGATAAAACCACCTTCCGTCTGCTGCGCGGCGAGAGCAATCTCTTTTATATGCTGGCCAAATGGGAGAACGGCGCCATTGACGTCGATATCCCGGAAAATCTGAATATGGAAAGCCCGACGGTGACCCTTATTTACGATGAGAAGGGCAAACTGCTGTGGGCGCAGCGCGATGTCCCCTGGCTGACAAAACGCATTCAACCGGATTGGCTGAAACGCAATGGCTTCCATGAAATTGAAGCCGATGTCGACAGCAGCAGTATGCTGTTGCGCAATAACCATGAGGTTCAGGAACAGCTGGACGCCATCCGCGAACAGGGCGACGATTCGGAGATGACCCACTCGGTGGCGATCAACTTCTACCCGGCCACCAGCAAAATGCCCCAGCTCAGTATCGTGGTGGTCGACACCATCCCGGTGGAGCTCAAGCGCAGCTATATGGTGTGGAGCTGGTTTATCTACGTGCTGGCCGCCAACCTGTTGCTGGTGATCCCCCTCCTGTGGGTCGCCGCCTGGTGGAGCCTGCGCCCCATCGAGTCGCTGGCCAAAGAGGTGCGCGAGCTGGAGGAACATCACCGCGAGAAGCTCAATCCCAACACCACCCGCGAGCTGACCCGGCTGGTCAGCAACCTTAACCGGCTGGTTCGCAGTGAGCGTGAACGCTATGACAAATACCGTACCACCCTCACCGATCTCACCCACAGCCTGAAAACGCCGCTGGCGGTGATGCAGAGCACGTTGCGCTCGCTGCGCGGCGAGAAGATCAGCGTCGACGAGGCGGAGCCGGTGATGCTGGAGCAGATCAGCCGTATTTCGCAGCAGATTGGTTACTATCTGCATCGCGCCAGCATGCGCAGCGGCGGCACCTTGCTGAGCCGGGAGCTGCACCCGATCGCCCCCCTGCTCGACAGCCTGACCTCCGCCCTCAATAAGGTTTATCAGCGCAAGGGGGTCAATATCTCGCTCGACATCTCGCCGGAGATCAGTTTTGTCGGCGAGCAGAACGATTTTATGGAAGTGATGGGTAACGTTCTCGATAACGCCTGTAAGTACTGTCTGGAGTTCGTGGAGGTTTCCGTGCGCCAGACCACCGACAGCCATCTGCACATTCTGGTGGAAGACGATGGGCCGGGGATCCCGCCGAGCCAGCGCCGCGCGGTCTTCGACCGCGGTCAGCGGGCGGATACTCTGCGTCCCGGCCAGGGGGTGGGGCTCTCCGTCGCCCGGGAAATCGTCGAACAATATGACGGGGAGATCATCGCCGGCGAGAGCCTGCTCGGCGGCGCCTGCATGGAGGTGGTGTTTGGCCGCCAGCTGATGGAAGACAAAGAGAGTTAATCGTTGAGTTTTTTCACGGCGCCTGCATCGCCGGGGCGCCGCATCCGTTATAATCCCTATCAGACACCTGCAGTGGAATATCAATATGGATTATCAATTAACGCTTAACTGGCCCGACTTTATCGAACGCTACTGGCAAAAACGGCCGGTGGTATTGAAGCGCGGCTTCGCCAATTTTATCGACCCGCTGAGCCCGGACGAACTGGCTGGACTGGCCATGGAGAGCGAGGTCGATAGCCGCCTTGTCAGCCATCAGGATGGAAAATGGCAGGTCAGTCACGGTCCCTTCGAAAGCTACGATCACCTGAGCGAAAACAACTGGTCCCTGCTGGTACAGGCGGTTAACCACTGGCATGAGCCGTCGGCGGCGCTGATGCACCCGTTCCGCGCCCTGCCGGACTGGCGTATCGACGACCTGATGATCTCCTTCTCCGTACCGGGCGGCGGCGTCGGCCCGCATCTGGATCAGTATGATGTGTTTATCATCCAGGGCACTGGCCGTCGGCGCTGGCGCGTCGGGGAAAAAGTGCCGATGAAACAGCACTGCCCGCATCCGGACCTGCTGCAGGTTGACCCCTTCGAGGCGATCATCGATGAAGAGATGGAGCCGGGCGATATTCTCTATATTCCGCCAGGATTCCCGCATGAGGGATATTCGCTGGAAAATTCGCTGAACTATTCGGTCGGCTATCGCGCGCCGAATGCCCGCGAGCTGTTCAGCGGCTTTGCCGACTACGTTCTCCAGCGCGAACTGGGCAGCCAGCGCTACGCCGATCCGGACGTGCCCTCCCGCGACCATCCGGCGGATATTTTACCGGCCGAACTCGACCGCCTGCGCGAGATGATGCTGGGGCTGATTAACCAACCGGAGCACTTTAAGCAGTGGTTCGGCGAGTTTATCACTCAGTCGCGTCATGAGCTCGACGTCGCGCCGCCGGAGCCGCCGTATCAGCCCGATGAAATTTACGATGCCCTGCAGCAGGGCGATACCCTGGAACGCTTGGGCGGCCTGCGGGTGCTGCGCATTGACGGCGAGGTGTTCGTCAATGGCGAGAAGATCAACTCTCCGCACCGCCCGGCGCTGGACGCCTTAGCCACCCACCTGACGCTGCGCGCCGACCATTTTGGCGATGCGCTGGAAGATCCCTCTTTCCTCGCCATGCTGGCGGCGCTGGTCAACAGCGGCTACTGGTTCTTTGGCGACTGAGTGCCATCCTGCCCGGCGGCGCTGCGCTTGCCGGGCCTACGGGTTCCGCAGTCACCGGTTGGACTGTAGGCCGGATAAGGCGTTAGCCGCCATCCGGCGTCTTGTCCGACTCGCGGCCCTACCGGGCTGCCTGAGAAGATTAATGCCCTTTTCGTGCCGCCGTCAGCTCGGCGATACGCACGATCACCTGCACCGCTTTCTCCATCCCTTCCAGGGTGACAAACTCATGTTTGCCGTGATAGTTGTAGCCGCCGGTAAACAGGTTCGGGCATGGCAGTCCCATAAACGAGAGCTGCGCGCCGTCGGTACCGCCGCGGATCGGCTTCATCTGCGGTTCGATATCGCAGTCCACCATGGCCTGGCGGGCAATATCGACCACGTGCGGATGGGCGATCACCTGCTCATGCATGTTGTAATAACTGTCCTCGATCACCAGCTCAATATAGCAGTCCGGGTGCAGCCCCTTGCCCACCTTTTTGGCGATCTCCATCATCTTGCGCTTGCGCGCCTCGAAGTGCTTACGGTCAAAATCGCGGATGATGTAGTGCATCTCGGCCCGATCGACGCTGCCTTTGATACTGGTGAGATGATAAAAGCCTTCATAGCCTTCGGTAGTCTCCGGCGCCTCGTCGGCCGGCACTTCGGCATGAATCCGCGCGGCCAGCGACAGCGCGTTGACCATCACCCCTTTCGCAGTGCCGGGGTGCACGTTGTTGCCGACGATCTTAATGGTCACCGAGGCGGCATTGAAGTTTTCAAACTCCAGTTCGCCGACCCCGCCGCCGTCAACGGTATAGGCCCAGCGGGCGTCAAAGGCCTCGACGTCGAAATGTTTCGCCCCTTTTCCGACCTCTTCATCGGGGGTGAAGGCCACGCGGATATCGCCGTGGGGGATATTTTTCGCCTGCAGGGTCGCCAGCGCGGTCATGATCTCGGCGATGCCGGCCTTATCGTCCGCCCCCAGCAGCGTTTTCCCGTCGGTGGTGATCAGCGTCTGCCCCAAAAGCTGATGGAGAACCGGGAACATCACCGGGGAGAGCACCTCATCGCCGATACCCAGCGCAATATCGCCGCCGCGATAGTTTTCGACAATCTGCGGGTTAACGTTTTTGCCGCTGAAATCCGGGGAGGTGTCAACGTGAGAGATAAAGCCGATGGCCGGGATATCGCCCTCGACGTTGGCGGGCAGGGTTCCCATTACCGTCCCTTTTTCACTCAGCGTTACCTTGACCAGTCCCATTTCTTCCAGCTGCGCCTGCAACAGGCGTAACAGCTTCCACTGCCCTTCCGTGCTGGGGACCTGACGAACGCCAGGCTTCGACTGCGTGTCCAAAGAAACGTACTGCAAAAAACGCTCAAGCAATTTATCCATGTAGCCACCCTCTTCTTTTGTGACAACATTATTGATAAGCCAGAAAAGACAAATATTGCGTCAGGTCATTCTTAGCCCGTAAAGCGAAATTTAATAACGGAACCGACGTTATGGTGTAAAGGTAGACTATGCAGGCGTATCAAGGATTGGCGATTACCCTCGTTTGCCGTAGAATGCTGGCCCTTATTAAAAACGTGCAACCCCAAAGGTGGTTAATCACAAACCCCGCAGCGGTCGGAAGTTTCCGTTGCGTCTACATGGGACAGAGTCAAAAATTGAATATACAACCGCGTTCGCGTTCGCCGCTGGTGCAACTGGCGGGAATTCGCAAAAGCTTTGATGGTAAAACGGTCATCGATAACCTTAACCTGACCATCAACAATGGTGAGTTTCTCACCCTGCTTGGCCCCTCTGGCTGCGGTAAAACCACCGTTCTGCGCCTTATCGCCGGCCTGGAAAACGTCGACAGCGGACGGATCCATCTCGAAGATCACGATATCACTCATGTTCCGGCGGAAAACCGCCACGTTAATACCGTATTCCAAAGCTACGCCCTGTTTCCGCATATGACGGTGTTCGAGAACGTCGCCTTCGGCCTGCGGATGCAGAAAACCCCGGCGGCGGAAATCACTCCGCGGGTGATGGATGCCTTAAAGATGGTGCAGCTGGAGACGTTTGCCCAGCGCAAACCGCACCAGCTCTCCGGCGGCCAGCAGCAGCGCGTGGCCATCGCCCGCGCGGTGGTCAACAAACCGCGCCTGCTGCTGCTCGATGAATCCCTTTCGGCGCTGGATTACAAGCTGCGCAAGCAGATGCAGAACGAACTGAAAGCGCTGCAGCGTAAGCTCGGCATCACCTTCGTCTTCGTCACTCACGACCAGGAAGAGGCCCTGACCATGTCCGATCGCATCGTGGTGATGCGTGATGGCAAAATCGAACAGGACGGCACCCCGCGCGAGATCTACGAAGAGCCAAAAAACCTGTTCGTCGCCAGCTTTATCGGCGAGATCAATATCTTCGACGCCACGGTCATTGAACGCCTCGACGAACAGCGCGTGCGGGCCAGCGTGGAAGGGCGTGAATGCAATATCACCGTCAATTTTGCGGTGGAGGCCGGCCAGCGTCTGCATGTCCTGCTGCGCCCGGAAGATCTGCGCGTCGATGAGATCCACCACAACAGCGACGCCGACGGCCTGATTGGCTATGTGCGCGAGCGCAACTATAAGGGCATGACCCTCGAGTCGGTGGTGGAGCTGGAAAACGGCAAAATGGTGATGGTCAGCGAATTCTTTAACGAAGACGACCCGGATTTCGACCACTCTCTTGACCAGAAAATGTCTATCAATTGGGTGGAGAGCTGGGAGGTGGTGCTGGCCGATGAAGAACACCAGTAAATTCCAGAATGTGGTGATCGCCACCATCGTCGGTTGGCTGGTGCTGTTTGTCTTTCTGCCCAACCTGATGATCATCGCCACCAGCTTCCTGACCCGCGACGACGCTAACTTCGTCAAGCTGGTCTTCACGCTGGACAACTACTCGCGGCTGCTGGATCCGCTCTATTACGACGTGCTGCTGCATTCGCTGAACATGGCGCTGCTGGCGACCCTCGCCTGCCTGGCGCTGGGCTACCCGTTTGCGTGGTTCCTTGCCCGGCTGCCGCAGAAGGTGCGGCCCCTGCTGCTGTTCCTGCTGATCGTTCCCTTCTGGACCAACTCATTGATCCGCATCTACGGGCTGAAGATTTTCCTCAGCACCAAAGGCTACCTGAACGAGTTTCTCCTGTGGCTGGGAGTGATCGACACGCCGATACGCATTATGTTCACCCCGTCGGCGGTGATTATCGGCCTGGTGTACATCCTGCTGCCGTTTATGGTGATGCCGCTCTACTCCAGCATTGAGAAACTGGATCGGCCGCTGCTGGAAGCGGCGAAAGATCTCGGCGCCAGCAAGCTGCAGACGTTTATCCGCATCATCATTCCGCTGACCATGCCGGGGATCATCGCCGGCTGCCTGCTGGTCATGTTGCCGGCGATGGGGCTGTTCTACGTTTCCGACCTGATGGGCGGCGCCAAGAACCTGCTGATCGGCAATGTGATCAAGAGCCAGTTCCTCAATATTCGCGACTGGCCGTTCGGCGCGGCAACCAGCATTACCTTAACCCTGGTGATGGGCCTGATGCTGTTGATTTACTGGCGCGCGGCGCGCCTGCTGAATAAAAAGGTGGAGCTGGAATGATCGGTCGACTGCTGCGCGGCGGCTTTATGACCGCCATCTACGCGTATCTCTACATCCCTATTATTATTCTGATCGTTAACTCGTTTAACCGGTCGCGTTTCGGCATCAACTGGCAGGGGTTCACCACCGACTGGTATAGTCTGCTGATGAACAACGATAGCCTGCTGCAGGCCGCCCAGCACTCGCTGACCATGGCGGTGCTGTCGGCGACCTTCGCCACCCTTATCGGCTCGCTAACCGCCGTGGCGCTGTACCGCTACCGTTTTCGCGGCAAACCGTTCGTTAGCGGCATGCTGTTTGTGGTGATGATGTCGCCCGATATTGTCATGGCCATCTCCCTGCTGGTGCTGTTTATGCTGATTGGCGTCCAGCTTGGCTTCTGGTCGCTGCTGTTTTCGCATATCACCTTTTGCCTGCCGTTTGTGGTGGTCACCGTTTACTCCCGGCTGAAAGGCTTCGATGTGCGGATGCTGGAGGCGGCGAAAGATCTGGGCGCCAGCGAGATGACCATCCTGCGCAAAATCATCCTGCCGCTGGCCCTGCCGGCGGTGGCGGCCGGGTGGCTGCTGAGCTTCACGCTATCGATGGATGACGTGGTGGTCTCCTCGTTCGTCACCGGTCCGGGGTATGAAATCCTGCCGCTGAAGATCTATTCGATGGTCAAGGTCGGCGTTTCGCCAGAGGTGAACGCTCTGGCAACGATACTGTTGGTTCTGTCGCTGGTGATGGTCATCGCCAGTCAGTTAATTGCACGTGATAAAACTCAGGGGACGTTAAAATGAAAAAATGGTCACGCCACCTGCTCGCGGCGGGCGCTCTGGCAATCGGCATGAGCGCCGCCCACGCGGACGACAGCAAAACGCTCTACTTCTACAACTGGACCGAATATGTGCCGCCGGGCCTGCTGGAGCAGTTCACCAAAGAGACCGGCATCAAGGTTATCTACTCGACCTACGAGTCGAACGAAACCATGTACGCCAAGCTCAAGACCTATAAAGACGGGGCGTACGACCTGGTCGTCCCGTCGACCTACTTCGTCGACAAGATGCGTAAAGAAGGCATGCTGCAGAAGATCGATAAGAGCAAGCTGACTAACTTCAGCAACCTCGATCCGCAGATGCTGAACAAACCGTTCGACCCGAATAACGACTACTCCATCCCCTACATCTGGGGGGCGACGGCCATCGGCGTCAACAGCGACGCTATCGATCCGAAAACCGTCACCAGCTGGGCCGACCTGTGGAAGCCGGAATACAAAAGCAGCCTGCTGCTGACCGACGACGCGCGCGAAGTGTTCCAGATAGCGCTGCGTAAGCTGGGCTATTCCGGCAACACGACCGACCCGAAAGAGATTGAAGCCGCCTATAACGAGCTGAAAAAACTGATGCCCAACGTCGCGGCGTTTAACTCCGATAACCCGGCGAACCCGTATATGGAAGGCGAAGTGAACCTCGGCATGGTATGGAACGGTTCGGCTTACGTCGCCCGCCAGGCCGGTACGCCGCTGGAAGTGATCTGGCCGAAAGAAGGCGGCATCTTCTGGATGGACAGCCTGTCGATCCCGGCAAATGCGAAAAACGTCGACGGCGCGCTGAAGCTGATTAACTTCCTGCTACGCCCGGATGTCGCCAAGCAGGTCGCGGAAACCATCGGCTACCCCACGCCAAACCTGGCGGCGCGCAAAATGCTCAGCCCGGCCGTGGCCAACGATAAATCGCTCTATCCGGACGCCGCCACCATCGAGAAAGGCGAATGGCAAAATGACGTCGGCAGCGCCAGCGCTATTTATGAAGAGTATTACCAGAAGCTGAAAGCGGGCCGCTAATCCCGCCGGGCGGAACCGCGGTTCCGCCCTTTTTTTGTCCTCACTTTAGCCCCTCAGCGCGCGCCAGAGGATCGCCGGCAGCTTGCGCCAGCGCGGCCGATGGTAAAAATCCACTAGCCGCTGCGCCACCGCTTCCTGCCCCCGGTGAGTAATAAACCAGGGCGGCAGGGGCATCAGCGTCAGTTCGCCATGCCACAGACTGCGCGGAAACGGCCGAAACGGCGCCTCAATCACCGTGCGCTCGGTTTTCTCCAGCATAAAGCTGTTATGCACCTTGCCCTGCCCGCTCTGAATATCGTCGAGCCTGTGGCCGGGAAACGCCCCCCACGGGCAGGGAGCTAACAGGAAGGCCACCCCGCTCCAGCAGTTGATCGCCACCGTGCCATAGCGCAGCTCGGCGATCAGCGCGTTAAAACGCTTACGCCCAATCGCCTTGCGGGTGCGCGGGTGGATCACAATATTGGCCCCCAGCGTGCCCTGCAGCCGCTGATTGGCATAGCCGATCGCCTGGCGCAAAAAGCTTTCCGCGCTGTCGGCCTCAAGGCGGGTGATCGACAGCCCCGGGCCAAAGACCTCCTGCTGGCAGAAGTCCGGATCATCCTCGGTGTTCGCCACAATCAACGGCAGCGCGTCGCCGCGGGCTATCTCCAGCGGCTGACGGGCGCGCAGGCGAAAGTCAGTCAGCCGGTTTTCCGCGCCGGGGTAATAGTCCGGACGGGTATTGGCGGCGATCAGCCGGTACAGCTGACTAAGCAGGGCCGACGCCGGCTCCCAGCCCTGCTGCAGGATCAGCACCTGGCTGGCCACGCAGTTAAACCCGCCATTGTTCATCTTCTGCGTCGCCAGCTGCTGCGCCTGAAAAGCGATATCCGCCTCGCTCCACGGACCGGGGACGATAATGGTAGGGCTGACGCCGCCCAGCTCCGAGGTCACCCGACGCGGGTTCAGCGGCGTCCCGGCGGCCCGACGCTGGCGAGCCGCCTCACCATCGCCCCAGACGATAGCGTCATGGCTCTCCCGCGAGCCGGTGATATGGATCTCATCGACAGCGGGATGGGTGGTCAGCCACGCCCCCGCCTGGGCGTCGCCGGTGACGATGCGGAGCGCATCCATGGCGATCAGCGGCGCCAGAGCCTGAGCCAGCAGATCGTGCAGATAATCATTCACCGGGTTGAGCTTCAGCAGGCAGACCTGATTTTCAATAAACAGTTTGTGTAATACGTCCAGCGGCGCGATAGCGGCCACATTCCCGGCGCCGAGCACCAGCGCCAGCTTGCCCTGCCGCGCGGCCGGCGGGATATCGTATGCGGCTGCCGCGCAGCGATCGAGATTGGCCCGGGTGACCCCCGGCTGCATCCAAATTTCAGCGCGAACACCAGACAGCAACAGTCGATCCCAGAGCGTGCCGGGCACTACCCGCAGCGCCAGACGGCCGTCCGCCAGCGTCCGCAGCGGGATCCGCCGGAGAAAGGTTTTCTCCTCCAGCTGCTCCAGGGTGGCGATAAGCCCGTTGCAGCCGACCATCAGCGCGCAGGGGCCTGCCAGCCACTCTTCGCCCGTCAGCGGATCGCCTGGCGGTAGTCCTTTGGCCCTCGCCGCCGCCTCCACCCACGCAGGAGCAATTGAAGCCAGGGCATCCTTGATCTGGCGCAGGAGCGCCAGACGACGATTCACTGAAGTCTCCGCCCAGCGCTGGCGCGCCGCCGACAAGGCGTGCAGCGCTGCGTCATACTGAGAGCAGGTCGTCAGACCGGGTCGCGCGTGGCTCATTTTCCCTCACTCATTAAAATCTCTCCATAGGCCTGGCGCAGCTGATTCTTGAGCATCTTGCCCGTGGCGCTGACCGGTAGCGCATCGACAAATATCACCCGGTCCGGGATCTGCCATTTGGGCACCCGTTTCTCAAACCAGGCCAGCAGATCGCTCTCTTCCACTTCGCCCCCTTCCACGCGAACGCACAGCAGCACCGGCCGCTCGTCCCAGCGCGGGTGGCGGGCGGCGATGGCCGCCGCGCTGCGCACCGCCTGATGCGCGATGGCGATATTCTCCAGCTCAACGGTGGAGATCCACTCGCCGCCGGACTTGATGATATCCTTTGCCCGATCGCTGATCACCAGATAACCATTGGCGTCGAGCGTACCGATATCGCCGGTATCAAACCAGCCTGCCGCGGTCAGGGCGCTTTCGTCCTGACCATAGTACTGCTCCACCACCCAGTGCCCTCTGACCTGCAGATATCCCTGACTTTGACCGTCCATGGGCAGTGGGTCGCCCTCGACATCCACCACCTGTAGCTCGATGCCAAAAATAGGCCGCCCCTGACCGGTACGCTGTTTTTGCTGCTCCGGCGCCGGGAGTGCGTCATGTTTGCTCAACAGCGTGTTAATGGTGCCGATGGGCGATGTTTCGGTCATTCCCCAGGCGTGGATCAGCGTAATGCCGTAATCGTGCTGAAAGGCCTCCATCATCGACGGCGGCAGCGCGGAGCCCCCGACAAACGCACGTTTAAAATCAGGCAGCCGCATGTCCGACCGCCGCATCGCCGCCAACAGACCGGCCCAGATCACCGGCACGCCGAACGCCACCGTCACCTTCTCGGCGGCCAGCAGCTGCAGCAGGCTGTCGCCATCGAGGTGCGGCCCCGGCAGCACCAGCCGCGCGCCGACCATGGCGGCGATAAACGGCGTCCCCCACGCGTTGACATGGAACATCGGCACCACCGGCAACAGGCTATCCCTGGCCGAGATCCCGGCGGCGTCCGGCTGATTGCCGCTCAGGGCATGCAGGACCAGCGAACGATGGGTATTCAACACCCCTTTCGGTCGGCCGGTGGTCCCCGAGGTGTAGCAGAGCGAGGCCGGCGTCAGTTCATTGAGCGGCGGCCAGCGATAGTCTGCCATCCCCTGCTGCAACAGTTCGTCAAAAAACAGCAATGAGGGCAGCTGGCTGAGCGCCGCTTCGCTGCGGGGCGCCATCAGCACGACGTGTTTCACCGTCGGCAGCTGCGGCAGGAGCTGCGCCACCAGCGGCAAAAAGGTCTGGTCAAAGAACAGCACCTCGTCGGCAGCGTCGTTGAGGATATACCGCAGATGGTCAACCGACAGCCGCGGATTGACGGTGTGCGTCACCCAGCCGCCGGAGGCGACGGCAAAATAGATCTCCAGGTGGCGGCGATTGTTCCATGCGAGGGTGGCGCAGCGGGCGCCCAGCGGCAGCCCCAGCGACGCCAGCGCCGATGCCAGCCGCTGAGCGCGGCTGGCCATTTCCCCCCAGCTGCTGCGCTCCTTCTCACCGCCGGCGCCCACCGAGACGATCTCCGTCTCGCTGTGGTATTGCGCCGCATGGCTGAGCAGCGCGGTGGTAGTGAGATCCTGATAAATCATCGGTGACGGCATGGCGGGGTCTCCTTTACAGACTTCCGGGCGGGGGAACAGGGTCGCGGCGCGAACGTGCGGACGCCTATTGAATCTGGTCTACATTTGCCGGTCTGCACAAAAAAACGTACGGAAATCAGCGGTCACGCACAAAATTATCGCGGGTAATCGCTCAGAAAGGAGAAGCCGAGAATGATATGATGAAGGGCATTGCCCGGCGCCGGTCCGGGCGATATCGCCAGAGCGACTGCCGGGGACTGACGATAGCCTGGAGTACGTGATGCGCGCTTCAGAGGAAAGCGGCTCAGCGTCGCCCATCGTCGGGCTGGCCTTTGTCCTTCCCTTTTTCGGCTCGCCGTTGCACAAAATCTTCAATGATGCCGAAGAGCCCGTTGAGGGGTTTCCACAGCACCACCAGCAGCAGCATGGGGCCGTATACCCGCACACCGCCCGTCGCGACCTGACCGGTAAACAGCAGGGCTAAGCCATCCAGCAGCAGGCACAACGCGCTGCCGGTGCCGATCAACAGGCACAGCAGGAAGAGGATCGGTCGGCTATCGGCGTATTCAGGTAGCGCACGCTGGCTCCAGATGCCGACGATAATGGACGCGATCAAGGCGATCGATGCAATGACCAGGGGATGATGCATGGTCTGACTCCTGTCATGACGTGACATCCTTGTCAACAGCGCTGCCGGAAGCGGTGGGCGTCGCCCTGCCCCCCGGCAGGCTGATTCAGTTTACAGCGCGTTTTCCTGCAGCAGCTTATCGATAAAGGCGGGTACCACTTCGCTTGCCAGCCCGTAGTGCTTTTCGGCAAACTCGCTGCCCACCTGGCTGGGCTCGAGGTTCAGTTCAACGGTATGGGCGCCGTGCAGTCGCGCCTCGTGCACAAAGCCGGCCGCCGGATAGACGTGGCCGGAGGTGCCGATGGCGATAAAGATATCCGCTTCGGCCAGCGCGCTGTAGATCTCGTCCATCCCCAGCGGCATTTCGCCAAACCAGACCACGTGCGGACGCAGCGCCGCCGGGAACTGGCAGCAGTGGCATTTGTCCTCTGCGGTGACGTCCCCGGTCCACTCCAGCACCTGGCCGCTCCACGAACAGCGCACCTTCAGCAGCTCGCCGTGCATATGGATCACCCGGCGGTTGCCGGCGCGTTCGTGCAGATTATCGATATTCTGGGTGACCAGCAGAAAATGGTCGCCCAGCAGATCCTCCAGACGCGCCAGCGCCAGATGCGCCGCGTTCGGCGCGATCTCCGGACTCTGCAGCTGACGACGGCGGGCGTTGTAGAACGCCTGCACCAGCGCCGGGTCGCGGGCGAAGCCTTCCGGCGTCGCCACATCTTCCACCCGATGCTCTTCCCACAGGCCATCGGCCGCGCGGAAAGTTTTGATCCCCGACTCCGCCGATATGCCCGCGCCGGTTAACACCACCACTCTCGGTTTGGCCATCGCTTCAGGCTTCATCCTGTCCTCCCTAAAGAAAATCCGCTGACGCAGACGGTCACGCAACTGACGTTTATTGCGACGAAAACGGCTCAATCGATGTAAACGGCGCGACTGCATAGCTACCTCTGTGGTTAATGGCTCAGATGAAGGAAGGCCGCACCGCGCATTCCCCCGGCATCGCCGTGGCGCGCGCGCTCAATGCGCGGTACCCTGGCGACCGGCAGAAGATGGCGCGGCAATCGCTGCGCCAGCCCTTCGCTAATGGCCGTAAAGTTAGATAATCCACCGCCGAGCACCAGCAAATCCGGGTCGACAATGGTCAGTATATTTCCCAGACACACCGCCAGCAGATCGAGATAGCGCTCTACATGCGCCTGGGCGCGCGGATCGTGCTGCTGCCACTGCGCCACAATCTCCGGCGAGGTAAGCGGTTGCTGATAAAAATGTTCATACAGCCAGGCGAAACCGCGGCCGGAGAGATAATTTTCAATGCAGCCCAGCTGGCCGCAGCCGCAGCGAAGCAGCGGAAAATCACGCCCGACCACCTCCAGGGCATCCACCGGCAGACGAATATGACCAAACTCGCCGGTGATATAGCTATGTCCGGTAATCGATTTACCGTTCAACACCAGGCCGCCGCCCACGCCGGTGCCGAGGATCAGCCCCATCACCAGCGGGTATTGCGTAAACTCATCGTCCCACGCTTCCGACAGCGCGAAGCAATTGGCGTCATTATCGAGGCGCACATCGCGCCCCAGCCGCGCGCTGAGGTCGGCGCGCAGCGGCCGGCCGCTGGCGGCAGGCACGTTAGCGGCATACAGCGTGCCGTCCGCCGTTTCCGGCATCCCCGGGATACCGATCCCAACCGTCCCCTGCCGGTCGAAGCGCGCATCGGCCTCGCGGACCAGCGCCTCCACCGCCTGGAGAAAATCCTCATAACTGCTTTTCGGCGTGGCGACGCGTTTTTCCCACTGCAGCCGCCGCTCCTGATTAAATACACCCAGCGCTATCTTGCTGCCGCCAATGTCAAATCCATAGTACATTTCAGCAATTCCTCTTGTGTCGTCAGCCAGGCCGACGATGACGATAAATTACTGGCCACTCAGCACCCTCGCCGGGTCGATACGGCTGGCGCGGCGGGCGGGATACCAGCTGGCCAGCAAACTCAGCAACAGTGCTGTCACCAGCACATAAAAGACGTCCAGCCAGTGCAGTTCAGACGGCAGGAAGTCAATAAAATAGATGTCGCCGGAGAGGAATTTATGCCCAATCAGGTATTCGATGCCGTTGATGATTGACGTCAGATTCAACGCGCAGATCACGCCGATCACCACCCCGAACAGGCTGCCTACCGATCCGGCTAATAAACCATACCACACGAAAATCGCGCGAATTAAGCCGTCTTTTGCGCCAAGCGTGCGCAGCACCGCAATATCGCCGCTTTTGTCTTTGACCGCCATCACCAGCGTCGAGACGATGTTGAAGCAGGCCACGCCGATCACCAGTACCATCGCCAGGTACATAATGGCGCGGATCATCTGGATATCGCGATACATATAGCCGTAGGTGCCAATCCAGCTCTTGATGTAGACGTAGCTGTTGGTCACCTCGCCGGCGTCGCGCACCAGCTTGTTAGCATGGAAAACGTCGGTGACCTTGATGGCGATGCCGGTCACGCTGCCGCCCATCTCCAGGTACTGCTGCGCATCCTGCATCGGGATCATGGCAAAACTATGATCGAGCTGGCCGCTCAGCTGTAAAATACCGGTCACATGCAGCCTGACGCGTTTCGGCTGCAGCAGTTGATGGTCGGCGTCGGCGTTAGGGATCATGATCGACACCCAGTCCCCCTGCTTCACGTGCAGGGCATCGGCGACGCCTTTACCCAGAATCACCTGCTGTTCGCCGGCCTTGAAGCCGGCCCACGCGTTATTCTGCACAAAGGTGGGCAGCGCGCTGAGCCGGGTTTCCTGCTGCGGGTCGACCCCTTTCACCTGGATGGCGCGCATATTGCTGCCGCTCTCCACCAGGCCGGTGAAGTTAATATAGGGCGCCGCCGCGACAATCCCCTTCACCTTCTGCACCTTCGCCAGCGCCTCCTGCCAGTTATTCCACGGCTGGTTCACGGGTTCGATTTCACCGTGCGGCACCACCGCCAGCACGCGGTGGTTCAGCTCGCGCTCAAAGCCGTTCATCGCGCTGAGACCGACGATCAGCACCGCCACCCCCAGCGCAATACCGATGGTGGAGATCACCGAGATCAGCGACACCATGCCGCCGCGCCGCCGGCCGCGGCTGAAACGCAATGCAATTAATAACGATAACGGAGAGGCCATTACTCGGCCCCCATCAGGGTCAGATCGGCGGTCAGGCGGCCATCGCGCATCTCCAGCTGGCGGCTCATCCGCTTCGCCAGCTGCAGGTCGTGGGTCACCACCAGAAACGCGGTGCGCTGCGCGAGGTTCAGTTCGCCCAGCAGCTGGAAGATGCTGTCGGCGTTGCGGGCGTCGAGGTTACCGGTCGGCTCATCCGCCAATACCAGCCGCGGCTTGTTCACCAGCGCGCGGGCAATCGCCACCCGCTGGCGTTCGCCGCCGGAGAGCTCCGACGGACGGTGATGGCTGCGGTGTTCAAGCCCGACCGCATGCAGCATCGCTTTCGCCTGACGTTCAATGTCCGCCGGCTTCTTTTTGCCAATCAGCAGCGGCATCGCCACGTTTTCCAGCGCGCTAAAGTCCGGCAGCAGATGGTGGAACTGATAGATAAAGCCCAGCTCGCGGTTGCGCAGGTCGGCGCGCGCGGCGGTAGAGAGCTTGCTCATCGGCTGGCCGGAGAAAATCACGTCGCCAGAGGTGGGCGTATCGAGGCCGCCCAGCAGATGCAGCAGGGTACTTTTACCGGAGCCGGAGGTGCCGACGATGGCCATCATCTCGCCTTCATCAATGCTGAAGCTGACATTGTGCAGGACATCGGTTTGCACATTGCCTTCCTGATAGCGTTTGCACAGGTTGTCGCATTGCAGCAGGATCTTATTCATAACGTAAAGCCTCAGCGGGTTGAGTGGCGGCAGCGCGCCAGGAAGGGTACAACGTAGACAACAATGCCAGCGCCATCGCCACCAGGGCGATCACGACGACCTGCAGCGGCTCAATCGCCACCGGCAGCGCCGCGCCGTCAAGGAAGGCGCCGATGATCGGCATTAAATTATTCAACTGGCTGGCCAGCAGCGCGCCAAGCACGGCTCCCAGCAGCGCGCCGACGATCCCGGCGCTGGCGCCCTGCACCATAAAGACGGCCATAATCTGTCGCGGCGTCAGCCCCTGGGTCTGCAGGATCGCCACTTCGCCCTGCTTCTCCATCACCATCATCCCCAGCGAGGTAATAATATTGAAGGCCGCGACGGCGACGATCAGGCTGAGCAGCAGGCCCATCATATTTTTCTCCATACGCACCGCCTGGAACAGTTCGCCCTTGCGCTCGCGCCAGTCCTGCCACTGGGTGCCCGACGGCAGCGTCTGCTGGCTGAGGGTATCCACTTGCAGCGGTTTATCCAGCCACAGGCGCCAGCCGGTGATATTCCCCAGCGGATAGCGCATCAAACGGGAAGCATCGTCGATGTTGGTCAGCATCTGATAACCATCGACTTCGCTGTTGGCGGCGAAGGTGCCGATGACTGTAAACAGACGCTGGCTCGGCACGCGCCCCATCGGCGTAAACTGGCTGGCGGAGGGGACCATCACGCGAATTTTATCGCCGCGATTCACCCCCAGCTGGCCCGCCAGCTGCTCGCCGAGAATCACGTTATATTTGCCCGCCTGCAGATCGCTCTGTTTGACGTTCACCAGGTACGGTGTCAGGGGATCGTTCTGCGCCGGGTCGATGCCCAGCATCACGCCGACCGCCACGCTGCGCGCGCTCTGCAGCACCACGTCGCCGGTGGTGATCGGCGCCACGCGGGTGACGCCCTGGAGTTTCGCCTCGCGCTCCGGCAGCTGTTGGGGATTCACCGAACCCTGTTTGGCGCTAAGAATGGCCTGGGGCATCAGCCCCAGGATGTTGTTTTGCAGTTCGCGTTCAAAGCCGTTCATCACCGACAGGACCGTCACCAGCGCCATGACGCCGAGGGTAATACCGATGGTGGAAAGCCAGGAGACGAAACGACCGAAGCGGTCGGCTGCGCGCCCGCGCATATAGCGCAGGCCGATAAAGAGTGCGGCAGGTTGGTACATGTCATCCATCTGGTTGCTGATAGCCGATTCCCGAGTATATAAGCGATTAGGGGCAGCGTAAATGACTGATACCTGACGACTTTATTAGCAATAATCCTAAAAATCAAGCAAATACAAACGGATAGATAAGTACTTACTTATTAATCTTTACGCTTATCGACAGCGCTGACCTTTCTTCACTCAACACGCGATGGCAATTCGGGTTGGCGAATCCAGACCAATCGCGGATAATCTCACTATTGAATATCAGCGAGTTGCCCTCCATATCGGCAGAGCGAATCCCTAAGAGACCATGAAACCGTCTATGCCTGAACAATATCGATACTCATTGCCGGTGAAAGCCGGTGACCAGCGCCAGCTTGGCGAGTTGACCGGCGCAGCCTGCGCCACCCTGGTGGCGGAGATGGCCGAACGCCACAAGGGCCCGGTGGTGCTGGTGGCGCCTGACATGCAAAACGCGCTGCGTCTGAACGACGAGATCAGGCAGTTCACCGACAGCCTGGTGATGGGGCTGGCGGACTGGGAAACGCTCCCTTACGACAGCTTCTCGCCGCATCAGGACATTATCTCCTCCCGTCTTGCCACCCTTTACCAGTTACCCACTATGCAGCGCGGCGTGCTGATCGTCCCGGTCAGCACGCTGATGCAGCGCGTCTGTCCGCACAGCTTCCTTCACGGCCACGCGCTGGTGATGAAAAAGGGTCAGCGCCTGTCGCGCGATGCGCTGCGCGACCAGCTCGAGGGGGCCGGCTACCGCCATGTCGATCAGGTGATGGAGCATGGCGAATACGCCACCCGCGGCGCGCTGCTCGACCTGTTCCCGATGGGCAGCGACCAGCCCTACCGCCTCGATTTTTTTGACGATGAAATCGACAGCCTGCGCCTGTTCGACGTCGACAGCCAGCGCACGCTGGAGGAAGTGGCGGCCATTAACCTGCTGCCGGCGCACGAATTCCCCACCGACCAGACCGCCATCGAGCTGTTCCGCAGTCAGTGGCGCGACCGCTTTGAGGTGAAGCGCGACGCCGAGCATATCTATCAGCAGGTCAGTAAAGGGACGCTGCCTGCCGGTATCGAATACTGGCAGCCGCTGTTCTTCAGCGAGCCGCTGCCGCCGTTATTTAGCTATTTCCCGGCCAGCACGCTGATCGTCAACACCGGCGATCTCGAGGCCAGCGCGGAGCGTTTCCAGAATGAAGCCCGCGCCCGCTTTGAAAACCGCGGCGTCGATCCGATGCGCCCGCTCCTGCCGCCGGAACTGCTGTGGCTGCGCAGCGATGAGCTGTTCAGCGAACTGAAAAAGTGGCCGCGCGTTCAGCTGAAAACCGAGCGCCTGGCCGAAAAAGCAGCGAATACCAACCTGGGCTACCAGACGCTGCCGGACCTCGCCGTCCAGGCGCAAAACAAAGCGCCGCTGGATAATCTGCGCCGCTTCCTCGACGCGTTTGCCGGTCCGGTGATCTTCTCCGTTGAAAGCGAGGGTCGCCGGGAAGCGCTGAGCGAAATGCTGGCGCGGATCAAAATTGCGCCGAAACACCTGCTGCGCCTGGAGGAAGCCACCGGCAACGGGCGCTATCTGATGATTGGCGCCGCCGAGCACGGGTTTATCGACAGCCAGCGCGGCCTGGCGCTGATTTGCGAGAGCGACCTGCTCGGCGAGCGCGTAGCGCGCCGTCGTCAGGATTCCCGTCGCACCATTAACCCTGACACGCTAATTCGCAACCTTGCCGAACTGCATATCGGCCAGCCGGTCGTTCACCTGGAACACGGCGTGGGCCGCTATGCGGGGATGACCACCCTGGAGGCGGGCGGCATCACCGGCGAATACCTGATGCTGACCTACGCCAACGATGCCAAATTATACGTTCCGGTCTCCTCGCTGCATCTTATTAGTCGCTACGCCGGCGGAGCGGAAGAGAACGCGCCCCTGCACAAGCTGGGCGGCGATGCCTGGACCCGGGCGCGGCAAAAAGCGGCCGAGAAGGTACGCGACGTAGCGGCCGAACTGCTGGATATCTACGCCCAGCGCGCGGCGAAAGCCGGGTTTGCCTTTAAACACGACCGCGAACAGTATCAGCTGTTCTGCGACGGTTTCCCGTTTGAAACCACGCCGGATCAGGCACAGGCGATCAACGCCGTCCTCAGCGATATGTGCCAGCCGCTGGCCATGGACCGCCTGGTGTGTGGCGATGTGGGCTTCGGCAAGACCGAAGTGGCCATGCGCGCCGCCTTCCTCGCCGTGGAGAACCACAAACAGGTGGCGGTACTGGTGCCGACCACCCTGCTGGCTCAGCAGCACTATGACAACTTCCGCGATCGTTTCGCCAACTGGCCGGTACGCATCGAAATGCTCTCCCGCTTCCGCAGCGCTAAAGAGCAGGCGCAGATCCTCGAGCAGGCCGCGGAAGGCAAAATCGATATCTTGATCGGCACCCATAAGCTGCTGCAGAGCGAGGTGAAGCTGCGCGATCTGGGGCTGCTGATCGTCGACGAAGAGCACCGGTTTGGCGTGCGGCATAAAGAGCGCATCAAAGCGATGCGCGCCGATGTCGATATCCTGACCCTCACCGCCACGCCGATCCCGCGAACGCTGAACATGGCGATGAGCGGGATGCGGGATCTGTCGATCATCGCCACGCCGCCGGCGCGCCGCCTGGCGGTAAAGACCTTCGTTCGCGAATACGATGCGCTGGTCGTGCGCGAGGCGATCCTGCGTGAAACGCTGCGCGGCGGTCAGGTTTACTACTTGTTTAATGACGTCGAGAACATCCAGAAAGCCGCCGACAAGCTGGCGGAGCTGGTGCCTGAGGCGCGGATCGCCATCGGCCACGGTCAGATGCGGGAGCGCGAGCTGGAGCGGGTGATGAATGACTTCCATCACCAGCGCTTCAATGTGCTGGTGTGCACCACCATCATCGAAACCGGGATCGACATTCCCACCGCCAACACCATCATTATCGAACGCGCCGACCACTTTGGCCTCGCCCAGCTGCACCAGCTGCGCGGCCGCGTTGGCCGCTCCCATCACCAGGCCTATGCCTGGCTGCTGACGCCGCATCCGAAGGCGATGACCACCGATGCGCAAAAGCGCCTCGAAGCCATTGCCTCGCTGGAAGATCTTGGCGCCGGCTTTGCGCTGGCGACCCACGATCTGGAGATCCGCGGCGCCGGGGAGCTGCTGGGCGAAGATCAGAGCGGTCAGATGGAGACCATCGGCTTCTCCCTGTATATGGAGCTGCTGGAGAATGCGGTAGATGCCCTGAAAGCCGGGCGCGAGCCGTCGCTGGAAGATCTCACCAGCCAGCAGACGGAAGTCGAACTGCGCATGCCTTCCCTGCTGCCTGATGATTTCATCCCCGACGTCAATACTCGTCTATCGTTCTATAAGCGCATTGCCAGCGCCAAAAACGAACAGGATCTGGAGGAGATCAAAGTCGAGCTGATCGATCGTTTTGGCCGCCTGCCCGACGCCGCCCGCAATCTGCTGGATATCGCCCGTCTGCGTCAGCAAGCGCAGAAGCTGGGGATCCGTAAGCTGGAGAGCAATGAAAAAGGCGGCGTGATCGAATTTAACGAGAAAAACAACGTCAATCCGGTGTGGTTGATCGGCCTGCTGCAGAAGCAGCCGCAGCACTTCCGCCTGGACGGGCCGACGCGCCTGAAGTTCATGCAGGATCTCGAGGAGCGAAAGACGCGGATGGATTGGGTTCGCCAGTTCATGCGCCAGCTGGAAGAGAACGCCGTCGCCTGATCGCAGGGAGATACGGCCGGTACGCCGTATCTCCCTTTTCACATATCTGGCAATCTTTACAAACATTTTGCAATCCGCCTGGATTTCCCCACACAGACTCACGCCATAATCTCATCTCCTTTTTCATATAAAAATAACCAGTTATATATTTTGGAGTTATGGTAATGAGAAACCGTTTCCCCCTGGCGCTGGCGCTGGTCGCGCTGGTTGCCGCGCTGGCGCTGCCTGCGCGCGCTAACACCTGGCCCCTTCCCCCGCCGGGCAGCCGGCTGGTGGGGCAGAATCAGTTCCATGTGGTACAGGATAACGGCGGTTCGCTGGAGGCGATTGCCAAAAAGTACAATGTCGGCTTTCTGGCCCTGCTGCAGGCCAATCCCGGGGTAGACCCCTATGTTCCGCGCGCCGGCAGCGTGCTGACTATCCCCCTGCAAACGCTGCTGCCCGATGCGCCGCGCGAAGGGCTGGTGATCAACCTTGCCGAACTGCGCCTCTACTATTACCCGCCGGGCAAGAATGAAGTGACCGTCTACCCGATCGGCATCGGCCAACTGGGCGGAACCACCATCACACCGACGATGGTCACCACCGTGTCCGACAAGCGGGCTAATCCGACCTGGACGCCAACCGCTAACATTCGCGCGCGCTACAAAGCGATGGGGATTGAGCTGCCGGCGGTGGTGCCTGCCGGTCCTGACAACCCGATGGGCCATCACGCTATCCGCCTTGCCGCCTATGGCGGAGTCTATCTCCTGCACGGCACCAATGCCGATTTCGGCATCGGCATGCGCGTCAGCTCCGGCTGTATTCGTCTGCGCGACAACGATATCAAGGCGCTGTACAACGCGATCTCGCCGGGCACGAAGGTGAATATTATCAACACGCCGATTAAGGCGTCGGTGGAGCCGGACGGCCGCCGTCTGGTCGAAATCCACCAGCCGCTGTCTGAGCATATCGATGACGACCCGCAGACGCTGCCTATTACGCTTAACGCGGCCATGAAGGCGTTCAAACAGGCGCCGCAGACCGACGGTACGGTAATGGAGCGCGCGATGAATTACCGCTCGGGCATGCCCATTGACGTTACCCGTCATGCCGACCCTGGTCCGCAGTCGCTGTAACCTCACGCTGCAGAAAACAAAAAACCCGCCTGACGGCGGGTTTTTTGTTGGCAAGGGTCAAACAGGGGTACAACAGGGTCTTACTCATCGCTGACCGGTGAAGGGGGCCGGGCAGCGACGCATCGGGTTTACTTGTAGATAACCGCGGTACCGTGAAGAGTATTCGGGCCGGTTACCGAAGTAATACGGTATGAGGTGGCGCCCATTTCATCCGCTTTCTGCGCCAGCTGGTCTTCCAGCGACCCCAGGTTAGTCCCTGCGGACGCAGAGATGGTGCCCACTTTATGCTGGCCGGCTGGGGTGGACTGCACCTCAACAGCGGCAAAGCTGGCGAAAGAGAGGGAGCTAAGCACGGCGGCAATAGCCAGAGTATTAACGGTTTTCATGATTATTATACCTATGCAGATGAATTTTATAGTAGGGTCGTAAGCATTAACTTAACGATCGATAGGTAAATAATAATGTGATCTAAGTCACACGTCAACGCATTTTTATAACGATCGTTTAACTATTTATAAAATGCTTAATTTTCATACGCATATGAATTATTTATTTTTGAGCCAACAGCGCTGGCCCCGGCGATCGTTTATTTTTATAATGGCCATTCACCAAACCAACATAGGTACAACGGCATCATGACAACTGACGTTCAAAGTTGCGCCAAAAAAAGCCGTGGCCGACCGAAGGTGTTCGACAGGGATGCGGCGCTGGACAAAGCCATGACACTCTTCTGGCAGCACGGCTATGAGGCGACCTCGCTCGCCGATCTGGTCGAGGCGACAGGAGCAAAAGCCCCCACCCTGTATGCGGAATTTGTGAATAAAGAAGGACTGTTCCGCGCAGTATTGGATCGTTACATTTCGCGCTTTGCCGCGAAGCACGAAGCCGTGCTGTTTGCTGAGGGAAAAACCGTCGATCGGGCGTTGCGCGACTACTTCACCGCGGTCGCCACCTGCTTTACCAGCAAAGAGACGCCGGCCGGCTGCTTTATCATCAATACCTCCGCCGCGCTGGCCGCCTCCTCGACGGATATCGCCAACACCATCAAATCCCGCCATGCGATGCAGGAGCAGGCGCTAACCCAGTTTCTACAGCAGCGGCAAGCGCAGGGCGAACTGCCCGCGGGCCGCGACGTGGCGCAGCTCGCGCAGTTTCTCAACTGTGTCCTGCAGGGGATGTCCATCAGCGCACGGGAAGGCGCCGATTTCGACAAACTGATGCAAATCACTGACACCACTCTCCGTCTCTGGCCGCTGGTCCTCGAGTCCTGATGCGCCCCGCTTCCGGCGGTATTCTGCCGCCGGAACCGCCCGCCGTTTCGCTTTACCCCCACAAAATAGATTGATTTTTATTACCTTTTCTCGCGCAAGATAAACGCAAATGATATTGATTGCGATATTCATTATGTGCAAAATCCTTTTTTGAGTTTTTCCAGATGTTTCGCATTGTAACGAATACCGGCCGACGCCGGCCCATAACAACGACAAAGCAACTTGCTCATAAAAGGAATGGATATGAAAAAGCGCCTCTGGGTGCTCCACCCTCTGCTGCTGGCCAGCGCGCTGCCTGCGCTGGCGGCTCAGTCTGATGAAGACAGCATCATCGTTAGCGCGAACCGCACCCACCGCACCGTGGCCGAGATGGCCCAAACCACCTGGGTCATTGAGGGCCAGGAGATTGAGCAGCAGGTCCAGGGCGGGAAAGAGTTCAAAGACGTGCTGGCGCAGCTGATCCCGGGCATCGATGTCAGCAGCCAGGGGCGCACCAATTACGGGATGAACATGCGCGGGCGCGCCATCGTCGTGCTGATTGACGGCGTCCGGCTCAACTCCTCACGCACCGACAGTCGCCAGCTCGACGCCATCGATCCGTTCAACATCGAACATATCGAAGTGATCTCCGGGGCGACCTCACTGTACGGCGGCGGCAGTACCGGCGGACTTATCAACATCGTCACCAAAAAAGGGCAGCAGGATCGGCAGGTCGATCTTGAGGTGGGCAGCAAGAGCGGGTTTGCCAACAGCAACGATCATGATGAGCGCGTCGCGGCGGCCGTCAGCGGCGGGACAGACCACGCGTCCGGGCGTTTATCGGTAGCCTATCAGCGTTTCGGCGGCTGGTACGATGGCAACAACGATGCGCTGCTCCTCGATAACACCCAAACGGGGCTCCAGCACTCCGACCGTCTGGACGTCATGGGAACGGGGACGATCGAGATCGACGACAACCGCCAGCTGCAGCTGGTCACCCAGTATTATAAAAGCCAGGGCGATGATGACTATGGCCTGTGGCTCGGAAAGAATATGTCCGCGGTGACCAGCGGCGGCAAAGCGTACACCACCGATGGGCTCAATTCCGATCGTATCCCCGGCACCGAGCGCCATCTGATCAGCCTCCAGTACTCCGATGCCGACTTCTTCGGTCAGAATCTGGTGAGCCAGGTGTACTATCGCGATGAATCCCTCACCTTCTATCCGTTCCCGACGCTCAGCAAAGGCCAGGTCAGCAGTTTCTCCTCGTCGCAGCAGGATACCGATCAGTATGGGGCAAAGCTGACCCTGAACAGTCAGCCGCTGGCGGGCTGGGATCTCACCTGGGGTCTCGACGCCGATCATGAGACCTTCAATGCCAATCAGATGTTCTTCGATCTGCAACAATCGCTGGCTTCCGGTGGGCTGCACAACGAATCGATCTATACCACCGGCCGCTACCCAGGATACAGCATCTCCAACGTCGCGCCGTTCCTGCAGTCAAGCTACGATCTGAACGATATCTTTACCATTAGCGGCGGGGTTCGCTACCAGTGGACCGAAAACCGGGTTGACGACTTTGTCGGCTACGCCCAGCAACAGGATATCGCCAACGGCAAAGCGCGCTCCGCCGACGCCATCAAAGGCGGCAAAACCGATTATGACAACTTCCTGTTTAACGCCGGGATCGTCGCCCATCTGACCGAGCGTCAACAGACCTGGTTTAACTTCTCGCAGGGCGTTGAGCTGCCGGATCCGGGTAAATACTATGGCATCGGGAAATACGGCGCCGCGGTCAATGGTCATCTGCCGCTGCTCTCCAGCGTCAACGTCGATGACTCGCCGCTGCAGGGGATCAAAGTTAACTCGTATGAGCTGGGCTGGCGCTACACCGGCGATAACCTGCGCACCCAGCTGGCGGCGTATTACTCGACTTCGGATAAGACCATCGTGGTCAACCGTACCGACATGACCATCGATGTTCAGTCCGACAAGCGGCGTATTTACGGCGTTGAGGGAGCGGTCGATTACTTTATTCCGGACAGCGACTGGAGCGTCGGCGGCAACTTCAACGTGCTGAAATCACAGGTGCAGACCGATGGCCGCTGGCAAAAATGGGACGTCACCCTCGCCTCGCCGTCCAAAGCCACCGCCTGGGTAGGCTGGGCGCCGGATCCGTGGAGCCTGCGCGTGCAGAGCCAGCAGGTGTTTGACCTCAGCGACGCCGCCGGCAACAAGCTGGAAGGCTATAATACCGTCGATTTTATCGGCAGTTACGCGCTGCCGGTGGGGAAACTGACCTTCAGTATCGAAAACCTGCTTAACGAAGATTATGTCACCATCTGGGGCCAGCGCGCGCCGCTGCTCTACAGCCCAACCTACGGCAGCTCGTCGCTGTATGAATATAAAGGCCGTGGCCGTACCTTCGGTCTGAATTACGCGTTAACTTTCTGACAAAAAAAGCCCCTCAGCCTGAGCGATTGAGGGGCTAATCATTACACACATCTGTTTTTAGATTTTGTTGTTCAGGACCAGCTGGCCGTTGTTGTCCAGCGGGATCTGGCTGCCAGGATCGTGATCCATACGGATTTTCCCCTGCTGATCGCCTATCTTATAGGTCACATCGTAGCCCAGCATTTTGTCGGATTTGTCATACACCGTTTTGCAGCGCTGCTGCGTGGTGGTGTAGGTGTCGTTATCCTGCATCGCGCCCTGGATCTGGTTACCGGCATAGCCGCCGCCCAGCGCGCCCACCACCGTCGCCACGCTGCGTCCGTGACCGCCGCCGAACTGGTGGCCAATCACCCCGCCCGCCACCGCGCCCAGCACGGAACCGGCGATGCGGTTTTCATCCTGTACCGGACGACGATGGGTCACGGTGACATTGCGGCATTCCTGGCGCGGCGTCTTCACGGTTTCTTTAATCGGTGTACTGGAGACCACTTGCGCATACTGCGGGCCGCGATCTAACACGTTGAGACCAGCGACAGCTGCAACGCCCAGCGCGGCAGCCACGCCTATCCCTATACCCGCCAACATAGATTTATTCACGGGAGATCCTCCTTTGTTGCTGTTGATACAATTTTGCAACCGGACCCGGGAAGGCGCAAATCAGATAGCGGATGAAAAGTGCGAGAATTCGCTGCAAATCAAAGGGATTCAGAGGATTCCGAGCGGGATCCCCGCCGGTTCAGCAGAAGAGCCCGGAGGCGCCGCCAGGGCGCGCTCCGGGTCGCGATAGCGATTAGTGCAGCTTGAGACGCGGGCGAATGATGCGGTTGATGCGCCCAACCAGCATCATCAGGCCGGTTTTGAAATAGCCGTGCAGGGCGATCTGGTGCATACGGTACAGGGAGATGTACACGAAGCGCGCAATGCGCCCTTCCACCATCATCGAGCCGCGCATCAGGTTGCCCATCAGGCTGCCGACGGTGGAGTAATTGGACAGCGACACCAGCGAGCCATGGTCTTTATAGGTATACGCCTTCAGCGGTTTGCCTTTCATCTGCGCGAGGATGTTATTCAGCGCGCAGGTGGCCATCTGGTGCGCCGCCTGAGCACGCGGTGGCACAAACCCGCCTTCCGGACGGGCGCAGGAGGCGCAATCGCCGATGGCGAAAATATCCGCGTCGCGGGTGGTCTGCAGCGTCGGCTCAACCACCAGCTGATTGATACGGTTGGTTTCCAGGCCGCCGATCTCTTTCATGAAATCTGGCGCTTTGATCCCGGCCGCCCAGACCATCAGATCCGCTTCAATATATTCGCCATCTTTAGTGTGCAGGCCGCCCGCATCGGCGCTGGTGACCATGGTCTGCGTCAGCACCCGTACGCCCAGCTTGGTCAGCTCATTGTGCGCCGCGCCAGAAATGCGCGGCGGCAGCGCAGGCAGAATGCGTTCGCCCGCTTCGACCAGCGTGACGTTCAGCGCTTCGTTGGTCAGCCCTTTGTAACCGTAGCTGTGCAGCTGTTTCACGGCATTATGCAACTCAGCGGAGAGTTCCACGCCGGTGGCGCCGCCGCCGACGATGGCAATGTTCACTTTACCGTTAGCGCCAAGGTTCGCGGAGTACTTAAGGAACAGGTTGAGCATCTCCTGATGGAAACGACGCGCCTGATGCGGGTTGTCGAGGAAAATGCAGTTCTCTTTCACCCCAGGGGTGTTAAAGTCATTCGAGGTACTGCCCAGCGCCATCACCAGCGTGTCGTACGGCAGTTTACGCTCAGCCACCAGCAGCTCGCCTTTTTCATTGCGCAGTTCGCCGAGGGTGATGGTCTTCCCTTCGCGATTGATATCGACCACCGATCCCAGCTGGAACTGGAAGCCGTGGTTGCGGGCATGGGCCAGATAGCTCAGCGCATCAACGCCTTCATCCAGAGAACCGGTGGCCACTTCGTGCAGCAGCGGCTTCCACAGATGGCTGTGGTTACGGTCCACCAGGGTGATTTTCGCTTTCTTATGGCGCCCTAACTTTTTCCCCAGCTGAGTTGCCAGTTCCAGTCCGCCTGCGCCGCCACCCACAATTACGATTTTTTTCAATGGCGTAGTCATGTGTACCCCTAAAATTATTAACCAATTGTTAAATAAAAGTTATTAAAATAGCCTTTATTTAACAACAAGTTACGTCAATGAAACCATTCAGCACTGTCGAGAATACCATGAACGGTGCATTGGTCATACCAAAATTGATGTGCATCAAGTTTTGTCGCGTATTTTTTCAGCGAAACCAATAAGTGTAGACATGAAAAAACCCGCGCGGTGAACCCGGCGCGGGTTTGGATACAGGGGAAAAAGGCTTAACCGAGGGTTTTAAACGCTTTCAGCCGCTGCAGGTGCGGCGAGATGTTTTTAAACTTATGGGTCTGCTCTTCATCCCAGATAATTTCATAATAGTGGTGCAAAAGGTCGGCGGAACGCTGGCTGTCCAGCGCTTCGTCCTGCCGGGAAAGCACCACCAGGCAGCGATCGCGGTTCTTCTCGCGAAAGTTGGTCACGCACTTGGTGGCGATGTCAGCATACTCTTCCGGTCGGTCGATTTTGCCTTCCATATTCTCATGCGGAAACAGGTTCGGATTGAACACCGCCTGACGAATATCGCACAGGAAACCAATCCGCTCAGCCCAGTAACCGCCGAGTCCAACGCCGCAGATCAGCGGCCGGTCATCGGCGGTAAGCTGCAGCATTTTATCGACCTCTTTCAGCAAATGCTGCATGTCGTGCTTGGGGTGGCGCGTGCTGTAGCTTATCAACCGCACGTCAGGGTCAATAAACTGCAACTGCATCACCTTTTCGTGGTTACCGGGGCTGTTCGAGTCAAAACCGTGTAAATAGATAATCATCGCATCCTCACCAGACAACAACGCCCCGCAGAGCGTTACGCGGACTTCGCCTCTTGCCAGCGCGCATGAAGCTGCTCCAGCTGGGCACTCACCGTTTTCCAACGGGCTGAATCCCTTAACTCCTGACGGGAAAAGGAACCTTTATGATACAATTTCGTAACACGCTCTGCTTTGATCGGCGACAGGTTATCCAGCACACTGACCGCGCCCTTACGATTATTGCAGACCAGTATCATATCGCAACCGGCGTCGAGCGATGCCTGGCCGCGTTCGGCATAGCTGCCCATGATCGCCGCCCCTTCCATCGACAGATCGTCGGAGAAAATCACCCCGTCGAAGCCCAGCTCGCCGCGCAACACCGTCTTCAGCCAGTACGCTGAACCGCTGGCCGGGCGCGGATCGAGCTCCGGATAAATCACATGCGCCGGCATAATGGCATCCAGACGCTGCTCGGCGATAAGGCTTTTGAATATCGCCATATCGTGGTCGCGGATGACCGATGCCGGACGCGGATCGAACGGGGTTTCTTTGTGCGAATCGGCAGTCACCGCCCCGTGTCCCGGGAAGTGTTTGCCGGTGGTTTTCATGCCCGCAGCGTGCATGCCGTCAATGAAGTGACGCGCCATCGTCAGCGCTTTCTGCGGATCTTCATGATAAGAACGTTCGCCGATCGCGGCGCTGATATGGCCGACGTCCAGCACCGGCGCAAAGCTAATATCGATGTCCATGGCGATCATTTCGCTGGCCATCAGCCAGCCGGCCTCGGCGGCCAGTTTGCCCCCCTCTTCCATCCCCAGCAGCGCGGCGAAAGACTGGGCCGCCGGTAAACGGGTAAAGCCTTCGCGGAAACGCTGAACGCGTCCCCCTTCCTGATCGACCGCCACCACCAGATGGTTACGGGAGGCTTCGCGGATCTGGCGCACCAGCTCCCGCAGCTGCGCCGGATCGTGATAATTTCGGGTGAAGAGGATCAACCCTCCCACCAGCGGATGCGCCAGAATCTCTCGCTCTTCCGCATCCAGTTCATACCCTTCAACATCCAACATCACTGGGCCCACACTGACCTCTCTTATCCTTTGCGTTCGTTGTCTAACTGACACCATGTTTCATCTGCCAGCGTGATAAATTGCCGATCCCCGCTCTGCCGCCAGCGCATTTCATACCAGCCCGCCATCAGCAGCAGTACCCACGGACGCCAGCGCGCCACCTGCCGCCATAGCTGCTGCGGGTCGATGGCCGCCCGCCGGGCATACGCCGTCACCAGCTGGCGGCGCTCGCCCGGGGCGATCCATACGGCGGCCAGCTCCAGCGCGATATCGCCATCGCCGGCATATTCCCAGTCGATCAGCTTCAGACCGGCGTCGCTGTGGATAATATTGCCGGCATGGACGTCCATATGCAGCGGCGCCAGGCGCAGAGGACGAGGCTCGCCCCGGCGGCACAGCCGCTGATGCCAGCGTAGCCAGCGCGGCGTACGCCGGGCCGGATCGCTCCTTTGCCAGTACTGCGCCAGCAGCGGCCCGAGACTAACACGCCAGCCAAACCGCGGTTGCTGATGCAAATCATACAATAAGGCAGACAGCTGCGGGCAGTCAGGTAACTCGCTTTTCACCTCACCCGCGCAATACTCCACCACCATCCAGCAGGGCGAGTAAAACAGGGGGTTGGGCGCCAGCCTGGCAGGCAGCCGGCGCAGCGCGCGATACTGACGGCGAAAATAACAGGCAGCGGCAGACGGGTCGTGCGGCTGACGCAGCACTCGTCGCCGTTCGCCGTCGCTGATAATCACACTGCCGCCGCTGAGGCCGGTCTGGCTCAGCGAGGCGACAGGATGATAGTGGGGAAAGAAGCGCGACAAGAGCTCGTCGCGCGTTAGCTTATTGTTGCTGAACAGCACCTTTACCTGACCAGATAATCTCGCCGGTTTGCACCAGCATCAACTGCATCTTCAGCTCAGGCGCGTTGACGTTGCCGGTGGCATTGGAGTAAAGCACATACTGCGCGCCCACATTGCGGGCGATGCCCATGGCTTTGCTGCGGCTGCCGAGGCTGTCCTGCGGCGACAGGCCCAGCTGCTGCTTGGCGACCGCCAGCTGCTGCGGTGAAACAAGGGTAAATTTGCCGTTGCCCGCCAGCGCGTTGCGTAACGCGGTGGTAGCTTCTCCGGCATTCAGCGAACCGTTGGTGCGGTTGTTCACGCTGTCAACCAGCAGAATACTGCCGGCATTGACCCCGCCCGCCTGCAGCATCTGTCCCACCATCGGCTGCACCGCGCCGTTCCAGTCATAATGACGCACGCGCGGCGCCGGCTGACCCGACTGCTGATCCTGATGCTCAATCGGTCCTGGCTGTGACGGGACGGATGGCACCGCCGGTACCGTCGGCACCGTGGGCTGCGGCTGCGCAGGCTGCTGCGGCTGCGGTTTGGCCTCTTCTACCGGCGCGGGCTGCTCACGCAGCCCCGCACAGCCTGCGAGGAATATCGCCAGTGCTGTGATTAACGCATAGCGACACATTTTCATCATTATAATTACCCCTTACAGATAAAGATAAAGGCGGGCCTTATGCGCCCCCAGGATATTGGCGCTGCCATACAACGTCACCGAGGAGCGAGCCGGAACCACGATGGTGCGCGGCGCCTCCAGAGGGTGCATCTCCAGCCCTCGGGCGTCATACCAGAAAAAACGATAATGCACGGTGACCGGCTGTTGGCGCTCGTTATACAGCGTAGAGGAGGCGGTGGCCTGGATCTCCGTCGCCACGACGACAGGCTCGCTGGCGCTGATCCCGGCGGCCAGCACGCTCGACTCCATCACCAGCGCCTGCTGGTCAGAAACCGGGATCTCCGGATGTGAACTACATCCGGCTAGCAGCCCCGCCGCCAGACACGCGCCCAAAAGGGTCCTGAGCATGACGTTAGCCTTTGTGCGCCAGCATCGGACCCAGCGGACGACCGCCCAGCAGATGCATATGGATATGGTAAACTTCCTGGCCGCCGTGACGGTTGCAGTTGACGATCAACCGGTAGCCATCGTCGGCGAGGCCTTCATCGCGGGCAATCTTCGCCGCGACGGTCATCATCCGGCCCAGGGCCAGTTCATGTTCAGTGGTAACGTCATTTACGGTAGGAATCAGAACGTTCGGGACAATCAGAATGTGGGTGGGCGCCTGCGGGGAGATGTCGCGAAAAGCGGTCACAAGCTCATCCTGATAAACCATATCCGACGGGATCTCCCGGCGAATGATTTTGCTGAAAATCGTTTCTTCTGCCATGACTGATTCCTTATTAGTTTTATCCCGTACGCTGGCCTGCTTCTGCAGATAAACGCGGACGCACAGGTTACGGTAAGAGTATGAGCGACATCCTCCCTCTCTTTCAACCTGAAAGCTCTTTTTCTTATTCAACTATAGACTTAGCTGCTGAGGGAATAAGCATTTGGCGGACAGTTTGCGGGGTTATCGCCTCTGGAAGGCCGATCTGGTGACGTAAAAAAGGCAGCCAGTTGGCTGCCTTAGTCTCCCCGATACTACGTCTTAACTGTTACGGATGTACTCATCCATTTCAGTTTTCAGGTTATCGGACTTGGTACCGAAGATGGCCTGTACGCCAGAACCTGCCACTACCACGCCAGCGGCGCCCAGTTTTTTCAGGCCAGCCTGGTCAACTTTCGCTACATCCGCCACGCTAACACGCAGACGAGTAATACATGCGTCGAGGTTGGTGATGTTCTCTTTACCGCCGAAAGCGGCGACCAGAGCCGGAGCCATCTCGCTGGTTGCGCCAGCTTTGCTCTCTTCGGTGGTATCTTCACGACCCGGGGTTTTCAGATCCAGGGCTTTAATCAGCACGCGGAAAATGACGTAGTACACGATCGCATAGCAGATACCGACGATCGGGAACAGCCACAGCTTGCTGCTGTTACCGGACAGCACGATAAAGTCGATCAGGCCGTGAGAGAACGAGGTACCGTCACGCATACCCAGCAGGATACAGATCGGGAACGCCAGACCCGCCAGGATGGCATGGATAACGTACAGGATCGGCGCCACGAACATGAACGAGAACTCGATCGGCTCGGTGATACCGGTCAGGAACGAGGTCAGCGCGGCGGAGATCATGATACCGCCTACTTTGGCGCGGTTTTCCGGTTTAGCAGAGTGCCAAATCGCGATAGCCGCTGCCGGCAGACCGTACATTTTGAACAGGAAGCCGCCAGACAGTTTGCCCGCAGTCGGGTCGCCTGCCATGTAGCGCGGGATATCGCCGTGGAATACCTGACCCGCCGCGTTGGTGTATTCGCCGATCTGCATCTGGAAAGGAACGTTCCAGATGTGGTGCAGACCAAACGGCACCAGGCAACGCTCGATGAAACCGTAGATACCAAACGCCACCACCGGGTTCTGATAAGCAGCCCACTGGGAGAAGGTCTGGATCGCGGAACCGATCGGCGGCCAAATGAAGGAGAGGATCACGCCAGTGAAGATAGCGGCCAGACCAGAGATAATCGGTACAAAGCGCTTGCCCGCAAAGAAGCCGAGATATTCTGGCAGCTTGATGCGATAGAAGCGGTTGAACATGTACGCGGCGATAGCACCGGAGATAATACCGCCAAGCACGCCGGTATCAGCCAGGTGTTTTGCCGCAATCTCGTCAGCAGGTAAATGCAGCACCAGCGGCGCAACCACCGCCATGGTTTTCACCATGATGCCGTAAGCTACGACTGCAGCCAGTGCGGATACACCGTCGTTATTGGTGAAGCCGAGGGCCACACCGATAGCGAAGATCAGCGGCATGTTGGCGAAAACAGAACCGCCTGCTTCTGCCATGACGTGGGAGACCACGGCTGGCAGCCAGCTGAAGTTTGCGGAACCGACGCCCAGCAGGATACCTGCGATAGGCAGTACGGATACCGGCAGCATCAGCGATTTACCGACCTTCTGCAGGTTAGCAAATGCATTCTTAAACATAATTGAGAGTGCTCCTGAGTATTTGGTACTTTTTTACGTTTTCACGCATTGGCCCGGGGGGAGAACCGCGCCGTGGACAGGACATCTAAGCGCCCTTTATTTATTACACAGAGTAAAATAATTAACGGGATGATTGTTTGACGGCTATCACGTTTCAATCAGCCTTCCGGTAAAAATTTACATCAGCTTACATAAGTTGTATCCAGATGTTGCCAAAAAACCTTCACCGCCACTTTTGTGGCGGTGAACTTTACTCGCTTTGGCTATTAATTACGAGCCTTAAAATAATAAGCAGATCAAGCAGGTTGCAAGCGGGCGGGGTCAATGTGGAACAGCGTGGCAAAATTGTCGGTGGTCTGCTGAGCCAGTTGCTCCAGCGACACACCCTTCAGTACCGCCATGTATTCAGCAACGTCACGAACCATCGCCGGCTGGTTCTCTTTGCCGCGATGGGGTACCGGCGCCAGGTACGGCGAATCGGTCTCCACCAGCAGACGATCCAGCGGAACATAGCGCGCCGCATCGCGCAGTTGCTCGGCGTTACGGAAAGTGACGATACCGGAAAACGAGATATAGAACCCCATGTCGAGCAGCTTACCCGCCGTCTCCCTGTCCTCAGTGAAACAGTGTAGTACGCCTCCGCAATCCGTCACCTTTTCTTCACGTAAAATGGCCAGGGTATCGGCGCGAGCGTCACGGGTATGCACGATCACTGGCTTATTCAACTCCCGGCCGATGCGGATATGGTCACGGAATGAGGTTTGCTGCTGGGCTTTGGTTTCCGGGGTATAAAAATAATCCAACCCGGTCTCTCCCATCGCGACGACGCCCTCTTCCGCCGCCAGCGTGCGCAGCGTATCCACCTCGTAGGGCTCGTCCTGGTTTAACGGGTGCACGCCACAGGAGAAAACGACATTGTCACGCCTCCCTACCAGCTCGCGCATGCTGCGGTAGCCAGGCAGCGTCGTGGCGACCGCCAGGCAAAATTTCACATCGCGCGCGGCCGCTTTTGCCAGCACTTCATCGACGTTTTTGTGCAGAGTTTGATAATCCAGACCATCAAGATGGCAGTGGGAGTCGACTAAAAACATAATGTCTCACTCAGAGGTGGGAGACGGGTAAAACCGTCCCGGGTTGCAGGTAATGTTCCCAGCGCAGCAGGCGCTCGGTGAGCAGCAGTTCGCGGTTGACGCCGACGACGTTCAGCAATTGCTCGCGGCAGGTACAGACGTCATGGGCAATCGCCTGCAGCCGGGAGGCGGGCAGACTATGCGCCAGCTGCTCCAGCAGCGGCCAGACATCCGGATTACTCACCAGGGCAATTCCCTGCTGTCGTTTTTGCGCATCGACCAGCAGCGATGCCAGCCAGTGCAGGCGAACCGCCGCCTGTTCATGATTGAGTATCGGCAGCAGCGCCAGCCAGTCACCGCTCGCCAGCGTGGTCGCCAGCGCCTGACACAGCTGCTGTCGCGCCGTCCACTGCGGCTCCTTAAGCAGCTCAAGCGCGGCGGCCGGCGCGCTGGCGCACAGACGTAACGCGGTCAGCAGCGCCTCCTGCGGCAGGTTCACCTCACGCTCCAGCCAGGCCAGGGCATAAGATTCCGTCGGCGGCGACAGGTGGTGCAGGCGGCAGCGACTGCGCAGAGTGGTCAGCAGACGCGCCGGCTCCTCGCAGGCGAGGAAGAACCAGGTATTTTCCGGCGGCTCCTCCAGCGTTTTCAGCAACGCGTTGGCGGCGGCATCGGTCAGCAAGGCGGCATCGCTAATCCATACCACCTTCGCCCCACCGAGGCGCGCGCGCTCATAGAGCTTGTCGTTGACATCGCGCACCGCGTCAATACCCAGCGCGCTCTTGCCTTTCTCGGGGCTCAGCGGGTAGTAATCGGGGTGCGTACCGGCCTGCATCAGCTGGCAACTGTGGCAGTGACCGCAGCTTTTATGCCCTTCGGGCTGGCGGCACATCAGGAAGCGGCACAGCGCATACATCAACGCCTCGCCGCCCATCCCGCTCAGGGATTGTAACAGTAAGGCGTGGTGGCCTCGTCCGGCCTGATAGCTACCGACCAGTTGCTCGAACGAGGGGCGCAGCCACGGATACCATTTCATGCCGGTTGCTCCGCCATCCACTGGACGATCGTGGCGCGAATATCGCGCGCGACGGCATCCAGCGGCTGCGTCGCGTCCACCGTGCGGATAGAAGGATCCGCCGCGGCCAGCTCAAGGTAGCGCGCGCGGGTACGATTGAAGAAGTTCATGGACTCCTGCTCAATGCGATCCAGTTCGCCGCGGGCGCGGGCGCGCCGCAGGCCCACTTCCGGCGTGACGTCGAGGTACAGCGTCAAATTAGGTCGAAAATCGCCGAGAACGGCGTCACGCAGCGTCGCCAGCATCGTGCGGTCAATCCCCCTGCCGCCGCCCTGATAGGCCTGAGTGGAGAGATCGTGACGATCGCCGATCACCCACTGGCCGCGAGCCAGAGCAGGCTTAATCACGGTCTCCACCAGCTGGACGCGCGCCGCGTAAAACATCAGCACTTCCGCTTTATCGTTAATCACTTCATCGCCCGTGGACTGGATATCCAGCACCAGGCTACGCAGTTTTTCGGCAAGGATTGTGCCCCCCGGCTCACGGGTAAACACCATATCGTGAATACCTGCCGACTGCAGCGTCTCCACCACCAGTTGACGTGCGGTGGTCTTCCCGGCGCCCTCCAGCCCCTCGATGACGATATAGTTACTGCGCATTTTTTTCCTTAAGTACTTTCAGATAGTCCTGCACCGCGCGGTTATGGCTGACCAGGTTTGTGGTAAACGTATGGCCCCCTTTCCCGTCGGCGACAAAATAGAGGTATGGCGTTTTCGCCGGATGGGCGGCCGCCTTCAGCGACGCTTCGCCCGGCACCGCAATAGGGCCTGGCGGCAGGCCGCTGATGGTATAAGTATTGTACGCGGTCGGCGTCTCCAGATCCTTACGCGTTAACTTACCATTATACCCTTCTCCCATCCCGTAGATCACCGTTGGATCAGTCTGTAAACGCATGCCGATGCGCAGGCGGTTGATAAACACCGACGCGACGCGATCGCGCTCTTCCGCCACCGCGGTCTCTTTCTCAATAATCGAGGCCATGGTCAACAGCTGATTCTGATCGTCATAGGGCAGATTATCCATCCGTCCTTCCCAGACCTTCGCCACTTCGGTGACCATTTTCTGATGCGCGCGCTTGAGGATGGCGATGTCGCTGGTATTGGCGGTGTACATCCAGGTATCCGGCCAGAACCAACCTTCCACCCAGTCGGCGTGGTCAAGACCTAAAGCCTTAGCCACCGTCGCGTAGCTATCGTCTTCAAGCGTGTGCTTCACGTAGGGGGCATCGCGCAGCTGACGAAGGTAGTCGCTGACGCGCATGCCTTCGACAAAGCGCAGCGGAAACTGCGCCTCTTTGCCGCTGGCCAGCAGCTGCAGCATTTCGCGTACCGTCATTTGCGGCGTGAAGCGATAGGTCCCGGCTTTGAAGTGAGACAGCTCAGGCTCCATCCGCAGCAGCCACTGGAACACGCGCGGACGATTGATCACCTTCTCGCGATAGAGATCCTGCCCCAGCGCCAGCCGGCCGGTGCCGGCTTCGAGGGTAAAGATGGTCTCTTCTTTAATCAGCAGCTTGCTGTCCGCCAGCTGGCGTACCTTCCACATTCCTGCCGCCGCGGCGATGCCCAACAGCACGACCAGCAACAGGATAAAACGTAACATTTTCTTCATACTAACCAGACAGCTCACACAAAGGGGCTAAAAAATGGTAAAGCTCGCGAGAGGACCAGACGGTCTCCTCCCAGCGACGAACCGGCACCAGCGGCATAAGCGCATTGCAGATCAGCACTTCATCGGCCTCCCGCAACGTCTCGGGACGCGCTGTCACTTCGACAACGCGAAACGTCGATGGTGCCAGCTGCGCGATACAACGCTGCCGCATTATGCCGTTGACCCCGGCATAATCGAGTCGCGGAGTAAAGACATCCCGTCCCTGACGCCAGAATAAATTCGCGGCACAGCATTCCGTAAGCCACCCGTCACTGTCAAGGACCAGCGCCTCATCGGCGTCCGTCTGTTCAAGATGAGAGCGGATCAGCACCTGCTCCAGACGATTAAGATGCTTCAGACCGGCCAGCCACGGGTTGCGCCCCAGGGTCACCGGGCTCCGGGTCAGGGTAATGCCCTCCTCCCGCCAGCGCGCGTAGTGCGCCGGAAGCGAAGAGACGCTCAGAATGCGGGTGGGCGACGTGCAGCCCGCCGTGCTGTATCCCCTCCCCCCGACGCCGCGGGTGAGGACCACCTTAAGCACACCCTGGGCGTGCGGCCGAGCCAGACGCTGCATCTCGTCGCTCAACGTCAGCCAGTCGTCAAATGGGATGCGTAATTTTTCGCAGGTCGTCTGCAAACGCTGCAGATGGGCGTCCAGTAACGCAACCTGCCCGTGCTGTATACGGGCGGTGGTAAAACAACCGTCGCCAAACTGGACGGCGCGATCGTTCGCCGCCAGCGTGTCCTGTTCAACGCCATTTATCAAGAACATAAAGGACTCCTTTTCACAGGTCGGTGAGTGTCTCAGGACACGGAGCAGAGGACAAGCGGAGAAAGCCGAATAAAAAAGGCCCGACGAACGGGCCTTTTGTTAAAGCAGTACCGGGGCAAGCCCTGTCACACTTTTTTGAAGATCAGCGAACCGTTAGTGCCGCCGAAGCCGAAGGAGTTGCACAGGGTGTACTCCATACCGGAAACCTGACGCGCTTCGTGCGGAACGAAGTCGAGGTCGCAGCCCTCATCCGGGTTGTCGAGGTTGATCGTCGGCGGAACCGCCTGATCGCGCAGCGCCAGGATAGAGTAAATCGACTCTACCGCCCCTGCCGCGCCCAGCAGATGCCCGGTCATGGATTTGGTGGAGCTCACCAGTACGCGGCTCGCCGCATCGCCGAAGACAGACTTAACCGCCTGCGCTTCCGCTTTATCGCCAGCCGGCGTCGAGGTGCCGTGGGCATTGACGTAGCCGATCTGGCCCGGTTCGATGCCCGCATCGCGAATGGCATTCACCATCGCCAGCGCGGCGCCCGCGCCATCTTCCGGCGGTGACGTCATGTGGTAAGCATCGCTGCTCATGCCGAAGCCGACGATCTCGGCGTAGATTTTCGCGCCGCGTTTTTTCGCATGCTCGTACTCTTCCAGCACCACCATGCCCGCGCCGTCGCCCAGCACGAAGCCGTCGCGATCTTTATCCCACGGACGGCTTGCCGCCTGCGGGTTGTCATTGCGCGTGGAGAGCGCCCGCGCTGCGCCAAAGCCGCCCACGCCAAGCGGGGTACTGGCTTTTTCCGCACCGCCTGCCACCATCGCATCGGCGTCGCCATAGGCGATGATGCGCGCAGCCTGACCGATGTTGTGCACGCCTGAAGTACAGGCGGTCGCGATGGAGATACTTGGTCCACGCAGACCAAACATGATGGTCAGATGCCCGGCCACCATGTTAACAATTGTGGAGGGAACGAAGAATGGGCTGATCTTACGCGGTCCGCCGTTGACCAGCGAACTGTGGTTTTCTTCGATCAAGCCGAGGCCGCCAATACCGGAGCCGATCGCGGCGCCAATACGGGTAGCATTCTCTTCCGTCACTTCAAGGCCAGAATCCTGCATGGCCTGAACGCCAGCGACAATTCCATATTGAATGAAGGCATCCATCTTGCGCTGCTCTTTGCGCGAGATGATGTCATCACAGTTAAAATCCTTTACTAAGCCAGCAAATTTCGTTGCATAGGCGCTAGTATCGAAATGGTCGATCAGGCTGATGCCACTCTGACCGGCAAGGAGAGCTTTCCAGGTAGACTCTACGGTATTGCCGACAGGAGACAACATGCCCAGTCCGGTCACAACTACACGACGCTTAGACACGTTTGTCCTCCAGGGAGGGAAAATAGATTCTTGTGGGACAAAAAAAAGATAAAACTCAGGCGGTCGAATGACCGCCTGGAGATGTTCACTTACGCCTGGTGGCCGTTGATGTAATCAATGGCAGCCTGAACGGTGGTGATTTTCTCAGCTTCTTCGTCCGGAATCTCAGTATCAAACTCTTCTTCCAGAGCCATTACCAGCTCAACGGTGTCAAGAGAATCAGCGCCCAGGTCTTCAACGAAGGAAGCATTGTTGGTAACTTCTTCCTGCTTAACGCCCAGCTGCTCGCCGATAATTTTCTTAACGCGTTCTTCGATAGTGCTCATACTCTTAAATTTCCTATCAAAACTCGCTTTCGCGATGGTTTTCGTAGTGTATAAAATGTTGAAAAATTTGCAACTAAATCCCGGCAGGTCTTACCACGATTTTGCGCTATTTTGAGGCCGTTTGCCCTAAGAACGCAAATCTTTTCGCACAAAACCGCACACAGAACCGTGCGAAGTGCGCGGTTCCTGAACGTTTTGCACAAATCTCGGTCAGACCATGTACATTCCGCCGTTGACGTGCAGGGTTTCACCAGTGATGTAACTTGCTTCGTCAGAGGCTAAAAATGCCACCGCGCTGGCGATTTCATTTGGGGTGCCAAGGCGCCCCGCAGGAACTGCCGCCAGCGTACCCGCACGCTGCTCATCGGTCAGCGCACGCGTCATGTCCGTTTCAATAAAGCCCGGAGCAACAACGTTTACAGTAATACCGCGTGACGCAACTTCACGCGCCAGTGATTTACTGAAGCCGATCAGACCCGCTTTCGCCGCAGCGTAGTTGGCCTGACCCGCATTTCCCATGGTACCAACCACAGAACCGATAGTGATAATACGTCCATGACGCTTTTTCATCATAGCGCGCATTACCGCTTTTGACAGACGGAAAACCGATGACAGGTTGGTTTCGATAATATCGTTCCACTCGTCATCTTTCATGCGCATTAACAGGTTGTCGCGAGTGATCCCGGCATTATTCACCAGGATATCCACTTCGCCAAACTCTGCGCGCACATTTTCCAGAACAGATTCAATAGATGCCGGGTCGGTCACATTCAACATCAGACCTTTACCGTTGGCGCCTAAATAGTCGCTGATCGCCTGCGCGCCGCTTTCGCTGGTCGCAGTACCGATAACTTTCGCGCCGCGGGCGACGAGCGTTTCAGCGATGGCGCGGCCAATACCGCGGCTTGCACCGGTAACCAGCGCGATTTTTCCTTCAAAACTCATGGTTTTCCTCTTTTATTGCTCAAGCGCCGCAGACATCGCCGCCGGCTCGTTAAGCGCGGAAGCGGTCAGGGTGTCAACAATACGTTTGGTCAGGCCGGTGAGGACTTTACCCGGGCCAACCTCATACAGATGCGTGACGCCCTGAGCAGCCATAAACTCAACGGTTTTGGTCCACTGAACCGGGCTATACAGCTGGCGTACCAGCGCATCGCGAATGGCGTCCGGCGCGGTTTCGCACTTCACGTCGACGTTATTTACCACCGGAATCGTCGGCGCGTTGAAGGTGATGTTCTGCAGCTCAAGCGCCAGTTTTTCCGCAGCGGGCTTCATCAGCGCACAGTGGGAGGGCACGCTCACCGGCAGCGGCAGCGCGCGTTTAGCGCCCGCGGCTTTACAGGCGACGCCTGCGCGTTCGACGGCCTCTTTGTGACCGGCGATAACCACCTGTCCCGGGGAATTGTAGTTCACCGGAGAGACGACCTGCCCTTCGGCCGAGTCTTCACAGGCTTTGGCGATAGCCGCGTCGTCCAGACCGATAATCGCTGACATGGCGCCGGTACCTTCCGGTACGGCTTCCTGCATGAATTTGCCGCGCAGTTCAACCAGGCGAACGGCGTCAGCGAAAGCGATAACGCCCGCGCAAACCAGCGCGGAGTATTCGCCAAGGCTGTGGCCTGCCAACAGCGCCGGCGCTTTGCCGCCCTGCTGCTGCCAGACGCGGTACAGCGCCACGGAGGCGGTCAGCAGCGCCGGCTGGGTCTGCCAGGTCTTATTCAGTTCTTCTGCCGGGCCCTGTTGCGTCAGCGCCCACAGATCGTAACCCAACGCTGCGGAAGCTTCACCGAAGGTCTCTTCAATGACCGGCCAGGTCGCCGCCATATCGGCCAGCATGCCTACGGCCTGAGAGCCCTGTCCCGGGAACACAAAAGCAAATTGCGTCATGTTTAAATCCTTATACTAAAAACGAACCAGCGCGGAACCCCAGGTGAAACCGCCACCAAAGGCTTCCAGCAAAATCAGCTGCCCACGTTGAATGCGGCCATCGCGGACGGCCTCATCCAGCGCGCAAGGGACTGACGCCGCGGAGGTGTTGCCATGGCGGTCGAGGGTCACTACGACGTTATCCATCGACATGCCCAGTTTCTTCGCCGTCGCGCTGATGATCCGCAGGTTTGCCTGATGCGGCACCAGCCAGTCCAGCGCTGAACGTTCAAGATTGTTCGCGGCCAGCGTCTCATCAACGATATGCGCTAACTCGGTGACCGCCACTTTGAAGACTTCATTACCGGCCATCGTCAGATAGATCGGATTTTCCGGATCGACGCGATCGGCGTTCGGCAGGGTCAGCAGTTCGCCATAGCTACCGTCAGCATGCAGATGCGTCGAGATAATGCCAGGCTCTTCGGAGGCGCCCAGCACCACCGCGCCGGCGCCATCGCCGAAAATAATAATCGTCCCGCGATCGGCCGGATCGCAGGTGCGCGCCAGCACATCAGCGCCAACGACCAGCGCATAATCCACCGCGCCGTTTTTCACATACTGATCGGCGACGCTCAGCGCATAGGTGAAACCGGCGCAGGCGGCCGCGACGTCAAACGCCGGGCAGCCTTTGACGCCCAGCATAGACTGAATCTGGCAAGCCGAACTTGGAAACGCGTGCGTGCCGGAGGTGGTCGCAACGATGATCAGACCAATTTGCTCCGCGGACACGCCCGCCATCGCCAGCGCCTGCTTTGCGGCTTCAAAGCCCATCGTAGCAACTGTTTCATGCGCTGCGGCAATACGACGCTCACGGATACCTGTGCGGGTGACAATCCACTCGTCAGAGGTCTCTACCATTTTTTCCAGGTCGGCGTTTGTACGCACTTGCTCGGGCAGATAGCTGCCGGTACCAATAATCTTCGTATACATGTACGCTCAGTCACTCTTGGGTAATATACCCGCCTCGTTCAACCGCCGCGGCGTCAGTGGTGTCCATTCGTCCCGCTTTGCTGTCGGGCGTTCACGTCACTGTCGCTTTCCGGCAGCTCGAAACCAGCTGGGTATAAAGATTCCAGGCGCGCGGCGATCCGTTGAGGAATTTGCCGCTGCACCGCCTGCACTGCCTGCTCTATCGCGACGCTAAAGGCGCGCTGATTGGCAGCACCATGACTCTTGATCACGGAACCGCGCAATCCTAACAGACAGGCGCCATTATACTGGTCGGGGTTGAGGTGACTGAATCGCCTCGCCAGGCTTTTTTGTAACCAACGTTTTAGTAACAGCAGCCACCACGACCGTTTTTTGCCCTCTCCCTGAGATTTCAGCAGTGAAAGGAACATTCTGACAACACCTTCCATGGTTTTTAATGTGACGTTGCCCGTGAATCCGTCACAAACCAGCACATCGGTTTTTCCGGTCAACAGTTCATTGGCTTCAAGATAGCCGATGTAGTTGAGGGAAGGCAGCGTTTTGAGCACTGCGGCAGCATCGCGGATGCTGCTGAGGCCTTTCATCTCTTCTTCGCCGATGTTCAGCAAGGCGACGCGTGGATTGGCAATGCCGACCACCTCTTCCGCCAGCACCGCGCCCATCACCGCGAACTGCACCAGCATCGTGCTGTCGCAGTCGACGTTGGCGCCGAGATCCAACACCACGGTTTTGCCCTTCTGCTGGTGCGGCAAAACCGTCACCAGCGCCGGCCGCTCAATACCTTCAATCGGTTTGAGCAGCAGTTTCGCCAGGCCCATCAGCGCGCCGGTGTTGCCGGCGCTAACGCAGGCTTCCGCCCGCCCTTCTTTCACAAGCTCCAGCGCCACGCGCATTGAGCTTCCGCGACTGCTGCGGATAGCCTGTGCGGGTCGCGCATCACTGGCAATAACTGACTGCGCAGGAATAATCTGCAGACGCGAACGTTGTTCGAAGTCAGCTTTGGCGAGTAATGGCGTGATGGCGTCGGGATCGCCGACTAAAAGAAGTGTGAGTTGCGAATTAGAGTTCAGTGCCTGCAGTGCTGCAGGCACTGTCACGGATGGGCCGAAATCGCCCCCCATGACATCTAACGCCAGGGTTAGACGTGTCAAGGTATCGTCGCTGCCCGGTTCGGTGATTCCCCAGTTGCCCGGGGAGTCCTCACTAAGCTTCATCACGCTGGCACCCGCGAATTTTCACGCTGCAGACGCAACAATCCGGGCATTGACGCTTCTGGTTACCGGGTTAACCGAGTGTCCAGGTACGCACACGCCCGCCATGGCCTGCAACGGGAAATCCTGCGAGTATCGCGTGATTACTTAGCGATAACCTTGCGACCGCGGTAGAAACCGTCGGCAGTGATGTGGTGACGCAGGTGTTTCTCACCAGAAGTTTTGTCTACAGACAGGCTGGTGACTGCGGTCAGCGCGTCATGGGAACGACGCATGCCACGTTTGGAACGGGTTGGTTTATTCTGTTGTACGGCCATGGACCTTACTCCTCAATTACTTACGCTTTAAGCTGGCTAATACGGCAAATGGGTTTGGTTTTTGTGCCTCTTCAGGCAGTTCGCCAAAGACCATGTCCGCGTCGGACACTTCACAGTGTTCAGAATCATGCACCGGAACTACGGGCAGGGAGAGGATAATTTCATCCTCGACCATTGCCTGCAGGTCGATTTCACCGAATTCGTTAACCTCAATCGGCTCATACGCTTCCGGTAGTGCTTCGGCCTGTTCGTCATTTCTGACGGGGCTAAAACAATACGTGGTGTGGACGTGATGGGAGAACGGTTTCCCGCAACGCTGGCATTCGAGGGTTACCGTTACCTTCGCATCGCCTGTAATGACGGCGAGACGCTGGTTATCGATAGCGAACGACATGCTGCATTCCACATCGCTGTCCACGCTGACTACAGAATCGGCTACACGTTCAACCTGATCGCGGGCATAGATGCCTTCGTAATCAAGGCGTTTTTGAGCCGTGCGTACCGGATCAAGAGTCAGGGGTAATTTTACCTTTTGCATAGGGCGCGCATATTAACTTTGTAATGTCATAGAGTCAAAGAAAAAGGCAGCCTCAGGTTGCCTTTTGCCATTTATTCGCACACATTGCGGCGCATAGTTTAAGATGATGCTCTGCGAAGCGCTATATGTGGATGAAAAAATATGTCTGAACTTATCCTGGCGTCAACCTCTCCCTGGCGGCGCATGCTGCTGGAAAAACTGGGATTACCGTTTGAATGCGCGGCGCCTGACGTCGACGAAACGCCCCGTCCTGAAGAATCCGCGCGTCAGCTTGTCACCCGGCTGGCGCAGGCCAAAGCGCAGAGCCTGGCCTCGCGCTACCCCAATCACCTTATTATAGGCTCCGATCAGGTTTGCGTACTGGACGGTGAGATCACCGGTAAACCGCACACCGAGGAAAATGCCCGCAGGCAGTTGAGAAAGGCCAGCGGGTCAATCGTCACCTTTTATACCGGCCTGGCGCTGTATAACTCCGCCAGCGGTCATCTGCAAACCGAATGCGAGCCCTTTGACGTCCACTTCCGCCATCTCAGCGATAAAGAGATCGAAGGCTATGTGCGCAAAGAGAACCCGCTGCAGTGCGCCGGGAGTTTCAAGAGCGAGGGGTTAGGCATTACGCTGTTCGAACGGCTGGAAGGCCGCGACCCGAATACGCTGGTCGGGTTACCCTTAATCGCGCTGTGTCAGATGCTGCGCCGCGAAAACGACAACCCACTGTTAGGCTAAGGCAAAAAAAACGGCGGAACTGATTCCGCCGTTGCGCTTATTTGCTCTTCCGTAGCACCTGTAAACAGTGCTTCAGCTGGTTATCCAGCGGCGCCTCAACGCGCATCACCTCCCCGCTCCCCGGGTGGGTAAACTTCAGCGCAGCAGCGTGGAGGAACAGGCGGTTTAAGCCGGTACCAGAGAGTTGCTTATCAAATTCGCGGTCGCCATAGCGGTCGTCAAAGGCGATAGGATGTCCGGCATACTGGGTATGAACGCGAATCTGATGGGTGCGCCCGGTGACCGGACTGCAGCGCACCAGCGTGGCGAATTCATAACGCTCTTCCACTTTAAAGCGCGTCTCTGACGGCTTGCCTTCCTGACTCACGCGGACAATTCGCTCCCCGCTCTGCAGAATGTTCTTCAACAGCGGGGCCTGCACTACTTTGGTATGCGACTGCCACTGGCCGCGCACCAGCGCCAGATAGTCTTTCTGCATGCCTTTATCGCGCAGCTGCTCGTGCAGCGAACGCAGCGCCGAGCGCTTTTTCGCCACCAGCAGCACGCCTGAAGTATCGCGGTCGAGTCGATGCACCAGCTCAAGGAAGCGCGCCTCCGGGCGCAGGGCGCGCAACCCTTCAATCACCCCGAAGCTCAGGCCGCTGCCGCCATGTACCGCAGTGCCGGAAGGCTTATTGAGGACCAGAATATGATCGTCTTCATAGAGGATCACCTCAGAGAGCGCCGCGACTTTCTGCAGATGCGGCGATACCGCCTCTTCTTCACGCTCTGCCACGCGCACCGGCGGGATACGGACTTCATCGCCCGCTTCCAGCTTATACTCCGGCTTCACGCGTTTTTTATTCACCCGCACCTCGCCTTTACGCAGGATGCGATAAATCATGCTCTTCGGTACGCCTTTCAATTGCGTACGCAAAAAGTTGTCGATACGTTGCCCCGCTTCATCAGCAGCAATGGCAACCATTTTTACGGTTGGGGTCTCAGTTTTCATGGTGCGCGATTCTAAATAGCCGGACGCATTAGCGCCACTCATTTTTATATGCTTATATTTATCATTATCCTGTTTTCACGGTTTGCCTGACCGCCATATTGTTTGTTATTAGAACAATCTGTATGGGCAGGTGATAAAACTGTGAGTAACCGGGTGATAAAAGGTGAAAGTCAACTTGCTATAACAAGGTTAGCAATGGAATAATGAGACCGTTTTCCGTATTGCATCTTGTTAGAACAAGACATTAGCGGAATGACCAATTTTGTCTGACCGATCGCCCACGCAGCAATGGCGTAAGACGTTGTGATCTTTCAGACAGTTAGCGGGCTGCGGGTTGCAGTCCTTACCGGTACAGGCTCTATGGATTTCAAGTCGCAGGAAGGCGTCAACTCCGGGACTCCCGGGAGCTCATCTGGATCAGCCGATCGAGGTGAGCAGGTTAAGCCATCATGCCTGCAACGCGAAAGACGACGAGTATAAATGGAATATTCTCTGGTGATACATCCCAGGCTGTTCCCCTGAATAATTGCGCTGTGTTTCCGTTTGAAACACAGGCGACCGACACTCTGCGCCTCTTAAGCGCGCGACAACCGTGAGGTTGGCGACGTGAACCAGACACGAGGCCATCGGTTTTCCCCCGGAAAGGCATTACTCTGCCCGCAGCTTAGTCGTCAATGTAAGAATAATGAGTAAGTTACGATGAAAAGAATGTTAATCAACGCAACTCAGCAGGAAGAGTTGCGCGTCGCCCTTGTTGATGGGCAGCGCCTGTACGACCTGGATATCGAAAGCCCCGGGCACGAACAGAAAAAAGCGAACATCTACAAAGGCAAAATCACCCGCATTGAACCCAGCCTTGAAGCCGCGTTTGTTGATTACGGCGCCGAGCGTCATGGTTTCCTCCCCCTCAAAGAAATCGCCCGCGAATACTTCCCCGCCAACTACAATGCGCATGGTCGTCCTAATATCAAAGACGTACTGCGTGAAGGTCAGGAAGTTATCGTGCAGATTGATAAAGAAGAACGCGGCAACAAAGGCGCTGCGCTCACCACCTTTATCAGCCTGGCGGGCAGCTATCTGGTACTGATGCCGAACAACCCGCGCGCGGGGGGAATTTCCCGCCGTATCGAGGGCGACGACCGTACCGAACTGAAAGAAGCGCTGGCGAGCCTGGAGCTTCCGGACGGCATGGGCCTTATCGTTCGCACCGCTGGCGTCGGCAAATCCGCCGAAGCCCTGCAGTGGGACCTGAGCTTCCGTCTGAAACACTGGGAAGCGATTCAGAAAGCCGCGGAAAGCCGTCCGGCGCCGTTCCTGATCCACCAGGAAAGCAACGTCATTGTCCGCGCCTTCCGTGACTACCTGCGCCAGGATATCGGCGAAATCCTGATCGATAACCCGAAAGTGCTTGAGCTGGCGCGCCAGCATATCGCCGCGCTGGGTCGTCCGGATTTCAGCAGCAAAATCAAACTGTACACCGGTGAAATCCCGCTGTTCAGCCATTACCAGATCGAATCCCAGATTGAATCCGCCTTCCAGCGTGAAGTCCGTCTGCCGTCCGGTGGTTCTATCGTCATCGACAGCACTGAAGCGCTGACCGCTATCGATATCAACTCCGCCCGCGCCACCCGCGGCGGCGATATCGAAGAGACGGCGTTCAACACCAACCTCGAAGCGGCTGACGAGATTGCCCGCCAGCTGCGTCTGCGCGACCTCGGCGGCCTGATCGTTATCGACTTTATTGATATGACTCCGGTTCGCCACCAGCGCGCCGTGGAGAACCGTCTGCGCGAAGCCGTCCGTCAGGACCGGGCGCGCATTCAGATCAGCCATATCTCGCGCTTCGGCCTGCTGGAGATGTCCCGCCAGCGCCTGAGTCCGTCGCTGGGCGAATCCAGCCACCACGTCTGCCCGCGCTGCTCCGGCACCGGCACCGTGCGTGATAACGAATCGCTGTCGCTCTCTATTCTGCGTCTGATTGAAGAAGAAGCGCTGAAAGAGAACACCAAAGAAGTTCATGCCATCGTTCCGGTACCGATCGCCTCCTATCTGCTGAACGAAAAACGTGCCGCGGTGAGCGCTATCGAATCTCGTCAGGGCGATGTGCGCGTGATCATCGTGCCAAACGACGAAATGCAGACGCCGCACTACTCCGTCCTGCGCGTGCGCAAAGGTGAAGAGACTTCAACGCTGAGCTACCTGCTGCCGAAGCTGCATGAAGAAGAGATGGCGCTGCCGGGCGACGATGAGCCGGCAGAACGGAAACGTCCGGAACAACCGGCCCTCGCCGCTTTTGTCATGCCTGACGCGCCGCCGGCCCCGATGCTCGAAGAGCCAGCCGCCGCGCCTGTCGCCGCAGCGACCCCGGTCGCGGCCGCCGCACCGGCGCAGCCTGGCCTGCTCTCGCGCTTCTTCAGCGCGCTGAAGAATATCTTCTCTGGCGCCGAAGAGGCCAAACCGGCTGAAGTTCAGGTCGAGAAGAAAGCGGAAGAAAAACCAGAGCGTCAGCAGGAGCGCCGTAAACCGCGCGCCAACAACCGCCGCGATCGCAACGACCGTCGTGACAATCGCGACAATCGTGATAATCGCGACAACCGCGACAACCGTGATAACCGCGACGCGCGTGCCGAGAATAACGAAGGCCGTGAACCGCGCGAATCGCGTGAAGAGAACCGTCGCAACCGTCGCGAGAAGCCGTCGCAGAACGTGGAAGCCCGTGATGTTCGCCAGACCTCAGGTGACGACGCGGAAAAAGCGAAATCTCGTGACGAGCAGCAGCCGCGCCGCGAACGCACCCGCCGCCGCAATGACGACAAACGTCAGGCGCAGCAGGAAGCCAAAGCGCAGACACGCGAAGAGCCGGTAGTGCAGGAGACGGAGCAGGAAGAGCGTGTGCAGACCCTGCCGCGTCGTAAACCGCGCCAGCTGGCACAGAAAGTACGCGTCGAGTCCGCTGTCGTTGAGCAGGTTGCCGAGATCGTGCCAGAAGCCGTAGTGGCGGAAGTTATCGCTCCGCGCAGCGAGCCGGTGAAAGCCGAGCTGCCAGCAGTCGTGGAGAGCGTGGCGGACCAGGACGAAAATGGCGAATCCCGTGAAGCGAACGGTATGCCGCGTCGTTCACGTCGTTCCCCGCGTCACCTGCGCGTCAGCGGTCAGCGTCGTCGTCGCTATCGTGACGAACGCTATCCGACCCAGTCGCCAATGCCGCTGACCGTGGCCTGCGCATCGCCGGAGATGGCTTCCGGTAAAGTCTGGATCCGCTACCCGGTGGTTCGTCCGCAGGACCAGCAGCCGGAAGAGGTTCAGGTTCAGGACGACAACGTCGTGGAAACCGTCGCGGCCGTCGCGGCCCCGGTTGCCGTCGTTGAAACCGTTACCGCTGCGCCGGTCACAGTCGAGCCGGCAACCATGGAGCCGGTTACCGCTGAGCCTGTGGTCGTCGAGCCGGTCGCGGCCGCCGAGCCGGTGGTCGTTGATGCTGCGGAAGTTGTCGCGCCAGCAGCCGTCGAGCCTGCGCCGCAGGAGCTGGTCACCGAAGCGCCGGCTGTCGAAGCGCCTCAGGCTATCGCGCCAGTGACGATCGACGCCGAGCCGGTGGTGGTAGAACCTGAAGTGGTGGAAACGGCGCCTGTCGTTGAAGCGCCAGTGGAAACCATCGCCCCGGCGCCGGAAACTGTGGTTGAAGCACCGGTTGTCGAAGCAGCGCCTGTCGAGCCGGTCAAAGCCGAGCCACCGGTGAGCAAGCCGGTAGTGGTGGCGAGTCATCGCCATGCCACCGCGCCAATGACCCGTGCGCCAGCGCCGGACTATGTCCCGGAAGCACCGCGCCACAGCACCTGGGTGCGGCCGCCATTCGCCTTTGAAGGTAAAGGCGCCGCCGGCGGTCATAGCGCGACCCATAAAGCCACCGCTGAACCGACCCGCCCACAGCCCGTCGAGTAAGCGTGCTAAATAAAAAAACCGGCCTCCTGGCCGGTTTTTTTTATGCGCTTTGCGGAGGCTGCATGCCGGCGAGGTCCGGCATGATCTCCCGCATCAGGTCGAGGAACTTACGCAGCCGCGTCGGATAATAGCGCGCCCAGGGATAGACCAGATGGACCGGCAGCGAGGCGGGACGCCACTGCGGGAACAGCTCTGTCAACCTTCCAGCGGCAAGATCCTCCGCCACCGTCCAGCTGGACACCATCGCCACCCCCAGACCCGCCAGCGCGGTATTGCGCGCGACGTACAGGCTGTCGGTGCTCAGACAGGGGGTAATCGCCGTGGAGACGATCTGCCCGCTTACCTGATGTCGGAGCCGTACCTCATGCTGATAAAAGGTGTTAATGGCGATCCACGGCAGGCCGGATAACGCCTCCAGCGAGGTTAACGGCGGGTACTTCGCCAGCAGTTCAGGAGAGGCCACCACGCAGCGCGGCACTTCCGCCAGCAGCACGGAGACCGTGGCCGGATCCACCTCCGCCCCCACGCGGATGGCGCAGTCGATATTATCGCTGAGAAAGTCGACAGTATTATCATTCAGCATCCACTCCACCGACAGCTGCGGATGACGCTGGAGAAAGGCGACCAGCGGCCCCAGCAGCTGCTGCTGGCCAAAAGCGTGCGGTGCCCTCACCCGCAGCACCCCTACCGGCCGATCGTCGGCAATACGCAGGTCATCTTCCAGCGCCAGCCAGGCATCCACCAGCTGGCGAGCGTGACGGTAGCAGCGTTCGCCATCGTCAGTGAGCTTCATCGCATGGGTGGTACGCAGGATCAGCTTGACCCCCAGCAGCCCTTCAAGGGACTGCAGGCGGCGGCTGACGGTCGCCTGAGTGGTATCCATCTGCCCCGCCGCGGCGGAGAGCGATCCGGTCTCCACAATGCGGATATAAGTGCGCATCAGCTCAATGCGGTCTATACGCTCCTGTCTTTTCATTCTTCTTTTGCCTATACGTGCTACGTATAACCGTTTTACCACCAGCCCGGCTACCGCGCCAGCCGCGTTCAGGGAAAAATAGCCCCATCGCATACACGAGGCACTGAACATGACACCGACTTCTCTTTCCGCCCGCGACGCAGGCTGGATTATCTTCATTCTCGCGCTCGGCGCTGGCTTTAGCGTCGCCTCTATCTACTACGCGCAGCCGCTGCTGCCGTTGATGGGCGCCAATCTCCACCTGACGGTAGAAGGTATGGGTCTGGTCCCTACCCTGACGCAGGCGGGTTATGCGCTCGGCATTCTGTTCCTGCTTCCGCTCGGCGACCGCCACGATCGCCGCCGGCTGATCCTGGTGAAAAGCGCGCTGCTGGCGCTCCTGCTGCTGCTGTGCAGCCTCACCGGCCAGCTCAGCTCACTGCTGGTGGTTAGTCTGCTGATCGGTATGGCGGCAACCATGGCGCAGGATATCGTCCCGGCGGCGGCGATCCTCGCCCCGGCGGGCAAGCAGGGAAAAATGGTGGGCACGGTGATGACCGGGCTGCTGCTGGGGATCCTGCTTTCCCGGACGGTCAGCGGCGTGGTGGGCGCAGTGTTCGGCTGGCGGGTGATGTATCAGGCGGCGGCGGTCAGCGTGGCGCTGATTGGCCTGGTGATGTGGCGGGTGCTGCCGCGCTTCGCCATTCACTCGACGCTGAGCTATCCGCAGCTGATGGCCTCGATGGCGCATCTGTGGCAGCGTTACCCGGCGCTACGCCGCGCTGCGCTGGCTCAGGGGGCGCTCTCTGTCGCCTTCAGCGCCTTCTGGTCGACGCTGGCGGTGATGCTCTCCGAACACTATCACATGGGCAGCGCGGTAGCGGGCGGCTTTGGTATCGCCGGGGCCGCCGGGGCGCTGGCCGCGCCGCTGGCCGGCGGACTGGCCGATAAATTTGGCGCCGGTAAAGTGACGCAAATGGGGGCGGCGCTGGTCACCGTCTCCTTCGCCCTGATGTTTATACTGCCGCTGCTGCCACTGCACGGCCAGCTGGCGCTGATTGCCCTGTCGGCGATTGGCTTCGACCTTGGCCTGCAGTCAAGCCTGGTGGCGCATCAGAACCTGGTGTATGGCCTTGAGCCACAGGCCCGCGGCCGCCTGAACGCTCTGCTGTTTACCGTGGTCTTCATTGGGATGTCGCTGGGGTCGGTGCTGGGCAGCAAGCTTTACGTACTGGCCGGCTGGAACGGGGTGATTACCCTGGCGGTGGTCAGCGGGGCGATCGCCCTGGCGATCCGCTTGCTGGAGAATGCCCGTATCGTTGCAGCCGAACGCCGCGCATCATAAAAAAAACCCGCTTCGCCTGAGGCGAAGCGGGTTCATCAATTCCCATTCAAGCGCTTACGCTGTACGACGGGCAAACTCTTTCACGCGGAAGCCCAGCAGCAGCAGCGTGGCGAAATAAGCCACCACTCCGGCGATCACCACCACCAGCAGACGCATCAGACGGAACGGCATCGTCCCCAGCGACCACTCCGGCATGAGATGCATGACGCCCAGCAGCGCCGCGGCCATGACCAGCACCGCAGCAATCAGACGCAGCAGGAACGCCAGCCAGCCCGGTTGGGGGGTAAAAATTTTCTGTTTACGCAACTGCCAGTAAAGCAGCGCAGCGTTCAGGCAGGCCGCCAGACCGATGGACAGCGACAGACCCGCATGCTTCAGCGGGCCGATAAACGCCAGGTTCATCACCTGGGTCATAATCAGGGTGACAATGGCAATCTTGACCGGGGTCTTGATGTCCTGACGGGAATAGAAACCCGGCGCCAGCACCTTCACCACGATAAGCCCCATGAGCCCCACGGAATAAGCCACCAGCGCGCGCTGGGTCATCGCCGCATCAAAGGCGCTAAATTTGCCGTACTGGAACAGGGCCACGGTCAGCGGTTTAGCGAGGATCCCCAGCGCCACCGCGCTCGGCAGCGCCAGCAGGAAGCAAAGACGCAGCCCCCAGTCCATCAGCCGGCAATACTCGTCATGATTACCGCTGGCGAAGCTTTTTGACAGCGAGGGCAGCAGGATCGTGCCGAGCGCCACCCCCAGAACACCGGACGGAAACTCCATCAGGCGGTCAGCATAGTACATCCACGACACCGATCCCGACACGAGAAACGAAGCGAAGATGGTATTGATGATAAGGGAGATCTGGCTTACCGACACGCCGAGGATCGCCGGGCCCATCTGCTTCACCACCCGCATCGCGCCGGCATCTTTCAGATTGATGCGCGGCAGGACCAGCATGCCAATCTTCTTCAGGTGCGGCAGCTGGTAGGCCAGCTGCAGCACGCCGCCGACCGTGACAGCCCAGGCCAGCGCCAGCACCGGCGGATGGAAGTACGGCGCGGCAAACAGCGCAAAGCCAATCATGCTGACGTTAAGGAACGTCGGCGCAAAGGCCGGCACCGAGAAGCGGTTCCAGGTATTGAGGATCGCCCCCACCAGCGAGGCCAGGGAGATCAGCAAAATATAGGGGAAGGTAATGCGCAGCAATTGGGTGGTCAGCGCAAATTTATCGGCGGTATCAGCAAACCCGGGGGCGGTGATGGTGATCACCCACGGCGCCGCCAGCATCCCGATAACGGTGACGATCGCCAGGGCCAGGGTCAGCAATCCGGAGACATACGAGACAAACACCCGGGTGGCATCTTCGCCCTGCTTGCTTTTATATTCGGCAAGGATCGGCACAAACGCCTGCGAGAAGGCGCCTTCGGCAAAAATACGTCGCAGCAGATTAGGCAGTTTGAAGGCGACGAAAAAGGCGTCGGTCGCCATCCCGGCGCCAAAAATGCGCGCCACAATCGCATCGCGGGCAAAGCCCAGCACACGCGAAAACATGGTCATCGAACTGACGGCCGCCAGTGATTTTAAAAGGTTCATTACGCTGTTATTCCAAACCCTGGAGTAAAACGCCCGCAAATGCGGGCGCTGGAAAGTGGCGATAGTCTACCGGGTTCAACATGAATTACTACTGTCAGTTGTTACAACGGATTATTCGCTGATGGCGTCGCGCCAGAGTTTGTCGACCACCCGCTGAGCCAGCAGCGCCTGTTCGCCTGCAGTTTCAGGAACGGTCTGATTTTGCACGCATTCGATAAAATGGCGCGCGCAGCCGACAAAGCCGCGCTGCTCCAGGGTGGTTTGCCAGCCGGCGACCGGGCGCTGGACCACGCCGTGACCGCACTCCTCCTGCCATTCGCGCATCTCGCTGACGGCATATAGCCCGCCATCCGTCACCGCCTGCACCCACTCGCGCTGGCTGCCTGCGCGGCGGTGCATGCTGGTGGTGACCTGCAGCCGGGGCGAACTGAACTGGTGTTCGGCATAGAGCATCTCGCCCTGCGGAGTGATCTGTAGCGCGCCACCGCGCAGACGCGCCTGACCGTCGGCTAGCCATAGCGCGGTATCCACCACGTGTAGATAGTCATCAAGCAGGGTAAAGCGCAGATCGTTGCCCACGCTATCGCTGCGGTGCTTATCCATCCGCAGCGAGGCCGCCTCGCCCAGCCGTCCCTTCAGCTCCCGATAGAGCGGTGCGAAGCGGCGATTGAAACCGACCATCAGCGTCAGACGCCGCCGCGCCGCCAGCTCGACCAGCATCTCCGCCTCACTCAGCTTGTCCGCCAGCGGTTTATCCACGCAAACATGAACCCCGGCATTCAGCAAATGATTCACCACTTCATAATGTGAAGCCGTCGACGTATGGACAAAAACCGCATCGCACTGCGCCGCCAGAGCATCCAGTGATTCAGCGTAGGGGATCCGCCAGGTTTCGCAGACCCGCAGCGCCTTCTCTTTTCCCGGCGACCAGGCCGCCTGCAGCGTCCAGCTTTCCGCCGCCCCCAGCACCGGCAGCCACGCTTTCTGCGCAATGCCGCCTAAGCCAACCACTCCGATGCGCAATCTTGTCCCCACGTTTTAGTCCCCCAGATGGTGTAACAGCGAATCGAGGCGCGCTTTCAGCTCCGCCACCTCGCCTTCCAGCGCTTCAACCCTGGCTCGCAGATCGTCATCCTCTTCCAGCGGCGCGAGTGCTTCCACCGTCGTGATCAGCGTGTCCATCTCGTCGCAAAACAGATGCATATAGCGGCTTTCCCGTTTTCCCGGCTCCCGGGGCAGACGGGCAACGAAGGGACCATCTTCGCGGGTCGCCAGCCCTTCCAGCACGCTTTCCACTTCCGCCATATCGCTGAACTCATGCATCCGCTGCGCCCGGCTGCGTAATTCACCCGGCGTCTGCGCGCCGCGCAGCAGCAGCGTCGTCACCACCGCCACCTCGCCGGCGCTGAGCTTCAGATCGCCAAATTCGGAGTTGCAAAAGCGCTGCTCATACTTGGTTACCCGATTGCCGAATCCGCTGACCGTGCGCAGATAGTGGCGTTTCACCAGGGTATCCAGCAGCGTCTGGACCTCGCCTTCGCTCAGCGACATCACCGGCTCGCGGTTGGTTTTCTGATTGCAGGCGGTCACGACGGCGTTCACCGACAGCGGATACTGCTCGGGCGTGGTGACCTGCTTTTCCAGCAGACAGCCAATGACGCGCGCTTCATGCGCGGTTAACTGATATTTCATCCTCTCTCCTTAACGTCCCGCTGACCAGTCCGGCGTCGTTAGCGCCGTCAATACATGGTCACGCCACTGCCCGTCGATCAGCAGGTAATCTTTGGCGTAACCCTCTTTTTCAAACCCCAACCGCGCCAGCAGCGCGCCGCTGCGCTGATTATGCGGCATATAGTTGGCCATAATGCGATGAATATGCTGCGTACGCTGCATATAGCGAATCGCCGACGTCAGCGCTTCAAACATCAGCCCCTGCCCCTGCCACTTCTCGCCAATAGAGTAGCCGAGATAGCAGGCATGGAATGATCCACGCACCACGTTGGAAAAGTTCGCCACGCCGACGATCTCCTTTTCCTCCGGATCGAGCAGCGCGAAATAAAAAGCAGACCCCTGTTTATGAAACTCGGCGATCATCGACAGACGCGCCTGCCATCCGGAAGGATAGCAGTGGCTGTCGTCACGAACCGGCTCCCAGGGTTTTAAGAACGCCTTATTCTCGGCGTAATAATCGGCCAGACGCCAGGCGTCACGATCGTGAACCAGGCGCACCACCAGCCGGTCCGTCGTCAAACGCACCTTCGGCACGTTACTGCGATAGCCAAACATTTCCTTTTCAGTCCCCCTGACTTCATTCTTGCTGCCTTCACTATACCTTTCCTGCGCGACGGTGTGAAAACAGCAACATACCATTTTCTGCGCCATCTCCTCTTTTCGATGAATAGCCTCAATCGAACTTGCATTTTGATAAAAAAATATTGTCGCAAGGGCGCTGGGAAAAGCAGCAGATTGCCCGCAGAATATCCACGCTTATCTCTATTTTTCCCTGGAGGGGAAATGTCCCGCGTCTCGCAGGCAAGGAGCCTGGGTAAATATTTCCTGTTAGTCGATAACATGCTGGTCGTGTTAGGCTTTTTTGTCGTCTTCCCGCTGATTTCCATCCGCTTTGTCGATCAGATGGGCTGGGCGGCGCTGATGGTCGGCATCGCGCTCGGCCTGCGCCAGTTGGTGCAGCAGGGATTAGGTATCTTTGGCGGCGCTATCGCCGACCGCTTCGGCGCCAAACCGATGATCGTCACCGGTATGCTGATGCGCGCCGGCGGCTTCGCGGCGATGGCCGTCGCCCATGAGCCGTGGGTGCTGTGGTTCTCGTGCATACTTTCCGGGCTCGGCGGCACGCTGTTCGATCCGCCGCGGGCGGCGCTGGTGGTTAAGCTGGTGCGCCCGCATCAGCGCGGCCGCTTTTTCTCCATCCTGATGATGCAGGATAGCGCCGGCGCGGTGATTGGCGCGCTGCTGGGCAGCTGGCTGCTGCAGTATGATTTCCGCCTGGTGTGCAGCGCCGGCGCCGCGCTGTTTATCGCCTGCGCGGCATTTAACGCTTGGTATTTGCCGGCATGGAAGCTCTCGACGGTGAAAACGCCGATCCGCGAGGGGCTGGGCCGGGTGCTGCGGGACAAGCGCTTCGTCACCTATGTCCTGACGCTGACGGGCTATTACATGCTGGCGGTGCAGGTGATGCTGATGCTGCCGATCATGGTGAATGACATCGCCGGCTCGCCGGCCGCCGTGAAGTGGATGTACGCCATCGAAGCCACCATTTCGCTGACCCTGCTCTATCCCATTGCCCGCTGGAGCGAAAAACGTTTTCGCCTTGAGCACCGGCTGATGGCCGGTCTGCTGGTGATGACTCTGGCCATGCTCCCCATCGGCATGACCAGCAGTTTGCAACAGCTGTTTACCCTGATCTGCCTGTTTTACATCGGATCCATCATTGCCGAACCCGCCCGGGAGACGCTGGGCGCCTCGCTGGCGGACGCCCGGGCGCGCGGCAGCTATATGGGCTTCAGCCGCCTGGGGCTCGCCTTTGGCGGCGCGCTGGGATATGCGGGCGGCGGCTGGCTGTTCGATGCCGGTAAGGCCGCGGGTCAGCCCGAGCTGCCGTGGCTGATGCTCGGGGCCATCGGGGTTATCACCTTCCTGGCGCTGTGGTGGCAGTTTAGTCCGAAACGCTCTGCCTCCGGCATGCTGGAGCCGCGGACCTGATGCGCGCGGCGGCGGTTTCTCCTGCTTTCAGCCTATTCTGCTGGTATCGAGGGTGCTGACAGGTCATGATGCTTTGTGTCAGGATGAATGAAGATATGAGCCAGAGGACCCCCATGAAAAAGATTTTGATCGCCGCCGCGCTGATTGTCAGCGGCCTGCTGAGCGGCTGTAATCAGCTGACCCAATACACAGTAAGCGAGCAGGAGATTAACCAGGCCCTGCAGAAGCGAAACCATTTTGCCAAAGATATTGGTCTGAAAGGCGTTGCCGACGCCCATATCGAACTGCAGAACCTCACCAGCGCCATCGGGCGCGAGGAGCCGGGCAAAGTCACGCTGACCGGGATCGCTAACGTCGACCTGAACTCCCTGTTCGGCACGCAGAAAGCGACGATCGATCTGAAACTCAAAGCGCTGCCAACCTTTGACAGAGAGAAAGGCGCCATCTTCCTGCAGGAAATGGAGGTGGTGGATGCCAAAGTGGCGCCCGAGAAACTGCAGTCGGTCATTCAGGCCCTGCTACCCTATCTGAATCAGTCGCTGCGCAGTTACTTCAGCCAGCAGCCTGCCTATGTCCTGCGTGAGGACGCCAGCACCGGTGAAGCGCTGGCGAAGAAATACGCCAAAGGCATAGAGGTGAAGCCGGGCGAGATTGTCATCCCCTTTACCAATTAATCTCCAGGGCGCCGCGGCGCCCTCATTTTTTTACGGAAATGAGTGCAAAGGAAAACGTTTACGCTTATCCTTAGTGCCCGGCAAAAAACAGCCCTGATGACTGAACCTATTAGCCGGAGCCTTCCATGACAGCACAATCCCAGGTATTGAAAATCCGCCGCCCAGACGACTGGCATATCCATCTGCGTGATGACGATATGCTGAAAACCGTCGTGCCTTATACCAGTGAGTTTTATGGCCGGGCGATCGTGATGCCGAATCTGGTGCCGCCTGTCACCACCGTCGCGGCGGCTATCGCCTATCGCCAGCGCATTATGGACGCCGTCCCGGCCGGGCACGATTTTACCCCGCTGATGACCTGCTATCTGACAGACTCCCTCGACCCGGCGGAGCTGGAGCGCGGCTTTAACGAAGGCGTGTTCACCGCCGCCAAGCTTTACCCGGCCAATGCCACCACCAACTCCAGCCACGGCGTCACCAGCACCGACGCCATTATGCCGGTGCTGGAGCGGATGGAAAAACTGGGGATGCCGCTGCTGGTACATGGCGAAGTCACCCACGCCGAGATTGATATTTTCGACCGCGAAGCGCGCTTTATTGAAACCGTGATGGAGCCGCTGCGCCAGCGCCTGTCCGGCCTGAAGGTGGTCTTTGAGCATATCACCACCAAAGATGCCGCCGAGTATGTGCGTGACGGCAATGAACTGCTGGCGGCCACTATCACCCCGCAGCATCTGATGTTCAACCGTAACCATATGCTGGTCGGCGGTATTCGTCCTCACTTGTACTGCCTGCCGGTACTCAAACGCAATATTCATCAGCAGGCACTGCGCGAACTGGTCGCCAGCGGCTTTAGCCGCGTCTTCCTTGGCACCGATTCCGCGCCGCATGCCCGCCATCGTAAGGAAGCCAGCTGCGGCTGCGCCGGCTGCTTCAACGCCCCGACCGCCCTCGGCAGCTACGCCACCGTATTTGAAGAAATGAACGCTCTGCAGCACTTTGAGGCCTTCTGCTCGCTGAACGGCCCGCGCTTTTACGGTCTGCCGGTCAATGAAAGCTATGTTGAACTGGTGCGTGAAGAGACGACCGTCGTCGACAGTATTGCGTTGCCCAATGACACCCTGGTGCCGTTCCTGGCAGGTGAAACCGTCCGCTGGACCATGAAGCGATAAAAAACGCGGCCCCCTGTTGTCAATGCTCACCAGATACTGTATAAATAACCAGTATCAAACACAGGGGGCAATTATGCGCATTGAAGTCTCTATCGCCAAAACGACCGCCTTACCCAACGGCGCGCTGGAAGCGCTGAATAACGAACTCTCTCGCCGTATCGCCGAACAGTTCCCGGCCATCGACAGCCAGGTGAGCGTCCGCTACGCCACGGGCAATCAGCTCTCGGTGTTCGGCGGCCTGAAAGAAGATAAAGACCGGATAAGCGAAATCCTGCAAGAAACCTGGGAAAGCGCGGACGACTGGTTTGTCCACGATCTCTCCTGAAGCATGGCGGGATCCAGTTACTCTGGTTTGCTCCCTCATTGTGCTTTTCTTTGCCGGGTCGCCCCGGCTTTTTTATCCTCTTCTCATGTTCAGAATATTCCTGATTATTCTGCTTAATATCGACTAAAATGGCCATTTTGCACGCTTATCTTGAGCAAAAAAGCGGCAAAACAAGAAAATCATGCTGCCTTTCATTTAATTTCTCGAGTTTATTCTTGATCCCTGATATAATTAACTTGCTTCAAAAAACATGCATTAAACCTCGAGAATTGTTGTCTTTTAACATATGAATAAGGGGTTATGATGGAAAAAAATAATGAAGTCATTCAGACCCATCCCCTCGTCGGATGGGACATCAGCACCGTTGATAGCTACGATGCGCTGATGTTGCGCCTGCACTACCAGAACCCCGCTCAAGAAAACAGTCATGATGCTGAGATAGGCCAGACGCTATGGCTAACGACGGACGTCGCACGTCAGTTTATTTCAATCCTGGAAGCAGGCATTGCGAAAATTGAATCTGGCGAATACCAGGAAAACGAGTACCGCAGACATTAACGCGGCACGCGGAATGACTTAACAATAAGCTTAACAGGCACCTGCGGGTGCCTGAATTATTTTCGGGCTTGTATAAGCACAGGGAGTTAATTACCCTGCTAACAAGGCAATTACCCGGAACTCACCATGCAATACGATCTTATCATTATCGGCAGCGGCTCCGTCGGCGCCGCCGCTGGCTATTATGCGCGTCGTGCCGGACTCAATGTTCTGATGACCGATGCCCATCAGCCTCCTCACCAGGAAGGCAGCCATCACGGCAGCAGCCGTCTTATCCGTCACGCCTATGGCGAAGGTGAAAAATATGTTCCGCTGGTGCTGCGCGCCCAGCAGCTGTGGGATGAACTGGCCGAGATCAGTGGCGAAGCCGTGTTTGAACGCACCGGCGTCATAAACCTCGGCCCCGCCAGCTCCCCTTTCCTCGCCAACGTTGCCGCCAGCGCCCGTGCGTTCCAGCTTGAGGTGGAAGAGCTGGATGCCCAGGCCGTGATGCAGCGCTGGCCGGAGATACGCCTCCCCGATGACTATCGGGCGATTTTTGAACCCGCTTCCGGCGTACTGCGCAGCGAACTGGCCGTGGAAACCTGGATCCGTCTGGCGCGGGAAGCAGGCTGCGCGCAGCTATTCAACTGCCCGGTCTCGGCTATTCATCACCATGCAGATGGGGTCACCATCGATACTATCGACGGTGAATATCATGGTAAAAAGCTGCTGGTCAGCGCCGGGACCTGGGTCACCCGCCTGCTTCCGGACCTCCCCATCCAGCCGGTACGCAAGGTGTTCGCCTGGTACCAGGCCGATGGCCGTTACAGCAGCAAGAATCACTTCCCGGCCTTCACCGGCGAGTTGCCCAACGGCGATCAATACTACGGTTTCCCGGCGGAAGATAACGAGCTGAAGATTGGCAAGCATAACGGCGGTCAGCCGATCTCCATGCCGCAGGAGCGAGTGGCGTTTGGCGCTGTCGCCAGCGATGGCTCCGAATCGTTTCCGTTTTTGCGTAACGTCCTGCCCGGGATCGGCGGCTGCCTGCACGGCGCCTCCTGTACCTACGATAATACCGTCGATGAAGACTTTATTATCGATACGTTACCCGGCAGACCAGACACGCTGCTCATCACCGGTCTGAGCGGGCACGGCTTTAAGTTTGCCCCGGTGCTGGGGGAAATTGCCAGTCAGTTTGCTCAGGGCGAAGCTTCGAGCTTCAACCTGGCGCCCTTCTCGCTGGCGCGCTTTAACGCGTAATGGAATGCGGCACTTTTGCCGTCGGGCAAAAAAACGGCCTCTGTCGAGGCCGTTAGTGATTGAGAGCGGTTATGCGTCGCCTGTTTAATTTGCTGGTCAATAACGTCCGCGAGCACTTTATGATCTACCTGGCGCTCTGGCTGCTGCTGGCGATCATCGATCTTGTCTGGTTATGGTTTTTCTGACGGCTCAGGATCGAGGATCCCGAGTTTGGTGTTCAGCCGGCCACGGGATTTATTAAAGATTTTATTGCCGTTTTCACGCCCGGCGCGCAGCTGACGCTGCTCCTCTTCCGGCAGCTTATGCTCTTCCATGCAGGCTTCGCTACAGCAGCCGGCAAACTTCTCGGCACAGCTCGGGCACTGGATAAACAACAGATGGCAGCCATCATTCAGGCAGTTGGTATGGGTGTCGCACGGCGCGCCGCACTGATGACAGTGCGCGATAACGTCATTGGAGATCCGCTCGCCCATCCGTTCATCAAAGACAAAGTTTTTGCCAATGAAACGCACCGGCAGCCCCTGCTCACGGGCGCGGCGGGCGTACTCAATGATGCCACCCTCGATGTGCCAGACCTTATTGAAGCCGTTATGCTTCATCCAGGCGCTGGCTTTTTCACAGCGAATACCGCCGGTGCAATACATGACAATTTTCTTGTCTTTATGGTCCTGCATCATTTCAACGGCTTTCGGCAACTGGTCGCGGAAGGTATCCGCTGGGATCTCCAGCGCGTTTTCGAAATGGCCCACCTCATATTCATAGTGGTTGCGCATATCGATAAACACGGCATCCGGATCGTCAAGCATCGCGTTGACCTCCGCCGCCTTGAGATAGTCTCCGACGTTGGAGGCGTCGAAAGAGGGATCGTCGATGCCGTCGGCAACGATGCGGTCGCGCACTTTCAGACGTAGCACCCAGAACGATTTACCGTCGTCCTCGAGAGCGATATTGAAACGCAGCCCCGCCAGCGCCGGATCGAAGCCATTGAGAAACTCACGCAGGGCTTCAACGTTGCTTTCCGGCACGCTGATTTGCGCGTTGATCCCTTCCCGGGCCAGATAGATGCGGCCAAAGACTTTCAACTGGGTTAAGGCAACCCACAGCGCATCGCGGGTCGCTTGCGGATCGACAATGGTGAAATATTTATAGAATGAGATCGTCGTGCGCGGCTCGGTTTCAGCCAGCATTTGCGCCTTTAACGTCTCATTTGAAATGCGGTTGTGTAACACTGGCATGGTGTACCTGCTCGACATAGAAATGAGGAAATAAACGGCGGGCATGATATAGCAAAGCTTATTAATTTACATCCCTACATTTTACGCTACATTTTTCTCACCGGTCGCCCCCCACTTAACAAAACGATGTGGCTGTCGCCGCCTTTGGCTGGCCGGTAAAAAAATGCGATAATATAAGATGTTGCTCACTGATACGGGTATGAAATGACTCATTTGCCTAAATTTTCTCCGGCGCTGCTGCATCCGCGCTATTGGCTGCTGTGGCTGGGTATCGGCCTGCTGTGGCTGGTTGTCCAACTGCCCTACCCGCTGATCTACCGCCTCGGGAACGCCATCGGCCGGCTGGCCATGCGATTTATGAAGCGCCGGGCGAAGATCGCCTATCGCAACCTTGAGCTCTGCTTCCCCGAGAAAAGCGAGCAGGAACGTCACCGGATGGTGGTGATGAACTTTGAATCGGTGGGTATGGGGCTGATGGAGACCGGTATGGCCTGGTTCTGGCCGGTTCGCCGTATCGCCCGCTGGACCGACACCATCGGCTTTGAGCATATTCGCGATGTGCAGGCGCAGCAGCGCGGCATTCTGCTGATCGGCATTCATTTCCTGACACTGGAAATGGGCGCGCGGATGTTCGGTATGAACGAGCCGGGGATTGGCGTCTATCGTCCCAACGATAACCCGGTCATCGACTGGCTGCAGACCTGGGGCCGACTGCGCTCCAACAAGGACATGATCGACCGCAAGGATCTGAAAGGTATGATCCGCGCGCTGAAAAAAGGCGACGTGGTGTGGTACGCGCCAGATCATGATTACGGCCCGACCGCCAGCGTCTTCGCCCCACTGTTTGCCGTAGACCAGGCGGCGACCACCTCCGGCACCTGGATGCTGGCGAAAATGTCCAAAGCCTGCATCGTGCCCTTTGTTCCACGCCGTAAACCGGACGGTAAAGGTTATGAACTGATTATCCTGCCGCCAGAGTGCTCCCCGCCGCTGGACGACGCGGAAACCACCGCTGCGTGGATGAATAAGATCGTAGAGCAGTGCATTATGATGGCCCCGGAACAATATATGTGGCTCCATCGCCGCTTTAAAACCCGCCCCGAGGGGATGCCCTCCCGCTACTGAACCTCTTTCCCGGCCGCGCGCCTCCCGGCCGGGAATCCCCAGCGCTCAGGCTTTACGCTCTGCTTTAGCTTTAAAAGCTCTCCTCCATTGCGGCATTTATTTCCCAGGCGCATAATTAGCAGGCTCATATTTTCTCTTAATTTGACCTGCCGCGCAGGCCAGTGGAACCCTATGTCGTCTGCTGATACCCCCATTAACTGGAAACGAAACCTGACCGTCACCTGGCTTGGCTGCTTTTTAACCGGCGCCGCCTTCAGCCTGGTCATGCCCTTTCTGCCGCTCTACGTCGAACAACTCGGCGTCACCGGGCATAGCGCCCTCAACATGTGGTCCGGGCTGGTCTTTAGCATCACTTTTCTCTTCTCCGCCATCGCCTCGCCGTTCTGGGGCGGACTTGCTGACCGCAAGGGACGTAAAATCATGCTGCTGCGTTCAGCCCTCGGGATGGCCATCGTCATGATGTTGATGGGGATGGCGCAGAATATCTGGCAGTTTCTGCTACTGCGCGCGCTGCTCGGCCTGCTGGGGGGCTTTATTCCCAATGCCAACGCCCTGATTGCCACCCAGATCCCGCGCCATAAAAGCGGCTGGGCGCTGGGCACGCTGTCAACCGGCGCGGTAAGCGGCGCCCTGCTCGGCCCGCTGGCGGGTGGCTTCCTGGCCGACCACTGGGGCCTGCGTACTGTCTTCTTTATAACCGCGGCGGTGCTGTTTATCTGCTTCCTGTTTACCCTGTTTTTAATCCGTGAAAATTTTGTCCCGATCGCCAAAAAAGAGATGCTCAGCGCGAAGGCGGTGTTCTCCTCGCTGCAGAATCCGAAACTGGTGCTCAGTCTGTTTGTCACCTCGCTGATCATCCAGGTCGCCACCGGCTCCATTGCGCCGATCCTGACGCTTTACGTGCGCGATCTGGCGGGTAACGTCAGCAATATCGCCTTTATCAGCGGGATGATCGCCTCGGTGCCGGGCATTGCCGCCCTGATGAGCGCCCCTCGTCTGGGCAAACTGGGGGATCGTATCGGACCGGAAAAAATCCTCATCGTGGCGCTGATTATCTCGGTGCTGTTGCTGATCCCGATGTCGTTCGTCCAGACCCCGCTGCAGTTAGGTATCCTGCGATTCCTGCTCGGCGCCGCGGACGGCGCGCTGCTGCCGGCGGTGCAAACCCTGCTGGTGTATAACTCCACCAGCCAGATCTCCGGGCGGATCTTCAGCTATAACCAGTCATTTCGTGATATTGGCAACGTCACCGGCCCCCTGATCGGCGCCTCAGTTTCCGCCAACTACGGCTTTCGCGCCGTCTTCCTTGTCACCGCAGGAGTGGTGTTGTTTAACGCGATCTATTCGACCCTCAGCCTGCGCCGGCCAGCCGCGGACGCCTCGCAGAACGACCGCCATTCACTAAATTAACGTCCAGAGGGGCTCAGCCCCTTGACGCCTTGCCTGGCGCCTTCTATAGATTGAATCGTGTTCAATTCATATTCTTCTCAGGAGATTCGCTATGCCAAAGGATTCGATGTTCTATGCTACGCTCGAAGAAGCTATTGATGCAGCACGTGAAGAATTTCTCGCCAACAACCCTGACAGCGATGAAGAGAGCGCTAACGTTGAGCAGCTCAATATTCAAAAGTATGTGCTGCAGGATGGCGATATCGCCTGGCAGGCCGAATTTTTTGCTGACGAAGAGGAACAAGGCGAATGCTTACCAATGCTCAGCGGCGAAGCCGCGCAGAGCGTCTTTGATGGGGATTATGATGAGATAGAGCTGCGTCAGGAGTGGCTGGAGGAAAATACGCTTCATGAGTGGGATGAAGGTGAATTCCAGCTCGAGCCCTCGCTGGACACCGAAGAGGGACAGACGGCGGCCGACGAGTGGGACGAGCGTTAATCAGTTATAGGGCCCGTGGCTGGCGTCCAGCGGCAGCAGCAGCGTATCGAAAACCAGCGAGAACGGCAGGTCCAGAATGGTGAGATAGCGCCATCCTGAATCGCGAACGTCCCACTGCACGCCCGGGTAATATTGATTGCCATGCCCCTGCCCGGGCACCGTCCGGCTAATAATGCTGCCGCAGCCGCTAAGCAGCAGCGCCATGGCAATGATAGGTAGTATTCGCATCCACAACCTCGTGTTTCAGATAAAAAAATACCGGCATCGCTGCCGGTATTTTCCTTAACGTACGGCTTATTTCGTTTTCAGCGCCAGCGGGTTAAGCGCCAGCTGCTGATAGGCGTTCACCCACGAGGAGTATTTCTCCGGCGCGGCCCATACGCGATAGTGCAGACGCGACATGGTTACCGGGTCGCTCAACAGCACCAGTCGACGATCGCGGTTCAGCTTATCCGGCGTTTCATTCAGCGCCTGCTCGACATGGCGCTCGCGGGCGATCTCCAGGATATGACCCTGACGGTGGCGCGCGGTGGCCATCGCGGTCGCGAGGGCGTTAAACGACGGGTTAAACACCGCGTGCATAAAGCCATCATCCAGCGAACGCTGACGGTTCAGCGTCAGGTACGCATCGGTATCCTTGAGCACCTGCGGCGGCGAATACTCTTCCGGGATCAGGAACAGCTTCCAGCGCTTGGTACGCAGGCCCACGGTCGCCCGGCTGGAGATCGCCGACACGAACGGCGACAGGATCAGCGATACGACAATCGGCGCCAGCCAGAACAGGAAGCGCAGATCCAGCCATGCCATTCCGACCGCCCATACCAGCCCCAGCAGCAGCTGCGAGCCGTGACGCATAAAGGCTTCTCCCCATGGCGTGGAGTCATCATCACGCTGCGGCGAATTCCACACCACTTCCCAGCCGAGGAAGGCGCTGACCACGAAGACGGTGTGGAACAGCATGCGCACCGGCGCCAGCAGGACCGAGAACAGGACCTCCAGCAGCAGGGAAAGCGTCACGCGGATAAATCCACCGTACTCCTTCGGCCCCTTACACCACACCAGGATGATACTCAGCAGCTTCGGCAGGAACAGCAGCACCATGGTCGAGGCGAACAGCGCAATAGCCAGCTCCGGACGCCACTGCGGCCATACCGGGAACAGCTGACGCGGCTGCAGGAAGTACTGCGGCTCGGTCAGGGCATGCACCACCTGCAACGCTGTCGACAGGGCAAGGAACATAAACCACAGCGGCGCCGACAGGTAGGACATCACGCCGGTAAGGAACACCGCCCGGTGAACCGGGTGCATCCCTCTCACGAGGAACAGGCGGAAGTTCATCAGGTTGCCCTGGCACCAGCGGCGGTCGCGTTTCAGCTCGTCCAGCAGGTTCGGCGGCAGCTCTTCATAGGAGCCCGGCAGATCGTAGGCAATCCACACGCCCCAGCCGGCGCGGCGCATCAGCGCGGCTTCAACGAAGTCGTGCGACAGAATCGACCCGGCAAAGTTGCCCTCGCCCGGCAGCGGCGCCAGCGCGCAGTGCTCAATGAACGGCTTCACGCGGATGATGGCGTTGTGTCCCCAGTAGTGGGACTCCCCCAGCTGCCAGAAGTGCAGACCCGCCGTAAACAACGGACCATACACCCGGGTGGCAAACTGCTGGCAACGCGCATACAGCGTGTCCATGCCCGAGGCGCGCGGGGATGACTGGATGATCCCGGCGTTCGGGTTCGCTTCCATCAGGCGCACCAGGCTGCTCAGACACTCTCCGGTCATCACCGAGTCAGCATCCAGCACCACCATGTAGCTATACTGGCTGCCCCAGCGGCGGCAGAAATCATCGATGTTGCCGCTCTTACGCTTCACGCGACGACGACGACGACGGTAGAAGATCTGCCCTTCGCCCTGTACTTCGGCAATCAGCTCCATCCACGCCTTTTGCTCAGCGACACAGATATCGGGGTTATAGCTGTCGCTGAGGATATAGACGTCGAAATGGGCGGCGTTGCCGGTGGCTTTCACCGACTCCCAGGTCGCCCGCAGCCCGGCGAACACGCGGTCAACGTCTTCGTTACAGATCGGCATAATAAGCGCCGTACGGTGCGCCGGATTCAACGGTTCGTCACCGACCGTCGAGGCGGAAATACTGTACTTATCGCGACCGATCAACAGCTGCAGGAAGCCCATTAACGCGGTCCAGAAGCCGGCGGAAACCCAGCAGAACAGCACCGCGAAGAGGATCAGAATGCCGCTCTGCAACACGTACGGCAGCAGCTGCATGAACGAGACCCACAGGTTCTGCCCCACCATATCGGCCGGGTTGATCAGCGCCCAGCCCTGATAAGGCAGAATGGTTTTCATGTACCAGGTCGCCACCACGGTCTGCGACAGCGTCAGCAGCAACAGGATGTAGCGACGAATGGTGCCGACGGTACGCCATTTTTGCTCGCTCTCGCGTTCTTCTTGCGTCAGGCGGGAGAGATAGCGCGGCGTGACATCGCGTCCGCGCAGACGGTCCCAGAAGCGGCCAACCGGGTTGGTACGCCACGGGTCGGGGATCATCGAGGAGCGCTTGGCTTTCGGCATCGCATGCAGCTGGGTGCGGCCTTCATCATCCTTCACCAGCTGATCGCCAGACAGCGAATCCGGCCAGCTGTGCGCCAGCCGCGCCTTGACCGACCCCAGCGGGGAGTCGTCTTCACGGGCGAAGGTCTGATGTTCGTCATCCAGGGCCTGATGAACGGCCTGCAGGCTGGTGTCCGGCAGCGCCGATTTCTCGGCGTCCGACAGCGGCAATGCGTCAATGTACTTCGTTATCTTATTCATTGGCAGGCAGCTGATAGCTCCAGGTTTCGCTCAACGTGTCATCGCCGTTAACCAGTGCGGCGCGCATTTCCGTCGTTTTCTTCGGATCTTTCACCTTCAAACGCAGGATCATTCGCCAGCCTTTGGTCACCGGATTGTAACGCACGGTATTTTCAACGATTTCAGCGTTATCGCCGGTGCTCGCCTGGGCGGCGACCGGGGTATCCGCCGGCAGTTTTTTCATATCGGCGCCGGTGAAGTCGACAATGAAAGCAATGGTGCCGTCCGGCTGGCGGATCAGGTTCGACTGCTTCACATCGCCGGTAGAGCGGCGGGTCTGCATAACGTACGCGTTATCCGGCGCATGCAGCTTGTCTTCATCGCGGCTGAAGGTGATGGTGTACTTGAAGTTCATCTCCTTTCCCGGCTCCGGCAGCTGATCCGGCGTCCAGTAAGTCACGATGTTATCGTTGGTTTCATCGTTGGTCGGGATTTCGACCAGTTCGATTTTCCCTTTGCCCCACTCCCCTTTCGGGGTGATCCAGGCGCTCGGGCGCAGGTCATAACGATCGTCAAGGTCCTCGAAGCGCGAGAACTGACGGCCGCGCTGCAGCAGGCCGAACCCTTGCGGGTTTTCCATCGCATAGCTGCTGACGGCCAGGTGTTTCGGGTTGTTCAGCGGACGCCAGATCCACTCGCCGTTGCCCGCCAGGATCGACAGACCATTGGAGTCGTGCAGCGCCGGACGATAGTTCAGCGCCGGAGAAGGCTGGTTGGAACCAAACAGGAACATACTGGTGAGCGGCGCCACGCCCAGTTTGCCCACTTTGTCACGCAGGTAAACTTTGGACTGGACATCCACCACGGTATCGCGTCCCGGCATGATCACAAAGCGATAAGCGCCGGTTGCCCGCGGCGAATCCAGCAGCGCATAGATAGTCAGACGCTTGTCGGTAGCTTTAGGACGCTCGATCCAGAACTCACGAAAACGCGGGAACTCTTCGCCGGAAGGCAGCGCGGTATCGATAGCCAGACCGCGCGCGGACAGACCGTATACCTGACCCTGACCCAGCACGCGGAAGTAGCTGGCACCGAGCATGCTGACGATTTCATCGTTCTTATCTTTGCTGTTGATCGGATACAGTACTTTGAAGCCGGCGAAACCAAGGTCTTTCACCGTGTCTTTATCGTGCTGAACGTTACCAAAGTTAAAATAGTCCGGGCTATATTTAATTTTGCGCACGCTGGTGGCCGTCACTTCATTGATGGTGACCGGCGTGTCGAAGTACATACCCTGATGGTAAAATTCAAGCTTGAATGGGGTTTTCTGGTTATTCCAGTAAGCTTTATCGTGATTAAACTGAATTTGCTGGTAGTCCGCGTATTTCATGTCGCGGAAAGCGGAGGGCAGGTTACTCTTTGGCGCTTCATAGCCTTTCCCGGCTAACGTTTTGGCCTCTTTTGCAACGTCATCAATGCTAAATGCCCATGCAGATGAAGTACACAGGGACAACATTACGGCTGCGCTTAACCAACGCATTTTCATCATCTGTGGTTTATGTTTCATATAAGTAAGCACTTCCCCCTTTGTGTGCTTAAATCGATCCGATCTATTTTAATGGAAACTCAGGCAATCCGACAACATAATCCCTGCTTTGTTCAGCGTAGCGGCGCAGGGAATAAACAGTTCGCAGTCCCGTTTGCACTTTGCGTGCTTATCCTGGAGACAGGTACCCCGAGTTCATGTAGGGTTGCTGATAATGTAAGCGTTATCATCTTGAGTGATAAGACGAATTATCTGAGATTGTCGTGAATCGTATGAATAATACTCCGGTACAACGTGAATATTTTTTCGACAGCATCCGCGCCTGGCTGATGCTGCTGGGGATCCCTTTTCACATTTCGCTGATTTATTCCAGCCATAGCTGGCATGTCAACAGCGCAGAGCCCTCGTGGTGGCTGACGCTGTTTAATGATTTCATTCATGCCTTCCGCATGCAGGTCTTCTTCGTGATCTCCGGCTATTTCTCCTACATGCTGTTCCTGCGCTACCCGCTGAAAAAGTGGTGGAAAGTGCGCGTCGAACGGGTCGGTATTCCGATGCTCACCGCCATCCCGCTGCTGACGCTGCCGCAGTTTATTATGCTGCAGTACGTCAACGGCAAGGCGGAAAACTGGCACACCCTTTCGGGGTACGACAAATTCAACACCCTGGCGTGGGAGCTCATTTCCCACCTTTGGTTTTTGCTGGTCCTGGTGGTGCTGACCTCGCTGGGGGTGGTGCTGTTTAAATGGCTGACGCGCCGCCCGGCTCCGGGCGCTCACGCATTCGGTGACACTGTCACCATGGGCCAGCTGACGATGATTTTCCTCGCGCTGGGGGTGCTTTACGCGCTGATCCGTCGGTCATTGTTCGTGATCTACCCGCCCCTGCTGAGCAATGGTCTGTTTAACTTTGTGGTCATGCAGACGCTGTTCTATCTGCCCTTCTTTGTGCTGGGGGCGCAGACCTTTATTAACCCGCGCTTAAAGGCGATGTTCACCACCCCGTCGCCATGGTGTTGCGTGGCGTCACTGCTGGGATTCATCGCTTACCGCCTGAACCAGCAGTATGGATCTGGCGACGGTTGGATGTATGAAACGGAATCGGTGATCACCATGGTGCTGGGGCTGTGGATGGTAAATGTGATCTTCTCGCTCGGCCATCGCCTGCTGAATTTCCAGTCGGCGCGGGTGACCTACTTCGTCAATGCTTCGCTGTTCATTTACCTGGTGCACCATCCGCTGACGCTGCTGTACGGGGCGTGGATCACCCCGGCCATTAAGTCGAATACCTTAGGCTTTATTGGCGGGTTGGTTTTTGTGGTGGGGATTGCCCTGATCCTGTATGAAATTCATCTGCGTATTCCGCTGCTGCGTTTCCTGTTCTCCGGTAAACCCATGAGCAAACCGGCAAAAACCCCGGCCTCGGCCAGCTAACCTTTAGCCTTTGCGGCACGCCAGGCGTGCCGCGCTACGCTTGCTCATCAAACAGCCGATCGAAGATCATATTATACAGGGCTTCTAAATCCGCTTTATCGACCGGAGTGGAGGCGCTCAGCTCACAGCGGTAGGCTGCCCCCTCCGTCAGAACGGCGATGAGCTCTGAAGCAGCATTGCGTCGCGCATCGCTGAGACCGGGATGATAGCGCTGCGACAAACGGCCGCCCTCCTCTTTCAACCTCCGATCGGCCTGCACCAGGATTTCGCGCAAGCGTGGGTTACGCGAGGCTTCGGCGTTGATTTCCATCAACAGATAATTGTCGCTTTTGGTGGCTGCCGAAGTCGGGATCCTGCCGGCCAGCACCGCCGCTTTGCGCGCCAGATTGTGGTTCTCATCGATCATCTCCCCGACCCTGGCGTTGACGATTTCGCTGACAATCGCTTCGATGATCGCTTCCTTGCTGGCAAAAATGCGATACAGCTGACCGACGCTCAGGCCCGCCTCGCGGGCGATATCAGCGACAGAGGCGCCATGCAATCCCTTTGTCGCAAAACATCTTTGCGCAGCGGCAACGATCTCCGCGCGGCGCGCCTGCTGCTTCTGCTGTACTTTTCCTTCCGACACCTGCTCCCTCCTGCAATCCATCATTCCTGTCAATACCGGCGGTTATCATAGCCTATTCTGCGGAATCAGGGGTATGCCGCCAGCAGGCGACGATAGATAGCCGCCGTTTCCTCGTCGAAACAGACGAACAGGACCCGTTCAAGCGGGTTATAGCGGGTGAGAAACGCGGTCACAGTGCGCACGGCGATCGCCGCCGCTTCCTCTTTCGGATAGCCATACACGCCGGTGCTGATCGCCGGAAACGCAATGGAGCGATAATTGTTTGCCGCCGCCAGCTGCAGGCTGTTTTTGTAGGCATCGGCCAGGGTTTGCGCCTCCATGCGGTCGCCGCCGTGCCAGACCGGGCCCACGGTGTGGATCACCGCGCTGGCGGGAAGATCGCCCGCCATCGTGATCACCGCATGACCAGGGGGACATTCGCCCTGCTGCTGCAACACTTGCTTGCAGGCCGCCAGCAGCGCGGGACCGGCCGCCCGGTGGATCGCGCCATCCACCCCGCCGCCGCCCAGCAGCGAGGGGTTTGCCGCATTCACAATCACATCGACATCAAGCGTCGTAATATCGCCGAGAATTACTTCAGGTTGAACAGCCATTTCTCCTCCTGTCGGCATAGCGCGTAGATACGGCTTTCTGCCGATACTAGGGCATACCCGCCCCCGGGAGCAAGATTATCCCGCCGCGCCGGCGACAAGAAGGTAAAAAAAACAGGACCCTGAGGGTCCTGTTGCTATTATCGTCCCGCCGCTCAGGCGTTGTCATTGGCGAACGATTTATGCTTATCCGCACGGGCCGCCAGCCACAGGCCACTATTTTTCATGGCATAGCCAAAGACCAGGCCCAGCGCCAGAGAAGGGATAACCAGACGCCAGTCGCCGTCTGCCGCGAAGGTCGCGCAGGCGCCGATAAAGGTGCCGGGGACAAACGACAGCAACGTCTGTCGCGCCTGGATGCACATCAGAAAGGCCACGACGCCGGTCATCATATAGCTGAGGATCTGCAGCTGCGGGGCCAGCGCGCTACCGTGGATAATCACCAACGCCCAGACCACGCCGCTCATTACCGTACAGGAGGAGATGGCCAGACCTTTCAGACCGCCCTGCGGGCAGGCGAAATAGGCGGTACAGCCGAGGAAACCGGCCCAGCTCAGCAGGCCGAGGGCGACCGCCACCCATCCCCAAATCCCGGAGAGAATGCCCGTCGTTAATGCGATTGCGAAGAGTATGTTCATGGCGCGTATCCTAGCAGATACGCGCCGGAAGAATGCGATCTAAAACACACTAAATGAATGAACCTAATTTCAGTTACATTCAAATGGTGACTTAAATCACACTTTATTGCTCATCTTCTTCCTGAAGCTCATCCCACATCGCGGCGATGGCGTCGCGGGTCAACGGCGCCATCGTGCGCCAGAACGCTGTGTGCGCATGCGCTTCGACTTTCCCCAGCATTGTCCCGCACCACGGCAGGATATAGTCGGCAAACAGGCGCTCCAGCGTCTCGCTCTGCTCTTCTGTGGCATGATCCTCCAGCCAGGAGGCGGCCAGCAGCAGCGATCCGAGATGATCCGCCGGACCTTCTCCCGTCGGGATGCCATGCTCGCTCAGAAAAGCCCGGACCTCCGCTTCCGAGGAACCCTCCACCCACGCGCTACGGTACGGCGGGACGCTGCAGGCTTCACCGACGAACAGCGCATTATAGTCCGTCGCCAGGGACTGCATTTCACAGCTTTTCTGCAGACGCGCCAGCAGCTCGTCCTGTTCCAGCGGCCAGCTGGCGGCCAGTTTGCCCTCGCGGATCAGGGTAAACAGCGGCACCAGCAGCGGGTCCTGCGGTTGACGGTAATACAGCGAACCCAGCACGCGGCAGAGGATTGAAAACTCGTTCATTCAGTTATTCCAGTTATACAAATTAAAGGTCAGCAAATTCCGGGATCGCCGGCATACCACGCGACTCGAGGAAGTCGAGCAGGCGACGCGGAGAAACGTTGAGGATCCTCTCCTCCGGGAAATCGACAGCATCGAGGATCTTGCGGCATTCGGTAAACTCTCCGAGGGTAAACGCAGTGTGAGAGTCCGAGCCCAGCGCCACCCACCCTCCGGCGTCGCGCACCGCGGCGGCGATGGCCCGGCAGTTATCTTCACTGCCCACGCGCGATGAAACGAAAGAGGAGTTATTGATCTCCAGCGCCACCTGGTAATGGGCCGCCGCTTCGGCAATGGCCGGGATATCCACCGGGAATTTCGGATTACCCGGATGGCTAATCATATGCACTTTACCGCTGGCCATCGCGGCAATCATCGCCTGCGTATGGGTGGCGCTATCCTGCGGCGGAAACACCGGCTCGTGGAATCCGGCGATGATCAGATCGAGCGACGTCAACATCGGCCCGGAACAGTCGATCTCGCCTTCGATATTTTTAATATTCGACTCAATTCCGCGCAGGATCCCCACACCGTCCACCAGACGGGGCCAGATGCGCATATTAACGAAATGCCAGTAGTGCGGAGCATCCGCCATGTCCGGGCCGTGATCGGTAATGGCGAAGAGTTTGATCCCTTTACGCTTTGCTTCCGCAATATAATCGTGCAGGGTGCTGTAGGCGTGGGTGCTGGCGACGGTATGCATGTGCAGGTCAACGGGATACATCACATTCTCCTCTTCTGTTTGCCGCAAGAATAGCAGGAATCCGGGCGCTTGATTAGCAAAAACCCCGCCGTGGCGGGGTTTGCTTACCTTAATAACCGCGCTGACGATCGACCTGACCGCTAACCGGTTCCCCTCGCTCCAGGCGGCTAATGGTCCCGGCGATGTAGGCAATGGCCTCCATCGGGCGGGTGACTGCCGCCACGTGGGGAGTCATAGCCACCCGCGGGTGCGCCCAAAGCGGGCTCTCCTGGGGCAACGGTTCGCGACTGAAGACATCGAGCATTGCCCCTTTGAGCTTACCGCTGTTCAGCGCCGCCAGCAGATCTTCTTCAACGACATGCACGCCGCGGGCAAGGTTTAGGACATAGCTCTCATCCGGCAGTTGCGCCAGCAGCGTCTGGTTAATAATGCCGACGGTTTCAGCGGTGTTCGGCAGCAGGTTGATCAGCACGCGGGTCCCCTGCAGGAATGTGCCCAGCTCGGCCTGGCCGGCAAAGCTCTGCACCTGCGGCCAGGATTTGCGGCTACGGCTCCAGACGCGAAGCGGGAATCCCCAGGGTTGCAGGCTTTCCGCCACCTTCGCTCCCAGCACGCCGGCGCCCATAATCCCGACGGTGAAATCGTCGGCAAGATACTCAGGCAACGGCTGCCAGCGGGACGCCAGCTTCTGCGCCTGATAGTCATCGAACCGGCGGAACCAGTGCAGAACCTGGCTCACCGCATACTCCTGCATCTGCCGTCCCATGCCGGTATCTTCAAGACGAAACAGCGGGATCGACAGGGGCAGCATATCCGGATGATCGCGCAGCTTACTGAGGATCGAATCCACCCCCGCCCCAAGGGCGAACACGGCCTTCAGCGCCCTGCCCTGCAGCATCTCTACCGGTGGATGCCAGACCAGGGCATAGTCCGCCGGCTGGTTATCGCCCGCTTTCCATTCGCGCACTCGCGCGCCGGGTAACTGCTTTTCCAGCTCTCGGATCCAGTATTGGGTATCAAAGGTCGGATGGTAAAAAATAATCTCCATAGGGGCTCCTGATAGCAAACGCCCGGGGCAGGTTAATGCTGGCGTCTTATTTTACTCATTGTTTTCTATTGGTTTGCCAGCATAGCAAATTTCCCCTTGTCGCAAAGTGAAAAGGGAGTGGCGACAAAAAAAACGGATTTCGCACGTTTAAGGAGCAAGTTGTTCGAAGTTTGTCTAAACGCGCTGATTTTGCAAAAAGTTGATTGACGGGCGATACGTATTTCCCTACATTAGCGCCCGTTCCCGACAACAACGGGAAAGACAATATGGTGAGGTGTCCGAGTGGCTGAAGGAGCACGCCTGGAAAGTGTGTATACGGCAACGTATCGGGGGTTCGAATCCCCCCCTCACCGCCATATTTTAAGAAGAGCTCGTACGCAAGTTCGGGCTTTTTTTTCGCATGTGGCACCCCCTTGGGGGGGGATGAGAACCCCCGACCGGGGTTCGACAACTGGCGCAGCCACCTGGACAGACCGCGAGCCTGCGAGCGGGCTGCCCCGCAGGGGCGAGCGAAGCGAGTCAATCCCCCCTCACCGCCATATTCGAGATGAGAGCCTGTACGCAAGTACGGGCTCTTTTCTTTTATATTCTCCGCTGGGGGGACGCCCCCCGGGAAAAGCGAATCCCGAAGCTAATCCTCCTCCATTCGCTGATACTCTTCGATGAGGTAATCCACCAGCGCTCTAACGGAGGGCAGCAGCCCGCGCCGGGAGGCAAATACCGCATGGATCACTTCCCGCCGCGGCTGCCACTCATCCAGTACCACCTCTAACTCCCCTGACGCCAGCTGATCGCGCACCATCAATAAAGGAAGCTGCACCACCCCCACGCCGGCTATCGCCGCCTCGCGCAGCGCCAGCATATCGGTGGTCACCATTCGCGGCGTGAAATACACCTCCGCCCTTGCCCCTTCAGGCCCGGTAAGCTGCCATTTATGCTGATGCTTGTTCGCCCCCAGGCTGAGCCCCGGCCAGTCGCTCAGCTCAGACGGCGCCTGCGGGCGTCCGAGCCGGGAAATCAGCTGCGAACTGGCCACCAGACGGTGCCCGCGGTCCGCCAGCACGCGCATCACCAGGTCGCTGTCCTCGATTGGCCGGGGACGGACGCGGATCGCCACATCAATGCCCTCACCGACCACATCCACCCGGCGGTTGGTCGCCTCAAGATGCAATGTTACCCCGGGATAGCGCGCCATAAATCGCGCCAGCATCGGTCCGATATGGACATGCAGCAAGGTGACCGGACAGGTGATCCTGACGCTGCCGCGCGGCTCGGCGCGCAGCGTGTCGACCGCCTGCTGCGCCGCCTCGGCCTCAATCAGCATCGCTTTGCAATGCTGGTAAAAGGTCTGCCCGACCTCGGTGACCGCGAACTGGCGAGTGGTTCGCTGAATCAAACGCACGCCCAACCGCTCCTCGAGTTGCGCAATACGGCGGCTGAGCTTGGATTTCGGCTGGTCAAGCGCTCGCCCCGCCGCGGCGAAACCGCCATGATCCACGACCTGGACAAACCAGGCGAAGTCATTGAGATCCTGCATCCTTCCTCCATTGTTCCATTTTTGGAACAGTATAGGTCATTTTTGCTTACTACCGCACACGTCGTCCCGGATATAAGCTTATTCACATCAGATACCGATACACAGGAGAAAGCCATGAAACAGATTACAGGAGTCTACACCGCGCCTGCACAGCATTGGGTAGGCGACGGCTTCCCGGTTCGTTCGATGTTTTCCTATCAGACGCACGGCCAGCAGTTGAGCCCCTTCTTACTGCTCGACTATGCCGGGCCGTACACCTTCCCGGCAGGCAGCGATAAACGCGGCGTCGGTGAGCATCCGCATCGCGGATTCGAAACCGTCACTATCGTCTACGCCGGTGAAGTAGAGCATCGTGACTCCACCGGACGCGGCGGGGTGATCGGCCCAGGCGACGTGCAATGGATGACGGCCGGCGCCGGGATCCTGCACGAAGAGTTCCACTCGGAGGCCTTCACCCGCAGCGGCGGCGAGCTGAAGATGATCCAGCTGTGGGTCAACCTGCCCGCCAAAGACAAAATGACGGCCCCCGGCTACCAGAGCATTACCGCCGGGACAATCCCCACCGCCGCGCTGGCGAATGGCGCCGGACAGGTTCGGGTTATTGCCGGCCAGTATGACGACGTCAGCGGCCCGGCCCATACCTTTTCACCGCTTAACGTGTGGGATCTGCAGCTGAATCAGGGGCACGACCTCACGCTTCGCCAGCCGGAAGGCTGGAGTACTGCGCTGGTGGTACTGGAAGGGGAAGTGATCATCAACGGTTCAGAATCCGCCCGCGAAGGCCAGCTCGCCGTCCTGAGCCAGGCAGGAGACGCACTGCACCTGGAGGCAACAACCCAGGCAAAAGTTCTGCTGATGGCCGGCGAACCGCTGCAGGAGCCGATTGTGGGCTATGGCCCCTTTGTCATGAATAACAAAACACAGATCGCAGAAGCCGTTCGCGATTTTAACAGCGGCCGCTTTGGCCAAATCTAACTCATTGAGGTGAATACTATGTCTACTCCCGCTAACTTTAACGGTGCTCGTCCGGTGATTGATGTCAACGATACCGCCATGCTGTTGATTGACCACCAGAGCGGCCTGTTCCAGACCGTCGGCGATATGCCGATGCCAGAGCTGCGCGCTCGCGCCGCCGCGCTGGCGAAGATGGCCTCGCTTGCCGGGATCCCGGTGATCACCACCGCTTCCGTGCCGCAGGGGCCGAACGGTCCGCTGATCCCGGAGATTCATGAGAACGCGCCGCATGCGAAATACATCGCCCGTAAAGGCGAGATCAACGCCTGGGATAACCCGGAATTCGTCGCCGCGGTGAAAGCGACCGGTCGCAAAACGCTGATTATCGCCGGGACCATCACCAGCGTCTGCATGGCCTTCCCGGCGATTGCCGCCGTCGCCGACGGTTATAAAGTGTTTGCCGTGATTGACGCTTCCGGCACCTACAGCAAAATGGCGCAGGAGATCACCCTGGCTCGCGTGGTACAGGCCGGCGTAGTGCCGATGGATACCGCCGCCGTCGCCTCTGAGCTGCAGCGTACCTGGAATCGCCCGGACGCCGCAGAATGGGCGGAGGTGTACACCAAAGTCTTCCCGGCCTACCAGCTGCTGATCGAAAGCTATAGCAAAGCGCAGGACGTCGTGAAGAATAACGAACAGCTTGATTCCCAGCGCTAAAACGCCTGCCCCGCTACGTCGCAGCGGGGCGTTGTTCATTGCGTGAGCGGTCGGTAAAGAAAGAAGAAATTATGCTTGACCGTTTAAACGCAACTCCCTATAGTAGCGCCCCGTTGCCCACCCAAGGTGAGCAGCAAGACAATATGGTGAGGTGTCCGAGTGGCTGAAGGAGCACGCCTGGAAAGTGTGTATACGGCAACGTATCGGGGGTTCGAATCCCCCCCTCACCGCCATATTCAAGATGAGAGCCTGTACGCAAGTACGGGCTCTTTTCTTTTATATTCTCCGCCGGGGGGGATGAGAACCCCCGACCGGGGTTCGACAACTGGCGCAGCCAGTTGGACAGACCGCGAGCCCGCGAGCGGGCTGCCCCGCAGGGGCGAGCGAAGCGAGTCAATCCCCCCCTCACCGCCATATTCAAGATGAGAGCCTGTACGCAAGTACGGGCTCTTTTCTTTTATATTCTCCGCTGGGGGGGGATGAGAACCCCCGACCGGGGTTCGACAACTGGCAACGCCAGTTGGACAGACCGCGAGCCTACGAGCGGGCTGCCCCGCAGGGGCGAGCGAAGCGAGTCAATCCCCCCCTCACCGCCATATTCGAGATGAGAGCCTGTACGTAAGTACGGGCTCTTTTCTTTTATATTCTCCGCCGGGGGGGATGAGAACCCCCGACCGGGGTTCGACAACTGGCAACGCCAGTTGGACAGACCGTGAGCCTGCGAGCGGGCTGCCCCGCAGGGGCGAGCGAAGCGAGTCAATCCCCCCCTCACCGCCATATTCAAGATGAGAGCCTGTACGTAAGTACGGGCTCTTTTCTTTTATATTCTCCGCCGGGGGGGATGAGAACCCCCGACCGGGGTTCGACAACTGGCGCAACCACCTGGACAGAACGAAAAAGACAATCCGAATGAAACTATCTCACTTCACGTCACTGGGATTTGTTAAGCAAAAATAAAACCAGATTCGCCATATCCTCTGCATAGGTATCATAGTCATCTTGCGCGAGTGATGCATTGTTAATATGATATTTCCCTGAAACATAAAAAGAAGGCGTACCACTTACTTTCATTTTTTCGACCAGATTGTCCTGTCTGGCAATTAAAGCTTTTACCATAAAATTACTTTGCATTTCGGCATATTTCTCGGACGTAATGCCAAGTTGATTAAATACCTTAACAATATCAGCTGTCGTTTTAATATCACGCTTAACCTGTAAGCCTTCAAACAATAACTTTTCCACCTTGCCATCTACCCCAGCATATTGTGCTACGGCCCATGCTTCTGTTAATGCTGGTCCTAAAGGTCCCATCTGGCTGACATGGTATTTTTCCAGTTTCATATCGGCGGGCAGGCGCTTTCTGATAGCTGTATCAACATTGATGCGCTCTGCAAACGCATAACAAGGTCCGCAGTAGAAGGAAAAAAACTCAACCAGTTGCGGCGGTTGCTTAACAGTAGAATTAATGACAGTGAAGTTTTTCCCTGCCTGATAATCTTTACTATAAGCAGCAGATGACAACCCCACCATCAAAATAGTAATTAATAACTTGATAACTTTCCCATGTACGACCATAGTGCTTCCCTTACAAGTATCCATACAATTAAATGAGTAAAACGGCGTAAGACGAAAGAAATTATTAGAAAGGCGCTTATGTATAGCAAAGCAGATATTCTTGTATTACAGAGAAGAAATTCTATCACCTACAGCGATGGATCCCTCAAAACAGAAATTTTATCCGCACTTCAGACTGTCGCAAAGATAAAACAACAAAGCCCGGGCTAGCCCGGGCCTTGCTCACAGTATGACGATCAATAATAGGCTTTCAGCGTCCGCTGGCAGAGGGCCGAGCGCACGCAGTCATCGGTGGTGAAACGCACGATGCCGATCATCTCGTCTTCCTCAAAACGCGCCAGCGCATCACTTAGGCCAGATCTCACACCAGAGGGCAAGTCGCACTGGGTGATATCGCCATTGACGATGACCGTCACGTTCTCCCCGAGGCGGGTTAAAAACATCTTCATTTGCGCTGCGGTCACGTTCTGGGCCTCGTCCAGAATCACCACCGCATTTTCAAAGGTACGTCCGCGCATATAGGCGAACGGCGCGATTTCCACCTTGCCGATTTCCGGACGCAGGCAGTACTGCATAAAGGAAGCCCCCAACCTTTTCACCAGCACGTCATAAACCGGTCGGAAATAGGGCGCGAACTTCTCGGCGATATCTCCCGGTAAGAAGCCGAGATCTTCGTCGGCCTGCAGAACGGGACGGGTAACAATAATTCTGTCCACATCCTTATGGATCAGCGCTTCCGCTGCCTTCGCCGCACTAATCCAGGTCTTGCCGCATCCGGCTTCGCCGGTGGCGAAAATCAGCTGTTTATTGTCGATGGCATTCAGATAATGCGCCTGAGCCTCATTGCGCGCCTCAATTGGGGAAGTATCACGGCTGTCCCGCGCCATGCCAATTGCTTCTACGCCACTCATTTGCACAAGCGATGTGACCGATTCTTCTTCACGCTGCTTATGACTGCGTGAATCCCGTCTCAGCACACGTTTTGCTTCACGACGAGCTTTGATCACTGCTTTTTGTCTTCCCATGGATAGCACCTTGCGTTGTAGGTTTACATCACACGCGTCAACATCGACGCGACTATGCGCACGAACGATTGAGGTTTGGCTTCCTTGTAAGCCATTGCTTGCCGGTAGAACTGACAACGAGTCGCGGCTACGCGCACCGCGTACCCTGCCAAGGTGATAATAATTCGAAGCGGAGGGAGAAAGAGTGAGAAAATCGCTGCCGGAAGCGGGGCTTCCGTGCTGAAGAGTACGGTCTGTGGTTTTACGTTGTCCGGTACGGGACCTTACCATTCGCGATCTCCATAGTGAAACGTCACACTGCCGGGAACTACCGCGTATGTAATAAGTACATCAAAAAAGATTCTTAATGCAACTTATTTTTCACAATGACGCAACAAATAGTTCTTAAGCAAGTGTAGGAGACTATCGGTCATTTGTATTACAGAAATATAACACATGGCAGGAAATATAAGAAAAATGAGAAAAACAGCAGAAAACGCCCTGCCCTTGCGGACAGGGTCGGTATCAGGCCTGCAGCAGCGTCTGTCCCAGGTAGTGCTTGTCATCCACTACGCCGGGTAAAACAAAGAAGTAGCCCCCGCCAATGGGTTTGACGTACTCCTCCAGCGCCTCGCCGTTAAGCCGTTTCTGCACCGTCAGAAAACCCTTTTCCAGATCGTGCTGATAGCAAACGAACAACAGCCCCATATCCAGTTGCCCGGCGTTAGTGACGCCCAGCGAATAGCTGTAGCCGCGGCGCATCATCAGGCTGGACTGGGTTTCCGGCGTGCGAGGATTGGCCAGACGAATATGGCTATCCAGCGCGATCGTCTCGCCGCCAGGATCGTTGCTGTAATCCGGGGTATCGTGCTCGTTTTTCATCCCCAGCGGCGCTCCGGTGTGTTTGTCGCGGCCAAAGATCGTCTGCTGCTCTTTCAGCGGCGTCCGGTCCCAGAACTCGACGTGAAACTGGATGATGCGCGCCGCCTGATAGCTGCCGCCCACGGCCCAGGCCGGCTCGTCCTGATCCGCCGTTACCCACACGACCTGATCCATCAGCGCGCTGTCATGGCTCGCCGGATTAGCGGTGCCGTCTTTGAAACCCAGCAGGTTGATGGGGGTCTCTTTGCCTTTGCTGCGCGCCGCGCTATCGGAGATAAACCCTTCCCGCTTCCAGCGCACGCTGAGCAAATCCGGCGTATGTTTGATGACATCGCGCAGGGCGTGGATCACCGTATCCTGAGTATTGGCGCAGATCTGCAGCAGCAGGTCGCCATGGCACAGGGCGGCATCCAGCGAATCATTGGGGAAGCGAGTCATCGGCTGCAGTTTTCTCGGCACTTTATCCGCGAGACCAAAGCGCTCATCAAACAGCGAATGGCCGACCGAGACGGTGATGGTCAGGTTATCCGGGGCAATCCACGGCCCTAAGATGCCGGAATCCATCGGCGGCAGCCGGGGATTAGGCGTATCGGGCGCCGGGCCGCCGTGGGTTAAAAAGGCGATACGCTGGGTCAGCAGCCGGAACAGACGCTCGAGGTCGGCTTTATCTGACGCCAGCACGTCGAACGCCACCAGCATCATCGAGGCCTGCTGCGGCGTCAGAATGCCCGCCTGATGCCGGCCGTAGAATGGCTGTTTTTCCTGACGCGCGTCGGGTGCGAGCGTCCCGGGGGAGCTTTCCGCTTTTGCCGCATGCGCCACCGGGCAACCGCCGGTGATGGCCAGCGCGCCGCCAAGCGCGCCGATCCCTTTCAGTAAGCGACGACGTGACGGCTCGTTCACGTCGTGTGGTTTCTGTTGTGCCATCGACTTAGTCCAGACCCAGGATCCCGCGCAGCTGAGCCAGATCTTCCGCCAGGGTGGTGATCGGCCCTTTCAGCGCATTACGGTCAGCGGTGGTCAGCTTATCGTAAGTTTCGAAACCGTCTTTGGTGCGGTATTTGCTGAGGATACTGTCCACTTTCTTAAAGTTGGCGTCCACTTTCGCCAGCAGCGCGCTGTTCTCTTTTTGCAGCTGCGGGCGCAGCAGGTCGACAATTTTCTGGGCACCGTCAATATTGGCCTGGAAGTCCCACAGGTCGGTATGGCTGTAGCGATCTTCTTCACCGCTGATCTTGCTGGCCGCGACTTCTTCAATTAATCCTGCCGCACCGCCCACGACTTTTGACGGCGGGAACGCCAGCTCGCTGATGCGTTTTTGCAGCTCCAGCACATCGCTGTTCAGCTGATCGGCATATTTTTCCATGCCCTTGACGCTGTTATCGCCAAACAGCGCCTTTTCCAGACGGTGGAAACCGGTGAATTTCGGATCTTCCGCTTTTTTCTCGAAATCGTCTTCGCGGGCGTCGATGCTGCCGTCAAGGTCAGAGAACAGCTCGGCGATCGGCTCGATGCGCTCGTAATGCTGGCGCGTCGGGGCGTACAGCGCTTTCGCTTTTTCGATATCGCCCGCTTTCACCGCGTCGGTAAAGGCTTTGGTGCCGCTGACCAGCTGCGCGGTTTCCGCCGTCACATAGGCTTTGTAAGCGGTGATCGCTTCGCCGAGGCTCAGCACCGCATCGGCTTTCGCCGCGTCTTTGGTGGCGGCGCCGGTGACGATCAGTTTGCCTTTCGGGTTGGTGAGCAGGCCGCAGGTCATGTCATATTCGCCCGGCTGCAGGTTCGCGGTGAGCTTCTGGGTAAAGCCCGGCGCGATGTTCTCACGCTCTTCCACCACCATTACCCCTTTCAGAATCTCCCACTCCAGCGCTTTCTGGCTGTGGTTCTGAATAATAAACTGGGTTTTACCCGCGTTAACGGTCACCTGCATCGGCTCGCACTGTTTATCGTTGACGGTGACTTTGACCTGCGGGATATCCGCAGCCTGAGCACCGAATGCAGAGCAGAGCAGCGCGGCCACGGTCACCCGCAGCGCATTACGGCGAAAATGAATCATCATGATCATCCCTTTCGGTAAGTAGAGTGTCGCTTATAAGCTCGCAGCGCCCGGTCAGGCAGCCCGCGAGGCAGTCGTATTATTTCGCGGCGGCAGCGCAAACAGCACCAGCGCCGGGATCAGATAAAGCAGATAAACAGCCACTTCGCTGACGCTTGGCGTCTCCTGGTAGCCGAAGATCCCTTCCAGCAGCGTGCCGAACAGCGTATGCGTCGACAGCACAGCGCTCAGATCGAAGGCGGTCTCCTGGAACAGGTTCCACAGGCCCGCCTCGTGGAAGGCGCGGATCGCCCCCGCGGCCAGGCCAGCGGCCACCAGCAGGATAAACAGGCTGGTCCATTTGAAGAACACGCCGAGGTTGAGGCGGATACCGCCCCAGTAGAGCAGGAAGCCCAGTACGATAGCCGTGGCCAGCCCCAGTAGCGCCCCCAGCGGCGGCCAGATGCCGACATCCTGCTGGAATGCCGCCAGCAGAAAGAAGACCGACTCCAGCCCCTCACGGGCGACCGCGAAAAAGACCATCATCACCAGCGCCCAGCCATGGTGATTGCCGCGCTGTAGCGCCTTGTCCACGGCCTGCTCCAGCTGCTGCTTGACGTTGCGTGAGACATTGCGCATCCAGAAGACCATCCACGTCAGGATCACCACCGCGATGACCGCGACAATCCCTTCGAACAGCTCCTGTTCACGCTGAGGAAATTCACCGGTGGTTTCGTTGATAAAAATGCCTAAGCCAAGACACAGCGCCGCCGCGAGGATCACGCCAATCCACATCACGCCAATCCAGTTGCCGCGCTGGGTGCGTTTCAGATAGCTGGCGATCAGGCTGACAATCAGCGCCGCCTCCAGGCCTTCGCGTAACATAATGAGAAATGGGACAAACATGCCAATACCCTTAAATGTAAAGCACCGTCAATGAATGCAAAAACAGGTAATATTTATGATAGTGATTATCATTACAATACTCAGAAACACAAGCAAAATGTGCAGAGAATGATGATCAGTTGTAAATAAATCGCTGGCAAATAATGACTTATGAAAATATTCGCCTGTTATGAGGGAAAAGAATAAGCAAAGGATTTTTTACGTCAGATATTTACCCGTCGCAGCGGCTATGGCTAAATGGCGGCCTTATTGACCTTCGAAAAGAACAACATGACTGCATTTTTTCATTTCCTGCTGGCGCTGGCGGTGATCCTCGCCCTGGCCTGGCTTGTCAGCTATGACAGACAAAAAATTCGTATTCGTTATATTCTCCAGTTGATTATTATCGAAATAGCGCTCGCTTTCTTTTTCCTGCACGCCGAAAGCGGCCTGTGGCTGGTGAAAAATATCTCCGGCTTTTTTGCTTCGCTATTAGGCTTTGCCGCCGAAGGGACCAATTTCGTCTTTGGCGGCATGAGCGAAAAAGGCTTAGCCTTTATTTTCCTTGGCGTCCTGTGTCCGATTGTGTTTATTTCCGCGCTGATTGGTATTCTCCAGCACTGGCGGATCCTGCCGATTTTTATTCGCGTCATTGGCACCCTGCTGTCGAAGGTCAACGGCATGGGTAAGCTGGAATCTTTTAACGCCGTCAGCTCACTGATCCTCGGCCAGTCAGAAAACTTCATCGCCTACAAAGGCGTGCTGGGCGACCTCTCCTCGCGGCGTCTGTTCACCATGGCGGCGACGGCCATGTCGACCGTATCGCTGTCGATCGTCGGCGCCTATATGACCATGCTGGACGCCAAATACGTCGTCGCGGCGCTGATCCTGAATATGTTCAGCACCTTTATCGTGCTGTCGGTGATTAACCCGACGCGGCCGGGCAGCGAGCAGGAAATAAAGCTGGAGAAGCTGCATGAATCGCAGAGTTTCTTTGAAATGCTCGGGGAATATATTCTGGCCGGCTTTAAGGTGGCGATGATTATTCTGGCGATGCTGATCGGCTTTATCGCGCTGATCAGCGCCATTAACGCGCTGTTCGCTACCCTGTTTGGCCTCAGCTTCCAGCAGATCCTCGGCTACGTCTTCTATCCGCTGGCCTGGCTTATCGGCATTCCGCTGAGCGATGCGCTGAACGCCGGCAGCATCATGGCCACCAAGCTGGTCGCGAACGAATTTGTGGCGATGATTGAGCTGCAAAAGATTGCCGCTAGCATGACGCCGCGCGGGCTCGGCATTCTCTCGGTCTTTCTGGTATCGTTTGCCAACTTTGCCTCGATCGGCATTATCGCCGGGGCGATCAAAGGCCTGAATGAACCGCAGGGCAATATTGTCTCCCGCTTCGGCCTGCGGCTGGTGTATAGCGCCACGCTGGTGAGCCTGCTTTCGGCCAGCTTCGCCGGGCTGGTGCTGTAAGACAAACGGCGGGGCTGCCCCCGCCGTTAACTCAGAACTGTACGCAGACCGGCTGGTCGACACGCATCACCGACTCCTGCGCGAACCGTGATTTATAGCCCTGGCGCAGCGCCTCAATACCGGCCTCGCTCTGCGCGTCGTTGCCATGGATCACCATCAGCGCCTTACTCTGCTCCCGCACCACCTGTCCATCCTGGCCCAGCCACTGGCCGCGAGCGTCAAACACCGTCAGCCCGTCGCGAAAGCGCGGCGTGACGTCACGGTCGACAAACTGTTGCCACTCATCAGGGGTGATGTCTTTCCCCGCCGGGCGGCTCAGGCCGAAGTAAAGCGTGGTTTGCACCATGGACTTATCCGCCGGGCAGGCGCCGGGCTTCGGCGCGCTGGTCGACGAACTTCCACCCGCCGCGCAGCCGCTGAGTAACCCTGCCAGCACCAGCGCCATTGCACCCTGTCTGAACGTCATCTTTGCTATCCTCATTGTTATTAGTCAGGAAATATCAGCGGATTTTCAAATAATTAGCAAGGGTTATAATATTCCGGTCCGGCAACAGGCAAAAAAAGCCCGCCAGCGGCGGGCTCGTGAACATCAGTTGATCTTACTCAGCCGTGGCGCGTACCGGCGGCGGCGTATGGTAGTGGGCATCCGCTTCGGCGAAGCGCTGCTGCATGCTGGCCGACGGCGCTTTATCCAGCAGGCTAAAGACCACGATCCCGATGCTGCCGAAGACAAAGCCCGGAATAATTTCATACAGGCCCAGCCAGCCAAACTGCTTCCAGACGATCACGGTCAGGGCGCCAATCACCATCCCGGCCAGCGCGCCGTTACGGGTCATGCGCGACCACATCACCGAGAACAGCACCACCGGACCAAAGGCGGCGCCGAAGCCGGCCCAGGCATAGCTCACCAGACCCAGCACGCGGTTTTCCGGATTGGCCGCCAGGGCAATCGCCACCAGGGCAACCACCAGCACCATCATCCGGCCCACCCACACCAGCTCTTTCTGACCGGCGTTTTTACGCAGGAAGGCTTTATACAGGTCTTCGGTAATCGCGCTGGAGCAGACCAGCAGCTGACAGCTCAGAGTGGACATCACCGCCGCCAGAATCGCCGACAGCAGGATCCCGGCAATCCATGGGTTAAACAGGATTTGCGCCAGTTCGATAAACACGCGCTCGGCGTTCTGGTTAACCGCGCCCGCCAGGCTCGGGTTGCTATTGAAGTAGGCGATACCAAAGAAGCCGACGGCCACCGCCCCGGCGAGGCAGAGGATCATCCAGGTCATACTAATGCGACGCGCGTGGACGATGCTGTGGTGCGAATCTGCCGCCATAAAGCGCGCCAGAATATGCGGCTGACCGAAATAACCCAGCCCCCAGCCCATCAGCGAAATAATCGCCACAAAATTCAGCCCTTTCAGCATGTCGATATTTTCGATGCTCTTTTGCTTAATGACTTCCAGCGAATCGCCAAAGCCGCCGACGGAAATAATCACGATCACTGGGGTGAGGATCAGCGCGAAAATCATCAGGCTGGCCTGCACGGTATCCGTCCAGCTGACGGCGAGGAAGCCGCCGACAAAGGTATAGATAATCGTCGCCGCCGCGCCGGCCCACAGCGCGGTTTCATAACTCATGCCGAAGGTGCTTTCAAACAGACGCGCCCCCGCCACAATTCCCGAGGCGCAATAGATGGTAAAGAACAGCAGAATAACCAGCGCTGAAATAATTCTCAGCACCCGGCTTTTATCTTCAAAACGGCCGGTAAAATAATCGGGCAGCGTCAGGGCGTTATTATTCACCTCGGTATGCACGCGCAGGCGCCCGGCTACCAGCTTCCAGTTAACCCACGCCCCCAGCGTTAAGCCGATGGCGATCCAGCTTTCGGAAATCCCGGAGAGGAAAATGGCGCCCGGCAGGCCCATCAGCAGCCAGCCGCTCATGTCCGAGGCGCCGGCGGAAAGCGCGGTCACAAATGGCCCCAGACTGCGTCCCCCGAGAATATAATCATCAAAGTTTTTGGTCGAACGCCAGGCAATAAACCCTATTAATACCATACCAAAAATATAAATAATAAATGTCACCAGCATCGGTGTGCTAATAGCCATGCAAAGTCTCCAGAATTTTTATCGACAGCGTCCAACTTCGTCGTTTTTTTCCACTACCGGAACGGGGTAATGGCGCATTGTTTAATTGGGCGACCGTATCCTGACGGAAGCTTCGGTTTTTCACAAACGATTTAACACAGCATTTACACGAAAAACCGACGGCGCAAAACGTCAATTTGCGAGAGGTTGCACTCTCTCACGTTTTTAAAGGTTGCACCAAACAAAAGTGTTAACTCACGCATACAAATACCCTATGAGCCCGGGGTTAAAATTCTGCTATTTTAGGCACTATTTTTAACAAATCAGCCATTTCACGGCTTTCGTCACACGCCTCAATTAACAAGGTTGCACAAAGTTGCAACATAGTGGATATTTCCAGGCAACCGCATAAGCCTAACGATAAATGACAGGAGTTTTGAGCATGGGCACCACCACCATGGGTGTTAAGCTTGACGACGCAACCCGCGAGCGCATTAAGTCCGCCGCGAGCCGCATTGACCGCACGCCGCACTGGCTGATTAAGCAGGCCATCTTCAACTATCTGGAAAAGCTGGAGAACGACGAAACGCTGCCCGAACTGCCGGCGCTGCTCTCCGGGGCCGCCAATGAAAGCGATGAAGCGGGTTCCCCGGCGGAAGAGCCGTATCAGCCGTTCCTCGAATTCGCCGAGCAGATCCTGCCGCAGTCGGTTAGCCGCGCGGCGATCACCGCCGCCTGGCGTCGCCCGGAAACCGACGCGGTGCCGATGCTGCTGGAGCAGGCCCGACTGCCGCAGCCGCTGGGCGAGCAGGCGCATAAGCTGGCGTATCAGCTGGCGGAAAAACTGCGCAACCAGAAGACCGCCAGCGGCCGCGCCGGCATGGTGCAGAGTCTGCTGCAGGAGTTCTCCCTCTCCTCACAGGAAGGGGTGGCGCTGATGTGCCTGGCGGAAGCCCTGCTGCGTATTCCGGATAAAGCCACCCGCGATGCGCTGATCCGCGACAAAATCAGCAACGGCAACTGGCAGTCGCACATCGGCCGCAGCCCGTCGCTGTTCGTCAATGCCGCCACCTGGGGGCTGCTGTTCACCGGCAAACTGGTCTCCACCCACAACGAAACCAGCCTCTCACGCTCGCTGAACCGCATCATTGGCAAGAGCGGCGAACCGCTGATCCGTAAGGGCGTGGATATGGCGATGCGCCTGATGGGCGAGCAGTTCGTCACCGGGGAAACCATCGCCGAAGCGCTGGCTAACGCCCGCAAGCTGGAAGATAAAGGTTTCCGCTACTCCTACGATATGCTCGGCGAAGCGGCCCTGACCGCCGCCGACGCCCAGGCCTATATGGTCTCTTATCAGCAGGCGATCCATGCCATCGGCAAAGCTTCCAACGGCCGCGGCATTTATGAAGGCCCGGGCATCTCCATTAAGCTCTCGGCTCTGCACCCGCGCTACAGCCGCGCCCAGTATGACCGGGTGATGGAAGAGCTCTATCCGCGTCTGAAATCGCTGACCCTGCTGGCGCGCCAGTATGACATCGGCATTAACATCGATGCTGAAGAGGCCGACCGTCTCGAGATCTCCCTCGACCTGCTGGAAAAACTGTGCTTCGAGCCGGAGCTGGCGGGCTGGAACGGCATCGGTTTTGTTATTCAGGCCTACCAGAAGCGCTGCCCGTTCGTCATCGACGCGCTGATCGATCTCGCCACCCGCAGCCGTCGTCGCCTGATGATCCGTCTGGTGAAAGGCGCCTACTGGGACAGCGAAATCAAACGCGCGCAAATGGAAGGTCTCGAAGGCTACCCGGTCTACACCCGCAAGGTTTACACCGACGTCTCCTATCTCGCCTGCGCGAAAAAGCTGCTGGCGGTGCCGAACCTGATTTATCCGCAGTTCGCCACTCACAACGCCCATACTCTGGCGGCTATCTACCAGCTGGCGGGCCAGAACTACTACCCTGGCCAGTATGAGTTCCAGTGCCTGCACGGCATGGGCGAACCGCTGTACGAGCAGGTGGTGGGCAAAGTCGCCGACGGCAAACTGAACCGGCCGTGCCGGATCTACGCCCCGGTGGGCACCCACGAGACGCTGCTGGCGTATCTGGTGCGTCGTCTGCTGGAGAATGGCGCCAATACCTCCTTCGTCAACCGTATCGCGGACAATACCCTGCCGCTGGACGAGCTGGTGGCCGACCCGGTCAGTGCGGTGGAAAAACTGGCGCAGCAGGAAGGCCAGGCCGGTCTGCCGCACCCGAAAATTCCGCTGCCGCGCGATCTCTACGGCAGCGGCCGGAGCAACTCCGCCGGTCTGGATCTGGCTAACGAGCATCGTCTGGCCTCCCTCTCCTCTTCCCTGCTCAACAGCGCCCTGCATAAATGGCAGGCATTGCCGATGCTGGAGCAGCCGGTGGCCGAAGGCGAGATGCAGCCGGTGGTCAACCCGGCGGAGCCGAAGGATATCGTCGGTTACGTCCGCGAAGCCAGCGATGACGAAGTGCAGCAGGCGCTCACCAGCGCTATCAATAACGCGCCCATCTGGTTCGCCACCCCGCCGCAGGAGCGCGCCGCCATTCTTGAGCGCGCCGCGGTGCTGATGGAAAGCCAGATGCCGACCCTGATGGGGATCCTGGTGCGCGAAGCGGGTAAAACCTTCAGCAACGCCATCGCCGAAGTGCGCGAAGCCGTTGACTTCCTCCACTACTACGCCGGTCAGGTGCGCGACGATTTCGATAATGAAACCCACCGTCCGCTGGGTCCGGTGGTCTGCATCAGCCCATGGAACTTCCCGCTGGCGATCTTCACCGGGCAGATTGCCGCCGCGCTGGCGGCCGGCAACAGCGTGCTGGCGAAACCGGCCGAGCAGACGCCGCTTATCGCCGCCCAGGGCGTGGCGATCCTGCTGGAAGCCGGCGTGCCGCCAGGGGTGATCCAGCTGCTGCCGGGCCGCGGGGAAACCGTCGGCGCCGCGCTGACATCCGATGAGCGCGTGCGCGGCGTGATGTTCACCGGCTCCACCGAAGTGGCCACCCTGCTGCAACGCAATATCGCCAGCCGCCTCGACGCTCAGGGACGCCCAACGCCGCTGATCGCCGAAACCGGCGGGATGAACGCGATGATCGTCGACTCGTCGGCGCTTACCGAGCAGGTGGTGATCGACGTCCTGGCTTCCGCGTTCGACAGCGCCGGTCAGCGCTGCTCCGCCCTGCGCGTCCTCTGCCTGCAGGAAGAGGTAGCCGACCACACCTTAACCATGCTGCGCGGCGCGATGAGCGAGTGCCGGATGGGCAATCCCGGCCGCCTGACCACCGATATCGGCCCGGTTATCGATGCGGAAGCGAAAGAGAATATCGAACGCCATATTCAGACGATGCGCGCCAAAGGCCGCACCGTCTATCAGGCGGTGCGCGAGAATAGCGAAGACGCCCGCGAATGGAACCACGGGACCTTTGTGCCGCCGACGCTTATCGAACTCGACAGCTTCGACGAACTGAAAAAAGAGGTCTTCGGCCCGGTGCTGCACGTGGTGCGCTATAACCGTAACGAGCTGGACAAACTGGTGGAGCAGATTAACGCTTCCGGCTACGGCCTGACCCTCGGCGTACATACCCGTATCGACGAGACCATCGCCCAGGTCACCGGCAGCGCGAAGGTGGGCAACCTGTACGTCAACCGCAATATGGTTGGCGCGGTGGTCGGCGTGCAGCCGTTCGGCGGCGAAGGGTTGTCCGGTACCGGTCCAAAAGCAGGCGGTCCGCTGTACCTTTACCGCCTGCTCTCCAGCCGTCCGCAGGGCGCGGTTGGCGTGACCTTCGCCCGCCAGGATGCAGAGCGTCCGCTGGACGCCCAGCTGAAAACGCTGCTGGAAAAACCGCTGCAGGCGCTGCAGCAGTGGGCGGCGGGCCGTCCTGAGCTGCAGGCGCTGTGCCAGCAGTACAGCGAGCAGGCGCAAAGCGGCACCCAACGCCTGCTTCCGGGGCCCACCGGCGAGCGCAACACCCTGACGCTGATGCCTCGCGAGCGCGTGCTGTGCGTGGCGGATAATGAGCAGGATGCGCTGATCCAGCTGGCGGCCGTGCTGGCGGTCGGTTGTGAAGTGCTGTGGCCGGACAGCGCCCTGCAGCGCGATCTGGCGAAGAAACTCCCGCGGGACGTCAGCGAGCGGATCCGTTTCGCCAAAGCGGATCAGTTGCCTGGCCAGGCCTTCGACGCGGTTATCTATCACGGCGACTCCGACCAGCTGCGCGAGCTGTGCGAGCAGGTGGCGGCGCGCGACGGGGCGATTGTCTCCGTGCAGGGCTTCGCCCGCGGCGAAACCAATCTGCTGCTGGAGCGGTTGTACATCGAGCGTTCGCTGAGCGTCAACACCGCGGCGGCAGGCGGTAACGCCAGCCTGATGACCATCGGCTAAGACGGGCTCCCCGGTGGCGCTGTGCGCCGCCATCCGGGAAATCGGCGATGCGATCAGCTAATGACAGCCGACGTCAGCTGTGCTTAATTAAGGCTCCCGGACGGGAGCCTTTTTTATGGGAGCAGAACAATGAAACGCATGTTATTTGCCGCGGCGGTCTTGCTGGCCAGCGGCGCGGCGCTGGCGGACGAGTGCAGCAACGCCAACACCCAAACCGAAATGAATCAGTGCGCGGCCGCGCAGTATCAGGCAGCCGACAAAAAGCTGAACGACACCTGGCAGCAGGCTCTGCAGCGTGCGGTGGGTAAACAGCAGACATTACTGAAGCAGGCCCAGCAGGCATGGATCGCCCTGCGCGACGCCGACTGCGCTTTCCTCGCGTCCGGAGCCGAAGGCGGCAGCATGCAGCCGATGCTGGTGAGCCAGTGCATGACCGATAAGAGCGTGGAGCGGGAATCTTTCCTCGCCTCGCTGCTGCAGTGCGAGGACGGCGATCAAAGCTGCCCGCTGCCGCCGGCCAATTAACGGACGCGAATGCCTTCGATAATCATCCGCTGGACATTATCGACCGTTTGCTCAAAAAAGGCCGCGTCCTGCAGCGTGGCGCCGGTGACCGCCTCCACCTGGGTGGCGAAGTCGGCGTAATGCTGGGTAGTGGCCCAGATCATAAAGATTAAATGCTGCGGATCGACCGGCGCCAGCTTGCCGCGGTCGATCCAGCCGGAAACAATCGCCGATTTCTCATCGACCAGCGCTTTCAGATCCCCGGTCAGTTCGCCCATCAGCAGCGGCGCGCCCTGCAACATCTCAAGGCAGAAGAGCTTCGAGGCCTGGGGGTGATCGCGGGACACCTCCAGCTTCAGACGAATATACTCGCGGATCGCCACCAGCGGGCTAATATCCTCGCGAAAGGCCTTCAGCGGCGCCAGCCAGATGGCGAGGATCTGCTGCAGAACGGCCACGTACAGCGCCTCTTTCGAAGGGTAGTAATAGAGCAGATTGGTTTTCGACACCCCGGCGCGCTCAGCCACCTGCTCCAGCCGCGTACCGTGAATACCAAATTGCGAAAATGCCTCCAGCGCGGCGGCCAGGATGGCCTCCTTTTTGGCGCTGACCGCTTGTGAACGTTTGCCGTTTTTCTTCACCGCGCCCTGTGCCATACATCCTCTCCTTCAGTTGACGCCACCAGCATAGCAAAAGCCCTTCGCCGACACGACCCCATGCACCCTGATTGCGCATGACTGCCGTTTTTTCGTGCACTGATTTTGACCATCCAGTCCACTTTTTTATCGTCCTTTTTAGCAACCCAATAGCAACACATTAATAACATTAGCATTTATAAAACTGGCATTGCGTTTGCTTTACCTCTTCTGCGAGGTGGTCCAGGGAGAGGCAGGATGCCGCGCCACCGCAACCCATCTTCCATGACTGTAGAGAGGTAGGTATGAAAATTGGTGTTTTCGTTCCCATTGGCAACAACGGCTGGCTGATCTCCACCCATGCCCCGCAGTATATGCCGACCTTCGAACTGAATAAGGCTATCGTGCAGAAAGCCGAGCACTACCATTTCGACTTCGCGCTCTCCATGATCAAGCTGCGCGGCTTCGGCGGGAAAACCGAATTCTGGGATCACAACCTGGAGTCCTTCACCCTGATGGCCGGCCTGGCCGCGGTGACCTCGAAGATCCAGATCTACGCCACCGCCGCCACCCTCACGCTGCCGCCGGCGATCGTCGCCCGGATGGCCTCCACCATCGACTCCATCTCCGGCGGCCGATTTGGCGTCAATCTGGTGACCGGCTGGCAAAAACCGGAATATGACCAGATGGGCATCTGGCCAGGGGATGACTATTTCGCCAGCCGCTATGACTATCTCACCGAATACGTTCAGGTGCTCCGCGACCTGTGGGGCACCGGGCGCAGCGATTTCAAAGGCGACTACTTCACCATGGACGACTGCCGGGTCAGCCCGCGCCCTTCGCAGCCGATGAAGGTGATCTGCGCCGGGCAGAGCGACGCCGGCATGGCCTTCTCCGCCCAGCACGCCGACTATAACTTCTGCTTTGGCAAAGGGGTCAACACGCCAACGGCCTTCGCGCCGACCGCGGCGCGTATGATGCAGGCGGCGGAAAAAACCGGCCGTGACGTAGGCTCCTATGTGCTGTTCATGGTGATCGCTGACGAAACCGACGAAGCGGCGCGCGCCAAATGGGAGCACTACAAAGCGGGCGCCGATGAAGAAGCGCTGGCGTGGCTCACCGAGCAGAGTCAGAAAGACACCCGCTCCGGCAGCGATACCAACGTGCGCCAGATGGCCGACCCCACCTCGGCGGTCAATATCAACATGGGCACCCTTGTCGGATCCTATGCCAGCGTCGCCCGTATGCTTGATGAAGTCGCGAGCGTGCCCGGCACCGACGGCGTGCTGCTGACCTTTGATGATTTTCTTGCCGGCATCGACGCCTTTGGCGAACGCATTCAGCCGCTGATGCGCTGCCGGGACCATATTGCTCCTGTTACCCGTGAGGTGGCCTGATGATTACCCTTCCCGCTCGCCCGGAATCCCTGACCTTCGCGCCGCAGCAGAGCGCGCTGATTGTTGTCGATATGCAGAACGCCTACGCCAGCCTGGGCGGTTATCTGGATCTCGCCGGATTTGACGTCTCCGCCACCCGGCCGGTTATCGACAATATTAATACCGCCGTCGCCGCCGCCCGCGCCGCGGGCATGCTGATTATCTGGTTCCAGAACGGCTGGGATGACCAGTATGTTGAAGCCGGCGGCCCGGGCTCGCCGAACTACCATAAGTCCAACGCGCTGAAAACGATGCGTCAGCGCCCGGAACTGCAGGGCAAGCTGCTGGCGAAAGGCGGCTGGGATTATCAGCTGGTGGACGAGCTGACGCCGCAGGAAGGCGACATCGTGTTGCCGAAACCGCGCTACAGCGGCTTCTTTAACACTCCGCTCGACAGCATTTTGCGCAGCCGCGGCATCCGTCATCTGGTGTTCACCGGGATCGCCACCAACGTCTGCGTCGAATCGACGCTGCGCGATGGTTTCTTCCTCGAATACTTCGGCGTGGTGCTGGAGGATGCTACCCATCAGGCCGGACCGGCCTTCGCCCAGCAGGCGGCGCTGTTCAATATAGAAACCTTTTTCGGCTGGGTCAGCGACGTCGAGAGCTTCTGCCGCGCGCTGTCCCCTGCCACCCCGCTGTCTTTAGCCCAGGAGAAACGTTATGCCTAAACAGGTGATTATTCCGCCAGGCACCACCACGCCGATTGCCCCCTTTGTTCCGGGGACGCTCGCCGATGGCGTGATCTACGTCTCCGGCACTCTGCCGTTTGATAAGCAAAACAATGTGGTGCACATCGGCGACCCAAAGGCGCAAACCCGCCACGTGCTGGAGACCATCAAGTGCGTTATCGAAACGGCGGGCGGGAGTATGGCGGATGTGACTTTCAACAGCATCTTTATCACCGACTGGACAAATTACGCCGCGATTAACGAGGTTTACGCCGAGTTCTTCCCCGGCGATAAACCCGCGCGCTTCTGCATTCAGTGCGGGCTGGTGAAGCCTGATGCGCTGGTGGAAATCGCCAGCGTCGCCCATATCGGAACCCCGACATGATGAGGCTCAATATTGCTCCGGCCCCATGGCCCGGCGCGCCGGTGGTGGTCCTCAGCGCAGGTCTGGGCGGCGGCGGCGGCTACTGGCTGGCGCAGCGCGCGGCGCTGGAGGAACAGTATCAGCTGGTAAGTTATGACCATAACGGGACCGGGGAGAACGCCGGTCCGCTGCCCGCCGACTACAGCATGGCGACGATGGCCGGGGAGCTGTTCAGCGCTCTGCAGGCGGCGGGGATCGCCCGCTTCGCGCTGGTGGGCCACGCGCTGGGGGCGCTGATTGGCCTGCAGCTGGCGCTCGATCGCCCCGAGGCGGTGAGCGCCCTGGTGCTGGTCAACGGCTGGCTGTCGCTGTCGCCGCACACCCGCCGCTGCTTCCTGGTGCGCGAGCGTCTGCTGCATGCCGGCGGCGCGCAGGCGTGGGTCGAAGCGCAGCCGCTGTTTCTCTACCCGGCGGAATGGATGGCCGCGCGCCTGCCGCGCCTCGAAGCCGAAGATGCGCTTGCCATCAGCCATTTTCAGGGCAAGGAGAACCTGCTGAAGCGGCTGCAGGCCCTGAAGCAGGCTGATTTTTCCCGTCGCGCGGCTGCCATCGCCTGCCCGACGCTGATGGTTAGCGCCGCTGACGACCTGCTGGTCCCGGCCTCCTGCTCCCGCGTGCTGCAGACGGCGATCCCCGGCAGCCAGCGCGTGGAAATGCCGTGGGGCGGGCATGCCTGCAACGTCACCGACGCCGATACCTTTAATACCATTTTACGCGACGGGCTGGCCGCTATGCTGCCGGTCGCCAGGGAGACCCGATGAACGACGCGATAAACCAGACGGCCTGCGAGACGCTGTTTACCCAGGCCCGGACCCACAGCGGCTGGCTGGATAAGCCAGTGAGCGATGCGCAGCTGCAGGCAGTCTGGGACCTGATGAAAATGGGGCCGACTTCCGCCAACTGTTCGCCGGCGCGCATCGTGTTCGTGCGCAGCGCGGAAGGCAAAGAGAAGCTCCGCCCGACGCTCTCCAGCGGCAATCTGCAGAAAACCATGCAGGCGCCGGTGACCGCCATCGTGGCGTGGGACAGCGCCTTTTACGACCGGCTACCGACCCTGTTTCCCCACGGCGATGCCCGCAGCTGGTTCACCTCCAGCCCGCAGCTGGCGGAAGAGACCGCATTTCGCAATAGCTCCCTGCAGGCGGCGTATCTGATTTTCGCCTGCCGGGCGCTGGGACTCGACACCGGGCCGATGTCCGGTTTCGATCGGGAAAAAGTCGATGCAGCGTTTTTCGCCGACAACGGCTGGAAAAGCAACCTGCTGGTGAACATCGGCTATGGCGACCCCGGCAAACTGTATGGCCGCCTGCCGCGTCTGTCCTTTGATGAAGCCTGCCTGCTGGCATAAGGAGTTGGCGATGAAGTTAGCGGACAAAGCGAGTTTTCGTGACGCCATGGCCCGCGTCGGCGCCGCGGTTAACATTATTACCACCGATGGCCCGGCGGGCCGGGCGGGCTTTACCGCCAGCGCGGTCTGCAGCGTGACCGACACCCCGCCGACCCTGTTGGTCTGTCTGAACCGCTCAGCCTCCGTGTGGCCGGTGTTCAGCGAACACCACATGCTGTGCGTCAATACCCTGGCGGCGGGACAGGAGGCGCTGTCAACGCTGTTTGGCGGTAAAACGGCGATGGACGAGCGCTTTGCCGCCGCCGACTGGCAGACCGGCGCCACCGGCTGCCCGCGGCTGGAGGCGGCGCTGGTCAGCTTTGACTGCCGCATCGACCAGCGCGTCAGCGTCGGCACGCACGACATTCTGTTTTGTCACGTCGTGGCCATTACCCGTCACCCGGAACCCCGGGGTCTGATGTGGTTTGACCGCGGCTATCACACGCTTATGCGACCCGCTTGTTAACCTTTAACCCGGGATATCATCATGGCACTCTTCGATTTTCCTCGCTGGAAGCTGACCTCCCCCGCCGCCGAATCCGGCGTTGTCGCGCCCGATGAACGCTTATCGGCCGGGCAAACGCTGGTGATGGGCGTGCAGCACGCCGTTGCGATGTTCGGCGCGACGGTGCTGATGCCGTTGTTGATGGGGCTCGACCCAAACCTGTCCATACTGATGTCGGGGGTCGGCACCCTGCTGTTCTTTGTCGTCACCGGCGGACGGGTACCGAGCTATCTCGGCTCCAGCGCCGCCTTTGTCGGGGTGGTGATCGCCATTACCGGCTTTAACGGCCAGGGACTCAACCCTCACCTCAGCGTCGCCCTTGGCGGGATCATCGCCTGCGGGCTGGTCTATACCCTGATCGGTCTGGTGGTGATGAAGATCGGCACCCGCTGGATCGAGCGCCTGATGCCGCCGGTGGTGACCGGGGCGGTGGTGATGGCTATCGGCCTGAACCTGGCGCCGATTGCCGTGCGCAGCGTCTCCGCCAGCGCCTTCGACAGCTGGATGGCGGTGTTAACCGTGCTCTGTATCGGCATAGTCGCGGTCTTTACCCGCGGGATGCTGCAGCGTCTGCTGATCCTGGTCGGCCTGATCGTCGCCTGCGCGCTGTACGCCCTGCTGGCTAACGGCTTTGGCCTCGGCAAACCGCTGGACTTCTCTCCCCTCGCCCAGGCGGCGTGGTTCGGGCTGCCGCACTTTACCACCCCATCCTTTAACGGCCAGGCGATGATGTTGATTGCCCCGGTCGCGGTGATCCTGGTGGCCGAGAACCTCGGGCACCTGAAGGCCGTCGCCGGGATGACCGGGCGCAATATGGATCCGTACATGGGGCGCGCCTTCGTCGGCGATGGTCTGGCGACCATGCTCTCCGGCTCGGTGGGCGGCAGCGGGGTCACGACCTATGCGGAGAACATCGGCGTCATGGCGGTGACCAAGGTCTACTCGACGCTGGTGTTTGTCGCCGCGGCGCTGATTGCCATGCTGCTGGGCTTCTCGCCGAAATTCGGCGCATTAATCCACACCATTCCCGGGCCGGTGATCGGCGGCGCCTCGATCGTGGTCTTTGGCCTGATCGCCGTCGCCGGGGCGCGGATCTGGGTGCAAAACCGCGTCGACCTCAGCCAGAACAGCAATCTGATCATGGTGTCTGTGACCCTGGTGCTGGGCGCCGGCGATTTCGCGCTGTCGCTGGGCGGCTTTACGCTGGGCGGGATTGGTACCGCCACCTTCGGGGCGATCCTGCTGCACGCGCTGCTTCATCGCGGGACGCGTGAGGCGAAGGAGGCCAGGGTAACGCCGGTTTAAGCCACATTAGCGCAGCGTTGGCGCAGCGTTGGCGCAGGGAGCGGTGGGGGCCGGATAAGTGGATACAGTTATCGGTTTGCAACGGTTTCGCCCCGGAAAAACGGCTGTTCTGGGTTATATCCAGGCAGATGGCGCTCCCGATATGTCTTCTGCGTTATGTCTCTCATGGCGCCGGGAGCGCACAGGGGGCGGCCAGTCGCCGCCACCCCCTGTACCCCCGGGCTCCGGCCAGCAAAATCGCCGCTACGCGGTCCCTTCGACTTATCCCTGCAGGCTTCGGGTCGGGCCGAGGCAGCGTCCATGCAAAACACGGCCCTCAGCCCGCATCCATGCGGGCTGCCCCGGCCTTCCGGGAACGTCTCAGCGATTTTGAGGCCGTCAGCACCGGCAGTTTCAGCAACAATGGTGAATAAATTAACGGCAGGTCGTACGAACGTAGGCCGGGTAAGGCGCAACCGCCACCCGGCATAAAAGCGACGCCGTGCCTGATGCCATCGCCCGGCGGCGCTGCGCTTGCGCGGGCCTGGGTGATGTGTGCCTGTAGGCCGGATAAGGCAGTTATGCCGCCATCCGGCATCGCCACGGGTACTGAGCCTGACCTCACGGCGGCGCTGCGCTGGCGTGGGCCGACTGACCATCAGGGCTGGATAATTTGATACGGTTATCGGTTTGCAACGGTTTCGCCCCGGCAAAACGGTTGTTCTGTGTTATTTCCGGGCAGATGGCGCTCCCGATAGGTCTTCTGCGTTATGCCTCTCCTGGCGCAGGGAGCGCACAGGGGGCGGCCAGTCGCCGCCGCCCCCTGTACCCCCGGGCTCCGGCCAGCAAAATCGCCACTGCGTGGTGCCTTCGACTTATACCTGCAGGCTTCGGGTCGGGCCGAGGCAGCGTCCGTGCAAAACACGGCCCTCAGCCCGCATCCATGCGGGCTGCCCCGGCCTGCCGGGAACGTCTCAGCGATTTTGAGGCCGTCAGCACCGGCAGTTTCAGCAACAATGGTGAATAAATTAACGGCAGGTCGTACGAACGTAGGCCGGGTAAGGTGCAACCGCCACCCGGCATAAAAGCGACGCCGTGCCTGATGCCATCGCCCGGCGGCGCTGCGCTTGCGCGGGCCTACGATGAGAGTTAACCATCTGATATAGAGATGGTTATGTAGGCCGGATAAGGCATTTATACCGCCATCCGGCACCAGGACGGGTACGACGGCTGAGGGATATGGCCTGATGGAACCTCGCCATTTGCCTGGCAGAATAAGCGCCGCTGCCGGGACAGAAAGAAAGATTACGGCTCGCGACGATCGGCCAGGTCCGGGAGCGGCTGCGCATCGTTATTCGTTGACATCTGCGGCGGCGGTTTGCGCTTCCACTTCAGCTCGCTCACCAGCACGCCCGCGAGGATAAAGACGCAGCCGAGGAGGGCCAGCAGCGGCAGACGCTCACCGGCCAACCGGCCAAAAATACCGGCCCACACCGGTTCGCCGGTATAGATCAGCGTGGCCCGCGTCGGCGAGACGCTGCGCTGCGCCCAGTTCATGGTCACCTGAATGATCGCGCTGAAAATGCCCAGCCCCAGCGCCACGCCGAGCAGCGCCGGCGTCAACGGCGGCACTGACTCACCGGCCGGCTTCATGGCGGCGAAAGCCACCAGCGACGCGGTCGCCAGCTGCACCACCGTCACCCGCCGAACATCCACTTTCCCGGCCCAGGCGCTGATAAGGATAATCTCCGCGGCAATCGCCAGCGCGCTCGCCAGCGTGATCATCTCCCCCACGCCAAGCGCCAGCAGATTGTTTTCCGGCCCGGCCAGCAGGATCAAACCGATAAAGGCCAGCACAATCCCCACGCAGGACATCACCCCCGGCATACGACCCAGGCACAGCCACTGCAGCAGCGGCACCAGCGGCACATACATCGCCGTGATAAAGGCAGACTTACTGCTGGAGATCGACTGCAGTCCCCAGGTCTGCAGCCCATACCCCAGCGCAATCGCCACGCCAATCGCCACCCCCGCCTTCACCTCCAGCCATGTCATACCGCGCAGGGTGCGCAGCGAGAGCAGACCCACCGCCAGCGCGGCGGTCGCGAAACGCAGGCCGACAAAAAACAGCGGCCCGCTGAGGCTGACCGCATACTGCACGGCAAGGAAGGTCCCTCCCCAGAACATGGTGATCAAGATAAGGAGCGCTTCCTGGCGGCTAACGGAGAATTTTAACGAAGACATAAAACAGCCATGACGATTAACGGGCGACCAGTGTGCAATCGGCCCGGCGGGAGCGCAACCTCCGACAGCTAAAAAAAAACCGCCGGCTGATGCCGGCGGCGAGGGCGATGCGCTTGGGTCGGGGAGATTAACACCGCATCAAAGAGAACAGTGCGAGTCGCGCGTTAACTCTCACGACTACCGTGACTGTTTTTACCCCCTTTTTTACCAGCCTCTGAGGCGCGCTGAGGGTCATTTTTAAAATTCCCCCCGCTATGCTGGCCACCTTTACGTCCTGCTTCTGATGCTCTTTCACGGTCTTCAGCAAAGTTGCCAGAACCGCCACGATGGTTTGCCATTACTGACCTCCATTAGGTTAGACATCATAGTGCATTACGCGGGAGCGGCGACGCCGCTGTCCTGCCGCGTATCTATAAGGTTAGTGAATGACTGCCGCTGACGATGGCAAATGTCACATTCAGAAACAAAGGCTGGCGAAAAAAATCCCCTCGCGCCGCGGGATGGCGCTAACTTCCTCTGCTGACGAAGAAAAAATAGTTAGCGAAAATGTATCCTGATGCTACATCCTCGCCGCACCGGCCAGAATGGCGGAGGCATCGCTTCCCGCTTCTCCGCCGCTCAGGCCGCGCTGCGCAAGGAAAAGTAAATAATGCTTTGTCATTTTGTTATAAATCAAATAAATGCCCGTTGGATTTGCACTCTTCGGCAGAGGCTTTATCTTTAAAGGTACCAGCTATTTGGCTGGCTTATAATGCAACCGAGGAGTGATGGAAATGGCTAAAATTCTGGTGCTTTATTATTCCATGTATGGACACATTGAAACCATGGCTCATGCCGTCGCCGATGGGGCGAACCGGGTGGACTGCGTTGAGGTGGTTGTGAAGCGCGTGCCGGAAACCATGCAGGCAGAAGCGTTTGCCAAAGCAGGCGGTAAAACGCAAAACGCGCCTGTCGCTACGCCGCAGGAACTGGCTGAGTATGACGCCATCATCTTTGGTACCCCGACTCGTTTCGGCAATATGTCCGGACAAATGCGCACCTTCCTCGATCAGACCGGCGGCCTGTGGGCATCCGGCGCGCTGTATGGCAAGATCGCCAGCGTATTCAGCTCAACCGGCACCGGCGGCGGCCAGGAACAAACCATTACCTCCACCTGGACGACGCTGGCCCACCACGGCATGATCATCGTGCCGATCGGCTACGGCGCCCAGGAGCTGTTCGATATCTCCCAGGTCCGCGGCGGGACGCCTTATGGCGCCACCACCATTGCCGGCGGCGACGGCTCGCGTCAGCCAAGCGAGGAAGAGTTAGCCATCGCCCGCTATCAGGGTGAACATGTCGCCAAACTGGCCGTTAAACTGCACGGCTAATCTTCCGCAGGAGGAGCACTATGCCAACTCAAGAAGCAAAAGCACATCGCGTCGGCGAATGGGCAAGTTTACGTAACACCTCGCCGGAGATCGCCGAGGCGATTTTCGAAGTCGCCCACTATGATGAAAAACTGGCGGAGCAAATCTGGGAGGAAGGCAGCGACGAAGTGCTGGCGCTGGCCTTTGCCAAAACCGATAAAGATGCGCTGTTCTGGGGTGAACAGACGATTGAGCGTAAAAACGTCTAGGACGTTTATCCCTGCCGAGTCTCACCCTAACCTGCTAAAAAACCCGGATTGCTCCGGGTTTTTTCGTTATTTCGCCGCCTCGTTGATCACCTTTTTAAAGGTCTCCAGCGGACAGAAACCCTGGTCATCGACCGGGCAGCCGTTAAGCGCCAGCGTGACCCGCTGCGGCGGGGTCTGCAACGTCAATGGGTCGGCGTTACGCAGCTGCTCGGTGCTCTGGTAGACATACTCAATCTTCATCAGATCGCGGTTGCTGCCGCTGTCGTGCCAGCGTTGAAACAGCAGTTTGCCGCCGATAGGCGTGCGCTCATACTGGCCGGGCAGTTGATAGGGCTTAAAGTCCAGCGCCGTCAGCAGCGAGGCAATATTCGAGTCGTGTCCCACCAGCAGCGTGACTTTCGCCTTGCTGGCCCCCTCGCCCACCAGCGCGTTATCGATATAGTTGACCAGCGGCTTGGCCACGTTTTGCGCCACCGCCACCGAAGTAAACAGACTATCCTGATAGCCGTTTTTCAGCTTCGACAGCACCTGCCACTGCTTATCGCTGGCGATCTCCCCCCACGCCACCTGGTCTTTGGGGAAGCCTTCATAATACTGCAGGGTGAAGGCGTCCACCAGCGAGTTACCCACCTTCAGCGGCCCGGACACCCCCGGCTCCTGCTGATAACCGGCGCTAAAAGTATCTTTACCCTCGCTCAGGGAACAGACCTGCTTCTCTTTGCAGGAGGGCGAGTTGCGGTAATCGATCATCGTCTCCAGCAGCTTGTAACTCTCGGTCAACTGCAACCCCTGGCGCTCTTTTTCCATCGCCTGCAGCGCTTTCTCACGAAACGCCGGGGAGTCGTCGGTGATAACCGGGTTGAAGGTCGGGTCCATGGTGCCCATCTGCGGCTGATGATGCACCGCAATGCCGCAGCCCGGGAACGCGCCGGTGATAAAGAACTGCGCGGTGGCGACGGTGCGTTGCAGGCTGTTAGCGTAGGCATAAACAGCGTTTTCCGGCGGGCACTCGCCGCTGGTCACCAGCTTCTGCTGCGCCAGCCATTCGCGCATATAGTGGCCCATATACACCTCCAGCACGCCACCCTTGGTGGTCAGCTGGCCGCCCGGCACATCCCATTGCGGCCAGGCTTTGGCGGTGGACTGCTCCAGCACGCTACCGTTATTGGCCAGCGGCGCGCGCAGGTTGTGACGACTCATGATCAGCACCTGCTGCAGCTGATACCCCTCCGGGGCGGCCGTGTCCTGCGCCAGAGCGCCGGCGGATAACATGACCGCGCCGGCTACGGCGGCGGCGAGTAGACGTTTTTTCATCCCTTCATCCTTAGTCATTTATTATCATCGGGTTAATTGTGACGGATTTATGCCATTTTTCCTGGCATTCGCTCGCAAACTCAGACCGCCGCCGAAAATTTCCTCTGCCGACCAAATAGTTTTATAATGAAACAACTAACCCGGAGGCTTTCGTGAAACGTACCCGTCTTGAAAACAGCTGCTGTCCTGTCGCCCGCTCCCTCGACGTTATCGGTGACTGGTGGTCGCTGCTTATCGTCCGCGATGCCCTGCGCGGGGCGTGCCGTTTTAGTGAATTCCAGAAAAACCTCGGCATTGCCAAAAATATGCTCGCCGGACGCCTGAAAATGCTGGTGGATGAAGGCATCCTGCGTCTGCAGCCGGCCTCCGACGGCAGCGCCTGGCAGGAGTACGTCCTGACGGATAAGGGCCGCGCCCTGCAGACCGTGCTGGTCGCCCTTTCCCAGTGGGCGGATGACTTTCTGTTCGATCCTGACGAACCGGCAACCCGGCTCATTGACCGCCAGCAGCGCCAGCCCCTGCGTAAACTGGTCCTGCAGGCGGCGGATGGCCGTGAGCTGGCCCCAGCGGATATCACCATCGCCGTTCCGCTGAACGACTAATCGCTGCCCGCGGCAGGCAAAAATAAAAAAAGCCCGGCAAAATGGTTGCATTATTAAACCAAGTATCTCATGCTGAATTTGGTTTAATAATGCAACCTTTTAAGAGGCAATACTCATGTCCCAGTCATCGCACACTGCTTTTATCACCGGCGCTTCCTCAGGTATCGGCGCGATCTATGCCGAACGACTCGCCGCTCGCGGCTACGATCTGATCCTCGCCGCCCGCCGTGAAGATCGGCTGCAGGCGCTCGCCGGGCAGCTGCAGGCGCGCTACGCCATCCGGGCCAGCATCGTCAAGGCCGACCTGAGCGAGGAGCAAGGCATTGAAGCCGTGGAGCAGCGTCTGCAGCACGATCCCGCCATTGACCTGTTCATCAACAACGCCGGCACGGCAAAAATGGCGGGCTTTCTCGCCAGTACGCCGCGCGAGCACCAGGCGATTCATACGCTCAACACCACCGCGCTCCTGCGCCTGAGCTATGCCGCGCTGGCCGCTTTCGCTCCCCGGGGCCGCGGAACGCTGATCAATATTGCCTCTATTCTCGCGCTGCATACGCTGCCGGGCAGCGCGGTCTACAGCGCCAGCAAAGCGTGGGTGTTGAGCTTTACCCGTGGCCTGCAGGATGAGTTTGCCGACAGCGGCGTGCGTATTCAGGCGGTATTGCCGGCGGCGACCGCCACCGATCTGTGGCCGACCTCCGGCGTGGCGCTGGACGCCCTGCCCACCGGTACGGTCATGACCACCGAGGATCTGGTTGACGCCGCCCTCAGAGGACTGGAGATGGGGGAAAAGGTCACCTTACCGCCCGTGCATGACCTGGGATTGTGGGAGGCTTTCGAGCAGACGCGACTGGCGCTGTTTACCAGCGCGCGAACCGGGCAACCGGCGCCGCGATATCGCTAACTCACTCCGGCAGTGGAACCGCCGCCAGGGTACAGATCGCCTCGTGCTCGCCGCCGCGGCGATCGGTGATCACCACCTTATCGCCCGCTTTTTTACCTTCACACGGTTTCAGGACCTGCTCCACGATCCGCTCGCGGATCGCCTGACGTTCATTTTCAGCCTGACTGGCGAAGGCCGTCAGCGCCAGCGCCACGCCCAGCAGGCTGAGGGTTTTCTTATACATGTCTTGCTCTCAGATCATTCTAATTCGCGTTCAGCGTAACCCGCTGCTGGCCGCACTTCTGTAAAATCACTTAACGGAGTGTTACGCCCTTTCAGCTGAAACCCAGGCTGTCACATTCCTGCGGGAAATATTTTATCACAACCCCTGCGGCGGATATTCCCGCGATGAGGCGTCATCTTTCAGACATATCCCGATGTTATCTTCAACTGAGCCCTGTATCTTTTTCCCTTTCTAAACAGAATTTTAGGTTGGTCTATGTCGGGTCTTATTCTCTTTATCGTCGCGGTGGCGCTGCTGGGCGTCGCCATCTACAGTCTGGTGTCGTACCTCAAAGAGCGGCGCGCCAGTCAGTTACCTGTCCATAAAAAGAAGAAATAATACCTTCCGTTCTCCGCCGTTTTCTGCTGATTTCTTTACCATCTTGTACTGTCCCTTACCGATGCCATAACAAAGGCAGGCCTGCGGGCCTGCCTTTGTTCGGTTTCTGCGTCAGGCTCTAGGACTCCCAGGCCTGCTCCGCCTTGGCGGCATCGAACTGCGGCGGCGGTTTACGGAAGCGACGGGTCAGATAAGCCAGATACAGCAGACCAAGCGCCGCCCACACCAGACCGAGCGTCAGGGAAGTGGCCTCGAGGTTGATCCACAGCACCCCTACCGTCAACGCCCCGACCATCGGCAGTAGCAGATAGTGCAGTCGATCCTTCCAGGTTTTGTTGTACCCTTTGCGCCGCCAGAAGTGGTTGAACACCGACAGGTTAACGAAGGTGAAGGCCACCAGCGCGCCGAAGTTAATCAACGCGGTGGCGGTCACCAGGTCGAAGAACAGCGCCGACAGCGCGACAATACCCACCATAATCACGTTCAACGCCGGGGTGCGCCATTTCGGATGCACATAGCCGAAAATGCGCTCCGGGAAGACGTTATCCCGGCCCATCACGTACAGCAGACGGGAGACGCTGGCATGGGACGCCAGGCCGGACGCCAGGGTGTTAACAAAGGTGGTGCAGAGGAAAATTGACTGGAACAGCTTGCCGCCCACGTACAGCGCAATCTCCGGCAGCGCGGCGTCCGGGTCTTTAAAGCGATGAATATCCGGGAAAAACAGCTGCATAAAGAACGACGCGACGATGAAAATAATGCCGCCGTACATCGCGGTGAGAAAAATCGCCTTCGGGATCACCCGCGCGGCGTCAGGCGTCTCTTCCGACAGCGTGGTCACCGCGTCGAAGCCGAGAAACGAAAAGCAGACGATGGTCGCCCCGGTAATAATCGGGATCAGATGCGCATTCTGGCTGATAAACGGCTGCAGCGACCAGACGGTCCCTACCCCCTCGCCTTTGTGCAGCCCCTGGACCACCAGAATGACAAACACCACCATAATCGAGATCTGCACCAGCACGAACAGGGTGTTGAAGTTGGCCACCAGGTTAACGCTTTTCAGGTTCGCGGCGGTCAGAATGGCGACAAAGGTCACCACCCACACCCATGGCGGCACTTCCGGGAACAGCGCCGAGAGATAGATCTTCGCCAGCAGGACGTTGATCATCGGCAGGAACAGATAATCCAGCAGCGACGACCAGCCGACCATAAAGCCGACGTGCGGGCTGATGGATTTTTGCGCGTAGGTGTAGGCAGAGCCGGCTTCCGGGAACTGGCGCACCAGTTTGCCGTAGCTGATGGCGGTGAACAGCACGCCAGCCAGCGCCAGCAAATACGACGCCGGGACGTGGCCGTTACTGATGCCGGAGACAATGCCGAAGGTATCAAACACCGTCATCGGCGTCAGATAGGCGAGCCCCATCATCACCACTTGCCAGAGTTTGAGGGATTTACGCAGACGCGGTCTGCCCGCCTGAGCGGCGTTATGCGCAGGAAGATTAATTGCCATCGACCATTCCCCCCTTGCGGATAACAGTTTGCGGGCACAACGTTCGCGTGACAAACCTGCTTAGCAAGGGGGTAAGGCATAAATAAAAGGGTAAGACGGACCGGTGAGCGGTTGCTGGCTGGCATCCAATGCGGCCTGAGCGGCCTCCCTCTCCCTGCGGATATTTGAACATCTGCATCATCTCATTTCCTCGTCACACACTGTGTCGTTAACTGAAGCCCCGTTGCCGCCTGCGCTCCTTAACGCGACATCCGGGAAATGGCTGGGCTCCCAGCAAAAAGGACGACCAGGCTCCGCTCAGGCCGTATGATGCTACTCATGACTCAACTCATGCGCCCCTCGCGGGGCGACCATCAGGCGTTTTTCAACATCCACTCAATTTCAGTTTCTGTGATAAGACGCTCAAACTGCAATAATTCATCATGCTTGCAGGCATGGAAAACGTGGCAGAAACGCTCGCCGAGACGCTCACGCAGGTGATCGTTCTGCATAAATTCCCACAGCGCGTCGCTCTGACGGATCGGGAACGGCAGCCCTTCTTGTTCCAGGCCGTTACCTTCCACCTCTTCCTGCAAAGGCAGCTGAGGGTTATCCAGCCCGTGCAGGATACCGGCGAAAATCGCCGCCATCACCAGATACGGGTTGGCGTCCGCTCCCGCCACGCGATACTCCACGCGGTGGTTCTGCCGTTCTCCGCACGGGATCCGCAGCGCCACGGTACGGTTGTTATGGCCCCAGGAAGCCTGCGTCGGGACATACATCCCCGGCTGGAAGCGGCGATACGAGTTCACGTTCGGCGCCAGCAGCGCCATCGAGGCCGGCATCAGATCGATCATCCCGGCCAGCGCGCGTTTGAGCAGCGCGGAGTCTTCCCCGTCGCCGTCCACCAGCACGTTTTCCCCTTTATTGTTCAGCATGCTGATGTGGATATGCATCCCGCTGCCCGCATGCTCTTCATAAGGCTTGGCCATAAAAGTGGCGTGCATCTTATGCTTCTCCGCCATTAAACGCACGAGACGTTTTAACGCCAGCGCATCATCGCAGGCGTCCAGCACGTTATCGGTATGGTGGAGATTGATTTCAAACTGGCCCGGCGAGGCTTCGGCCACCGCGCCGTCGGCGGGGATCAGCTGCAGTTTCGCCAGCTCGTCGATGTCGTTGAGCACGTCGGCAAAGTGGTTCAGGTTATCGACCGAGTAGACCTGGCTTTGGGTGTTGCGATCGTCGGTGCCCGGCGCGCACGGCGGCTGCAGGTAGCCTTCGGCATCGCGTTTGCGGTCCAGTAAATAGAACTCCAGCTCTACCGCTACCACGGGGAACAGCCCGCGCTGGCGCAGCTGCTGCCAGAGGCGGTTGAGTACGTTCCGCGGCTCAACGTCAAAGGGAGCGCCATCTTCATCAACCATGGTCAGCTGTACCTGGGCTATCGACTGCGGATCGGCCGCTGAAGGCGTTAAGGTACCGGGCACCGGGATGCAACTGCGATCCGGCTCGCCCATCTCCTGGCCCAGACCGGCCTCTTCCACGACGTTGCCGAGAATATCCATCGCAAACACCGAGGCCGGAAAATAACAGCCTTTCTCCAGCTTGCTCAGGCCGGCAACGGGGATGCGCTTGCCGCGGAAGCAGCCGTTCAGATCAGTGAGGAGGACATCGACATATTGGGTATCAGGGTAGGTTTCGAGGTAGCGCTTCACTTCTTTCGCGAACGCGCTGACCCGTCTCTCTTCCGTTTGCTGAACAAAATTCTCAACTTCTACGATATTGGTTTCCATGATTCACCGCCGTTGGTTTGGTTTCGGTCCTGCACTCAGACCGTTAAATATAATGTCCACCCCATCGACTGTGTATGCAAATAAATTGTTTGTCAAATGTTAAATTAAGTTTGCAAAGGGCTATTTCCACTGCTAGATTGAGAAAATATTGAACGATATGGCCGTTAAACCCGCTATAGCGGTCATAATTTAGTCCACTTTGTGAGGGCGATCATGGAAAATATAATGTACAAGCCAGTTATTGGCGTCGTGATGTGTAGAAACAGGCTTAAGGGTCACCAGACCCAGACCTTGCAAGAAAAGTACCTGAATGCAATTGTTAACGCCGGCGGACTGCCGATCGCCCTGCCGCATGCGCTGGCGGAGCCGGAGCTGCTGAACGCGTTAGTCGATAAACTGGACGGGATATACCTGCCAGGCAGCCCCAGTAACGTGCAGCCGCACCTTTATGGTGAAAACGGCGATGAGCCTGACGCCGACCCCGGGCGTGATCTTCTGAGCATGGCGCTGATTAACGCCGCACTCGAAAGGCGCATCCCCATTTTCGCCATCTGTCGTGGACTGCAGGAACTGGTTGTCGCCACCGGTGGGACTCTGTATCGTCGTCTGTTCGAGCAGCCTGAGCTGCTGGAGCATCGCGAAGATCCTGAACTGCCCGTCGAGCAGCAGTATGCCCCGTCCCATCAGGTTGAGGTTCAGGAAGGAGGATTGCTGTCGCAATTGATACCGGGCTGCAACACGTTTTGGGTAAACTCGCTACACGGACAAGGGGCAAAAACCCTGAGTCCGCAGCTGCGCGTGGAGGCGCGAGCGCCGGATGGACTGGTGGAAGCGGTCAGCGTGAACGATCACCCTTTCGCGCTGGGCGTACAGTGGCATCCTGAATGGAACAGTAGCGAATACGCCCTGTCGCGTATGTTGTTTGATGGTTTTATCACCGCCTGTCAGGGCCATCATGCTGAAAAGCGGCGGCGCTGACCACTACCGTTAAGGAAATGCAAATATGAGCGATGACGGACTGGCGCCAGGGAAACGTCTGTCAGAGATCCGCCAACAGCTGGGTCTCTCGCAGCGTCGTGCCGCCGAACTGTCTGGGTTAACACATAGTGCCATCAGCACCATAGAGCAGGACAAAGTCAGTCCCGCCATCAGTACGCTGCAAAAGCTGCTGAAAGTCTATGGGCTGTCGCTCTCGGAATTCTTTTCTGAACCCGAAAAGCCGGACGAACCCCAGGTGGTCATTAATCAGGATGACCTTATCGAAATGGGCAGTCAGGGCGTTTCCATGAAGCTGGTTCATAACGGAAATCCGAACCGTACGCTGGCGATGATTTTTGAAACTTACCAGCCTGGAACCACGACCGGGGAGAGGATTAAGCATCAGGGTGAGGAGATAGGCACCATACTGGAGGGGGAGATCGTGCTGACCATTAACGGTCAGTCGTACCACCTGGTGGCTGGACAGAGCTATGCCATTAACACCGGCATCCCGCACAGCTTCAGCAACACCTCGGCAGGCATCTGCCGCATCATCAGTGCCCACACCCCCACCACATTCTGAATAGTTAGCCTGAACGAGGTTCAGGCTTTCTTCAGACCTGCGACGGCGGAAATTTTATTTTCGTCGCCGCGAAAAACTCGCCGTCATAACGTTTGTGCCGGAAGGGAATCCTATTTCCTGCTGGCCCTGAAATAATTAACGCCGTGAATGGCGACTCGTCCCTGAATTATTCGGCATGCAGACAACCTGCCGAAATTTAGGGCAATAAAACGGTATTCAACTCCGGGGATTCACGATGCCCTGCGCCTGGCGCAGCACCCCCGTGCAGCCTGAAAACGCCGAAATGATTAATTTGCCGATAATGTTTTTAAGGAGTCATGATGAATTTTCAGCACCTGGCTTACTGGCAGGAAAAAGCGAAAAGCCTGGCCATTGAAACACGATTATTTATTAACGGCGAATATTGCGCCGCGGTCGATAATACCACCTTTGAAACCATTGACCCTGCCGCGCAGCAAACGTTAGCCCATGTCGCCCGCGGCAAAAAAGCCGACGTCAAGCTGGCGGTGAAGGCCGCGCGCCGGGTCTTTGATAACGGCGACTGGTCACAGGCCGTCCCCGCGCAGCGTAAAGCGGTTCTCACACGCTTCGCCGACCTGATGGAGGCCCACCGCGAAGAGCTGGCGCTGCTGGAAACGCTGGATACCGGCAAACCGATTCGCCACAGCCTGCGCGACGATATTCCCGGCGCCGCCCGCGCCATCCGCTGGTATGCCGAAGCGCTGGATAAAGTCTATGGCGAAGTGGCCCCCACCGGCAGCAACGAGCTGGCGATGATCGTCCGCGAACCGATTGGCGTCATCGCCGCGGTGGTGCCATGGAACTTCCCGCTGCTGCTGGCCTGCTGGAAGCTCGGTCCGGCGCTGGCGGCAGGCAACAGCGTGATCCTTAAGCCGTCGGAAAAATCGCCGCTCACCGCCCTGCGCCTCGCCGGGCTGGCGAAAGAGGCCGGCCTGCCGGACGGCGTGCTGAACGTGGTCAGCGGCTTTGGTCACGAGGCCGGACAGGCGCTCGCCCTGCATCCTGACGTGGAGGTCATTACTTTTACCGGCTCCACCCGCACCGGCAAGCAGCTGCTGAAAGACGCCGGCGACAGCAATATGAAGCGCGTGTGGCTGGAAGCGGGCGGCAAGAGCGCCAACATCGTCTTCGCCGACTGCCCGGATCTGCAAAAAGCGGTCAGCGCCACCGCCGGCGGCATCTTCTACAACCAGGGCCAGGTGTGCATCGCCGGCACCCGCCTGCTGCTGGAGGAGAGCATCGCCGACGAGTTCCTGGCGCGACTGAAAACCGAAGCGCAACACTGGCAGCCGGGCAACCCGCTCGACCCAAACACCACCATGGGCATGCTGATTGACAACACCCATGCCGACAGCGTGCACAGTTTTATTCGCGGCGGCGAAAGTAAAAGCACCCTGTTCCTCGACGGGCGGAAAAATCCATGGCCTGCCGCCGTCGGCCCGACCATTTTCATTGACGTCGACCCGGCTTCCACCCTCAGCCGGGAAGAGATCTTCGGCCCGGTGCTGGTGGTAACGCGATTCAAAAGCGAAGACGAGGCGCTGCGGCTTGCCAACGACAGCGACTACGGCCTCGGCGCCGCGGTATGGACTCGCGATCTCTCACGCGCCCACCGCATGAGCCGCCGCCTGAAGGCCGGTTCGGTCTTCGTCAACAACTATAACGATGGTGATATGACCGTCCCCTTCGGCGGTTACAAACAGAGCGGCAACGGGCGCGATAAGTCGCTGCACGCCCTGGAAAAATTCACCGAACTGAAAACCATCTGGATTGCCCTGGAGTCTTAATCATGACCGAACATACCACCAGCTATTACGCCGCCAGCGCCAACAAATATGAACCCTTTCCGACGCTGGACGAATCGATAAGCTGCGACGTCTGCGTCGTCGGCGGCGGCTACACCGGCCTCTCATCTGCCCTGCATCTTGCCGAAATGGGCTACGACGTGGTGGTGCTGGAAGGGGCGCGCATCGGCTTCGGCGCCAGCGGCCGCAACGGCGGTCAGCTGGTTAACTCCTACAGCCGCGATATCGACGTGATTGAAAAAAACTACGGCCCGGATGCGGCGAAAATGCTCGGCAGCATGATGTTCGAAGGCGGCGATATTATCCGCGAACGCATCCAGCGCTATCAGATCCAGTGCGATTACCGACCGGGCGGCCTGTTCGTGGCGATGAACCATAAACAGCTGGAGACGCTGGAAGAACAGAAAGCCAACTGGGAGCGCTACGGCAACACGCAGCTGGAGCTGCTGGACAGAGAGGCGATTCGTCGCGAAGTGGACAGCGACCGCTACGTCGGCGCCCTGCTCGACCACAGCGGCGGCCATATTCACCCGCTCAACCTCGCCATCGGCGAAGCGGACGCTATTCGCCTGAACGGCGGCCGGGTGTATGAGCAGTCGCCGGTCACCCGCATCCAGCACACCAGCCCGGCAGTGGTCAGCACCGCCCGCGGCCAGGTCACTGCCCGCTATGTGATCGTCGCCGGCAACGCCTATCTCGGTGACAAACTGGAGCCGGAGCTGGCGAAGCGCAGCATGCCGTGCGGCACCCAGGTGGTCACCACCGCGCCGCTGTCGGAGGAGGTCGCCCGCTCGCTGATCCCGAAAAACTACTGTGTGGAAGACTGTAACTACCTGCTGGACTACTACCGTCTGACCGGCGATAACCGCCTGCTGTACGGCGGCGGCGTGGTCTACGGCGCCCGCGACCCGGACGATGTGGAGCGGCTGATTATGCCAAAGCTGCTGAAAACCTTCCCACAGCTGCAGGGGGTGAAGATTGACTACCGCTGGACGGGCAACTTCCTGCTGACCTTGTCGCGGATGCCGCAGTTTGGTCGCCTGGATAGCAACATCTACTACATGCAGGGCTACAGCGGGCATGGGGTCACCTGTACCCACCTCGCCGGACGATTGATTTCGGAACTGCTGCGCGGCGACGCCGAGCGTTTCGACGCCTTTGCCAAACTGCCGCACTACCCGTTCCCGGGCGGCCGCAGCCTGCGTATCCCCTTTACCGCGATGGGCGCCGCCTACTACAGCCTGCGCGACCGCCTTGGGGTTTAATCGTCTTTGCCGACGGCCCTGGCCGTCGGCTCATGCTGCGGATAGTGTTGCTGGAAATAGTGGCGCAGAAACTCCACGGTGGTGCGAATTTTAGCCGACGTCGCCAGGCGGGAGACGTAAACCGCCCAGACGTTGGCCGGTTGCCAGTAGTCCGGCAGCACCTGCACCAGATGCCCGCTGGCGATATTCTCCCTGACGTCCCACCACGAACGGAGCGCAATCCCCTGCCCGTCCAGACACCACTGATGAACAATTTCGCCATGGTTGGACGACAGCGGCCCGGTCACTTTGATGGCGTGCTGGCCCTCTTTGCTATGCAGCTGCCAGACGCCGAACGGATGATCCCGCTCTTTAATCACCAGGCACGGCAGAGCCGCCAGATCGCTCAGCTGTTTCAGCGGCGCATGGCGGGCGAGGAACTGCGGCGACGCGCAGAGCACGCGGTGATTGCGCGCCAGCTGGCGGGCAATCAGATTCGGCGCGATATCGTCGCCGAGGCGAATATCGAGATCCACCCCTTCATTGACTAAATCCACCAGACGGTCCTGAACATCAAAACGCAGCTCCAGCTGCGGGTACTGAAGCGCCAGCGCCGACAGCGCGGGGGCCACCACCCGGCGGCCAAAGCCGAAGCTGCTGATAATCCGCAGCGTTCCCTGCGGCACCTGACGCACGTCGGAGAGCTCGTCCATCATCTCATCGACATCCTGCAGAATGCGCTGCGCCCACTCGTAGATCCGCTCTCCCTCTTCGGTAATGGTGACCCGGCGGGTGGTCCGATGCAGCAACATCACATTAAGGGTTTGCTCCAGCAGCGAAACCCGCTTGCTGACGAAAGCCGGCGATACGCCCAGCTCCTCAGCGGCGGCGGCAAACCCGGCCCGGCGGGCGACCAGCATAAAGACGCGTAAATCATTCAGCAGCGGCAGATTATTCATGATCTGTGTTTTATGTTTCACCAGTTAGCGTGATTAATTATGAATCAGTCAATTATAGGATAAGCAGGTGGTCAAACATCATCGCTAAAAAGTGAGAACCGGAATGAAAAAAACCTGTCGTATTGCCGCCATCCCGGGTGACGGAATTGGCAAAGAAGTCCTGCCTGAAGGGATCCGCGTACTGAAAGCCGCCGCGCAGCGGTGGGATCTGGCGCTGAGCTTCGAGCAGATGGAGTGGGCAAGCTGCGAATATTATGCTCATCACGGTAAGATGATGCCGGACGACTGGCGCGAGCAGTTACAGGGGTTCGACGCCATCTACTTTGGCGCCGTCGGCTGGCCGGATACCGTCCCTGATCATATCTCGCTGTGGGGGTCGCTGCTGAAGTTCCGCCGCGAGTTCGATCAGTACGTCAACCTGCGCCCGGTGCGCCTGTTTCCCGGCGTCCCCTGCCCGCTGGCGGGGAAAAAGGCTGGGGATATCGATTTCTACGTGGTGCGCGAGAACACCGAAGGCGAATATTCCGCTCTGGGCGGGCGCGCCAATGAAGGCACCGAGCATGAAGTGGTGATTCAGGAGTCGATCTTTACCCGCCGGGGCGTTGACCGTATCCTGCGCTACGCCTTCGAGCTGGCGCAAAGCCGCCCACGCAAAACGCTGACCTCGGCGACGAAATCCAACGGGCTGGCCATCAGCATGCCCTACTGGGATGAGCGGGTGGTGGAGATGGCCAAAAACTATCCCGAGATCCGCTGGGACAAGCAGCATATCGATATTCTCTGCGCCCGCTTCGTGCTGCAGCCGGAGCGGTTTGACGTGGTCGTCGGCTCCAATCTGTTCGGTGATATTCTCTCCGATCTCGGCCCGGCCTGCACCGGTACCATTGGTATTGCGCCATCGGCCAATCTCAACCCGGAGCGCACCTTCCCGTCGCTGTTCGAACCGGTCCACGGTTCAGCGCCGGATATCTACGGTAAAAATATCGCCAATCCGATCGCCACCATATGGGCCGGGGCGATGATGCTTGATTTTCTCGGGAACGGCGATGCGCGCTATCACGCTGCGCACAACGGCATCCTGGCGGCAATTGAGCAGACGATCGCCAGCGGGCCGAAGACGCCGGATATGCAGGGCAGCGCGTCAACGCAGCAGGTCAGCGACGCCGTCTGCAAAGCTATTTTGGCGTAATTATCCCGGCCGCTCCCAGGTCGCGCTACGGCTGACCTGGGCTACAAAAGGCACGATAATGGAGTGAGTAGGCCGGGAAAGCGCAGCCGCCACCCGGCACAACATCGTCTCCGCGCCTGATGCCATCGCCCGGCGGTGCGGCGCTTGCGCGGGCCGACTGACGGTCAGAGCCGGATTAATCGATACAGTTATCAGTTTGCAACGGTTTCGCCCCGGAAAAACGGTTGTTCTGTGTTATGTCCGGGCAGATGGCGCTCCCGATATGTCTTCTGCGTTAAGTCTCTCCTGGCACCGGGAGCACATAGGGAGAGGCCCGTCGCCACCTCCACCAGCATCCACGGGCTCAGGCCAGCGGCGCGGGCCGGATAACCGATCACAACTCCAGCTCGCGGCGCAGCAGTTGCGCGATAGCCTCGCTGCTCTCTGCGGATACCAGCGCCTGGCGGAACTCGGCGTGCATAATGCGCCGCGCCAGGCGCGAGAAGATGCGCATATGCTGGTCGCCCGCCGAATGCTTGTTTAGCGTCAGCATAATCACAAACTGCGCTTCTTCATCACCCCACTTCACCGGCTGCGCCAGGCGGGCGACGCTAATGGTCGACTGCTCAATATGCTCGGATTTACTGTGCGGAATGGCAAAACTGAAGCCCAGCCCGGTGGAGAACACCGCCTCGCGGGCCCAGAGATCGGCCTCCAGCTTGCGCGGATAGCGGCAGCGCCCGGCCAGCAGCAGGTTATCCGTCATCCCCTTCAGCACCTCCTCCTTGCTGCGCCAGTCACTGTTGAGGGTGATGCACTGGCGGCTAATCAACGGCACATCCTGCTGGCGCATGCGGAACTGGGCCAACAGATGCTCCACTTCCAGCGAGGTACGGCACTGCATCGCCTGATTCAGCAGCTGACGGCAGGCGCGGCTGTCCAGCTGCGCCAGACGCGCTTTGGTCGCCGGGATCGTCGGCGCGCTCATGCTCAGTTCATCCAGGCCGAGGCCGACCAGCAGCGGCAACACCGAACCTTTGGCCCCCAGCTCGCCGCACAGGCCGATCCATTTCCCCTGCCGGTGCGCCGCCTGCACGGCATAGTCCAGCGCACGCAGGAAGGCCGGGTTGAGACTGTTGTAATGGCGCGTCACTTTCGCATTATCGCGGTCGACCGCCAGCAGATATTGCGTTAAGTCATTGCTGCCGATGCTAAAGAAGTCCACCTCTTCGCAGCACTGATCGATGATGAACATCACCGACGGCACCTCCAGCATGATGCCCAGCGGGATTTTTTCATCAAACGGGATCTGTTCGACGCGCAGCGACTGTTTGGCCTCCGCCAACCGCTCTTTCACCCACAGGATCTCTTCCATTGAGGAAATCATCGGGATCATGATCCTCAGCGAGCCGTGCGCCGAAGCGCGTAGAATCGCCCGCAGCTGAGTATGAAACAGCGCCTGGTACTCTTCATAGATGCGCACCGCGCGGTAGCCGAGGAAGGGGTTATTTTCCGCCGGAATGTTGAGGTAGGCCACCGGCTTATCACCGCCGATATCCATAGTCCGCACGATAATGCTGCGCCCGGCGGCAGGCTCCAGCGCCTGGCAGAAAATGTTGTAGAGTTCGTCTTCCGATGGCGCGCCGGGCCGGTCCATATAGAGCATCTCCGTGCGGAACAGGCCAACCGACTGCGCGCCGTTGTTGAAGGCCGCCACCGCCTCTACCGAATGGGCGATGTTCGCCGCGATCTCGACGCGGATACCGTCTTCCGTCTGCCCCGCCTTATCCAGCCATACCTGCTGCTGTTGCTGGATCTGCGCCTGAACCCACGACTCCTGCTGATAGTAGCGCGCCACCGCCGGACTCAGGTCGACCACCAGCAGCCCGGCGTTGCCGTCGATCTGCACCTGAGTATCCTCCCAGGGCAACAGTGCGTCGAGGTCAACCCCCACCAGGGTCGGGATATTGAATGAGCGGGCAAGGATCACGGTGTGCGACGTAGTGCCGCCGCTGCGCAGCAGCAGCCCTTTGAGATGCGTTTTATCCAGTTCGAGGAACTGGCTGGGGGTGAGTTCGTCGGCAAGGCAAATGGCGGCTTCCCGCAGTTGACCCGGCGCCGGGAAACGGGCTTCGCCGTAGATATGCTGCAACAGCTGGAAGCAGACATCGCGCACATCCAGCACCCGCTCCTGCAGATAGCTGCTGCCGGAATCGCGGAACTGGGCGCAGAAGTGGTCGCTGGTGGCGACGATCGCCTGGGCGCAGCTGAGACCGGTGAGGATCCCGCCGAGCAGATGCTGGCGCAGCGAGGCATCCGTCGCCAGCGAACGGTGAGCTTCCAGTATCGCGCTGGCGGTGCCGTCATTGTCCAGCAGCCGCAGTTCGATATCTTTCACCAGCAGGCGCAGGCCGTTATCCAGTGCCGCCTGCTCCTGTTCAGGACTGCTGGCGACGGGCAGTGCGCCAAGCTCGTGCAAATCGCGGGATTTTAGATGAATGAGCCTGCCCCCCGCGCTGCCGGCGCAGACCGGACTGGCATGGAACAGCGTCGGGTTCAGGCGTGAGAGTGACTCCGGCACCGGCTGGACGTCCAGCGCTTGTGCCGTAGGCAGCGGCGTGTCGCAGTGAGGAAATTCATCACGCAGAAAGGCCGTTAACGCGGCGTGAGCCTCGGCTTCATCTTCGCCGCTGATAAGCAGCTGGCAGGTGTCGCCCTTCAGGGTGTTCGTGCCGATGACCGCCAACGCGCTTTTGGCATTGCCACCGGTATCGCAGCGCAGGTTCCGCCACTCAATTGCCGATGAAAAACGGTTACACAGCGTTTCGACCAGACTGGCCGGACGCGCATGCACGCCGTTGGGCAAATCACATGTAAATTCAATGACCAGAGCCATCGCCTTCCTCCTGAGTAATCCATTAATTCCCCAAAAGGTAATGAAAGATGGTCAAGTGGACTAGGTGACAAAACTGGCAATTACTGGACTATTGTACACACGATACTTTTTTATGCCCGCCATCACAATTCCACCCTTTTAGCGCTCACTCCTCCTGTCATCACTAAGATTTGAGGTGGATCGCAATTCTTTTCTAACCTTACAAATATCCAGTAAATGCACTTTTTCTCTACTGTTTTATGCGGCGCCCTTTTTCTAATGTTGAGCCATCAATACTGTCACGGACCCTACAGCGCTCAGGAGCAAGCAATGAACGAACTGGTGCAAATACTAAAAAATACTCGCCAGCATCTGATGACCGGCGTGTCACATATGATCCCCTTCGTGGTCTCCGGCGGGATCCTGCTGGCGGTGTCCGTCATGTTGTATGGCAAAGGTGCGGTTCCGGATGCCGCCACCGATCCCAACCTGAAGAAACTGTTTGATATTGGCGTCGCCGGCCTGACGCTGATGGTCCCTTTTCTCGCCGCCTACATTGGCTACTCCATCGCCGACCGCGCCGCGCTGGCCCCCTGCGCCATCGGCGCCTGGGTAGGTAACAGCTTCGGCGCCGGCTTCTTTGGCGCGCTGATCGCTGGGATGATCGGCGGTCTGGTGGTCTATTACCTGAAAAAAATACCGGTCCACAAGGTGCTGCGCTCGGTGATGCCGATTTTCATTATTCCCATCATCGGCACCTTTATTACTGCCGGGATCATGATGTGGGGGCTCGGCGAACCGGTAGGCGCGCTCACGGCAAACCTGACCAACTGGCTGCAGGGCATGCGCGAAGGCAGCATCGTGGTGCTGGCCATCATTATGGGCCTGATGCTGGCGTTTGATATGGGCGGCCCGGTGAACAAAGTGGCCTACGCCTTCATGCTGATCTGCGTTTCACAGGGGGTCTACAGCGTAGTGGCTATCGCCGCCGTCGGCATCGCCGTACCGCCGCTGGGGATGGGACTGGCGACGCTGATCGGCCGCAAATATTTCACCGCCGAAGAGAGGGAAACCGGCAAAGCGGCGCTGGTGATGGGCTGCGTCGGGGTCACCGAAGGGGCGATTCCCTTTGCCGCTGCCGACCCGCTGCGCGTTATTCCGGCCAATATGATTGGCGCGGCCAGCGGCTGCGTCACCGCGGCGCTGTTGGGCGCCCAGTGTTACGCCGGCTGGGGCGGGCTCATCGTGCTGCCGGTGGTCCAGGGCAAACTCGGCTTTATCGCCGCGCTGCTGGTCGGCGCTTGCGTCAGCGCCGCCTGCGTCATTGTGCTGAAAGCGCTGGCTAAAAAGAAATCGTCTGACGCCAAAGCCGACGACGAATTAGACCTTGATTTTGAAATTAACTAACAGACTGGAAGGAACAGATTATGACCCACATTATCGCTGTCACCGCCTGCCCGTCGGGTGTGGCTCACACCTATATGGCCGCCGAATCGTTAGAAAGCGCCGCTAAGGCCAAAGGCTGGCAGGTCAAAGTTGAAACCCAGGGCTCTATCGGCATTGAAAACGAGCTGACCGCGGAAGAGATCGCCGCCGCCGATATGGTCATTCTGACCAAAGATATCGGTATCAAATTCGAAGAGCGTTTTGCCGGGAAAACTATCGTACGCGTCAATATCAGCGATGCGGTCAAACGCGCCGACGCGATCATGAACAAGATAGACAGCCACCTTTCCCAACGAGCCTGAAGCCTTAAAAGGGGCGCCCGCGCGCCCTTCGCCACAACATGGAGTTTGTCATGACGAATCGTACTCAACGCCTGAAAGCCAGCCTGTTCGCCCAACCGCGCGAAATATCTCTTGAACGCGCCCTGCTCTATACCGCCAGCCATCGGCAAACGGAGGGCGAGCCGGTGATTATTCGCCGGGCGAAGGCCACCGCCTGGATCCTCGATAAGGTAGACATTTCGATTCGTGATGATGAACTGATTGCCGGCAACCGTACCATCAAACCGCGGGCCGGCATTATGTCGCCGGAGATGGATCCCTACTGGCTGCTTAACGAGCTCGACACCTTCCCGACCCGACCGCAGGACCGCTTCGCGATAAGCGAAGAAGATAAGCGCGTCTATCGGGAAACGCTGTTCCCCTACTGGGAAAAGCGCTCAATGAAAGATTTCATCAACGGCCAGATGACCGACGAGGTCAAAGCCGCCGTCAGCACCCAAATATTCAGCGTGAACCAGACCGATAAAGGCCAGGGCCATATCATTATCGACTATCCGCACCTGTTGAATAATGGCCTGGACGCGCTGGTTGCGGAGATGCAATCACACTGCGACCGGCAGCCTGATAACCCTTTTTATCAGGCGGTATTGATCCTGCTGGAGGCCTCTCAGCGCCATATTCTGCGCTACGCCGCGCTGGCCGAGGAGATGGCTGGACACTGTCAGGATCCGCAGCGTCAGCGGGAGCTGTTAACCATCGCCGCGATTTCGCGCCACAATGCGCAGCACCGGCCAACGGACTTCCCCCAGGCCTGCCAGCTGTTCTGGTATATGAACATCATTCTGCAGTACGAATCCAATGCCAGCTCCATTTCGCTCGGCCGTTTTGACCAGTACATGCTGCCGTTTTATCAGGCGTCGCTGAATCAAGGACAGGATCCGGCGTCGCTCAAGGAGCTGCTGGAGTCGCTTTGGGTAAAATGCAACGACATCGTCCTGCTGCGCTCCTCCAGTAGCGCACGCTATTTCGCCGGTTTTCCCACCGGGTATACCGCCCTGCTCGGTGGGCTAACGGAAACCGGGCGCAGCGCGGTCAACGTGCTGTCATTTTTATGCCTCGATGCCTATCAAAACGTGCAATTGCCGCAGCCGAATCTTGGCGTGCGGGTGAACGAGCTGATTGACCGCCCGTTCCTGCGTAAAACCGCCGAAACCATCCGCCTGGGCACCGGCATTCCACAGATTTTCAACGACGAGGTGGTGGTCCCCGCCTTCCTCAATCGCGGCGTGTCGCTGGAAGACGCCCGCGACTACGCGGTGGTCGGCTGCGTCGAGTTGTCGATCCCCGGCCGCACCTACGGCCTGCATGATATCGCCATGTTCAACCTGCTGAAGGTCATGGAACTTGTCCTGCAGGAAAATGAAGGACAACCGGAGGTCAGCTGGGAAGGGCTTATCCGCCAGATGCGCGACAAAATTCGCTATTACATCAAGCTGATGGTCGAGGGCAGCAATATCTGCGATATCGGCCATCGCGACTGGGCGCCAGTGCCTCTCCTCTCCTCGTTCATTAAAGATTGCGTGCAGCACGGTAAAGACATCACCGCCGGCGGAGCGCGCTATAACTTCTCCGGCGTCCAGGGCATCGGGATCGCCAACCTGAGCGATTCGCTTTATGCCCTGAAGGGGATGGTCTTTGACCAGCAGCGCCTTACCTTTGACCAACTGATGGCGGTACTGAAAGCCAACTTCCAGACGCCAGAGGGAGAGAAAATCCGCGCCCGGTTGATCAACCGTTTTGAAAAATACGGCAACGATATCGACGACGTCGATAATATCAGCGCCGATCTGCTGCGCTTTTACTGCAAAGAGGTGGAACAATATCTGAATCCGCGCGGCGGGCGTTTTACGCCCGGCTCCTATACCGTCTCGGCGCACGTGCCGCTGGGCTCGGTGGTGGGGGCTACCCCGGACGGGCGGCTGGCTGGCGAACAGTTAGCGGACGGCGGCCTGTCGCCAATGGTCGGCCAGGATGCCCAGGGGCCGACGGCGGTGCTGAAATCAGTCAGCAAGCTGGATAACTATCTGCTGTCGAACGGTACGCTGCTCAACGTTAAATTCACCCCGGCGACGCTGGCCGGCGACGGCGGGCTAAACAAGCTGGCAGACTTTTTACAGGCTTTCTGCAAGCTCAAGCTGCAGCATATTCAGTTTAACGTGGTCAATGCCGACACCCTGCGTGAAGCGCAGCAACGGCCGCAGGACTTTGCCGGCCTGGTGGTGCGCGTCGCGGGCTACAGCGCCTTCTTTGTTGAGCTGTCGAAGGAGATTCAGGATGACATTATCCGCCGCACCGCGCATCAGCTGTGAGGTGATGGAGACGCGCGCCGACCGGGCGCGCATTTTTAATCTGCAGCGCTACTCGCTCAACGATGGCCAGGGGATCCGCACGGTGGTCTTTTTCAAAGGCTGCCCCCACACCTGCCCGTGGTGCGCCAACCCGGAGTCAATGTCACCCAGGATCCAGACCCTGCGCCGGCAGAGTAAATGCCTGGGTTGCGCCCGCTGCCAGCAGGATGTCGCCGAGTGTCCCTCCGGGGCATGGGAGCAGATTGGTCGCGACATGACGCTGGATAACCTCCTTCATGAGGTGCTGAAGGATGAAGTCTTCTTCCGCGCCTCCGGCGGCGGTGTCACCCTCTCCGGCGGTGAAGTGCTCATGCAGGCCGAATTTGCCGCCCGCTTTCTCCAGCGCCTGCGCCAGTGGGGGATCCGCACCGCCATCGAAACCGCTGGCGACGGGCCCTTCAACCGTTTTTTACCGGTGGCTGAAGCCTGCGACGAGGTGTTATTTGATTTTAAAATCATGGAACCTGAGCGGGCACTGTCGCTACTGCGAATCAATCAGCCGCGGGTACTGGATAATTTTCGCCAGCTGGCGGCTAGAGAGATCAACCTCATCCCACGCGTGCCGCTGATCCCGGGCTATACCATGAGCGTCGATAATTTTCGCCAGATTCTGAACTTTCTCGCACCTTTTAATCTTACAGAATTGCACCTGCTGCCATTTCATCAATACGGCGAGCCCAAATACCGTCTGCTGGGCAAACCCTGGGCGCTGGCCAGGGTGAAAGCGCCTGACGAAGCGGACATTCAACCTTATCGGGTAATGGCCGAAGCGGCCGGATTCCACGTCACTATCGGCGGTTAACGCCAGGAGGATGTTATGGACTTCAATATTATCGCCGTCACCGCCTGCGTCAGCGGAGTGGCGCACACCTATGTGGCTGCCGAACGGCTGGAAAAGGTCGGTCATCATGAAAAATGGCATCTTAAGGTGGAAACTCAGGGCGCGCTCGGCGTTGAAAATCGCATTACCGCAGAAGATATCGCCCGCGCCGAAGTGGTGCTGCTGGTGACGGATATCGAAATTGACGACGCCCAGCGCTTTCGCGGCCTGCGGACGATTAAAACCAGCATCAAGAGCTTCCTGCTGCAGCCGCAGCAGATCGTCGAGGCCGTGAAAAGCATCATGAAAAAGCCGGTCGTCTATGTTGAACTTCCCTGACCGGCGACGGGCCTTACTCTACATCCAGCAACCACTTTTGCGCTGGCGTCAGGCGGCTGGCCGTCTCGGGCGTCAGCCAGCGCCGCTGGTCCTGCTGCGGCGTATCCGCGCGATCGATGTATAACCCATGCAGCACCCGTCGTCTGCTGCCCTCACGATTACGCGTGCCGCCGTGCCAGGCGTGAGCGTTGTAAATCATCACGCTCCCGGCCGGCGCAGCAAACACGATTTCATCAGGGTGGGCCTGCTCCGGGTCGGCCAGTACCTCTTCCGGGAGCTCAGGACGCAGGTGGGTACCGGGGATTATCCGCGGCGCGCCATTGGCGGCGCTCAAATCGTCTATCGCCCAGATGGTATTCACCAGGTGGACTTTGGGAAAATCCGGGCGCGGCTTTTTCCAGTCGGCGTGCAGCGGCTGCTGGCCGCCGTTATATAACGCCTCGCGCGCGTTCAGGCTGGAGACTTTAAAATCGCCGTTGAAGATATAGCGGCAGGCGGAGAGGATCAGCGGATGAGCCCAGACTTTCTCCCAGATAACCCCCTTATTCACCAGGTTGGCGATCCGCGTCGCGGTCGCTTCCTGATGATGTTCCATCGCCAGATTGTCGCCTTCGCGCTCGACCAGGGTATCAATTAGCCGTCGCATTTCGCTCAGCCACTGGGCGTCAACGACGTTATGCACAACGGTGTAGCCGAGGGTGTCGAGCTCGTGTTTCATTTGCGCGCTGAGCGCCAGGCTGGCGCCTAACGCATCGAGAAAGCTAGCTGATGATGAGTTCATGTTGCGTTCCTTTTTAACGTTCCGATAACACAAACAAACTCTACTGGTCCATCCGCGGCATGACAGGAGGCGAGCGCTACGAAAAACTGGACATACGTACGCGAGCCAACAAAGTGTGATGGGCGTCAACAATCACGTTTTCGGCGATGCCTGTGCTGTAGCTGACCGGGAATCCACCGCGCAAAATGGCTTAACAAACGCTGCCGGGGAGGAAAAAATAGATTATCATCAACAGGATAATGCGCATGCTGAGGGCAAAGAATGATTGAAGATCTGCCGGATATACTGCATCGGTTAATCGGTCAAAAAGATCGCTTACAGGTGAGATTTCCTGAGCCGGATATCTCCGTGCCTGCCCTTGCCTTCAACGTACCGTTTCCACGTCTGGAAATTGTGCTGGAGGGTCAGCTTAATGAACAGGGGCTGCCGCTAGCCGCTTCGACGTTAACCGCGCTGCAGGTACTCTACGTGCAGGCGGGAAAGTGGACGCTGCCGCAGTGGACCGGCCCGGCCACTACCCTGAGTATCCTGTTTGGCCGGCAGAAACTGGGATTCAGTATTCAGCGCTGGGACGGGAAAAGCCTGCACACGGAGAAGCAAAGCGTTGCCCGCCTCGGGCCGCGCGTGGGCTCTTACCTGCTGCTGAGCCTGAATGAAGTCAGCCTGCAGCCCGATCCGCTGACCGCCCGGCTGGTGGTCGCCGCGCTACTGAGCCACTGTCGCGAACAGCTGGTTGGGCTGGAAATGCGCGTCAGTCGCAGCCGGGATCTGTTTCTTGCCGTTCAGGACTATCTCGAGGAAAATCTGAGCCTGCCGCTGACGCGGGAATCAGTGGCCAGACGTTTTCACATCACGCCCAACTATCTTTCGCATATTTTTCAGAAATCAGGCTCGGTGGGATTTAACGAATATCTGACCCGGGTGCGTCTTGAAAAGGCAAAACAGCTGCTGCGCGGCTATGACCTGAAGGTGAAAGAGATCGCCCATAACTGCGGCTTTGTCGACAGCAACTATTTTTGCCGGGTCTTCAAACGCTACACCGAGCGTTCGCCGTCAGAGTATCGGCGACACTGCCGCAGCGCGCAGCAGGCCTAACCTGCCGTGTCGGAATATTACGCCCACTCCACGCGCCCGCGCCCGTTGTGCTTGGCCTTGTACAACGCCTCGTCGACTTTGCGGATAAACGTCTCCTGCGCTTCGCCCGGCCGCCAGGTTCCAACGCCAATGCTGATCGACAGCGGTGTTTGATGATTGATCAGGATGGTGCGGGCATTGTCGAGGATCGCCTGCGCCAGATCGTGCAGCTCAGGCTCCGACAGGCCATCGACGATAATGGCAAACTCTTCCCCACCGATACGCGCCGGCAGGACCTGCTCGCTGGTCAGTTTCGCCAGCTGTTTCCCCAGGGAAAATAACACTTCATCCCCCACCAGGTGGCCCCAGGTATCGTTGATTTTCTTAAAAAAATCGATATCCAGGATCATGAGCCCCAACGCATGTCCGGACTTTTCGCGAATGGTATCGATAAAAAAGCGGCGGTTGGGCAACTGAGTGAGCTCATCTTTTAGAGATTGCGAGCGCGCGTCAACGTACAGCAGGTTGATGCGCTCAATAATTTTGTAGACGCCCACCACGGTCAGCAGCATCCCGGAGAGGCGCAGCAGATCTTCGCAGTAGTAGCCCATCCAGCGCGGCTGAACCACCATCTCATCCATCACATCGAACGTGCCGCCGGCAATCCACAGCAGCAGCCCATAGCGCACCCAGTTGACGGCAATATGGCTCATCCGCACCTTCGCTGAGCTCCACAGCATAAACACCAGAAACAGCAGCGCCAGCAAATCGATATAGAGTCCGGGGTTGGCCAGGATTTCTCGCCACGAGCCGATGGGCGGCGACACCAGCGCACAGCCGACAGCGACGGCGACGATAACCAGCAGCGCAGGCAGTAGCGTACCCCGCGCCAAAGCGGACGGAATGGGGCGTTTCGCAGGAATAAGGCATTCAGGCATAGCGATGTCTCATGGTAACCACAGGGCCGATCGCGGGACAGGATAGCAGTTAAGCGCAGCGGGACGAATGAAAAAGCGACGCGCCGACAAAACGGCGGTGAGGTAGACTGACCCCGCGGAATTGTTCCAACGTACTACCACTCCATGGCGACGAGGTCAGTGGCGCGGATACTATCGGCTAAATCCATCAGCTGATTAGCTTTCCGTGCGGCGCCACCGATAACCGGCGGCGCCTGCTCAGAGATTAGCCGCTGAACACTCGCGCCTTGCCGCTGACCGTCAGTCGCACCGTCGCGCCGGGCTGCCACGCCGGCTGGCTTACGGTTCGCAGGACAATCGGCCGATCGTGCCCGGACATCGACAGCGTCAGCGTGGAGAGCTGGCCGGAGAAATCAACATCGCGGATGGTGGCGGTACTTTCCTGCGGCCCGCTCACGCTGACGCTCAGCTGTTCCGGACGCAACATCACCTTACCTTCACCAGCAGGATGTCCTGCGTCTGTCGCCAGGTCGCCCAGCGCGCAGCTGGCCCGCCCGGGGCTCAGCCGTGCGGGGAGGATCAGGGCATCGCCGAGAAACAGCGCCGTCTCTTCATCCACCGGCTGCGCGTAAACCGCCAGCGGGGTCCCCACCTGGGCGAAACGCCCCTGGCGCATCACCGCCACCTGTGTGGCGAACGACAGCGCTTCGGTCTGGTCATGGGTCACCAGAATCGAGGCGATGCCGGTCTCCGCCAGCAGATCGGCGGTCGCTTTGCGCGTGCTGGCGCGCAGTCCGGTGTCCAGGGCAGAAAAGGGTTCATCGAGCAGCATCAGCGCCGGCTGCTGGGCCAGGGCGCGAGCCAGAGCCACACGCTGCTGCTGGCCCCCGGAGATCTCATGCGGCCAGTGGCGCGCCAGGCTGTGGTCGAGGGCCACCATCTCCATCAGCGCGCCCACCCGGCGACGTTTTTCCTCGCGGCTGGCGTCCAGACCCCAGGCGATATTGTCCGCCACATTGAGGTGAGGAAACAGCGCCCCCTCCTGCGGAACGTAGCCGATCCGTCGCTGGTGGGCAGGAACAAACACGCCCTCGGCAAACAGCGGCGCGCCGTGCATCACGATCCGCCCGCTGTCGGGCGTTTCGAAACCGGCAAGAATGCGCAGCAGCGTGGTTTTTCCCGAACCCGACGGACCCACTATAGCCGTCCGGCTACCCGGCGCCACCTGAAGATGAATATTATCGAGGACCTGCGCGTCGGCGAAGGATTTCGAAACAGAAGACAATTCCAGCATGTTACAACCCTGCCATTTTTTTCGACTGCATATAGAGAACCGCCGTCAGCGGCAGCGAAATGACGATCATCAACAGCGCGTAGGGCGCCGCCGCCACGTAGTCGATCTCGCTGGTTAACGCCCAGAATCCGGTTGACAACGTGCGGGTGCCTAACGGCGAGAGCAGCAGCGTGGCGGTCAGCTCATTGCTGACGCCGAGGAACACCAGCGCGGCGCCGGCGGCCGCCCCCGGGGCGGCAAGCCGCATGGTGATACTCCACAGGGCGCGGGCCGGGCTGCGTCCGAGACTGCGGGCGACGTTTTCCAGCTCCACCGGCGCCTGGGCGATACCGGCGCGCAGGTTAATCAGCGCCCGCGGCATAAACATCAGCAAATAGGCCAGAAACAGCGTCACTTCGGTCTGGTACACCGGACGGGCATAGTGGATGGTGACGGTGACCAGCGCCAGCGCGGTCACGATGCCGGGCAGCGAGCTGGTGATGTAATTACACCCCTCCAACAGGCGGAACAGCGGACGCGGATAGCGCACGCCGAGCCAGGCGATGGGGATCGCGCAGACCGTCGTCAGCAGCGCCCCGCCCGCCCCCAGCAGCAGCGTTTGACGCAGGGAATGCCACAGATCGGCATGCAGCCAGTTGTCGATACCGCCCAGCCACAGCCAGCGTCCCAGGACCAGCAACGGCACCCCCATCGCCAGCAACACCAGCAACAGAAGCAGCAGCTGCGCGCCGAAAGCGGCCCCTTTACCCAGCACCAGGCGCTTCTGCTCGCGCGCCGCCCCGGCGCCGATACGCGCATAGCGCGCTTTACCGCGCGAAGCGCTCTCCAGCAGCAGGATCGCCAGACAGCACAGAGCCAGCACGCCCGCCAGCATATTGGCGGCCGGACCGCTGAAGGTCGACTGGAACTGATCGTAAATGGCGGTAGTGAAAGTATCGAAGCGGATCATCACATACAGACCATATTCCGCCAGCAGATGCAGGGCCACCAGCAGCGCACCGCCGCAGATAGCCAGCCGCAGCTGCGGGAGGACTACCCGAAAGAACACTTTCCACGGCGGAGTGCCCAGCGATGCGGCGACATCTTCAAGCGTGGGATCGAGTCGGCGCAGCACGGCCGCCACTGGCATATAGATAAACGGATAGTAGGCCAGCACGGAAAGAAACACCCCGGCGCCCAGGCCATGCAGCGAGGGCGCAGCGCTGACCCACGCGTAGCTCTGAACAAAGGCTGGAATGGCCAGCGGGGCCACCGCCAGCGCCGACCACAGCTGCCGCCCGGCCAGCGCGGTACGTTCCGTCAGCCAGGCCAGCGTCACGCCAAGCACAATGCTGATGGGGACCGCCAGCACCGTCAGCCACAGGGTATTGCTGAGCAGCTCGCCTACCCGCGGGCGAAAGACCAGCGCTTTGATTGTCGGCCAGCCGGTATCGAATCCGACCGCCACCACAAACCCTAACGGCAACAGCGCCAGCAATGAAAACAGGAGCGCTAAGGCAACCATCGGAAATGCAGGACGCCTGCGCTCGGGCAGGCGTCCTGTTTTCTTTCCGAGCGACAGACTCAGAACAGACATAGCAACATCACTTCCTCAGGATCAGAGCAGGCCAGCCTGCGTCATCAGTTCAATGACCTTTTTACTGTTCAGCGAGGAAGGTTCTACCTTCGGGGCGTCCAGATCTTTCAGCGGGGTCAGTTTCGGGTTAGAGGCCGCGTCTACCCCCACCGCATATTCGAAGGCGTTATTGGTGCGCAGCGCATCCTGTCCCTGCTTACCAGTGATCCATTTAATAAAAGCCTGCGCCTGCGCTTTATGTTTGCTGGAGGCCAGCACGCCGCCGCCGGAAATGCTGACGAAGGCCCCTGGATCCTGGTGTTTGAAGTAATACAGTTGGGTGTTTTTGCTGTTCTCGCCGGTTTTTGACTGGTCAACGAAGCGATAGTAATGGTAGATCACCCCGCCGTCGATCTGCCCGGCGTTGACCGCTTTCATCACCGTGCTGTTGCCTTTATAGGCGACAAAGTTGGTTTTCATCGCCTTCAGCCAGTCGAGGGTCGCCTGCTCGCCTTTCAGCGCCAGCATCGCGCTGACGATAGCCTGGAAATCCGCCCCCGATGGCGAAGCCGCCCAGCGGCCCTTCCACTCCGGTTTTGCCAGATCCATCAGCGAGTGCGGCAGCTGCGCCTCGCTGATTTTCGCCGGGTTATAGACGAAGACGGTGCTGCGCGCGGCGATGCCGATCCAGCGACCGTGCTGAGGGCGGTACTGCGCCGGAACCTGCTGCAGGGTTGCCGCATCCAGCGGGGCGAAAAGTTTGGCATTATCAACCAGCACCATCGACGGCGAGTTCTCGGTCAGAAACACATCGGCTGGCGACGCGGCGCCTTCCTGAACCAGCTGATTACCCAGCTCGCTGTCATCACCATTGCGCAGCGTGACTTTAATACCGGTCTCTTTCGTAAATCCATCCACCCACGACTTCACCAGATTTTCGTGTTGGGCGTTGTAGACCACAATCCCGTCCTGACCGTCAGCCGCCATCCCTTGCGGCGCCAGAAACAGAGAAGCGGCAACCAGCGCTGCCGTGCGGAGGGGCGATAAGCGAGATTTCATGAACGCATCCTTAATGAAATAGGGCAATTAATGGTAAATAGCCTGAGCGGAGAGGATTAAATCACAGCAAAAAAAGAATGATAATGAAAACAATTATCATAAACTTAAAAAAGCAAAAAATAGCGCCGGTCTGTTATTAGGGATTAGAAAATGCTTAAAACCATCCGTTCCCGAAATTTAGATTAAGAAAACATTAAGCTGCGATTATTTTATTGCCTTCGTGACAGAGCAGCCGCCTCTGCACGTTATCTGCGGTCTTTGCCGGCGGGTATTGTGATACTGATCATGTTTTTAATATGCGCCGTCATCGCGAAAGATATCCCCCTTCTACGATCATTAAAAAGCCTTTACCGTCAGAGGGATGGTTAACTTTATGCACACTCACCCTGGCACGCACGATAAATGAAAGAGATAAAGCGGCGAAACGCATGGATTGCCTTTTCCCTGGCGCTGGTGGTATTTCTGGCTGGCGTGTTCGTCATTAACTGGCAACTGTGGCATTCCGACCAGGCCGCCCATGTCGCCGCCGCCCGCCAGGCGGCGACGAAAATCGCCGTTATTCTGGATGAGGCCCGCGCAGCAACGGTGACGGCGATGAACGTTAGCCGCAGCGGGTGCTCGGAACAGGGTCAGTTTCAGCTCGGAACGGAGGCCGCCCTGCAGCCGCATCTGCGCACCATTATGCTGATAAAAGAGGGCCAGGTGTGGTGCTCGTCCCTGCCCGGTAACCGGGTCCTGACGCTCAGCCCTGTTTCTTTATCTGACGAACCTCTGATGCTGCTCCCGGCCAGAATGATGGTCAATAAGCGTCCGGTGCTGATCTATCAGACGCACTCAGAGCAGATCCGGGTAATTGTCACTATCAGCGACGTCCATCTGCGCGATGCGCTATATAGCGATTCGGATAGCAATGGGCTGGCCCTATGGGTTCAGGATCAAATGATTACCAGGCATGGCGATGTCCAGCCACAGGCTGCTGATCCAAGCCGGAGCGTTTTTACCTCGCCGGCCTATCCGTTTCGCATTGCCTATCCCGAGTCATCTTTTTTAAGCCCCGGCCGCCTGGTGAATAATGGCGCCGGTTTGCTGATTTTTATTTTCTCTGTTTCGCTGCTGTTTTATTTTCTGATGCGTAAATTTCTCAATGTTTACACCTCTGAAGAGGAAAAGTTGCGCTACGCCATCGCCCAGGGCTATATCGTTCCCTACTACCAGCCTTTGGTGAACGGGAAAACCGGCGAAATATACGGTGTGGAAATACTGGCACGCTGGCAAAACACCGCCACGCCCTCGCGTTCACCTGCTGAATTTATACCGCTGGCCGAGCGTACCGGCTTAATTATTCCGCTGACCCGCAGCCTGATGGCGCAGGTAACCGCCCAGATGAGACCGCTCTTTAATAAACTACCGGATGGGTTTCATATCGGCCTCAACATCAGCGCGTCGCATATTAACTCGCCGACGTTTATCGATGATTGTCTGCACTTTCAGCGCGGCTTTGAGGGTAAAGCGGTAAAGCTGATGCTGGAGATCACCGAGCAGGAACCGCTGTTACTCAATGGGGCGGTGGTCGACAAGCTCAACAGGTTACACAACTGCGGGTTTTCCATCGCGCTGGACGACTTTGGTACCGGCTATTCCGGGCTTTCCTATCTGCACGAACTGGTGTTTGATTACATTAAAATCGATCAGAGCTTTGTCGGTCGCGTGACCGGAGAGACGCCGTCAAGCAAGCTGCTGGACTGCGTGATAGAGATGGCCCGAACGCTTTCACTGCGCATCATTGCCGAGGGCGTTGAAACCCAGGCCCAGCTGGATTATCTCAATCGCCAGAATATTCCTCTGCTGCAGGGCTACTTCTTCTGGAAGCCGATGCCCTACGTCGCGCTGGTGATGCTCCTGCTGAGTAAACCGAAGGCACGGATTATCGAAGAATAAGCGGGCGGTCAGTAACCCGGCGGCAATCCTGCCCTGCACAAACCTCATCCCTGAGCAAACAGGTTCAGCGCCTCCTGACGGTTCTCTTTAATAGAAAAGATACGATCCATACGGGTAAGCTTGAACAGGTTCTGGATCGTCCCGTTGAGCGAACACAGCACCAGCTCTCCCTGCCCACTGACGCTCTTGAGTATGGATACCAGGGCACCCAGGCAACTGCTGTCGATAAACTCGACATGGCTCAGATCCAGCAGTACGTTTTTCGTCTCCCCGTCGATGGCCTCGAGGACCTGCTGCTTAAACGCCGAGACAACGGAAGCATCCAGTCGACGCACCAGGGGCACGATAATTTTGACGCCCTGCTCAGTATGTAATTCAACGTTCATCTTTATCCTCAATGTTGGCTGACACCTGTCAACGCGACTCAGTTCTGTTTGGCGTGTGCTTTTTTAGCGGGTGATGCCCCAGATATCCCTGGCGTAGCCGCGGATGGTTCTGTCGCTGGAAAACTCCCCCATCCGGCAAATGTTGAGCAAGGCCCGGCGGTGCCAGCGATCCGGTTGTTCAAAATCAGCCATCGCCTGCTGTTGCACCTGACAATAACTGTCGAAATCCAGCAGATGGCAGTAATGATCGGCCCCCGTCAGCATCTGATGCAGCGGCGCAAACCGTTCGCGATCGGCGGTAAACTGCCCGGACACCAGGCTATCGACCACTCGCGCGATAGCCGGATTCTGATGATAGAACGCATGGTGACGCCCGAGGCGTCGGCTCTCTTCAATCTCTTCCGCCACCGCGCCAAACAGATAAAAATTATCGATCCCCACTGCCTCGCGGATTTCGATATTCGCCCCATCATAGGTGCCGATAGTTAACGCGCCGTTCATGGCAAACTTCATATTGCTGGTGCCGGACGCCTCGGTCCCGGCGGTGGAAATTTGCTCAGAGAGATCCGTGGCGGGAATAATTTTTTCCGCCAGCGAAACTTTATAATCTTCGAGGAAAACCACTTTAAGCTGCCCGGCGACCTGCGGGTCACTGTTAATTTTTCGGGCAACGGTATTAATCAACTGAATAATCAGCTTCGCCATCCGGTAGCCCGGCGCCGCTTTACCCGCAAACAAATGGACCTTAGACGCAATCGTTCTCCCTGCCTCTTTGATATCCAGGTACAGCGCGATCACGTGAAGAATATTGAGTAACTGTCGTTTGTATTCGTGAATACGTTTGACCTGACAGTCAAACATGGCCAGCGGATCCAGCGGGATGCCGTAGCGTTGCGCCACCAGCTGGCTGAGCGCGGTTTTGTTAGCAAATTTTATGGCCCGGATATTGTCAATAACGGCCGGATCGTCGACCAGGTTTTCCAGACGGGAGAGCTGGGGTAAATCGGTTGGCCACCCCTCCCCCAATTGTTGGTGCAAAAACTCTGCCAGCCCAGGGTTAGCCTGCTGCACCCAACGACGCGGTGTGACGCCGTTGGTCTGATTAATGAATTTCTCCGGGGTGATAAAATAGAAATCAGGCACCAGCTGTTTTTTGACCAATTCTGAGTGCAGCCACGCCACCCCATTCACGCGATGGCTACCGACAATGGCCAGATTAGCCATGCGGATTTGCTTATCATGATGTTCGTCAATTAAAGACAGCGAAGATAACAGATGATTTTTATCCGGCCAGCGCCGGGCCACCGCTTCGAGAAAACGGTGGTTAATCTCAAATATAATCTGCAAGTGACGCGGCAGAAGTTTCTCAAACAACGACACCGGCCAGGTCTCCAGCGCTTCCGGCATCAGCGTATGATTGGTGTAGGCGCAGGTATTTTGCGTTATCTCCCACGCCTGCTCCCAGGGCAGTCGGTATTCGTCCACGAGGATCCGCATCAGCTCCACCACCGCCAATGCCGGATGGGTGTCATTAAGCTGAATAGCCACATGCTGCGCCAGCAAAGTAATGTCGTCATTAACCTCAGCGTAGTCACGAAATATATCCCGCAGCGTACAGGCCACCAGAAAATATTCTTGGGTCAGCCGCAGCTCTTTTCCGGTCAGCACCTCATCGGAAGGATAGAGTATTTTTGAAATATTCTCCGAGGCGATTTTTTCACTCACCGCCTTGATATAATCGCCGCGATTAAAAATATGGATATTAAAGGAGTCAGAGGCTACCGCGCTGTAGAGACGCAGCTTGTTGGTGGTCGTATCCCGGTAGCCGGAAACAAAATAGTCATGGGGAATACCAACGATAGTTTTCCAGCCGAGCCACATCGGGTTGTAATTACCATCAATATCTTCGCTATGCTCGATATACCCCCCCAGCGGGATCAGAATGTGCTGGGCGTGATGCTCCACCAGCCATGGGGAATGCATGGAGTGCCAGTCATCAGGATGTTCGATCTGCTGATCGTTTTGAAAGGACTGGCGAAAAAGGCCATATTCGTATTTGATGCCATGCCCGGACGCTGCAATGTCAAGGGTGGCCATCGAGTCGATAAAGCAAGCGGCTAAGCGCCCTAATCCGCCGTTACCCAGCGCGGCGTCAGGCTCCTCGTCAAGGAGGCGTTCAAGATCAAACCCCAGGTCATTGACCACCTGGCGCATCTCCGACAGTAAATTCATATTCACCAGGTTATTACGCAGCGACTGGCCGAGTAAAAACTCCATCGACAGGTAGTAAACTCGCTTTTTTCGCGCTTCGCGCTGCCGCGCCTGGCTCGACAGAAAATGGTCCTGCTGAAAATGACGGATGGCCAGCGCCACCGCGTTAAAAATATCGCCTTGCGTGGCTTTATTTAAGCTGACACACAGCGTGTATTTTAATTGCTCTTCAACCAACGCCCGTAATTCTTTGATATCTTGCGGATTAATGACAGGCATGCTGACCTCACTGGTCTCTTTTCTGCGTAAAACCGTGGCAGGTAAATCATCATTTTTCCAAGTATAGACGAAGTTTTTTTGCGGAAAGTTTTTTATTCCTGAGCATCAATTCGCTTATATCGTGCTTCGGAACAATTAACATTCCTCCTTTTAAACGGATTGGTGGTTTTATTTTCGCCAGCTGATTACGCTGCGGCGCTGACAGAGTCAACGAGATTTCGCATGGCGGGTTTGCGAAGTCGAAGGTCAGGATGAAGCGCGGTTGGGATGGTCAAAGGGAAAAGCAAGAAGGGGTTACCTTTCGGTAACCCCTTCTTTTATATGGCGGAAGCGCAGAGATTCGAACTCTGGAACCCTTTCGGGTCGCCGGTTTTCAAGACCAAATCAAATGACTTTATAATCAGAATGTTATGGTGCATTCATAGAATAAAGTCGTTTTTTTACACAACTATAAATCAATCAGTTACAGTTAATGCATGGGCTTTATTCTTTCAACTTTTAAGGGTTCTCCCTTGACTCCCTCACAGTTTCAAGAGTAAAAATACTGTACATAAAAACAGTACAGATAACCAAAATGATCAACAGAGAATCCAACGCATCGAGCATTCCAGAACTGACTGGCTTTAATGTCAGCCATTCGGCTTTAACCCGTCAGGTGTTCCTCTATGCTACTTTTACTGACAATATGGCGTCTGTACCTCACTGGCCACTGAAAGAGTTTCCTGACCTGTTTTGTTGTATCTCCAGGGATAGGGCGGAAACCTTGCTCCATCAACTCCAGAGAGCGATCGATTATCTGGATGCCGGGATGGATTCGCCCTCGCTATTTCTTATCGACGATGACCTCTGATGCGGGGCAATAGCGATAGATGGTTTTCACATCGACACCAATCACCGCGGAAACCTGCTGCCGGCTGGCTCCGTTCACCAGCATCTGGCGGCAGCGTTCCACTACCTCAGTGGTCATAATCCGGCGGCGGCCGCCTATTCTCCCCTGCTCCCTCGCAGCGGCTAAACCGGCTCGGGTACGCTCCACTATCAACTCGCGTTCCATCTCTGCCAGGGCGCTCATGACGTGGAAGAAAAACCGGCCTGCTGGCGTACTGGTATCAATGCTGTCGGTCAGGCTACGAAAGTGAATACCTCTATCCTGCAACTCTGAGACCAGAGTTATGAGGTCACGAACACTACGCCCAAGGCGATCCAGCTTCCAGACCACAAGAGAATCGCCTGGTTTTAAACGACGAATAGCACGCCTCAGCCCAGGGCGTCTGGCGTTTTTCCCGCTCGCTGTATCTTCGAAAATCTGCTCACATTCTGCGCGAGCCAGCGCGTTTTTCTGCAAATCGAGGTTTTGATCGCCGGTAGACACCCGCGCGTAGCCAATCAGCATGTTGTAACCCTTTGAAATGGCTGATTGTAAATTGCCGATATTGTTCGCGTAAACCTGGGTTCAAGCGAACATGGCGAGGGCGCGTATTTAGTCGCATGGGCGAGAAACTATTCCTGTGAGGTAGCAGCCAGTGTTGCAGTGTTTATGTCTGCCCAGAAAATAAATCTATGGGAGTATAAAAACCTTTGCGTGTCAAAGGTTGGCGACCCGACAACATTGGACTGGGGTCCAGCATTACTAAAAGCATTAAAGGATGGAGCTAGAAATAGAAAAGTAGTATATGCGCCAGGCCTTGATGGAGGGTATTACATATCAAAGCTTGGAGAGATACTAACAAATTTAGATACGTCAGGTGCAGAATCATTAATGAGTGTATATGCACTGGTTGGGGATGGAGCTAACCAGACACGATTTTATTCTGATACGGATGACGTTCCGGTAATGGAATTCCGCACTTGCCGTATTATGTGGAAAGGGTGGTCACTTTCAGGCCCTGGTTTAAATGCCTATATGGGTATAAAACTCGGAGAGTCCACGACAATCAGCGCGGTGAGGCTGTCTTACGTCGAGGATGTGAAAGTAGGTTGGTTTAGTAACCCATTCGTAGTAGGTCATGCGTGGGATTCAACATTTTTGAACTTACATGTTCAGAATTGGGGGCGAAACTCTGTCTATATCCAGGAGCGTACAAATGATAACACCAACAACCTGACATTCATTCACCTTCATCAGGAACCGACTGAATATAATGGCGGAGATACCTGCCGTGGTTTTGTTTGTATGGGCGGTACTACTGCAAACAATAAACATCATAGCATTCGTTTAATTCAGCCTCATATTGAACCAAGAAACTGGAATTGCCAGCATTTCTATATCAGTAACTGCGTTGGAGTTACGGTCGATGCGCCTAGCGTAAACCGCAATAACAGCCTCGTTGATGAGAATGGGAATTCGCTTGTGGCAAATGCCAATATTGCGCCGGCGATTCATATCATTTCCAGCGTTGGCGTCCATTTCAATGGCGGACAAATAACGCACATTGGGCCAAGAGCGGATGATATAGCTCCGATTATCAAGATTGAGGGCATTGTAAAAGATATCAGATTCAATGGTTACATTGATACAGGGAGAGCGTCGGTTGCGAATTTTGCGGGTGGCATTGACTTAAGCAACAGCCCCAACGCATCACGTGAAGTATATTTCGATGGTGCCCCGGTTGGTTCGTTTACATCTTTCTCAAGCGTCCGAAACATGATGCGCCTGTCTGTAATGGCTAACATACAAAGAACTGTTTCAGCCTTGGCTGAACAGTACTCTATAGCTGGGACTACTGATACCGGTACTGTACTGAAGTTCTTAATGGGAAACACTGCAGACCCGTCAACCGCACCAACAGAAATAATGCGATTGTATAGCGAAGGGTATCTTTATAATAAAGGATATGTATCACCAACGGTGACAATAGCTGCCGGGGCGACATATACGCATATCGTCGGAGCCGGAGTAAACAACCGTCGAGGCGAGTACAAAATTACTGGGCTCGAAGATGATAATACGCTTTTCGGCTCTTTCTTTAACGTGCCTAACAAAGCGCCAAAGCCCACAGGAATTATTGGTGATGGGGTTAACCTTTCTCAGGCGCAGCCTGACTCATCAGTAACAAACAAACTCTGTATTTACCAGAGTGGGCAGTATATCGTTTTAGAAAACCGTCGCAGCGCATCAGTTACGCTGGCTATACGTTTTGATTCAGGTATCAGCTGAGGTATTTATGTCTACATTAATTACATATCGCTCCACTAAAACTGTTCAGGCAATGTTGATTAACAGTATTGTCATCAACCAGGATTATACGGCTACCATAACAGATGCGAATGGTAGTGATCTGGTTGTTTCATCAGATTATGTGTTACGGGAGAAGCCAAGGCCAGGCGGGTACTACATGCTGAATGGGGAGGGGTTTGAAAGCTTTATTGATAAGGATATTTTTGAAGCAGATTTCGCTCTCATCTGAATACTTATTTTTCAAATGGCTATTCCTGTCAATTCTGGCTTGTATAGCTCTCACTATGAATTCGCCAGATTGTCATCAGGCTAGGTGGAGATTATGGATTATATTGGTTTTGATACAATTGTCATCTGGTATACTGGGGTAGGTTTCTTTTTATGGACTTTCGCCCAGGTGACCAGGGCGGACGGAACATCGGGGGTATTCAATAACATCGCCTTCCTGCTGCTGTTTGTTATCGCATGGCCTAAGATAGCATGGGTAATCTGTTGTCACATTACAGAAGATATTTTTTGATTTAGGACATCCTAATGCCAGTTATATCTATCATCAGGTATCATCCTTAAACGGAATAATAATATGACAGGTATGGTAGAGAATGTGAACTATACCGATTTTGATGTCATCGAATACATTTACAATAATTTCTTCATATCAATAACCGCCAGTCTTGCACTGGCGGTATTTCATTAGTTAAATTTTTCAACCGCCTCCTCTACCGTTAATCCTTGCTCGAAAAATTCCAGATACGCCATTTTGTAAGGGGCACGTCTACCATGTTCGAGCACATAAGCACATAATTCCTCATACCAGATATCAAATGGCGACATAGCGGGAATATCGCCCCTCTCGGTTAACTCTGAAAAAAACGTATCACTCATAATGCCCCCTTAGTTGCCCAGAATTGTCACGCGCAGGAACCGCCCGATACCGTCAACACTGGTGAGCGTGACGGTTGTCAGTGTGGCATCAGCATTAACTGCCAGAGATACATTGACACCTGTCGCGCCAGTGACAGCGTAGGCTCCCGTGGGCGATGAACGGGCTTCGGAGGTATACAGGTCAACATTAGCGGCCTGTACCACGCGCCTTATCTGAAACGGTAGTTTGAATTTTCCTGATACCCCGCCTGATGTTAGCGACTCAATCAGAAGCGTTCTGCATAACGGAACTGTTGCCTGTGCTGTCGCGGGATCGGCTAATCCTGTCTCCTGGAAACTGAGCGTCAGCACCGAACCGACGCCGGACGTCAGAACCTGGTTACTCTTCGCCCCGCCAACATTACCCCGGCCGTTCTGGAACTGATACAGACCAGTAGTTATCAGGTCAGTTGTGCCTTTATTTCCCCTGAGGATCATTTTCTCGGCAGTGGTAATCTGCCGAAGCGCAGAAATGGTATACCCGGACAAATCACAACCATTGGCCATAAAAGTCATGTCCGTGGAGCCGCCACCGGTTGTCAGTACCCTTTCTGGCGTCAATGTTCCCTGGCCATCATCATCAACGCCAGTTCGTGTCACGACATTGCTGAGCATGATATAGCTGCCAGCGCCCTCCATGTAAAAATGGGTATTATAGGAGGAGCCTGCCGCCGAGGTTCGGCCAGGTCGCTGGGAGAATACATCCCCAATGAGAAAACCTCCGCCATTAAGCACCGCGAAATTTGCCGAGCCATTACGGTCAACCAGCTCACCATTAATAATGTTGCCGACGGAGCCATCAGATAAATATCCCACCCCTCCATTCCATTCATTTCGGATATTCTGGAAAAGGTTGTTATTAGCACCATTGCGGAGATAAACACCATGCCGGGTATTCGCGTTAATGGTGCAGTTAATCAGGCGAGAATCAATCAGGTTATAAACTCCGTCCTGGTTGGCGCATATGGAAGACATTCCCACCTGAACAGAGGTATAGGAATAACTACCAATGCCGTACAGAAAACGATAAATACCGCAGTTAAACAGCATACCTCCGCGCTGCTGATTGTCCTGATTAAACAGCGGTCTGCTGCTGTCTCTGCCATCGAGAAGCAGGCCGTAGAAGCGAGGGACGGTTCCCGGCCCAAAAATATAATCAGCGCCTGCCGCTTTTCGAATGACAGCGCCTTTATTGAGAAACGACGAATCGTCCGTAATTGTGTATGGCTTAACGCAAGGAGAAAATGAAATCAACGTTACAGGGGCGGGTACGGTGACATTTCCAGCAAGAATATAAATGCCCTTAACATCATGCGGAAAGAGTATTGATTTGTGACCCTCATCGATAAGGGCCTGTAAAGCGTATTCAACATCGACCTCGGCACCAGGGGTGTTTAGCATCGTGTTAATATCCGCACGGGTCATTTTCCTGAAGATGTTATTCTCTGCTAACTCCCTCACGGTGGCGTTATCGATGCTCACCAAAGCACCGCCTAAATCAGCTTCGCCTGAACCCAGGTTTGAGCGAAGAGTCGCATCGGTAACGTCGATCCACTTACCCTTTCCTGTACCGCCAGCCGTCGCCGGCGTGCTACCAGGTAAAACGACCTTAGGCATTACGCCATCCCAGCGCCAGTATTCGTCCGTGGATTCCCACAGAAGAACCTCAAAACGTTGAGTGAGTAGCGATCCCTGCTCAAACGAACCTATGGCCGGAACGTATCCCCATAGCCCCGTTCCTGCAGGGTCCTGCAATTTAGGCTGACCAGCACCGTCAAAACCCAACCCCTTCCAGGCGCGGTCTTGGGCCGATGGTAGCTGGCTTATATAGGAGTCATTGACACGCAGCGAACGATTAAAGTTGCTGGTTATCTGCTGCTGCAGATCGATATCACTACTATCGACGTAGCTTTTTGTTGCGGCATCCTGCGCCAGTGAAGGATCACGCAGGTTACGAATACGGTTATTGAGCGCGTCATAATAGTTAGCGAAGATATTTGGCTTTTTCAGAGCCAAAGAGTCCCACCACCAACCGAATTTTTGGATAAGCATAGTCAGCTTATCAAGCGCGCGTTCATGGCTTGTCGCAGGAAACTTACCGGTCGCCAGATAACTGGTTAACTGGGTCGCATCGGGATCACGATAAATCAGTAGCGTAGCGCCACTGTGTGCGGAGAGCAAAGTCAGCTGACCGCCATTCTTATCGCCGGCGCCGTTCAGATAATAATCAACGTCAATTGTCAGCGTAGTTTTGTTAAAGTCGTCACCGTTCTGTGTATACAGTTCCGCGACAATATGCCCGTTTTCAATGAAGTAGAAAGGGATGCTAAAAGGGCCAGTGCTGGTTGATAGCTGATACTCAACCGATGAAGTGTCGTTCTCGACCATCATCTACTCCAAAACAGTTCGACATGGTGGCATTGTCAGAATCGTTTTGAAGCTGGGCAAAAGTAAGGCCGCAATATGCGGCCTTGAGGGGTTATTTCTCGGTGTTTTCCGATGCTTTGGCTGCGACAGCATCATCAAATTTTTTCTGGAAGTAGGCCCGGATTGACTTGTAACCGCCCGCTACCAGATATAGAGCCGATACCACTGCGCTGAAGTAAAGTAAGCCCGTTTGCACGTTCGTCATTTTGTCTCCTGTCTTTTCTGTTCAATCTGGCGAATACCAGCCAGCTGGTTATTTGCTTTTTCAATAGCAGCAAGTAATGGGGTTATCCATAAAACAGCCTGGCAATATGTCAGTTCGCCGGCGGTAATGGTGCCAGTACTGGGCTTGTCAGATCCGTCGGTATTGGCGTGCAATGCGCTGGAACGTAAACTGTTCGTGTATTCGAGCAGCCCACCAGAAACATCAGCAGGGACAGGCATATCACACGTTTTTTCGCGCTTGAGAATCGTTCGATATTCAATGGTTTTTTCCTCTGTACCGGCATCTACCGCCCTGTTTTTTTCCTGGACATCGCCGCTTATAGTTTGAAAAGCAGCGATATTATCCGCCTGTATTTGGATAACCCTTGCCTGCAGCGTCACCTGACTTTCAGCCGTTTCAGCTCTGCTGGATGCTGAGCTATATCGATAGCCCAGCCCTGCGGCGATTGTGAGCCCGATGATAAGAAGAAGCATAATAACTGCCGCGGCGATGGATTCTGGTTTCACTTATCGATCCCCCAACACGTCAAGGCGCTTTCTTGGTCACGTCGCTCAACCTGACCGTAGCAACCTTTCTTCTGGCCTTTGGTGAGGCGGCAGTCACGGCCACCATCAAAGATCCAACGACGAATTTCAGCGCAGGCGCCTTTCCGGTCACCGGCATTCAGCTTGCGGTAGAAGGTGGAAGGAAAGCATTTACCTGGCCCGATGTTATAGGGGCAGAAACTGGCAATCCCGACCTTTTGAGGAGGTGTCAGACGAACACGCATATTCTGATCTACCCATGCCAGCGCCTTATTGCGCTCGACGGCATTCACCTGGTCGCATTTAGCCTGGGTTAACTTCATCCCTTGGGTTACAGGCCTTCCATCTACCCGGGTCGCTCCACGACATATCGTCCAGAAACCTGAGCCGTCAATGTATGCAGTTAGACTGTTGCCCTCTTTCTCGTTCAGGAACTGATCCATGAGCGTTGGCGCGGATGCACCGGCGGCAATTAGCGCCAGCATGGCTGCACTGAGCTTTGCTTTGGTCGAAGCCATATTATTCTTCCGAGAACTTGCCGCGGCGATACGCGAGCCATTTGAAGTAGATATTTACGAGAAAGGTCAAAGCGGTGAACACCAAGCTGCCAATGACGCCAATAGCTGCCCACTGGCCGGGGGTGTATGAATCAAGCAGCTGCGAAAACCAATACGTAGCGCTGGCCGTTGACGTCCCGTAGGTTATGACCTCGGAAACTCTGTGTGTCATTTTCATCGTTCCTTACCTCCCGGCCGGGATGGCTGAGTTAAAACAGGCAGGTCCGATTGTGATTAGGATGGTATAACTGGGCAAAAGTTGAGTATCAGTCTGGGTTTACCTCAGAACACTCTGCTATAGTCAGTTTTGGACTAATCCGGCGCAGTGGACTTAGTGCTTTCTGATTTAATCAGGTTTTCACAAATTTTGTGAATATTGGGAGTGTAAACATGACAGCAGAAATCATTGTAAAAAATCCTGTGGCTTGTGCGTTAGCTGCAGACTCAGCAATGACAATGACAGGTGGAAATAGCGGCACAGTTAAAATATTTAACAACGCAGAAAAAATATATCAGCTATCAAAGCACTACCCAGTAGGTTTAATGGTTTATAACAATGCAGACTTTTGCGGAACCCCTTGGGAACTTTCTATTAGAAGCTTTAGAAAACTACATGGACATGAAGAGCATAGTACAATAAGAGATTATTTAAACTCATTCCTAAGCTTCTTGAACTCTACTTATAACATTACTTCGATTGCTAAAAGAGAAGCTAAGCTAAAAGAAATATTCAGGAGATACCTAAAATTAAACTATGATGATCTAAGTCAAAAAACACTTCATGTTGCTTTACCTGAATCAGATGAAGAAGCACTTAATATTATCCATCAAAGATTAGCTAACTTTTATGCTTCTGAAAATGAGTTTTTAGAAAGAAACCCTTTTTTTGAAGGGTTTGATGAATCAGATGTTATTAATGCCAGAGAGTTTGTCATTAATAACTATCTACAAATAGCGTTAGATATTTTCCCCAATAATGGGGACCTGCCAGAACATCTTAAAACACAGCTCATAAATTTCTTCACTTTCATAATCTGCAAAGAGAATGTCACATCATTATATAGCGGTCTTGTTTTTGCTGGCTTCGGTTCTGATGAATACTATGCATCTATCATTACAATACAAATTTATGGAAGCTTTAACAATAAAGTAATGTATAAAATAATTCATGGTAAATGCTCAAAATCAGACCCTGACAACTCAGTAATAATACCATTTGCATCGGAAGATGAAGTGTTCACCTTCGTTAGAGGTTTTAACAATTCAATTATTAATTTCATGGGTAATACAGTATCTCAATTATCGAATGTAATACTTGAAAATTTGAGGGAAAGAGGCGTAAATGATGAAATATCAGAGCAAAAATTAATATCATTAAAAGATGATATCATAGACAGAGTGCAACGATATTGTGATGAAAATTTCACACAAAAAGTAACAAACATGCTAACTTCTTTATCAAAAAAAGATCTTTCTTACATGGCTGAATCGCTTGTAAACCTCAGCGCATTTAAGTTAAAGATTTCAGACTCTTACGAGACCGTCGGGGGTCCAATTGATGTTGCAATAATTTCAAAAACCGACGGTTTTGTATGGATAAAAAGAAAGCTTTACTTTGATAAAAATCTTAACAATAATTAACCAATAAATTATGAAGGGTGTCATTATGTCTTTAGCTAACCATATGAAAAAATTGAGAGTTCTGGCAAATCAAAAGCGATTCGAGAGGAAAGATTCTGCTCCTCAAAACCTTACAGCTAATGCTAGTTTCTCTTCAAATAAGAATTCCTAAACAGATTGCTGGAATGCAACAGCCCACCATATGGTGGGCTTTCCTTACATTTTACTCAACATCTTGATTTCCTCTTCCATTGGCTCGACAAACTTTACGTCCTCAATCGGCACCAGTTCAGGTTTGCCATCACGCAAAACTATGATGTGTCTGTGCTACCAGTCGATCCCAAAAACAAAGTGACGGTACTTGGAACCTCGCAACATGGCTACCAAGTGCGGAAACGGGGGCATGATGCCGTATTGTTTTTTAGCCATAGGGAATCCTTCGCTTTGGTACTAATCTGCCTGAGTGGGCTAGTTCTTGCTCTCTAAATCACGGATCCGCTGCTGCTCTTCAAGACGTCGCCTTTTTATCCATAATGAAACAATGTCATTTGAGATTTCATTCTCTAGCGATCTTTTATTTAAAAGCAGCAAGATAAAACAAACCAAAGATGCGATTGAAGTAACCAGCGCTACATAAAAAACATTCTCAAGGTCACCATGTCTTGGCCCATAATAACCGCCATTAAAAACCGCATAAATACAGAAAGACAGGCAACACAACGATGCAGCAATCCCAATCTTTAATATATATCTCATTTATTTTCCCCATCCGAACAGTTATCGCCCAAGCATAAACTGAGACGGAGGAATGATAAAGTCATTTCCCTGTTCTTCCTTCACGCGCTGCTGGTAGCGTTGCAAAGAGCCAGGCGACATCCATTCCCGCATCTGGTTCAGGATCAGGAAGTCCATTACCGGGCGCACCACATGCAGGTTCATGTACGGCGTGTGGTTTATCGCAAAGTTGAAGTAATCAGCGGCTTTTGCATCCCCCTGTTTCGTCAGTCCAAAAAGATTAACCAGTTGTGCTGCATCTGATGCAAACGGACCAGCCAGCGACGTCGCCGGGGTATTTCCGAACCGGTTGTACTCCCCAAAGAGGAAATCCCCCAGAATACCCAGCCCGCCGCCCTGCGCCATGGCTGCTGTCCATGTACTGACATTATCGGCCGGGCGCGGAGTCTGGCCCCTAAGCATCAGCTTCGTCTGCATGGAGAGGTAACCGAATGCCGTCGCCCACAGGAAAAGCTGAGCAACGCCCATCAGCTCACCGTTTCCATTACGCATAGCCCGGATTAGGGCGTTATTGCGAAAGGTAACATTCTGGCTTAGTGAACCAAAATCATAACCGCGTCCGTAGAGCTCTCTACCGATCGCGTTCTGCATAAAGCTGGCTGTAAAAGATTTAAACTGCCATGCAAATCGTAGCATTTCGCCATAGGCGGTGCCTCGCTGCATTCCCTGCTTCATGATCGACATTGTGCGTGCATCCGGTTCGTTCAGAGCTACACCAACGCGATCGAGTATATAACCGCGCACCTTATCGGAGAGAAGCTCACGAGCATATTCCACTGAACGATCATTGATTTTTATCCCGCGGTTGGTGAGATAATTCTCAATATCTGTTTGTGGTATATCTGCTACTCCGTCAGGAGTCATGTAGGCGTTACCGTCCGCTGCGCGCAGCTTCATTTTACTGAGCGCTGCCCACTCATTTTCTTCAATGCCATGCATCGAGAGAACCCGGCGCAGTTCTTCCGGCACATCACCAAATGATTTTCCGGCGTGTGTGCCCAGCCACTCAGCAACCATCATGCCAGTGCTGTAGCGACTGCTGTTCGTCCACCAGTTTTGCAGATTCAACCGGAAGTAATGCCGCATCGCACGGTTCATCCTGCCAGGCATCGAATGGTCGGCGCTGAAGCGGTATATCAGTTCATCTTTCATAGCGTCAGCATGCAGCCCTATCGATTTCAGAACCTGCTGGCGTTCAGCACCTTTCCATCGCGTCAACTGGACTTTATTGCTGGTTGCTTCCCACACGGCGCCGAGCATGCCGCGCCCCTGATAGCGCATCTCCATTGCCTGGGTAGCGATATCGTTGAAAGAAGAAATCATTGAACCACCCAGTTTCATCATAATTTCCATAGCGCGGGCGGTTGCGGCGATGCGTGCCAGCCCGGCATTACCGGGGATATTGGTCTGGCCTGTGATTTCCTTTAACTGGTTTGTCAAAGATGTGTTCCGCTTCTGCCGGAATTTATTCAGCGCATTGTCGTCTTTCGCATCCTTGTAGCGCTGTTCAATCCGGTCGGCAAGCTCATTAAACATGTTTTCCGGATTGGTACCCATACGCCGCATCAGTCCAGTAGTTTCAGCTGAATGAATAAGACCGCTCCCCACGGCTTCACGCAAGTTACCCACGCCAAATTTATCGTTGTAGCGGTACCACGACAGACCGTCTTTGAAATGCAATACGCGTTCCTGGCTCGCTCGGCGCGCAACGTTGGTGCTACCGCCTTTAAACCCTGTCATCCAGTCCGGGCGATCAGTACGTAAATGGACGCCGGAAGACAGCCCCACGTAAACGTTATGCAAAAAATCGTCGATGACCGCCTGTGATGGCGATAGTCCGCCTGGCGCTACCGGATCAAAACGCGGGGTCCGCCCGGCGACGCTCACCCACTCGCCGCCGTCATTCCGGAAACCAACGATATCACCGAGATCGATATCCTGCCCGTTAGCCAGCAAATCACCATTGCGGAAATTCGCCCGCACTACCTGCCCGTTACCGCGCATGAGATCGACATTTTCGCTGATAATACCTTTGATATAAAAACGTCCATCAGCACGCTGCGCCAGCGCTCCTACATTTTCAGGTTTCAGTGGTTTGGCCGGGCGGGCACGCCCGTAAATCTGGTCTTCCGTCATCACCGCCGCTTTTCGAACGGTAACGCCGTTTTGACCATTAACGTCCAGACCTTCGAAAGTACGAGGATCCAGCTCCGGAAGTATGGCATCACGCCAGGCCTCAAAGCCTGCGGTTCGAATTTTATGGATATCGTGAGATTGACGGGCAATATAACCGGGCAATTTGCCAATCGACGCGCCAGCACGGTTTGCATCGATGCGGGCTTTTTCCTGCCACTTCTCCAGAACGCGGGCAATTTTGATTGCGTCTTCCGGGATATGCCCCACATCAAGGTTATTACCTAACCGCCACATAGCATCAGCAATATTCTGATCCAGTGAGCCGTTAGCAAAAACAGGTAAAACGCCCTGCGCTTCCAGATCATTGGCAAGACCGGAAATGTAGTGATCGCGCAGCTGGCGCATGTTATTAAACGCGCTGTCGCGGGAACCGGCCACAGCCTCATTGCGCCCCACCATGATAGCGGACAAGGCGAGATCAGGGCGTCCACCGAAGGCATCAATACGCTGAAGGTTCTCATGCATCAGGCGCAGATTGATAACCCGATTTCGCGCTTCGATGTGCTTCGCCAGCGCATCATCACGCGCCACTTCATCAGCAGCACGGAGAGCGGCTTCCTCCAGGGATAACCCCTGATTTTCAGCCCGTATACGCGCGACAGTAGATTCCATACGGGTAACCAGATCCTGCATCTCATCCTCACCGAGCTGGCGCCCGGCCGCCGTGTTTACTGCCTGCTCGCAGGCTGTCAGAAATTCACCCTGTGCCATTAGATAGCTCTCCTCAACATACAGGCAGCAAATGCGCGCGCAGCCTGAGCAAAACTCATATCCCCGGCCCCAGCCTGAATCTCGGCAAGGTGGGCGTTTATTTCTGCCTGATTTTCCAGTCCATTAAAATGCGCCTGGGCCAGTTCCATTTCAGACTGCAGATCTTCCTGCGCTGCCCGCAGTTCGTCGTCTCCGCGCTGCTGGATGGTTTGTTCTGCATCTGTGCTGGCTGCACGTGCGGCCGCATCAGAATGCCGCTGGTTATCAGCCTGCATCTTCAGGCGATTCAGTGCAGCGCTACGTTCCGCCGGATCTGCAAGGCGGAAAAAATCCTCAATATCAGGATTGTAACCGTCTACTGCCTGGCGAATCGCAGACCTCAGTGCATTCTGGCGAACAAAGATATTCGCATCGCTGAAACGCTCAGATGCGGTTCTTACGCCGCCAGCCAGCGGAGAAACCTGCAACCCTTGTTTGATCTGCCCGGCCCTGACTTCAATCATATTTGCCAGATCATCCGGAATTTCCCCACGTTCAAGCTGGTGTAATTTGCCGCGCGAGATTTCCGCATCCCGGTTGGCAGAAATTTCTTCGCGTAACCGTGCTGTCGATTCCTCAGTGTTCTGGCGGATTTGCTCAATATCTTTTCGCGCACGGGCTTCCGCCTGTTTGCGGCTCATGCGCTGGCCCTGATACTGTTTTGCCAGGTCACGGAATTGCTGATCTGACTGCTGCAACGAGACTTCATTTTCGGCAATCTGCCGGTTGATGTCGGCAATGCGGGGCGACTGACCGTCAAGCTGCCAGGTGAGAGAATCACGATAGGGCTGAATAGTTTCGTTCCATGCACGCTGCCAAGCATAATCATCAAGGCTAGTGTTAATGGTTCGGGCCAGGTCAGTCTGTGCGTCGGCAAAACTGTCACGCAATACAGGGGTGTTGTCCGGGGTGAGCCCAGCGGCATTAACGATATCCGCCTGCCCTGCTGGCGCAGCGTCAGAAACCGCCTGCGGGTTATCCTGCTGTAAACGCTGCTGACGCCTGGCGGCTATTGAATCACGAACGGCACCGCCAAAGGCATGCAGTCCACCGCCGGCTATCGTGTTCATGAAGAAATTTTCCACTGCCTGGCCGAGGGTGTAATCATCACCTTCAGATGCTGATGCCAAGGCATTAATAGGTTCAGCAACCAGAGACTGGACGGCACCGGCGCTGGCACCCTGTACAAATCGCTGTGCAAATCGACCTGCAACGCTGGCCGCTCTCACCTCCCCAAGACCTGGAACGAACCCCAGAGCAAGGTTACCCGGATCCGTCATTGCGCCAGCCAGCCCCGCGGTAAAAATAAGAGGTGTTGCTACGCCGGAAGGCGCGGACTGCAATATTGCTCGCCGCTCCTGTGTCGCCCGGCTTGTCTCGGTTACATGGTCCAGATACGCTTGTGTTACACCCTGTTCTGGTACTTTGATATTTTTGATGCCCAGAGAGTCAAACTTTTGCTGAGCCGTCTGCTGATCTACTAAAGGAGATGTAGGATCATTAGCATAGGCCTCGGATTCAAAAAACCGACTTCCAGCGTTGGCTGGTCCTGAGCGCATTCCTTCAGAAAAAGCAGCCCCCAAAGCCTGACCAAATCCGCTTTCAAAGTTGCTACCTGGCTGCTGCAGGCCTGAACCTGCGTCACCATCATCAACGAATATTGGCATTGGTGTCCCTCATTCCTTCAGAAAAGGATGGGCCGCTTTGCGACTGGCCGCCGTACGTTTCACGTAATCCCTGAAGGTTCTGCGCTCGCGCATCTCTTTCAGTCCCTGGAGTATACGTCGTCTCCCGGGATGCGAATTTTTTAACGCTCTGCCACCAGGATGGGTCAGCTTTCGCCATTTTGTCGAGATCCGCAAAGCTAACGGTAATAGGATTTCCACTGGCGTCATTCTGTACGTTATTGCCCAGATACAGCACCAGACCGGTATCATCCGAGTTATTTACCCAGTGGGCGTTATTTTTCACCTCATAAAGCGTTTGTGATTTGGTGAATTCGTCGGGCGTTTTACTCCCGAAATTAAGAGGCTGAAGCTGATCTGCTGTCAGCTTATCTTTAAACAGACTGGCACCGCGGGCGATGTAATCCGGTTGATAGCCAAGATAAGTTGGAACGCGATATGTATCGTTGACAGTGTATTGACTGGTGAACATATCGGCAGCAGCCTGCTTTGCCGCAGCGCCTGCATCCATTCCACGTAATACGTTGATCATCGTCAGCCGCTGCCCCTGTTCGTCAAGCGTTGACCAGCTTCCTGCACCGCCGGGCTGCACAAGCATCGTCTGACGGAAATCTGCAGACGCATCGGCCCATTCTTGCATAACGGAGGTGTCTGCCCCCTTTCCATTTTTTGCAACGACTGACTCTTTCAGGGCTGATGTTGGCGTGTTTCTTTCCTGCCACAACGGTACACTTGCCCGCGGATTTCCAGCTGATAATGCACCAACCAGAGGACCATTTTTACTTTGCCCCATAATCTGTCGGCCGACCGCCTGCGAATATGGCCCAAACGCGTTCAGCTGCTGCCTGATGGATTCAACTGTTGTTTCTTTGTTGTTGTTAAATCCTTCAGCCATAGCCTGCGCTATCGAGTCAGGAAGCACCTTCTGACTGCTGATACCGAATCGACTTTTCTCTGACTGCACCGAAGCAATAAATGACTGTGCCATAGCAGGATCGGCGGGGTTTTGTTGCCATGAGTTATATGCCTGCTGCACAAGTGGCGAGTTTTTCATAAACCACGCGCCGGGATCACTTTTGCGCTGTTGAGTTACCTGCTGCAACTGGGCGGTAGCTTTCTGGTATAAAGACAACTTGCGATCAAAGTCAGGGTCGTTAGGTTGCGGGTAAAGCGCCTGAACGCTCTGCTGCGCCATCGCGACGGGTTGGGTCATAATCGTGTTATATGTCGGCACCAGCGCTTTTGTTGCTTCATACTCATCATACTGGCGGTTGAATTGTTCAAGCTGCGGCGCTGTTGCTCCCTGCGGCAGATATGAGAGATATTCCTGGCGAGTGACGTCACGTGTGGGCATGATCCCGTTCTGCATCTGAGCCATATTATTTTGCATGGTGTCCTGCAGGTTCTGCATGCCGTATGCGCGCTGCCGGTTTACTTCAGCGGATACCTGACCTAAAAACTGGCTCTTCTGCTCCGGACTCGCATTCTGATACCAGGGAATTTTCTGGATCTGCGATATCTCAGCTTCCGGCGGCAAAGACTGAGCACGGCTTAAAACATTCATGGTGTAATTACGGGTTTCGCTAAAAGGTATCCCGGCAATAAACTGATCGCTGGAAATATCCCCTTTATTGGGATCCCCTAAACGAAGGAGTGCCGGATTTTTTCCGGCTTTATTCGTACCGTTAATCCAGTCATCTACCGCACCCGGCCCGGCGTTATATGCAGCTACCGCGAGTGCCTGGTTACCCCCGTATTTTTTGGTAAGATCCTGGTGATATAGCTGACCTATCTGCATGTTGTAACTGGCGTCAGACATAAAGCGTTGTGGGTCCCACTGCATGCCATGTTTTTTGGCCGTTTCTTCAGCCGTTGCTGGGAGGACCTGCGCTATCCCCATGGCGCCAGCCGGCGAGGTAAGCGTCTGACCATTGCCATTAAACTGCCGGCCGCCAGATTCCGCTGGAATCATCGCTGAGAAAACTTTGTCAGATGAAAGGTCGCCAGGGGTAAAAGTCGTTGGAGAGGTAAGTTGTTTTGTCCGCCAGTCTGCAATATATGCCTGCATGGCGTTCTGAGACATCTGCTGATCAAGTCTGGCTATCCGGCCGTTTACTTCATCATCAGATTGTCCGTTTGCGGCACCGTAGGTCCGGATAGCATCAATTGCCTTTGCCCTGGTAACGGCATAGTTTCCCGGGTCGCTGCGATAAGTTTCGGCATCATTCACAGCCATCTGTAGACGTCCATCCAGTTGCCCGCGGCTGTAGTCCTGAAATTGCTGATATTCATGCGAATCGGCAGAACTCTGCAGCTGCAGGCGTGTTGCCGCTACCTGCCTGTTCCAGTCATCTCTCCTGCCTTCTGGTATGGTCTGCCCCAGTGTGCCGGCGGCCTGATCAAATTGCTGTAGGGCATCATCAGAAGAGCCAATAGCATTTTGCCCTTGCTTCTGGCGAACCTGGTTAAAAAGGTTGTATTTGATGGTGTCCAGTTTCAGTGCGCCGTCCTGTAAAGCCGTGTCTGAAACCTGTCGCGTAATAGACGCTGTTGCTCTGGCGGCGGCATCCGCACCAGCATTCAGCATTTGCTGATCGGTTGTGTTATTGGGTAAGTCTACCGGCCCGGCGCCAATCCCTTGTGTCGTCACCTGACGATCGTAAAAAGGTAAGTTAGGCATTTTTGCGTCCTATTTCTGTCCGTATTTTGCGCCAAGGAACGTGCTACCAATCTGCGCGCTCGCGCCCAAGAACCCCAGCAAACCCGGTCGAGCAGCTTTAGACTGTTGACGCATGGCACCAGCCTCATTCTTCAGTGCATCAGACTGGAGAATGCCCTCGTTAGCTACCGCGTTCGCATCCTCCTGGATGTTAAGCGCGGTCTGCCGGCGCAGCAGCGCATTAGTGCCGCCAAAGCCGGTACCGCTCGCAGCAATACGCGCATCCTGCTCTCCCTGGAACTGGGCGCCACGACGGCGAATGAGCGCCGACTGCTGGCCTGTGTTTAAAATAGTCTGGTTTGCTTGCTGGTCGAGCAGCTGCGCGTTGGTGTTCAGGTTACTGGATTGCTGACGCGTGCTACTTAATGATGAGAATGCATTTAACGCAGAGCTTGAGGTTTGCGCTATTGGTACTGCATTATTTTTGAAACTGTCGCCGACCGTCTGCCAGTTTACAGAATCCATAGATCACCTCGTTATCGCCCACAGGGAAGAATCCTCTCCCCTGTGGTTAAATTTCTTCAGATGCCCCTCACATCGCATACCCAGCATCGCCAGCATTCTTTCGCCTTCCGGGAATGTGGTGCTGGCCTCGATGCGGTGATAGTTCGCCAGCGCCCGGTGTAATTCCCGGCGCGTTGCCCTGAATATCTCCGGCCAGAGGTGAGTAATCCCGGCCGAAATCATCATCCAGGCGTACCCTATGCCGGAGTCAAATACCAGTCCGTACTTTTCCGCGGGTACGATGCCGCCTATAGCCACAGGCTGGTCATTGTGCAGACAGGTAAACGCGCCGACACTGGCGATGTTCACGGCGTGCTGTTCAGTCCTGATACTGCTGACCTGATGTGGTTGCGGCGTAATGGCTACCAGGTGCCAGGGCTCAAACGGAACGACCATCAGCCACCCAGCAACGTCTTCTGGCCTGAAGTATTAGCGGCGGTTCCCGAAGCTCCCGTTACGTTGCTTTGGTTCCCCTGCCGCTGCCGGCGGCGCAGCAGGTCATCGGATTCAGCAACTGAAGCATCCTGCGTAACCTGCGCCGATGGCTTTATGACGCTTCCTTTTTTATTTGCGCTGGAGATGGCTGAATAAGTTCCTGCACCAGCCGACAGAACAGCGGCACCAGCAGCCCATGATGCCGGGTCAGTTTCCAGTGTGAATTTGCGTTTAAACAGCATGATCACCTCACGATTGAAAATAATCTGGCGTCACAGCCAGGCTGATAATTGCGGATAATAGCGTCCTGCTGGTAACTGAGCATTTTTGCAACGCGGGCAGACAGGTTATCGGCGCAGATACATTCCACTCGATAATTTTCGGATAACGCTATTTCGGTAAACCGCAGTGCAGCACGGAAAATATGAACAGGGAACTGTTCTGCATCTGGTACGGTATGTAACCAGAGTCTGACCCGGCCCGGGGCTAACTGAATGGCGCCACCAGCGGCAAGTGTTTTTTCCCCGTATTCCATCGCAAACGATGGGAAAGATACCAGCGACGCAACAGCCTCCGGCGGTAATGAGTCCGGGAATATTTCATTAAGGTGGAACTCCTCAAGATGGACGATTACAGGCTCAGTCATCTTCCATTTCTCCTACTGGATCGATGCTGACAATGGTCATTGGCTGCGGCAGGTCCTGCACGATACGGATGCTTCCATTCTCATTAAACTCGCCAGGCCACGGAACGGTAACTACGCCATTAAACAGAGGCGGCGCCTCATCCATATTGTCTGAGTAGTCTCGCGCGCGAAGCTTATCCAGATATTTTCCGCCCTCATCGCCGAACTTACCGCCTAGCGTATCGATAAAACGCAGTCGTGCTTTGGCAAAGCGTTTAATACCCCCTTCCAGAGGCAAGGTGATAATTTCAGCCGCATTATTGATTCCGACGTGAACAACAGATGATGGCCAGTCCAGCGTGATGCTGCCTCCGCTTACCGTTCGCGATGCGTGCGTGGCGCCGTCGGTCACGACTGCCACCGTCTGCCCTTCCAGAAACCCCAGCCCGGAAATGACCGTTGTCGCAACACCGTTGTATGTCGCCATACAATCCAGCACTCGCGCCCATTCCTGGGTGATAAACGCGCTGTCATATTCCTGCAGCATATATTCCAGATAGCGCACCGTTGTGCCGTTTATGGTTCGTCTAACAACCATCCACAGCTCATCGCGTCCGCCATCGATATCCGGAATGACCTTGATACTTTCCACCGCACCGCCGGTATCATGCTCATGCCAGCCGGTGATGTTTTGCTCTGCGTCATAGGTCAGTCCCAGCAGTTTGCCTTCTTCCAGCAACACCCAAAGGATCCGGTTGGGCTCCTGCTGATACGCCAGTGCAATGATTTCAGACGTAAAAAGATGGGGGGCCAGAATGCATGAATTGGATGCTGAAAACGAGTCACTGCCCGAATCATAGGCGGCAATCATCACCTTGCGCCCAGCACGCTGCACAAACGCAACTCGATCAAAAAGGCGCTCTGCCTGCACTTCGTTGCTGCCGATCGTACTGTTCAGCTCAACCTTTGTATTACCCGCGCCAAAAACGGAAGTCAGGCTTTGCTCGCCATAGGAGAATTCATACCCGGCAGTCCCGATAAATATTTTCCCTGCGGAGGCGACCAGCCATTGCATGGTGTCCTGAGTATCATCAATGCGATCATTAATCGAATCATCGCTTTCTGCCTCATAGCCATTTGTCATTGGGCTGAAGTTCTGCAGATCACCAGCGACGCTGGACCATATTTTTTGTCGGCCAGCGAAGACCAGACGTCCCCGGAAAAATGCCGCAAACTGGGGGTAGCGGAGAACATCAGACCAGTCACCGAAAGCGTATTTATACGTTTTCCCAACTGTGTTTCTGACGCTGGGTGGTAGTTCAGTGACGATCTTACCGGTTGCGGATGTGGCACTATTGACCGCTGTTATCTCAATGATCCCCCAGCCACCGCCTGAATATCGCCAGAGTGACGCATCACCACCACTTCCATCCCTATGGGCGCCAGCCGTCCATGTAGGCTGCGTATTACCGGTCTTGGTGCCGTCCATGTCTTCGTAATATTTCCCATCTGAACGGCAGAAAACACCGGCGGAGAAAGTTTCTGATGTGCCAGCAGCCCAGGCGGGTATGTAACCGCTATGACCGGTATCATCATCCACTGCATCAGTGCTGGCTTCGATGTAAAAAAGACACCCTACATGTGCAGTCTGAAAAATATCTGTGTTGGCAGTGATGTTACACAGGCTTGTGGTGGTTGGGGTGCCATCAGGCAAATCGTTTCCATCCTCAGACCAGATCCTGAACTGGTCGGTGTAAACGACGCTGGATTTGTCAGAATTAATATCAGCGAATGGGCCACCGGAAAAACTGGCCTCTGCCAGGCTCCAGTTGGTATTAGTGTTTCGCGTCAGCTTATAAACAGGGTAATTTCCATTTGTGCAGGTTATGTAAATCACGTCTGCTGACTGCTGCAGAGACAGGCCAAATTTCCCGTTACGGGTCAGATCATCAGATCCCCACGGCGTTTCAATTTCAAGAATGTTGTTATCGCCATCCAGCAGTTGCGCATGGTTGTACCAGAAACGGATATATCCAGGGCCAAACTCCAGGATAAAAGCCTCCGTCGTACTAAACTGAAATGATGCTAACCAGACTCGGTCGTTGCTGTTTTTCACTGAACCGGCATATTGCGTCCCGCCGCGGCGACGTGCGGGCCCCTGCGGAAGCGGTATGAAGTTTTTCATGTACTTGACGGCGCTGGCCCACTTATCAAAATCTACTTGCCCATACATCACAGGCGAAAGTATTCCAGCATTAAAGCTGCGCTTTATAGGGCGGATTTTTGCCATTACAAACGAGCCTCCATCCAGGTTGAAGGTGGGAATTTCTCACTGGGCTTTTCTATAGCGTTTACGCGAATGGCTCCTGCGATGATCATCTGGAACTGCTGCAACAGCGATTCAACCAGCGTATCCTTGCCGGTCACCGCTTTACAGGAGCGAACTGCCAGCATACAAGCCAGCGCATCAACAAAGGTGGAGTCGAATTGTGATACATCGGTTACTCTGGCCCGATAGCGCAAGCTAAGCGGTGGCTGTAGATCCGTCAGCAATTCCCGCCCCTCGATGCGATATTCAGCCGTGACCAGGCGGGGATCGTATTCAGAGAAATCACACCCGTAATATCTGTCCCCCACCGATACCAGTACCATTAAATCAACGGGCAGCTGGTAAGCGTATTGATAGTCGATGACAGGCGTTTTGTTTAACGGGGTGAGCTGGACGCTGCGGGCGCAAAAATTCCAGGCATATTCGCGCTGTAGCTTTTCGAGGATAGGGTTGTAAATCAGGTTCATCACGCGCGTGTTTTTATCCTGCTCATCACGATCCATGAGATGGTCGGATCCCAGGAAGGAAACCAGCGCCAGATTCATGATATCTGTCTGACCGGTCATCATAATACCTCATAAAAAAGCAGGGGCCGCAGCCCCTGAAAACGCACTCACTCCACCCAAATTAAGCAATGCTGAGATTAAGCGCGGCGAACTCAACGTTATTAGCGTAAGAGCGCCACGTCTGTGCATCTTTCGTTATGAAGGCATCTAATGCGCCAGCGGTGAACGGGCCTGTAGCGACCGTATATTGCAGGCTTAAAAAGCGTTTATAATTGGCCGAAGGCAGCGCCACCACGACAACCGGTTTACCTGCGACGAGACTGCCCAGCGCTTTCGCTGGAGTAGAAAAAATAACGGTTGGTGTATCGCTTTTGTCCTCGTTGGCATAAGCGCGTAACTCAATCGCAAGCGTAGCCGCCCCTGCGGCCGCGAATGTCACCGACGGAGTCACAACCAGAAAAGTCGGCTCGCCAGCGCCAGCATCGATCACAGTGTTGTAATCGAATGCCGGGTTAAAATCGATGATGTTCGTGCTGGCCGCTGAGGCGGTGATCGCCTGAGAGTCAGAAAATTCAAGCTGGGCATCAACAAACATGGTTATCTCCTGAAAAAGTAAACCGGAAAATCGCCCCATTAAGAGGCGACGACCTGAGCTTCCCCGATTTTTAACTGGTCAACCCGGCGCACCGGAACTTCGCCAAAGAACATCACACGACGTCCGCCAGCCATTTCCATTGTCAGGGTTGAGTTTTTCACGGCATCAACCAGCTGCAGACGCAGCATCGCGCGCAGTGTGCGGTTCATGTAATAAGCCGGGCTTACACCGACCAGTGACTGGATACGCTCTTCCGCGATAGCCATCAGTTTGATGAGGTTTGCACCCGCATTAGCGTTAGTACGCAGAGCGGTAACATCAATGTTGGCGATGCGTACGACGTAGCGCCAGTCGTGCAGCGCAATACCGAGATCCCAGGTATAGAGGTCCATCAGCGCCCGGAAGCGGTTGCCATCATCATCAAAGGCGTCGCCCTCGCCCAAATCACGATGAGTCAGACCGGCTTTTGAACCTTTCGGGAAAATTCCGTAGACCTTGTCAGGCGCCCATCCGATGAGATAAATCGAGGTGAGATTCGCACCAGTACCGCCGGCGTCGATGATGTTGTCGGCATTAGGCGCAGACAAATCGCTGAAGCGTGGAGCAATGCCCAGGAATGCCTCCGGTTGCCCAACAAGCGTACCGTTAAGCATCTGGAATTGAGCCTTCTGGTTCATCGCTTCCATGAACGGTTTAGACTGGTTGAAGCGAAAACCTGCCGTATTACCATTCAGCGCAGCAACCCGAACATCAACCTGAGAGCGGGCTTCAAGAAGACCGGTAGTCTCATCTACCTGCGCGGTAGTTGCCTTGCTTTCCGGAATACCTTTGTTCAGCTTGCGCCAGTACACATCAGGTAAACCAGTACGGGTTGTGATGCGCGTTCCGGTCGGCAGGTTGCCTTCATAAAACGGGCAATCCCACAGCATTTCGTTGTCCTGATCCAGAACCTCGGCGACATTCGCAGAAGTGCCATCCGGATCAAGCAATTTCGCTGCGTCCCAGAGAGTCGGTAAGCCGGTAAGTGTTGGCATTTAAAACTCCTTATTGCATGTTCGGCCACATGCGATGGGCAATATCTTTTTCTGCTGCATTACCCGGCGCTGCGACTGTAACTGTTTTGTCTTCACCTAGCGCTTTACCGATCGCCAGGACTGCATTCACAAGGTCTGGGTCATTGAGTAATCCCGCAGTGTTGAATTTTTCAATCACTGCATCGGGGAAAAATCGTTGCACGGCGTTCTGAAGAATCGCTGTATTTGCCTCAACTTCACTTCCCCAGGACTTGATAACCTTTTCCCGGTTAGCAGCATTTTGATTAGCAATATTTTCCTGGGCACTTTTTTGTTGTTCGGCTGCATATTCGTTGAATTTATGAATTACGGTTTCAGCCTGTTTTTTATTGAGCCCGCTTTCATGCATCCAGCTCAAGGCCGTATTTAAAAATGTCCCGTCGCTGCCTTCCGGTGGCTTAATACCGTAGTCTTCAATTTTTTCCGGGCGCCCCAACTTCGCATAAAGATCCTGCCAGCCTTTTTCGTCGCCATCGTCAGGCAATTTTTCAATAAACGCCGCGGGCGCCTGTTGTTGTTCCTGCTGCTGAGTTTGTTGGCCCGGTTGCTGCCCTGCTGGTTCACCGGGATTAAGAAGGCCGGGCTGCTGCTCCTGTTGTTGTTCTTCTGTTGCGGCTGCTGACGGGGCACCACCCTCTCCACCTTCACCCGCAACATTCATAAGACGGCGCAGCATCAAACGTTCAAACAGATTCATTGTTGTCTTCCTCGTTTAGTTCGTTCATTTCTTCGGCGATCATGGCGGCGATATCCGCCTGCGAAAGGCCGAGATAGTGGTTTATGTGCAGGAAAACTTCCCTGCGGCCCTCCGAAACAAATACGGCGTATGGGTCGGTTTGCTGGGTCGTTGGGGAAATAGCGACACTGGAAGAATTGACGTGACAAAGTTTTGCCAAGAGTCGGATAACAACTTTCTGTTCCGGCGTCATGTTCCCCGGGGTGCCAAAGACTGACTGGAAAGCCCGCGCACGGTTCAGCGTGAGCCACAGACTTTTTATACGGTTCATCATTATCCCTGTAACGCTGGCGACGGCGCAGGTGTCTGCGCAATCTGATTGGCCTGGGCGAAATCTTTAGCTGCGGTTGCAGCCACCGGCGCTGCGGCAAGCAACTGCTGTAGTTGCAGCTGCTGCTGATCTGCAGCATCCTGCGCAGCCATTTCAGCTTCGGTTTTAACCACCTGCAGCGGTGCACCACTGGCTTTAGCAATAAAGCGCAATGCGGCATCGCCATTCAGGGTGCGGGCGATATTCTGATCAAATTGTCCGATAGTGCCGGCAGCATTAACGACGTTCATAATCCCGCTCGCTTCTTCACTCATCTGCAGGCGCACCAGCGGGCTGGTGTATTCGATATCGTATTCGCCACCAATTTCTTTCAGTTGTTCGGGCGGTTCGGGCAGCAGTCCGTTCTGATAAGCAATGTCAATTTCCCGCAGGATAAGAGTCCCCAGAAACTCGGCCTGAATACGCCCGGCAGTCGGCGCCAGCAGCTGACCTTTTTCCTGAGCACGCAGCATCGCTTCTGTTGCAGTCATTTGCGGGTTGTCAACGAGGATCTGGAAGAGCGTGATAAAAAAACCGTCGTTGATTGTCTGTCGTTTCTGCTCTGCCAGCGTCATCGCCACGCTAAAATCAGTCGCAGTATTCAGAGGCAAGGCAAGTGGTTTACCGTCCCGGTTCATTCCGCCGAAGTTCAGCGCGCCAGGCATCATTTTGAACGGTTGCAGAATGCCGTCTTCCGGTAACAACATCGGCGGGCGAACGGCCATTTGCGCCCCTTCGATAATGGCACGGTTAATTTCGTTCAGCAGCTTGATATCCGGTAGAACAACCATTGCAGGTGAGCGTCCATATACCTCACCCGGCGCGGTGTAATAGCGGCTGATTGCATAGGGCTGTGACCAGTAGCCGCCCTCCTGCACAATCTTGCTTCCCTCCATGCAAATATGCACAGACCGGAATGGCATGCCCTCTTTGTCCTGCCGTGACATGTCACGTTTATCATTAGGTTCGACGCGGTGCAGGAAGTTAAATTGCTTTGACGGGTCGCTCTTCGCGGTCGTTCTTACCTGTTGAGGGAGATTTTCTTCGCCAAATTGCTGAATAGCCTGACGGGCGGTCATGCAATATTTACGGTGGACAACATCGATCATCCCCTGGAAATTCTCAGTGAAATAAATTTCTCGCAGGTGATAAGTGCAATAACGCGGGCCTTTTCCGATCACGTTATCAACGAACGTGCAGCCGGTCCCAAATGCACCCGAGGAAATATAATGCTCATGAGATTGCGAGGCGAAATTAGCCCACGGTGCATAACGGAGGCGGAAGAGAATATCGCGAACCTCCTGGAAATAACGCTGCACCTCTTCATCATTAGCGAATCGCTCATTGCTGAGAGTGTGCCATTTCTGTGTTCTCGGGGTGATAACTGATTCGATGGCCGCTCCGAATTTTTGCAACGCCAGCGCGCCGGTAGCATCTATCGCTTTCTCGGTACGTTTACCGCCCTTCTGCCTGGTCCCTTTGAACTCGGCACTGCGCGGTAGAATGCGCTCTGCTATTTCCTGCCAGTGCTGCTCGAATACGGAACGATCGGTTTCCATGCTTTTTTGCTCACGCAGTATCCGGCCGATACGCTCTGATTCATTTTCTTGTGTTTTTTGGTCTGACATCAGTTGTCCCCATACAGATCCCAGTCGGAATCAGTGTAAAACTGCTGGCTATGTCCAGGAGGGTTATAAGGATCGTAATTGGACTGGGCAAATTGCTGGGTTGTGTGGCGGTTGCCGCTACGCAAAGACTTACTGCCTACTGCACCATAACGGAATGAGTCTGCGCCGTGAGACGTCCAGTTATGCAGAGGGGTTGGCTTATACATTTTTCGAGTGTCGTCCCACTCTTTTTGATACTGTCCCAGAGCCTCCAGGCCTTTTTCGCATTTGGTTTTGTCGAACCAACAGGATCGCAGCATCATACGCACCTCGCTGATACCATCATCAACCGATGTGGCCGGCAGTACCTTGCAGCGTATCCCCAGCTTGCCCAGCGTCTCTTCGCGTGATGCTCCGGTGCTCAGTTCTCGGGCGCGGACATCGTGCGGGAAGAAATGACGCTCAGCATAGGTATACGGTTTCTCGCGCAATATTTTTACGTAGTGCTCCAGGCCAACGCCGGACGATTCGTAATAATCAATGACGCGTACCTCTTTGCCGATAAACTGATAAAACCAGATAGCCGTTGCGTCGCCAATGCCCAGGTCCCATGACGTGTAAACCTCATACTGGGGATCCCACGGCACATTCCCTATTTGCCCGGCCTTCTCCAGACCAACCAAAATCGATGAGTAATAGGCGCCGGGTATTGCAGCGTTCCAGTCACACATGTATTCCTGATTGAACAGAGCTTGCCCCTCTTCCTCCCCGCGCTCTGCCTGCATCTCGCGCAACTCCTGAGCGAGTGTTTCCGGTGGGATGTGCAGCGTAATATCGGCGCTTAAATGATCACAAAACCAGTTGTCAGGATCCTTTAACCCACCCTGGAACATTTTGTAGAAGTGGTTTTTCCCGCGTGGCGTGGAGACAAAAAAAGCCCAGCCGCCGTTATCAGCCAGTATCGGTCGCAAAAATGCCCACGCAGAGGGGTTACTTAGCGCCCATTCTGAGAACACAATCCCGACATGACCGGAACCAATTAGCGCGCCATAGTTGTCGCTGCCGACGGCCTGCCAGGTGGAACCGTTGATGAACTCGATCATCATCTCGTTATCGAGCGTTTTTCTTCTCAGTTCATGAGGAAAAGCCTCATCGATACGCAGACGCCCAGTTCTCGGGTTAACCGCCTTCCAGATAGCCTTTCTTACCTGGTTCGCCTGCGGCAGGCAGTGGGCATAGTTCCCGACACGCTCGAATGCCTTACATGCTGTCATGTGCAGGCTGAAATCGTCTTTCCCGTAACGGCGAGGCCAGCAAAGCGCCGCTCTTTTTTTTCCACCCTGAATTTCAACCCATGCCCTTCGCTGATGTGGGCGTGGAGTCCAGTTGTTCGCCGGGAGAATAATTTCTGCCATTTATTCACTTCCTATTCACTATACTGGATAAAATGCCGGGGTTTTTCTCATTCAATCGATTAACCAGGCAATTGAAACGCCTGGCTATTCTTTTTCGTTGAAGTGCTTTACCTTGACGGTCATTTCCAGATCACCCTCAACAGATTTTTTCTCCACCAGCCCAAGCTCGCGGGCAATGATGTTGGCGTTAAGCAGATCAGCGGCAGCGCCGGAAAATTTCTGCTCATAGATGAGGCTTTCCACTCGCGTAGTGATCGGGAGTAAATCTTTTTTCTTCGCGTATGCTTCCCACGTCTTCCGGTCGATATCGAGGAACAGAAACAAGCCGCTAAGCGTCATAGCACGCATTTTCGGGAGTCTGGCTTTAGTGATTTGCCCCTGAAAACTGAATGCTTTGGTTTCCCACAGAGGATGTTTTTCCACCCAGTCGAAATATTCACAGCAGGCATCCCACAGCTTTTCAGGATCAGAGAACTTTGGGTTTCTCCCGTGCTTGCTGCGTGCCAGCCAGAATTTATTGCCCTTTGGCGCTGCCATATCTCATTACTCCGTGTTACGACGGGTGTATTTCCGCTTCTGCTGAATTTCTTCGGGATCGCTTTTTGGCTCTTCAATTTTTTCATCGTGTGGTTTTTCTTCCGGGTAAAGCGACAGGAATGCATCCACGACAGATGTGACGATGTCTTTAGCTGCCTGCGTTCCGTCCGAACCGCCGGGCCAGCCAAAATTTTTAGCCAGAACGGCGCCAGCACTTTTGACGATCTCCACCTGAATACTGGTGTCTAACTCATGCAGTTTTTTCACTGTTATCTTCCTCTTCAGGGATGAGGCCCATAGCGGCCATCAGGATTTTCAGTTCAGGGGCGTCACCATTTTTTACTGCGCGTAAAATCACACGGTCAGAATTGCCGTTCGCGTAAGCGGCTGCGCCGTACATGGCTGTATTCAGGTGGGCTTTAAGAAAGCGGGCTTTCATCAGCTCCAGGAGCTTTTCGGCTTCTTCGTCATTAAGGGTGATCATTGGTTTCTCCGTTCATGCTGCTTGCAGTGAGGCCACCAACTGAAATGGCCTCTTGATCTCCGGATTTGTTAGCAGTCTGCATCAGGGCGGGCGACTGCACGGCATGCCCACATACAGGCTTCCTGCATTTTGGTGCGGGCGATTGCCAGGCTGCGCATAGCTTCATCAATCTCCCGAGCCTGCTCAGCGCTTAACATTGCCGGACCATTACGGACAGCCAACAATTCACCTCGCTCAGTATCAAGCAAACTACAGAAGTGGCGGCTGACGCCTTTAAGGCGGTTCATGCGCTCTATGTCGCTAGCGGTTAATGTGCGGTAGCCTTTTACAGTGCTGCCGTCCTGCGGTTTAGCTTCACTCATTGGTTTTCCTCTTTCGGTGGTTGTCGTGCACTCCGCAGGAGCAGAGTGATCATGTAGTTTTTGCTGTGGCGCCGGCAGGAGTCGAAAAAGCTTTCACGTTTGCTCATAGGGATTTTGTTTCCGGAAAACTTCTCCGCCAGCTCTGCCGTTGGGAAATAAATGCGACGTGAATTTCGTCCTGTTTCGTTGTGGGCGCGGAATATAAGATTGTCTTTAAGCAGACTGTCCAAAATAAAAAATACAGTGCTGCGTGACATACCGAGCGAATACATCACTTCGGCAGACGTTACCCCTTCCGAACAGGTGCGAATAAGCTCAAGCACCGCAATTTTTTTTCTGGTTAAACCCGACATAGGCGCAATACCTTCACTTCAGTCGTCACCTGATCGAGCAACTCCAGTTCGGTACCGTATTTGCCCTCCCATGTCTTTTGTCCGGCATGAATTGCCACGCCAAAACCGCCAGTGCGGTGATGTGCAGGGCAAAGAGGCAAGGTTCTTTTGTGATTTGCGCGCTGGCCGGCGCCCTGCCCGGTTCGGATGTGGTGAATTTCTGCCGGAGTGGAACCGAAACCGAGATTGCGACAGACAATGCAACCCAATTCGGCTACGTCTGACAGCCAGTCTTTATCGTCTTTAGTCATGGTGGTGACCTCAGGCCGCATAACTGAAAAGCTGAGAGGCTGCGTTTTCTGCTGCCTGCTGCGTTGGGAAGGTGCGGAACAGAATGAAGTTCCAGAGAACGTCGAGGACTGACTTATAAAGCTGGGAGAATTCAAGGTCGTCCATTTTGGCGAACGATATGGACTTTGGCTCTTTGCGGATGGTGCCATCAGGCATCTGATATTCGTTATAAAAACCAGCTTCGATGGTTACCCAAGCACGAAACGCCTCGAATGATTTAACAGCGCTGATATTCCCGGCGCGTTTTTCCGCCTCATCGCGAAGATATTGATCCGCCAGTTCCTGCAATGTGTCGCCGTGCCCGGCATAGTGGGCCACCAGCTGCACGTAACCACGAACCAGTTTTTTATCGGCTGGCGATATTGTACCGCCGGAAGGTTGCCAGTAATCAAATCCCAGATTCAGGAGGGCAAAAAATTTGCGGTGAAATGCCGGGTTTCTTGCCTGCTTAAAATCAGAGTAAAGGACTGCCCCCAGGCGAATTTTCTTCACAAACTCGCGGGCGTCTGGAGATGCAGGGATTAATACATCGCCTGCTGATTTGATAAATGAATACTGCGCCATTGGGTTCCCCTTTAGCGCAGCAATTGTTCAGAATTACATTGTGTTGGGTGTTCAGGCCAACAGGGTAATTATAGCATAGTACCGTCTGGTTTGATAATCGTGTAACCAGTCAATTTAGCTAACTCAAACAACGCGTTAAGTGTCGCCACATGCTCATCAGAGTGGACTATTCTGGTCTTCTTGATCTTCCCATTTTCACACGTTATCAGTACATCGCCATCGTCGGGGAGAAGGTCTCCTGCGTCTTTCTTATCAACCACTACCTCTCCCTCAACAAATACTGTATAAATTTACAGTATATATACTACCAACTGACAGTGAGCGCAAATTTTTAAGAGCACTAATCGTTAAAAATCAACAATAAACATCAAAATATCCGATTGAATTCAAAAGAAAACCGCCATTTCTGACGGCTCTGTTTTATCTGGTATGGTTGTTCGCTATGCTGACAGTTTGGTTTCGTGCCAACCTCGCGTTACCCAGCATTGCGAATCACCAACGCACGGGCACGAGGTGATCGGCAGCGACTCACCGCACTTTCCACACAGGCGTTTGCTGATCGATTTGATGTGGCCACTAAGCCGAGCATCATCCTGGCGGATCAGCAGCGCTATGTACTCCGCCATTTCGTACGGATCACGACCAGGTCGCCGGGCGGCGCAGTTACGCGCCAGCATGTCCAGTTCCTGCGCATCGAGAACCAGCTCAATTTTCCGGTTGCCGGCGGCAGATTGCCGCGCCCTCTGCGCGGCTTTACGTTCTGCGGATGATTTAGCCATTAACCACCCCAGTTAGCTGGACAATCGTTTGATTGCATGGCGGAGCATAACTTGTGCATATAGCGCCGGAGCAAGCACCTGCGGCATTTTAGAGTAGCCCGCGCCAGAAAACAGGCGGCGAATTTCTTTAGGGGCAGCGCGCAGATTATCGATATTGTTATTATTAAGATCATTATCCAGATGTATAACCGAATAACCGGTCGGTAATTTTCCATGTACGCATTCATATACGTATACATCGAGTCTGATTTTCTCTTTATTAACAGTGATGTACTGGGGAAGAATGCGTTTCCGGCCTTTAGGTTCGCGAGTCCATCCGCGAGCTATCTTTACACCCTTGATATTGTCAGGTTTTTTATCGGTACCGAATCGCCTGTTAAACCTCTCTGTAAGTTCAGCATTCGTTAGATTCCTATTGGCATAAATGAACGTCAGCTGCTCATCGGTATAGCGCGGCTCAATTAAAAACTGCTTTCCTAACCCATGAGATTTGCACCAGATACGGATAGCGCCCACGCTCTTATTTGTACCAAATTGAGCGTTAAACATTTCAGTTAATTCACGCGCAGTAGAACTTTTAATATGCCGCTTTATAAACAATTCTTGGGCTGGAGAGTATTTTTCTATCATTTTTCGATCCCCATAATCTTAGGCACATTCCCCGCTGTGCCGTCATAAATAGCCTTCTGAGCATCGAGGGCGACGCGATAAGTGCCCACCATCACCCCAACGATTTCCACTACCGCTTTAGCCCTCGATAACTCTTCCTGAAGCAGTTCGCCTTTGATGTTGGGATCGGTGACGGTTTCCAGCATGGCGAACTGGTGATTCATTAAGTCCTGAATTGTGTTTTTCATGGCTAAGCAACCTCTCCGATATATTCGGCAATGCCCGGCAGCAGCGCCACCGCTGGCGATTCACACTGATTGCCCCACACATCGAAACCATGCGAAGACTGGCGGGCGAATAACTCAATACGCGGTACATCGCCCAGCAGCTGCACCAGCTTTTCGCGCACGATATCTGGTTTGCGCGAATGCTCCAGACGCGGGGCTGTAAATGACTGAACGATCCCTGCATCCAACCGGGCGGGTAATTTCCCCTGCACAGCGAAAAGACAATCCTCGCTGTTAGCCCTGGTTAAATGGCCCATTCCCAGGGCCATTTTGTTGGTCTGCCGGCTGTAGCATTTGTTCCACGTAAAGCCTTTCATGGTCATCAGGCGGAATCCCCACGCCTCGACTACCCGCAACGCCTCCAGCGGCTGAGTCGGAACCCACCACATAGCCAGCAGGCAGTTTTCAGCGGCCAGCTCCCAGACCGGGAGGCGGCAGATATCGAGCACAGTCATTGTCTGGTATTTATGCCCGGCGCCACGTTCTCCATCTTTGGCTTTGTCGCGGTAGGTCCAGGGCGGATCTGCATAAATCAAAGTGTATTTTTCGTTCATGCCGTCCACCACTCAATCAGTTTGCAGATCCCCCAGGTCACGACGATCACAGCGACCCAACATGCAATGTCGACCACAGCTGCGAACCCGAGCAGGGCATGCTGGCTATAACTTTCAGGTTCAACGTTCATTGCGCCTCCCCAAGCACCCAGCGCAGAGCCTCGGCATATTCGCCGCTGGCATCTTCGAGGGCTTTTGTGATTTCTTTGCGGGTTTTCAGGCGCGGCTTTGCCTCACCGAGGATCTGACGCTGACGTCGGGCTTTTTCATGGCCGGTTGTGCCAGCGGTCGCCGCTTTAATTTCGGCTACCTTTTCCCGCTGTTCTTCGGGTTTTAGTGATGCAAGTTGACGCGCCTGGGTAACGGTCACTGTGCCGGACTCTACCGCGTCTTTGACTGCCTGAGTGGCATCCAGCAGTGATAGGGTTGCGCGTACAGTGGGGACGCTGACGCCGAACATCAGCGCGAGGTCTTCTTCGTCATGCCCCCGCTCCAGCGCATCAGCCATCTTTTTGGCTCGACCCAGCGGCGTATCAGCCTGCCGGATTTCGTTTGCGCTGACCATTGCCTGAGCCATTCGAGCGGCAGAACCGCGTTTAGTTACCGCAGGAACCAGCAATGGAGAATCACCCTGTTTAACCAGGCGCTTATTAGCCTCCAGGGTATGACGCACACGCTGACGACCATCCACCACACAGACCAGCCCGCTTTCGGGGTCCTTCCAGACGATAATCGGCTCAAGAACACCCTGGTCCATGATGTTCAGCACCATTGCCTCGCTGATAGGCAGGTGGATACGCTCATCGTAAAGCGGGTGCGTTTTGTCGGTAACCAGATGCAGCTTTTCCGGTTCGAACATCAGAACGTTGGTTTTTCCGCTGGCGCCATACGCGTCGATCGAGTTTTTAGCCATTTTTTTGAACTCCAATCAAACCGCTGTTTAGAAACTGTTTCATGCTCTCTTCTCCCGCCAAAAATTTAATCTCTCTTTGAAAAACTCCCGGTAGCTTTCCGGCGTCGCTGCAATCGACTCAACGATGAACTGACGAGTAACTTTCTTCTCGAACAGCTGACGTATGAGTGCCGCAGCCCGCATGTCGTAGTGCTCTTTGAGCTGGCACTCCTGCGGCCATTTGGCACGATTGAGCGGTAAGCCGGGCGGCAGATAATCTGATTGCCCGACCATGCCTCATGCCCTCGTTTTTTCTGAGTTGGCGTAATAGCGGGGATCCACGCTGGTCAGTGTGAAATGCGGCACTGGCATGTCGTCATGCCGAATAATTCCGACGTGATTCGATGCGAGCATCGTCGAGATACGTTTTTGCAGATCACGTAAGGTGATCTCAGCATCAGGATGATGTTTTTTGATGGCTGAAAGAATGTTCTGATACGACAGTGTTTTACCCTTCATCAGCGCAACCAGCTGTTGGGCGGAAACTTCATCGATGGTGCTATTCAGTGGTTTAATACTCTCCAGCAGCAGGCGATGCCGGCCAATACTGCCGACACGCTGACCAGTTTTTTTATCGAAATGCTCATTAGGTCCAGCTGACCAGACGGTAGCACCCTCGCTGAGCCGTACAGTTTTTTCACCCTTGTAATAAATCACGGTGCCGACATGTGTTTTACGACGGCGGCCGGATACCGCGACCGTAGCAGTTTCACGTTTTACCGGCTTTTTCGGGGTAATCCCCGGAACTGGTTCTGGCCGTGGAGCAGCGACGAACACAGAACGGCTACGCGCCCGGGCGCCGGCGTTCATGCGCCACAGAATCACGGGGATCCAGTTACAGCCATCATCTGGATTTACTGGTTTTGGGTAATTCAAATTCGTGGTCATAGGTCTTTCCTCGGTTTTATAGCGCTGGTCAGGCGCAGTTAAAATGCATCGGTGTTGTACTTCTCTGAATATCTACGCGGTTGTTTTCGTGGTTTTGCTGCCTCCAACTGAATGCGTGTTTTCTCTTTGCCGACATGCTGATCAACGTGCAGGAAGTGACCGTTTTTAAACTCCTGATAGATAACGGCACCAGCAGCACTGAATCGACTTTTCCCCAGGATGATTTCGGCGATCCCCGCCGCCGGGCTTTCAGGGTTGTAGACTTCATCGCGGTACAGGAACATGATGCTGTCGGCGTCCTGCTCGATAGAACCGGAGTCGCGGAGGTCTGACATAACCGGTCGACGCTGGCCCGCAGGACGGGAATCCACGGCGCGCGAAAGCTGGCTAAGCGCGAACGTCGGCGTATGCAGGCGCATAGCCATAGTTTTAAGGTTTCGGGAAATGTGGGCGATCGCCAGGTCGTTACGTTCTGCCTTTGGTTTTTTAATCAGGCCAAGGTAATCAACAACGATCATCGCCAGATGCGGATAGCGGCGCTTATGCGTCTCTGCAACAGCCCGGATTTGTTCAATCGTCAGATCGGTAGCATCGACGATCCAGATATCGCGCCCGTTCATGGTCTCCATGGCCGCTGTAAAGCGCGCCCAGTCCTCATCCTGCATATCGAGGGGATTACGCAGGCGTGAAACCGACATGTTGCCAGAGCCCGCCAGAGAGCGTTCTACGATTTGCGCAGCAGCCATTTCCATGCTGAATATCAACGCGCCACCGCCGGCAGCAGTAACGCCATCGACAATCTTCAGCGCAAATTCCGTTTTACCCATGCCAGGACGGCCAGCGACAACAATCAAATCCTGCAGGTTAATACCGCCAGTGGCATCGTCCAGTTCGTCGATCCCGGTCTTTAAATTTCGGGTGCCCTCTTCGCCGTCCATGCGTTTCTGCATGGTTTCCATGTACACAGGCAATAATTCGCTCATGTGTACCGGCTGCACGTCGCCAGTGTCGCCGGTCATGTCCAGCAGCTGCGCCACGGCAGTTTCAACAACCTGATCGCGCTGTTCCTGGTTGTTTGCCTGCCGGATGCCATCAGCGCCCTGCTGCAGTAATTCGGCCATACGGCGGCTGCGCCACGCCTTAACCATTTTGCCGGCGTAACCCTTCAGGTTCGGTACCGTGGCAGGCATACGTGTAATTTCTGATAAATCAGCCAGACTACTACCGCCCAGCGCTTCACTGACAAACAGCATGTCGATCAGGCCGTTCGCCAGCGCCTGTTTTTTAATTTCGGAGAACGCGCGACGGTGAAACCCGATACTGAAAGATTCTTCAGGCGTAGAGGCGATCACATCGAATGCGTCCGGACTGGCGCCGCCATTTAGCAGGCCAGCCAGCACACAAGCTTCCAGTTCCTGCGGAGTCATAACGAACCTTCCCGGGTATTGCGTAACGTTTCTGGTTTCATCAGGTAGTCAAAGCTGGCTCGCCATCCGCCATCTGTACCGAAATAAAAATCAGGAGCATCAGCGCGGAATTTTTCGAAGTACCCCAGGAATGCACCGGTAGTTTTATTTTTCATGTGAGCAGCCAGGCGGGTGATCATCCGGCGGCGGTCGGCATCCAGTTCAGCAGCAGGCAGAACGTCAGCGAAAATTTCGTTGTAGCCGTTCATGACGGCTTCCGGGTCGATATTCGCCTCCAAAACAGCCCATGCCTCAGCGTCGGCAAGATAGCCATCAAAGCGGTTTATCCGGCAGATGTTCGCAGGCTTCGGCAGGCTATCGCCGCGGCGGCGCCATGTGGCCAGCACCCAGCGGATAACCAACTGCAGTTCGTCCAGGGTGTACCCTTCCCGAGTGGTGGTAGGAGTCAGCATCATCACAAACGGTTTCAGGTCTCGGCAGCGGGTGCCCGTTTTCTCGTTGTAAAATTCCAGCGCTTTTTTAGCATTAGAATTAATTCTTTCCTCGCCTTCCCCCGTTTGGGGGTTAGGGGGATCAGTAGGTTCTATGACTGGTTCAAAAGAGTGACTGGTTCTGGTGCCGCCACACGGCATAGGGGCTATGCTTTTTGGCGGCATACCTGTGCTTTCTGGCGGCATAGGGGCTATGCTTTTTGGCGGCATAGGGTTATCGAGATTCATACAATACAGATTCGATGCGTTTCCCTTTCCGTTTTTTACCCCCGGGCGGTTTTCTTTGACCAGCAGACCCATAGAAATTAATGCATCGATATGATCACGAACTGCGCTTTTGCTGCATTCGCAGTGATCGGCAATATGCTTATAAGACGGCCAGCATTCGCCGGAATCATTGGCGTTATCCGCCAGTTTGATCAGCACTAGTTTTCGTATCGGGTTACCGGTTTTGATGGCCATTGCTTTGGCCATAAGTGTCATACTCATAGTCAGATCCCCAGCGTATCGGCCAACTGGCGGCAGGCTATTTCATATTCTTTCTGGGTCAGACCTAATTCCTGCAGTTCTGCCTTTCGCAGCTCGTAGCGTTCCCAGATCGTCAGCGCAGCAGCGCGACGTTCCTCGAAAATCGATTCGATATCTTCCATCGGGACTTGCACCCCGTTCCGGCGAAACCCGTTCCGCCAGGTGATGCGGTCTTGTGTTCTCATTGGTCTTTCCTCGGTACAGGTTAAACGCTGGTCAGGCGCTGTGTTTCTCTCATAGCTTGCAATGCCTTCGCAACTTGCTGCGGGCCGTCTCTGGCTTCGAGCAATAACGCGATAATGGCCGCCGCAAACTCGCGTATGGCAACACAGATCAAATACTGTGTTGACATGTCCAGGCGTGCGTAACGTTCCGCCGGCAGTGCCGCTTCCATCGCCTTGGCCAGCGCTTGGGTTTTGGTTCTGGCCGCTTTAGTTTCTCCACGCAGCCAGCGAAAAATCTGCTGGCGGTTGTTGTTGATGGCTCGCCAGTCTGCTTTTCCATCTGCGTCTTCAATCTGGTGCAGTTTCAGCACGCCGGTGTTACCACCGAGACGAAACCACATACGGCTTATCTCGATGGCAACCAGCTCCTGCCCACTTTCTGCCGCCCAGCTGAATATCTCTCGCTTCAGTTCCTCGATGTTTTCCACTTCGCGTCTCCTGTCGCTGAAAATTGATTAAGCGTAATCAGATTTCGATGACGCCAATGGTTAAGCTGATTTGGCTGACAGTTGGTAAGCCTTCGGGTCATAAACAAGTTCCCCATCAGTCATCAGAGATAAACGAGCTGCTTTACCTTCAGGAACCAAACGCCCCCACGCGTAGACAGTTGGAGCTTTTACGCCAGCGGCCTCAGCCAGTTTTTTCTTACTACCAAAATATTTGATTGCATCAGTTGTTAACATGAAACACCCTCCTGTTAGATTTTTCTAACAAATTAGGTGTTCGAGATAACGAAGTCAAGGAAATTTAGAATTATCTAACTATGACAATGCCAGGTGAGCGCATCAGAGCGCGTAGAAAAGATCTCAAACTAACTCAGCGCGCTTTAGCGAAGCTGGTTAACGTCGCGCACGTCACTATTTCTCAGTGGGAAACCGGTGATAGTGAGCCTGGCGGGAAAAACCTATTCTCGTTAAGTAACGCACTTCAATGCAGCCCTACGTGGATACTTTACGGCGACGAAGCTGCCACCCCGGGAACTCCGGTAGACACCCCAAAACCGTTAGATGAACGTGAAGCGGAGCTTTTAAAACTCTTTTCCTCACTCCCTGAGTCTGAAAAAGAGCGGCATTTAAAGGAACTTCGCGAAAAAGTGGACGGTTTCAATCGTTTATTTGAAGAGTTGCTGCAAGCTCGCAAACAAAAATAACTCCTTCATAATCATATAGATGTGATTTTTTACGCCTATATTGTTCGTTTTTTCTAATTTTATCATTGACGATATTGTTAGATTTACCTAAATTACATCACATCAACGACGCACTAACCACGCGGCAGTTGTTCAGAAACAGTTCTGACAGCCCGGAAAGACGGGCGCGAATTCTTCGGGTCGCCGAAAGTACGATGACATGCGGGAAAGACTGCAACCGGCGTATGGCACATGCGTCGAAGCGGTCCGGGGGTTCCTTGGTACATGGCCCAGCGGGTAGCCGGAATGTGCAAGCCAGGTGTCCAGGCACGACAGGCGATTCACCATCGTGGCGGTACGGTGTGACTCCCGGGAAGAGTCCGGGATACAACATGAGAGCGCACTTCATTTTTATCAGTTATGGCGATGTTGTTAAATCAAAAGGCGGAGTGCGCTCCCAGTTGTAAAGAATCACGTAGCCAGCGTGGCACCAGAGGAAAACTGCTGTGTGTAGTCTTTGCCCGCTTTGCGGCGGGCAATTTTTTTAACAGCACGGTTTTGTGACCCTTCAGTGAAAACTGAAGCCCTCCAAGAGAGGGAAGTGGCGAGGAAAGACCAGTGAGCATGACCAGCTCTGACGACGGGAAAGACCGGGGGAAAGACCAATGACCAACGGGCCTGACCAGCCCTGACTGCCAGGAAAGACCGGCAACCAGCAGGCGTAAAAAAGCCCACCGAAGTGGGCTAATTTACCCGGGACAGTGACCAAACCGCCCGGAATGCTACAGGGGACCAACCCCGTAGCGAGGAAAGACCAATGCCGACAGAATCAACACTGATCGGCTCTGAGTATACATCAACAAGGAGTCGCTATGGAAGCGCTTACCATCCCAGTAACAATCTACGTTCTGGCAACAACTAATCCTTTTTTACCAACCTCTTATCATGCATCGACTTGTGACATGTCACAGAAGTTTCCCGGTATATACGTTCTCGTTTCGACCAAAACGCTGAAGATTCCCATTCCACCGTTAGAGCCTATCGACATCATCGGGATGCAGGTTAATGCCTTGCGCGCAAGGAAAGAACAAATCTCAGTTGAAGCAGATATGCAGCTAAATGTTATTGAAGACCAGATCCAGCAACTGCTGTGCATCGACCACTCTCCGATCGAAGAAAGCGACGTACCTTTTTGAGGTTCCTATGACAAATAACCCATTCATCGAAAAAATAATTGATGCTGGCTTATCAGTATTTGAGCACGAAAATAATAGCGACTTTGGTTCAGGAACGATGCATATCACCATTATCGGCGGTGTTCGTCGTGTCGAGTTCTACCCTACCACCGGCACCGTTTACGCCAATGCTGAAAAGGGGAAATTCCCGGCATTCAAGCAGAAAAAAGCCGGGATTAATGTTGCTATCCGTCTAGCTAAATCCGGCGCCTGACCTGCGCCTGCAACCAAGAGGAAAGACCAATGACCATCTACAACGGCTTATTTGAGCCAAAAAAATCGGCTATTAAGGACTGCGGCGCCGTGCAGCTGGCGATCGCCGTCGAAGCACCTAACAAGAAAGTCGCTGAAAGTATTATGACCGGAAAACTCTGGGAGTCTTACCCGGCGAACGGAGACAACTATTTCAAACCTAAGCTGTGGGAACACATTGAAGGCCAGCCAGTGCCGGCAGTCGGCCAGTTCGATGAGCAGTTCGCCCAGAAAAACACCTTTGACGGTGAAAAATGGGTGGCTAACAGCGAGGATGACGGCGCCACCGAGTTGCCGGCAGGCGATGAAGTTATCGATCTGATGACGGTATCCCCCAGGGAGCGTTTTGCTGCTGTATTACTCTTCAGCAAATTAGAGATAAACGGCCAGCTCTATTCGCAGGTTGTAGATTATCTTGATGATCTGGATAACCACGACGAATCCCTAGAAGAGGATGACCGTTTTAATTTCAATGTGCTTTGCGCCCTGCACAATAACGAACCAGTGAAACATATGCACGTGGAAGGTCTGAACAATCTGATCCATGGCATCTTCTCCCATTTTGAAAACCAGATGCCGGGTAAAGCGGCTATTTCTCAATTTGTAAAACGCTGGCTTGAAAATCCAGGTAAACGCGAAGAAATGGTACCAGGCCAAAATTATACCCCCAGCACTGATAACAACGTTATAATCGCGCCAAAGCGTGGTTATAAACATACCTATGCAACACTGGATCAGGAGATCGCTGTTGCGCTGCTCCCTATCTCTCCCGACGCGCCAGTATTATCAGGCAACCTTCGCGACGCGGAGAAAATCATTGCAGACGATCGTGAGGATTTTAAACGTTGGTCTGCATCACTGCATGTCACACCGAACATACTCAAATATGACCGTGCCAGCATTTTCGGCGTAGTGCAGAACGTTCCGGCGAAAGATACTTACCATTTTCCGGAAAGTCTGCGCCGCCATATTACTTCATGGCTTGAAGCTAACGGCCGCTTTGAAGAAGACGAAGGCTCATCACAAAGACAACCGACATCGGAGCAAAATACCGCCTCAAACGTGGTCAAAAAAGAGGAAGTGCCGCCGCCGATTGTAACCGATACCCAGGCCAAACAGGCGCGTGAGACGCTCAACGATATGGGCTATGGCGTATATGCCTCTGGTGAAGGAGCAGAGCCAGAAGAGAAGTTGAGTGCAAAAGTAAAAACTATCGTTCAGGACGTTGATCAGCTTGTTGAACGAATTAACCGAGAAGAGAACCTGCCGAAAGCTTCCGAAGTCGTCCAGAGCATTAACGAAATGCAGGGGACAGAACGTGACAATCTGGAGCTATGGAAACGAGTTTTCAAAACTGATGAACGGTTTACTAAAGCCTTTACGCAGAACGGCGGAGGCACCTCGATCAATGGCACGTACTTAACGATGGTAGCAACGCGTGAGTTTGGCTTGAAAGGGAGCGGTTGGGGCGTCGATATTCTGGAAGAACGCTTTGATAATGGCGCACCTATTACACGTACAGTAAAAGGAGCTGACGGTAATAATACATGGGAACTGCTCCCTGATGGTAATGGTGGTTTCCTCACTGAAAAACACCATGTGATAAAAATTAGGCTGTGGTACCTGGTAAACGGTGTTCGTGGTGAAGAATACGCCTACGGCTGCACTCCCTACATTTACGGAAGTAAATACGGCCCTATCTGCGACGGCGAAGCTACTAAAAAATCACTAACTGACGCCACCAAAAAGGCGTTATCCGGCCTCGGATTCAGCGGCGATATCTTTATGGGCCTCTATGACAATCCAGAATATCGCCAGAAAAACAAAGCAGAGTTTGACCTCAAGAATGCCAGCGAAACCGCCGAAGATGCAGCGCGGTTGCGTCAGGAGTTCGACGACAAACTAACCCGCGTCGCCAATACACTGGCACATGGCGTAACAGTGAACGAAATAAACGGCGTGTTCTCCCCTATCGCACGTGAAATCGATGTTCACATTAAGGCCGCACAGGCCAACGGCGACAAGCAACATGAACGCTATCTTTCTGGCCGCCTGCGCCGCCTGATTGCCATTAAAGATGGTCGTCTCAAAGAACTGAATAAAGCCGAGGAGAAAGCATAATGACTTCCACAACTGCAATTGCTATTGCTGCTGATATGTCTAAACTCCAGGCGCTTCTGGAAAATGAAGACGGTTCTGGTCTGTCAGCTGAAATGATCGCCGATACAATGGAGGGGCTCGAGCTGCAGCTCGGCGACAAACTCGACGCGGTATTCGTCCATGTTCGCAACCTTGAAGGTCTGGCGAAAACCTGCGACGAAGAAGCCAAACGCCTGGCCGCCCGTAAAAAATCATTCGAAGGTAAGATCACCAACCTGAAGAATTATGTTCTTCAGTGCCTGCTGGCCGCGGGGCAGGATACCGTTAAAACTGCAAAGAACACCTTCACCGCCCGTAAAGGTGCAATCAATGTGGTGATCGATAACGTTGATTTACTCCCGGATGATTTGGTAACCGTTGAGACCGTGGTTACGCCAGATAAAAAGGCAATCAAAGAGGCTATCGAATCCTCGCAGGCGGCGGCTGCACAGATTACTGCTGATGGCGGAGAGATACCGGAAGAACTGTTAAATCCAGTGCCGGGCGCTCACCTTGAGATTGGCGAACGTTCACTGCAGGTGCGCTGATATGCTGAGACTATCTCTGAAAAAAGGTGATGCGGTTCATATCGTGTTACCAGATGGGACTAACGCAATTATCGAAGCGTTGGCCCGGTGTGAACTCGGTATGCACTTCCCCCGCAATATCAAGATAACGCGTGAGGATGGTGCATTCCAACCGAAACAAAACCTGATTAAGCATAATCAGAAATAGCCCATCACTACCGCTAGCATTGTGATCTACCAATAAACCGGAGATCACAATGCTACGTTGGCAACCAGGTGTAGTTTTACTTTCTGAATTCGATATCAAAATTGGCAGGCTATCAGCCAGCGTTAGAAAAAGGACTCTGACCCAGTCCGATATCCATATCGCTTGTGATACAGCTGACAACGCAATAGCCCGGCTTATGAGGAAAGACCATGACCAGAGAAAACGATCTCCTGACCGACGATGAACTGATAGAATTGACCGGATACCGATTTCCTTCTAAGCAGTGCTCGGCTTTAGCTAAATCCGGTATTTCGTTTGTTAAACGTCGGGACGGCCGGCCTCGCGTGACATGGACACATGTGAATGCAGCACTATTCGGAGACAGAAAAATAGTTGCTGACGAAGAAGAAAAACCAAACTTTGATGCTATTTAAATTATGGGAAGAAAAAGAAAAAACCAGGAGGATAACAAACTTCCTCACCGCGTTTATTCAAATAAGTACAGTTACTATTACAAACCAACCTCAAAAGAATGCATCACAATTGGCCCCGTATCAATGCCCTTGTCTCAGTTATGGGCAAGATATGAGGCATTAATTAACGAACAGGCCAACGTAATGACATTCAGTAAATTATGGGGGTTATTTCTTAAGAGTGCCTATTATCTTGAATTGAAACCAAGGACGCAGAAAGATTATCTGCAACACCAGAAAAAGCTACTTGCTGTATTTGGGAAGATTACGGCAGATAAAATTAAAACTGAAGATATCAGGATGTTTATGGATAGGCGAGGCTTGCAAAGTAAAACACAGGCAAATCATGAAATGAGTAGCATGTCTCGTGTTTTCAGATGGGGTTTTGAACGGGGTATGGTTAAAGGGAATCCTTGCCAGGGCGTCAGTAAATTTAAAGCTGTCGCCCGCGGGAGGTACATTACCGATGCGGAATATGAGGCCATCTATAAGGAGGCTGATGATGTCGTTCGTACAGCAATGGAAATTGCCTATCTTTGCGCTGCCCGTCTGGCTGATGTACTCGGCATGCAGTGGCGACAGGTAACACCGGAAGGCATCTTCATTCAGCAGGGTAAAAATAATGTTAGCCAGATCAAGCAGTGGACAGACCGGCTTCAACAGGCTTTCGAACTCGCAAAAACATTCTCTAATTCCGGCAATCCAGGATCCTTCGTCCTGATGGGCTCACATGGTAGCGGGTTCAGTAAAAGAGGATTCAGCCACCGATGGGAGGAGGCAAGGCATAAAGCTTCTGTAAAATTAGGGTACGTTCTCGACTGTACGTTCCACGATTTGAAGGCAAAAGGTATTTCTGATTACGAAGGGAGCAGCCGGGATAAACAACTGTTCAGCGGACATAAAACAGAAAGCCAGGTACTGATTTATGATCGTAAAACGAAGGTGTCACCCACCCTCGACAAGCCGCCAATTGAGACCAGAAATTCTAAGTGAATATTCTAAGTCCATTCTAAGACACCAAAGCAAAAAGGGGTTACCTTTCGGTAACCCCTTCTTTTATATGGCGGAAGCGCAGAGATTCGAACTCTGGAACCCTTTCGGGTCGCCGGTTTTCAAGACCGGTGCCTTCAACCGCTCGGCCACACTTCCGGTGTGAGGCGCACTATAAACACCTCGGCGGATGCTGTAAAGCACCATTTTGTTCAACTGCCTTAAAAACAAACAAATCTGTGTTATTCGTCTGAATTTCAGGCAGTTCGCACAGAAAATCAGCGCCCATCGCCGCTCGCGGACGGCAGTTTCTTTATATACATATCTTTGGTGTAGTAGTACCCCAGTTTGTCCGGCGTGAAGCCGCCCACCCAGGGCTTCACTAAATGGGTACGCACATAGTGATAGACCGGAATGGCGGGAACATCCTGCGCCAGCAGATCTTCCGCCTGCTGATAGTATTTGCCGCGGGTCGCCACGTCGGTGGCTTTCGCCGCGTTGTGCAGCGCCTCATCGTAAGCCGGGTTGCTGTACTGACTGGTGTTCTCGCTATCCCCGGTGCGGAAGGTATTGAGGAAGGAGGCGGCATCGTCGTAGTCGGCAATCCACGCGTAGCGGACGGCGTCAAAATTATGCGTATGCATCGTATCCAGCATCGTCTTCCACTCCTGGTTCTGCAGCTTCACCTCGACGCCGAGGTTTTTCTTCCACATAGAGCTGGCGGCGATGGCGATGCGCTGATGTGACTCGTAGGTGTTATATAGCAGGGTAAAGACCAGTGGGTGCCGCTCATCGTACCCTGCCTGCGCCAGCAGTTTTTTCGCCTCGGCAATCCGCTTCTCGCGCGGCCAGCTGGCATAGTCCGGGTTGTGTAGCGTCACGCCGCCAATATCCGGCTGACTGATCACCCAGGCCGGGCGCTGGCCCTGGCCGAGTACTTTTCCGGCAATGATATCTTTATCAAGCGCCATATTCAGCGCCCGACGCACGCGCGCGTCGTTAAACGGCGGCCGGGTGGTATTGAACTCGTAGTAATAGGTCGCCAACTGTGGCGAAACGTCCAGCTGGTCGCCCATGGTTTTCTGCAACTGCGCAAACTGATTGATCGGCACCGTGTAAACAATATCGATCTCCCCCGCTTTGTAGCGATTAACATCGGCGGCCTCGGAAGAGACTGGCAGGTAAGTGACTTTATTGATAACCGTGTTCGCATTGTCCCAGTACTTCACATTACGTTCAGCCACCAGCCGTTCATTCACCACCCATTGGGTCAGCTTATAGGGCCCGCTGGTGACGATATGCTCTGGCCGGGTCCATTTATCGGCAAAACGCTCCACCAGCACTTTGTCGATCGGCACCAGCGCGGGGTGCGCCAGCATCGCCAGGAAGGCAGCATTCGGCTGAGTCAGGGTGACCTGCAGCGTGGTGTCGTTTAGGGCTTTCACCCCCAGCGTCTCGGGGCCCTTTTGCCCCAGGGCAATCTCTCGGGCGTTGGTGATATGCATATTGCCGGGGTAGCTTGCATAGGGGGAGGCGGTGGCCGGCGAGACCAGCCGTTGCCAGCTCCAGACGATATCCTGCGCCGTGATGGCCGTGCCGTCGGACCAGGTCAGGCCGGGACGTAAATGGAAGGTCCACAGCTGGTTGTCCTTGTTTTCCCAGCGTTCCGCCAGCCGGGGCTCGATCGCCCCCGCAGGCGATACGCTGACCAGACCTTCGAAGAGATCGCTAATAATATTATTTTCAACGTCGCTCTCGACTTTGTGCGGATCGAGCGAGGCTGGTTCACTGCCGTTATTTCTGACCAGCTCCTGCTTTTCCGCCAGCTGGGTGCCCGGCGGCACCTGCGCCGCCTGCGCCCCGCCGATCATTGCTATCATACTGACTGCCAGCAGCGTTCGCGTGATGTGATTGTTTTGATGTAATGTCATTTCCCTTTGCCTTTAACGTACGGAGTTATTCCCCCTTCCACACTTAGTCGCAGAATTTCAATAAAGCAATATTTTTCAGTAACCTATAAGATTTCGATCGGCTCACCGAAGCGAAACGCGAAAACATATCGCTTTTTCCAATCCATGCAGAATTATATGCTAGTCAAAAGCGGCAAAAGCTAAGTAAAGATGGGTAAAAGCATTAGGGCTTCACGCTTGTTTTTCTTATTCTTTATACCTAATTACATCTGTCATAAGAGAGTGACTCATGGATCGCATAATTACATCATCGCGTGACCGTTCCTCGCTGCTCAGCACGCACAAGGTTCTGCGTAACACCTACTTCCTGCTCAGCCTGACGCTGGCGTTTTCCGCCATCACCGCTACCGCCAGCACGGTGCTGATGCTTCCTTCCCCGGGGCTGATTTTGACCCTCGTGGGGATGTACGGTCTGATGTTCCTGACCTATAAAACGGCGAATAAGCCCACCGGGATTATTTCCGCCTTCGCCTTCACCGGGTTCCTCGGCTATATCCTTGGACCGATGCTGAACGCGTACCTTTCTGCCGGCATGGGCGATTTGATCGGCCTGGCGCTGGGCGGTACGGCGCTGGTCTTCTTCTGCTGCTCGGCCTACGTGCTGACGACGCGCAAAGATATGTCTTTCCTCGGCGGGATGCTGATGGCCGGCGTGGTCGTGGTGCTGATTGGTATGGTCGCTAACCTGTTCCTGCAGCTGCCGGCGCTGCACCTGGCGATTAGCGCGGTGTTCATCCTGATCTCTTCGGGCGCCATCCTGTTCGAGACCAGCAACATCATCCGCGGTGGTGAAACCAACTACATTCGCGCCACGGTCAGCCTGTATGTCTCGCTGTACAACATCTTTGTCAGCCTGCTGAGCATCCTGGGCTTCGCCAGCCGGGACTAACCGTTCCCCTGCTAACAAAGGCCTCGCTTATGCGGGGCCTTTTTTTTTGCTACACTGCGGCCAGTTTCAGGCGGTATGTGAAAAATTATGTTTATTTTTGAAGGCAACGAAATTGAGACGGATAGCGAAGGCTATCTGAAAGATACCACCCAGTGGAGCGAGGCGATGGCCGACGTCATCGCCGCGCAGGAAGGGATAACGCTCACCGTTGAGCACTGGGAAGTGGTGCGCTTTGTGCGCGAGTTTTACCTTGAATTCAACACCTCACCAGCGATCCGCATGCTGGTAAAGGCGATGGCCAACAAGTTTGGCGAAGAGAAAGGCAACAGCCGCTATCTCTATCGCCTGTTTCCGAAAGGCCCCGCCAAACAAGCGACCAAAATCGCCGGTCTGCCGAAGCCGGTGAAGTGCATCTAATAGAGGATCGCGAACTTGTCCCAGCTGCGGGTGGGTTGATGGGGTTCAGTCAACACTCGGTCAACCCGCGCGCTGCGCGGCCCACCGGCTTTCAGCCAGGCGATGAGTTTCTCCACCTGCTCCGCCTCGCCGCAGGCAAGCACTTCCACGCCGCCGTCGTCCAGATTACGGGCATAGCCGGTCAATCCCAGCTGCAGCGCTTCCCGCTGTGTCGAATAACGAAACCCTACGCCCTGAACCGAACCGTAAACCCATGCCATCGTGCAGATACTGGCCATCATCGTCTCCTTTTCGCTCACCCTTTACGCTGAGGATAGCAAATTCATTCAGCGTACGTGCTTTGGCAGTAAACCATAGTGCTGACGGAAGCGCGCGGTAAAGCGCGATCCCGACTGATATCCGCTGTTCTGCGCAATTTCCCCGATGGGCCGCAAAGTGGTCTGCAGCTGCCCCAGGGCATGGGCCATCCGCACCTCCTCGACAATCTGGCGAAAACTCTGCGATTCCTGCTGCAGCCGACGGCGCAGCGTGGACTCGCCGAGAAAGAGCATTTTCGCCACCCGCGACACGCTCCACGCTTGCGCTGGCGACAGCATGACCAGTTGTCGAACCTGCGCCGACAGATCCTGCTGCCGCTCGACGAGCAGCGGGCCGGCATAACCCGCCTCGTGCAAGGCCAGCAGCAGGCCCATGGTCTGATGCTGCTGCAGAGAGGGGGACAAGCCTTCCCGCACCGCCTGCAGAACGCTTTGCCACATAAACGCCAGCTCAGTCGTCACCGGGGCGCAGAGCGAGGTCAGACGCCCGGGCGGTGGTTCACTGACATAGCGGGTCTTGAACGCCGTCAACAGCTCGGGCGTCAGCGACAGCAGATCGGAGCAAAAGAGGCCATTCTCCGGCTGGTTAATCACCTCCAGCTCAACGTCAGCCGGCAAAACAATCAGCTGTTGCGGGGTCGCCAGCACCCGGCTCTCCCCTTGCACAATCACCTTGCTGCCGCGCTTTACCCGACAGAGCGCCGGGGCGAACAGACGCACCCGATGCAGCCTGCATAGCCGTCGGGTGGTGATCTCCGCGGCGGTCAGGGCGTTATGCTGAAAATGAATACTCTCCATCCGACCAACCTTTTATTTTAGCGCCCGGCCGTCGCCGTCAACTGGGCGCTGGCGAGAGCATGGCTGTGTAACAGATACCCGACCAGCGCCCCGCTGGCATCGGCGTTCACCGGCAGCGTGGGGATATCCAGCGCCCACACCGTAAAACGGTAGCGATGCGGTTTATCTCCCGCCGGCGGGCAGGCGCCGCCGAAGCCGGCATAGCCAAAATCGTTGCGGCCCTGTACCGCTCCGTTCGGCAGTGTAGCGCTGTTTTTATCTCCCGCGCCAGCGGGCAGAGAAGAGACGCTGCTGGCAATGTTGACTAACGTCCAGTGCCACCAGCCGCTGCCGGTAGGCGCATCAGGATCCCGGACGGTGACCGCGAAACTGCGCGTGCCTGCCGGGGCGTTTTTCCATGTCAGCTGTGGAGAGACATTGCCTCCTGTGCAGCCGAAACCGGTAAACCAGTGCTTCTGGGCCAGCGGCTGCCCGTCACGCATATCATTGCTGCTCACGCTAAACGGCGCAGCCATCGCGCCACTGCTCACTGCCGCAACCATCGCCACAACTATCCGCATACCTGTTTTCATCGTCTTCTCCTCCTGGGGGTGAGAAGACAGAGTATGAAACGCCGCGCAAGGTGAATGTGCTGAAGCGCCTGCATTTTGTGCCGAAACGCTCAACCGCGCCTGGCGGGGGAAAGATGCTTGTATGCGCCAGGTGTGCTAATCTACGCGCCATTTTTCGGTGCCGACATTCCCGTTGCTTAAAGGTAGCTCCATGACAGATTCCCTATTCCCCCGCTTAGTGTTAGCCAAAGGACGCGAGAAATCCCTGCTGCGTCGCCATCCGTGGATTTTCTCCGGCGGCGTCGCCCGCATGGAAGGTAAAGCCCGCAGCGGTGAAACCATCGATATCGTTGACCATCAGGGAAAATGGCTGGCCCGCGGCGCTTACTCGCCGTCGTCGCAGATCCGCGCCCGCGTGTGGACCTTCGATCGCAACGAAGCCATTGATAACGCCTTCTTTGAACGCCGCCTGCAGCAGGCGCAAACCTGGCGTGCCTGGCTGGCCGAGCGCGATGGCCTCGACAGCTACCGTCTGATCGCCGGCGAGTCCGATGGGCTGCCGGGCGTGACAATCGACCGCTTTGGCAACTTTTTCGTGCTGCAGCTCCTCAGCGCAGGCGCCGAATACCAGCGCGCCGCCATCATCAGCGCCCTGCAGAGCCTGTTCCCGGACTGCGCCATTTACGATCGCAGCGATGTCGCGGTGCGTAAAAAAGAGGGGCTGGAGCTGGCCCAGGGGCCGGTAGTGGGCGAACTGCCGCCAGCGCTGCTGCCGATCGCTGAGCATGGCATGAAGCTGTTGGTCGATATCCAGGGCGGGCACAAAACCGGCTATTACCTCGACCAGCGCGACAGCCGCCTGGCGACCCGTCGCTACGTGGCGGACAAACGGGTGCTGAACTGCTTCTCTTATACCGGCGGCTTTGCGGTGTCAGCGCTGATGGGCGGCTGCCGCCAGGTCACCAGCGTGGATACCTCGCAGGAAGCGCTCGACGTTGCGCGCCAGAACGTGGAGCTCAACGGACTGGATCTGTCCAAAGCGGAGTTTGTGCGCGACGACGTGTTCAAACTGCTGCGTAAATACCGCGATCAAGGGGAGAAATTCGACGTCATCGTGATGGATCCGCCGAAATTCGTAGAAAATAAAAGCCAGTTGATGGGCGCCTGCCGTGGCTATAAAGATATCAATATGCTGGCGATCCAGCTGCTGAACCCCGGCGGCGTGCTGCTGACCTTCTCCTGCTCCGGCCTGATGACCACCGATTTATTTCAGAAAATCATCGCGGATTCCGCAATTGATGCCGGACGTGATGTACAATTTATAGAACAGTTCCGTCAGGCTGCCGACCATCCGGTGATCGCAACCTATCCGGAAGGGCTGTATCTGAAGGGGTTTGCCTGTCGCGTCATGTAACTTGAAAAACGAAACATGAGCCTCATATAGGGAGTATTCATGTTTCCCTGGAGGTGCCTATGATAGCCAGCAAATTCGGTATCGGCCAACAGGTCCGCCATACGCTCTTGGGCTACCTGGGCGTCATCGTCGATGTCGATCCCGAGTACTCGCTCGCGGAACCGGAAGAGGATGAGATTGCCGCCAATGACGAACTGCGCGCGGCCCCCTGGTACCATGTAGTGATGGAAGATGATGATGGCCAACCCATCCACACCTATCTGGCAGAAGCGCAGCTGAGCAGCGAACCCCGCGACGAACATCCGGAGCAGCCGTCCCTCGACGAGCTGGCCAAAACAATTCGTCAGCAGTTGCAGGCGCCGCGCCTTCGCAATTAAACAAAACCCCGCCAGGCGGGGTTTTTTGTTATTTTGCTAATCCCAGTCGCGGTAGCTCAATGGCCGGACAACGATCCATCACCACGTTTAACCCGGCTTCTCTGGCCAGCACCGCGGCCTGTTCATTGATCACCCCCAGCTGCAGCCACAGCGTTTTCGCGCCGATAGCAATCGCCTCCTGCGCCACGCCCCATGCCGCTTCTGAATTACGGAAGACATCAACCATGTCGACCTTTTCCGGAACATCGGCAAGCGTTCCATAGCCCTGCTGCCCCAACAGCGTCTTGCCTGCCACCTTCGGCGAAACCGGGATAACGTGATACCCCTGATCCAGCAGATACTTCATGACCCGGTAGCTAGGACGGTCAGGTTTGTCGCTGGCACCGACCAGCGCAATCGTCCGTGTCGAGGTCAGGATTTCGGCAATATCGTTCTCTTTCATGGTTTCCTCCTGCTATTTCACCTAAGTGTATGCTAATCCGCAGCAGGGGGCCATCCAGGCTAACCCGCAGATTCAGCAAAATTTTCATCCCTGATGCTTGCAGCGACAGCCACATTCAGTAATCTGTCAGCAGGTCAAAATGCGGAATGAAAATATGGAACTGACAACACGTACCCTGCCTGCGCAAAAACATATCGCGCTGGTGGCTCACGATCACTGTAAAGATATGCTGATGAAATGGGTTGCTCGCCATCAGGCGCTGCTGGCGCAACATGTTTTGTACGCCACCGGCACTACCGGCAACCTGGTCTCCCGGGCTACCGGGCTGGAGGTCAATGCCATGCTGAGCGGCCCGATGGGCGGCGACCAGCAGGTGGGTGCCCTCATTTCAGAAGGGAAAATCGACGTGCTGATCTTCTTCTGGGATCCGCTGAACGCCGTTCCCCACGACCCGGATGTCAAAGCCTTGCTGCGTCTGGCCACGGTCTGGAACATTCCGGTCGCCACTAACGTCTCCACCGCTGACTTTATTATCCAGTCGCCGCACTTCGCTCAACCGCTCGATATTCTGATCCCGGATTATCCGCGATATCTTGCCGAGCGCCTGAAATAATCGAACCGCGATCACGGCTTTCTGGCCACAGGCACATCCAGCGCCTGCAGGATCTCGACAAACGGCGACGGTTGCGCCTTGTTAAATAACAGCCACACCCGGTGACGGGCACGGGTTATGGCCACGTACAGCAGTCGACGTTCCTCCGCATCCGGAAAATCTTCCGGTTGCGGCAGGAGCGCCTCCTCTATGATCGACTCGCGCGCTGGGGCCGGAAACGCATCCACTCCCTCCTGCAGTCCCAGCACAATGACATAGTCGGCCTGCTGACCTTTGCTGGCGTGAATAGTCATAAAATCAAGCTGGAGGTGCGGCCAGCGCGTCGCCGCTTTATCAAGCGCCTCGGGCTTCAGATGATGGTAGCGGGCAAGCAGAAGGATCCGCTGCTCGGGCTTAACGTAACCGCTCAATTTATCCAGAAGATCGTCCAGCTTATCGTCGGCTAACAGCGTGACGGCCTTTTTATCTCCCGCGGTCAGGCTGTTCAGCGGTTTGCTTAACTGATGCGGATTCTGCTGGATAAAACCATTGGCTATTTCGCCGATACGCCCGTTAAAGCGATAGGTGGTATCCAGCGCACAGCAGTCCCCTTCGCCAAAGTAGTGGTTGAACGCGGTGGTCAGGGAGAGCTGCGCCCCGCTGAACCGGTAAATCGCCTGCCAGTCATCGCCAACGGCAAAGAGCGTGGTTTGGCTATTTTGCCGGCGTAACGCGGCCAGCAGCGAGGCTCGCTGCGGCGAAATATCCTGAAATTCATCCACCAGAATGTGTTTCCACGGGCTAACGAAGCGGCCTTTATCGAGAATATTGACCGCCTGATGGATCAGACCGGAAAAATCGACCGCATTCTCCGCCTTCAGCGCCGCCTTCCACTCTTTCAGCAGGGGCGACATCAACTTCACCCGTTTACTGAACAGATCGCGTACCGCATCCGGCGCGCCGGCGATCATCTCTGCCTGGGAGCCGCCGTGCATGCGCATCAGGCTGACCCAGCGGTCAAGCCGGCTGGCCATCCGCCGCTGCACCTTTTTATCCTGCCAGAAGTCTCCCTCCGGCAGTTGCCAGCCCATCTCCTCTTCCAGCCACAGGCGCCAGCCTTTCGCCTGCGCTTTTTTCTCCTGGCACTGCTTTTGCCAGCTTTTCAGCAGCAATGCGTGGCGGGCCGCAGTATCGCTTTCCAGCTTACTGATGGTGGGCACTTTTTTGCTGCCCTGCTGGATAATATGCAGCGCCAGCGAGTGGAAGGTGCGGGCGGTAATATCGTCTGATGCCAGACGCTCGCGGATCCGCTCATCCATCTCCTGCGCCGCCTGGCGGCCAAATGCCAGCAGCAGAATTTGCTCTGCCGCCGCTTCTCCCCGCGCCAGCAGCCAGCCCGCTCGAGCCACCAGCACCGAGGTTTTACCACTGCCCGCTCCCGCCAGCACCAGCAGGGAGTGCTCGCCGTTCACCACCGCTCGCGCCTGCGACGGATTGAGCGGGGAGGATTCTACGCCGTCAAAAAAGCCGCGATACTGTTCCAGCATCGCCTCGGTAAAGGCCTGGTTATGGGCCTGACGCGCCGCTTCAATATCCCCTAACCAGCGCTGACATTCCCGCCACAGCTCCCGGCAGTTATCAAAGGCGTCAAGCCGGCTGGTGGGCATCGGCAGCCCGGTTAACGCATGGCGAATATTATCCTGAACATCCGCCACCTGCTGACGCGTCAGCCACTTCCCTTCTGCCCGGGTGCGTTCGATGGCTGTCAGCTGCTGCTTCAGCACCCCGGCGGCGATATCGCTCATTTCCGTGCTCCACTGCTGCCAGAGCGTGTGTAAATGGTGATAAAAGCGCTGCGTTTCGCTCCATTCGGTACCGTGCAAACGCACGACTTTATCGTCCGGCAGCACAAACTCCAGTTCGCCCCAGACCAGACCGCGCTTACAATGCACTGACAATAACTGATTGAAAGGGATAAGATACTCATGACGATCGCCGGAAACCTTTACCCCGGCATTCAGTAACTGCACCCTGTCATAAGGATGCTGAGCCATGCGTTTGCCCAATGTTGTCGCTTTAAGTTCCATATAATGTCGATTTTCAATCAGGGTGGATTGTTTTTCAGTTTAACCGCCCCGGACCAGGTGCTCCAGCGCAAAAAAACGTTACAATTGTCAGGTCTTATTATCCACAGGGCAAAACCGAGGCTTTATGCGTACCATTCTGAATATTTTGAACTTTATCCTTGGCGGTTTCGCCACCACTTTAGGCTGGCTGCTCGCCACCCTGGTCAGCATTATGCTGATCGTCACGCTGCCGCTGACTCGTTCCTGCTGGGAAATCACTCGCCTTTCGTTATTTCCCTATGGTAACGAGGCGATTCATGTTGATGAGCTCGAGCCAGGTCGCCAAAACAGCCTGCTGAACGCCGGCGGCACCATCCTGAACATTCTGTGGTTCATTTTTTTCGGCTGGTGGTTGTGCCTGATGCATATTTTCAGCGGCATCGCCCAATGCCTGACTATCATTGGCATCCCGGTGGGGATCGCTAATTTTAAAATCGCCGCCATCGCCCTCTGGCCGGTGGGTCGCCGGGTCGTCTCTGTGGAAACCGCGCGCGCCGCGCGCGAAGCCAATGCGCGTCGTCGCTTTCAGTAACCGAACGGAACACGGACATGATTAGCCCCCTGCTACGCCGCTACACCTGGAACAGCGCCTGGCTTTATAACGTACGCATTTTTATTGCGCTCTGCGGCACGACGTTGTTTCCCTGGTGGATCGGCGAAGTCAAACTGACCATCCCCCTCACCCTCGGCGTCGTGGCCGCGGCGCTGACCGACCTTGATGACCGTCTGGCGGGCCGTCTGCGCAACCTCGCCATTACTCTGGTTTGCTTTTTTATCGCCTCCGCCTCCGTGGAGCTGCTGTTTCCGTGGCCGCCGCTGTTTGCCCTTGGTCTGACCGTGTCTACCATCGGCTTTATTTTGCTTGGCGGCCTCGGACAGCGCTATGCGACCATTGCCTTCGGCGCCCTGCTTATCGCCATCTACACCATGCTCGGCGTCACGCTGTACGATCACTGGTATCTGCAGCCGTTGTTCCTGCTGGCGGGAGCCGTGTGGTACAACCTGCTGACGTTGTCCGGCCATCTGATTTTTCCAATTCGTCCACTGCAGGACAACCTGGCGCGTAGCTATGAGCAACTGGCCCGCTATCTGGAGCTCAAATCCCGGCTGTTTGATCCAGACCTTGAGGATGAGAGCCAGGCGCCGCTGTACGATCTGGCCCTCGCCAACGGCCAACTGGTGGCGACCCTTAACCAAACCAAGGTCTCACTGTTGACCCGACTACGAGGCGACCGGGGACAGCGTGGTACTCGTCGTACGCTGCAGTATTACTTTGTGGCCCAGGATATTCATGAACGCGCCAGCTCATCGCATATTCAGTACCAGACCCTGCGCGACCAGTTCCGCTACAGCGATGTGATGTTCCGTTTCCAGCGCATGCTTTCGATGCAGGCGCAGGCCTGCCAGAAACTCTCGCGGGCGATTCTGCTGCGCGAACCCTATCAGCATGATGCCCATTTCGAACGGGCGTTTATGCATCTCGATGCGGCACTTGAGCGCGTACGCGCCAGCGGCGCATCCGATGAGCAGCTCAACGCCCTTGGCTATTTACTCAATAACCTGCGCGCCATTGATGCTCAGCTGGCCACGATTGAATCGGTGCAAACCACCGCGCCCGCCGGGAGTAATACAGAGACGCTGCTGGCCGACGACAGGCTAGGCGGACTGAACGATATCTGGCTGCGCCTGCAGCGCAATATGTCACCAGAGTCAGCCCTCTTTCGCCACGCGGTGCGTATGTCGCTGGTGCTCTGCGCCGGCTATGCCTTTATCCAGTTTACCGGGCTTCAGCACGGCTACTGGATCCTGCTGACCAGTTTGTTCGTCTGTCAGCCGAACTATAACGCCACCCGCCATCGTCTGGCGTTGCGGATCATCGGCACGCTGGTCGGGGTGGCGATCGGCCTGCCGGTCCTCCTGCTGGTACCGTCGGTTGAAGGGCAGCTGCTGCTGATCGTCCTCACCGGCGTGCTGTTCTTCGCCTTTCGTAACGTGCAGTACGCCCATGCCACCATGTTTATTACGCTGCTGGTGCTGCTGTGCTTTAACCTGCTTGGCGAAGGTTTTGAAGTCGCGCTGCCGCGCATCATTGATACGCTGATCGGCTGCGCCATCGCCTGGGCGGCGGTCAGCTTCATCTGGCCGGACTGGAAATTCCGCAACCTGCCGCGGGCGCTGGACCGGGCGCTAAACGCGAACTGCCGTTATCTGGATGCCATCCTGGAGCAGTACCACCAGGGCCGCGACAACCGGCTGGCCTACCGTGTCGCACGCCGTGACGCCTACAACCGCGATGCTGAGCTGGCTTCCGTCGTCTCGAACTTGTCGACGGAACCACGGGCGGATGCCGCCCAGCGCGAGACCGCCTTTCGCCTGCTGTGTCTCAATCATACCTTCACCAGCTACATTTCCGCTCTCGGCGCGCATCGGGAAAAACTGTCCACGCCGGACATCCTCGCCCTGCTCGATGATGCGGTCTGCTATGTCGATGATGCCCTGCATCATACCCCAGCGGATGAACAGCGAGTGCAGAAGGCGTTGACCAGCCTGCAAAGCCGGATCCACCATCTGGAGCCTCGCGCGGACAGTAAAGAGCCCCTGGTGCTACAGCAGATTGGCCTGCTGCTGGCGCTGTTGCCTGAAATCTGCCGCCTGCAGCAGCGGGTACACGCTCAAACGGAATAACCGTTGTCCATTAGCGCGCAGACGCCCATTCCAGAAGCTCCTGACGCCGTGGCGTCGGGAGCGCGGCGGCATGAACGCCAACGATAGCCCCCTCCAGCGCCAGCAAGACGTTGTGCGATAGGGAAGCATTGTTCTCGCGCAGCTTTAGCCAGGCCTGGCGGGCGCCCACCTCCCGTAGTGCTAACACGTCTGGTATGCCCGAGTGAATCAGCTGCAATTCCATATGAAAACTGATATTGGGTAAATCCTTCAGGCGTCCCGACGACCGGCGGCGATATTTTTCACGCTGGGCGCTCTGCCACGACATCAGTGACAAGCGGAAAAGCTGTTTCTCATCGCGCCACAAGGCATCGTCGATTTGATAATACTTTAGCGGCACGATGCGCCCGTGTCGGCGCAGCATCAATAAAGGATTATGGTGTTCTACCCGATAGGCAGCGCTCTGCTCGCAGGCCTTTAGATAAATATTCCCCTCTGCCACCATCGCAAACACGGTATCTTCGATAGCCAGGCTGTAGCCGCCAAACAGGGGGCGAGAGTGAAGTTGACCCAGCGGAGAGACGCAGGCCTGAAATTGCGGGAGCCGCGGACATACGAGTTTTCTCATGATCATTCCTTTGTGAATCATGTAATTAAACTTAAGTTGTTAACGGATCCGCTAAGGGAAAACATAAGGGACTTCCCTGACAGCAGCAAGATGATTTTTGCCTGCTTTTCCACCAGAATGCGGTTTTGCGAGACGCTTTCAGAAAATTGCAGCTGTTGCTGCAACTGGCAGACAGGAGAAAAAGGATTAGCCGGTGTTAAGGATGGTGTTGCGAGTAGCCGCAAACCTGTACCGTCAGGATGGCTGAAAGCGATTAAATTTCCACCAGCAAAATGACAAATTGCGGTTGATCTTTTCCCCTGGTGGATATACTGTATATGCATACAGTAACTACAGGCGGGATAGACTATGTTTACTTCAGCTCATGCAAACCGTTCAGCACAGGCCTCTGCTCCGGCAGCCCACTACGCTCATCGTTCTGGCGAACAGGCCGCCAATGGGCTGATCAGTGAAATTGTCTATCGTGAAGATCAACCCATGATGACACAGTTGTTGTTGCTACCTTTATTACAGCAGTTGGGTCAACAGTCTCGCTGGCAGCTGTGGCTTACGCCGCAACAAAAGCTTAGCCGCGAGTGGGTTCAGTCCGCCGGTCTGCCGCTGTCTAAGGTCATGCAAATTAGCCAGCTCTCCCCCAGTCACACTTTAGACTCGATGATCCGCGCCCTGCGTACCGGTAACTATAGTGTGGTTATCTGCTGGCTGGCGGAGGAGTTAACCGCTGACGAACATGAGCGTCTGGTGCATGCAGCCCAGGAAGGCTGCGCGATGGGATTCATCATGCGCCCGGTCCGAAATCAGGGCACGCTCGGCAGACAACTCAGCGGGCTAAAAATTCACTCAAATTTGTATCATTGAGTGAAATTAGGATTATTCCTGGAATTTTTTTTACCGGTAGTAATGGCACAGCGTTTTTTAAGGTCTTTTTCGCGGAATGCCTGTCACACGGGCATTTGTGCCTTTTTTTCGTGTACGAAAATCAACCATATTTGTTAAATATTGTGTACACAACCCTTTTTTTTCATATGCCTGACAGAGTTCACACTTGTAAGTTTCGAACTAAGTTGTAGACTTTACATCGCCAGGGGTGATCGGCTTACGCTGCATGTATCAGCATAGTTAACAACAAGTCACGCCCCCGGTGAAGGATTTAACCGTGAGGTCTTTTGTAACTTCATGGCGAATTTTGGATGATAATGAGGCGCAAAAAATGAAAAAGACAGCTATCGCGATTGCAGTGGCACTGGCTGGCTTCGCTACCGTAGCGCAGGCCGCTCCGAAAGATAACACCTGGTATGCAGGTGGTAAACTGGGTTGGTCCCAGTATCACGACACCGGTTTCTACGGTAACGGTTTCCAGGGCAACAATGGTCCGACCCGTAACGATCAGCTCGGTGCTGGTGCGTTCGGTGGTTACCAGGTTAACCCGTACCTCGGTTTCGAAATGGGTTACGACTGGCTGGGCCGTATGGCATATAAAGGCAGCGTTGACAACGGTGCTTTCAAAGCTCAGGGCGTTCAGCTGACCGCTAAACTGGGTTACCCGATCACTGACGATCTGGACATCTACACCCGTCTGGGCGGCATGGTTTGGCGCGCTGACTCCAAAGGCAACTACGCTTCTAACGGCGTTTCCCGTAGCGAACACGACACTGGCGTTTCCCCAGTATTTGCTGGCGGCGTAGAGTGGGCTGTTACTCGTGACATCGCTACCCGTCTGGAATACCAGTGGGTTAACAACATCGGCGACGCGGGCACTGTGGGTACCCGTCCTGATAACGGCATGCTGAGCCTGGGCGTTTCCTACCGTTTCGGTCAGGAAGATGCTGCACCGGTTGTAGCTCCGGCTCCGGCTCCGGCTCCGGAAGTGGCGACCAAGCACTTCACCCTGAAGTCTGACGTACTGTTCAACTTCAACAAAGCAACCCTGAAACCGGAAGGTCAGCAGGCTCTGGATCAGCTGTACACCCAGCTGAGCAACATGGATCCGAAAGACGGTTCCGCTGTTGTTCTGGGCTACACCGACCGCATCGGTTCCGAAGCTTACAACCAGCAGCTGTCTGAGAAACGTGCTCAGTCCGTTGTTGACTACCTGGTTGCTAAAGGCATCCCGGCTGGCAAAATCTCCGCTCGCGGCATGGGTGAATCCAACCCGGTTACTGGCAACACCTGTGACAACGTGAAAGCTCGCGCTGCCCTGATCGACTGCCTGGCTCCGGATCGTCGTGTAGAGATCGAAGTTAAAGGCTACAAAGAAGTTGTAACTCAGCCTGCGGCTTAAGTTATAACTGATGAAAAAACCCGCTTCGGCGGGTTTTTTTATGTCTTCTCGCTCGCTTTAGCGGCTAAAGACTGAAGGCCGTTAGAGGCGGATGGCAGCCTGTGTGGCGCGACCTGCGCCTTAGTCACCACTGAACGGGCAGCCCGCTACTCCTTACCTAACAGAACCTGCAGATCGTGCTTCAGGCTCGACATTTTGCTGGCATACTTCTCTTTATGCTCAGCATCCTCAATCAGCTGGACGATGGTTTCGGACAAGGTTTTCCCTCGCCTCTGCGCCAGACCGGCAAGGCGCTGCCAGACGACAAACTCAAGGTCGATCGACTTCTTACGCGTATGCTGATGCTCGGCGTTAAAATGGCGTTTCCGTCGCGCACGGATGGTCTGTTTCATGCGGTTCATCAGCGCCGGATTCATATGCTGCTCAATCCAGGCATGCACCAGCACAGGTTCATTCTCGAGCGTCAGCAAGTCATCTACCGCAGCTTGCGCAGCGCTGGCCTCAATGTAGCGGGTAATCAGCTCACCTTCCCGGTGCTTCTTTACCAGATATTTCCATTTCCAGCCGCTTTCAAGATTTTCCAGTTGTTGATATTTCATTGCGATCTCAATGTGACCGTGTAACTCATTTCAGGATATCAGTTTTTTCCTGATGTGCTGAATATAAATCATTATTCGTGATGTGGATGGCCGGGTAATCATCGGGGTAGCCATAATCCTCCGTGTGCTCAGACGCGGCATCAGGTATAATTGCGCGCTTTACATCTAACTAAAAAACAGCGACTTTGACCATTACGAAACTGACCCGAACCGACCTTGCGCCTGATCTGGAACCTTACCAGGCGCTGTTTGCTCAAGCTGAACTCTCTCATCCGGCCCCCTCCCTCTCGGGCGATCTGCAGCCGCGGTTGTTCTATGCGCTTGAGCAGCTGCTGTACACCCCGGCAGTCTCCTCCTTCATGTTGGTGAAAGCCCCTGAGGAGCCGGAATATCTGCAATGGCTGGCGGCTGAAACTCGCACGCTGCACGAGCCTGCCGCACCGCTTCACGGAGTTCGCTATGAGGTTAACGGCGCTCATGTGACGCTCACGCCGGCGCAACGCGCTGAAGATAATTTTGCCAGTACCGCTCCGGTCGTGGCGGCCGATTGGCTGGAGGCGGAACAGCTGTTTGGCTGCGTACGCCAGTTTAATGGTGAAATCACACTCCAGCCTGGCCTGGTCCATCAGGCCAACGGCGGCGTGCTGGTGCTCTCACTACGCGCATTACTGGCGCAACCGCTGCTGTGGATGCGCCTGAAAAATATGGTGACCCGTCAGCGCTTTGACTGGCTCTCCATTGATGAATCACGGCCGTTGCCGGTCAGCATCCCTTCCATGCCGCTGAGCCTGAAAGTCATGCTGGTGGGCGAACGCGAATCGCTGGCCGATTTCCAGGAAATGGAGCCAGAGCTCTCTGCCCAGGCTATCTATAGCGAGTATGAAGATACCCTGCAGTTTGCGGACGCCGATACACTGAAGGCCTGGTGCCAGTGGGTATGGCAGAATGCGCAGCAGCTGGAGCTACCGGGCCCGGCGAGCGATGCCTGGCCACTGCTGATCGATGAAGGGACGCGCTACACCGGCGACCAGGAGACCCTGCCGCTCAGCCCGCTATGGATAGCCCGCCAGCTGCGTGAGTCTGCCGCCCTCTGCGAAGGCGAAGAGATTACCGGCGAAGCGATGCAGACGATGCTGGCGCGCCGGGAGTGGCGTGAAGGCTACCTGGCGGAGCGTATGCAGGATGAAATCCTGCAGGAACAGATCCTGATTGAAACCGAAGGCGAATGCGTCGGGCAGATCAACGCCCTCTCGGTCATTGAATTCCCCGGTCATCCACGCGCCTTCGGCGAACCTTCGCGCATCAGCTGCGTCGTGCACATTGGCGACGGCGAGTTTATCGACGTCGAACGCAAAGCCGAGCTGGGCGGCAACATCCATGCGAAAGGCATGATGATCATGCAGGCTTTTCTGATGTCCGAGCTGGAGCTGGAGCAACAACTCCCCTTCTCCGCTTCGCTGACCTTTGAACAGTCCTACAGTGAAGTGGATGGCGACAGCGCCTCCATGGCGGAACTCTGCGCCTTAATCAGCGCGCTGGCCAACGTGCCGATTAATCAGAGCATCGCGATCACCGGCTCTGTCGACCAGTTTGGTCGTGTGCAGCCGGTAGGCGGACTGAATGAAAAAATTGAAGGTTTCTTCACAATCTGTCAGCAGCGCGGTCTCACCGGAAAACAGGGCGTGATTATCCCTGCCGCCAACGTTCGCCATCTTAGTCTGACCCACGAGCTGCGTCAGGCCGTTGCCGACAATCAGTTTGCTATCTGGGCAATAGACGATATTACCGAAGCGCTGCCAATGTTGACCCAGCTGATGTGGGACGGTGAAGGACAGACGCTGCGACAAACCATTCAGGAGCGGATAGCGCAGGCGACCCAGCAGGAGACTCGCCATCGTTTTCCGTGGCCGCTACGCTGGTTAGGTGGGACAAGTTCTAACTGATCGGACTTGTTCAGCTTACACGTGTTAGCTATCCTGCGTCCCGAACTTAAAATAAGGCTTACTGAAAACATGGTAGATAAACGCGAATCCTATACAAAAGAAGATCTTCTTGCCTCTGGTCGTGGTGAACTGTTCGGCGCGAAAGGCCCGCAGTTGCCGGCGCCAAACATGCTGATGATGGACCGCGTCATCAAAATGACCGAAACCGGTGGTAACTACGACAAAGGTTATGTTGAGGCCGAACTCGACATCAACCCGGACCTGTGGTTCTTCGGTTGCCACTTTATCGGCGATCCGGTGATGCCGGGCTGCCTGGGCCTGGATGCCATGTGGCAGCTGGTAGGTTTCTATCTCGGCTGGCTCGGCGGCGAAGGCAAAGGTCGTGCGTTGGGCGTTGGCGAAGTGAAATTCACGGGGCAGGTTCTGCCGACCGCGAAAAAAGTGACCTACCGCATCCACTTCAAACGCATCGTTAACCGTCGTCTGATTATGGGCCTTGCGGATGGAGAAGTGCTGGTTGACGATCGTCTGATCTACACCGCAAGCGATCTGAAAGTGGGTCTGTTCCAGGATACTTCCGCTTTCTGATAACGTTCAGCAGCGATTAAAAGGCGAAGCCCCCGCTATGCGGAGGCTTCTTTTTTAAAGAGACAGTGTCAGGCCGTTAGTACCCTGTCCTCCATGGCTTCTCGCCAGCCTCCCAGCCACCATGAGCGTTGATTCAAGCTCTGGTATGGACACATTTCTTTCGATCTTCCTGCGATACCCGCCTGATATCCGCGTTGATGTGCCCGTTCCAGGCGATCTCGTTTTTGTCTCTTCATGCCTCGTTTCCCTCATTCTTTGATCTGGTGGAAAAGAAAACAGTGGTCGCAAATTGTGCAGCCACGGGTAACGAATACCGCGAAATGAAGGCGACGTCAATGCGCAAAATTCACGCCATTGTCATATTTGTGACCTATATAAGAGTTCATTTTTTGTTCACCCGGCACACCGGCCGGTAACGAACTGACCTGACAAAAAAAAGCCGCGCGGCTCAGATGAACCGCGCGGCAGATCAGCGTGATGAATTTTACTTATGGCAGACGGTTAAGCTCGCTGGCAATGGCTGCCGCCTCCTGGCTCCACGCCTGCGCCAGGGTCTTGACCATCGCATCATATCCATCCTGATCCTGCTTAAGCACGATGTTAAACGGGCGCTTGATCAGCTGCCCCTGATGCTTCAGCAGCCACTCACCGCTGACGATAACCCGCCCGTCGTAGCGTCCGTGAAAGCCGTTGACCGCGACGTTGAGCGTATCCTGTTCGCTACCCAGCGGCTGGGATGACACCACCCAGCCCGGCAGCTGTTGGCTCAGGTTCGCCACCAGCGTGGTGCGTAGCTGCTGGTCCAGCGGGCTGGCCCACAGATTATTATTGGCGATCACATACTGTACGTCGGTGGTCTGGTAGACCACCCCGTTACCCGCCAGATAATCCGGGATGCTGACCTGCTCAACCCACAGCAGACGTGCCCCCTGGCTGGCGGCGCGCTGTGCGCCGCCCTGCGCCACCGGCAGCTGGTAATACGTTTTGCTTTCGCCGCCGCTACTGCATGCCGTCAGCACGCATACGGTTGCCGCGAGTAACCATTTTTTCATTATTTCGCTCCCTTCGGCTGTGGGTCTTTTTTATCCTTCGCCTCAAATACCAGCGCATTGCTCTTATCATTGAGCGTTTTCAGGACCGGCTGCAGCTCGCGCAGCACCTGATCCAGACGCTGCATATCGGCCACCATCTTATTGTAGGCCGCGGAGCCCGGCTGGAAGCCCTGCATGCTGCGGTTCAGCTCGCGCAGCGTCGTCTGCATATCGGCAGGCAACTGCTGCATCGACTGGCTGGAGGTGATCTTATTCAGACTATCCAGCGTGGTCTGCACGTGCTGCATGGTCTTCTCGCTCTGCGCCAGGGTGCTCGTCGCCTGCTCCAGCAACGGATTGAGCGGCAGGTTATTAATCTTATCCAGCGCATCCATCAGACGCTGCTGGATCTGCGCCAGACCACCGCTGATGGTCGGGATAATCGGATAGCCGTTAAACTCCTGCATTTTCCCGCGCGGCGGCGCCTTCGGATAGAAGTCGAGATCGATATACAGCGCGCCGGTCACCAGATTGCCGGTTTTCAGCGAGCCGCGCAGTCCGCGGTTGATCAGATCGTCAATGTGGGCGCGAATATTCGGATCGCCGCCCAGCTGGTTAATCAGACGTTGCGGTTCAACCCGCACTTCCACCGGAATGCGATAGTCGTCGTTCAAACGCTGCTTCAGACCGGGGATGAAGAATGGCACTTTGCCGACGGTTCCCAGACGGATGCCGCGGAACTCCACCGGCGCGCCGGGCTGCAGGCCGCGAACTGAGTCTTTGAAGAACATCACATAGTCAATATGTTCGGTAAAGACCGAATCCTGGATGCTCTTCTGATCGTCAAACAGATGGTATTCCGTTTTATTCGCCACCGGCTCGCCGAGATCCAGTCCTTCCGGAATATCGAAGCTCACGCCGCCGCCAAACAGCGTCGACAGCGAGCCCATCTCGACGCGCATCCCCGCCGAGGTCAAATCGACAGCGATCCCACTGTCCTTCCAGAAGCGGACATTGGTGGTCACCAGGCGGTCATTGGGCGCATTGATGAACAACTGATAAGTGATACGACGTTTCTGGGTGTCGAAGGTGCTGGTTTCCACCGACCCCACGCGATAGCCGCGGAACAGCACCGGATCGCCTGGCGACAGCTGGCCCGCCTTGCTGCTCTCCAGCAGAATACGGATCCCCTTGGCGTCCGGCGAGGCCAGCGGCGGAGAATCAAGCAGCGGATACTGCTCCGGCACCGTACCTTTCGACCCCGGCTGCAGTTCAATATAGGCCCCGGACAATAATGTTCCCAGGCCACTGATCCCCTCGCGCCCTACCTGCGGTTTCACCACCCAGAAGACGGAATCGTTGTGCAGTAATTTCTGCATCCCGGAATTGAGGCGGGCTTTGATTTCCACGTGGGTTAAATCGTCGGTCAGCGTGGCGCTCTCCACCACCCCAACGTCCACGCTACGGCTCTTGATACGGGTTTTTCCCCCTTCAATCCCCTCCGCATTCGTGGTGATCAGCGTGACCTCAGGTCCCTGATGGCTGTAATGATAAAACAGGATCCACGCCCCGATCAGCGCAGTGACGATAGGGAAGATCCACACCGGTGACCAGTTCTTCACCTTCTGCACTTTCGCTTCTCCGCTCTTATTTTCCATGTTGTTGTCTTTCCTCATGGCTTGAATCTGGCTCACGATCCCACAGTAAACGGGGATCAAACGTCATGGCTGAAAACATGGTCATCACCACCACCAGCGCAAACATAACCGCGCCGATGGCGGGATAGATATTCATCAACCCTCCCATGCGCACCAGCGCAGAGAGTACGGCGATGACAAAAACATCAATCATTGACCAGCGGCCAACAAATTCCACCACTTCATAGATCAGATGCATGCGTTCCGAATCGCGCGCACCGTTGCCATTGGCATTCCAGCACAGCCAGGCGATAGCGATCATCTTTAGCGTCGGCACCATAATACTGGCGATAAAAATCACCAGCGCCACCGGATAAGACCCCTCGCTCCACAGTAAAATTACCCCGGCCATGATGGTTGACGGCATTTTATCGCCCAGCAGATCGGTGATCATGATCGGCATAATATTGGCGGGGAGATAGAGGATAAATGAGGTCACCAGCAGGGCCAGCGTCCACTGCAGGCTGTTTTTACGCCGCGCCGTTCCTTTACTATGACAGCGCGGGCAGACCGTCTGGTCGACGGGTAACACCGCCGTGCAGCAGGCGCAGGAGCGCAGCCCCTGGCGGATGCCGGCCACTCCGACCTTCAGCGGTTGGCTAATGGCTGGCATGGGGGCAATATCATCCCACAGCCAGCGGCGGTCGACGCACTGGAAAGTGCGTAACTGCAGCAGACAAAACATGCACCACGGAACAAAGCTCAGACCGATACCGATATCGCCATAGGCCATCAGCTTAACGAAGCTCACCAGCACGCCGGCAAGAAAGATCTCCGCCATTCCCCACGTCTTCAGGTGAAACAGAATTCGCGCCAGAAACGCTTTCAGGCCAGCGGGCATCCTGACCCGATTGACCAACAGCAGAATGGTGACCAGGCAAAAGGCCGGTACCAGTTGCACAAAGAGTAAAAAGAAGGTGCCGAGGCTGGCGTAATCCTCGGTAAATAACACATTGGGAATTTCCAACAGCTCTATTTCGCTGCTGATCCCGCCCACTTTCATGTAGATAAATGGAAACAGGTTGGCCAACAGCAGCATAAACAGCGCGACCAACGCGTAAGCCGTGGGACGCTGGCGAGGCGCGTCCCACGTGGTGGTTAACGTTGTACCGCAGCGCGGGCAAGCGGCTTTCTGGCGATGCTCCAGCTGCGGCAAAGCCACCAGCAAATCACATTGGGGACATAAAATATGTCGCGCAGCATGATGATGATCGCACATGACAACTCCTCGGCTCAGGCGCCGTTCTTTAATCCTTCGAGATATTCCCAGCGTTCAAAGGCTGCTTCCAGCGCCTGTTCCGCTTCGGCCAGCTTAGCCAGCACCTGCTGCGTGCGATCGTGCGGTTGTCCAAAGAAGTCGGGATCGGCAACCTGTTCCTGCAGCGTCTGCAGTTCGGCCTCGAGAGCTTCCAGCTTCTGCGGCAGCTGTTCCAGCTCGCGCTGCAGGTTATAGCTTAGTTTGTTCCCACCGCGTTTGACAGTTTCTGCTTTTGGCTGAGCGACTTCCATCGTTTTTTTCGCTGCCGGCTGCTTCTGCGCCAACGACTGGGCCTGCTGGCCGCGGGCATCGTGATAGCCGCCGATGTACTGGCCGATGCGACCGCCGCCTTCGAAGATCCAGCATTCGGTTACGGTGTTATCCACGAACTGACGATCGTGGCTTACCAGCATCACGGTGCCCTGATAGCCATCGATCAGCTCTTCCAGCAGCTCCAGCGTTTCGACATCCAGGTCGTTTGTCGGTTCATCGAGAATCAATAAGTTGCTGGGTTTCAGGAACAGACGCGCCAGCAGCAGGCGGTTACGTTCCCCGCCGGAGAGCGCGCGCACCGGGGTCATCGCCCGTTTTGGATGGAACAGGAAGTCCTGCAGGTAGCCCAGCACATGGCGCGGCTTACCGTTAACCATCACCTCTTGCTTACCTTCCGCGAGGTTATCCATCACCGTCCGATCCGGATCCAGCTCTGCGCGGTGCTGGTCGAAGTAGGCGACTTCCAGTTTAGTACCGACGTGGATCCGCCCGCTGTCGGCCTGCAGCTGGCCAAGCATCAGCTTCAGCAGCGTGGTTTTCCCACAGCCGTTGGGGCCAATCAGGGCAATCTTGTCGCCACGCTGGATCTGCGCGGAGAAATCTTTCACCAGCACTTTGCCATCAACCTGGTAGTTGACGTTCTCCATTTCGAACACGATTTTGCCGGAGCGCGAAGCTTCTTCAACCTGCATTCTGGCGCTGCCCATCACTTCCCGGCGCTCCCCGCGCTCGCGACGCATCGCCTTCAGGGCGCGAACGCGGCCTTCGTTACGCGTGCGGCGCGCTTTGATCCCCTGGCGGATCCATACCTCTTCCTGGGCCAGCTTGCGGTCGAATTCCGCATTCTGCAGCTCTTCAACCCGCAGGGCTTCCTCTTTATCCAGCAGATACTGATCGTAATCGCCCGGGTAGGTCACCAGCTTGCCGCGATCGAGGTCGACAATGCGCGTCGCCATATTGCGTATAAAGGAGCGGTCGTGCGAAATAAAGATAATGGTGCCTTTAAAGGTTTTGAGGAACCCTTCCAGCCAGTCGATGGTTTCGATATCCAGGTGGTTGGTGGGTTCATCGAGCAGCAGCACGCGCGGCCCGCTGACCAGCGCGCGGCCCAGCGCCGCTTTACGCAGCCAGCCGCCGGACAGGGATGCCAGCTGCGCGTTGGCGTCGAGACCAAGCTGCTCAATCACTTCGTTAATGCGGCTGTCCAGCTGCCACAGCCCCAGGTTATCGAGCTGCTCCTGCAGGCGCGCCAGTTCATTTAAATTTTTGTCACTCGGATCGGTCATGACCTGATGCGACACGTCATGATAGGCCTTCAGGTAGGCCGCCTGCTCGGCGATGCCTTCCGCGACAAAATCGTACACCGTACCGGCGACATTGCGCGGCGGATCCTGCTGCAGACGCGCCACAATCAGATCCTGTTCATAAATAATGCGCCCGTCATCCAGCCCCTGCTCGCGGTTGAGGATCTTCATCAGGGTCGATTTACCGGCGCCGTTGCGTCCGACGAGGCAGACGCGCTCGTTATCTTCGATATGCAGCTCGGCATTATCCAGCAGCGGCGCATCGCTGAAGGAAAGCCAGGCGCCGTGCATACTAATCAGTGACATTCTTTATTCCTTTCAGGCTGCGGTAATCAGCCAGCAGTTGTGGATCTGACGGTTGCGGGCAAAATCCTGCGACAGCGTTTTTTGCGAAATTTCTTGCGCCTTCAGGCCAAGCGCCGCCAGCCCGTCATGATCCATACGGAAACCGCGTTTGTTATTCGAGAACATAATGGTGCCGCCTTTACGCAGCAGACGTTTCAGATCGGTCATCAGGCGAATGTGATCGCGCTGGACGTCGAAAGCATCTTCCATTCGTTTGGAGTTGGAGAAGGTCGGCGGATCGATAAAGATCAGATCGAACTGCTCGGTGCTCTCCCGCAGCCAGCCCAGCACGTCCGCCTGCATCAGGCGATGCGCGCGGCCGGTCAGGCCATTGAGACGCAGGTTGCGTTCCGCCCACTCCAGATAGGTGCGCGACATATCCACCGTGGTGGTGGAGCGCGCGCCGCCGAGACCGGCGTGGACGCTGGCGCTGCCGGTATAGGAGAACAGGTTCAGGAAGTCCTTGCCTTTGCTCATCTGGCCGAGCATACGGCGGGCGATACGGTGGTCGAGGAACAGACCGGTATCCAGGTAGTCGGTGAGGTTGACCCACAGGCGCGCGTTGTACTCCTGCACCTCGATAAAGTCGCCCTTCTCCGCCATCTTCTGGTACTGGTTTTTCCCCTTCTGCCGCTCGCGGGTCTTCAGCACCAGCTTGTTAGGCGCCATGTCCAGTACGGCGATGGTCGCGGCGATAATATCGAACAGGCGCTGGCGCGCTTTGTGCGCATCGACGGTTTTCGGCGGGGCATATTCCTGGACCACCACCCAGTCGGCGTAGCGGTCGATGGCCACGTTGTATTCCGGCAGGTCAGCATCGTACAGGCGATAGCATTCAATGCCTTCCTGACGGGCCCATTTTTCAAACTTCTTCAGGTTCTTACGCAGACGGTTAGCAAAATCTTCCGCCAGCATCGCCGGCTTGCCGCCTTCGCTCTCCGCCAGGTGATAATTCTTCTGTACGCAGTCCAGCGGGCCGTTCTTGGCTTTAAACTGTTTGTCGGCGCGCAGCTGCAGGCAGCTTAACAGCTCCGGCGAGGCGCTGAACACCGACAGGTTCCAGCCGCCAAACTGACTTTTCATGATCCGGCCCAGCAGGCTGTGCAGAGCGATCAGCGCCGGCTCGCTTTCCAGACGCTCGCCGTACGGCGGGTTGCTGATCACGGTGCCGTACGGGCCTTTCGGTAGCGGATTATTCAGCTGGGCGACGTCTTTGACTTCAAAATCGATCAGCTCGCCGATGCCGGCCCGACGGGCGTTGCGACGGGCGCGGTCAATGACGCGTTCGTCGACATCAGAGCCATAGAAGCGTGACCCATATGCCGCCAGCCCCTGACGGGCGCGCGTTTGCGCTTCCGCTTTCACTTCTTTCCAGATGGCGTCGTCGTGCTGCGCCCAGCCGCCAAAGCCCCAGTGGCCGCGGTGCAGACCCGGCGCGCGGTCGGTCGCCAGCATCGCCGCCTCAATCAGCAGGGTACCGGAGCCGCACATCGGATCGAGCAGCGGGGTGCCCGGCACCCAGCCGGAGCGCATCACGATCGCCGCCGCGAGGTTTTCTTTGATCGGCGCCATACCGGTGCCATCGCGGTAGCCGCGCAGGTGCAGGCCTTCGCCGCTCAGATCCAGCGAGATGTGCGCCGTCTCTTTGTTCAGCCAGACGTTGATCCGCAGATCGGGCGACTCACGATCGACGTTCGGGCGCGGCAGGTTCTTACGGGTGAAGCTGTCGACAATGGCGTCTTTGACCTTCAGCGCACCGTACTGGCTGTTGCGGATCTCCTCATTGAGACCGCTAAAATGCACGGCGAAGGTGGCGCCAGGGTTGAACATCTCCGTCCACGGAATGGCCTGTACGCCTAGGTACAGATCCAGATCGCTGTATACGCGACACTCGCCCAGCGGCAGCATGATGCGCGAAGCCAGCCGGCTCCACATCAGGCTTTGATACAGCAGGCGCGTATCCCCCTGAAAATGGACCCCGCCCTGGACTACCTGGCAGTCCGTCGCGCCAAGCCCTTCCAGTTCAGTTTTTAACAGCTCTTCCAGCCCACGAGCCGTACTGGCAAACAGAGAATTCATATCGTCACTTTTACTTAAAGAAAATTGGTGCGCATTATAGCCAATATGTGCCCTATGTCATAAAGTTATAGGCTTATTTTTGGAACCCGGAGGCAGCGTATGGTAACGCTCTCGCGTCTTTTTATTCATCCCGTTAAATCCATGCGCGGCATGGGCCTGACCCACGCCTTTGCCGATATCAGCGGCCTGGCCTTCGATCGCCTGTTTATGGTCACCGAAACCGACGGCACCTTTATTACCGCCCGTCAGTTTCCGCAAATGGTGAAATTTATTCCGGCGCCGCTGCATGATGGCCTTCACCTGACCGCACCGGACGGCAGCAGCGCCGTGGTGCGTTTTAACGATTTCGCCCCTCAGGCCGAGCCGACAGAAGTCTGGGGCAACCATTTTACCGCCCTTATCGCGCCCGCCGCCGTTAATCAGTGGCTCAGCGGCTTTTTCAATCGCGATGTCCAGCTGCGCTGGCTGGGGCCACAGTTAACCCGCCGGGTGAAGCGCCACGATGCGGTACCGCTCTCCTTCGCCGACGGCTACCCTTACCTGCTGGCTAACGAGGCCTCGCTGCGCGACCTGCAGCAGCGCTGCCCGGCAAGCGTAAGCATAGAACAGTTTCGCCCTAATCTCGTGGTCACCGGCGCGGCGGCCTGGGATGAAGACAGCTGGAAAGTGATCCGCGTCGGCGAGGTGGTATTTGACGTCGCCAAGCCGTGCAGCCGCTGCATTTTTACCACCGTCAGTCCGGAGCGCGGGCAGAAGCATCCCAGCGGAGAGCCGCTGGAAACCTTAAAGTGCTTCCGCACCGCGCAGGATAATGGCGATGTCGACTTTGGTCAGAACCTGATTGCCCGTAACAGCGGCGTGATCCGGGTGGGGGATGAAGTGGAAATCCTCGCCCGCGGCCCGGCGAAAGCCTACGGCGCCGGCGAAAGCGACGATACCCCGGCTCCCGAGGCGCAGCAGCAGGCCACGGTTGCCATTGAATGGCAGGGTCAACAATTTACCGGCAATAACCAGCAGGTGCTGCTGGAACAACTGGAGCAACAGGGCATTCGCGTACCCTACTCGTGTCGGGCGGGGATCTGCGGCAGCTGCCGCATCCGTCTTGAAGAGGGGGAAGTGAATCCGTTAAAGAAAAATGCGGTCGCCGGAGATGGCACCATTCTCGCCTGCAGCTGCGTGCCGAAAACGGCCCTGCGCCTGGCGCCTTAAACCGCCTGCCCGAGGCTGTAGCTGACCGCGCTTTGCGCCGGCTGCAGCCTGTCGTTCATGATTTTAATCACATCGCCCAGCTGCATAACGCGGCCGGCAAGCGTGAGACCCGGCTGGGCCAGCAGACAAAGCGCGGCGTTATCGCCCGGCTCCACCACCAGCAAATTGACCTGCTCGCCGGTATCGCTCAGCCAGACGCAGGCCGCGTCGCCGCCGCTCGGCTGCCAGTGATGGGGATGGGCGACGAAGTGCCAGCTTTTCGGCATCTGCGGTTTGAGAAAACGGATCGCGGTTAATGCGTTGAGGACTAATTCCGCCCGCTGCTCTTTCGACAACTCGAAATCGCGGCATTTTTCTTCAAAGGAGAAATAGAGCGCGGCGTCATCGACGCAGAATCCCGATGGGGCAAAAGCGTCCGGGGTCAGCATGCGCCGGGCGAAGCGCGAGCGAAATAACATGCCATTGGCCAGATCGAGCATCATGCGGTCGTGCTCTTCATCGTAATACCAACGCCAGTTATCGTCAGGTTTAATCCGCATTTTTCCCCCTGTCCCCTTTCATACGCCTCTGCAAAGTTGTTGCGACTTGCCGCAGAATATTTTCTAAAATTAAGAAAAGTCTAAAATGTTTAAATAAGCAACAGTGAGGGAATATAAAACAACCAGGGCCGGAAATAAAGCCCTGGGTGGGATTCAGAGGAGGAAAAGATTAGATGTGGGTAACAATTTCTTTAATCAGCGGCGGACCTTTAAAAATAAATCCGGAATAGATCTGCACCAGCGATGCTCCGGCGGCCATTTTTTCCCGCGCGGCAATCACGGAATCAATACCGCCCACGCCAATGATAGGCAAGCGGCCATTGAGCTCAGCGGAGAGCATACGGATAATTTCGGTACTTTTTAATTGTAATGGACGACCGCTAAGTCCGCCGGTCTCATCGCAATGTTTCATTCCCTGAACCAGAGAACGATCGAGGGTGGTATTGGTGGCAATCACGCCATCAATATTATGACGCACGAGGCTATCGGCAACCTGGATCAATTCCTCAGGCAAAAGATCCGGCGCGATCTTCACGGCGACCGGAACATATTTTTGATGCTTCTGCTGCAGCTCAAGCTGCTTATTTTTAATACCGGAGAGTAAATCATCGAGCGCTTCGCCGTATTGCAGTGTGCGCAGCCCCGGGGTATTCGGCGAGGAGATATTAATGGCGATATAGCCGGCGTAGGGATAGACTTTTTCCATACAAATCAGGTAATCATCTTTCCCGTGCTCAACCGGCGTGTCTTTATTTTTGCCGATATTGATGCCCAGCACGCCGTCAAAATGCGCCTTTTTCACGTTCTCAACCAGGTTATCGACGCCATGGTTATTAAAGCCCATGCGGTTGATCAACCCCTCGGCATCCACCAGACGGAAGATCCTTGGCTTATCGTTGCCCGGCTGCGGACGCGGCGTCACGGTGCCGATCTCAATGGATCCAAAACCCATCGCGCCCAGCGCGTCAATGCATTCCCCGTTTTTATCCAGCCCGGCCGCCAGACCCAGCGGGTTTTTAAAGGTCAGCCCCATGCAGGTGACAGGCCTGGCCGGCACCTTCTGGCGAACCAGTATTTCCAGCGGCGTCCCGGTGACACGGCGTAATTGTTGAAAGGTAACTTCATGAGCGCGCTCAGGATCGAGCTGAAAAAGGGCTTTACGAACGAAGGGGTAGTACATGAACTCTCCTGGATTCCCGGTGTGCAAACCGGGGGCGTATTATGTGCGATCTGTTGCGGAAAGGGAATTGACCTGCGACAAAAAATCCCCCATCAGCGCAAACGATTACCTCCCCGCGCGCCGTTATGCGCTTTTCGGCTATCTAACGGTGGATAAATCATTTAGGGAAAGAATGGCCCTCTGTCACACTCACTACAAATGTTATCAATTATAGATAAATGCAAACATTTAGTTATAAGGAGAGAGAGATGCGCGTCATTACGCTTGCGGGCAGCCCGCGTTACCCTTCCCGTTCCAGCGCCCTGCTGGAATACGCCAGAGAGACGCTCGCCGCCGCCGATATCGAAGTCTGCCACTGGCATCTGCAGAACTTTGCCCCGGAAGACCTCCTGTATGCTCGCTTTGACAACCCGGCGCTGCAGACGCTCAATGAGCAGCTGGCCGGGGCTGACGGACTGATCATCGCCACGCCGGTGTACAAAGCCTCGTTTTCCGGCGCCCTGAAAACGCTGCTCGACCTGCTTCCTGAGCGGGCGCTGGAGGGCAAAATCGTGCTGCCGCTGGCCACCGGCGGCACCATCGCCCACATGCTGGCGGTGGACTACGCCCTGAAGCCGGTGCTGAATGCCCTCAAGGCTCAGGAGATCCTCCATGGCGTCTTCGCCGACGATAGCCAGGTGACCGATTACCAGCACAAGCCGCAGTTCACCCCGAACCTGCAGCGGCGCCTCGATGAAGCCCTGGAGACCTTCTGGCAGGCGCTGCATCGCCCCAGCAGCCGCGCCCCGTCGTTAACCTCTCTGCGTGGGGTGGAACATGCTTAATCCTCTCCGCGCTCTGACCCTCGGCGGGCTGCTGCTGTTCTCCGCCCTGGGCCACGCCGCCCCGGCGGCGCCTGACGCCCTGAGCATCGGCTATCAGAAAGGCAGCGTCAGCATGGTGCTGGCGAAAAGCCATCAGCTGCTGGAGCAGCGCTACCCGCAAACCCATATTTCGTGGATTGAATTCCCGGCCGGTCCGCAGATGCTGGAGGCGCTGAACGTCGGCAGCATCGATATTGGCGGCACTGGCGACATTCCGCCTATCTTTGCGCAGGCGGCCGGCGCCGATCTGGTGTATATCGGTTCGGAACCGCCAAAACCCAAAGCGGAAGTGATTCTGGTGGCGCAGGGCAGCCCGATTCATAACGTGGCTGAGCTAAAAGGGAAAAAGGTCGCTTTTCAGAAAGGCTCCAGCTCCCACAATCTGCTGCTGCGCGCCCTGCAGCTCGCAGGTTTGAAGTTTAGCGACATTCAGCCGGTCTATCTCGCCCCCGCCGATGCGCGCGCCGCCTTCCAGCAGGGCAATGTCGACGCCTGGGCGATCTGGGATCCGTATTACTCCGCCGCGCTGCTGCAGGGCGGCGCCCGGGTGCTGACCGACGGAACCGACCTGAAACAGACGGGATCCTTCTATCTCGCTTCCCGCCATTACGCTGAACGCAATGGCGCCTTTATTGAGGGCGTACTCGATACCTTTACCCAGGCCGATGCCCTGACCCATAGCCAGCGTGCGCAAAGTATTACGCTGCTGGCAAAAACGATGGGATTACCGGAAGCGGTGATCGCCAGCTACCTGGACCATCGTCCCCCCACCTCGGTGACCCCGGTGAGCGCTGAAACCGCCGCTCGCCAGCAGCAGACGGCCGACCTGTTCTATGAGAACAAGCTGGTGCCGAAAAAAGTTGATATCCGGGCCCGCATCTGGCAGCCCGCCGCCGCACAAGGAGCGAAATCATGAGTCTGAATATGTTCTGGTTTTTACCGACCCATGGTGATGGTCGTTATCTGGGTACCGAAGAGGGAGCCCGTCCGGTCGATTACGGCTATCTGCAGCAAATCGCGCAGACGGCGGATCGGCTGGGATTCACCGGCGTACTGATCCCGACCGGGCGCTCATGTGAAGATGCCTGGCTGGTTGCGGCCTCGATGATCCCGGTAACGCAGCGGCTGAAATTTCTTGTCGCCCTGAGGCCAAGCGTGGTGTCGCCGACGGTGGCCGCGCGCCAGGCGGCGACCCTGGACCGACTGTCGAACGGCCGGGCGCTGTTTAATCTGGTCACCGGCAGCGATCCCGCCGAGCTGGCAGGCGACGGTGTCTTCCTCGACCACACCGAGCGCTATGAGGCCTCGGCTGAATTCACCCATATCTGGCGCAAGCTGATGGAGGGGGAGACTGTCACCTTTAACGGTAAGCATCAGCGCGTTCGCGACGCCAAACTGCTGTTCCCGCCGCTCCAGCAGCCGCGTCCGCCGCTCTATTTCGGCGGATCGTCTGAGGTGGCGCAGGATCTGGCCGCTGAGCAGGTCGATCTCTATCTTACCTGGGGCGAACCGCCGGCCCAGGTGGCAGAGAAGATAGCTCAGGTGCGGGAGAAAGCCGCCCGGCACGGTCGCCGGGTGCGGTTTGGCATCCGCCTGCACGTGATCGTGCGGGAAACCAATGAGGAAGCCTGGCAGGCGGCGGACAGCCTTATCTCCCATCTGGATGATGAGACTATCGCCCGCGCCCAGGCGGCCTTCGCCAGAACCGACTCCGTCGGCCAGCAGCGGATGGCGGCGCTGCACAACGGTCGACGCGATAAGCTGGAAATCAGCCCCAACCTATGGGCTGGCGTCGGTTTAGCGCGCGGCGGCGCCGGGACCGCGCTGGTGGGCGATGCCGCTACCGTTGCCGAACGGATCAATGAATACGCCGCGCTGGGTATCGATAGCTTTATCTTCTCCGGCTATCCGCATCTGGAAGAGGCGTATCGGGTCGGCGAGCTGCTGTTCCCGCTGCTCGACGTCGCGGTGCCGTCTGTTCCGCAGCCGCACAACCTGCGTCTGCAGGGGGAAGCCGTCGCCAACGAGTTTATCCCGCGTAAAGTGGCGCAGAGCTGAGGAGGCACTGATGGCAAAATCAACCCATCCCCTGTTGTTACGCCTCGCCCCCTGGCTGCTGCCGGTGGGAACGGTCATTGTCTGGCAGCTGGCGTCGTCCGTCGGCTGGCTGTCGACCCGGGTGCTGCCCTCGCCGGAGGGCGTTTTGAAAGCGTTCTGGACGCTCTCAGCCAGCGGTGAGCTGTGGCAGCATCTGGCCATTAGCTCGTGGCGGGCGCTGGTCGGCTTCGCCATCGGCGGCTCCATTGGACTGGTGCTCGGCCTGATCAGCGGTCTGTCACGCTGGGGCGAGCGCCTGCTGGACACGTCGATCCAGATGCTGCGCAATGTGCCGCACCTGGCGCTGATCCCACTGGTGATCTTGTGGTTCGGTATCGATGAGACCGCCAAGATCTTCCTCGTATCGCTGGGCACCCTGTTCCCGATCTATATCAATACCTGGCACGGGATCCGCAATATCGACCGTGGGCTGGTGGAGATGGCGCGCAGCTATGGTTTATCCGGCTTTGCTCTTTTCCGTCACGTGATTTTACCCGGCGCCCTGCCCTCGATTATGGTCGGCGTGCGTTTTGCCCTCGGTCTGATGTGGCTGACGCTTATTGTCGCCGAAACCATCTCGGCGAACGCCGGTATCGGCTACCTGGCGATGAATGCGCGTGAATTTCTGCAAACCGACGTGGTGGTGGTCGCCATCATTCTTTACGCCATTCTTGGCAAACTGGCCGACGTCAGCGCCCAGCTGCTGGAGCGGCTCTGGCTGCGCTGGAACCCGGCGTATCATCTTCAGGAGGCTAACGCATGAACACTGCCCGTCTGAACCCAGGTATCCCGCTGCTGCTGAACGGGGTGACGAAACGCTATGGCGACAACACCATTCTTAACGAGCTGGATCTGCATATCCCCAGCGGCCAGTTTGTGGCGGTGGTGGGCCGCAGCGGCGGCGGAAAAAGCACCCTGCTGCGCCTGCTGGCGGGCCTGGAAAAGCCGAATGCCGGCGAGCTGCTGGCAGGCGCGACGCCGCTGGCGGCGATCCAGGACGACACCCGGATGATGTTTCAGGATGCGCGCCTGCTGCCGTGGAAAACGGTGATTGATAACGTGGGTCTGGGGTTAAAAGGCGCCTGGCGCGACGCCGCCCTGCAGGCGTTGGCCAGCGTCGGACTCGAGAGCCGCGCGCAGGAGTGGCCGGCGGCGCTGTCGGGCGGGCAGAAGCAGCGCGTTGCGCTGGCCCGCGCACTGATCCATCGCCCGCGCCTGCTGCTGCTGGACGAGCCGCTGGGGGCGCTGGACGCCCTCACCCGTCTGGAGATGCAGGAGCTGATCGTCTCCCTGTGGCAGGAGCATGGCTTTACGGTCCTGCTGGTGACCCACGACGTCAGCGAAGCCGTGGCGATGGCCGACCGGGTGCTGTTGATTGAAGAGAAGAAGATCGGTCTCGATTTGAACGTGGATATTCCGCGACCGCGGCGCACCGGTTCGGCGAAGCTGGCCGAGCTGGAGGCGGAGGTGCTGGATCGGGTGATGAAGCGCGGCAAGAGCGAGAGCGTGCCGCGTTTATTTAGTCATGGCTAACTAACGTCCCCGGCCCGCGCTTCGCTCGGCCGGGCTACCAAATCGCACAGCGCTGTAGCCCCGGTAAGCGAGAGCGCAACCGGGGATTTTGCCACCGTTACGCCAGCGCCTTACTGATTTTCTCGTACAGATCGCCTGAGAGATCCTTCAGCCCCTTCAGCTGCTCCAGCGCGGCGCGCATCAGCGCCTGGCGTTTCTCATCATAACGCTTCAGACGAATCAACGGCTCAATCAGTCGCGATGCGACCTGCGGGTTGCGCTGGTTAAGCTCGGTCAGCATCTCCACCAGGAACTGGTAGCCGCTGCCATCTTCAGCATGGAACGCCGCCGGGTTGCTGCTGGCGAAAGCGCCGATGAGCGACCGCACGCGGTTCGGGTTGCTCATGCTGAACGAACGATGGTTCAGCAGACCGCGTACCGTTTCGACCACATTGGCCGCCGGACTGGTGGACTGCAGGATAAACCACTTGTCCATCACCAGGCCGTCCTGATGCCATTTGTCGTCATACTCCTGCATCAGCGCATCGCGGCACGGCAGCTCAGCGGCAACCGCCGCCGACAGCGCGGCCAGCGCGTCGGTCATGTTATCCGCCTGGTGATACTGCGCCGCCACCAGCTTATCGCCCAGCGTCGGCTCTGCGAACGCCAGATAGCGCAGGCAGGTATTGCGCAGGGTTCGCTTACCGATATCGGCGTGCTCCACCCGGTAGCTGTCGAGCTTATTGGCGTTATATACCGCGAGGAATTCGTCCGCCAGCTCGTTCGCCAGGGTGCGGGTGAGCGCCTCGCGCACGGTGGCGATGGCGATAGGATCGATAATGGCGAACATCTCGGCGATTTCGTTGGCCGACGGCAGGGTTAAGATCTCGGCGGCCAGCGCCGGGTCAATCTTCTCGTCGAGCAGAATCGCGCGGAAGGCGTCCGCCACGTGCACCGGCAGCGACAGCGGCTGTCCCTGCTGATGACGGTTGACGTTCAGCTTGATGTAGGTCGCCAGCAGACTCTGCGCCGCATCCCAGCGCGAGAAATCATTCCGCGCATGGCGCATCAGGAAGGTCAGCTGCTGATCGCTCCACTTGTATTCCAGTTTCACCGGTGCTGAAAACTCGCACAGCAGGGCCGGGACCGGCTGGAAATAGACATTATCAAAGACGAAGGTCTGCTCAGCCTGGGTCACATTTAGCACCGGGTGCAGCGGATGACCGCCCTTCTGTAGGGGGATCACCTTACCTTCGTTATCGTACAGCTCGATGGCAAACGGAATATGCAGCGGCTGTTTCTCAGCCTGCTCGGCGGTCGGCGGCGTGCGCTGGCTGATGGTCAGCGTATACTGCTCGGTTTCCGGGTTATAGTCATCGTGGACGGTGACAATCGGCGTGCCCGACTGGCTGTACCAGCGGCGGAAGTGCGACAGGTCGACGTTGGAAGCATCTTCCATCGCCTGGACGAAATCGTCGCAGGTGGCGGCGCTGCCGTCATGACGTTCGAAATATAGCTGCATCCCTTTCTGGAAGTTTTCTTCACCCAGCAGCGTGTGCAGCATGCGGATCACTTCGGCACCCTTTTCATAGACCGTCAGGGTATAGAAGTTATTCATCTCGATAACCCTATCCGGGCGGATCGGGTGCGCCATCGGGCTGGCGTCTTCGGCAAACTGCAGCCCGCGCATGGTGCGCACGTTGTTAATGCGGTTCACCGCCCGCGAGCCGAGGTCGGAACTGAACTCCTGATCGCGGAACACGGTCAGCCCCTCTTTCAGGCTGAGCTGGAACCAGTCGCGACAGGTGACGCGGTTGCCGGTCCAGTTATGGAAATACTCATGGCCAATCACCCGCTCGATATCGAGGTAGTCTTTATCGGTGGCGGTGTCGGTGCGGGCCAGGACATATTTGGAGTTAAAGACGTTCAGCCCTTTGTTTTCCATCGCTCCCATATTGAAGAAGTCGACGGCGACAATCATATAGATGTCGAGGTCGTACTCGAGGCCAAAGCGCTCCTCATCCCATTTCATGGAGTTTTTCAGCGAGGTCATCGCCCACGGCGCGCGGTCGAGGTTACCGCGGTCGACGTACAATTCCAGCGCCACTTCACGCCCGGAGCGGGTGGTAAAAGTGTCGCGCAGGACGTCGAAATCACCGGCCACCAGCGCAAACAGGTAGCACGGCTTCGGGAAGGGATCCAGCCACTGTACCCAGTGACGACCGTTCTCCAGTTCCCCTTCCGCCATCCGGTTGCCGTTGGAGAGCAGGAACGGATATTTGGCTTTATCGGCGATAATTTTGGTGGTAAAGCGCGCCAGCACATCCGGACGGTCCAGGTACCAGGTGATATGGCGGAAACCTTCCGCTTCACACTGGGTGCACAGCGCTTCGCCTGACTGATACAGGCCTTCCAGCGCGGTGTTCGCCGCCGGGCTGATCTCATTGACGATGGTCAGGGTGAAATGCTCCGGCAAGCCGCCGATCACCAGCTGATTGTTTTCTTCTTTATAGTCGCTCCACTGCTGGCCGTTCACTTGCAGAGCAATCAGGGTCAGATCTTCGCCGTCCAGGCGCAATGGCACATCAGACGCAGCCGCATGGCGGGAGACCTTGCTCTCGGCCGTAACAACGGTTTTTGCGGCATCCAGGTCAAAGGTCAAATCGATATCGCTAATCAGATACTCCGGCGCACGATAGTCGTGGCGGTATTTGGCTTGGGGCTGTTGTGTCATAAAAAACCTTTAGCATCTTCGGTAAAGTGTCGTCCCAGTCTATTCCTGTTGTGTCAATCGCGCTATGCAGAATCTTCATCTTTTCAACGTGAAACACGAAAATCGCTACATTTTGTTAACACTCGTGGCACGAATTGCCCTCGACCCGACGCAAAGCTTATGGTGTGATCCATGTTCAATATATTAAACTAGGCCTCGCAAATGACCGTCAGCGTCGCCATCGCTCGCCATCGCGGGACAGAGCCGGGTAATAAAGGTATACTCCGCCTCCTTTTTCCGCGTTGGTTTCGATGGAACGCTCCAGTGAGAGGATGCTACTGCGCACCATGACACAATTCACTTCTCCTGTACTGCATTCGCTGCTTGATACGGATGCCTACAAGCTGCACATGCAGCAGGCTGTCTTCCACCGCTACGGCGATGTACATGTGGCGGCGGAGTTTCGCTGCCGTGGAGACGACCTGCTCGGCATTTATGCCGACGCGATCCGCGAGCAGGTGGAGTCCATGCGCGATCTGAGGCTGCGGGATGATGAATATCGCTGGCTGTCCACCCTTCCCTTTTTTCGCCAGGATTACCTCGACTGGCTGCGCGATTTTCGCTATGACCCGCGCCAGGTCACGGTCGCCAATGACAACGGCAAGCTGAACATTCGCCTCACCGGCCCGTGGCGGGAAGCCATCATGTGGGAAGTCCCGCTGCTGGCGGTGATAAGCGAGCTGGTCCATCGCTACCGTTCACCCGAGATGGGCGTTGAACAAGCGCTAAACGCGCTGGAGCATAAGCTAGGCGACTTCGCCACCATGACCGCTGACCTCGATATGAGCGCCTTCCGCCTGATGGATTTCGGCACTCGCCGTCGTTTTTCACGCGATGTACAGGAAGCCATTGTGCAACGCCTGCAGCAGGAGCCCTGGTTTGTCGGCACCAGCAACTACGATCTGGCGCGCCGTCTGAACTTAACCCCGATGGGCACCCAGGCCCATGAGTGGTTCCAGGCCCACCAGCAGATCAGCCCGAACCTGGCCAGCAGCCAGCGGGCGGCCCTCGCCGCCTGGCTGGAAGAGTATCCTGACCAGCTGGGCATCGCGCTGACCGACTGCATCACCATGGATGCGTTCCTGCGCGATTTCGGTCCGGAGTTCGCCACCCGCTATCAGGGTTTGCGCCACGACTCCGGCGACCCGGTGGAATGGGGTGAAAAAGCCATCGCCCATTACCTGAAGCTGGGCATCGATCCGCTGAGCAAAGTGCTGGTCTTCTCCGATAATCTCGACCTGGCGAAAGCCGTCGACCTGTATCGCCACTTCGCCTCGCGGGTGAAGCTGAGCTTTGGTATTGGTACCCGTTTAACCTGCGATCTGCCGCAGGTTAAACCGCTCAATATCGTGATTAAGCTGGTGGAATGTAACGGCAAGCCGGTGGCGAAGCTCTCCGACAGCCCGGGGAAAACCATCTGCCACGATAAGGCCTTCGTCCGTGCCCTGCGCGAGGCGTTCGACCTGCCGCCGATTAAAAAGGCGAGCTAATTTCCCTAAGGAGCCTTTCAGGCTCCTTTTTCTTTATTATTTATTGCCGAATTATCCGCTTATGATGCGAAATCTACTTGTCTGATGGAAGATGACAGGTAACATAGATATCCCCCCGCTGTAGGGGGAAGAGACTTTTTTATTGGACTATATAGAGAGATTATTATGAGCGTTGTGCCTGTAGCCGACGTACTCCAGGGCCGCGTTGCCGTTGACAGCGAAGTCACGGTCCGCGGATGGGTGCGTACCCGCCGAGATTCAAAAGCTGGCTTTTCATTCCTCGCCGTCTATGACGGTTCCTGCTTTGATCCTGTACAGGCCGTTATTAATAATTCTCTGCCCAATTACAATCAGGAAGTGCTGGGTCTGACCACCGGTTGCTCGGTGATTGTCACCGGTAAAGTCGTGGCTTCCCAGGGCCAGGGTCAAAGCTTTGAGATCCAGGCGACCAACGTGGAAGTGACCGGCTGGGTGGAAGACCCGGACACCTACCCGATGGCGGCCAAGCGTCACAGCATCGAGTATCTGCGTGAGGTGGCCCACCTGCGTCCGCGCACCAACCTGATCGGCGCGGTTGCCCGCGTGCGTCACACCCTGGCGCAGGCGCTGCATCGCTTCTTTGATGAGCAGGGCTTCTTCTGGGTCTCCACCCCGCTGATCACCGCCTCCGATACCGAAGGCGCCGGCGAAATGTTCCGCGTGTCGACGCTGGATCTGGAAAACCTGCCGCGTAACGATCAGGGCAAAGTCGATTTCGACAAAGACTTCTTCGGTAAAGAGTCGTTCCTGACCGTTTCCGGCCAGCTGAACGGCGAGACCTATGCCTGCGCGCTGTCGAAGATTTACACCTTCGGCCCGACCTTCCGTGCGGAAAACTCCAACACCAGCCGCCACCTGGCGGAGTTCTGGATGCTGGAGCCGGAAGTGGCCTTCGCTAACCTGAACGATGTTGCCGGCCTGGCGGAAGCGATGCTCAAGTACGTCTTTAAAGCGGTACTGGAAGAGCGCGCGGACGACATGCAGTTCTTCGCCGAGCGCGTTGATAAAGACGCTATCGACCGTCTGCAGCGCTTTATCACCGCTGATTTTGCGCAGGTGGATTATACCGACGCCGTCACTATTCTGGAAAACTGCGGCAAGCAGTTCGAGAACCCGGTCTACTGGGGCGTGGATCTTTCCTCCGAGCACGAACGTTACCTGGCTGAAGAACACTTCAAAGCGCCGGTGGTAGTGAAAAACTATCCGAAAGATATTAAAGCCTTTTACATGCGCCTTAACGAAGACGGTAAAACCGTCGCGGCAATGGACGTCCTGGCGCCGGGTATTGGCGAGATCATCGGCGGTTCCCAACGTGAAGAGCGCCTCGACGTGCTCGACGCGCGTATGGCCGAGATGGGTCTGAATAAAGAAGACTACTGGTGGTATCGCGACCTGCGCCGCTACGGCACCGTTCCACACTCCGGCTTTGGCCTGGGCTTCGAGCGTCTGATCGCCTACGTGACCGGCGTGCAGAACGTCCGCGATGTCATCCCGTTCCCGCGGACCCCGCGCAACGCGACATTCTAAATTTTTCTGACATAAACCTGAAAGGCCAGCGCAAGCTGGCCTTTTTTTATGTCAATTACTGTTATCAAAATTCAACAAACTTAAACATCAAGGCCTCGGATTCACATTTATGTTACGCACTGTTTCGGTGCATCCGGGTGATGCAGATCGCACTTTATGTTCATAACAGAGCAAAACCTCTGATAAATTTGCTCATTTTTTAACCACGCGCCGCACGTCTTGCCAAGACAAAGGCTGAATAAAAAGAAGGCGAATTCAACACACAAAATGAGCAAATTTACGCTTATCCAAATTAATCATAAATAATTCATATAGATAGATATGGAAAGGCGATTTACCTCACCATGTGGAATGGAATTTTGATTAAGTTCACAAAGTTCCCATAAATACATATTTAGTTACATGTTTTTTCGTTTTGTTACTCATATGAGATATTAGTAGCATTTTCCGGCTAGCGAAACGTTGTCGCGGATGGAAAGATGCCTTCAGACACCAAACTCTCATCAATGGTTCTGTAAGTTTTTATTGACAGAACTTATTGACGGCAGTGGCACGTGTTCATATAAAAAATATTAATGAGGGTAATAAATAATGATGAAGCGCAATATTCTGGCAGTGGTGATCCCTGCCCTGCTGGTAGCCGGTGCAGCTAACGCTGCAGAAATCTATAACAAAAACGGCAACAAACTGGACTTCTACGGAAAAATGGTCGGCGAGCACGTCTGGACCACCAATGGCGACACCAGCAGCGACGATACCACCTACGCCCGTATCGGCCTGAAAGGCGAAACCCAGATCAACGATCAGCTGACCGGCTACGGTCAGTGGGAATACAACATGGACGCCTCCAATGTTGAAGGTTCCCAGCCGACGAAAACCCGTCTGGCGTTCGCAGGTCTGAAAGCGGGCGAGTATGGTTCATTCGACTACGGCCGTAACTACGGCGCGATCTACGACGTCGAAGCAGCAACCGATATGCTGGTTGAATGGGGTGGCGACGGTTGGAACTACACCGATAACTACATGACCGGCCGTACCAACGGCGTGGCAACCTACCGTAACTCTGACTTCTTCGGTCTGGTTGACGGCCTGAGCTTCGCGCTGCAGTACCAGGGTAAAAACGACCACGACCGTTCGATTCACAAGCAGAATGGCGACGGCTTCAGCACCGCGGCGACCTACGCGTTCGACAACGGTATCGCGCTGTCTGCTGGCTACTCCGGCTCCAACCGCAGCGTAGACCAGAAAGCTGACGGCAATGGCGACAAAGCCGAAGCCTGGGCAACCTCTGCAAAATATGACGCCAACAATGTCTACGCGGCCGTCATGTACTCCCAGACTTACAACATGACCCCGGAAAACCAGGGTAACTACTTCGCTGGCAAAACCCAGAACTTCGAAGCCGTTGTACAGTATCAGTTCGACTTCGGCCTGCGTCCGTCCATCGGCTACGTACAGACCAAAGGCAAAGACCTGCAGGCGCGCGGCGGCTTCTCCGGCGGCGATGCGGATCTGGTTAAATACGTCGAAGTGGGTACCTGGTACTACTTCAACAAGAACATGAACGTTTATGCGGCGTACAAGTTCAACCAACTGGACGACAACGCTTATACGCGTGAAGCTGGCGTAGCGACCGACGACCAGGCGGCCGTGGGTATCGTTTACCAGTTCTAATCTGCAGTACACCCCTTCGTGATATGCCTTCAGAGCAGGACTTCGGTCCTGCTTTTCTCTATTCCTGAGGCAAAGATCGTATCTTTCGAAAACCTTCGCGCTTTTTATCGCAAACGGTTGGCAATTCGTTGTTCTCCCGTTAACCTGATAGCGGATTTCCCTTCAGTAATCACAATGGAACCTCGTCATGTTTGAGAACATTACCGCCGCCCCAGCCGACCCGATTTTAGGTCTGGCCGATCTGTTTCGTGCCGATGACCGCCCTGAAAAGATTAACCTCGGAATTGGTGTTTACAAGGATGAAACCGGTAAAACACCCGTTCTGACCAGCGTCAAAAAAGCAGAGCAGTACCTGCTGGAAAATGAAACGACTAAAAACTATCTGGGCATCGATGGTATTCCTGAATTTGGTCGCTGCACCCAGGAGCTGCTGTTCGGTAAAGGCAATGCGATTATCGCCGATAAACGCGCCCGCACCGCGCAGACCCCGGGCGGTACCGGTGCGCTGCGCGTCGCCGCAGACTTCCTCGCCAAAAACACCGACGTGAAACGCGTGTGGGTAAGCAATCCAAGCTGGCCAAACCATAAGAGTGTGTTTACCTCCGCCGGGCTGGAAGTACGTGAATATGCCTACTACGATGCGGCTAACCACGCGCTGGACTTTGATGGTCTGCTGGCCAGCCTGAACGAAGCCCAGGCGGGCGACGTGGTACTGTTCCACGGCTGCTGCCACAACCCGACCGGCATCGATCCGACGCTCGACCAGTGGCAGACGCTGGCGCAGCTGTCGGTCGAGAAAGGCTGGCTGCCGCTGTTCGATTTCGCCTACCAGGGCTTCGCCCGCGGTCTGGAAGAAGATGCTGAAGGGTTGCGCGCCTTTGCTGCTCTGCATAAAGAGCTGCTGGTCGCCAGCTCCTACTCGAAAAACTTTGGCCTGTACAACGAGCGCGTCGGCGCCTGCACCCTGGTCGCCGCCGATCAGGAGACCGTAGACCGCGCGTTCAGCCAGATGAAGTCGGTGATCCGCGCTAACTACTCCAACCCGCCAGCGCACGGCGCGTCCGTGGTCGCGACCATCCTGAGCAACGATGCGCTGCGGGCAATCTGGGAGCAGGAGCTGACCGATATGCGCCAGCGCATCCAGCGTATGCGCCTGCTGTTCGTCAACACCCTGCAGGAGAAAGGCGCGAGCCGCGACTTCAGCTTTATCAGCAAGCAGAACGGTATGTTCTCGTTCAGCGGCCTGACTAAAGAGCAAGTGCTGCGTCTGCGTGAAGAGTTCGCCATCTATGCGGTCGCGTCCGGCCGTATCAACGTGGCCGGCATGACGCCTGACAACATGGCGCCGCTGTGTGAAGCCATCGTCGCCGTGCTGTAAGCGATATTATTCGCTATAAAGAAAAAGGCCGCGAATGCGGCCTTTTTTACGTTCGCGTCAGGTCGGTTACCAGACCGGCATCTCATCCTGCAGGAACGGGTTGTTGCGGCGTTCCTCACCCAGCGTCGACAGCGGACCATGGCCGGGAATAAAGGTCACGTCATCGCCCAGCGGCAACAGCTTATCCTTAATGGCCGCGATCAGCTGTCCATGGTCTCCGCGTGGAAAATCACTGCGCCCCACCCCGCCTTTGAAAATCACATCTCCGGAAATGAGCAGTCGGGAAGCGTCATCAAAGAAGACCACGTGACCCGGCGTATGGCCCGGGCAGTGCAGTACCCGCAGCGCCACATTCCCCACATTAACCACATCGCCTTCATTGAGCCAGCGATCCGGACGCAGCGGCTGGCAATCCTCCAGGCCGAACATCCGGCTTTGCGCCGGTAATCCTTCCAGCCAGAACTCATCTTCTTTTTCCGGACCAATAACCGGTACGCCATAATGCTGCGCCAGTTCCGCAGCGGCGCCGACGTGATCGAGATGGCCATGCGTCAGCAGGATCTGCATCAGCGTGACGCCAGCCTCCGCCACCACCGCTTTGATACGTTCAGCATCGCCGCCAGGGTCGACCAGCGCCGCCAGCCGGGTTTGTTCGCACCAGATAAGAGAACAGTTCTGCGCGAACGCGGTAACCGGAATAATACGATAGTTCATGACGCTCCTTTCGTTACCAGTGCCTTACGGGACCGGTATCAATATGCACAAAGTTACTACGTGGGTAGTATCCTACACCACCTGCGCGCATAGATAACGCCGCTTTGCGAATATTGCTTAACGAAATACCTTCAATATGGAAATCCATTGCCTGCCCCTTGGTGTGATAGCTGTGTTTTGCTACACCACGGCTTCGTGCGCGAAGCTCATCATTGGTATCGAGGGAACGATAGCCAGAGATAAGCTGGACAGGTTTGTTGGTGCCAAGTAGTCCCTGCAACCGATAAAGATGATCGAACAGATTTGGATCGATGGACTTAATTTTATTCGCGCGGTAATCACGGAAAAAATGGTTAAGTCTTGCTAATTCATCCTGAATATAGCCTCTGCCATCGAAAAACTCCGCCTTGAGTGATTCACCAGTATGCAGGTTATTCAGCGTCAAAATACGCGGACGGGGGGTCGAGAGGGTGGCAAATGCCGGCGCAGGGAGAATGGCGGCAGCACCCAGCGCAGCACCACCCAACGCCAGCAATCTGCGGCGATTAGCGTCAAATTTGTCCATGATAATCAGGTCTACAGTCAATGAATCGTTATATACTTTTTCCGCTTTGCGCAATGCTGAACCTCAGCACGCCATCGCTCGCCACAGCCGTGATGCTGCCCGGCAAAAGAGAGCGTTCGCGCTGACTGCGTCACGCATTGAGCGGAATGATATGTATATGCACTTCTGGCGCACGAAAGGCACCTTACCGGGCATTATTGCCAACGTCAAGGCAGCCTCACCCCAGAAAAATCGGGCGCTGCAGCGGAGCAGCGCCCTTTTTTACCCAGTGCTAGGACAACAAAATCCATTGAACTACTTCATTTACCTGATTAATTGCTCAGCTTTCGTCAGAATTTGTGCGCTGGATCGCGCGGTGATATCGTAATTGTAAATATCTGTTCGATATTGTGTACGTCCATCAGCGTCCACAAACGCCGTTAAGTAATATAAATTCACCGGTATATTTTGCCGAATATTGACATAGCGCGTGTCCCCTTGCTTCAGGGCATCGGAAATACGCGTGTCATTCCAGCCCGCATCCTGCAGCAGCATATTGGCCAGTTCCGAAGCCTTATTCACCCTCACACAGCCGGAACTGAGCGCACGAACATCCTTCTGGAACAGGTTATGGTTCGGCGTATCGTGCAGGTAGATGGCATCGGAGCTCGGCATATTGAACTTGTAGCGTCCGAGCGAGTTACGCGCTCCGGGCGCCTGCTGAAAACGGAACGGTAAGTTGTTCTCGGTGATGGTAGACCAGTCGACCCGATAAGGATCGATGGTCTCTTTACTGTTCCAGCCGCGCATGACGGTGTAGCCATGCTGCTCAAGATAGCCTGGATTGTTACGCACCTTCGGCAGGATATCTTTGCGCGCCAGGGTTGGCGGCACGTTCCATGGCGGATTGACCACCACGTTATTCAGCGCGCTGCTCATCATTGGCGTTTTGCGATCCGGACGCCCCACAATTACCCGCGAGGCCAGCACCTGGCTGCCGTCCTGATAATAGACCAGCGAGAACGCCGGAATATTGACCATAATGCCGGTGGACAGTTTGCCCGGCAGTAAGCGTAAACGTTGAATGTTCAGGGCCAGCACCCCTGCGCGCTGCGCGGAAGAGACGTTGAGCCAGTCGCGAGTCGACTGGCCGATGACACCATCCGCCCCCAGCCCCTGCATCGCCTGGAAGCGCTTAACCCCCTCCACCAGCTGGCGATCGTACACGCCGCGCGCCGCAGGTTTGCTCTTTTTCTTCGCCGATGGGCTCACCACATCGCCGGGCAGAACGATATTGGCGGTATCGTCCAGCATTCCGGTACGCTGGAGGATCTCGCGCAGGGCGCCGATATCATTGCTCCATTCGCCGGGGCGCAGCGAGCCGCTGCCGGTCATCTGCGGCCATGGGCGAGAATCAGCCACCAGCGCCAGCAGCGACTGATGCATGGCTTCATACTGTGGATGATGCGGCGCCAGGCCGGCGATAAACGCCGGCAGGGAGCCATTGTCCAGCGCCAGCTGCCACTGGTTAATCACCGACAGCGGCGGGGTCGCCATCTTGTACGGCGTTGAACTGTACAACCAGCGGGTCCCCTGGGTGGGGATGCCGCTGATAAAGTGCAGATAGCCCATCATGGCGTCCGACAGCACCACATCGCGCGCCATGCCGCTGACGGCGGGATCGGTCAGCAGACTGACCCAGGTGGTAAACTGCGGCTGAAAACCGGCGATGGCGATCTCCGCCAGCTGCTGCTGGAACGCCTGCACTGCCTCGCGGTTTTCCCACATCGGTTTCATATCCCTGGCGGCGTATAGCGACACCAGCGGATTCATAAAGACGGGTTTGTACCCTGCCGGCAACAGCGCCTCGATCTGGGCGCGGCTGTTTGCCGCCGCCTCCATCGACAGCGGCTGCTCACCGGCCAGCTTCGCGACCGCCGGCGATTGCCCATCGCTTTGCGCCAGCGCGGCGGAAACCTCGGCGGGCGCCGCAGAACTGTCGCCGGGTACGACTTCAGGCTCTTCGGCCTGGACATTGAACAGCGGAGCAAATGCCAGTGCCAGGCTCAGGCTGAGCGCTGACAATGGACGACCATACCGTTTCTTTAGCAACATCCCTTGCCCCCTGTTGTCACACATTGCTGCCCACAAAATTGGGGCTCTTTTTTCAGTATATAAAGACGAAAAGGCTTTTGCCTTACCTAATGTAAAGAAGTTTAAAGATTATACCACCCTCGCATACCGGGCTGGATAGAAAAAAAGGGCAACGTAACGTTGCCCTCTTCACCGCTTAGCCGCCAGAATGTAGCCGCAGCCTCAGGAGGCGTCGGCTGTGCCCGGCAGCGCTTCCGGCAGCGGCGCGGCAAACCCGCGCAGCCCCACCACGTGGACGTGTTCATGATTATTGAACACCTTACGCACCAGTTTATAGGTGGTGCCTTTCTCCGGACTGATGTTCTCCGGCGCCGCGATAATCAGCTGCATCTCCAGACGTTCGCACAGCTCGAACAGCGTGGCGATGGAGCGGGCGTCGAGACGCGCCGCTTCATCGAGGAACAGCAGACGGCAAGGCGAGATATCCTTGCCGCGCAGGCGGCGGGATTCATCTTCCCAGCTCTGGACGACCATCACCAGAATCGACATCCCGGTACCGATCGCTTCCCCGGTGGACAGCGCGCCGGACTCCGCGCGCAGCCAGCCGTCGGAGCCGCGGTTAACTTCCACTTCCATCTCCAGATAGTTGCGGTAGTCGAGCAGCTCTTCGCCGATGGTTTGCGGCGTGCGCTGCCCCATGTCGATCTGCGGATTCAGGCGCTGATAGAGCTTGGCCAGCGCTTCCGAGAAGGTCAGGCGGTTGCTATTGAACAGATCCTGATGCTGTTCATGCTGCTCGGAGAGCACATCAAGCAGCGTCGAGTGGGTCTCGCGCACGTTGACGTTCAGACGCACGCTGTTGACCTGGCCGAAGGAGACGCTCTGCAATCCCTGGTTGAGCATTCGGATACGGTTCTGCTCGCGCTGAATGGTTTTGCGAATAATGTTGGCCACGCTGCGGGAGCTGATGGCCAGCTTCTGTTCGCGGTTTGTCAGCTCTTCGGTCAGGCGGCTGAGCTCAATCTCCATCTGCTCGATCGCTTCCACCGGATCATCGGTGCGGATAATATCCTGGCGGATACGCTCGCGCAGATGCTGGTAGACGGCAACGAAGAACTGAATTTTGCGCTCCGGGCGCTTCGGATCTTCCGAGATACGCAGCACGTCGCGCAGATGTTCGTTATCGGCGACCGCCAGACGCAGCGCACCGAGCGCCTTATCCGACATGGAGCGCAGCTCGTCGGCAGAGAGATAGGCCAGCTCGCGGCGGTGCAGACGACGCTCGACGCCGTTGTCTTTCACCAGGCGCATTACCGCGCACCAGCCCGCCTTGGCGGTCACCACCTGCTCGCGCATTTCGCAGTAATCGCGCTCCAGCTTGCGCAGTTTGCGGGTCAGGTTGTCCATTTCCGCTTCGCAGAAGGTCAGCGCTTTCTCCAGCTGATTGCGACGGGAGCGGTTATTGCTCAGCTGCATGTGCAGCTCATCGCGACGCGCACGGGCACGCTCTTCCGCGCCGGCATCGGCGCGCACGCCAATGTCCTGCAGCTCTTTATACAGATCGTTGAGCAGCTCTTTCTTGGTGTCATACGAGCTCTTCAGCGAGGCCAGCACCTGATTGTACTGGCTAAGCTGCGCCGCATGGGCACGCATCGCGTCGCGCGCGCGGCTGCGTTCGGTTTCCGCCTGCTCCAGGCGCTGGCGCAGTTTCTCGTTGAGATCGCTGTTGCCGCTGAGCATTTCCGCCGAATCGGAGTAGCTGAAGTGGGCCCGGCGCTGGACGACTTCCGCCAGGGCAAAAGCCTGCTGGCGCGCATCGCGCTGGGTCTGCTGCGCATAGGCGTAATCTTCTTTCAGCTGCTCAAACTGCTCCGGATCGCTCTGCAGCACCGAAACAATCGGCTCCAGCTTCGCCAGCTGGTTGCCGTGCTGCTGAATAAAGCGCGCGGCCTCCTGCGCTTCGTCCAGACGTTCCTGGATCTCGTCCACGCGGTCGGCCAGCGTATCATCCGCCAGCAGATTCAGGCGCGGCAGCAGGCGGTTGAGCGCCGACACGCCCTCTTTCGCCTGCTCATACTGCACGCGGTTCTGTTGGTTATCGCTTTCATGGGCGCTCAGCGCGCGCTCCAGCTCGCCGCGGCGGCTGTTGAGTTTGCGGATCTCTTCTTCCGGATCGTCCTCAAAGGCCACTGCCAGATGGCTGCCAATGAAGCGGCTAAAGGCCTGATGCAGACGCTGAGTTTTCTGCACGTCAAACGACAGGGTCGCAAAACGCTCGGACAGCGATTCACGCTCGGCATGCAGGGTTTCAATGCGGTTTTCACGCGCGGCGCGGCCAAACAGCGGCAGCGACGGGAAGCGTGAATAACGCCACTGGCGGTCGGCGATCTTCACCACCACCGCTTTTTCCAGCTCATCCACGCTGAATACGCTATCGTCAAAGGACTGCGGATCGCCTTCGATCAGATAGAGATCTTCCGGACAATCTTCCAGTCCTTCAAGCTGCTCGGCAACCTGCGACAGATCCGGCACCACGATGGCATGGCGCGACGGACCGTACAGCGCGGAGAAGTACGGCGCATCGTCAAGGCTGACATCATCGTAGATCTCGGACAGCAGAACGCCGCCGAACCGTTCCGCCAGCGCGTTGAGGCGCGGATCTTCCGAACCGCCCGGCTGGCTGAGACGCTCAATTTCTTCGTCGATGGCGCGCTTGCGGGCGCCGACCTCGTCACGTTCAACGATAGCTTCGCGCTCGCGCTCCAGCAGCTGCTGCAGGTATTCGGTAACCTCCTGGCCGGACTCAAACTGCTCGCCGCTCTGCTCGCACAGCTGGTTAAGGCTGTTCTGCGCCGCCAGCCAGACCGGCGCCCGGCGCATCAGCGTCTGAGTGCGTGACTGCAGCTGCTCCAGTTCCTGGCGCAGGGTCATGCGCTGTTCCTGCGCGTTAGAAACGCTGTCGGCCAGCGAAGCGATGCGCGCTTCCAGCTCCTGATGCAGCGTTTCCAGATCGTCGATATCGTAGCGTTTGCCCTGGCGTTTGCAGAACTCAGCCAGCTGGCGCTCGGCGTCCTGCTGCTCGCGCAGGCGCTGCTCCAGCTCGTTGAGGCGGCTACGCAGCCCCTGCGCCTGCTCGGCCTGGTGACGCTGGTTCACGCCGTCGCGCAGCAATTCGCGCGCCACGTCCCAGGCTTCATTGCGCGCCAGCGGGCCGTTAATCGCCGCCACCAGCTGGTAGGCCTGTTCAAACTGGCTGTGCGCGGTTTGCGCCACGCTCATTTTCTGTTCCAGCGACAGCATTTTCTCCGTCGCTTCCTGCTCTTTCGCCTGGAAGGTTTCCAGCCACTCGTCGGCGCTCTCCGGCGTCAGATCCGGCAGATGACACAGCGCCTTCGCGCGCTCCAGCGCCTGCAGCGCCTGGTTATACTGAATGGCGCGGGTCTGCTGCACGTCGAGCGCCTGCTGATAGTCGGCGAGCTGGTTTTTCAGCTCATCCACTTCCAGCTCGGCGGCCTCGGCGCGGGCTTCGTTCTCTTCCTGGCGATCGATGGCTTCCGCCACCACTTCGTTCTGCTCTTCCAGACGGATCTGCAGCTCGTCGAGATCCGCTTCGTAGCGCTCGATTTTTTCCTGCTGACGCAGTGCGGTCTGCACCAGGTTCAGGTGGTCGCTGGCGGCCTGGTAATCCGCTTCCAGATCGCCTTCTGCGCCGTTATGCTCCTGCAGCTCGCGGGCCATGTCGACGTGCTTATACTGCTCTGCCGCCAGCTGTGAACGGGAGGTAAAGAGATCGCGACGATACTCCAGCGCCTTATCAAGATGAATGCGCCGCTCGTTGGCGTGACGCATATAGTCCGCCGCCACGTAGTTGGTGGCTTCGCTGATCAGGTGTTTGAACAGATCGCGATCGGACTGGGTGACGCGGATCGCCTCGAGGGTCATGCGGTTTTCCCGCAGCGCCGCTTCCATATCCTGGAATGCCTTACGCACGCCGCTGTTTTCCGGCAACAGGTAGTCGCGCAGCGAGCGGGTAATGGTGCTGGAGATCCCGCCGTACAGCGAGGCCTCGATCAGGCGATAGTATTTACTTCGATCGGAGGCGGAACGCAGACGACGCGCCACCACGCCCAGGTCGAACATCAGCGAGTGATACTCGGTAATCGAGTTGAACTGCTTAAACTGGACCCCTTCCATCGCCTCGAGCTTGTCTTTCAGCTCATTGAGACTGACCACGCGCGCCTGGCGATCGTTCAGCGTTTCGGTTAACAGTTGGGTCGGCAGGATAGCGGTGGGCAGCCCCTGAATGGCGAAAGGCTTGATATCGACTTTGCGATCGCGCCCGGCAACCTGCTGCAGACGCACGCCGACCACCACGCGCTGATGGCGCGAGTTGATAACGTCGAGCACGGAGTAACAGACCCCGGCGCGCAGCTTCCCGTGCAGGCCTTTATCGCGTGAGCCGCTGGTGGCCCCCGCTTCGGTGGTGTTACGGAAGTGCAGCAGGGTTAAATCGGGGATCAGCGCCGTGACGAAGGCCGCCATGGTCGTCGACTTACCGGCGCCGTTCCCCCCGGAGAGGGTGGTGACCAGTTCATCAAGATCAAAGGTCCGGGCAAAGAAACCGTTCCAGTTAACCAGCGTCAGCGAGCGAAACTTACCGCGTTCAATCATTACTCTTCCTCCCCGCTATCCGGCTGGTTCTCTTCATTCTCATCATTGAGCTGCAGGTGATTTTCCAGGGCCATCGCTTCCCCGTCGCGGATCAGGCGGCGCTGCGCCTCTCGCGGGTCGTCGCCGGCACGCACATCGGCGCCAAAGCGGAATACCGATTCGGTAATACGGAACTTGCTGCTGTCATGGCCCATAAACCACACCATCCCCAGACGGCGCAGGCGGTTAAGCGACGCGCGCATTTTTTCCTGCAGCTTCTGGCGGTCCAGATCCGAACCGGTGGAACGATTGTTGACCAGCTTCAGCAGCCTGGATTCATCCGCCAGGGTCAGCAGCTCGTCATACAGCTCCTGCTGGGTGAAAATCCCTTCATTTGCCAGGCGCTCCGGGCTGAGATAGAGATAGCAAAGAATTTTGCCCACCATCATATCCAGTTCGGACAGCACCGAGCGTGAAATCAGGGTTGTGGAACGCGGGCGCAGGTAGAAGAAGCCCTCCGGCGCGCGGATCAGCTCGACGTTATAGCGAGCATAAAACTCTTCCAGATAATCCTGGAAATCCATCAAAAATGCGTGATTATCCAGCTCGTCGAGGCCGATATGTCGGCCCGCGCGCAGGGCGCTGTCCAGCGCCGGAAATAACGGATTGGCCAACGCCTGCGCCAGCTTAACCGGCATCACTTGTTCAATATTTGTCAATGACATGCGCCTGTACCTTGGCTCCGTAATCATTAATCGGCTGCCATTTGGCTGGCAGTCCGGTGAAATCTGCCTGGGCGACGCCCAGCTGTACCGCCTGATCCACGACGATCCGCGCCACGTCAAAGTGACGCCCGCGCGGATATTGCGCCAGGAACTCCCGCGCCACCAGGCCGAGATCCAGCGGTATTCCTTTCTCTTTATAGACCGCCAGCTGCGCTTCGATCAGCGCCGCCAGCTGCTCGCGAATTTCGTTAAACTCTTCAAATTCAAGGTCCGCAGGCAGCTCGCCGGTGACCTCTTCATCGCGCAGGGCCATCTCCTCGTCGCGCATATCCAGCAGACGGTCGGCGTTGGCGTAAGTCAGCGCCCACGGCTCATCAAAATAGGTCTGTACCGACTGGCGCAGACGCTGAGCGAAGACGCGGTTCTTATCCATATCGATAGCGGTACGGATAAACTTGTGCACGTGGCGGTCATAGCCGATCCACAGGTCAATCGCCTGCTGGCCCCAGCTGACGATGCGGTCGAGCTTGCTTTGCAGATCGAACACCAGCCGGTCGACAAAATGGAGATCGTCGCGCGCCATGGTCGAATCCTGAATGCGCAGCAGATTCGCCTGCAGCTTATCCCCCGCCGCATCCAGCGTATCCTGCAGCTCACGCAGGGTGCCGGAAGTTTCCGACAGCAACAGTTCACAGCTGGAAATCGCCGCGCGCCAGTCTTTGTTCAACAGCTGCGCGATATCGTCTTTCACCAGCTGCTGCTGCTCATCCATGATGCGCTGCGTCAGGTCGATGCTGTCGAAAATTTCCGCCACCGAATACTTCAGCGGGGCAAAAACGTTGCGATGCCAGTGAAACTCATCGCCGCCCTCTTCTGCCGCGTCCGCCGCGCGCTTCAGCTCGCCGGCGACGATCGACAACTGCATCGAGAGACGCAGCGTCGAAAATTCGCGCTGCCGGATATAATAATCGGTGATCCCGATCCCCAACGGCGTCAGACGATAGATTGCATTGCCTTCGGTAATTTCGCTGGTAAAGCGGTTCAGCAGACGCTGGCGCACCAAATCGTTGATGGCGTTATTGGCGCGCTGGCTGATGGTTTCGCTGGTCTGCTCAAACGCATCACTCACGTGGCGGAACGCATCCACCAGTTCTCCCTCGCTCATTTCTCCTTCCAGCCGTTCGCCATTCAGGGTGGCGATCGCCAGCAGGAAAGAGAGCCTGTCGACCGGCAGCGAGATAGAAAAATCATTTTTCCTGGCCCAGGCAACCAGTTCGGGGACTGTCTGGGAAAATTCACTCATACTTTATCCTTGCATCTGCGGCTATGAGCCTGGCTCTTAAGCGCGGTGACATGAATATAACGGCCCAGGCTGAGGTACGGCTCCTGACGACAGTAGCGCGTCTCCAGCTCCAGCAGCGCCGCATAGCTGTCATGCTGTTGGCGTTTTTCACGCAGATAATCATGAAACACCCGCACGCCGGTTTTGCTGACAATTTGCCAGCCAATCTCTTCCAGCCAGTGATAAACCTGCTGCGGCTCACGCGGATAATCCGGCGACAGCGTGCGTTTTTTCTTTTTTGGCATGCCCAGTTGTACGTAATCGAAATTACCGGCAACCATATTGTGCATCAGCAGGCCGTTAGCATTGTAGAACATCAACGACAAGCCGCCGCCAGGACGCAGCGTCGACCACAGGGTACGCAGCACCGCCTGGGGCTCCGCCACCCACTCCAGCACCGCATGAAACAGTACCAGATCGACCGGGCTTTCCAAGTGCTGCGCAATATCCTGAGCCGCGCATTGTACAAAATGCATGTTGTCGATCACACCTTTATCGACAGCAGCCTGGCGGGCGCGGGCCACCATTTCAGCAGAGAGATCGCACAGCGTCACGTGATGGCCCAGTTGCGCCACTTTAATGGCCGTTTGCCCTTCGCCGCCGCCGGCATCCAGTACCCTCAGCGGTCCCGGCCCCAGCTGCGCCAGCAGCGGCTCCAGATCCTGCCAGAGGATCGCCTGGCGCAGCTGGCCTTTTGTGGTGCCGTAAATATTGCGCGAAAACTTTTCAGCAATGTCATCGAAATTGCGATCCTGCACGGGCGACTCCACAAGCCAACACAAAACCGCTATTTTGTCATACCCGCGCCGAGAATGAAGCGATCTGTTATAAGATCCGAACATAACTTTGGTTATATGGTTAAAAAAGGAACCATCTGGCATGCTTTTCACGCTAAAAAAGATCGTCGGCGGTCTGCTGCTGCCGCTTCCTGCCCTGCTGTTGCTGATCGGTATCGGGATCGCCCTGTTATGGTTCAGCCGCTTTCAACGTACCGGGAAGCTGTGCGTGAGCCTCGGCTGGCTGCTGCTGGCGCTGCTGAGCCTGCAGCCCGTGGCAGACAGCCTGCTTAAACCGATAGAAGATCGCTATCCCACCTGGCGCGGCGAGCAGCCGGTGAGCTACGTGGTGGTGCTGGGCGGCGGCTATACCTGGAACCCGGAGTGGGCGCCAAGCTCTAACCTTATCAGCAACAGCCTGCCGCGCCTGACGGAGGGCATTCGCCTGTGGCAGGAGAATCCGGGATCGAAAATGATCTTTACCGGCGCGGCGGCAAAAACCAACCCCGTCAGCACGGCGGAGGCCGGGGCGAGAGTGGCGGAGAGCCTCGGCGTACCGCGCAGCGATATCATCGTGCTCGATAAACCGAAAGATACGGAAGAGGAAGCGCTGGCGGTGAAGGGCGCCATCGGCGACGCCCCCTTCCTGCTGGTCACCTCGGCGTCACACCTTCCGCGGGCGATGATCTTCTTTCGCCATGCCGGTCTGGACCCGCTGCCCGCACCGGCTAATCAGATGGCGATCACGTCACCGCTCAATCCGTGGGAGCGGGTCATTCCTTCTCCGGTGTGGCTGATGCACAGCGACCGGGTCGGCTATGAAACGCTCGGTCGCGTTTGGCAATGGCTGAAAGGCAGCTCAGGCAAGCCAGGGCAGGAGTGATTTTGCGGCGAGGTCGAAACGGGCGCGGTCAAAGCGCCCGGTATTGACCAGACTATCCACTTCATCCCACAGCAGATAAAGCCAGCGCCGCCAGACAAAGGCCTCGGAAACCGGCGCCTGCTGCAGGTAGCGCCATAGCAGCTGCTCGGCCTGGCCCCCCTCCGCGAGACGGAACAGTTCGTACTCCCGCGGCGCCCACAGCATCATCCCCGGGCCGACCATCGCCAGCAGCTGGTCGCTGCGCGGATCTTTCAGCATGCTGCGCAGGGTGAAATTGCCGTGCACCAGCACGGCATTATCATTGAAATCGCGGAACAGCTCCGGCAGACACTCGCGAGAGCGGAACAAAACCCGCTTATCCTGCATCGTCAGGCCGGTATCCTGATACAGGTTCAGGGTGCTCCACAACATCGCCACCCGCTGCCGGTACCAGTTCGGCCACAGATTGTCCTGGGTATTATCGACCATCCCCACGCAGCCGCCGCTGTCCTGACGATGCCAGGCCAGCAGCGCCTCGACGATCTGCTCCTGCAGCTGCTCCCAGCGCGCCGGGGTGCGGGTGGGCGCCTCCACCGGGACGCCGCGCAGGCGCTCAAGCAGCAGCACGTCCGGCCCGGGATGCTCTTCGTGCGTCATCACGCCGTAGACCACCGGCATGCGCACCGTACCGCTGCGCGCCAGAGTGGAGATCTTCCAGGCCAGCTGCCGCGCCACCCCGGGCGTGGTGAAACTTCGCGCCAGCAGCGGCATCGGATTTCCCTGCGCGTCATACAGGGACCACAGCGCCGTAGCGGCTTTTTCACTGACACACTCCACCCGGCTCAGCTTTTCGCCAAGCAGGTGACTGAGTTCGGTTCGCAACTGTTCCATTGTCGATTACCCCTATGAACACTACTGATTTCATAATGAGCGCCCGCACCTGGGTTGTCATCGGATAAGATCAAAAATGGGCAAAAAAAGCATAAAACTGGTGGGGATATCCCCTCCTGCAAGGAGGGGACAGAGGACTAGCGCAGTTCAGCGCGGACGCGCGCCAGATCTTCAGGGGTATCGACGCCGGTACCGGGCACTTCGGCCGCCACGGCGACGTGGATCTTCTCGCCATACCACAGCACCCGCAGCTGCTCGAGCATTTCAATCTGCTCCAGCGGGCTTGGCGCCCAGCTGATGTAGCGGCGAATAAAGCCGGCGCGATAGCCATAGATGCCGATGTGGCGCAGCAGAGAATCACCAATGGCGTCGCGGGAGTGGGCAAAGCGATCGCGATCCCAGGGAATGGTGGCGCGGGAGAAATAGAGCGCATAGCCCTGCGCATCCATCACTACTTTGACCGCATTTGGATTAAACGCCTCTTCCGCATCGTGGATCGGTACCGCCAGCGTCGCCATTCCGCTGGTGCTGGCAGCCAGATTCTCCGCCACCTGGCGGACGATAGCCGGGGGGATCATCGGCTCATCGCCCTGGATATTGACGATGATGGTGTCATCGCTGAACGCGCACTTCTCCACCACCTCCGCCAGCCGTTCGGTGCCGGACTGATGGTCGGCGCGGGTCATGCAGACCTCGCCGCCGGCGGCTTCAACCGCCCGGGCGACATCTTCGTGATCGGTGGCGACAATAATGCGTTCCGCGCCGGATTCGCGGGCGCGCTCCAGCACATGGACAATCATCGGCTTGCCGTTAATGTCCTGCAGTGGTTTTCCCGGCAGGCGCGTGGAGGCGAAACGCGCAGGAATAATGACCACGAAACTCATGAGTGACTCTCTTCTACCGCCAGCGGACGCGCTTCTGTCTCCAGCAGCACAGGGATGCCGTCGCGGAGCGGAAACGCCAGACTATCAAGTTTGCAAATAAGTTCTTGCTTATCCTGACTGTAATACAGCTTACCGTTACAGACCGGGCAGGCGATGATTTCAAGTAAACGGTGATCCATGTTTCCTCCTGATGGACCGGATAGATTTCTCAGCAGCATAACACAGGAAGGTCGGCGCCGGGATCAATCGGCATCGATTTCCCACCCCTGCGTCTGGCCGACAAACAGCCCTTCCGGCAGGCGTCGGCACAGGATCCGCTCTGCCGATTGCCAGCGTGCGAAATCGTTGATCGCCTGGCGCAGCCCCTGCTCCAGACCACGGGTGATCTTCACCCCATCCTCCAGCCACAGGGCGAAGATCTCCAGTTCCCGGCTTTTGCGATGTATTTTACTGTCCATCCGCCCGACCAGTTTTCCCCGGTGCAGCAGAGGCAGTACGAAGTAGCCATACTGACGCTTCGGCGCAGGGGTATAGCACTCCAGGCGATAGCTGAAGTTGAACAGCTGCTCAGCGCGTTTCCGATCCCAGACCACCGGGTCGAAGGGCGAGAGCACGGCGCTATGGCTGGCGGTAAGTTTACCGCCGGGCGCGGACTCCAGCTGCGCCAGCGCATCGCGATGTAGCCACATCTCGCCAAGCGCTTCCACGTTGGCCGGGATCACCAGCCCCTCTTCCTGCCAGGCCGCCAGCAGACCCGGCAGCGCCGGCTGACGTAAACGATAGTAATCCGCCAGCCACTGGGGACGGAAGATGCCGAGGCTGCGGGCGCTGTTGCGCAGCATAATGGCCTCTGCGGCATCGCGTGAAAGCGCATCGCGCTCGTCGTCCCAGTGCGGCATCACCCGCCGGGTTAAATCATACACGCGGTGAAAGTTGCGCCGCTCCACCACCATCACTTCCCCGGCGGTAAACAGCCCTTCCAGGTGGCGCTTATGCGGTTTCCACTCCCACCAGCCGCTGGCGCCTTTGCGAGGGTGGGCAAAATCCGCCGAGCGAACCGGCCCGTTTTGGCCGATATGCGCCACCAGCTCTGCAATACTGCCGGCATGCTCCTCCATCCACGCGCGATGATATTTCCAGCCCATCTTGTCGGGGTTCAACATCCGGTGGCGCACAAGGGCGAAATCGCTGCGCGGCAGAAAACAGGCTTCATGCGCCCAGTATTCCATCAGCTCGCCGTTGCGCAGCGACTCATCCAGCCAGTGCTGCGGATAGCTGCCGAGGCGGCTGAACAGCACCAGGTAGGGGCTGCGGGCCACCACGTTGATGGTATCGATTTGCAGCAGCGACATCTGCTGGATGGTGGAAAGGATGTCATTTGGGCGAGCGCGACGCCGGGGCTTTTTTAATAACCCCTGCGCCGCGAGATGGAGGTGGCGCGCCTCATTAAGCGATAGTTGCAATACCGACATGCAGGTTCTCCGTCAGGATTTCCAGCACAGCGGCGAGCAAAGCCGGCGCGTCGGTTAACGTTGCGCCAACGTCGCTATGTCCGCAAGCAACCGCTGTGCGCGTTCATCGGCCATTATGGCGTCGACCGGTAAATACCACCAGTTCGCAGCGGCAAAATCGCGACATTTCACGGCGTCTTTTTCGGTCATCAGCAGCGTCTGCCCGGCGGTTACCAGGGCGGCGACATCGGCCTGGCTCAGCGCCTGATGGTCCGCCAGAGCCACGGTTTTGACCGGTTGGACGCCACAGCTTTCGAGGGTGGCGAAAAAGCGCGGCGGATGGCCGATGCCGGCCATTGCCACCACGTTAGTGAAGGTAGAGACATCGCGACGTTCGCCGGTGAGCAGGTTGACCGCCATCCCGGGACGCAGCTGCATCGGGATCTCTCCCGGACGCGCCACGCCGCCGTTGACGATAACCGCATCAACGCTTTGCAAGCGCGACGCCCGCTCGCGCATCGGCCCGGCAGGCAGCCACCAGCCGTTGCCAAAGCGGCGCACGCCGTCGATGACGACAATTTCCCGGTCCCGCGCCAGCTTATAGTGCTGCAAACCATCGTCGGTCACGATAATCTGCAGATCGTGCGCGCTGAGCAGCGATTTCACCGCGTCGCTGCGCAGTGGAGAGACAGCCACCGGCGCGCCGGTGCGCTGATGGATAAGCACCGGTTCATCGCCTGCCTGCGCCGTACTGGTCCGGTCAGTTAACACCAGCGGGTAGCGTTCGGCTTTACCGCCGTAGCCGCGGGAGACCACCCCAACGCGAATGCCGCGCTGTTGCAGCTGCTCCACCAGCCAGATCACCACCGGCGTTTTACCATTGCCGCCGGCGGTCAGGTTACCGACCACCACCACCGGCACCGGCGCGCGCCAGGCTTTTTTCCACCCCAGCTGATAACTGAGGCGAATCACCGCGCTCACCAGGCCATACAGCCAGGAGAGCGGCAGCAGCAGGCGCCACAGCGGCGATTCACCGGACCAGATGCGTGCGATCATTCGCCGAATTGCATCTTATGCAGCTGGGCGTATACGCCTTTATGCTCCAGCAGGTCGTGGTGTGTACCGCGCTCCACAATCCGCCCGTCTTCAACCACCACGATCTCATCAGCCTGCTCAATGGTTGACAGACGGTGGGCGATAACCAGCGAGGTGCGGTTTTTCTGCAGCTCATCCAGCGCCGCCTGAATCGCACGCTCGGACTCGGTATCCAGCGCCGAGGTGGCTTCATCGAGGATCAGGATCGGGCTGTTACGCAGTAGCGCACGGGCGATAGCAATACGCTGGCGCTGGCCGCCGGACAGCATCACGCCATTTTCGCCGATGATGGTATCCAGGCCATTGTCCATCTTGTTGATGAAGTCCATGGCGTAGGCCATCCGCGCAGCCTCTTCAATTTGCTCGCGGCTGTACTCTTCGGTACGGGCATAGGCGATGTTATTAGCGACGGTATCATTGAACAGGTGCACGTTCTGTGAAACCAGCGCGACCTGGTCGCGCAGCGAGCTCAGCTTGTACTCGCGCAGGTCGTGGCCATCCAGCAGGATCTGCCCGTCGTCGACATCGTAGAAGCGTGTGATCAGGCTGGCGATGGTCGATTTACCCGACCCGGAGCGTCCCACCAGCGCCACGGTTTTCCCTTCCGGGATATCGAGATTGATATTGCGCAGCGCGGCCACTTCGCGACCCGGATAGGTAAAGGTGACGTTCTCGAACTTGAGATTGCCTTTCGCCCGCTCAATGACGCGCGTACCTTCGTCTTTTTCCTGCTCGGAATCGAGGATCGCAAACAGCGTCTGGCATGCCGCCATCCCGCGCTGGAACTGGGCATTGACGTTGGTCAGCGACTTCAGCGGACGCATCAGCGCAATCATGGAGGAGAAGACCACGGTAATGGTCCCGGCGGTCAGAGTGTCCATCACGCTCGGGAAGCTGGCGGCGTAGAGGACAAAGGCCAGCGCCAGGGAGGCGATAAGCTGAATGATCGGGTCGGAGATTGACGAGGCGGAAACCATCTTCATCCCCTGCAGGCGCATTTTATTGCTGACCTTATCAAAACGTTTGGTTTCCACTTGCTGGCCGCCAAACATCAGCACCTCTTTGTGTCCTTTCAGCATCTGCTCGGCGCTGGTGGTGACCTGCCCCATCGTGTTCTGCATATTCTTACTGATATTGCGAAAACGCTTGGAGACCACGCGGATTGCTACCGACACGATAGGCGCCAGTACGATCAGGATCAGCGACAGCTGCCAGCTGTAATAGAACATCATCACGAACAGGCCGATAATCGATGCCCCTTCGCGGACCACGGTGATCAGCGCGCTGGAAGAAGAGGAAGCGACCTGCTCGGAATCATAGGTGATACGTGACAGCAGCGTCCCGGTAGACTGCTTGTCAAAGAATGCCACCGGCATACCCATCATGTGGCCGAACAGGCGACGACGCATGGTCATCACCACTTTGCCGGAAACCCAGGAGATACAATAGCTCGAGATGTAGCTGGTGATCCCACGCAGCACCATCAGCCCGATAACCACCAGCGGCATCCATAGCAGCACTGAGCGATCCGTTTTACCAAAACCATCATCCAATAACGGTTTAAGAAGCGATAACATGAAGGTGTCACTGCCCGCGTTAAGCACTAACGCCACCGCCGCTACGATTAGCCCGGCTTTAAACGGTGCAATAATCGGCCAAAGTCGGCGGAAGGTCTGCCACGTGGAGAGATCTTTATCGTTCTGCATTCAATAAACCAGCTTGTGTTGAAATAGCCGCATATTCTACCCGTTATCGGCGGGCGCGCCAAACCACTGATGATACCAACGTGGTAAAACTTGATCCCGTAAGCTATGGATTTGCCACCCTTCTGCAGAAAAAACCACCGTTATCTGCCCATGCTGCGGCGTGGCGAACCAGCGATACCCCCGCTGGCGATAACGCTGAACGACCTTGTGCGAGGGCATCCGCCACGCATTGTAGCGCGAAGCGGAAACCAGCGCGGCCGCGCCATCCACCCGCCGGATCAGCAGTTCGCTGGAGGAGGTGTTGCTGCCGTGATGGGGAACCTGAATAAGTGTAGACGCCAGATGCTGCCAGTAGCGGCTGATCATCGCCTGCTCCGCCTGACGTTCTATATCGCCGGTCAGCAGGATGCTGGAGCGACCGTCATCGATCCGCACCACGCAGGAGTGATTGTTTCCCTTTGCCGTGCTGCCCGGCAGCGGCCACAGCGCCTGGAAAGTGAGTCCCTGCCACTGCCAGCGCTCGCCGCGATGGCACGGCAGATGACCCGACCAGCCTGGCGGGCTGCGCACCCACGCCTGCGGCCATGCCTGCAGCACCGATTCGAGGCCGCCGCGATGGTCAAGATGCTCGTGGCTCAGCATAATCCCCTGCAGCTGCAGATGGTGCCAGCGCAGCCACGGGATAATCACCTGTCGACCGCTGTCGCCCTGCGGCCATGCCGGCCCGGTATCGTACAATAACGCCTTGCCGTAACGCTCGATCACCATCGCCAGCCCCTGCCCGACATCCAGCATCGTCACCTGCCATTGGTCCGCGGGCGGTTGCCGGCTGAATGGCCGCGTCAGCAAAAACAGCACGCTCAGACACAGCGCCGGCGAATGTCGCCAGCTCTGAAAACGCCAGCCCATCACCAGCAGCCACGGCAGGCTACTGATCCAGAGCCAGCGGGCATCCAACGTCAGCCAGCCGTCCGGTAAACGTCGTAACCCCCAGAACAACACCGCCAGCACGCGATCGGCTGCCAGCCAGATCAGCGACGCCACCATCTCCGGTCCAGTGAGATGCAGCAGCATTCCGGCGAGAATGAGCGGCACCGCCAGCAGGGTCACTAACGGTACCGCCAGCAAATTGGCGGCCATCGATGTCAGGCTTATACCGTGGAAGAGCAGCAGTTGCAGCGGCATCAGCAGCAGCGTCACGCCAGCCTGCAAATGCGCGAGGGCGAACAGGGCTTTCCACGGCCAGCGCCAACGGCTGTCAGGCAGCGGTAACCACTGGTACCAGAAGATCAGCCCCGCCACGGCGAAGGCGGATAGCCACAGGCTTTGCGACAACACCGCTAACGGATCGGCAACCAGTATCGCCCCCAGACAGCAGAGCCACACCTGCCACGCCGTCCAGCGTTGACCCGACAAACGTAAAGCACAGCAGACCACAAGCCCTACGCAAGTGCGCAGGGCCGGCGGCTGCATACCGGTCAGCCAGGCATAGCCGACGGCGCCCGCCAGTCCGGCCAGCAGCGGTAGCCGCCAGCCGATCCAGCGCCCCGGTAAAAGTGACTGTAATCCGCGCAGCAGGAGCACGATCAGGGAAGCCGCGAGGGCAATATGCAAACCGGAGATAGCCATCAGATGGGAGGTGCCTGTGTTCTGCATCAGGACCTTTATCTCCGCCGGCAGCGCCAGCCGCTCCCCCATTCCCAGCCCCAGCATCACCGGATGCCAGGGATAAGTCTGCAATCGCCGGGTCAGCGACGCCAGGTAGCGGGCGCGCAGACTGCAGCGGGTATCCAACGCGGAAGCGGCGACGATCCCCCCGCTCAGCGGCCGATGCTGAGCCAGCGCATAGCGCTGGCTGTCGAAGCCCCCGTCATTGAGCTGCCCATGCACCGGCCGCAGGCGCAGCGTCATCATCCAGCGCTGCCCCTCGCAGACGGGCGCAGGTGCAAGTTCCCCGTATAAAGTCACGCCAACCGGAGGGAACAGGAAGCGACCCGCCAGGCGCACAATCTGCCCGCGGTGCAGGGTCTGACCATCCGTCTCGTGAAGGATCACTTCCGCCTGACGGACGGCGCCGGTGAGGTGCTGCGTTGGCCACAGCGCCTGATACGCGCTTAAAACTCCCCAGACCATCAGCAGAAGCGTCATCGCCACAACGGCGACGACCGTCCCGCGCAGACGGGTCAGAAACATCGCCAGTACGCCGGCGACCGCCAGAGTGCCCGGCCCCGGCAACGCGGGTAGCCAGAGTAGCGGCAGTATTGCGATGATGGCGCATCCGGCAAGCCATGGTAGACGCATAAACACCTCCCTGTGAGCGGGCAGTGTTACGCAAAGCGAGGCTGGCGTCCTGGGGCAGTATTCAGGCGCGCGCGCAGCGTTCCAGACAATCGTCACGCTTGCAGTCAGGCACTTTTGTTTTGCGAGGCGGGACGCAAATGGCGGGTACAAAAAAAGCACCCAAAGGTGCTTTTATCGTCAGGCAGGTTGCACGTCGTGCAACTCACCCTTCATAAATATTGGCGCGGTCACGTAATTCTTTCCCGGGCTTAAAGTGCGGAACGTACTTACCTTCCAGTTCGACTTTATCACCAGTTTTCGGGTTACGTCCGGTGCGAGGTGCTCGATAGTGCAGAGAGAAGCTGCCGAAACCGCGGATTTCAATGCGCTCACCTTGAGCAAGCGTTGAGGCCATATGTTCCAGCATTTCTTTAACAGCATCTTCCACCGCTTTCGCCGGAATGTGAGATTGCTGGCTGGCAAGTCTTTCAATCAATTCTGACTTGGTCATTATTCCTCCGGTTTCCTTCAAGGCAAAAATTAGCTAACAGCTTAAACAAGGGCGGCCGTAGCCGCCCTTTGTGCTTGATTACAGGACGAATCCTGCAATCTGTCAAGTAAACTCGTCACTATTCAGGTTGTTATTACCTGAATGACAAAGATTACTCGCCTTTCGCTGCTTTGAACGCTTCAGCCATGGCGTTGTTGGAGAAGTTCGCGTCTTCCTGCTTGTTCACGGTAGCGATAGCGTCTTTTTCTTCCGCTTCGTCTTTCGCACGTACAGACAGGCTCACTACGCGGTTCTTACGATCCACGCCAGTGAATTTCGCTTCAACTTCGTCGCCAACGCTCAGAACCAGAGTTGCGTCTTCAACGCGGTCACGGGATGCTTCAGAAGCACGCAGGTAACCTTCTACGCCGTCAGCCAGTTCTACGGTTGCGCCTTTAGCATCAACTGCAGTCACTTTACCAACAACGATAGCGCCTTTCTTGTTCAGAGCAACGTAGTTGTTGAACGGATCTTCCGCCAGCTGTTTAACGCCCAGGGAGATACGCTCACGCTCTGCGTCAACCTGCAGAACAACTGCTGCGATTTCGTCGCCTTTTTTGTATTCACGAACTGCTTCTTCGCCTGCAACGTTCCAGGAGATGTCAGACAGGTGAACCAGGCCGTCGATGCCGCCGTCCAGGCCGATGAAGATACCGAAGTCAGTGATAGACTTGATTTTACCTTCAACACGGTCGCCCTTGTTGTGGGTTTCCGCGAACTGCTGCCATGGGTTAGATTTGCACTGCTTCAGACCCAGGGAGATACGACGACGCTCTTCGTCGATATCCAGAACCATTACTTCCACTACGTCGCCAACGTTAACAACTTTGGACGGGTGGATGTTTTTGTTGGTCCAATCCATTTCGGAAACGTGAACCAGGCCTTCAACGCCTTCTTCGATTTCAACGAAGCAGCCGTAGTCGGTCAGGTTGGTCACGCGACCGGTCAGTTTGGTACCTTCCGGATAACGTTTAGCGATAGCTACCCACGGATCTTCGCCCAGCTGTTTCAGGCCCAGGGATACACGGGTACGCTCGCGGTCGAACTTCAGCACTTTAACAGTGATTTCGTCGCCAACGTTTACGATTTCGCTCGGATGCTTAACGCGTTTCCAGGCCATATCGGTGATGTGCAGCAGGCCGTCAACGCCGCCCAGATCAACGAATGCACCGTAGTCAGTGAGGTTCTTAACGATACCTTTGACTTCCATGCCTTCCTGCAGGTTTTCCAGCAGCTGATCGCGCTCTGCGCTGTTTTCGGATTCGATAACGGCACGACGAGAAACAACAACGTTGTTACGCTTCTGGTCCAGCTTGATGACTTTGAACTCAAGCTCTTTGCCTTCCAGGTGCAGCGTGTCGCGCACCGGACGAACGTCTACCAGGGAACCCGGCAGGAACGCACGAATACCGTTCAGCTCAACAGTGAAGCCACCTTTAACTTTGCCGTTGATAACACCGGTAACAGTTTCAGCGTCTTCGTAAGCTTTTTCCAGCGTGATCCAAGCTTCGTGACGTTTAGCTTTCTCACGGGACAGCAGAGTTTCACCGAAGCCGTCTTCTACTGCATCCAGAGCAACGTCAACTTCGTCACCAACCTGGATTTCCAGCTCGCCCTGGGCGTTTTTGAACTGCTCAGCCGGGATGGCGGACTCAGATTTCAGACCGGCGTCAACCAGTACTACGTCTTTGTCGATAGCAACAACAACACCACGAACGATGGAACCCGGGCGGGTTTCGATTTCTTTTAAGGATTCTTCAAACAGTTGAGCAAAAGATTCAGTCATGTTTAATCTTCAGGTTAATATTAACGTCCACCTGGCTCCGTGCCGGATGGGGTTGTTTCACATACCCGCTGACCATCCATTGCCGCGGGGTACTGCTATAATTCGGAGGCTTCGGCGCGTGACCGGTTAAGGCTTACGCAACGGCCAATTTTTCGCGCGCATATTGTAACGCTTTTTCAATCACTTGCTCAATGTTTAGTTCGGTTGAATCGAGAACTAATGCATCGGCAGCCGGGACAAGCGGCGCCACGGCGCGATTTCTATCGCGATCGTCACGCTCTTTTATCTCGGACAAAAGACGTTCAAAGTTAACATCAAAGCCCTTTTCCTGCAACTGCCGCATGCGGCGATGCGCCCGCTCATCGGCCGAGGCATCGAGGAAAATTTTCACCGGCGCGTCCGGGAAAACCACCGTGCCCATATCGCGCCCGTCGGCAATCAGCCCCGGCAGTTCACGAAAGGCGCGCTGGCGACGCAGCAGCGCTTCGCGAACGCGAGGGAAAGCCGCCACTTTCGAGGCGGCGTTCGCGACCTCCTGGGTGCGAATTTCGCCGCTGACATCTTCCCCTTCCAGCACCACTTCGAGGTTGCCGTCAGTAGAAATAAAGCGCACGTCAAGATGGGCAGCCAGGGGCACCAGCGCCTCTTCGGACTCCACGTCAACATGATGATGCAGCGCCGCCAGCGCCAGAACGCGGTAGATCGCGCCTGAATCTAACAGATGCCAGCCCAGCGCTTCCGCCATTGCCTTGCACAACGTACCTTTACCCGCACCGCCAGGCCCATCAATGGTGATTACCGGAACTGTTGCCGTCATCTTTTTCTCCTTCAGCAAGGCGCATAAATATCTAAACGCCGCGCATTATACGCATCTCTTCGGCGGAAAGTGAGTCTTGCTTTTAAATTACAGATAACTGGAAATCTCATGCGGAAGAATTGTGCAATTATAGCGGGCTGATAGAGCATCAGCCCGGAAGATGAGGCAGTTTTACTTTTTATCTGCAGCGATACGGTCGCGGATATGCTGCGCGCGTTCAGCTGAAGGCGGGTGTGAATCGAACAGAGATTTACTGTGGCCGGCGTCAAGGCTGGCCAGTTTTTCGAAGCTGCCCACCAGCCCCTGAGTGCTGATGTTGCGTTTTTTCAGCAGATCGTAAGAGAAATCATCAGCATCCGACTCCTGCGAGCGGGAGAACGCAGAGTTGATCATTCCCTCAGCGATATCGCCCAACTGAGATTTAGACAAGTTTGCAGCCGCTTCGCTGGTCGCTGAAATTGCATCGCGTGCGGCAATAGTCGCATACGCGGTTTGCATCGCTTTGCGCGAGTGTCCGAGCGCAACGTGACCCAGCTCATGGCCCAGAACCGCTTCAACTTCATTATCGGTCATCATGTCCATCAGGCCGCTATAGACGCGGACGCAGCCGTTGGCCATTGCCCAGGCGTTGACGTCGGATGTCATGTAAACCTTATAGGTTACCGGCGTGCCGTTGATATTATTTCCTAACGCTTTGGCAATTTTGTTCAGACGTTTGGTGTACTTACTTGACGCACTAGCCAGTTTATTTTCACTATCCATTTGCTTACAGGCATCGTCGGAAAGCGTTTTGACTTCAGAGTCAGAAAGCGTCGCCGCTTTGTAAGCCGTCATTCCTGAATTGACGAGGGCGTTGGTGTCCATCCCCTGCATATTTTTACAACCTGCCAACAACGTGGCGGAAACGGCCAAAGCCAGCATTACTTTTGTATTTCTCATATCAATCATCCATTGATTAGCATAATAAATGCTTATAAATCCTATATTTACAAGCAAGCAAGGCTAGCATTTAGTTTCCTGTCCGACAAGCAGAGATAAAAAAACGCCGACCTGAGGGTCGGCGTTGTTACCTTAAATTCGCGTCATTCAGGCTGGCGTACTGATCCGCGCCAGTTGCTCAAAATAGTCGGGGAAGGTTTTCGCCGTACACTTCGGATCAAGGATGGTCACCGGCGTATCAGACAGCGCCACCAGCGAGAAGCACATCGCCATCCGGTGGTCGTTATAGGTGCCGATTTCAGCATACTTCAGCGTCGCCGGCGGGGTGATGCGAATATAATCTTCACCCTCTTCCACCTCGGCGCCCACTTTACGCAACTCGGTCGCCATGGCGAACAGACGATCCGTCTCCTTGACCCGCCAGTTGTAGATATTGCGCAGCGTGGTGGTCCCTTGCGCGAACAGCGCGGCGGTGGCGATGGTCATCGCGGCGTCCGGGATATGGTTCATATCCATATCGATAGCCTTGAGCTCGCCCCGGGTACAGGCGATGAAATCGTCGCCCCAGGTGACGGTGGCGCCCATTTTTTCCAGTACGTCGGCGAAACGAATATCGCCCTGTACGCTGCCGCGGCCAATACCGGTGACTTTCACCGTGCCGCCCTTAATGGCGCCAGCGGCAAGGAAATACGAGGCCGATGAAGCATCCCCTTCCACCAGGTAATCCCCCGGCGACTGATACTGTTGCTTGCCGCGCACCACAAAGCGCTGATAAGACTGGTTGTCCACCTCAACCCCGAAGGTTTTCATCAGGTGCAGCGTAATGTCGATATAGGGTTTTGACACCAGATCGCCCTTAATGGCGATCACGGTATCCTGCGGCGCCAGCGGCGCAGTCATCAGCAGCGCGGTCAGGAACTGGCTGGAGACGCTGCCGTCAACTTCAACGTTGCCCCCCTGGAATCCCCCGCGCAGGCGCAGCGGCGGATAATTTTCCTGCTCCAGATAGTCGATCTGAGCGCCGCCCTGACGCAGGGCATCCACCAGATGGCCGATCGGGCGCTCTTTCATTCGCGGCTCGCCGGTCAGCACGATATCGTTGCTGCCAAGGCACAGGGCTGCCGCCAGCGGGCGCATCGCGGTACCGGCGTTGCCGAGGAACAGCTCCAGCGCCGCTGCGGCATGCAGCGGGCCGCCGTTGCCGGTCACTTCACAGCGGGTACGGTCAGCAGACAGGGTGTATTGAACCCCCAGCGCACTCAGGGCATTCAGCATATGGCGCACATCGTCGCTGTCCAGCAGGTTGGTCAGCACCGTCGTGCCGCGAGCCAGGGCGGCCAGCAGCAGCGCGCGGTTGGAGACGCTTTTCGAACCTGGCAGGTTCACGGTGCCCTCTACGCGTGCGATGGGTTGTAACGTCAGGGAATCCATCAAACTTCACTCTCAAACAAACAGAATAAAAACCCCGCAGACAGGCCGCGGGGAGGAAGAAAGGAACGGGCGATTAACCGTGGCGGCGTTCGAAGTCCAGCATAAAGTCGGTTAACGCCTTCACGCCGTCCAACGGCATCGCGTTGTAGATGGAGGCACGCATGCCGCCCACCACCCGGTGGCCCTTAAGCGCGTGCAGCCCGGCGGCAAACGACTCTTCAAGGAACAGTTTATCCAGCGCGCTGTCCGCCAGCTGGAACGGCACGTTCATACGGGAGCGGTTGGCTTGCGCCACATCGTTACGATAGAAGCCGCTGTTATCGATCACGCCATACAGCAGTTCGGCTTTCTGCTGGTTGATCTTGTCCATCGCGGCAACGCCGCCCTGCTGTTTCAGCCACTTAAACACCAGACCGGCCAGATACCAGGCGAACGTCGGCGGCGTGTTAAACATCGAGTCATTCTCGCTTAACACGGTGTAGTCGAGGATTGACGGGCAGGCCACGCTGGCTTTACCCAGCAGATCTTCACGCACGATGACCAGCGTCAACCCTGCCGGGCCGATATTCTTCTGCGCGCCGGCATAGATCACGCCGAAGCGGTTGACGTCAATTTCGCGGGACAGAATGGTGGAGGAGAAATCGGCGGTCACGATGACGTCGTCGCCGAAGTTCGGCGTATCGTCAATCGCGATACCGTCAATGGTTTCGTTCGGGCAGTAGTGCAGATACGCCGCGCCCGGCGTCAGCTGCCACTCGCTCATTGGCTTGACCGCGCGCTTGCCGTCGACGGTGATTTTCGCGTCGATGACGTTAGGCGTGCAGTATTTCTTCGCCTCTTTGACCGCGCTGGCGGCCCAGTAGCCAGCGTCCACATAGTCAGCGACGTTTTTATCGCCGAGGATGTTCAGCGGGATCCCGGCGAACTGGCCGCGACCGCCGCCATGACAGAACAACACTTTATAGTTGGAAGGGATATTCAGCAGAGAACGGAAGTCCTGTTCTGCCTCTTCTGCCACCTGGATGAACTCCTTACCACGGTGACTGATTTCCATGACCGACGTACCCAGACCGTGCCAGTCGCACAGTTCCTGCTGAGCCAGTTTGAGTACTTCCGCCGGCAGCATTGCCGGGCCCGAACTGAAGTTATAGACCTGAGCCATTTCCCCTCACCACGTTGCTATGTTGTTTTGCCCGCGAACCGCCGCGGGCATAAGTTATTCCTGTGGCTATCGGTTTTATCATTCAGTGACACGGTCCGCAATGGCTAAAACTCGCCGACGGCAAAACGCGGCAGCCGTCACACAACAGAATCTATCGGCTTGACGTAATAAAACCGACATATTTGCTGTCAGGTGAGCCGTTTCGCCCGGCTGGCCTTCGACCATTCTGCATTTGCGCAGCGGGAACATATTCGCTTTTCTCCCGCCTGCATCGCCATCACGATGCTGCAGCGTACGCAGGCGTAGATCCCCTCCTGAGGAATAGTGGTATAGCGCGTGGTGCAGTGCGTCGGGAGAATCGACAACCCGGCCCTCACCTCGTCATCGGGATAATAAAACACGCTGATCTGGCCATTGGTTTCAAGGATCGCCAGCCGCACCTGGCCGAGCTGCTCGACGCTGTTGACCCGTAGCTCCATAAAAAATTCGAATTCGGTCATATTTTCCGCATGCAGTTTCTCCCATGCCAGTTGCCCCTCCTCCACCACCACGATAGGCTTGCCCTCCAGCAGATCCTCCAGCTTTTCACTATGCCCCATCAGCCACATGATGCCGCGATAAAGCAGCGCCAGCGTGACGAAGACCACCAGCACCGGCAACAGCGGGACATCGTCATAAAACGCCACGTCCCCCGCCGCCGAGCCGAGGGTCAGAATAATCAGCACCTCAAACAGCGACATCTGCCGCACGCCGCGCCGTCCGGTAATTTTGAGGAAAATAAAGACCAGAACGAAGGTGTAGAGGCTGCGCAACGCCACCTCGCCGAGAAATTCCACCGGTACTTTATCGAGCGCCATCCTCTGCCAGTCAAAGGCTTTCATTATCATCTCCCTGAGCATTAAAAGATGTCTCTAAGCATAGCCAGATGATGGAGATAGCACCTGTCAGATAAAAGCCGTATCATTGCGCGCTTTCCGTACGACAAAAGTGATCGCCATGACCCAAACGTTTATTCCCGGCAAAGATGCCGCCCTGGAAGATTCCATCGCTCGCTTCCAGCAAAAATTGCTCGACCTCGGATTTGATATCGAAGAGGCCTCGTGGCTGAACCCGGTGCCGCACGTGTGGTCCGTTCACATTCGCGATAAGGAATGCGCGCTGTGCTTTACCAATGGTAAAGGCGCCACCAAAAAGGCAGCCCTCGCCTCCGCGCTGGGCGAATATTTCGAGCGCCTGTCCACCAACTATTTTTTCGCTGACTTCTGGTTAGGCGACACTATCGCTAACGGCCCGTTCGTTCACTACCCGAACGAAAAGTGGTTCCCGCTGACCGAAAACGACGACGTCCCGGAAGGTCTGCTGGATGCCCGCCTGCTCACGTTCTACGATCCGGACGATCAGCTGACGGCCAGCATGCTGGTGGATCTGCAATCCGGTAACGATGAGCGCGGCGTGTGCGGCCTGCCCTTTACCCGCCAGTCCGACGGCGAAACGGTCTATATTCCTATGAATATCGTCGGCAACCTGTATGTCTCCAACGGCATGTCCGCCGGCAACACCCGTAATGAAGCTCGCGTGCAGGGCCTGTCCGAAGTCTTTGAGCGCCATATCAAAAACCGCATCATCGCCGAAAGCATCAGCCTGCCGGAGATCCCGGCGGAGGTCATGGCGCGCTATCCGGGCGTTGTGGAGTCGATCGCCAAACTGGAAGCCGAAGGTTTCCCGATCTTTGCCTATGATGGCTCGCTGGGCGGCAAGTATCCGGTTATCTGCGTCGTGCTGTTTAACCCGGCAAACGGCACCTGCTTCGCCTCTTTCGGCGCCCATCCGGACTTCGGCGTGGCGCTGGAGCGTACGGTCACCGAACTGCTGCAGGGCCGCAGCCTGAAAGATCTCGACGTCTTCACGCCGCCGACCTTCGACGACGAAGAAGTCGCCGAGCATGCTAACCTCGAAACCCACTTTATCGACTCCAGCGGCCTGATTTCCTGGGATATGTTCAAGCAGGATGCCGACTATCCGTTCGTTGACTGGAGCTTCTCCGGCACCACAGAAGAAGAGTTCGCCACCCTGATGGCCATCTTCAAGGCCGAAGATAAAGAAGTGTATATCGCCGACTACGAGCACCTGGGCGTTTACGCCTGCCGTATCATCGTCCCGGGGATGTCGGATATTTACCCGGCGGAAGATCTGTGGCTGGCGAACAACAGCATGGGCGCTCATCTGCGCGACACCATTCTGTCCCTGCCGGGCAGCGAGTGGGAAAAAGAAGATTACCTGGCGCTGATCGAGCAGATGGACGATGAAGGCCTGGATGATTTCACCCGCGTTCGCGAACTGCTGGGCCTCGCCACTGGCAAAGACAACGGCTGGTATACCCTGCGCGTCGGCGAGCTGAAAGCCATGCTGGCCCTGGCCGGCGGCGATCTGGAGCAGGCGCTGATCTGGACCGAGTGGACCATGGAGTTCAACGCTTCGGTCTTCAGCGCGGAACGCGCTAACTACTATCGCTGCCTGCAGACCCTGCTGCTGCTGAGCCAGGAAGAGGAGCGTCAGCCGCTGCAATACCTGAACGCCTTTATCCGTATGTACGGCGCCGAAGCGGTCGAAGCCGCCAGCGCGGCGCTGAGCGGGGAAGCGCCGTTCTATGGCCTTCAGGCTGTCGACAGCGACCTGCAGGCCTTCCCGGCCCATCAGTCGCTGCTGAAGGCTTATGAAAAACTGCAGCGAGCGAAGGCGGCGTTCTGGGCAAAATAAGCCCTAAGCGCGCCATCGTGGTGACCAGCAACGGAGCCCAATGCGGCTCCGTTGATTTCACCTGACGAGGCGGCCACTATAGTTTGTAGTTGCAAAGTTAATTAATAGTAAATAATGCGCTTATAAGATTTACCATTCGTTAATTTTAAATAAAATACTCCATATTAATTAACTCAAAAAATGGCGTGAAAACGAAAAAATTCAACATAACTTATAAATTTTAAAATTTATTTTCTTCATAATATTCAATCATTTAACCACTAAAAACACAAAAACCACACACTAAAAAGGCATATAGTTCCGGTGAGATATGATCTATATCAATTTCCCTTCTATAATGCTTTGTTAGTATCTCACCGCCAACTTATATAAAGAGAGAGTTAGTGTGAAAGCTGACAACCCTTTTGATCTTTTGCTCCCTGCCGCGATGGCGAAAGTCGCCGAAGAAGCAGGTGTCTATAAAGCAACGAAGCATCCGATGAAGACCTTTTATCTGGCGATCACCGCTGGCGTTTTCATCTCCATCGCTTTCGTATTCTATATCACCGCGACCACCGGCACTGCCGCGATGCCTTATGGGATTGCCAAGCTTATCGGTGGGGTCTGTTTTTCCCTGGGTCTGATTCTGTGCATTATCTGCGGCGCTGACCTCTTTACCTCTACGGTATTGATCGTGGTGGCGAAAGCCAGCGGTCGAATTACATGGGGGCAACTGGCAAAAAACTGGCTCAACGTCTATTTTGGTAACCTGGTGGGCGCACTGCTGTTTGTGCTGCTGATGTGGTTATCAGGCGAATATATGACTGCCAACGGCGGTTGGGGGCTCAATGTCCTGCAGACCGCTGACCACAAAATGCACCATACTTTTGTGGAGGCCGTGAGCCTGGGTATCCTCGCTAACCTGATGGTTTGTCTCGCCGTATGGATGAGCTATTCCGGTCGTAGCCTGATGGATAAAGCGATGATCATGGTCCTGCCGGTAGCGATGTTCGTTGCCAGCGGCTTTGAGCACAGCATCGCCAACATGTTTATGATCCCGATGGGTATCGTAATCCGCAACTTTGCAAGCCCGGAATTCTGGACCGCAATCGGTTCGACTCCGGAAAGTTTCTCTCACTTGACCGTTATGAACTTCATCACTGATAACCTGATTCCGGTAACTATCGGGAACATTATCGGCGGGGGTCTGCTGGTCGGGTTGACATACTGGGTCATTTACCTGCGTGGCAACGACCATCACTAAGGGTTGTTTCAGGCAGTAAATAAAAAATCCACTTAAGAAGGTAGGTGTTACATGTCCGAGCTTAATGAAAAGTTAGCCACAGCCTGGGAAGGTTTTGCGAAAGGTGACTGGCAGAATGAAGTCAACGTCCGTGACTTTATTCAGAAAAACTACACCCCATATGAAGGCGACGAATCCTTCCTGGCTGGCGCGACTGAAGCGACCACCAAGCTGTGGGACAGCGTAATGGAAGGTGTAAAACAGGAAAACCGCACTCACGCGCCTGTTGATTTTGACACTGCCCTGGCTTCCACCATCACCTCTCACGACGCAGGCTATATCGAGAAAGGTCTGGAAAAAATCGTTGGTCTGCAGACCGAAGCGCCGCTGAAACGTGCGATCATCCCGTTCGGTGGTATTAAAATGGTTGAAGGTTCCTGCAAAGCGTACAATCGCGAGCTGGACCCGATGCTGAAAAAAATCTTCACTGAGTACCGTAAAACTCACAACCAGGGCGTTTTCGACGTCTATACTCCGGACATCCTGCGCTGCCGTAAATCCGGCGTGCTGACCGGTCTGCCGGATGCTTACGGACGTGGTCGTATCATCGGTGACTACCGTCGCGTTGCGCTGTACGGTATCGACTTCCTGATGAAAGACAAATTCGCCCAGTTCAACTCTCTGCAAGCGAAACTGGAAAGCGGCGAAGATCTGGAAGCGACCATCCGTCTGCGTGAAGAAATCGCTGAACAGCACCGCGCGCTGGGCCAGATCAAAGAGATGGCGGCTAAATATGGCTACGACATCTCCGGTCCGGCGACCACCGCTCAGGAAGCTATCCAGTGGACCTACTTCGGTTACCTGGCTGCCGTTAAATCTCAGAACGGCGCGGCAATGTCCTTCGGTCGTACCTCCAGCTTCCTGGATATCTACATCGAACGTGACCTGCAGGCGGGTAAAATCACCGAGCAAGACGCGCAGGAAATGGTTGACCACCTGGTCATGAAACTGCGTATGGTTCGCTTCCTGCGTACCCCGGAATACGATGAACTGTTCTCCGGTGACCCGATTTGGGCAACAGAATCCATCGGCGGTATGGGCGTTGACGGCCGTACTCTGGTGACCAAAAACAGCTTCCGCTTCCTGAACACCCTGTACACCATGGGGCCGTCTCCGGAGCCGAACATCACTATCCTGTGGTCTGAAAAACTGCCGCTGAGCTTCAAGAAATTCGCTGCTAAAGTGTCCATCGATACCTCTTCTCTGCAGTATGAGAACGATGACCTGATGCGTCCGGACTTCAACAACGACGACTACGCTATCGCATGCTGCGTAAGCCCGATGGTTGTTGGTAAGCAAATGCAGTTCTTCGGTGCTCGCGCCAACCTCGCAAAAACCATGCTGTACGCTATCAACGGCGGCGTGGATGAAAAACTGAAAATGCAGGTGGGTCCGAAATCTGAACCGATCAAAGGCGACGTTCTGAACTTCGACGAAGTGATGGAACGCATGGATCACTTCATGGACTGGCTGGCTAAACAGTACGTCACTGCGCTGAACATCATCCACTACATGCACGACAAGTACAGCTACGAAGCCTCTCTGATGGCGCTGCACGACCGTGACGTTATCCGCACCATGGCGTGTGGTATCGCGGGTCTGTCCGTTGCTGCTGACTCCCTGTCTGCAATCAAATATGCGAAAGTTAAACCGATTCGTGACGAAGACGGTCTGGCTGTCGACTTCGAAATCGAAGGCGAATACCCGCAGTTTGGTAACAACGATGCTCGCGTCGATGACATGGCCGTTGACCTGGTTGAACGTTTCATGAAGAAAATTCAGAAACTGCACACCTACCGCAACGCGATCCCGACTCAGTCTGTTCTGACCATCACCTCTAACGTGGTATATGGTAAGAAAACCGGTAACACCCCAGACGGTCGTCGCGCTGGCGCGCCGTTCGGACCAGGTGCTAACCCGATGCACGGCCGTGACCAGAAAGGTGCTGTTGCCTCTCTGACCTCCGTAGCGAAACTGCCGTTTGCTTACGCGAAAGATGGTATCTCTTACACCTTCTCTATCGTACCGAACGCGCTGGGTAAAGATGACGAAGTTCGTAAGACCAACCTGGCGGGTCTGATGGATGGTTACTTCCACCACGAAGCGTCCATCGAAGGTGGTCAGCACCTGAACGTGAACGTGATGAACCGCGAAATGCTGCTCGACGCGATGGAAAACCCGGAAAAATATCCGCAGCTGACCATCCGCGTATCTGGCTACGCTGTACGTTTTAACTCCCTGACCAAAGAACAGCAGCAGGACGTTATTACCCGTACCTTCACTCAGACCATGTAATTCCCTGTCTGACTGAAAAAGCGTACAATAAAGGCCCCACATCAGTGGGGCCTTTTTAACAAGCAATCCCCGCCCTAGCCTGCTTTGCCAGTTATCTATACTTTGGGTATCTGTCAAAACAGACTCGACACAGCCGCTGAGCTGTGCACCAACACGGCCCCGGATGGGCCACATCTGGAGAAAACACCGCAATGTCAGTTATTGGTCGCATTCACTCCTTTGAATCCTGTGGCACCGTTGATGGCCCGGGCATCCGCTTTATTACCTTTTTCCAGGGCTGCCTGATGCGCTGCCTGTACTGCCACAACCGTGATACCTGGGATACCCACGGCGGCAAAGAAATCACCGTTGAAGAGTTAATGAAAGAGGTGGTGACCTATCGTCACTTTATGAATGCTTCCGGCGGCGGCGTCACCGCATCGGGCGGCGAAGCGATCCTGCAGGCGGAGTTTGTTCGCGACTGGTTCCGCGCCTGTAAGAAGGAAGGTATTCATACCTGTCTCGATACCAATGGCTTTGTTCGTCGCTACGATCCCGTTATCGACGAACTGCTGGAGGTAACAGACCTGGTGATGCTGGATCTCAAGCAGATGAACGATGAGATTCACCAGAACCTGGTCGGTGTCTCTAACCATCGTACGCTGGAATTCGCCCAGTATCTGGCGAAGAAGAATATCAATGTCTGGATCCGCTACGTGGTGGTTCCGGGCTGGTCAGACGATGATGATTCCGCGCACCGCTTGGGCGAATTTACCCGCGATATGGGCAATGTCGAAAAAATCGAGCTGCTGCCCTACCATGAGCTGGGCAAACACAAATGGGTAGCGATGGGCGAAGAGTACAAGCTGGACGGCGTCCATCCGCCGAAGAAAGAGACCATGGAGCGAGTCAAAGGCATCCTTGAGCAATATGGGCACAAAGTGATGTACTAATCCCACCGGGCCGGTGATGCGCTTATGCCGGCCTGCAACGGCGTGGGAAGCTGTTACCGTCCAGCCGTTGCATTCTTATGCAAGACGGCTCTACTGCAGTAAGCACAGGCTATTAAAACGGATGACGCGCAGCATGCGCTGCGCGCTACAGGGTCAGGCGTGCGCCACCGGCGTTGGATGATGCCCGGCTTTGCGCAGCAGGGTCAGCAGATAGATAAACGACACGCTGGCGATCATAATAAACAGCAGGTTATCCGAGAAGTTCTGCATCAGCATCGCCGTCAGCGTCGGGCCCAGCAGGCTGCCGATGGTATAGCTCATCAACAGCGCCTGGTTCATTGCCACCAGCTGATGGTGCTCCACTTTTTCACAGGCCCAGGCCATCGCCACCGGATAGAGGGTAAAGCCCGAAGCGCCCAACACAAACAGCGCCGGCGCCATCGCCGCCTGGCTGAGCATCGCCATACATCCCAGAATCACCACAAAAACCTGCACCCGCAGCACCAGCAGGCGACCGTAGCGGTCTGCCAGGCGCCCTACCGGCCACTGGCCGAGGATCCCGGCGCTAACCATCACCGCCATCCAGAAGCCAATGCCGGCGTCGCTGACGCCCTGATGGTTCAGCCACAGCGGCATCAGACCATACAGCGAGCCGAGGACAATCCCTGAGATAATGCAGCCATTGACCCCGTGGCGCGCCTGGCGCAGCTTCAGCATCGGCCAGATACGTACCGTTTCATGTGGCTCTTCGGCCTGCCCCATGATGCGGGTAAACAGCAGCGGCAGGATCGCCGCCAGCGCCAGACCCGTCACCCACGGCAAGACGCTCATTAAATCGGTGGGGAGTTTACTGACCATCAGCTGGCCCAGTACGGTACCGACGTAATAGACCATCATGTACGCCGCCAGCAGACGACCGCGGCTGCGTGAAGTGCCGCTGCAGACCAGCGCGCTTTCCACCACCACCCAAATCATCGCGCAGCCTACGCCGGCGATAAAACGCCAGCTCAGCCACGTCCAGAAGCCCACGGTGATCCCCAGCCCTACGCAGCCGACGGCGAATATTAACGACGCGAGATAATAGCTGCGGTTAAACCCCAGGCGCTTGATCACCCAGCCGGCAAGCAACGTACCGGCCAGGTTGCCGGTAAAATAGGATGACCCCACCATGCCGACCTGCCAGGTTGGCATATTTTCATGGGCGAGCCAGAGCGGGACGAGCGTATTCAGCACCGCTATCGCCAGGGTCAGTAAAAGCAGGCCACAGAGCAGCATTTGCACTGGCCGGGTGTAGATGGTCATGGGTAAAAACCGTGAGGAATGTTCAGATCGCGAGCGCATCATGCCACCGCTAAAAACATTGTCAATCCACCTGAAATCAGGCCTGACGCGGTTTTGCCGGGCACGATAGAAGTTTTTTATCCACAGAACGGATAAAGATGAGGCAACAGATAATACGCTGTTGTTTTTCTTAATTTATTAATAAATCTTGCTGTTAATTTCAGTCGAAAAATTTCATCTATCGACAGCACGTTTTCATCATGCCGGCACGCCTGCGCCGGCATGATGACGCTGATTAACTGGCGATAGCCATCCCGACGGTCATATGCAGACCATAGAATACGCCGCGGCCAATCATCTCTCCCGCCAGCACCAGAACAAACGCCAGGCCGAGCAGCGAGACCGCCGGCTTGCGACCGCTGATCTGCGGCACGCACCAGCAGGTCAGGGCCAGCGCCAGCAGCACCACGCGCCAGGCCATAAGCAGCCCATAATCCGGCACCAGGGCGGAGGCCTGCTGAATTGAGCTGCGGATAGTGGCGAGTTCACTCCCCTGCATCAGGACCACCACGATACTCACCAGCAGCGCCAGTAAAGTGACCACCGGCAGCAGGCGCAGCGCCCAACCGTCGACGCCTGCGACGCGCAGCAGCAGGTAGCCCAGCAGCGGGCCGCCGATAAACAGCGTCAGGAAGAAGCTCAGCGGCGTCCAGACGGTATACCAGGTCGGCACTGTGTCGATGGTGTTATAGACCCGCACCATCATCCAGACGAAGATCACCCCAAGCGCCATGGTCGCTACCAGCCACAGGCTACGCAGTCCGGCAGGCAGCTTTTTACACACGGCCAGCAGCCAGCCAATCCCGCCGACGGCGAAGAAGATCGCCCCGCTGGCTATCTCATTACTCAGCGATGAGGCCCCTACGCGATTGAGCGAGTTAAAGGCCCGCAGCGGCGAACCGAGGTGCATTGTCGAGGCGATAAACCCGATCCCCATCAATACCCACAGGCCGAACATGCTACCCACCACGCGCTGCTCCTGCTCACGGGAAAGCTTGCCCGTCATGAGCGCCAGCGCCAGGACGATGAAGCCGCCCGCGACGCACTGGCCGAAGACCGTAAAGATCATCAGCGGCCATTCATGCCATCCGTTTCCCATCTTACACCTCCTTCGGGTTTGCCAGGTAACCGGTGGTATCGCCACACGGCCGGGCATTGGCGTTAGGTTTGATCACGATGCTCGGCCGGGTAAAGTGCGCCGAAGGCAACGGCGCCACCGCCGCCAGCTGGCCGTGCTTAGCGCGCAGTTCGGCAATCGGCCCGAAATCCAGCGCCCGCAGCGGGCAGGACTCGACGCAGATCGGCTTTTTCCGTCGGCGACGCGCTCGTGGCAGCCGTCACACTTGGTCATATGGCCTTTGTCGGCGTTATATTGCGGCGCGCCGTAAGGACAAGCCATATGGCAGTAACGGCAGCCAATGCACACCTCTTCGTTGACCACCACAAAACCGTCTTCGCGCTTGTGCATCGCTCCGCTCGGACAGACCTTGGTGCAGGCCGGATCTTCGCAGTGGTTACAGGCGATGGAGAGGTAATAGGCGAACACGTTCTGATTCCAGACGCCGTTATCCTCCTGCCAGTCGCCGCCGGCATATTCATAAATGCGGCGGAAGCTGACATCCGGGGTCAGATTTTTGTAGTCCTTACAGGCCAGTTCGCAGGTCTTGCAACCGGTGCAACGGGCGGAATCAATAAAAAATCCATACTGAGTTGTCATCGGTTACTCCTTACAGCTTCTCAACCTGGACGAGGTTGGTATGCGACGGGTTCCCCTTCGCCAGCGGCGAGGGGCGCTGGGTGGTCAGCACGTTAATGCTGCCCGCCTGATCCACGCGCGAGGCGTCCGGGTTATACCAGGCCCCTTCCCCCAGCGCGACCACGCCCGGCATCATGCGCGGGGTCACCTTCGCTTCGATATGCACTTCCCCACGGTCGTTGAAGATGCGAATGCGATCGCCGTTGGCAATGCCGCGCTGGCGGGCATCGATCGGGTTAATCCACATCTCCTGCCGACAGGCAGCCTTCAGTACATCGACGTTGCCGTAGGTTGAATGGACGCGCGATTTATAGTGGAAGCCGGTCAGCTGTAGCGGGTATTTCGCCGTCAGCGGATCGTTGTAGTTTTCGAAGCCCGGGGTGTAGATCGGTAGCGGATCGATGACATCGCCTTCCGGCAGCTCCCAGGTGGCGGCGATTTTCGCCAGCGCCTGCGAATAGATTTCAATCTTGCCCGAAGGCGTGGTCAGCGGATTAGCCTGCGGATCCTCGCGGAAGGCTTTATAAGCCACATGGTGCCCTTGCGGATCGCGCTGCTTATAGATGCCCTGCTGACGGAAGGTGTCGAAATCCGGCAGGTCGGGAATCGCTGTTCGCGACTGCTCATACAGATAGCGCATCCAGCCTTCCTGGGTACGGCCTTCGGTAAATTTTTCCTCGACGCCGAGGCGCTTCGCCAGCTCGCTGGTCATCTCATAGATAGTTTTGCATTCGAAACGCGGCTTGATGGCCTGGTCGGCAAAGATGACGTAGGACATGTTGCCGCAGGAGGCATCCAGCGCGAAATCCATCTGCTCAGAGGCGGTGCAGTCCGGCAGCAGAATATCGGCGTATTTCGCTGACGAGGTCATATGGCAGTCGATGACCACAATCATCTCGCACTTCTTGTCGTCCTGCAGGATCTCGTGGGTGCGGTTAATCTCTGAGTGCTGGTTGATCAGGCAGTTGCCCGCATAGTTCCAGATCATTTTGATCGGCACATCGAGCTTATCTTTGCCACGCACCCCATCGCGCAGGGCGGTCATTTCCGGGCCGCGCTCAATCGCATCGGTCCACATAAACATCGAGATGCTGGTCTGAACCGGATTCTCCAGCGTCGGCATGCGCTCAAACGGCAGGCTGTAGGAGCCCTCGCGCGCGCCGCTGTTACCGCCGTTGATCCCGACGTTACCGGTCAGAATGGCGAGCATCGCGATAGCCCGGGTGGCGATTTCGCCGTTGGCGTGACGCTGCGGCCCCCAGCCCTGGCTGATACAGGCCGGTTTGGCGCTGGCAATTTCGCGCGCCAGTTTAACAATGCGTTCGCGCGGAATACCGGTTATGGTCGAGGCCCACTCCGGCGTTTTGGCGATACCGTCGGCGCCCTGGCCAAGTATCCAGGCTTTATAGTGGCCATTGGCCGGGGCATCGGCAGGCAGAGTTTTCTCGTCGTATCCCACACAGTATTTATCGAGGAACGGCTGATCGACCAGATTCTCGGTGATCATCACCCACGCCAGACCCGATACCAGCGCCGCATCGGTACCGGGGCGAATCGGGATCCATTCATCTTCGCGTCCGGCGCCGGTGTCGGTATAGCGCGGATCGATAATGATCATCCGGGCATTGGATTTCTGGCGCGCCTGCTCAAGATAGTAGGTCACCCCGCCGCCGCTCATCCGCGTTTCGCCTGGGTTGTTGCCGAACCGCACTACTAACTGGCTGTTTTCAATATCCGACGGGCTGTTGCCATCCGCCCAGCCGCCGTAGGTGTAATTCAACCCTGCGGCAATCTGCGCAGATGAATAGTCGCCGTAATGATTGAGATACCCACCGCAGCAGTTCATCAGACGGGCAATCAGGGTTTTCCCCGGCGGCCAGGAGCGGGTCAGCGTGCCTCCCAGCGTGCCGGTGCCGTAGTTCAGATAGATGGACTCGTTGCCGTAGTCTTTAATCAGGCGCTGCGTCGTGCTGGCGATGATATCGAACGCCTCTTCCCAGCTGATTTGCTCGAATTTACCCTCACCGCGTTTGCCTACGCGCTTCATCGGATATTTCAGCCGATCGGGGTTATAAACCCGGCGGCGCATAGACCGCCCGCGCAGGCAGGCGCGCACCTGATGCAGGCCGTCATAGTTATCGTCACCGGTATTATCGGTTTCGACGTATTTAATCGCGCCATCCACCACGTGCATGCGCAGCGGGCAGCGGCTACCGCAGTTGACGGTGCAGGCGCTCCAGACCACCTTCTCACTGGCCGGGGCTGGCGTGTCGGCGGCGTGGGCCATACGGGAAAAGGGTAACGTTAGTGCGTTGCTGGCCAGCGCCAGGCCGCCTATTGCCGTGGTTTTCATCAGACCACGGCGGCTTACCTCAGCAGCCAGTAAAGCATCGGGGGCTTTAATTTTCATGGATACTCGCTTTGGTTGCTCACAATAAACTGACAAGCGCTATATAGTGATATATATAAGGCTTTGAAATATTATTGGTTTTTTATGCTGGTTTAATCCAAAGGGAGTATCACTGCATTCGCGGATGGGATTATTGCCCGGTATCAATAAGGATGTAAAAAAAGCGCCCGCAGGCGCTTTTAAGGGAGAAGGTAAAAATTAACCGATATATTCGAGGCCGCGCATATACGGGCGCAGGATTTCCGGGATCTCGATACGGCCATCAGCCTGCTGATAGTTTTCCATCAGCGCCACCAGGGTACGACCGACCGCCAGGCCAGAACCATTCAGGGTATGAACGAGACGGGTCTTCTTGTCGGACTTGCTGCGGCAGCGAGCCTGCATACGACGCGCCTGGAAATCCCAGACGTTGGAGCAGGAAGAGATCTCACGGTAGGTGTTCTGCGCCGGGACCCACACTTCGAGGTCATAGGTTTTGCAGGCGCTGAAGCCCATATCGCCGGTGCACAGCGCGACCTTACGGTAAGGCAGGCCCAGCAGCTGCAGCACTTTCTCGGCGTGGCCGGTCATCTCTTCCAGCGCCGCCATCGAGTCTTCCGGACGGACAATCTGCACCATTTCAACTTTATCGAACTGGTGCATACGGATCAGACCGCGGGTGTCGCGACCATAAGAACCTGCTTCGGAACGGAAGCACGGCGTATGGGCGGTCATTTTTATCGGCAGATCGTCTTCATCGATAATTTCATCACGCACCAGGTTGGTCAGCGGCACTTCCGCCGTCGGGATCAGCGCGTAGTTGCTGCTGTCAGCCTCTTCTTCCAGCGGACGAGTATGGAACAGGTCGCCGGCAAATTTCGGCAGCTGACCGGTGCCATACAGGGTGTCCTGGTTAACCAGGTACGGGACATAGTTTTCGCTATAGCCATGCTGTTCAGTGTGCAGATCCAGCATGAACTGCGCCAGGGCGCGGTGCAGACGGGCCAGCTGGCCTTTCATCACCACGAAGCGCGAACCGGTGAGCTTAACGGCGGCGGCAAAATCCAGCCCCCCGTGCATTTCACCCAGCGTCACGTGATCGCGCACGTCGAAATCGAACTGGCGCGGCGTGCCCCAGCGGCTGACTTCAACGTTGTCGTTTTCGTCACGGCCAACCGGCACGTCATCGTGAGGAATATTCGGGATAGCCAGCGCGATATCGCGGATTTCCGCCAGCAGCGCTTCCAGCTCGGATTTTGCGGCATCCAGCTGTTCGCCGAGTTTGTTCACTTCCAGGCGTAATGGCTCGATGTCTTCCCCGCGCGCTTTCGCCTGGCCAATGGATTTCGATCGGGAGTTGCGCTCCGCCTGCAGGTTTTCCGTTTGCACCTGCAGAACTTTACGACGCTCTTCAAGCGCGCGAAGTTTATCTACATCCAGCTTAAAGCCCCGGCGTGCCAGTTTTTCTGCGACTGCGTCTGGCTCGGTACGCAGCAGATTGGGATCGAGCATGCTTATCCTGTGCTTATCGAATTAAAAAAAGAATAGTGGCCGCAGACTACGACCACGGAAATAGTGTAATAACCTTACCGCAACGCCTCAATTAGCGGTAGCGTTTTATCGGGCTATTTTGATCCTGTTCAGCGAGCCAGGCGAGCTTTTCGCCAATTTTGCCCTCAAGCCCCCGGTTTGTCGGGCGATAATAGCGCGTTTGCGTCATTTCCTGCGGGAAGTACTGCTCACCGGCGGCGTAGGCGTTAGGTTCGTCATGAGCGTAACGATACTCCTGCCCGTAGCCCATCTCTTTCATCAGCTTCGTCGGGGCATTGCGCAGATGCACCGGAACGTCATAGTCCGGACGGTCTCGCGCGTCGGCCAGCGCCGCTTTAAAGGCGGTGTAGACCGCATTGCTCTTCGGCGCGCAGGCCAGATAGACAATGGCCTGGGCAATCGCCCGTTCGCCTTCCGCCGGCCCGACGCGGGTAAAGCAGTCCCACGCCGAAATGGCCACCTGCATCGCCCGCGGGTCGGCGTTGCCGACGTCTTCCGAGGCAATCGCCAGACAACGGCGTGCAACGTACAGCGGATCGCCCCCGGCGGTGATGATCCGCGCGTACCAGTAGAGCGCCGCGTCCGGCGCGCTCCCGCGCACTGACTTATGCAGGGCGGAAATCAAATCGTAGAAACGGTCGCCTTTATTATCAAAGCGCGCGCTGCGCTCGCCGGCGATCTCGGTCAGCAGTTCCGCCTTCAGCACCCGCTTGCCCGCATCATCGCTTTCGGCCATATCGGCCATCATTTCCAGGGTATTCAGCGCCCGCCGCGCATCGCCGTTCACCAGTTCGGCGATGGCCCTGCGGGTCTCATCCGGCAAAACGATATCCTGGCCGCCGTAGCCGCGGGTTTTATCGTGCATCGCCTGGTCAAGCACCTGCTCGATATCGTCGGTGGTGAGCGATTTCAGTAAGTAGACGCGGGCGCGGGAGAGCAGCGCCGAGTTAAGCTCAAAGGAGGGATTTTCGGTGGTCGCGCCAATAAAGGTGATGGTGCCATCTTCAATATGCGGCAGAAAGGCATCCTGCTGGCTTTTATTGAAGCGATGCACTTCGTCAACAAACAGAATCGTTCGTCGGCCGGCGTTGCGATTCTGCCGCGCGCGCTCAATGGCCTCGCGGATCTCTTTCACCCCGGAGGTCACCGCCGAGATCCGTTCGACATCGGCGCTGGCATAGCGGGCGATCACTTCCGCCAGGGTAGTCTTGCCGGTGCCCGGCGGCCCCCAGAGGATCATCGAATGCAGGTGCCCGGCTTCGATCGCCCGCGGCAGGGGTTTGCCCGGCGCCAGCAGGTGCTGCTGGCCAATATACTGCGCTAAATTTTCTGGCCGCATGCGAGCGGCCAGAGGTTGAAACGCGTTGTCGGAAAAATCGAGCGACAGATTGCTCACTTTCGCCTCTACTTACGTTGATCGTCCACCGTCACCCCTTTCGGCGGCGTAAAGGTGAACTTAGATGCGTCGACGGCGCAGTTCTGCTGCGATTTCAGCTGATAGCTGCTGCGCTGATCATCCTGCTCGACGGCGCTGAACTGATGGATGGTGCCGTCCCGACCGACGTTGATCGTGAACTGCTTCAGGTTGCCGCTGCCGCTTTTCGGCGTCAGCACAAAATCATCGCCGTTTTGTTTGATATTGTACTGCTGCCAGTCGCTGGACTGGTTGCGGGCAATCAGCATAAACGGCGTGTTGCTGGTGGCGTCTTTCAGCCAGGTCGCCGTGGCCTGCTCGACGAACGGGTTATAGAACCACAGGGTTTTACCATCCGAAACGAGGACGCTCTCATCCGGCTGGGTCATATGCCAGTTAAACAGATTCGGGCGTTTTACCCACAGGTCGCCCTGTCCGTCCTGCACGGCGTTGCCGCTGCCGTCGGTGACTTTTTGCGTGAAGCTGGCATGGAAGCTGCTCACTTTATCAAGACGGCTTTTTAAGTCACTGGCCGCATCTGCCCAGACCTGGCTGACGACCATACCAGACAGTAATGCACAGGTGATTGCGAGTTTTTTCATTGTTCTTCCTTAATGTGCGTCACTCCCGACGCGGGAGCCTCTTCTGCCCCTAATGTAGGACCGCCGACGGCGGCGGGACAGAAGAATTGGCTGATTTTGCGCTTATTTACCCAACTTTGCACTCATTCAAAGGGCGGCGGCGCCAGTACTTCGCGGTTACCGTTATGGCCCTGCTCGCTGACAATGCCCTGCGCTTCCATCTGTTCGATAATACGCGCGGCACGGTTATAGCCGATGCGGAACTGGCGCTGCACCCCGGAAATCGACGCTTTACGCTTCTCGGTCACAAAGCTGACCGCCTGATCGAACAGCGGATCCAGCTCTTCACCACCGTCGAAGCCACCGCCGCCGCCTTCGCTTTCGCTGTCGGAGGTAATGCCGTCTACATACTGCGGACGACCGCGGGCTTTCCAGTCCTGAACCACGGCGTGGACTTCCTGGTCGCGAACAAACGCCCCATGGACGCGCACCGGCGTGGTGGAGTTCGGCCCGGAGTAGAGCATGTCCCCCATCCCGAGCAGCGATTCCGCACCGCCCTGATCCAGAATGGTACGCGAGTCAATTTTGCTCGACACGGTAAAAGCGATGCGCGTCGGAATGTTGGCCTTAATCAGACCGGTAATGACATCCACCGACGGACGCTGCGTCGCCAGCACCAGGTGGATCCCCGCCGCACGCGCTTTCTGCGCCAGGCGAGCGATCAGCTCTTCCACCTTCTTACCGACGGTCATCATCAGGTCGGCGAATTCGTCCACCAGCACCACAATATACGGCAGCTTTTCCAGTACCGGGTGCACGGCGTCCATACTGTCGCCTGGCTTCCAGTACGGATCCGGGATCGGACGACCCATGCGCGCCGCTTCTGCAATCTTCTCGTTATAGCCCGCCAGGTTACGCACGCCCAGCGCCGACATCAGCTTGTAGCGACGCTCCATCTCGTTGACGCTCCAGCGCAGCGCATTGGCGGCGTCTTTCATGTCGGTAACCACTTCCGTCAGCAGGTGCGGAATTCCTTCGTAGACCGACAGCTCCAGCATTTTCGGGTCGATCATGATGAAACGCACATCTTCCGGCTGCGCCTTGTAGAGCATGCTGAGGATCATGGCGTTGACGCCGACCGACTTACCGGAACCGGTGGTACCGGCCACCAGCAGGTGCGGCATTTTCGCCAGATCGGCCACCACCGGATCGCCGGCGATGTCTTTACCCAGCACCACGGTCAGCGGCGACGGGTTATCACGGAACTTGCTGTTGTCGAGCACTTCACGCAGGTAGACGGTCTGGCGCTTTTTATTCGGCAGCTCAAGCCCGACATACGGTTTACCCGGGATCACCTCCACCACGCGCACGGCGACCGTGGACAGTGAACGCGCCAGATCCCGTGACAGGTTAGAGATTCGCGCCGCTTTGACGCCAGGCGCCAGATTCAGTTCGAAGCGGGTGATCACCGGCCCCGGCGAGTAGTTCACCACATCCGCTTTAATGCGGAAATCGGCGAGTCGCGCTTCCACCAGTCGTGCCATCTGCTCGAGAGCAAAGGTATCCACCGGCTCGACTTCACTGGGCGGCGGCGTAAGCAGATCCAGCGACGGCAGCGGCGTCGTCGGCTTTTGCAGCGGTCGACTATCGCCATTGCGCATCAGCAGCGGGTGGATCAGGCTCTCCTGCGGCGCAGGCGCGGCAGGCTGATGCCCCTGCGGGGTAACCGGCTGGTGCTGCGGCACGGACTGCGGCGCAGTCTGGTAAGGCTGCGGCGGCACTGGCTGATGGTGTACCGGTTGGTGCTGCGCAGGTTGATAACCCTGCTGCGGAGCGGCGGCCGGTTGTTGATAGTGCTGGGCTGGCTGCTGCGGCTGTACTTCCGGTGTCGGCGTAAACAGCGGCTCGCTCGGCCCCTCATTGACCAGAGTTTTCATCGGCGAGAATTCGTAATCCGCCGGCGAGAACGGATTGGCGCCCGGCGGCTGCTCGGAGGCGTAGCGCTGCTGCTGGGTGGCGGCAAACTGGCGCGCCAGCTCCGCTTCCGCCGCAGCGTCGGCATCATCGTCATCAGTCGCGTTATCGTCTTCCCAGCGATGGCCATAGCGCTGCTGTTGAGTGGCGGCGAACTGGCGAGCCAGTTCATCCTGCTCCATAGCATCCGCTTCCTCATCCGAGAGTAGCCCATCATCATAATGGGGGTCGCGCTCTGCCTGCCGCGCGCGCTGTTCTGCTTCCCGCTGCGACGGTAGCTTGATGCCGTAGGAGGCCAGTTCCCGACGCGTCGGGACGCGAACGCGATTAGGCCGCGGTAGTTTTGGACCAATGCCCTCTTTCACCTGTACCCGCGGTCCGCTGGAGGCCGGGCTGAACAATGGCGCCGTCGCTGCGGACGCGGCGGTCGCCGTCGTCGCGGCCGCTGAGCCGCCGCTGGCAGCCGTTGCCTGATGCACCCCGGCCGCCACCGCAGAAACCACGGTTGACTCCACGGGCGGTTTGGACGGGGCGGCTGGCGGCGTCAGCGGTTTGGTGGCGATCGGGCTTTCCGGCTCCGGAATAGGCTGATACCAGGAAGCCAGCAGCTCGCGTTCGCGCGCCCGCTTCTCTTCCACTTCCTCGAAGTAATAGAGCGGCGGACGTTTCACTTCTTCCTGCACGACCTCAGGCTCTGGCTGCGCGGCAGGTACCGGCGCGGGCTCAGGCTGATACGCCTGCGGCGCGGGCTGGCCGGCATGCGGATCGTAACTCGGCTGCTGATAAGGCGCAGTCTCGGGTTGATACCCCTGCGGCGCGGGCTGGCCGGCATACGGATCGTAAACCGGCTGCTGATACTGTGCAGTCTCGGGTTGATACCCCTGCGGCGCGGGCTGGCCGGCATACGGATCGTAAACCGGCTGCTGATACTGTGCAGGCTCGGGTTGATACCCCTGCGGCGCGGGCTGACCGGCATGCGGATCGTAAACCGGCTGCTGATACTGTGCAGGCTCGGATTGATGCCCCTGCGGCGCAGGCTGTTGTCCGGCATACGGATCGTAAACCGGCTGCTGATACTGTGCAGGCTCGGGTTGATACCCCTGCGGCGCAGGCTGTTGCCCGGCATATGGATCGTAAACCGGCTGCTGATACTGTGCAGGCTCTGGTTGATACCCCTGCGGCGCAGGCTGTTGTCCGGCATATGGATCGTAAACCGGCTGCTGGTGCGGCGCATGCTCGGGTTGATACCCCTGCGGCGCAGGCTGTTGTCCGGCATGCGGATCGTAAACCGGCTGTTGATACTGCGCCGGCTCTGGCTGATACGCCTGCGGCGCGGGTTGCCCCGCTGGCGGCTGATAAGCAGCCTGCTGGAACGGGGCGGGTTCAGGCTGATAGGCCTGCTGCGGCGGATAGCTGGCTTCTGGCTGATAAGCCGGCGCAGCGCCCTGATGGCCCGCCGTCGACTCGCCCCACGCCTGCGGCGCGGCAGTGGCCGCCGCCGCTGCGCCCACCGGCTCAGCGATACTGTGGCCGTTCAGCAACGGATCGTAAGGGTCGAAATCGCCCGGGCGCGCAGCGCTGGCGCCGGAAAATAGCACATCATTCTCTGCGGGACGCGCGGCGCTGGCACCGGAAAACAGTACATCGTCGGCGGCGACAGGCGCACCGCTGGCGCTGTACTGCACGGCCTCTTCCCCGTCGTCCATCCGTTTGCCGGAGAAAAGCGCCGCGTCGGTTTTACGCCCCATAGGATTGGTAAACTTCTCGGCCAGACGTTTACGCCGCGCCAGCGCGCTGCGCAAGATACGGGCCCGACGCGACTCCTGGGGGGTTGCCGCCTCTTCGTCGTCGTACTCTTCATCGTCGTCTTCGTATTCGCCTTCATCGACCCAGGTATCATCCCGACGGGTGCGGTTGCTGGCAAAGGTGAGTACGGACAGGATGCCGCCGCCCAGTTTTTCCGCAATGCTGACCCACGACCAGCCGGTAAACAGCGTCAGGCCGGCCGCCCAGATGCACAATAGAGCGATGGTGCCGCCGCTGCTGTGCAGCAGCGGTTGCAGGGTGGTGCTCAGCAGGCTGCCAATCACCCCGCCAGAGGCGAAGTACCAGATATCATCGGCGTTAATCGCCGCCAGACCGCAGGAGGTCAGGATCAGGGCTAACGCACCGATGAGACGCAGAGAAACGGCGAAATAATCAATGTATTCGTCGTTTTCCTGATGCCGCCAGGCAAACCAGCATCCGCCGATGATGATCACCGGGATGGTATAGGCCATGACGCCAAAAATGAAAAACAGGGTATCGGCAAGCCACGCGCCGGGGGCGCCGCCTAAATTATGAATAGGCTCATGCCATGCCGTTTGCGACCAGCTTGGGTCCGAGGGGTTAAAGCTCAGTAATGCCGCCATCAGCCAGATGGCGAAGAGGGAGCAAAGGATGAGCATCGCCTCAAGGAGTCGGCGCCCGCTGCTGAGTTTGGTAAGTTTGACTTCTTTGTCTTCGGTGTATTCCTGGCTCAAGAAAGGCTCTCCAGGTATCAGGCTGTTTCCTGCCTGCTGCTAAAACGGACAACAGCGCCGGGTCTCCCCGGCACTGTTGCTGTATGGATTAACAGGAGTGTAATCAAACTACGTCGAGTTTGCACCTGTTCCGTGTTAGCGCGTCTTAATAACCAGACGATTACTTTGCTTGACTTCTTCCATTACCACATAGGTACGGGTGTCGTTAACGCCCGGCAGGCGCAGCAAGGTCTCGCCCAGTAATTTACGATACGCTGACATATCCGGTACGCGGGTTTTCAACAGATAGTCGAAATCACCGGAAACCAGATGACACTCTTGAATTTCTTCAAGTTTTTGCACTGCGGCGTTAAATTGCTCAAACACATCCGGTGCGCCACGATTCAGAGTAATCTCAACAAATACCAGAAGTGATGCATCCAGATAATGCGGGTTGAGCAGCGCCGTATAGCCCTGAATAAAACCCTGTCTTTCAAGACGACGCACACGCTCAAGGCAAGGCGTCGGAGAAAGTCCCACCCGTTTAGAAAGCTCGACGTTAGAAATTCGCCCATCTTTTTGCAATTCATTCAGGATGTTACGATCAATGCGGTCGAGATCTTTGCCAGGGCGCTTCTTGCTATCTACCATTATTATTGTCTCTCTGTATTCCTTCCCTACTCCTGTTCCGGCTCTGTGCCTTCACTGCCAGAGCCCATCCTGTTATTACCCGTACGACATTAGGTAACCCAGGGGTACGTGAGAAGCCCGTTGCCTGACGGCAGTCACCGATATCACGCATGGCGTCTGTCCACACCATGCGTAGATTTCGTTAACCCGGATAAAAATGGCATTTGCGTGCATGAAAATTCGCCGCACGCCAAATACTGCTTTTCTTCTTCCTTGAATGTTTTCGCAAAAGCACAGGGGATTGTCAAAGCAAAACATCGATTTTTAGTACAAGATGCCAGATATTCATCATCCACCCTGGTTGATTCTCATTTTTTCGTCTTATAATTGTCCCGCCAACAGTAGAAATAGTTATATTCCTTGCCGGGAAAATCGCCAATTCATCGGCCGCTTCTATTGCACATATCGTTAACAAAATCGCTGCGCTCTTTTTTTACGCCAACAAATTCCCTACAATCCCAGCCCAATGTATGCCAATTATTATGGGGATCTCATGGGCACAGCCAAACACAGTAAACTGCTTATTCTTGGTTCTGGACCTGCGGGATACACCGCGGCGGTCTATGCCGCGCGCGCCAACCTGCAGCCGGTGCTGATCACCGGGATGGAAAAAGGCGGTCAGCTGACCACCACGACGGAAGTGGAAAACTGGCCAGGCGATCCGAACGATTTGACCGGTCCGCTGCTGATGGAGCGCATGCACGAGCATGCCGCGAAATTTGAAACCGAGATTATTTTCGACCATATCAGCCGCGTCGACCTGCAAAACCGGCCGTTCCGTCTGACCGGCGACAGCGGCGAATACACCTGTGACGCGCTGATTATCGCCACCGGCGCTTCAGCCCGTTACCTGGGTCTGCCTTCCGAAGAAGCCTTCAAGGGCCGCGGCGTTTCTGCGTGCGCCACCTGTGATGGATTCTTCTATCGCAACCAGAAAGTGGCGGTGATCGGCGGCGGCAACACCGCGGTTGAAGAGGCCCTGTATCTGTCGAACATCGCCTCAGAGGTACATCTGATCCACCGTCGCGATTCCTTCCGTGCGGAAAAAATCCTCATCAAACGCCTGATGGACAAAGTGGCAAGCGGCAACATCGTGCTGCATACCGATCGCACCCTCGAAGAGGTGACCGGCGACCAGATGGGCGTCAGCGGCCTGCGTCTGCGCGATACCAAAAACAGCGACAACGTCGAGTCCCTGGAAGTAGCCGGTCTGTTTGTCGCCATCGGCCACAGCCCGAACACCGCCATCTTTGAAGGTCAGCTGGAGCTGGAGAACGGCTACATCAAAGTGCAGTCCGGTATCCACGGCAATGCGACCCAGACCAGCATCCCGGGCGTGTTTGCCGCCGGCGATGTCATGGACCATATTTATCGTCAGGCTATCACCTCCGCCGGCACCGGCTGCATGGCGGCGCTGGACGCTGAACGTTACCTCGACGGTCTGGCTGACGCGTGCAAATAATCTTTACAAGTCAGTAACAAAGGTAAAGAAGGCGACGAAAAGTCGCCTTTATTTTTGCCGCGATGTAACATTGCCGTGCCCAATATTCCCATAACGACACCTGCTAAGCGCGCAATGAATAAAACCCGTCAACAAGAGTTAACCCGCTGGTTAAAACAGCAAAGCATTATCTCCCGTCGCTGGTTGATGATTTCCCGCCTCCTCGGCGTGGCGAGCGGTCTGCTGATCGTGGCGCAGGCGTGGTTCCTGGCGCGGATCCTGCACCGGATGGTGATGGAGAATATTCCTGCAACCGCCCTGCTGCTGCCGCTGACCCTGCTGGTGCTGACCTTTGTGCTGCGCGCCTGGGTGGTCTGGCTGCGTGAACGGGTCGGCTTTCAGGCCGGGCAGCATATTCGCTATGAAATTCGCCGCCAGGTGCTCGACCGTCTCCAGCAGGCGGGCCCGGCGTGGATCCAGGGTAAACCTGCCGGCAGCTGGGCGACGCTTATCCTCGAGCAGATCGACGATATGCATGACTATTATGCCCGCTACCTGCCGCAGATGACGCTGGCGGCCTGCGTGCCGCTGCTGATCGTTATCACTATTTTCCCGATCAACTGGGCCGCCGCGCTGATCCTCCTCGGCACCGCGCCGCTGATCCCCCTGTTTATGGCCCTGGTTGGGATGGGCGCCGCCGATGCCAACCGGCGTAACTTCCAGGCGCTGGCCCGCCTCAGCGGTCACTTCCTCGACCGTCTGCGCGGCATGGAAACCTTGCGTATTTTTCACCGCGGTCAGGCCGAAACGGATAATATTCGCGACGCCTCGCAGGATTTTCGCCAACGCACCATGGAAGTCCTGCGCCTGGCGTTCCTCTCCTCCGGAGTACTGGAGTTTTTCACCTCGCTCTCCATTGCGCTGGTAGCGGTTTATTTCGGCTTCTCATACCTGGGCGAGCTTAACTTCGGCCACTATGGCGCGGGCGTCACGCTGATGGCGGGCTTCCTGACGCTGATCCTCGCCCCGGAGTTTTTCCAGCCATTACGCGACCTGGGCACCTTCTACCATGCCAAAGCCCAGGCCGTCGGCGCTGCGGACAGTCTGAAAACGTTTATGGAAACCCCGCTGACCCAGGTGGAGCGTGGCGAAAAAACCTTAAATGATAACGATCTGATTGGCGTGGAAGCGCGCGATCTGCTGATTAAATCTCCCGACGGGAAAGTCCTCGCCGGGCCGCTGAATTTTTCACTGCCTGCAGGCGCGCGGGTGGTGCTGGTGGGGCAGAGCGGCTCAGGGAAAAGTTCCCTGCTGAACACCCTGCTCGGCTTTTTGCCCTATGAAGGTTCGCTGAAGGTCAACGGCGTCGAGCTGCGCGAGCTGGACGCCGATCGCTGGCGTCGCCTGTTAAGCTGGGTGGGGCAGAATCCCCAGCTTCCTGCCGCCACGCTGCGGGAAAATGTGCTGCTGGCGTGGCCGGAAGCCAGCGATGCCCAGCTTCGGCTGGCGCTGGACAAGGCCTGGGTGAGCGAGTTTATCGCTCTGCTGCCGGATGGGATCCATACCGCCGTGGGCGATCAGGCGGGCCGTCTGTCGGTCGGCCAGGCGCAGCGTATCGCGGTCGCGCGCGCGCTGTTGGTGCCGTGCCGCCTGCTGCTGCTGGATGAACCCGCCGCCAGCCTCGACGCCCATAGCGAACAACGGGTCATGCAGGCGTTGACCCACGCCTCCACCCAGCAAACCACGCTGCTGGTTACCCATCAGCTTGAGGGACTGGCGGACTGGGATGCCGTCTGGGTGATGCAGGACGGACAGATTATCGAACAAGGCGACTACGCCACGCTGGCCCGCGCCGGCGGGGTCTTCTCGGCGCTGTTGGCCCATCGTCAGGAGGAGATTTAAATGCGCGCGCTCTTACCCTATCTGGCACTGTATAAACGCCACAAATGGATGCTGCTGCTCGGCATCGTACTGGCTATTGTGACCCTGCTGGCCAGTATCGGCCTGCTGACGCTCTCCGGCTGGTTTCTCTCCGCCTCTGCAGTGGTGGGCGTCGCCGGGATCTACAGTTTTAACTATATGCTGCCCGCAGCGGGCGTACGCGGCGCAGCGATTATCCGTACCGCCGGACGCTATTTCGAGCGTCTGGTCAGCCACGATGCCACCTTCCGCGTGCTGCAGCACCTGCGCGTCTTCACCTTCAGCAAACTGCTCCCCCTCTCTCCGGCGGGGCTGGCGCGCTTTCGCCAGGGTGAACTGCTCAACCGCGTAGTCGCCGACGTCGACACCCTGGATCATCTCTACCTGCGGGTCATTTCGCCGCTGGTCGGCGCGCTGGTGGTGATTGTGGTGGTGACCTGCGGATTAAGCCTGCTCGACGTTGCCCTCGCGCTGACGCTCGGCGGCATCATGCTGGTGACCCTGCTGGTTATGCCGCCGCTGTTCTATCGCGCCGGTAAACCGGCCGGAGAGAGTATGACCCAGCTGCGCGGTCAGTATCGGCAACAGCTTACCGCCTGGCTGCAGGGCCAGGCGGAGCTGATGGTGTTTAACGCCAGCGACCGCTATCGCGCGCAAATGGAAAAAACCGAGCTCAGCTGGCAGGACGCGCAGCGTCGCCAGGCCGAGCTGACCGCGCTTTCACAGGCGCTAATGCTGTTAATCGGCGGAATCGCCGTGGTGGCCATGCTCTGGCTGGCCTCAGACGGCGTCGGCGGCAACAGTCAGCCCGGGGCGCTGATCGCCCTGTTCGTCTTCTGCGCCCTGGCGGCTTTCGAAGCCCTGGCGCCCGTCACCGGCGCTTTCCAGCATTTAGGTCAGGTGATCGCCTCCGCGCTGCGGATCTCGCAGATCACTGACCAGCAGCCGGAAGTCTCCTTCGTTGAGGGCGAGGCCAGCAGGCCTGCGCAGGTGGCCTTAACCTTCAGGCAGGTCACCTTCCGCTACCCGCAGCAGCCCTCCCTCGCCCTGGAGAACATCTCCCTGCAGATTGCCGCCGGGGAACATATCGCTATTCTTGGCCGAACCGGCTGCGGAAAGTCGACGCTTTTGCAGTTGCTCACCCGCGCATGGGATCCGGCGCAGGGAGAGATATTGCTCAACGACCAGCCGCTGTCCGGGCTGAGCGAAGCCACCCTGCGGCAGTCAATGAGCGTGGTGCCGCAGCGCGTGCATCTGTTCAGCGCCACCCTGCGCGACAACCTGCGGCTGGCGGCGCCTGAGGCTGATGATACACTGCTCTGCGCCACCCTTGAAAAGGTAGGCCTGGAAAAACTGCTGGAAGATGGCGGACTCAACGGCTGGCTGGGCGAAGGCGGACGCCAGCTTTCCGGCGGCGAACTGCGCCGGCTGGCCATTGCCCGCGCGCTGCTCCACGATGCGCCGCTGATGCTGCTGGATGAACCGACAGAAGGTCTGGATGCCGCCACCGAAAGCCAGATCCTTCATCTGCTGGCGGAAGTCATGCGCGAGAAGACCGTGCTGATGGTCACCCACCGCCTGCGAGGCCTGGCGCGTTTTAATCAGATAATAGTCATGGACAACGGCCAGATAATTGAGCAAGGTAGTCACGCGGAGCTGCTCGCTAAACAGGGCCGGTACTTCCAGTTTAAACAGCGTCTGTAGGCTATTATCTAATTTTTGCTGATGCGTATTGAGGTTAAAATGCGTCTGGTTCAGCTCTCCCGGCATTCTATCGCCTTCCCTTCTCCGGAAGGCGCCCTGCGTGAACCTAACGGCCTGCTGGCGCTCGGCGGCGATCTAAGCCCCGCGCGTCTGCTGATGGCCTATCAGCGTGGTATTTTTCCCTGGTTTTCCCCCGGCGACCCGATCCTCTGGTGGTCGCCCGATCCCCGGGCAGTGCTTTGGCCGGAACAGTTCCATCTCAGCCGCAGCATGAAGCGCTTTCATCAGCGCTCCCCCTACCGCGTCACGCTCAATCACGCCTTTGGCGCGGTGATTGAGGGCTGCGCCAGCGATCGTGACGAAGGCACATGGATAACCAGCAGCATCGTTCGCGCCTATCACCAGCTGCATGAGCTGGGCCATGCCCACTCCATTGAAGTCTGGCAGGAGAATACCCTGGTGGGGGGAATGTACGGCGTGGCGCAGGGGGCATTGTTTTGCGGCGAGTCGATGTTCAGCCGGGCGGAAAATGCCTCTAAAACCGCGCTGCTGGTATTTTGCCAGGACTTTGCGCAGAGCGGCGGTAAATTAATTGACTGTCAGGTGCTGAACAACCACACCGCGTCATTAGGCGCAGTGGATATTCCCCGCCGCGATTATCTGGACTATCTGTCGGTATTACGCGGCTACCGTCTACCCGAGCGATTTTGGGTACCACGGGTGCTATTTCCGGGCGGATAATAAAATGTTTTCAGCACATTTTGCGTCAGGATGGTATAATTGCGCGGTAGAGTAGCTTCTGCCTGTTGCCCCGCCGCCGTTTGGGAATAATAAGAGTCAGATAACGCCCATCGTTCTGTCACTCCCCTTTACGTTTGCGCCTGTCACGCGGCATGGCCGTGTGTGTCCCGGGCAATGCGCCAAAACTACTTCGGCGATTCATACCCGTCATATTTCCATTGCCGGCGTGCTGACTGCGCGCCTTGCGGTAAGGTGAATGATTCAGGGTAGACACGTAAAACTTTACTTACATGATGAACTTCGGCATTATCTTGCCGGTTCAAAACTACGGTAGTGATACCCCAGAGGACTAGATGGCCAAAGAAGACAATATTGAAATGCAGGGCACCGTACTTGAAACGTTGCCTAACACTATGTTCCGCGTAGAACTGGAAAACGGTCACGTGGTAACCGCGCATATCTCCGGTAAAATGCGTAAAAACTACATCCGCATTCTGACGGGCGACAAAGTGACTGTTGAGCTGACCCCGTACGACCTGAGCAAAGGCCGCATTGTCTTCCGTAGTCGCTGATTGTTTTCGCCACTAAGGCGTCAGATGCTGAAGGCCGGGATAATTCCCGGTCTTTTCATTTCTACCGCCAGCCAGCAAAAAAAACCGGCCAGTGGCCGGTTTTTACATGCAAGATATCGCCTTAGTGGGCGGCTTCCGGTTTGTGCTTCGGCGCGCTCTGGAAGTCGTAAGTCAGCGTATTTTTCACGCTGTCCAGAGAGACCGTCACCTGCCCCCCGTCGACCAGCGAGCCAAACAGCAGCTCGTTCGCCAGCGGTTTTTTCAGGTTGTCCTGAATGACGCGTCCCATCGGACGTGCCCCCATCGCCCGGTCGTAACCTTTTTCCGCCAGCCAGTCGCGCGCTTCCTGGCTGACTTCCAGGGAGACGCCTTTCTGATCCAGCTGAACCTGCAGCTCGACGATAAACTTGTCGACAACCTGATGGATCACCGTGGTGGAGAGGTGATCGAACCAGATAATGTTGTCGAGACGGTTACGGAACTCCGGCGTAAAGATCTTCTTGATCTCATCCATTGCATCCGGACTGTTGTCCTGCTGAATAAGGCCAATCGATTTACGCTCGGTTTCCCGCACCCCGGCGTTGGTGGTCATCACCAGCACCACGTTGCGGAAGTCCGCTTTACGTCCGTTGTTATCGGTCAGCGTTCCGTTATCCATCACCTGCAGCAGCAGGTTGAACACGTCCGGATGCGCTTTTTCGATCTCATCGAGCAGCAGCACCGCGTGCGGATGTTTAATCACCGCATCGGTCAGCAGCCCGCCCTGGTCGAAGCCGACGTAGCCCGGAGGCGCCCCGATTAAACGGCTGACGGTATGACGTTCCATATATTCGGACATATCAAAACGCAGCAGCTCGATACCCAGCGCCTTCGCCAGCTGCACGGTCACTTCGGTTTTCCCCACCCCGGTCGGCCCGGCGAACAGGAATGAACCCACCGGCTTGTGCTCATGGCCCAGCCCGGCGCGCGCCATTTTGATGGCTTCCGTCAGCGCCTCGATGGCCTTATCCTGACCAAAGACCAGCATTTTCAGTCGATCGCCAAGGTTTTTCAGCGTATCGCGATCGCTGCGGGAGACGCTCTTCTCAGGGATCCGCGCAATGCGCGCCACCACTGACTCGATATCCGCCACATTGACCGTTTTCTTACGCTTGCTGACCGGCATTAAGCGCGCCCGCGCCCCTGCCTCGTCAATCACGTCAATCGCCTTATCCGGCAGATGACGATCGTTAATGTATTTCACCGCCAGCTCAACCGCGGCACGCACCGCCTTGGCGGTATAACGCACATCGTGGTGCGCTTCGTACTTCGGCTTCAGGCCGTTGATAATCTGGACGGTCTCTTCCACCGACGGTTCGGTAATATCAATTTTCTGGAAACGGCGGGCCAGCGCACGATCTTTCTCAAAGATGTTGCTGAACTCCTGATAAGTGGTGGAGCCAATCACCCGGATCTTGCCGCTGGAAAGCAACGGTTTGATCAGGTTAGCCGCATCGACCTGACCGCCAGACGCCGCCCCCGCACCTATGATGGTGTGGATCTCATCAATGAACAGGATGCTGTTGGTATCCTGCTCCAGCTGTTTGAGCAACGCTTTAAAGCGTTTTTCAAAATCGCCACGGTATTTCGTCCCGGCCAGCAGAGAACCAATATCGAGCGAGTAGATGGTGCAGTCAGCCATGACTTCCGGCACATCGCCCTGCACAATACGCCAGGCAAGGCCTTCGGCGATGGCGGTTTTACCGACGCCGGATTCCCCCACCAGCAGCGGGTTATTTTTACGCCGACGGCACAGAACCTGAATGGCGCGTTCCAGCTCTTTTTCACGGCCGATCAGGGGATCAATGCCGCCGACGCGAGCAAGCTGATTGAGGTTGGTGGTGAAGTTTTCCATACGTTCCTCCCCGCCGGCTTGCTCTTCATTGCCAGGCTGGCTTCCGCTGTTATCGGAAGACTGGCTCGGCTCGTCTTTGCGTGTACCATGAGAAATGAAGTTCACCACATCGAGTCGGCTCACTTCATGTTTACGCAGCAGGTAGGCGGCCTGCGACTCCTGCTCGCTGAAAATCGCCACCAGCACGTTGGCGCCGGTCACTTCGCTGCGGCCAGAAGATTGCACGTGGAAGACGGCGCGCTGCAGCACACGCTGGAAGCTCAGCGTCGGCTGGGTGTCGCGCTCTTCTTCCGTGGCTGGCAGGACGGGTGTGGTTTGTTCGATGAAGGCTTCAAGTTCCTGACGCAATGCCACCAGGTCCACTGAACACGCTTCCAGGGCCTCACGGGCCGAGGGGTTGCTTAGCAGAGCCAGCAGCAAGTGCTCGACGGTCATAAACTCATGACGGTGCTCGCGCGCTCTGGCGAAAGCCATATTTAAACTGAGTTCCAGTTCTTGATTGAGCATAGGCACCTCCCCCAATTTTCATGCCTGTATTCAGGCTTTTTCCAGCGTACACAGCAATGGATGCTCGTTCTCCCTCGCGTACTGATTCACCATAGCGACTTTGGTCTCCGCCACTTCCGCGGTAAACACGCCACAAATCGCCTTACCTTCATAGTGAACCGTGAGCATCAGTTGCGTTGCACGTTCAACATCATAAGAAAAGAATTTTTGTAACACGTCAATAACAAACTCCATTGGAGTGTAGTCATCATTGACCAATATCACTTTATACATAGATGGCGGTTTAATCGCATCACGAACTTCGTCGTCAACCAGGTGCTCGAAGTCCAGCCAATCTCTCTTACTCATCGTCAGTGTTCATCATCGGTTGCTGTTGCCAACAGGCGGAGGCCTGTCGATGACCAGAGGTTATGCTCATCACAAATCTACAACAGATCATAGATAACTATCATCTATCGCTTCTATCCGCGACGGCTGTCACATTCCCCGGCAATAGCGTTAACTGCTTCAAATTTTGACGCATTTTTCGCCGCTCCCCCTCCTCAATCGCTTGACGCGTTTTCGTATTTCTCTAAATTGTAGTGGCGAGAGTTGGCGAGCAATTGAACAACTCGTCACTCCACCACCGGTTCATTCCATCTTACTAATAAAGATTTACGAAGGATGTCGAAGTATGGAAATGGGTACTGTTAAGTGGTTCAACAATGCCAAAGGGTTCGGTTTTATCTGCCCTGAGGGCGGCGGCGAAGACATTTTCGCCCATTACTCCACCATCCAGATGGATGGTTACAGAACGCTAAAAGCCGGACAAGCCGTTCGGTTTGATGTTCACCAGGGGCCAAAAGGCAACCACGCCAGCGTGATCGTCCCTGTGGAAGCGGAAACGGCTGCATAACTCTTTTGCTTCATTGTGTACATCCTGCTAATAAAATGCCAGTCCTTCTGACTGGCATTTTTATTTCTCATCCCGACTACTCCCGCGCCAGGGCATCCACCGGATCGAGCCGCGCCGCATTGCGCGCCGGCAGCCACCCAAACAGCACCCCGGTTAACGTCGAACAGAGAAACGCTGTCACCAGCGCCAGCGGCGAAAAACCGATCTCCCAGCCGGGGAGAAACAGCTGCAGAATAAACGCAATCATCAGCGACAATGTCACCCCCAGCGCGCCGCCGACCAGGCAAACCAGCACCGCTTCGATGAGAAACTGCTGCAGCACATCGCTGGCCCGGGCGCCAACCGCCATGCGGATGCCTATCTCACGCGTTCGTTCGGTCACCGACACCAGCATAATATTCATCACGCCAATCCCGCCGACCACCAGGGCGATCACCGCCACCAATGTGAGGAACAGCTGTAAGGTATGTGTGGTCCTTTCGGCGGTTTTCAAGATGCTGTCCATATTCCAGGTGAATACATCTTTTTTACCATGCCGCAGCTCCAGCAAACGCAGCAGCTGCTTTTCAGCGGTGTCGCTGTCATAGCCTTCATGAACGCGGACGGTGATCGAGTTCAGCCACGACTGGCCCATCACCCTTCCCGCCATGGTGGTGTAGGGCAACCAGACGCGGAGAATTTTACTGCTGCCGAACATCGACTGCTTTTCATCCGCAACGCCAATCACCGTGGCCGGCATATTGCCCACCAGAATCACCTCGCCCACCACTTTCGCTTTATTGGGAAACAGCTGGCGACGGGTATTGCTGTCGAGCACCACCACCTGCGCCCGGCTGTTGAGCTGCAGCTCATTAAAGGTATTGCCCTCGCTAAAGGTCATGCCGTAAACATTAAAGTATTGCGGCCCCACCCCTTCCGCGCTGGCGGCTACGTCAATATTGTTGGCGCGCAGACGCAGGCTTTTTGACACCGCCGGCGTAGCGGAACGCACCCACGGCTGTTTCTGGATCGCCAGCAAGTCGTCATACTTCAGCGCCTGTTGATAGCGCGGGTCGTCATCGCCAAAATCCTTGCCAGGGTAGACGTCAATGGTATTGGTGCCTATCGCGCGAATATCTGCCAGCACCATTTGTTTGGCGGCATCGCCCACCACGACGATCGATACCACCGAGGCAATCCCAATAATAATGCCGAGCATGGTCAGCAGGGTACGCATTTTATTCGCCGCCATCGCCCGCCAGGCCATGACCAGCGCCTCGCGAAAGCCGCTGGTGAACTGACGCCACGCCGAGGGCTCCTCCTGCTGACGGGCGCGCAGCCCACCGCCCTGGCGGCTGGCGGAGGGGTTGCGGACGATTTCGCCATCGCGGATCTCGACGATCCGCTCCGCCTGAGCGGCGACCTGCGGATCGTGAGTGACAATGATGACCGTGTGCCCCTGCGCTTTCAGCTGGTGCAGGATCGCCATCACCTCTTCGCCGGAATGGCTATCCAGCGCGCCGGTCGGCTCATCGGCGAGGATCACTTCCCCACCGTTCATCAGGGCGCGGGCGATACTGACCCGCTGCTGTTGTCCGCCGGACAGCTGCGACGGCTGATAGTCGGCGCGATCGCCAAGCCCCAGGCGCGCCAGCAGCTCATGAGCGCGCGCCAGGCGCGCCCGCCTTTCACTACCGGCATACACCGCCGGCACTTCGACGTTCTGCGCGGCGGTCAAATGCGACAGCAGGTGATAGCGTTGAAAGATAAAACCAAAGTGTTCCCGCCGCAGACGGGCCAGCGCATCGCCATCCAGCTGCGCAATATCGGTTCCCGCCACTCGATAGGTGCCGCTGGTGGGTTTATCAAGGCAGCCAAGGATGTTCATCAGCGTTGATTTACCCGAGCCGGAGGCGCCCACGATCGCCACCATCTCCCCGGCATGGATACTGAGGGTGATCCCCTTGAGGACCTCAACGCTGCCGTCGCCGGAAGGATAGCTGCGACGAATATCACGCAGCTCGAGCAAGGCCGTCATTTTGCCGCCCCGCTCGCGCTCTCGCCGACGATCACCTCATCCCCCTCTTCAAGTCCCTGCACCACCGCGACGTCGGTATCATTGCGCGCGCCAATGACAATCTCACGCTCTTTGACCTCGCCGGTACGCAACAGCCGGACGTGGTAGCGGTTATCACCGACCGCATCGCCCAGGGCGCTCAGCGGGATGGTGATCACGTTCTTCACCTCGGCCAGTTGAATATGCACCTGCGCGGTCATGTCGAGGCGCAGGATCCCCTGCGGGTTCGGGACCTCGAAGCGGGCATAATAGAAGATGGCGTCGTTGACTTTTTCCGGCGTCGGCAGAATGTCCTTCAGCTTGCCTTCATAGCGGGTTAACGGGTCGCCCAGCACGGTAAACCACGCCTTTTGCCCCGGTCTGAGATGGATGACATCCGCTTCGGAGACCTGCGCTTTAACCAGCATGGTGCTGAGGTCCGCCAGGGTCAGAATGTTCGGCGCCTGCTGGGCAGCGATCACCGTCTGTCCCTGCAGGGTGGTAATTTGCGTCACTTCGCCAGCCATCGGCGCCAGGATCCGCGTGTAGTCGAGGTTGGTCTTCGCGGTGTCGAGCGTAGCCTGGTTGCGCTTAATTTGCGCTTCAATGGTGCCGATTTGCGCCTGTTTCACCGCCAGGTCGGTGGCCGCGGTATCGAGGTCCTGTCGCGAGACCAGCTGGCGCTGCGCCAGCTGCTGCTGACGGGCCAGGGTCACCTGCGCCAGCTTACTCTCCGCGCGCGCCTGATTGAGCTGGGCGCGCAGTTCCATCAACGTCGCTTCCACCTCTTTGATCTGGTTTTGCGCCTGCTCAGGATCGATAACCCCCAGCAGTTGGTCCTTTTTGACCTTATCGCCGATATTCACGTGCAGCGTCTTCAGCTGCCCGCTGACCTGGGCGCCGACGTCAACTTTTCGCAGGGCATCCAGCTTGCCGGTAGCCAGCACGCTCTGCTGGAGGTCGCCTTTGCGCACCACCAGTGTCTGGTAGTGCGGCAGCGGCGCGTTGAGGATCCGCCATCCCCAGACAGCCAGACCCAGCACCACGATCGCCAACAGCCACCAGACGGTCCTGCGTTTTCCCTTCAATTTCATATTCCGATTCCTGCTGTTTCCCTGCCGATCCAGGCGGTGATTCTATCGAAACCCGTTGGCAACAGAACATCCATTTTTCGCGCCAATGACGTTTTGTTTAGCTGCCGGAGAGCTTTGCGCCGCCGAGCCCCCCGACGGCGAAGAGATTAATCGGCGCGACCGCGGGCCAGCCACAGTACCCGCGAGAACATTTTTTTCAGCAGCGTCGGCACTGCGTCCACCCCACGGCGGCCGGCTTCCATTGCCACCTCAATCGCCAGGTCCGGCTTGGATGAACGATGAATGGCCTTGGTGATCACCCGCCGCATATTCATGGGCACATTATCCGGGATCTGCGCCACCCGGTGGTAAACGTCATCAAATCCCTGACGATACATAAAGTGTTCCATATCCAGCGCCGGCAGAGTGGTAAGATGGTCGCGCTCCAGCTCGCGATCGTTATTCAGCAGGCCGCGTACGGTCGCGGCATATTTTTTCCCTGCCTCATCGCCGTCCACCAGCACGTGCCACTGGATCCCCATCCGGCGGGCGAATTTGATCAACGGCTTCAGGCCCGACTGGGCGAATTCAATGACTTTCACCCCTTCAGCATCAAAATGATGGCCGCACTGGCGGGCCAGTTCGTTGATAACCCAGGTTTCCGTCTCCCCCTCCACCAGCAGCCAACAGCGGGCGAAGAGCGATGAGGCGCGATTGAAGCGGATATGAAAGGCAATGCGCCGACTCTCTTCGGCATTCATTCCGCCGGGCCCCAGCCGCCATGCCGACACCCGCGCCGATTCACGCACCAGCCGACACACCTGCTCCACCGGCGTCAGGGACAGCAGCTCTCCGGAGTTGGTGGTGGTCACCCGCTGCAACGGCAGCAAATTCAGCAGATGCCAGGCGACGGAGAGCATGATCGGATGCAGGCGGGTCTCGGGATCTTCAATCAACAGCAGCGGCCGCGCGTCGCGATCGAGGCGCACCGTCCCTTTCGCCTGCAGCAGGGTGGCGAACAGCCCCAGCAGGATCACCCGATGGCTGCGCCCGCCGGGCTTGTCGATCATCCGGTTGATAATATCCAGATAACGCCAGCTACGCTGTTCATCATGGGAACGCCGCCGCATCAGGCGATGTCGCGTCTGGGCGCTGCTTTGCTCGGCAAAATAATGCTCCAGCAGCTGCACCATGGCCGACAACCCCTCGCGGATCTGACCGTCGGATAAATTTTGCGGGTGGCTGACCAGTTCGCGGGACAGAAAATCCAGCTGGCGGGCGGTGATCTCTATCTGCGGCGAGTGCGGTACCGTTCCGTTATGAATACGCCGCATAAAGCGCGCGTCGCGCAGGCGCAGCACCGGCATCAAACGCACCAGGTGTCTGGCCAGCTCATCGATATCCTCCAGCGCCAGCGCTTCGCCTTCGCCATCGATAAAACTGCGCAGGGTCATCACGCTGTCGTCATCGGCAAGTTCGCCTTCCAGGCGGTAGAACACCCGGTGATACCCGTCATCACAGGGCACCCAACAGCGCTGAAGCGGACGGAAACGCCGCACCCGATGGCGTCCCGGCTCCGTTTCGCGGAAGGTCAGAATAATATGCAAATGGTGCTCGCGCCCCTGGATGTCGCCCGCGGGGAACCAAAAGTCATCGCGAACAAAGTGATAAAGATCGAACTCTGGCGACAAAAGCAGGGTCAGCGCATCAAGCAGACTGGACTTCCCCCACGCGTTTTCCCCGATCAGGACGTTATTTTGCTCGAGCATCAACGACAGACGATTGATACCGCGAAAACCGACGATTTCTACGCGCTCAAGAAGCATATCCCCTCCGCTAAACCACCACTCTCCTTCAGTAATCAACAGTATAGCGAGGGCGGCGGCAAGATGACACTCCGCTTAGTCACCTCGCGCATCCTATTCAGCAGGTTAAATATATTCATAAAATTACACACTTACCGCCTATTAACCGCTGTTGATTATTCATCAAACAAAATAGTTTTATTTCAGACGTTATGTTCTACACTATTGATAATCTTGGATGGATATAGGAATAGTTAAACTGGCAAAAGCAATCCCTTCACCTTGCCCTAAATCAAATAATATCAATATATTTAACTGGCTCTGGGATGGCGATTATCTCTAGAATAACGCCGCTTTATTTTTATCGTCGTCCCTTATCACGATAAATAAAGAACGGCACGGTCCGCTCGTGCGCGTAAACATTTAAATTGAGGTGGTTATGTTCAGAAAATTAGCAGCCGAATGCTTCGGCACCTTCTGGCTTGTATTTGGCGGCTGCGGTAGCGCCGTCCTTGCCGCAGCATTTCCCGAGCTGGGTATCGGTTTTGCCGGCGTGGCGCTGGCATTTGGTTTAACCGTATTAACCATGGCGTATGCGGTTGGCCATATTTCCGGCGGTCATTTCAACCCGGCGGTGACCTTAGGCCTGTGGGCCGGCGGTCGTTTCCCGGCGAAAGAGGTCATTGGCTATATTATCGCCCAGGTGGTCGGCGGAATTATTGCCGCCGCGGTGCTGTACGTAGTGGCCAGCGGTAAAGCCGGCTTTGATGCCGCCGCCAGCGGTTTTGCCTCCAACGGCTATGGCGAACACTCCCCGGGCGGCTTCTCTATGCTGTCGGCTATCGTTATTGAAATCGTACTGACCTGCGGCTTCCTGCTGGTTATCCATGGCGCTACCGACAAACACGCGCCTGCGGGCTTCGCGCCGATCGCTATCGGCCTGGCGCTGACCCTCATCCATTTGATCAGCATTCCGGTCACCAACACCTCAGTCAACCCGGCGCGCAGCACCGCGGTGGCGATTTTCCAGGGCGGTTGGGCGCTGCAGCAGCTGTGGCTGTTCTGGGTCATGCCGATCGTCGGCGGGATCCTCGGCGGCGTGCTGTACCGCACTCTGCTGGAAAAACGCGATTAATCTTTTCTAAAGCCCGGGTCCCCGGGCTTTTTCTTTCTGGCGACAGCTTTACTCGGCCCGGCTATTTGGATAGTGTCATGAGCGCTATTCTCATCATGCAAGGGTTGCATCGTTCATGTTCTCGGGACTGTTCATCATTCTGTTGCCGCTGGTCGTCGGCTATTTACTGCCTCTTCGTCACTCCTCCGCGTTAAAACTGATTAACCGGATGCTGAGCTGGATTGTCTATGTGATCCTCTTTTTTATGGGTATCAGCCTGGCGTTTCTCGACAATCTGGCCAGCAATCTGCTGGCGATATTGCATTTCGCCGCGGTGAGCGTGGTCATCATTTTACTGTGTAATATTACCGCTCTGCTGTGGCTGGAAAGAAAAATGCCCTGGCGCAGTCTGCATCGTCAGGAGAAATTACCCTCGCGCCTGGCCATGGCCCTGGAATCACTCCAGCTGTGCGGTGTGGTGGTGCTCGGTTTCTTGCTTGGCCTGACCGGCCTGTCTTTTTTACAACACGCCACCGAAGCCAGCGAATATACGCTGATCTTTCTCCTGTTCCTCGTCGGTATTCAATTACGCAATAATGGAATGAGTCTGCGACAAATAGTCCTCAACCGGCGGGGAATGATCGTCGCCGTGGTGGTCACGGCCAGTTCATTACTCGGCGGCATCCTCAACGCCTTTATTCTGGATTTGCCGCTAAAGACCGGTCTGGCGATGGCCAGCGGCTTCGGCTGGTATTCACTCTCCGGTATTTTACTGACCGAATCCTTTGGCCCGGTGATCGGCAGCGCGGCGTTCTTTAACGACCTGTGCCGCGAGCTGCTGGCCATCATGTTAATTCCGGGCCTGATTCGCCGTAGCCGCTCCACGGCGCTGGGGCTGTGCGGCGCCACCTCCATGGACTTCACCTTACCGGTGCTGCAGCGTTCCGGCGGCGTGGAGATCGTCCCTGCCGCCATCGTGCACGGTTTTCTGCTGAGCCTGCTGGTCCCGATCCTGATCGCCTTTTTTGCCGCCTGAGCAGGCGCTGGCGGCAGACTTCCTGCCGCCAATTTTGCGCTAAATCAATCTCCCTTAAAGTTGTATCAGAAATACCTTTTCTCCTCACGCGCACGGGCATAACCTTAAACATGTATATCAAATATAACTTTAAAGGTGTGACCATGTTTTGTGTGCAATGTGAACAAACCATTCGTACCCCGGCCGGCAACGGCTGCTCATACGCGCAGGGGATGTGCGGTAAAACAGCGGAAACCTCCGATCTACAGGATCTGCTGATTGCGTCACTGCAAGGCCTCTCCGCCTGGGCGCTCAAGGCCCGCGAATATGGCATTATCGACCACGACGTCGATAGCTTTGCGCCGCGCGCTTTTTTCTCTACGCTGACTAACGTTAACTTCGACTCCCCGCGTATCGTTGGCTATGCGCGCCAGGCTATCGCCATGCGTGAAGCGCTTAAAGCGCAGTGCCTGAACATTGATACCCACGCGACGGTTAACAATCCGATGGCCGCTCTGCAACTGGCTAGCGACGATCTGGGCGACCTGCAGCGTCAGGCGGCGGAATTTACCCCAAACAAAGACAAAGCGGCCATCGGCGACAACATTCTCGGCCTGCGCCTGCTGTGCCTGTACGGCCTGAAAGGCGCTGCGGCTTATATGGAGCATGCGCACGTTCTCGGCCAGTACGACAACGACATCTACGCCCAGTACCATAAAATCATGGCATGGCTGGGTACCTGGCCTGCCGATATGAACGCGCTGCTGGAGTGCTCAATGGAGATCGGCCAGATGAACTTCAAAGTCATGAGCATTCTGGACGCCGGTGAGACCAGCAAATACGGTCATCCGACTCCAACCCAGGTCAACGTTAAAGCGACCGAGGGCAAGTGCATCCTGATCTCCGGCCATGACCTGAAAGATCTCTATAACCTGCTGGAGCAGACCGAAGGCACCGGCGTTAACGTCTATACCCACGGGGAAATGCTGCCGGCGCACGGCTATCCGGAGCTGCGTAAATTCAAACACCTGATTGGGAACTACGGCAGCGGCTGGCAGAACCAGCAGGTGGAGTTCGCCCGCTTCCCGGGCCCCATCGTCATGACCTCTAACTGCATCATCGATCCCACCGTCGGCGCCTACGACGATCGTATCTGGACCCGCAGCATCGTCGGCTGGCCGGGCGTGAACCACCTGGAAGGTGAAGACTTCGCGCCGGTTATCGCCCAGGCGCAGCAGATGGCTGGCTTCCCGTACAGCGAAATCCCGCATCTGATCACCGTCGGCTTTGGCCGTCAGACCCTGCTCGGCGCGGCGGACACACTGATCGATCTGGTCAGCCGGGAAAAACTGCGTCACATTTTCCTCGTCGGCGGCTGCGATGGCGCCCGCGGGGAACGTAACTATTTCACCGATTTTGCCACCAGCGTACCGGACGACTGCCTGATCCTGACCCTGGCCTGCGGTAAATACCGCTTCAATAAACTCGATTTCGGCGATATTGAAGGCCTGCCGCGTCTGGTGGATGCCGGTCAGTGCAACGATGCCTACTCGGCGATTATTCTGGCGGTGACCCTGGCGGAAAAACTGGGCTGCGGCGTCAACGATCTGCCGCTGTCGCTGGTGCTTTCCTGGTTCGAGCAGAAAGCGATCGTCATCCTGCTGACGCTGCTGTCTCTCGGCGTGAAAAACATTGTCACCGGCCCGACGGCGCCTGGCTTCTTCACTCCGGATCTGCTGGCTATCCTCAATGAGAAGTTTGGCCTGCGTTCCGTGACCACCGTGGAACAAGATATGCAGCAGCTGCTGAGCGCGTAAGGAGTCCCTGATGACCATGCCAACCTCACAATGCCCGTGGCGAATGCAGGTGCATCACATCCATCAGGAAACGCCGGATGTGTGGACCGTTTCATTGCTCTGCCATGACTATTATCCGTACCGTGCCGGGCAGTACGCCCTGGTCAGCGTGCGTCATTCGGCAGAGACCCTGCGCGCTTACACTATTTCGTCCACGCCGGGCGTCAGCGAATATATTACGTTGACCATTCGCCGTATTGACGATGGCGCGGGCTCACAGTGGCTCACCCGCGACGTAAAGCGCGGCGACTATATCTGGCTGTCCGACGCGATGGGGGATTTCACCTGCGAGGATAAAGCGGATGATAAGTTCCTGCTGCTGGCCGCTGGCTGCGGCGTCACGCCGATCATGTCGATGCGCCGCTGGCTGGCGAAGTACCGTCCGCAGGCCGACGTGCAGGTGATCTATAGCGTTCGTTCGCCGGAGGATGTGATCTTTGCCGAAGAGTTGCGCAACTATCCGGTTACCCTGGTGGCGGAGCACCACGCGACGCACGGTTTTGTCGCCGGCCGTCTGACCCCGGAACTACTGCAGAGCGTACCGGATATCGCCAGCCGCACCGTGATGACCTGCGGGCCAGCGCCGTATATGGAGAAAGTTGAACAGGACGTTGCCGCCCTGGGTGTTACCCGCTTCTTTAAGGAGAAGTTCTTCACCCCGGTGGCGGAGGCCGCCACCAGCGGGCTGAAATTCACCAAACTGCAGCCGGCGCGAGAATTTTACGCGCCGGTGGGCACCACCCTGCTCGATGCGCTGGAGAGCAATCAGGTGCCGGTGACCGTCGCCTGCCGCGCCGGCGTCTGCGGCTGCTGCAAAACCAGAGTCGTTTCCGGGGAGTATAGCGTCACCAGCACCATGACGCTGACCGACGGCGAAATCGCCGACGGCTATGTGCTGGCCTGCTCCTGTCACCCGCTGGGCGATCTGGTTCTGGCCTGACCTTAAAAGGCCGGATGACGCTATGCTTATCCGGCCTCTGTATCTGCTTTACGTCGTACGCAGTTGTTCCGCCTTTCGGCGCATGGCTATCGCCAGACCGACTGACCGGCCAGCGAGTAACGCCCGGCGCCCAAAAGCGCTATCGCCAGCGCGCCAACAAAGAAATAGACCAGATTCTCAATCGCCCACGCGCCCACCGCATCAAGCGCAAACGTCTTGCCGAGACCGACCATCAGCCACGCCACTACCATGGTGAAAGCCAACACCAGCGCCGCTGGGCGCGTCAGGATGCCGACAATCAACAAACAGGGGGCAACCACTTCCCCCACCAGCACACCGTAGGCGATAAACCCCGGCAACCCCTTCGCCACCAGCATCCCGCTAATGCCGTCCACGCCATCCAGCAGCTTGTGCAAACCGTGAAACAGCATTAACCCGCCGACGGCGAGTCGTAACAAGAGTTTACCGGCATCTTCATGCGACAACGTTCTGTTTACTGTGTTTAACAATCCCTTAACCATTTGATGTGCTTCCTGTTTTACACCCTGTGAGACCCCAGAGTATGCCCAATACTTCAGCAATAAAACCAGCGAAAAATTGAGGGAAATCGGCAACGTACGCTGCAGTTTCATCTAAGCTTGAAGGCGTTATCAAAAAAAGGAGATGGAGATCATGAAACAAACCGTGGCCGCATACATTGCCAAAACGCTGGAACAGGCCGGCGTGAAACGTATCTGGGGCGTCACCGGCGATTCCCTCAATGGATTGAGCGATAGCCTGAACCGCATGGGCACCATCGACTGGATGGCCACCCGGCACGAAGAGGTCGCTGCTTTCGCCGCCGGCGCGGAGGCGCAACTGACCGGCGAACTGGCGGTCTGCGCCGGTTCCTGCGGACCGGGTAACCTGCACCTGATCAACGGTCTGTTTGACTGTCACCGCAACCATGTCCCGGTGCTGGCCATTGCCGCCCACATCCCTTCCAGCGAGATTGGCAGCGGCTATTTCCAGGAGACCCATCCCCAGGAGCTGTTCCGCGAATGCAGCCACTACTGCGAGCTGGTCTCCACCCCGGAGCAGATCCCCCAGGTGCTGGCGGTGGCGATGCGTAAGGCGGTGATTAACCGCGGCGTATCGGTGGTGGTTCTGCCCGGCGACGTGGCGCTGAAAGCCGCCCCGGAGAGCGCCAGCAGCCACTGGTATCATGCGCCGTTGCCGACGGTCTCCCCGGCCGACGAGGAGCTGCGCAAGCTGGCGCAGCTTATCCGCTACTCCAGCAATATCGCGCTCATGTGCGGTAGCGGCTGCGCCGGCGCCCACCAGGAGCTGGTGGAGTTCGCAGCGAAAATTAAAGCCCCCATCGTCCATGCGCTGCGCGGTAAAGAGCATGTGGAGTATGACAACCCGTATGATGTGGGCATGACCGGGCTGATTGGCTTCTCTTCTGGCTTCCACACCATGATGAATGCCGACACCCTGATCCTGCTCGGCACCCAGTTCCCCTATCGCGCCTTCTATCCGACCGACGCCAAAATTATTCAGATCGACATTAACCCCGGCAGCATCGGCGCGCACAGTAAGGTTGATATGGCGCTGGTGGGCGACATCAAATCAACGTTAAAGGCGCTGCTGCCGCTGCTGGAAGAGAAAACCGATCGCCGCTTCCTCGATAAGGCGCTGGAGCACTATCGCGACGCGCGAAAAGGACTCGACGATCTGGCGAAGCCCAGCGAGAAGGCGATCCACCCGCAATATCTGGCGCAGCAGATCAGCCATTTTGCCGATGAAGACGCCATTTTTACCTGCGATGTCGGCACCCCGACCGTCTGGGCGGCACGCTATCTCAAGATGAACGGCAAACGCCGCCTGCTGGGTTCATTCAACCACGGCTCCATGGCCAACGCCATGCCGCAGGCCATTGGCGCCAAGGCCACCGCGCCGGAGCGTCAGGTGGTGGCCATGTGCGGCGACGGCGGGTTTAGCATGCTGATGGGGGATTTTCTGTCGCTGGCGCAGATGAAGCTGCCGGTGAAAATTATCATCTTTAACAACAGCGTGCTGGGTTTCGTGGCGATGGAGATGAAGGCCGGGGGCTATCTCACCGACGGCACAGAGCTGCACGACACCAACTTCGCCCGCATCGCCGAAGCCTGCGGTATTAAAGGTATTCGCGTTGAGAAAGCCGCCGAGGTGGATGAAGCGCTGCAGACCGCCTTCCGCACCGACGGTCCGGTGCTGGTCGACGTCGTGGTCGCCAAAGAGGAGCTGGCGATCCCGCCGCAGATCAAGCTGGAGCAGGCGAAAGGCTTTAGCCTGTATATGCTGCGGGCGATCATCAGCGGGCGCGGCGATGAAGTCATCGAACTGGCGAAAACCAACTGGCTCAGGTAAAACAGAAGCAATACTCTGAACCAGAACAAGGAAAAGCCGTGATCGATCTGCGCAGTGATACCGTTACCCGTCCCGGGCGCGCCATGTTGGAAGCCATGATGGCCGCCCCGGTCGGGGACGATGTGTATGGCGACGACCCTACCGTCAATGAACTTCAGCGCTACGCCGCCGACCTGGCCGGCAAAGAGGCGGCGCTGTTTCTGCCCACCGGCACCCAGGCCAACCTCGTCGGCCTGCTCAGCCACTGCCAGCGCGGCGAAGAGTATATCGTCGGCCAGGGGGCGCATAACTATCTGTACGAAGCCGGCGGGGCGGCGGTTCTCGGCAGTATTCAGCCGCAGCCGATTGACGCCGCGGCGGACGGCTCGCTGCCGCTGGATAAAGTCGCAGCGAAAATCAAACCTGACGATATCCATTTTGCCCCGACCCGCCTGCTGAGCCTGGAAAACACCCATAACGGTAAGGTGCTGCCGCGCGACTATCTCCAGGAAGCCTGGGCGTTTACCCGCCAGCGCGATCTGGCGCTGCACGTCGACGGCGCGCGCATCTTTAACGCCGTGGTCGCCTACGGCTGTGAGCTGCGCGATATCGCCCAGTACTGCGACTCCTTCACCATCTGCCTGTCAAAGGGGCTTGGCGCCCCGGTTGGCTCGTTGCTGGTCGGCAGTGAGGCGTATATTCGCCGCGCCGTTCGCTGGCGGAAAATGGTCGGCGGCGGGATGCGCCAGGCGGGCATTCTGGCCGCCGCCGGGCTGTACGCGCTGAAAAATAACGTGCAGCGCCTGCAGGAGGATCATGATAACGCCGCGTGGATGGCGGATCAGCTGCGCGCCATCGGCGCCGACGTCACCCGTCACGATACCAACATGCTGTTCGTTCGCGTCGGTGATGAACAGGCCCGGGCGCTCGGCGAGTTTATGCAGGCGCGCGGCGTGCTGATCAACGCCTCGCCCATCGTCCGTCTGGTCACTCACCTGGATGTCAATCGTCAGCAGTTGAGCGAAGTGGTCGCCCACTGGCAGGCTTTTTTACAACGCTAAGGAGTCAGGCGTGTCGCAATCGGTTTTGGTGCTCGGCGCCAGCGGCTATATTGGTCAGCATTTAGTCCGCGAATTAAGCGCCCGGGGTTATCCGGTGCTGGCGGCGGCGCGCCATACCGACCGACTGCAAAAACTCGCTTTGCCCGGCGTCACCTGCCGCTCAGTCGATCTCAATCAGCCGCAGGCTCTGCCTGCGCTGCTCACAGGTATCGATACCCTTTACTATCTGGTACACGGCATGGGCGAAGGCGGCGATTTTATCGCCCATGAGCGTCGGGTGGCGACGCATGTTCGCGATGCCCTGCGCCAGACGCCGGTGCGTCAGATTATCTTTCTCAGCTCGCTGCAGGCTCCAGCGCAGGAGCAGTCCGACCATCTGCGCGCTCGTCAGGTCACCGGCGATCTCCTGCGCGAGTCGGGCGTGCCGGTAACCGAGCTGCGGGCCGGAATTATCGTCGGCGCCGGCTCCGCCGCCTTCGAGGTGATGCGCGACATGGTCTATAACCTGCCGGTGCTGACCCCCCCGCGCTGGGTGCGTTCGCGTACCACCCCTGTCGCGCTGGAAAACCTGCTCGTTGACCTCGTTGAGCTACTGAATCACCCTTCCGACGCGCACCGCGTCTTCGAAGCCGCCGGTCCGGAGGTGTTAAGCTATCAGCAGCAGTTCATTCGCTTTATGGCCGTCAGCGGCAAACACCGCCCGCTCATTCCGATTCCCCTGCCAACGCGCTGGATCTCGGTGTGGTTCCTCAATGTCATCACCTCGGTGCCGCCGACCATCGCCAAAGCGCTAATTCAGGGGTTGAAGCACGATCTGATCGCCGATGACCGGACGCTGCGGGCGCTGATCCCGCAAACGCTGATCCCCTTCGATCAGGCGGTTCGCCGCACCCTGAAAGAAGAAGAGCAGCTGGTAAACTCCAGCGACTGGGGCTACGACGCCCAGGCTTTCGCCCGCTGGCGACCGGAGTATGGCTATTATCCGAAACAGGCAGGCTGCACCATCACCACTCAGGCGAGCCGCAAAGCCCTGTGGCAGGTCGTTAACCAAATCGGCGGTAAAGAGGGATATTTTTTCGGCAATCTGCTGTGGAAAATCCGCGGCGCGATGGATCTGCTGGTCGGCCACCGGCTGGCCAAAGGGCGACCGCAGCGCGACTATCTGCAGACCGGCGATACGGTCGACAGCTGGAAGGTGATTATCGTGGAGGAAGAAAAACAGCTCACTCTGCTGTTCGGCATGAAAGCGCCGGGACTGGGCCGGTTAAGCTTTAGCATTAACGATAAAGGCGATCGTCGTGAACTGGACGTCCGCGCCTGGTGGCACCCGCACGGTATGCCGGGCCTGGTCTACTGGCTGCTGATGATCCCGGCGCACCTGTTTATTTTCCGCGGTATGGCGCAACGCATCGCCCGGTTGGCCGAACAAATCTCAGGCAGAGTCGAAGGATAAGCATTATTCTTTCATGATTCTCATTGCATAGTCGGGAGAATCACGGAAAAATGCGCACGAAATTCTTTTCTGGGACAGTAGAGTAATATGAAGGTACTGGTTACCGGTGCGACCAGCGGATTAGGCCGCAACGCAGTGGAATATCTGCGCAACAAGGGCATCAGCGTGCGAGCGACCGGGCGCAACGAAGCGATGGGTAAGCTTCTGAGCAAAATGGGGGCGGAATTCATCCCGGCAGATTTAACCGAGCTGGTCTCTTCGCAGGCTAAAGTGATGCTCGCCGGTATCGATACCCTGTGGCACTGCTCAAGTTTCACCTCGCCCTGGGGCACGCAACAGGCTTTCGATCTCGCTAACGTCCGCGCCACCCGCCGCCTCGGCGAATGGTCGGTAGCATGGGGCGTACGCAATTTCGTCCATATCTCTTCGCCCTCGCTCTATTTTGATTATCACCACCATCGCGATATTCAGGAAAATTTCCGCCCGCACCGCTTCGCCAATGAGTTTGCCCGCAGCAAGGCGGCCAGCGAAGAGGTGATCAACCTGCTGGCGCAGGCCAACCCGCACACCCGTTTTACCATTTTGCGCCCGCAGAGCCTGTTCGGGCCGCACGATAAAGTCTTTATTCCCCGGCTGGCGCAAATGATGCAGCACTACGGCAGCGTCCTGTTGCCGCGGGGCGGCAGCGCGCTGGTCGATATGACCTATTATGAAAATGCCGTCCACGCGATGTGGCTGGCGAGCCAGCCTGCCTGCGATCATCTTCCCTCCGCCCGCGCGTGGAATATCAGCAATGGCGAACCGCGCACTCTGCGCAGCATCGTGCAGAAACTGATCGATGAGCTGGGCATCAAATGCCGGATCCGTTCAGTTCCCTACCCGATGCTGGATATTATCGCCCGCAGCATGGAGCGTTTTGGCGATAAAACGGCCAAAGAGCCGGCCTTTACCCACTACGGCGTCTCTAAACTTAATTTTGATTTTACGCTCGATATCACGCGCGCGCAGGATGAGCTGGGCTATCAGCCGGTGGTGACGCTGGACGACGGGATTGTGCGTACCGCCGCCTGGTTACGCGACCACGGTAAACTTCACCGCTAACCCTGGCCATATTTCTCTAACAGCGCCTCGGCTATCGCTTCGGTTTGCGCATCCGCTACGCCATCCCAGCGCTGGGGGCGGAAGTGCATCTGGAAGGCGATAATTACCCGTTTCTTCTGCGCGGGAGTCATCTCCGGCGTGACCTGATAGCCGTAGCGCGCCAGCAAATCCAGCACCTCCTCAGGGTCCACTGGCTCACTGGGCGGCCGCCCGTTCAGATAAAAAGCCACCCGCTGCTCGTCCGGCCAGGCGCCAATCCCCTGCTGCGCCAGCTGTTGCCAGGGGAACAACGGCCCCGGATCGTCTTTGCGCTGCGGGGCGATATCGGCATGGGCCACCACGTTCTGCGGCGCGATGTGGTAGCGGGTGATAATATCGCGCGCCAGCGGGATCAGGGCCGCGATCTGTTCCGGGTGAAAGGGGGTAAAGCTTTTACCTCCCGCGGTCTTCTGCCAGCCGCGGTTTTCCAGTTCAATACCGATGGAAGTATCGTTGATGCGCGTGCTGCCGCGCCAGTAGCTTACACCGGCGTGCCAGGCCAGATCCTCTTCCGGCACCAGCTGCCAGATCCGCGGTTTATTATGGTGGCGCGGCGGCTGTTCAGGAATTAAATAGTGGGAGCTGACCTCTTTATCGGTCAGGGTCGCCAGAGAAGTATCAAAGTTGTCTGCCGTATAGTGGATCACCAGCACTTTTATTCGCGGATAGGCCGCCTGCGCCGGATGGCGGGTGTCCAGCTGGTATCCATCGCGATCGATAATCCCTTTTTCGCCGGCACAGCCGCTTAGCAGTAACGCCAGCAGCGCGATCAGCGCAATCCGTGTCATTCTTTCATCCTTGCCCGGCAGCGTCTCCGGGTTAATAAGACCATCGATTTCGTCCTTTATTTTTCGCCTGGTACAGCGCGCTGTCCGCCCGGGCGATCAGCGTCTCCATCGGAACCGTGCCGTCGGAGGCGACGACCCCCATACTGACGGTCACCACCGAGGCCACCGCCGAAGCCTCATGGGGGATCGCCGCCTCGCTAATTTTCTGCTGAATGCGCTCGGCAATGGAGGTGGCTCGCGCTAAGGAAACCCCCGGCAGGGCGATGACAAACTCTTCGCCGCCGTAGCGGGCGACCAGATCGCCCTCGGCCCGTACCGCCATTTTAAGCACCTGGGCGACAGTCGATAAGCAATCGTCGCCAGCCTGATGGCCATAGTGGTCGTTGTAACGCTTAAAGTAATCGACGTCGATCATCATCAGCGCCAACGGCGTTTTTTGCTGCCAAATCTCCGCCAGATAGGCATTCAGCGCCCGGCGATTCGCGGTCCCGGTTAATGCATCCTGGTTGGCAATACTTTCCAGCCGCTGAATAAGCCGCATATTTTCCTGATGCGTATTCCAGGCCTCATCATACCAGCGCTTAAGAATACGCCTGCCATAGAGTAAAATCGCCGTAAAAATGCCCCACAGGATCAAAAAGCGGACCTCAGTGTGAGGGTGGATCTGTAGTCCCGCCAGCAAGGCGGTTCCCCATAGCGGAAGCAAAAAAGCGATAATGCCGGGCCAATGGTGATACAGCGCGGCGAGGCCGGTGGTCATTAATATCACCAGCAGCGGCCAGGCGAAGGGCAGTGTCCAGAAAAAGATGAAACAGTAATTACTCAGGGACCAGCACAGGCTGAGTGCCAGCTGCAGGCCGGTGATAATGCTCAACGTATAGCGCCCCTGCGCCAGGCGCGGCGTGACGGCAATAATGGCTAAAATTACCGAAATAATAATAACCGCGATCAGCGCGACTTCGACATAAGGAATAACCGCCTGGTGCGTTAACAGCTTCTTATCAAAATGAGTAAAGATAAAATTGCGGAAGAAAACCATTAACGCAAAAGCGATATTGACAAAGGCCAGCCAGGGCATACTCATGGATAGCGCATGGCGCTGGACATTATCTCTGGTGGCCCACAGCTCGGTTCGCAGCTGGCGGACGCCCTCTTGCTTATTTGTTAACATCTTATCTCCCTGGTGACCTGCATGACCATGGGCGCAGACCCTGCTTTGCTTTATGATAAACCATGTTTCCGGGAATGTCTGTCAACGCTGCCCCCCTTTCTGCCCCGGCGCCTTAAGCTGATTTTCTGCTAACGTCAGATGAAAAGGGTCTGGTCCTCTCCCTATGTGTATCCGGCAAAAAAAAGCAAGCATTATCAATGCGAAATACGTCATCTTTTCTTTAAAAAAGAGTTAACTAACCGTCATAAAATTGCAGTATTCCACTTGAAAAAAAAACGGTGTTAGTACAATCTGAAACCGCTCATTGGTGAGATAAAACAAGAGCATGATGATAGCAAGATAAACAATGGAGTCTAAAAATATGAAATATGCAGCTTTAGTGGCAGGTGCAGCATTGTTTTTAACGGCGAACGCCTTCTCTGCAGAAATTTTAACGAAAGAAGCCTTCGATAAGGTCCATACGCAATATACTAAAATCGGTACCATTTCTTCTACCGGTCAGACTGCACCCAGCGATGCCCGTGAAGAACTGATTAAAAAGGCCGATGAGAAAGGCGCAGACGTTATCGTGCTCTCTTCCGGTAATACCGATAAAAAACTGCACATCTCCGCTAACATCTATAAGAAGAAGTAATTAATCTTATATTTCAAGAAACATTATCATATTGCCCGGGTAATGTTTCTTGTTTGCCCAAAAAGTCTGTTTATTTTTAAACGGCCCCCAGATTTTCCTGCCTTAATATCATACAGCGATCTCCCCTGTCGATGTCCTGCCCTAAGGCCGTAGTCACATCAAGGTCTTAGCTCTTTGCGTCAAGTACAATCCGTACGCTATACGCTATGCTTTAACGGAAACTGAAAACGTAGTTCGCTTATAAGGAAATCATCATGCGCTACAAACTTCTTGCAGCACTTCTCCCTTGCGCGCTGGCGCTCAGCGCCTGTACGACCGTCACCCCGGCCTATAAAGATAATGGCACCCGCAGCGGCCCCTGTGTCGAAGGCGGCCCTGACGACGTAGCGCAAAAATTCTACGACACCCAGCTCCAGAACCGTACGCAGGATCCGGCGGCGCTGCGCCCCTATCTCAGCGACGGCCTGGCGAAGTTACTCAATGACGCCCGTCAGGATCCGGCCAACAGCAAACTGCTGCAGGCTAACCTGTTCTCCAGCAGCAGCACCCCGGCGGACAGCGCCGTCGTCGCCAGCGCCTCAACCATCCCTAATCGCGATGCGCGCAACATTCCGCTGCGCGTGGAGCTGAAGCAGGGAACCCAGAGCTGGAAAGACGAAGTGCTGATGATCCAGGAAGGCCAGTGCTGGGCCGTCGATGACGTTCGCTATCTCGGCAACAACAGCCACGCGCCGGCCGGGACGTTGCGACAGAGTCTGGAGAAACGTTAGTTCCGGAGTTGAAGCAACGTCGCTGAAACGATAACCCCGGTAAAATGTCGGTATTCGCCCCGAGAATGCCGACATTTACTCCCCCCTCACCCACCAGGCAATATTTTGTGCTAACTTTAAAGCTAAACGTGGTTTAGATTTAACTTTTAACGCATAAATATTGCATAACTATTCTGCCAAAGGTAGTATTTGCGGCCTCAATAGCTATTCGTATCAGACTGCCCAGATGAGTATTAAACTAAACGGCATTAATTGCTTCTACGGCGCGCACCAGGCGCTGTTCGACATCACGCTGGATTGCCCGCAGGGGGAAACGCTGGTGCTGCTCGGCCCCAGCGGTGCCGGGAAGAGCTCGCTGCTGCGCGTACTCAACCTGCTGGAGATGCCGCGTTCCGGTTCATTAACCATCGCCGGTAACAATTTCGACTTCACCAGAGCGCCGTCCGATAAAGCGATTCGCGAACTGCGGCAGAACGTCGGCATGGTCTTTCAGCAGTACAACCTGTGGCCGCACCTGACGGTACAGCAGAACCTGATCGAGGCCCCCTGTCGCGTACTGGGGTTAAGCAAGGATCAGGCGCTGGCTCGCGCTGAGAAGCTGCTGGAGCGCCTGCGTCTGAAGCCCTACAGCGATCGTTACCCGCTGCATTTATCCGGCGGTCAGCAGCAGCGTGTGGCGATCGCCCGCGCGCTGATGATGGAGCCGCAGGTTCTGTTGTTCGATGAGCCTACCGCGGCGCTCGACCCGGAAATCACCGCCCAGATCGTTAGCATCATCCGCGAGCTGGCTGAAACCGGCATCACCCAGGTTATCGTCACCCATGAAGTTGAAGTGGCGCGCAAGACGGCCAGCCGGGTGGTGTATATGGAAAATGGCCATATCGTCGAGCAAGGGGATGCCTCCTGCTTCACGCATCCGCAAACTGACGCGTTTAAAAACTATCTTTCACACTGATGTTTTTCGGGGAAATGACGATGAAAAAAGTACTGATTGCCGCCCTGCTCGCAGGCATGAGCCTCTCCGCTTCCGCCGCGCAAACCATTCGTTTCGCCACCGAGGCCTCCTACCCTCCGTTTGAGCTGGTGGATGCCAACAACCAGATCGTCGGTTTCGATGTGGATCTGGCTAACGCGCTGTGTAAAGAGATCGACGCCACCTGTACCTTTACCAACCAGGCCTTTGACAGCCTGATCCCGGGCCTGAAATTCCGCCGTTTCGACGCGGTCATGGCCGGGATGGACATCACGCCTGAGCGTGAAAAGCAGGTCCTGTTCTCCACCCCGTATTATGACAACTCGGCGCTGTTCGTCGGTCAGCAGGGCAAGTTCACCAGCATTGACCAGCTGAAGGGCAAAAAAGTGGGCGTACAGAACGGCACCACCCACCAGAAATTTATCACGGATAAACATCCGGAAATCACCACCGTGCCTTACGACAGCTACCAGAATGCGAAGCTGGATCTGCAGAACGGTCGTATTGACGCGGTCTTCGGTGATACCGCCGTGGTCACCGAATGGCTGAAGAGCAATCCGAAGCTGGCGGCCGTGGGCGATAAAGTGACCGACAAAGCCTATTTCGGCACCGGGCTGGGCATTGCCGTGCGTCAGGGCAACACCGACCTGCAGCAGAAATTTAACGCTGCGCTGGAAAAAGTGAAGAAAGACGGCACTTACCAGACCATCTATAACAAATGGTTCCAGAAGTAAGACTGAATGAACGAAATTTTTCCATTAGCAAGCGCCGCCGGGATGACCGTCGGCCTTGCCGTTTGCGCGCTCGCCATCGGCCTCGTCCTGGCGATGCTCTTCGCGGTACTGGAGTCAGTGAAATGGCGCCCGGTAGCCTGGCTTGCAACCGGCATTGTGACCATTCTGCGCGGCCTACCGGAAATTCTGGTGGTGCTGTTTATCTATTTCGGCTCGTCCCAGCTGCTGCTGACGCTCTCTGACGGTTTCACCATCCCGCTCGGGTTCACGCAGATCCCGGTGCAGATGCAGATTGAGAACTTTGACGTCAGTCCGTTCCTCTGCGGGGCGATCGCCCTGTCGCTACTGTATGCCGCCTACGCCTCGCAAACGCTGCGCGGCGCGCTGAAAGCCGTTCCGCAGGGTCAGTGGGAGTCCGGCCAGGCGCTGGGGCTGTCGAAAGCGGCCATTTTCTTCCGCCTGGTGATGCCGCAGATGTGGCGCCATGCCCTGCCCGGTCTCGGCAACCAGTGGCTGGTGCTGCTGAAGGACACCGCGCTGGTGAGCCTGATCAGCGTCAACGATCTGATGCTGCAGACCAAAAGCATCGCCACCCGCACTCAGGAGCCCTTTAACTGGTATATCATTGCCGCGGCAATCTATCTCGTCATCACCCTGTTGAGTCAATACATCCTTAAGCGGATTGACCAGCGTGCGACGCGCTTCGAACGGAGACCAGGCTGATGCTCGACTACTTACCCGAACTGCTGAAAGGCCTGCATACCAGCCTGACGCTGACCGTGGCGTCGATTATCGTGGCGCTGATCCTGTCGCTGATCTTTACCATTATCCTGACGCTGAAGACGCCGGGGCTGGTGTGGATAGTGCGCGGCTACATCACCCTGTTTACCGGTACGCCGCTGCTGGTGCAGATCTTCCTGATCTACTATGGCCCAGGGCAGTTTCCTTCGCTGCAGGAATATCCATGGCTGTGGCATCTTATCTCCGAGCCGTGGCTGTGCGCCCTGATCGCCCTGTCGCTCAACAGCGCCGCCTATACCACCCAGCTGTTTTACGGCGCCATCCGGGCGATCCCCGACGGGCAATGGCAGTCGTGCAGCGCGCTGGGGATGAGTAAAAAGGATACCCTGGCGATCCTGCTGCCGTACGCCTTTAAACGCGCGCTGTCGTCCTACTCCAACGAAGTGGTGCTGGTGTTCAAAAGTACCTCTCTGGCCTACACCATCACCCTGATGGAAGTGATGGGTCACGGCCAGCTGCTGTACGGACGGACCTACGACGTGATGGTGTTCGGCGCCGCCGGGATTATTTATCTCATCGTCAACGGGTTGCTGACCCTGTTGATGCGCCTGGTGGAGCGCAAAGCGCTAGCTTTCGAACGGCGTAACTAGCGCCTGGCGTATTTGCATAATAAGCGAACAACAAGACGGACAAGTCTAATACCTGTCCGTCTTTTTTTATATAAAATAAAATATTTAATCATTTTTATTGAATACAAATTCATTTAATGGCATTGTCACCCTATGCCGCAGACACGGCGAATAATCATAAGATTGACAGACGGGAGTTCCACGATGAAAAAGTTAGTTCTGGCTGCACTGCTCACCACGTTCACCTTCGGCGCCGCCGCCGCGGAGAAAATCAGCTTCGGCGTGTCCGCGACCTATCCGCCGTTTGAATCGATGGACGCGAATAACCAGATTGTCGGCTTTGATATCGATCTGGCCCATGCGCTGTGCAAACAAATGCAGGCAGAATGCACCTTTACCAACCACGCGTTTGACAGCCTGATCCCGGCGCTGAAGTTTAAGAAGTATGACGCGGTGATTTCCGGAATGGATATTACGCCGGAACGCAGCAAGCAGGTGGCCTTCACCGACCCGTACTACGCCAACTCCGCGCTGGTGATCGCCAAAAAAGACGCGTTCCACTCGTTCGATGATTTGAAAGGCAAACGGATCGGCATGGAAAACGGCACCACCCACCAGAAATATCTGCAGGATAAACATCCTGAGGTGAAGACCGTCGCCTATGACAGCTACCAGAACGCGATTATCGACCTGAAAAATGGCCGTATCGACGGCGTGTTCGGCGACACGGCGGTGGTCAACGAGTGGCTGAAAACCAACCCACAGCTGGGGGCAGCCACGCCGAAAGTAACCGATCCGCAATACTTCGGCACCGGCCTTGGGATTGCCGTGCGCCCGGATAACAAGGCGCTGCTGGAGAAACTGAACGCCGCGCTGAAGGCGATTAAAGCCGACGGTACCTACCAGAAAATCAGCAACCAGTGGTTCCCGGAGTAACTTTTTTGCCGGGTGGCGCTGCGCTTACCCGGCCGTCCCCGTAGCCGGGTAAGGCGTAGCCGCCACCCGGCAATTTCTCAAAGTGGCACGAAGAACCTGAACCGCGCCCCGCTTACCGACTCCACCAGCCGGATCCCGCCCCCGTGCAGCTCCAGCATCCGTTTCACAATCAGCAGCCCTAACCCACCGCGATCCTCCCGCGACGCCTGGGTAGACAACGCCGACGGCCGCTGGAACAGATCATCACGCAGCGCGGCATCGACGCCCGTTCCGTTGTCTGCCACTTCAACCTGGAGCTGTTGATTCTCCTGCCAGACCGCCAGACGGATCTCCCCGCCGACGGGAGTATGCCGCATCGCGTTATCGAGCAGGTTGGTCACCACCCTCTCAATCATCGACACATCGGCGTTGATCAGCGGCAACGGCCCCGGCACATCAATTTGCAGGTTCACCTCGCGCGTGCGGGCGGTGAGTTCAAACTTCTGCGCCACGTCGGAAATCAGCTCCGCCATCGCGAAACGCTCGCGCTGCGGCTTAATGCTCCCGTGCTCCAGTCGCGCCAGCTCAAACAGCTGCTGTGAAAGATGGCGCACCTTGTTGCCCTGGCGCAGGGCGATGGTGAGATACTGCCTGCGCTCCTCGGCGGTCAGCCTTTCGTCCTTCAGGGTCAGCGTTTCCAGATACCCCAGCAGCGAAGTCAGCGGCGTGCGCAAATCGTGGGAAATATTGGCCACAAATTCGCGGCGCTGGCGGTCGCTGTCTGCCAGTCGATCCCACTGACCGGCTATCTGCCGGGCAAGGTCAATAAAGCGGTTCTCAAGAACCGCTACCTCATTACCGGGCTGTGGCTCCGGCGTGCGGGCCGCCAGGGTTTTGATGGCGCTGATGCTGTCCCGATCGTTCGCCGCCACCTGGGCGGTGAGCTGGCGGACAGGCCGGGTAACCCAGAACCATGCCAGGCCTCCCGCCAGCAGACCAAACAGGGCCACCAGCAGCAGGGTCCACAGAACAATGCTCCACAGCGTTTTTTGCCAGGCGTCGGCCGCCAGCTGATTAAAGGTCTCCCCCTGCAAAATGATATACAGGTAGCCGCGCAGCTGGCCGTCGACGCGCAGCGGGGCGGCGCTGAAGACTTTTCGCCCGTCAAGGCTGCGGGGATCGTCGCCATACACCGGCGACGAACTGCCGGTGAGAAAAACCTGTACCGGCGCCATGTCGATCCGCTGGCGCTGGATATGGCCCGGCGGCGCCGCATCGGCCAGCAGGTCGCCATCCGGCGACAGCAGATAGAGCTCCACGCTGGGATTAAAGGTCATCAGGCGGTCAAACAGCGACTTCAGGGTTTGCCGGTTGACCTCGCCGTGGGCGTCCAGCAGCGGTTCGCGGGCCACAATTTGCTGAGCCAGCCCGGCGGAGAGGCGCTGCACCATGGCGTTGCCATACTGCGCGCTGCTGTGTAACTGAACGGCGCACACCGCCGCCGCGCACAGCATCAGCAGGGAGACCACCACCAGCGCCAGCCGCTGGCTGAGGCTCAGGCGGCGGATCACGGGGCGGCCTCCTGGGTCACCGGGGCGAACTTATAGCCTTTTCCCCAGACGGTCAGAATGATGTCCGGCTCGGCCGGGTCACGTTCGATTTTACTGCGCAGGCGGTTGATATGGGTATTGACCGTGTGCTCATAGCCCTCATGCTGATATCCCCAGACCTGCTCCAGCAGCGCCAGCCGGGAAAACACCTCCCCGGGATGGCGGGCAAAGTAATACAGAAGCTCGAATTCGCGCGGCGTGAGGTCCACCATCTCGCCGCGCAGCCTCACTTCGCGGGACAGCGGATCGATGCTCAGACCATGGCAGGACAGGCGCCCGGCGTCCATCAGCAGGTTCTGCCCCATCGCCTCCTGGCGACGAAACAGCGCTTTAACGCGGGCGATAAGCTCCAGTAACGAAAAGGGTTTCGCCAGATAGTCGTCGGCGCCCATCTCCAGGCCCAGCACACGGTGCATTTCGCTGGTGCGAGCGCTGATGATGATCACCGGCAGATAGCGGGTCATCTGGCGGATGCGCCGGCAGATCTCCAGGCCGTCGACACCGGGCAGCATCAAATCGAGGATCACCGCATCCCAGACCCGCGTTTCCAGTCGGGCGAGGGCCTGGCCGCCATCGGCCTCATGCACAATCTGATAGCCCTCATCCTGCAGATTGAGCCGCAGCAGCGTGGCTATATCCTCATCATCTTCCACCAGCAGAATGGTTTTGGCCATTAGATTCCCCCCACCAATAACAAAACATGCTGCGTCAAGCTTACCCGATTTCGGCGGCGCAAAGCCTTCACATTTTGTTTAAACTTCGCGGACCAGCAGGGTCAGCACTTCGTAGTGGGCGGTATGAGGGAACATATCAAACAGCTGGACCCGCTCGACGCGATAGCCGCTAAGACGGGCAATGTCGGTCGCCATGGTGCGGGCGTTACAGCTGGAATAGATAATGTAGGGCGGCGCCATGCGGCTTAAATAGTCGCACAGTTCAGCGCCAATGCCGCGTCGCGGCGGGTTGACCAGCACCAGCTGCGGGATATCCGCTTCATGCGTGGCGAACCGCGTGGAGTCCAGCGCCTGAAAATGCAGATTGCCGAGCCCCAGCTGCGCGGCAGACTGCCTGGCGCAGGCGATCGCTTCCGGGGCTATCTCTATCCCGGTCAGGCGCATCGCCGGCGTCGCGCAGTGCAGGCCAAAACCGCCGACGCCGCAAAACAGATCCCACATATGCTGGACCGGCAGCGCGCGCACCCAGTCGCGGGCGGTGGCGTACAGCCGGCTGGCTACCGTCGGGTTAGTCTGAAAGAAGCTTTGCGGACGGATCCACAGCGGCACCTCATTAAAGACCTCGCCCAGCGCCTGCTGTTCGGTGAAGAAGATCTCCTGCTCGCCTTCCATGATTGCCATATGCACCGGCTGGATATTCGCCGTGATCACCTTGAGCTGCGGGAACTGTGCCTGAAGCCAGGGCAGCGCGGCGCGCAGCTGGGCCACCTTGGCCTCTGAGCGCAGCACGAAGCGCAGCATCATCTCCCCCTGCTGGCTGGCGGTCAGCAGCAGATATTTCAGCTCCCCGCGCTTGCGCGCGACGTTGTAGGGAGTTAACCCGGCGCGGGCGATAAAGGGCTTCAGGCCGGCAAACACCGGCGCAAACTCGGCGGGATAGAGCGGGCAGTCGGTGAGGTCCACCGGGGTGCCATCGCGGTGCAGCATCCCCAGCAGCGGACGCTCAACGCTGCCGCTGACCACCATTTTGGCCTTGTTACGGAAAGCCGCCTCCGGCCCGCTGACCGGCTCGCCCCAGTCGGCGACGGGGATTGCCGCCAGCAGCGTGCGCAGGTCGGCCATTTTATCGGCGAGCTGTTGCGGAACCGACCGTTCCAGCCATTGACAGGAACGGCAGCGGCCGGCGTCGTAGAGTGCGCAATGCATAATTGACCTTCAAAATTCCAGGGGCGGGGATTGTATCACCGTTATTGCAGGCGGAAAAACCGACGGCAGGTCGCTGGCACAAACAGCAGCGTCAGGACCAGCAGATCCGGCAGTTTTTGCATCACCAGCGAGTGGAAGATCTCCCGTTTGGATTCGCCGGGAATACTGAACAGCTCCGGATACCCGTAGCCCAGCGACGCCGCCCACAGGTAGCCGGCGGCTATCATCTGCGTCAGCAGATAGACCCAGCGCGCCCAGTTGCGCCCTTTCACCAGCGAGAAGGCGCACCAGATTTCGATAAACACCAGCGCCAGGCTGCCGAGGAAGACCAGCGTCAGGTTCCAGGTCTGGACGCTACGGTGTATGAATTCGTTCAGCCCCTGCAGGCCCAACAAATTGAGGATCATCAGCAGATCCAGACCGCGAATCAAAATAATCGCAAAGGCCGCCACCTGCACCAGCGCAGGGACGTTAAGGCGGGCATGCGATGAGCGAGTTTTCGTAAACAATCCCAACGTAATGTCTTCCATGAAAACGGCGCCACAGAGTGGCGCCGACCGGAGGCTGCTGTACCGATTTTAGGTGGTTCAGCCTTGTCTTGCACGCTGGATATCGCGCACTCGCTGCTTTTCTGCGCGGGCCATCAAATACCAGGCGATAAAACCAACAACGCCGACCACGCCGAGGATGAGCGTCGCCAGGGCGTTAATCTCCGGGTTGACCCCCATGCGCACGCTGGAGAAGACCAGCATCGGCAAGGTCGTGGCCCCGGGACCGGAGACAAAGCTGGCGATCACCAGGTCATCCAGCGACAGCGTGAAGGCCAGCAGCCAGCCGGAGATCACCGCTGGCATAATCATCGGCAGCGTGATGACGAAGAAGACCTTCAGCGGCGCGGCGCCCAGATCCATCGCCGCCTCTTCGATCGAGTGGTCCAGCTCACGCAGGCGCGAGGAGATCACCACCGCCACGTAGGCGGTACAGAAGGTGACGTGCGCCAGCCAGATGGTCAGCATCCCGCGATCCGACGGCCAGCCGATGGCATGTCCCAGCGCCACGAACAGCAGCAGCAGCGAGAGCCCGGTGATCACGTCCGGCATGACCAGCGGCGCGGTGATCATAAACGCGAAGCCGTTGGAGCCGCGAAAACGTCCAAAGCGCACCATCACCACCGCGGCAATGGTGCCAAGGATCGCCGCCGCCGTCGCCGCGCAGGCGGCGATAGTCAGGCTGAGCCCCACCGCGCTCATCATCGCGTCATCGTGGAACAGCTCGCTATACCAGCGCGTTGACCACCCGGCCCAGACCGTCACCAGCTTTGAGCTATTGAAGGAGTAGATCACCAGCATCAGCATCGGGGCATAGAGGAAGGTGAACCCGAGCACGAGGATCAGAATGCGCCACGGCGAGCGTACTACCGGCAAGTCGTTCATCCCTGCTCTCCCATCTGTTTTTGCTGGTGCTTATGGAACCACATGATCGGCACGATCAGCAGCAGCAGCATGACAATCGCCACCGCCGAAGCCACCGGCCAGTCACGGTTGTTAAAGAACTCCTGCCACAGCACGCGGCCAATCATAATGCTGTCCGGCCCGCCCAGCAGCTCCGGGATCACGAACTCCCCCACCGCCGGGATAAACACCAGCATGGAGCCAGCGATAATCCCCCCTTTGGTGAGCGGAACGATCACCTGAAAGAAGGTCTTCAGCGGCCGGGCGCCGAGATCCAGCGAGGCCTCCACCAGCGAATAGTCGATGCGGGTCAGCGCGGTGTAGATAGGCAGCACCATAAACGGCAGATAGGCATAGACGATACCGATATATACCGCCAGGTTGGTGTGCAGGATCTCCAGCGGCTGATCGATAACCCCTAGCCACAGCAGGAAGTTATTCAACACCCCGTTGCTTTTCAGCAGTCCCATCCAGGCATAGACGCGGATCAAAAACGACGTCCACGACGGGAGGATCACCAGCAACAGCAGAATATTGCGCGTCGACGGCTTGCTGTGCGCCACCGCCCAGGCCAGCGGATAGCCCAGCAGCAGGCAGCAGAGCGTCGAGATGCCCGCCACCTGCAGCGACTGCAGATAAGCCTCAAAATAGAGCGGATCGTCGGTCAGCTGCAGGAAGTTGGCAAAGTTAAGGGTCAGCGTCAGCTGACCATCCGCCCACTCCATCAGATCGGTGTAGGGAGGGATCGCCCGCGCCATCTCGGCAAGACTTATCTTGAACACGATCAGGAACGGCAGCATAAACAACAGGATCAGCCACAGATAGGGCAGCGCGATCACCAGCTTGCGGCCATGCGCCATCTGCAGGCGCGCCGCCCACAGCGCGAAGCCGCCCGGTTTTTTCGCCCCTGACGGGGATTCAACGGTACTCATCGCCCTCTCCTTACACCGTCAGTACAACGCAGCTGTCCGCATCCCAGCATAAACGCACCTCGTCACCCCAGGTGGGCGTTCCTTTCCGATGGCGGTGCTCATTCTGCAGCTGGGCGCTGATCATCTGCCCGCTTTGCAGGCGCACATGGTAGATGGAGAGATCCCCCAGATAGGCGATATGAATCACCTCGCCGACGGCAAAATTGTAGCCATCCGCCGGCGGCTCATCGCACAGCATGATCTTCTCCGGACGCAGCGCCACCCACACCGGCACGTTGTCCACCACCGAGGCGTCGGGGTCGACCTTCAGCGGATGCACCAGTCCCGGCGAGCGCAGCACCAGGCCATCTTCCAGACGCTCTTTCACCAGCCCTTCAAAGACGTTCACCGAGCCGATGAACTCGGCGCTGTAGCGGGTGGTCGGGTGCTCGTAAATCTCTTCCGGTTCGCCAATCTGCACAAACTTGCCGCGGTTCATGATGGCGATACGGCCCGCCATGGTCATGGCCTCTTCCTGATCGTGAGTCACCATCACGCAGGTCACGCCAACGCGCTCAAGAATATCCACCACCTCCAGCTGCATGCGATCGCGCAGCTTTTTATCCAGCGCCCCCATCGGCTCGTCGAGCAGCAGCAGCTTTGGTCGTTTCGCCAGGCTGCGCGCCAACGCGACGCGCTGGCGCTGACCGCCAGAGAGCTGGTGCGGCTTACGTTTAGCGAACTCCTGCATGTGCACCAGAGCCAGCATCTCCTGCACCCGGGCGGTGATTTCCGCCTTAGGCAGACGATCCTGCTTCAGACCGAAAGCGATATTCTGCTCAACGGTCATATGGGGAAACAGGGCGTAGGACTGGAACATCATATTGATAGGCCGCTGATAGGGCGGTACGCGCGCCAGATCCACGCCGTCGAGCATAATCTGTCCGGCGGTCGGTTGCTCAAAGCCCGCCAGCATGCGCAGCAGGGTCGATTTCCCGCAGCCTGATGCGCCCAGCAGAGCAAAAATTTCGCCTTTATAAATAGTGAGACTGACATCGTCGACAGCGTGCTGGCCATCAAACGACTTGGTTAAGTTACGGATTTCCAGCAGCGGGGTCAGCGCTTTGGGGGCTTTCGCCTGTGGGCGGGGCATTACGTCGTTCAATCGGGTGCTCTCCGGCAAAAAAACGATCACCATATGGTCCGGTGCCATACTTCGTGCTTAACAGTGCAGGTGCACCATCCTGGTGCTTCTGCTCGCCGGGCGCGCTGCCATTTCCCGGCGAGTGCCGTTCTGATACGGCCCGCTTACCGGGCCGTCAGAGTTTATTTACCGCTCTTCACTTTGGTCCACGCGCGGGTGCGCACGCGGTCGATCTTCGGATCCTGCACCTTCAGCGTGAACAGTTTGGCGAACACATCCGCAGGCGGATAAATCGCCGGGTTGTTACGGATAGTCTCGCTGACCAGCGGCGTGGAGGCCTTGTTGCCGTTGGCGTAGAACACCTGGTCGCTGATTTTGGCGATCACATCCGGGCGCATCAGATAGTTAAGGAACTGATAGGCCTCATCTTTATTCTTAGCGTCGGCCGGCATCGCAAAGACGTCAAAGAACGCCAGGGCGCCTTCCTTAGGAATAAAGTAGGAGACGTTGACGCCGTTCTTCGCCTCTTTCGCGCGGTTCGCCGCCTGCCAGACGTCCCCTGCCCAGCCGATCGCCACGCAGATGTCGCCATTGGCGAGGTCGTTAATATATTGCGAAGAGTGGAAGTAGCGAATGTTCGGCCGCAGCTTCAGCAGCAGATCGGTGGCCGGACCGGTGTAATCATTCGCTTTGCTGCTGTTCGGATCCTTGCCAAGGTAGTTCAGCACGGTGGCGAAAATCTCTTCCGGCGCGTCGAGGAAGGAGACGCCGCAGCTTTTCAGTTTTTCAAGGTTCTCCGGCTTCAGCACCAGATCCCAGCTGTCCACCGGCGCATCTTTGCCGAGGACGGCTTTCACTTTATCAACGTTGTAGCCAATGCCCGTCGTCGCCCACAGGTAAGGCATGGCGTATTTATTCTCCGGGTCATGCTTGGCGACCAGCTTCAGCACTTCGGGGTCGAGATTCTTCCAGTTCGGCAGCTTGCTCTTATCCAGCGGCTGGAACACGCCCGCCGCCAGCTGGCGCTCAAGGAAGCTGGCCGATGGCACCACCAGATCGAAACCGGTGCTGCCGGCCATTAATTTACCTTCCAGCACTTCATTGGAATCAAAAACGTCATACACGACTTTAATCCCGGTCTCTTTTTCGAAATTGGCCACGGTGTCCGGCGCAATATAATCAGACCAGTTATAGACATGCAGGGTTTTTTGTTCGGCGGCGAGCGAACCGGCAGAGACGGCCATCAGCGCACCCGTAACCAGACCTGTTAACCATTTTTTACCAAAGGCGGTCATATCTCTTTTCCTTCTCAACGCCCGTTAACTTACGGGCTCAAATATACGCATTTCTACGCATGCAAAAATCATGCATATTTTTTCATTGCCTGAGAAAAGGAGAGCGGATCTCTCCCGGAGTGGTTGCTCGCAACTGGAAGCATCGCCAGAATAACTGTAGCCAGAATAAGAGGCTATAGCCCAGGTAAAAAAACGCCTTTTATCAAATTTTTATGCAATAACGGTCTACGTGATAAGCCAAAACGGCCTGAATGGCGGTGAATAATGCTTTAAAGAAAGGTTAAATGCAGAATAAAAGCGGGTAATACGCAGCCGCTGCGGTAGTGGCTGCGCTAATTTTAGGCAGGTTTAGTGAAGAAAATGGTATTGCACGTTTTCTGCGGCCGGCTCTTCTTCTTCGCCTTTGTACAGCAGCTGATTGGCGCCGGCTTCGAGGATCACCATCGAGATCTGCTCCTCGCTTTGGCGGAAGAACCAGGCGAACTGCTCCATCGTCACCCCGGGGCCGATAGACAGCGACTGGCAGACCACCAGCTTGGGCAAATTATCGTCCTGAATGTCGATAAACGCCTTCACGGTTAACGAACTGGCGTTGATGGCCGAGAGATCCGCCGACAGCGCCAGTAAAGCAGACGGCTTCACCTCCGCCAGGGCGGAAAAGAGCACCACGTTATCCACCAGGTCAATTTTGGCATCAAAAATACCGTCGAAATTCTGCATATGCGGCAGGTGCAATGCCTGACAGGAATCGCACTCAAAAAAGCTGATGCCGATCTCATCCAGCCAGCGACGTAGCGTATCCAGACCTGGAACGACCAGTGAATCCATAGTGCCTGTGACCTCTTACAGTGGAAAAACGACGCCATAGCTTACGCAAAAAAAGCGCCGCATACCATGACAGTCTTGCATCCGGCGGTTAGCCGCCTATTTTCAAACAGAATTCCGGTGTCGCCTGGCGCTCGATCCAGGCGATCATCCTGCTGGCGATGTCCACGCCGGAGGTGGTTTCCACGCCTTCCAGTCCGGGCGAGGCATTCACCTCCATCACCAGCGGCCCGCGGGTGGCGCGTAAAATATCGACACCGGCGACGTCCAGGCCCAGGGTTTGCGTCGCCTTGATGGCAATGGCGCGCTCCTCATCGCTAATCTGCGCCACCGTAGCCATGCCGCCACGGTGCAGGTTAGAGCGAAAATCGCCCTCTTTCGCCCGCCGTTCGATCGCCGCCACCACCTCATTGCCGACCACCAGGCAGCGAATATCGCAGCCTTTCGCCTCGGCAATGTACTCCTGCACCAGGATGTGGGCGTTCAGCCCGCGAAAGGCGTCGATCACGCTCTCCGCCGCCTGGCGGGTCTCCGCCAGCACCACGCCGATCCCCTGGGTGCCCTCCACCAGCTTCACCACCAGCGGCGCGCCGCCGACCATGGCGATCAGATCGCTGGTGTCATCGGGGGAGTGAGCGATGCCGGTCAGCGGCAGATCGATGCCCTGGCGCGCCAGCAGCTGCAGCGAGCGCAGCTTATCGCGAGCGCGGGTGATGGCGACCGATTCGTTCAGCGGATAGCTTCCCAGGAGCTCAAACTGACGCAGGGCCGCGGTGCCATAGTAGGTAATCGCCGAGCCAATGCGCGGGATCACCGCATCAAAGTGCGGCAGCTGGCGCCCTTTATAGTGGATCGAAGAGGCCACCGGGCTGACGTTCATATAACAGGAAAGCGGATCGAGGATCTCGACCTGATGCCCGCGCTGTTGCGCCGCTTCGCGCAGGCGTCGACATGAATAAAGCGTTCCATCCCGGGATAATATGGCAATTTTCATCCTGCACCTCTGCAAAAAGACCCGCACTGGCGGGCCTCAGCTATCGAACACACATCCACCTTTCCTGCCGCCAGCGGCGGATACCGCCTGGCCGGAGCAGCAGTGTACACGTAATCAGCGCGTTGCCCACCCCTGCTTATGCAGATAGTCGAGAATAAACGGACGACTCTCTTTCACGATAGTGCGACGGATATGATCGCTCCAGGTATCGCGGCGGGCGTTGCTGCCGCGCGACAGATAATAGTGCGCCAGCTGTTCGTCATACTCCGCCAGCAGCGCGTGATCCAGCGGCTGATAGCGGTTCTCATGCACCAGCATGGCGGCCGGCATCCGCGGCTTGATGTCCGGGTTATCCGCCGGCCAGCCAAGGCAAAGACCGAACAGCGGCAGGACGTGCTGCGGCAGCTCCAGCAGCTCGGTCACCGCCTCGATGCTGTTGCGCAAGCCGCCGATATAGACGCCACCCAGCCCGAGGGACTCGGCGGCGGTCAGCGCGTTTTGCGCCAGCAGCGCCGTATCGACAACGCCGATCAGCAGCTGTTCCGCCAGCCCCAGCTCCGCCTGCGGGCAGATCTGCAGGTGGCGGTTAAAGTCGGCGCAGAAGACCCAAAACTCCGCCGCCTGGGCGACGTGCTGCTGGCCGCCGGTCAGCGGGACCAGACGTTCACGCAGGGCCGGGTCGGTAATACGGATGATGGAGGTGCACTGTAAAAAACTCGAGGTAGATGCCGCTTGCGCGCTGGCGATAATCGCCGCGCGCTGTTCGTCGCTCACGGGCGCATCGGTGAAGTGGCGGATAGAACGGTGGCTGCGCAGCAGCTCAATGGTCGGCGTCATTTCGTTTTTCTCTGTCAGACAAGGATTCAGGCTCAGGAGAGTGGGTTAACTGCGGGGCCACGATCTGCGCCATCCGCCACATCACGACGATGGCGGCGGGGATCATCAGCACGATCCCGGCAAAGAGCATCACCAGCGCCGCGGTCGGGCTGGCAATGGGCGCAGGCAGCTGGACATACTGGTTAAGCGAGAGCCAGGCGAGGGTTAACAGCCCCATCCCGAGGATCTCAACCAGCAGTATGCTTTTTGGCAACGGGGCAAATTTTCGCATCACGCCTCTCCGGTTGATAAACGCGGCGCGCCAGCCAATGCCACCGCGCCGCCGGGTCAGTATACGGGTTTTGATAGTACGACATTTATCAAACATAGCCGTAAACCATCGAAGCAAAAGGCAGAACCTTCTTTCCCTCACCGGCCAATGCAGGCATCATAAGCGCCATTCGCCATCCGGCTGAGGTTTAAGGAGAGAAGCAATGTTTACCGTTATTTTTGGTCGTCCAGGCTGCCCTTACTGCGTTCGCGCCAAAGAGCTGGCAGAAAAACTGACCAACGAGCGTGATGACTTTAACTACCGTTACGTGGATATTCACGCCGAAGGCATCAGCAAAGCTGATCTGGAAAAAACCGTCGGCAAACCGGTTGAAACCGTACCGCAGATTTTCGTCGACCAGAAACACATCGGCGGTTGCACCGATTTCGAAGCCTGGGCGAAAGAGAACCTTGGCCTGTTTGCCTGAGTAAATTTATTTACTCGATGAATGACTGCGCCAGGTATCAAGCCAGGCGCAGATAAACAAAAAGCACAACGCCCCGAGCGCACACCAGAACACCGCGCTCAGTACCCACGCCATCTCCTGCCAGAACGTCCGGTGCGTGACGAAAAACAGCCGCATCGTCACCATACAGACCGGCGCCGCCAGTATCGCGCCGAGCAAAGGACGCAGCACCCGCCGTCCGGGAGAGAGACAGCTCGCCGCCGCCCCTGGCAGCAAAAAGAAGAGCAGGCCCAGCTCCGGGTTGCCGCTGGCGCGAAAGGCCCCTTTCATATGTAACAACAACGATAAGCACACCACAATGAACAGAACGAAGCCACAGATAATGCCGGCCCAACTACGCTCAGATTTCACCGTATCCTCCTGATGTTGCCTCTAACTCACGTCCACGTCGCCCAGTCAGATAAAGCATTTCGGCAATCCATGCCAATAACTCCCCTACCAGCCTAAAAACGATTGTCACTAGCCGCCGCATCCAGGAAGGATTAAACTAGCGGGTATATTTTTGCTGGTTATAACAGGGTGCCAGAATAGGTTCGCGACAACGCGAACGCCTGAGCAACCTTAGACCAAATAACCATTTCCTTCAACAACTTACTAGTAAACGAGAAGTTGGCTTTCGTGAATATAAACGTCGCAGATTTGTTAAACGGGAATTACATCCTGTTATTATTCGTTGTACTTGCATTAGGACTATGCCTGGGAAAACTGCGTCTCGGCTCAGTACAACTTGGTAATTCCATTGGCGTTTTAGTCGTTTCTCTATTATTAGGTCAGCAGCATTTCGCGATTAACACCGATGCCCTTAATCTCGGCTTTATGTTGTTTATTTTTTGCGTCGGCGTGGAAGCCGGTCCTAACTTTTTTTCGATTTTTTTCCGCGACGGGAAAAACTATCTGATGCTGGCCCTGGTGATGGTCGGCAGCGCGATGCTGATCGCCATGGTGCTGGGTAAAGTGTTCGGCTGGGATATCGGGCTCACCGCCGGTATGCTGGCGGGGGCGATGACCTCCACCCCGGTGCTGGTGGGCGCGGGGGACACCCTGCGCCATTTCGGCCTGCCCAGCGATCAGCTGGCGCAGTCGCTTGACCACCTGAGCCTCGGCTATGCCCTGACCTACCTGGTTGGTCTGGTGAGCCTGATCGTCGGCGCCCGCTATATGCCCAAGCTGCAGCATCAGGATCTGCAGACCAGCGCCCAGCAAATCGCCCGCGAGCGCGGCCTCGATACCGATTCCAAACGTAAAGTCTACCTGCCGGTGATCCGCGCCTATCGCGTCGGCCCGGAGCTGGTGGCATGGGCGGATGGCAAAAATCTGCGCGAGCTGGGCATTTATCGCCAGACCGGCTGCTATATCGAACGCATCCGCCGCAACGGCATTCTGGCCAACCCGGACGGCGACGCGGTGCTGCAGATGGGCGACGATATTGCGCTGGTGGGCTACCCGGACGCGCACGCCCGCCTCGACCCGAGCTTCCGCAACGGTAAAGAGGTGTTCGACCGCGACCTGCTCGACATGCGCATCGTCACCGAAGAGATTGTGGTCAAAAACCACAACGCCGTCGGCCGCCGCCTGGCGCAGCTCAAGCTTACCGATCACGGCTGCTTCCTGAACCGGGTCATTCGCAGCCAGATCGAGATGCCTATCGACGACAACGTGGTGCTGAACAAAGGCGACGTGCTGCAGGTCAGCGGCGACGCCCGCCGCGTGAAGACCGTAGCCGACCGCATCGGCTTTATCTCCATTCACAGCCAGGTGACCGACCTCCTCGCCTTCTGCGCCTTCTTTATCGTCGGCCTGATGATCGGCATGATCACCTTCCAGTTCAGCTCCTTCAGCTTCGGCATCGGCAACGCTGCCGGCCTGCTGTTCGCCGGCATCATGCTTGGCTTCCTGCGCGCCAACCACCCAACCTTCGGCTATATCCCGCAGGGGGCGCTGAACATGGTGAAAGAGTTTGGCCTGATGGTGTTTATGGCCGGGGTCGGGCTCAGCGCCGGGGCCGGGATCAATAACGGGCTGGGCGCCGTCGGCGGCCAGATGCTGGCGGCCGGGCTTATCGTCAGCCTGGTGCCGGTGGTGATCTGCTTCCTGTTCGGCGCCTACGTGCTGCGCATGAACCGGGCGATGCTGTTCGGCGCCATGATGGGGGCCCGCACCTGCGCGCCGGCGATGGAGATCATCAGCGATACTGCGCGCAGCAATATTCCGGCGCTCGGCTATGCGGGCACCTACGCCATCGCCAACGTGCTGCTCACCCTCGCCGGGACGCTCATCGTGATCATCTGGCCAGGGCTACAATAAATTTTTTGCGAAAAAAGCCGCCACAGGCAGAACTTTTTCTCAGGGCATCAGTCATAAGTAATGCCACTGCTTTTCTTTGATGTCCCCATTTTGTGGAGCCCATCAACCCCGCCACTTCGGTTCAAGGTTGATGGGTTTTTTGTTGCCTGCGTTTAGCCATTCCGGCTGAAACGCCGCCTCAGCGCCCCTCTTCCTGCGCCCTCTCCCCTGCCAGCTGCCCGACCATCATGCGGATCGCCGCCTTTGACAGCGGCGCGCGATCGGTGACAAAGTGCAGGGTCATCCCTTCAATAAAGGCGTCGAGGCCGCGGGCGGTGTCAGGGGCAAACCACTGCTCCAGCGTCTGCTGGCTGCGCCGCATCCAGTTCTGCATCACCGCCTTCAGCGCTGGCTGGCTGCTACAGAACGCGTACAGCTGGTACATCAGCTCCATATTGCGCGCCGTGGTCACCTGGGCGCTGAAGATCAGCTCCGCGATGGCATCGCAGGCTTGTTGCCGGTTCGCTACCCCGGCGAAGCTTTGCTGATACTGCGCCGACATCTCGGCGGTAAACAGGCTGAACGCCTCCTCGATCAGCGCCTCGATGCCACTGAAATAGTAGGTCAGCGACCCCAGCGGCACATTCGCGCAGGTGGCGATTTTACGGTGCGTCACCGCATGGACGCCGTGCGCCGCGATGGTGTCCAGCGTCGCCTGCAGGATGCGCTCGCGGCGCTGCGGATCGTTCGGTCTACGGGCCATGATTTTCCTCTTCCGGTTTATGTACAAATGTACACATGCTTGCTACTGTTGTCTTCACTCTTCTCCTTTAAGGCGTTTACGGATGACGACGCAATCTTCGCGCAGAGCGCTCCAGCTTCGACTGTGGGCGCTGTTTATGTTCTTTTTCATCCCCGGCTTATTAATGGCTTCCTGGGCCACCCGCACGCCGGCGATCCGCGATCTGCTGGCGCTTTCTACCGCAGAGATGGGCGTCGTGCTGTTTGGCCTGTCGGTGGGATCGATGAGCGGTATTCTCTGCTCGGCGTGGCTGGTGAAGCGCTTTGGCACCCGCAAGGTCATCCGCACCACCATGTCCTTCGCCGTACTCGGCATGCTGGTGCTCAGCCTGGCGCTGTGGCTTGCCTCCGCCCCGCTGTTCGCCTTCGGTCTGGCCATCTTTGGCGCCAGCTTTGGCTCGGCAGAGGTCGCCATTAACGTCGAGGGCGCGGCGGTTGAGCGGGAGATGAATAAAACGGTGCTGCCGATGATGCACGGCTTCTACAGCTTTGGCACCCTGTTCGGCGCCGGGGTGGGCATGGCGGTGACCGGGTTCGGCCTGCCCGCCGCCCCGCATATCCTGGCGGCCGCGCTGGTGGCCATTCTGCCCATCGCCATTGCCATCCGCGCCATTCCGGAGGGTACCGGTAAAAATGCCGCCGAAGCCGCCCACGGCGAGGCGAAAGGTCTGCCGGTATGGCGCGACGCGCAGTTGCTGCTTATCGGGGTCATCGTCCTGGCGATGGCCTTTGCCGAAGGCTCGGCCAATGACTGGCTGCCGCTGCTGATGGTGGACGGCCACGGCTTTAGCCCCACCTCCGGCTCGCTGATCTATGCCGGCTTCACCCTCGGCATGACGCTGGGCCGCTTTACCGGCGGCTGGTTTATCGATCGCTACAGCCGGGTGACGGTGGTTCGTGGCAGCGCGGTGATGGGCGCTCTGGGCATTGGCCTGATTATCTTCGTCGACAACCCCTGGGTGGCGGGCATTTCGGTGCTGCTGTGGGGCATTGGCGCCTCGCTCGGCTTCCCGTTGACCATCTCCGCCGCCAGCGATACCGGTCCGGATGCCCCTAAGCGCGTCAGCGTGGTGGCGATTACCGGGTATCTTGCTTTCCTCGTCGGGCCGCCGCTGCTGGGCTTCCTCGGCGAGCATTTCGGCCTGCGCAGCGCCATGATGGTGGTGCTGGGCCTGGTGATGGTGGCGGCGCTGGTCGCCCGCGCGGTGGCTAAGCCACAGTCTGAACCCGTTATGGAGAACAGCTAATGAGCATCAAACTGATTGCGGTGGATATGGACGGCACCTTTTTAAGCGATGCCAAAACTTACAACCGGCCGCGCTTCCTCGCCCAGTATCAGCGAATGCGCGAGCAAAACATTCGCTTCGTGGTCGCCAGCGGCAACCAGTACTACCAGCTGATCTCCTTCTTCCCGGAGATCGCCCACCAGATCGCCTTCGTGGCGGAAAACGGCGGCTGGGTGGTGAGCGACAATGAAGACGTCTTCAACTGCCAGCTGCCGGTTCACCATTTCAACGCCGTGGTCGACCATCTGCAGACGCTGCCGAATATCGAAATCATCGCCTGCGGGAAGCGCAGCGCCTACACCCTCAACCGCTACAACGACGCGCTGAAGACGGTGGCGGCGAAGTATTATCACCGCCTTGAACTGGTGGATGATTTTAACCATCTCGATGACACCATCCTCAAATTTGGTCTCAACGTGCCGGACCGCCTGATCCCGGAAATTCAGCCGAGGCTGCACGCGGCGCTGGGGGACATGGTGACCGCAGTGGCCACCGGCTACGGCAGCATCGACTTAATTATCCCGGGGGTGCACAAAGCCAACGGCCTGCGTATTTTGCAGCAGCGCTGGGGCATCGAGGATCATGAGGTGGTGGCGTTCGGCGACAGCGGCAACGATATCGAAATGCTGCAGCACGCCGGGTTTGGCTTCGCCATGGCCAACGCCCGGGAAGACGTCAAAGCCGTCGCCCGCTATCATGCGCCGCACAACAACGAAGAGGGGGTTCTGCAGATTATCGATAAGGTGTTGGATCGCGAAGCGCCGTTCGCCTGATAAGACCCGGATGCAAGCGCATCCGGGTTGAAAACCGGTTACCCCTGCTGCGAATTGCCGACGCTTTTATCTTTCAGGAAGTAGATCATCAGCCCCAGCCACAGCACCCCGCCCAGCAGGTTAAACAGGCTGAACAGCCCATTGCCGCCCAGCTCGTAAGCATGTTTGCTGAGCTCTATGCCGACGGTGAAGATCAGCATCTGCAGCATTCCCATCGCCGCCGAAACCGTGCCTTTGCTCATCTCGCTGGCGAACAGGGTTAAGCGCACCAGGCCGGCGTTCGCCAGGCCAATCCCGAAGGCGTAGAAGCTCAGGCCGGCGGTCATCCACAGATAGGCGTGGGAAGAGACCACCGTCGCCGCCGCGGAGAGGAGCAGGCCAAACACGATCGGCCAGCCGCCCATGATAATCAGCGAGCGCACGGTACGGCGCGAAGTCAGGCGCGCCAGCACCAGGTTGCCGGCAATCAGCGCGCCGAAAATCGGCACCTGCAGCATGCCATACTCATAGCTGGTGGCTTGTTCGCCGCTGATAATAATGACCGGCGACTGGGCAATCCACGCCAGCAGCGGCAGGCTGACAAAGCCGGTGGCCAGCGCGCCGGCGACGAAGCGCAGGTTTTTCAGCACCAGGCGATAATCGCGGCCCAGCTCTTTGACCGACAGCTTTTCACCCAGCCGCGTCGCGGTCTCCGGCATCGCCCGCTGCAGGCCGACAAACGAGATGGCCGCCAGCACGGCGAACAGCACGAACATCATCTCCCACGGCAGGATATGCACCCAGGCGGCGCCCACCAGCGGCCCCAGCAGCGGAGCAATCAGCGCCACGTTGGCCATCAGGGCAGTGATTTTAATACACACCGCCTCCTCAAAGGACTCCTGGATCGCCGCGTAGCCGACCGCGCCGATAAAGCACAGGCTGATCCCCTGCAGGAAGCGCAGCAGGGTGAACTGCTCAATGGTCTGCGCCAGCAGCGTCGCCAGGCAGGTGACGATAAACCACACCACCCCGGTCAACATCACCGGACGGCGGCCAATGCGGTCCGACAGCGGCCCCAGCAGCCACTGTAAAAACATGCCGCCGGCCAGATAGGCGGTCATCGAGGTGGGTACCCACTCGTTGCCCACCTGGAATTCCTGAACCACGGCCAGCATACCCGGCTGGATCATATCGTTGCCGATATAGGTGGAAAACTCGTACAGCACCAGACATAGCGGGAACAGCAGCGCCTGCCTTCCGAGGCGGCGGCCTGAAAGCGAATAATTTTGCATGAAATCTCTTATCTATCAAAAATCGCGCAAAGTGTAATGAAACTCCCGGCGCGGAGATAGTGAATTGTGGGTGACACCGCACAATATTGCGAGTTGCGCGCCATCGTCAGGCTTCTTCTTTGCAATTCACTCGGCGTATATATTCCGTTTATGTTTCAGCAATGTGACAAAGGATATACTGACGCTTTTCAGGGGGTTAGCGCCGCGCCTCAGGAGGCGACATTTCATAACAACCTGATCTTTAAGACAATGCTGCTTTATCTCCGCACCGCTTTTATTTAGGGTAGGCGGCTTATTTGCTATCGGACCAACGAGCCTGGAAGTCTATGCTGGAAAATATTAACTACGCGCTGTTCGCCCTGCTCAACGCGACCCCGGCCTCGCCGCAGTGGGCCATTGAGGTGGCGATTTTCATCGCTAAAGATTTGATTCTGATCGTGCCCCTGCTGGTGGTGACCTTGTGGCTGTGGGGGCCTGCCCAGCGGCAGATGGTTTTTAAGCTGATGCTGGCGCTGACGATCAGCCTGACCGTCTCATGGGCGATCGGCCACCTCTATCCGCACGATCGGCCGTTTGTCGCCGGCGTGGGCTATAACTTCCTGCACCATGCGGCGGACGACTCCTTCCCCAGCGACCATGGCACCGTCAGCTTTACCTTTGCCCTGGCCTTTCTGTTCTGGCATCGCCTGTGGTCCGGCGCCCTGCTGATGGCCCTTGCCGCCGCCATCGCCTGGTCCCGCGTCTATCTCGGCGTCCACTGGCCGCTGGACATGGTTGGCGGCCTGCTGGCCGGGATGTGCGGCTGCCTTGGCGCGGCGCTAATCTGGCATACTGTCGGCCCGGCGCTGTACCGTCAGCTGCAGCGCCTCTATCGCCTCTGCTTCTCCCTGCCGATCCGCAAAGGCTGGGTGCGCGGCTAAACGCCGACCGTCGCGGCGGCCACCGCGTGACTAACCCGCAAGCGACAGGTAAAATCCCGCTAACGCCCTGCCTCCGCAGGGCGATTTTAGCGCAGAGGGAATATGGAAACTCGCCGTGACGAACGCATCAGTCAACTCATTCAGGCACTCAAGCGCAGCGATAAGCTGCATCTGAAAGAAGCGGCCTCCCTGCTTGGGGTGTCGGAAATGACCATTCGTCGCGACCTCAACGGCCACAGCGGTCCGGTCGTGCTGCTCGGCGGATACATTGTGCTGGAGCCGCGCAGCGCCACCCATTACCTGCTCAGCGACCAAAAGACCCGGCTGGTCGAGGAGAAACGCCGCGCCGCCCGCCATGCGGCTGCGCTGCTGGAGCCCCATCAGATGGCCTTCTTCGACTGCGGGACCACCACCCCGTGGATCATCGACGCCATTGACGATGCCTTGCCCTTCACCGGCGTCTGCTACTCCCTGAACACCTTTCTGGCCCTGCAGGAAAAGCCCCAGTGCCGCGCGGTCCTGTGTGGTGGAGAATTTCATGCCAGCAACGCGATTTTTATGCCGCTGAGCCTTGAGGATACCCTCAGCCATCTGAGCCCTGACATCGCCTTTTACTCGGCGGCGGGCATTGACTGCGAACAGGGGGCGACCTGCTATAACCTGGAGGAGCTGCCGGTCAAACACTGGGCGATGCGACACGCGCGCTACCATGTACTGGTGGTCGACCACAGCAAGTTTGGCAAAGTGCGTCCGGCGCGCATGGGGGCGTTAGCGAAGTTTGACGTGATCGCCAGCGATATCTGCCCGGATGATGAGCTGGTGGCGCTGGCGAAGGCACAGCAGATCTCCCTGCTGTATTGAAGCGTCACTATTGAAGCGTAACTGACCGCGCCCCGCGGGGCGCGGTCATGGCATCAGGAGAACCAGCTGCCGAACCAGCCGTGCAGTTTCATCAGTACGAAGTCGATCATCCGGCTGAAGAAGCCGCCCTCTTTCACCGGCTCCATGACGATCAGCGGGCGCTGCTCGATGGTTTTATCATTCAGCTTAAAGTCGATAGTCCCGACCACCTGCCCCTTCTCCAGCGGCGCGGTAAGCTGCGGCTGGTTTAAGGTGTAGCTGGCTTTCAGGTTTTTCAGCTGGCCCTTCGGCAGGGTGATAGAGCCCGCTTCGCCGGCCCCCAGTTTCGCTTCGCTGCTGTCGCCAAACCACACGCGCTGGGTGACGAAGGTGGCATCCGGTTTAATCGGCGTCACGGTTTCATAGAAGCGGAAGCCCCAGGTTAGCAGTTTTTCCGACTCGTTAAAGCGAATGCGGTCGGTTTTGGTCCCCAGCACCACGGCAATCAGACGCATATCGCCCTGAGTGGCCGAAGAAACCAGGTTATAGCCGGCCCCGGCGGTGGTCCCGGTTTTCACGCCATCGGCGTTGAGGTTGGTGCTCCACAGCAGGCGGTTACGGTTTGGCTGGCGAATTTTATTAAAGGTAAACTCTTTCTCTTTATGTACCGCGTACTCTTCCGGTACGTCGTGGATCATCGCTTTGGTCAGTAACGCCATATCGCGGGCGGTACTGAACTGCCCCGGCGCATCGAGGCCGTGGACGGTCATAAAGGTGGTGTTGGTCAGCCCCATTTTTTTGGCGTAGCCGTTCATCAGGCTGACGAAAGCGTCCTGGCTGCCCGCCACGTAGTCCGCAATGGCAATGCTGGCGTCGTTACCGGACTGAATGATGACCCCTTTGTTCAGATCTTCTACTGAAACCTGCATGCCGGGCTTGAGGAACATCACCGATGAGCCGCGCAGCGCCGGGTTGCCGGTCGCCCAGGCATCGCGCCCGACGGTCACCATATCGGTCAGTTTAATTTTTCCCGCTTTTATCGCCTGCCCCACCACGTAGCTGGTCATGATCTTCGTCAGACTGGCCGGGTCGAGTTTTTCATCGGCATTGCCTTCGCTCAGCACCTTCCCGCTGGCGTAGTCCATCAGGATCCAGGCGCGAGCGTCAATCGAAGGGGCGTCGGGGAGTTGTTCTGCAGCCTGCACCGCAGGTGCGACAAGAAATAACAGCGCGCAACCTGCCGCGAGGCCGCGAAGGGAAAAAGCGTCATGCATCATAAGAGCCACCCAAGTATCCTTTCCAAACAAAATATGCCGCGCCACTCTGACCGCGCCGCAGCAACCGGTGAGTAAAGCGTACAAATGACCTTAAAGAAACAGCGAGTTGGTAAAGTTTTTAAAGTTTACGCAATAACATGCCGCTGTGCTTTAATCAGAACAATTTTTTTGATCGTGATTGCCTAAATATTAACTTTATCCCAACATGATCGCCGATCGCGCTGCAACGGCAGTGAAACAAACTCAGGAGCGAAAATGATTACACTGTGGGGACGTAATAACTCGACCAACGTGAAGAAAGTGCGCTGGGTGCTGGAGGAGCTGGATCTGCCGTATGAGCAGATCCTCGCCGGGCTGGAGTTTGGTCTCAATCGTGACCCGGAATATCTGGCGATGAACCCCAACGGGCTGGTGCCGCTGTTAAAGGACGACGCCACCGGGGTGGTGTTGTGGGAATCAAATACGATTATTCGCTACCTTGCCGCCCAGTATGGCGCTGACCGTCTGTGGCTGGCCGCGCCGGCGCAGCGCGCGCAAGGCGATAAGTGGATGGACTGGTCCAACGGCACGCTCTCTCCCGCCCATCGCCCGGTGTTAATGGGCCTGGTGAGGACGCCGCCGGAGCAACGCGACCCGGCGGCCATCGCCGCGGGGATCAGCGCCTGCGAAGCGCTGTTCGCCATGCTGGATGACGAGCTGGCGAAAACGCCGTGGCTCTCCGGCGAGCAGTTCGGCCTTGGCGATATTGCCGTCGCCCCCTTCGTCTACAACCTGCTGTCGATCCTCGACAGCTGGCAACCGCGTCCCCATCTGCAGCGCTGGTACCAGCAGATTAGCCAGCGTCCGGCCTGGCGCGAAGTGGTGCAGATCCCGGTCACCTGAAATTAACTCTCCGGACTCAGCCGCAATAGCTCGCCGTTAGACTCGTCGGTTAACACATACAGATAGCCGTCGGGTCCCACGCGGACGTCGCGGATCCGTTTCCCGCGCGCCTCCAGCAGGCGCTCCTCCTCGCGGACCTGATTGCCGTCCACCGCCAGAACAATCAGCGACGTCTCCTTCAGCGCGCCGATAAACAGCTTATGTTGCCACTGGGGAAAGGTCTGCGCCGCGTAAAAGGCCATCCCGCTCACTCCCGGTGAGACCGGCCAGACATACAGGGGAGGCTCGGTCCCCGGCACCGTCTTGCCCCTGGCCTCCGGAATGGGCAGGCCGCTGTAGTTAATGCCGTGCGTCGCCAGCGGCCAGCCGTAGTTTTTTCCCGCCTGCGGGATATTAATTTCATCCCCGCCGCGCGGACCATGCTCGTTCAGCCACAGCGCCCCGCTCCACGGATTCATCGCCATACCCTGCGGATTGCGGATGCCGTAGGCCCAGATCTCCGGCCTCACGTCGGCCCGGCCAACAAAGGGATTATCCGTCGGAACGCCCCCGGTCTCCGTCAGACGGACCACTTTTCCCTGTAGCTTGCCGAGATCCTGAGCGGTGGGACGCTGATTGTTCTCCCCGAGGCCAATAAACAGATGCCCTTTGCCGTCGAACACCAGCCGGCCGCCAAAATGATTGCCGACGGAGAGTTTCGGCTGCTGGCGAAACACCACGGTGAAGTTCGTCAGCTGCGTGGCATCCTGGCTCAACTGCCCGTAGCCCACCGCGGTGCCCGCTTTGCCGCTGGCGTCGCTCTCCGCATAGCTTAGCCACACCCGCCGCGACTGCGCGAAATCCGGGGCCAGCGCCACGTCCAGTAAGCCTCCCTGGCCGTTGGCCCACACCTGCGGCACGCCGGCTATCGGCGCCGACAGGCCTTTACCCGGCTGCCAGCGCTTGAGCTCGCCGCCGCGCAGAGTAATCAACATGCCCTGGTCGCCGGGGAGAAACGCCAGGCTCCACGGATGGGCCAGCCGGTTCTGCAATACTTCCACCCGCACCGCGGCCTGGCTCAGGGCCGGCAGCGACAGGGCGCTCAATAGCAACAGCAGCGGGATCGGACGCATGGCATTCTCCTTTCGTCAGCTCTGCGCTAAAGGGTAGCCAGCGGGGAAATTTGCGCGGGGATTTTTACATAACCTTTAACAGGGGAAGCGTCCACTTCCCCTGAGTTTCAGCCGATCAGGCATGAGGGATTGGCGACAATTTATTCAATTTATGAATATTTGAAGTCAATCCTGTCAGACAGCGTTCTAGCTTCTCTACGTTAACAGCGATGTACAGCGGACAATCATGATGTCCGCTCATCAGGCATACTGCAGCGGCGGCGACGGACTCGCCGGCCAAACGAAGGGCATCCCTCTCCTCCGGTGAAATGACATTCTGCAGGCGCGGCGCCTGGGCACGCATTTCACGGCAAAGCTCAAACAAGTTTTCACGCAGATGGTCATTTTCGCTGACTGACATGTAGCCTTTGGCCTTTCGCAGCTGCAGACAGGCGTCAATATCGATATTGGCGTTAATGAGCTTCTGCAAAAGGTGGCGGTATAGTCTGTCAACGGTCATCACGGTTCCTCCTCTGTCGTCCTTTACCTCATCCATAATACGGTTATTTTTTGTACAAAATGATGCGCCAGGTCAATTATTCCCAAGCCTTTAACACCCTTTACAATGTAACAACCTTGCCGCATTGTCAGGTATATAACAAAGATTATGTTATACGATCACATTTGATTTCACAAAGAAATTAATTCGCATTCGCCGCCATAAAAAGGCCAAAATAGTGCTGCAATGATCACATTATATTGCTGGCGCTATTGCGCGATCGCCAGTCAGGATGCCATAACAAATCATTAATGTAATACGTATAACATTTAATAAAAACAGCGACCGCGGTTCGCTGATAATCTCTCTGCCCATTTGCAAGGAACTGAACCATGACGCCCGGTAAAAGAAACTACCTTCTGTTGAGTCTTTTCGATTTCCTCTACCTGTTCGCCTGGTCGTCGACCATGGCTTTCTTTGTCATCTGGACCACCCAGCATCTTGGCATCAGCGCCACGAAAACCGGCCTGCTCTATTCGGTCAACGCCTTTATCGCCCTGCTGATGCAGCCTTTCTTCGGCTTTATCTCCGACAAGTTCGGCCTGAAAAAACGCCTTATCTGGCTGCTGGTGGCGCTGCTCCTGCCGGTAGGCCCCTTCTTTATCTACGTTTACGCGCCGCTGCTGATGCACAGCTTCTGGATTGGCGCGCTGCTGGGGGGCATCTATCTGGGGATCATCTTTAACTCCGGCTGCGGGGTGATCGACTCTTATATCGATAAAATTTCCCGCCGCTACCAGTTCGAATACGGTCGGGTGCGGATGTGGGGCTCGTTAGGCTGGGCGGCCGCGGCCTGGATCGTCGGTAAATATATCGACAGCAATCCCAATCTGGCCTTCTGGCTCGCCAGCCTCGCCATCGTCATCGCCGCCGTCTGCTTTATGCTGACCAAAATCGAATTAACTGACGCCGATGTGGCGCGGAGCGAATCGCTGAAGGTCTCCCATGCCCTTGAGCTGGCGAAGAACAGCCAGTTCTGGATGCTGCTGATCTTTACCCTGTTCGTCACGCAGATTTATGACACCTACGATCAGCAATTTGCCCAGTACTTCTCGCTGCAGTTCCCGACGCCGGAGGAAGGCAACCGCTGGTATGGGATCCTCGCCTCCATTCAGGTGTGCGGCGAAACGCTGTTCTTATGCCTGATGCCGTGGTTTGTTAACCGGACCGGCGCCAAATGGGCGCTGATCATTGCCGGGCTGATCATGTCGGTACGTATTGCTGGCTCGGCGGTGCCTCTCGGCCCGGTGTGGATTGGCGCAGTAAAAATGATGCATGCCCTGGAGAAACCGTTAATTCTGGTGTCGGTCTTTAAATTCATCGCCGCCAACTTCGACCACAAGCTCTCTTCAACAGTCTATTTACTGGTGCTGTTTGTCGCCTCGATCGCCACCGCCATCTACTCGCCGCTGGCGGGCTATCTGTACGATACCATTGGCTTCGCCGACACCTATCTGATCCTCGGCGGCATCGCCGGGCTCTTTACTCTGATCTCTGTCTTCACGCTGCAGGATAAGCGCGAGCCGAAAAAGCCCGGCGTCGCCCCCTCCGGGGCCGTCACCCCGGCGCAATAAGTCTCCACCCGGCAGCAACGCCGGGCATAAGTCGCCGCCCGCGCGCACGGCGTGCCGGAAGCGTTTCCCGCCCCTCTGCCCCGGGGCGTGCGGGATCCGCTGTAGCGGCAGGGTCGTGAAAGGCAGGGTTGGGTGCGCTTTTTCACCATTAACCGTGACGGAGCTATACTCTTTTTCGCAAAGATCTGTAGAATTCCTGCCCTGACCATTCCAATAATTGAACACTTTTTAAGCTATGAGCAATGTCACGCACCAGCCGAAAATCGGCTTCGTCTCCCTGGGCTGCCCGAAAAACCTCGTGGACTCAGAGCGTATCCTGACCGAACTGCGCACCGAAGGTTATGACGTCGTACCTACCTACGACAACGCCGATATGGTGATCGTTAACACCTGCGGCTTTATCGACAGCGCTGTGCAGGAATCGCTGGAAGCGATCGGCGAAGCGTTGAAAGAGAACGGCAAGGTGATCGTCACCGGCTGTCTCGGCGCAAAAGAGGATCAGATCCGCGAAGTGCACCCGAAGGTGCTGGAGATCACCGGTCCGCACAGCTATGAGCAGGTGCTGGAGCACGTCCACCACTATACGCCAAAGCCGAAGCACAACCCGTTCCTGAGCCTGGTGCCGGAACAGGGCGTTAAGCTGACGCCGCGCCACTACGCCTACTTAAAAATTTCCGAAGGCTGCAACCATCGCTGCACCTTCTGCATTATTCCGTCCATGCGCGGCGATCTGGTGAGCCGTCCGATTGGCGAAGTGCTGGCGGAAGCCAAACGCCTCGCTGACGCTGGCGTGAAAGAGCTGCTGGTGATTTCGCAGGACACCTCCGCCTACGGCGTCGACGTCAAGCACCGCACCGGTTTCCACAACGGTATGCCGGTGAAGACCAGCATGGTCAGCCTGTGCGAAGAGCTGGCGAAGCTCGGCATCTGGGTGCGCCTGCACTATGTCTACCCGTACCCGCACGTCGACGATGTGATCCCGCTGATGGCGGAAGGCAAAATTCTGCCGTACCTCGATATTCCGCTGCAGCACGCCAGCCCGCGTATCCTGAAGCTGATGAAGCGTCCAGGATCCGCGGACCGTCAGCTGGCGCGTATCAAGCAGTGGCGTGAAATCTGCCCGGATCTGACCCTGCGCTCCACCTTTATCGTGGGCTTCCCGGGCGAAACGGAAGAAGATTTCCAGATGCTGCTCGACTTCCTGAAAGAGGCGCGTCTCGACCGCGTCGGCTGCTTCAAGTACAGCCCGGTTGAAGGCGCCACCGCCAATGAGCTGGCGGACCAGGTGCCGGAAGAGGTGAAAGAGGAGCGCTGGAACCGCTTTATGCAGCTGCAGCAGCAGATCTCTGCCGAGCGTCTGCAGGAAAAAGTGGGCCGCGAAATCCTGGTGCTGGTGGATGAAGTGGATGAAGAAGGCGCCATTGGCCGCAGCATGGCCGACGCCCCGGAAATCGACGGCGCGGTCTACCTGAACGGCGAAACCCGCGTTAAGCCGGGCGACGTGGTGCGGGTGAAAGTCGAGCACGCCGACGAATACGATCTGTGGGGAACCCGGATCTAGTCCAGCTTCCCGGATAGCGGCTTATCGCATTCCCCTGCCTGGAGGTCCTCCCGTAGGCTCCCCCCCAGGCCCGGCAAGCGCAGCGCCACCGGGCGATGACAGCAGGCACGGAGCCACTTTTATGCCGGGTGGCGGCTCCGCCTTACCCGGCCTGGAGGGTCCTCTCACAGGCATATACCTCGCAGGCCCGGCAAGCGCAGCATTGATTACCTTCCAGGCAACCCTGTTGCGCCGTTATTTTGCCGGGTGGCGGCTGCGCCTTATCCGGCCTGGAGGGTCCTCTCGCAGGCTGACACATCGTAGGCCCGGTAAGCGCAGCGCCACCGGGCGATGACAGCAGGTACGGAGCCACTTTTATGCCGGGTGGCGGCTCCGCCTTACCCGGCCTACAGGGTCCTCTCACAGGCTCATACCTCGCAGGCCCGGCAAGCGCAGCGCCGATAACCTTCCAGGCAACCCTGTTGCGCCGTTATTTTGCCGGGTGGCGGCTACGCCTTACCCGGCCTGGAGGGTCCTCTCACAGGCTGACACATCGTAGGCCCGGTAAGCGCAGCGCCACCGGGCGATGACAGCGGGCACGGAGCCACTTTTATGCCGGGTGGCGGCTCCGCCTTACCCGGCCTACGGGGTCCCCTCACAGGCTGACACATCGTAGGCCCGGTAAGCGCAGCGCCACCGGGCGATGACAGCGGGCACGGAGCCACTTTTATGCCGGGTGGCGGCTGCGCCTTACCCGGCCTGGGGTTCTTACGACCTGTCGTTAATTTATTCACCATGGTTGCTGAAACTGCCGGTGCTGACGGCCTCAAAATCGCTGAGACGTTCCCGGAAGGCCGGGGCAGCCCGCATGGATGCGGGCTGAGGGCCGTGTTTTGCACGGACGCTGCCTCGGCCCGACCCGAAGCCTGCAGGGAAAAGTCGAAGGCACCACGCAGTGGCGATTTTGCTGGCCGGAGCCCGGGGGTACAGGGGGCGGCGGCGACTGGCCGCCCCCTGTGCGCTCCCTGCGCCGTAAGAGACATAACGCAGAAAATTAACCGGGAGCGCAATGTGCGCTGACGCCACACGTGATAAACGATTTTCCCGGATGAGAAAGGGGCAACCGATGCAGCTTATCCCCCCGTCGTGCGCCAGACCGTCCCCCGACGTCCCCTACCCCTTTAACTTCGGATCCAGCGCATCGCGCAGGCCATCTCCCAGCAGATTAAACGCCAGCACGGTCAAGAAAATCGCCACCGCCGGAAACAGCGCCACGTGCGGAGACATCACCATATCCGCCCGCGCCTCGTTGAGCATGGCACCCCACTCCGGCGTGGGCGGCTGCGCGCCGAGGCCGAGAAACGACAGACTGGCCGCCGAAATAATCGATACCCCAATGCGCATGGTGAAATAAACCACGATTGACGACACCGTCCCCGGCAGGATGTGGTGGAAGAGGATGGTGGCATCGCTGGCGCCAATACTGCGCGCCGATTCAATAAAAGTCTGCTGCTTTAATACCAGAGTATTGCCGCGCACCAGCCGGGCGAACGCCGGGATCGAGAAGATCGCCACGGCGATAATCACGTTGGCCATCCCGCTGCCCATGACGGCGACCACCGCGATCGCCAGCAGGATCCCCGGAAAGGCGAACAGCACATCGCACAGACGCATAATCAGCCGGTCCCACCAGCCCTCATAGTAGCCGGCCAGCAGCCCAAGCACCGTACCGATGGCCGCGCCAATCAGCACCGCCAGCACCCCGGCGGCCAGCGAGATCTGCGCGCCCACCAGCACCCGGCTGAAAATATCGCGCCCCAGCGAGTCGACGCCGAACCAGTGCACCAGCGAAGGCCCCTCGTTAAGCCGGTCATAGTCAAAATAATTTTCCGCATCGTACGGCGCTATCCATGGGGCGACGATGGCCACCGCAATCAGCAACAGCACAAAAATACCGGCGCCCATGGCCACCGGCTGACGCCGAAAGCGCCGCCAGAACTCATGCCAGGGGGTATGGATCTCGCCGGGCCTGATGCCCGGCATGGCGTTCAGCGCCGCCTGCCTTCTCCAGTTAAGCAATCGCACCTTACTTATACCTGATAGCCGGGTTTATGGCCGCGTACAGCACATCCACCACTAAATTGATAAGAATAAACTCCAGCGAAAAGAGCAGCACTTCCGCCTGAATCACCGGGTAATCGCGCATTTCTACCGAATCGACCAGCAGTCGCCCCAGCCCCGGCCAGTTGAAGACCTTCTCCACGACGATCGAGCCGCCGAGCAGAAAACCGAACTGCAGCCCCATCATGGTGACGACCGGGATCATCGCATTGCGCAGACCATGCTTGAGCACCACCCGCGTTTCGCTCACCCCTTTCGCCCGGGCGGTACGCATATAGTCTTCATGCAGCACATCGACGAACGACGCGCGGGTAAAGCGCGCCATCACCGCCGCCACCGCCGCGCCAAGGGTCAGCGAAGGCAAAATATAGTGCCGCCAGCTGTCGGCGCCCACCGTCGGCAGCCAACCCAGCTCAACCGAAAACACCTGCATCAGCAGCATGCCGAGGGCAAAGGCCGGAAACGAAATGCCGCTCACCGCCAGCGCCATTCCCAGACGGTCGGGCCAGCGATTGCGCCACACCGCCGCCGCGATCCCCGCCGCCATGCCAAACAGCACCGCCCAGCTCATGCTGGCCAGCGTCAGCCACAGGGTGGGCATAAAGCGGCTGGCTATCTCACTGGCAACGGGACGCCGCGAGGCCATGGACATGCCAAAATCGCCGCGCAGCACGTTGGTGATGTAGTGCCAAAACTGGACATGCAGCGGCTGATCAAGCCCCAGCTGCTGGCGCACCATCGCCACCACCTGGGCGTCGGCTTCCGGTCCGGCAATCAGCCGCGCCGGATCGCCGGGCAGCATATGGACGAAGAGAAACACCAGCACCGCGACGATTAGCAGGGTGGGGATCAGCCCCAGCAGGCGCTTAATCACATAGTTGAGCATCGTACCTCCACCACCCGCCCCGCGGAAAAACCGCCCTCCTCCCACCCGTGCCGGAGGGCATCATCTCGACCTTCACGGTGTTAAATCTGCCTGTTCGAAGCTGAAGCCGGTGTCCGGCTGGATATAGAAGCCAGTGAGATTCTTGCTGTGGGCAGAGACCAGTTTCTCCACCACCAGCGGCACCCACGGCGACTCTTTCCAGATAATATCCTGCGCCGCTTTATAGAGTTTGGTTTTCTCTTGCGGATCGGTGGTTTTCAGCGCCTCGCTCAGTGCGCTATCCACCTGCGGGTTGCTGTAAAAGGCGGTGTTGAACAGGGTCGGCGGCCAGTTTTGGGAAGCAAACAGCGGCGACAGCGCCCAGTCGGCTTCGCCAGTGGAGGCGGACCAGCCGGTATAGAACATCCGTACCCCGCTCTCTTTCTGCCCTTTACCTTCCACTTCCGCCGCCCGCTGACCGGCGTCCATCGCCGTCACCTGCGCCTTAATGCCCACCTGCGCCAGCTGCTGCTGGGTAAACTGCAGCACTTTCTGTGCGGTGCTGTGGTTATGTGACGACCACAGCGTCGTGTTAAACCCGTTGGGGTAGCCGGCCTCTTTCAGCAGCTGGCGCGCTTTCGCCGGATCGTAAGGCCACGCGGGGTAGCTCTGGGCGTAGGCAATCGACGGCGGCACCACGCCGGTCGCCGGGGTGGCGTAGCCGGCAAACGCCACCTTGACCAGCGCCTGGCGGTTGATGGCGTAATTGATCGCTTCGCGCACCTTCGGATTATCGAACGGCTTCTGCGTCACGTTCATGCTGATGTAACGCTGCATGATCGACGGACTGGCCACCAGCTCCAGTTTGCTGTTTTTCGCCAGCAGCGGCGCCTGCTCATAGGGGATCGGGAAGGCGAACTGCGCCTCGCCGGTCTGCAGCATCGCCGCCCGGGTATTGTTATCGACCACTGGTCGCCAGGTAATGGAATCCAGCTTCGGCAGCCCCGGCTGCCAGTAGCCATCGAACTTGCTGACCTTCACGAAGTCGGTCTGGTTCCAGGTATCGAGCTTATACGGCCCGGTGCCCACCGGGTGGAAGCCGATATCTTTGCCATATTTTTTCAGCGCCGCCGGCGAAATCATCGCCGTCGCCGGATGGGCGAGAATATTAATAAACGCCGAGAACGGCTGCTTGAGGGTAATTTTCACCGTGGTTGGATCGACCGCCTCGGTGCTGGCGATATTTTTATACAGGTTATAGCGCTTAAGATGGTTTTCCGGGTTGCTGGCGCGGTCGAGGTTAGCCTTGACCGCCTCGGCGTTAAAGTCGGTGCCATCCTGGAATTTCACCCCGCTGTGCAGCTTGATGGTGTACACCAGGCCATCCGGCGATACGGTGTAGCTCTCGGCAAGGACATTTTGCAGCTTCATCTCTTTATCAAGGCCGAACAGGCCTTGATAAAAGGACTTCGCCACCGCCTGCGACAGGGTATCGTTGGCATCATAGGGGTCGAGCGTCGTGAAGTTAGACCCGACCGCCACCACCACATCTTTGGCGGCAAAAGCGGGGGCGCTCGCCAGGGCCGCCGCGATACTCAGCGCCAGCCACCATTTGCGTGAAACAGGTTGTGTCATCGTGTTCTCCTGAAAAGGTGCGTTATGTGTTGTTATGCTCTGCCCAGCACATCGGCGGCGTCGCGGGCGACGAAGTGGCCCGGCCCAACCTGCTGCAATGGCGGGCTGGCGATCTCCTCGCCCCGCTTATAAATATTGCCCGGAACGTCATCTGACAGCAGGACCCGTTGCGGATGACGGTAGGCCGGGTCGGCCACCGGTACGGCGGCCATGAGCTTACGGGTATAGGGGTGCTGCGGGTTTTCAAACACCGCGCGGCGCGGGCCGATTTCGACAATCCGGCCGCGATACATCACCGCCACGCGGTGGCTGATGCGCTCCACCACCGCCATATCATGGGAAATAAACAGAAACGCGATGCCCATTTCGCGCTGCAGGTCGAGCATCAGATTGATAATCTGCGCCCGAATGGAGACATCCAGGGCCGACACCGACTCATCGGCAATCACCACCTTCGGATTAAGCGCCAGCGCGCGGGCAATGCAGATCCGCTGCCGCTGGCCGCCGGAAAAGGCATGGGGGTAGCGCCAGGCATGCTCCGGCTGCAGCCCCACGCGCTTAAGCAGCCAGGCGACCCGCTCGCGCGCCGCCTCCCTGTCCAGCAGGCCATGCACCCGCAGCGGCTCCATAATCGAATCGCCGACTGTCTGGCGCGGATCGAGCGAGGCGTAAGGGTCCTGAAAAATAAACTGAATATTGCGCCGCAGGGACTGCAGCTTGCTGCCGGAGAGGGTATCGATCCGCTGACCATCGAAGGTAATGGTCCCCCCCTGGGTCTCAACCAGCCTCAGCAGCGCCCGCCCGGTGGTCGACTTGCCGCAGCCGGACTCCCCCACCAGCGACAGGGTCTCTCCCGGCCAGAGATCAAAACTCACCTTCTCCACCGCATGCACTTCGCGCGTCACGCGATTGAGAAGTCCGCCGCGCACCGGGAAACGGGCCACCAGATCGCGCACCTGCAGAATAGGCTCCCCCACCACCACCGTGTCTGGCGTGTCTGTCTCCGCCAGCGGCTGCCCCGGTAGCGGAAAGCGGCGAGGCAGATCCTGACCGCGCATCTCCCCCAGCCGGGGGACCGCCGCCAACAGCGACTGCGTATAAGGGTGCTGCGGGGAACGGAAAATCTCCTCGACGCTGCCGGTCTCCACCGCCTCGCCGCGATACATGACCAGCACCCGATCGGCGATATCGGCCACCACCCCCATGTCGTGGGTGATAAAGATTACCCCCATCGCCATCTCCTTTTGCAGGACGGCGATAAGTTGCAAAATTTGCGCCTGAATGGTGACATCCAGCGCCGTGGTCGGCTCGTCGGCAATCAGCACCGCCGGCCGACAGGAGAGCGCCATGGCGATCATCACCCGCTGGCGCATACCGCCGGAGAGCTGGTGCGGATAGCGTGAGAGCATCTCTTCCGCCTGGGGAATACGCACCTGGTCGAGCATCTTTTTCGCCGCGCGCAGCGCCTCTTCGCGCCCCAGCCCCTGGTGCAGGCGCAGGGATTCGGCGATCTGCTCGCCGATGGTGAATACCGGGTTCAGCGAGGTCATCGGCTCCTGAAAAATCATCGCCAGATCCGCGCCGCGTACCCGGCGCATTTCGGCCTCCGATTGCTCATTGAGCGCGATCACCTGCCGGTTGCGCCGTCGCAGCCACAGCCCCTCGCTGCTCACCTCGCTGCTGGCGGCGTCAAGCAGACGCATCAGCGCCAGCGCGGTGACCGATTTTCCCGAACCGGACTCCCCGACAATCGCCAGCGTCTCGCCGCGACGCAGGCTGAAGGAAAGCTGACGCACGGCCTGCACCTCTGGCGCATCCTGCTGGCGGAACGCCACGTTCAGGTTGCGCACCACCAGTACTTCGCAGGTATCCGTTTCGTGAGTTTGCGGCACTCTCCTCTCCCTTGTTCTATTCGCGATAAATGCCAATGGTCGGCGTATCGCCGGCATAGCACCAGGCGCGGTACATGCCTTCGCTGTTAAACGGTAAAACGACGTTGCCTTCGCGATCGACGGCAATCAGCCCGCCGCTGCCGCCGAGGGCCGGCAGCTTCTCCATCACCACCCGCTCGCAGGCGGAATAGAGACTGAGCTGACCGTACTCCATCAGGGCGGCGATATCGTAGGCCGCCAGGGTACGCATAAAGACTTCGCCGGTGCCGGTGCAGGAGACCGCCACGCTGGCGTTGTTGGCGTAGCACCCCGCGCCCGGCAGCGGGCTGTCGCCGACGCGTCCGGGCAGTTTGTTGGTCATGCCGCCGGTGGAGGTCGCCGCCGCCAGATTGCCGGCCAGATCGAGCGCCACCGCCCCGACGGTGCCCATTTTCTGCCGTTCGTCGAGCGGAGCGGCGTGATGGTCAAGGATGATCTCCCCGCCCGCTTTCGCCTCCTGCAGCTGCAGCAGACGCTCGGGGGTGGAAAAGAGATCGTTATCGACGCGCGCCATTCCGTGGGAGAAGGCGAAATTTTCCGCCCCCTCGCCGATCAGCAGCACGTGCGGGCTCTCCTCCAGCACCAGACGCGCCGCCAGCACCGGATTACGTAGATGTTTGACCCCGGCCACCGCCCCCGCCTGCAGGCTGTAGCCGTCCATCACGCAGGCGTCCAGCTCGTGGGTTTGATCGTGGGTAAATACCGAGCCCATCCCGGCGTTAAACAGCGGACACTCCTCCAGCAGACGGACGGCCTCGGTCACGGCATCCAGCGCACTGGCGCCCGCAGCCAACATTTTCTGCCCGCTTTCGACGATAGCCGACAGCGCCGCCACGTACTCCCGCTCCCGCTCCGGCGTCATCTGCGCGCGAGAAATCGCCCCTGCGCCGCCGTGAATTGCTATAACCGCCTTGCCCATTTCGCCAGTCCTTAACGATGAAGTGGATAGCCCCCGCCCTGTCGTACCGCGTCGCGGCGCCGGTCACGTCAGGAATAAGGGTATTGATATCATTATATTGCTGAATGCCTTATACAATTTTTGAATATAGAAAGAGCGGCGGTCGATGTAAAGCCTCGTACCCAGGTGGCATACAGCCCGCGCCGCTTTTCTGCCATAATAGGCGTTTTCGCCGTTTTGCCCGCAGGAGTGACCCATGGATTTTACCGCCGGACTGATGCCGCTCGACACAGCCCTCACCCAGATGCTCGATCGTATTACGCCGCTGAGCGCGACGGAAACTGTACCGCTGTTGCAGGCCTTCGCGCGCGTCACCGCCCATGACATTATCTCCCCGCTGGATGTCCCCGGCTTTGATAACGCGGCGATGGATGGCTATGCCGTCCGGTTGAGCGACCTCAACGACGGCGCGGCCCTGCCGGTCGCCGGGAAGGCCTTTGCGGGCCAACCGTTTCACGACGCCTGGCCCACCGGCACCTGTATCCGCATCATGACCGGCGCGCCGGTGCCTGCGGGCTGCGACGCGGTGGTCATGCAGGAAGAGACCGAACAGACCGACGTCGGCGTGCGCTTTGCCGCGCCGGTGAAAGCCGGGCAGCATATTCGCCGCCGCGGGGAAGATATCGCCCACGGCGCGGTGGTCTTCCCGGCGGGTACGCCGCTGACGGTAGCCGAGCTGCCGGTGCTGGCCTCGCTGGGCATTGCCGACGTCGAGGTGGTGCGCAAGGTTCGCGTCGCGGTCTTCTCGACCGGCGATGAGCTGCAGCTGCCGGGTCAACCGCTTGGCGACGGCCAGATTTACGATACCAACCGCCTGGCGGTGCATCTGATGCTCGAACAGCTGGGCTGCGAGGTCATTAACCTCGGCATTATTCCTGACGATCCGACGCAACTGCGTGAGGCCTTTATCGCCGCCGACCAGCAGGCCGACGTGGTCATCAGCTCCGGTGGCGTCTCGGTGGGCGAAGCCGACTACACCAAAACCATTCTTGAAGAGCTGGGGGAGATCGGCTTCTGGAAGCTGGCGATCAATCCGGGCAAACCCTTCGCCTTCGGCAAGCTCAGCAGCAGCTGGTTCTGCGGCCTGCCGGGCAACCCGGTTTCCGCCACCGTCACCTTCTGTCAGCTGGTACAGCCGCTGCTGGCGAAGCTCTCCGGTAAGCACGGTCCGCTTCAGGCGACCCGCCTGCGGGTGCGGGCCGCCGCGCGGCTGAAAAAGTCCCCGGGCCGCCTCGATTTTCAGCGCGGTATTCTGCAGCGCAACCCGGACGGCGAGCTGGTGGTGACCACCACCGGTCATCAGGGCTCGCACATTTTCAGCTCTTTCAGCCTCGGCAACTGCTTTATCGTGCTGGAGCGCGAGCGCGGCCACGTTGAAGCGGGCGAATGGGTCGACGTCGAACCGTTCAGCCATCTGTTTGGGGGGCTGTAATGGCCGTGGAGCTGAGCGATGAAGAGATGCTGCGCTATAACCGGCAGATTGTTTTGCGCGGTTTTGATTTTGACGGCCAGGAGCGGCTAAAGGCCGCTCGGGTGCTGGTGGTCGGCCTCGGCGGACTTGGCTGCGCCGCCGCGCAGTATCTGGCCGCCGCCGGGGTGGGGCAGCTCACCCTGCTCGATTTCGACACCGTCTCGCTCTCTAATCTGCAGCGCCAGACGCTGCACAGCGACGCCGCCATCGGCCAGCCGAAGGTGGACTCCGCCCGTGAGGCGCTGGCGCGCATTAATCCGCACGTTCATCTGGTGCCGCTCAATGCCTTACTGGACGAACCGGCGCTGGCGGGGCAGATTGCCGGGCACGATCTGGTGCTCGACTGCACCGACAACGTCGCCATTCGTAACCAGCTCAACGCCGGCTGCTTCCGCCACCAAACCCCGCTGGTTTCCGGGGCGGCGATCCGTATGGAGGGGCAGATCAGCGTCTTCACGTATCAGGAGGGCGAACCCTGCTACCGCTGCCTGAGCCGCCTGTTTGGCGAAAACGCCCTCACCTGCGTCGAAGCCGGCGTGATGGCCCCGCTGGTGGGCACTATCGGTTCCCTGCAGGCGATGGAGGCCATTAAGCTGTTGACCGGCTACGGCACGCCCGCCAGCGGGAAAATCGTGATGTACGACGCCATGACCTGCCAGTTTCGTGAAATGAAGCTGATGCGCCACCCGCAGTGCGAGGTATGCGGTACGCGCTAACGTTCAGCCGCCGGCGAGGGTCGTCGCCGGTGAAGTTGTGACCTCTGCCGTTATTCTATCCCCTGGCGATTATCGCCATCCCGCTTGTTGATTTGCGTCAATATAACTTTCATTTGAAAGTGTTTTTATATTCATACGCAAACAAGAGGGTAAGCCATGATCTTCAATATCCAGCGCTATTCCACCCATGACGGCCCAGGGATCCGCACCGTCGTCTTCCTGAAAGGCTGCTCGCTGGGCTGCCGCTGGTGCCAGAACCCGGAGAGCCGCGCCCGCAGCGAAGACCTGCTGTATGACCCGCGCCTGTGCCTGGCCGGCTGCGAGCTGTGCCAGCAGGCGGCGCCGGCGGTTATCACCCGCACCCTCGAGGGTCTGATCATTCACCGGCAACACGTTAACGACAGCCATATCGCCGCGCTGCGCGACTGCTGCCCCACCACCGCGCTCACGGTGTGCGGCGAGGAGAAGAGCGTCGAGGAGATCATGGCGACGGTGCTGCGCGATAAACCCTTTTACGATCGCAGCGGCGGCGGCATCACCCTTTCCGGCGGCGAACCCTTTATGAACCCGGCCCTGGCGCAGGCGCTGTTGGAGGCCAGCCATCAGGCGGGTATCCATACCGCGGTGGAAACCTGCCTGCACGTACCGTGGAAATACATTGAGCCGGCTTTACCCTTCATCGACCTGTTTCTCGCCGACCTGAAGCACGTCGACGAGGCCGTTTTCCGGCAGTGGACCGACGGCAGCGCCCGCCGGGTGCTGGACAACCTGCAGCGCCTGGCGCTGGCGGGGAAAAACATCATTATTCGCGTGCCGTTAATCCAGGGATTCAACGCCAGCGAAGCCGACATTACCGCCATCACTGATTTTGCCGCCGACCGCCTGCGGGTCAGCGAAATCCATTTCCTGCCCTACCACACGCTGGGAATGAATAAATACCAGTTACTCAGTCAGCCCTACACCGCACCGGATAAACCGCTGGATGCTCCCGAGCTGCTCGCCTTTGCGCAGGATTATGCGCGGAGCAAGGGGCTAACGGCGATCTTACGAGGATAACCCCTATGACTACCCTGAAACTCAACACCCTCAGCGCCCGTATCCAGGCCCATAAAATGGCGCTGGTGCATATCGTCAAGCCGCCGGTCTGTACCGAACGCGCCCGACACTATACCGAGATGTATCAGCAGCATCTTGATAAGCCGATCCCGGTGCGCCGCGCCCTGGCCCTCGCTCACCACCTGGCCGAGCGCACCATCTGGATCAAGCACGATGAGCTGATCGTCGGCAACCAGGCCAGCGAAGTGCGCGCCGCGCCGATCTTCCCGGAATACACCGTCAGCTGGATCGAGAAAGAGATCGACGATCTCGCCGACCGCCCCGGCGCCGGCTTCGCGGTCAGCGAAGAGAACAAGCGCATACTGCACGAAGTGTGCCCGTGGTGGCGCGGCCAGACCGTGCAGGACCGCTGCTACGGCATGTTTACCGATGAGCAGAAAGCGCTCCTCGCCACCGGCATTATTAAGGCCGAGGGCAACATGACCTCCGGCGACGCTCACCTGGCGGTCAACTACCCGCTGCTGCTGGAGAAAGGACTGGACGGCATGCGCGCGAAAGTCGCCGAACGCCGGTCGCGCATCAACCTGACGGTGCTGGAAGACCTGCACGGCGAACAGTTCCTGAAAGCGATTGATATTGTGCTGGCGGCGGTCAGCGACCACAGCAAACGCTTTGCCGCGCTGGCGCGCGAGATGGCGACGGCAGAATCCCGTGACGCACGCCGCGATGAGCTGCTGGCGATTGCCGAAAACTGCGACATCATCGCCCATGAGCCGCCGAAGACCTTCTGGCAGGCGCTGCAGCTGTGCTACTTCATTCAGCTGATCCTGCAGATTGAATCCAATGGCCACTCGGTCTCCTTTGGCCGCATGGACCAGTACCTCTATCCGTACTACCGCCGCGACGTTGAGCTGCAGCAATCGTTGGATCGCGAACAGGCCATTGAGCTGCTGCACAGCTGCTGGCTGAAGCTGCTGGAGGTCAACAAGATCCGCTCTGGCTCGCACTCCAAGGCCTCGGCCGGCAGCCCGCTGTACCAGAACGTCACCATCGGCGGCCAGAACCTGGTGGACGGCCAGCCGCAGGACGCGGTCAACCCGCTGTCGTACGCCATTCTGGAATCCTGCGGTCGTCTGCGCTCGACCCAGCCGAACCTCAGCGTGCGCTACCACGCCGGAATGAGCAACGACTTCCTCGACGCCTGCGTCCAGGTGATCCGCTGCGGCTTCGGCATGCCGGCGTTTAATAACGACGAGATCGTGATCCCGGAATTTATCAAGCTGGGAATCGAGCCGCAGGATGCCTACGATTATGCGGCCATCGGCTGCATCGAAACCGCGGTCGGCGGCAAATGGGGTTATCGCTGCACCGGCATGAGCTTTATCAACTTCGCGCGGGTGATGCTGGCGACGCTGGAAGGCGGCCGCGATGCCACCAGCGGCCAGGTGTTCCTGCCGCAGGAGCACGCCCTGTCGAAAGGCAACTTCGCTAACTTCGACGAGGTGCTGGCCGACTGGGACCGCCAGATCCGCTACTACACCCGTAAGTCGATTGAGATTGAGTATGTGGTCGATACTATGCTGGAAGAGAACGTCCACGATATTCTCTGTTCGGCGCTGGTGGACGACTGCATCGAACGGGCGAAGAGCATTAAGCAGGGCGGCGCTAAGTATGACTGGGTGTCCGGCCTGCAGGTGGGCATCGCCAACCTCGGCAACAGCCTGGCGGCGGTGAAAAAGCTGGTCTTCGATCAGGGCGTTATCGGCCAGCAGGAACTGGCGAAGGCGCTGGCGGAAGATTTTGACGGCCTGACCCACGAGCAGCTGCGCCAGCGGTTGATCAACGGCGCGCCGAAGTACGGTAACGATGATGACAGCGTGGACGCGTTGCTGGCGCGGGCCTACCAGACCTATATCGACGAGCTGAAGCAGTATCACAACCCGCGCTATGGCCGCGGCCCGATCGGCGGCAACTATTACGCCGGCACGTCCTCTATCTCCGCCAACGTTCCGTTCGGCGCGCAGACCATGGCGACGCCGGATGGCCGTAAAGCGCACACTCCGCTGGCGGAAGGGGCCAGCCCGGCCTCCGGAACCGACCATCTGGGACCGACGGCGGTCATCAGTTCGGTGGGTAAACTGCCCACCGGGGCGATCCTCGGCGGCGTGCTGCTAAACCAGAAGCTGAATCCGTCCACTCTGGAAAACGCGTCCGACAAGCAGAAGCTGATGGTGCTGCTGCGCACCTTCTTCGAGGTGCATAAAGGCTGGCATATCCAGTACAACATTGTCTCGCGCGACACGCTGCTGGAGGCGAAGAAACATCCTGATCAGTACCGCGATTTGGTGGTGCGCGTCGCCGGGTACTCGGCGTTCTTTACCGCTCTGTCGCCGGATACCCAGGACGATATTATCGCCCGTACCGAGCATACGCTGTAGCCCTTCAGGCCCGCTGGCGCGACGCTTAGCGGGCCTCCCCTGTCCTGCTGGCCGGGAAAGGCAAGGCCGACTCCCGGCATTTTCTGAATGCGTGAACTTTCATTCGAAATAAATTTGTGCTCCCCATCACATTGTAATTAGAATGTTACTGGTCGAAGTTAAGCCAGGAGCATCCCCTTATGACCGTTAAAGTTATCGTCACCGATATGGACGGAACTTTTCTCAATGACGCCAAAACCTACGACCGCTCACGGTTTCTGGCGCAATTCGCCCAGCTGCAGCAGCGCGGCATTGAATTCGTTGTCGCCAGCGGCAACCAGTACTATCAGCTGATCTCCTTCTTCCCGGAGATCCGCGAGCAGATCTCGTTCGTCGCCGAAAACGGCGCGCTGGTCTTTGAGCATGGTAAGCAGCTGTTCCACGGCGAACTGACCCGCCACGAATCGCAGGTGGTGATTGGCGAATTACTCAAAGATCCGCAGCTGAACTTCGTCGCCTGCGGCCTGCACAGCGCCTACGTGAGCGATAACGCCCCGGACGCCTTCGTCGACCTGATGTCAAAGCACTACCACCGTCTGCAGCGGGTAAGCGACTATCACGCCATCGACGATACGCTGTTCAAATTTTCTCTGAACCTGCCGGACAGCGAGATCCCGCAGCTGATCGATAAACTGCACGTCTCGCTCGACGGCATTATGAAGCCGGTCACCAGCGGCTTTGGCTTTGTCGATTTGATTATTCCCGGTCTGCATAAAGCCAACGGCATCAGCCGCCTGCTCAAGCGCTGGAACCTGTCGCCGCAGCAGTGCGTGGCCATCGGCGACAGCGGCAACGACGCCGAAATGCTGAAGCTGGTGAAATACGCTTTCGCCATGGGTAACGCCGCCGACAGCATTAAGGCTATCGCCGGATACGCGACCGACGATAATAACCATGACGGCGCGCTGAACGTCATTCAGGCCGTCCTCGATAACCGCGCTCCCTTCAACGATTGACCGCTCTCCGGGGCTGCACGCCCCGGCTTGTCCATTTTGTGCGCCGCAGCAAGATTTTAAACTTGCATTAACTCCATTTTAACTTAAATTAACGCTTGTAAGATTTAATACTTTCGAATGAAAGATACAGCGAGGTTATTATGGCTGCTCTCCCGACCCACGAAACACTCCCCGCCGACCACAAAGCGGCGATTCGCCAGATGAAGCAGGCGCTGCGGGCGCAAATCGGCGACGTCCAGGCGGTGTTCGATAAGCTCTCAGCGCGCATCAGCGAGCGCCTGCAGGAAATTGAGACGCTGAAAGCCGCAGGCCAGGAGGTCTGGCCAACCATTCCGTTCCGCGATATCGCCGAGGGAACCGTGAGCGATGCCCAGCGCGCGGCCATTAAGCGTCGGGGCTGCGCGGTGATCAAAGGCCACTTTCCGCGCGAACAGGCGCTGGCCTGGGATACCGCGATGCTGGAATATCTGGATCTGAACCATTTCGACGAGGTCTACAAAGGGCCAGGCGACAGCTTCTTCGGTACGCTGGAGGCTTCGCGGCCGGAAATCTATCCCATCTACTGGTCGCCCTCGCAAATGCAGGCCCGCCAGAGCGATGAAATGGCGGCGGCGCAGTCCTTCCTCAACCGCCTGTGGCGCTTTGAGCAGGACGGCAAGCGCTGGTTCGATCCGGACGTCAGCGTCATTTACCCTGACCGCATTCGCCGCCGTCCGCCGGGAACCACCTCGAAGGGGCTGGGCGCGCATACCGATTCCGGTGCGCTGGAGCGCTGGCTGCTCCCCGCCTACCAGCAGGTCTTCGCCAACGTGTTTAACGGTCATGTCGACGCTTACGATCCGTGGGACGCCGCGCACCGTACGGAAGTGGAAGAGTACACCGTCGACAACACCACCAAATGCTCAGTGTTCCGCACTTTCCAGGGCTGGACCGCGCTGTCGGACATGATCCCGGGTCAGGGGCTACTGCACGTGGTGCCGATCCCCGAGGCGATGGCTTATGTTCTACTGCGCCCACTGCTTGACGATGTGCCGGAGGATGAGCTGTGCGGCGTCGCGCCGGGCAGAGTGCTGCCGATCTCTGAGCAGTGGCACCCGCTGCTGATCAAAGCCCTCAGTTCGATCCCGGCGCTGAACGCTGGCGATTCCGTCTGGTGGCACTGCGACGTCATTCACTCGGTGGCGCCGGTGGAAAATCAGCAGGGCTGGGGCAATGTGATGTACATTCCGGCGGCGCCGATGTGCGAGAAGAACCTCGCCTACGCGCAGAAAGTGAAAATCGCTCTGGAAAAAGGGGCCTCGCCGGGTGATTTCCCGCGCGAGGACTATGAGGCCAGCTGGCAGGGGCGCTTCACCCTGGAGGATCTGAACATCCACGGCAAACGGGCGCTGGGTATCCCGGTTTAATCGTCATACAGCCCCTGCGGCTCCACGGCGGTATGGCCTTTGCCCGGCCGGATCCGCCGTACCGAATCGCGCACCACCAGCGTGCCGTGCAGCAGCAGCGAACCGTGCGGCGCCTCCGGGCGCAGCAGGCGCTGCTGCAGGAGGTGCACCGCCTCGCTGCCCAGCTCATCCCGCGGCACATGCACCGCGGTCAGCGGCGCCTCCTGGATCGCCGCCAGATTAAACCCGTCGATGCTCATCACCGAGACATCCTGCGGCACCCGCAGGCCGCGCTTTTGCAATGCGCTGACCGTGCCGGCGGCCATGAAATCGCCGCCCACCAGGAAGGCGGTGGGCAACGGCCTGCCCTGTAAGCCATCAAGCCAGGCCCCCACCTGCTCTTCGGTCTCTCTGGCGCTAAAGTTGGCGACGCTGATGAGATCCCGGCTGGCGGTAAAGCGCAAATTGCGCGCGCGCCACGCCTCCTCGATCCCCCCCAGCCGCAGCTCCATGGTATAGCGGCGCAAACACATGACGTTCATCACCACCCGATGCCCCATATCAAACAGATAGCGGGCGGCGCACTGGCCAATCAAACGATGATCGGGGGCAATGGACGGCAACCGCATCCCTTCATCCCGACAGTTTATCAAGACGCAGGGTTTACCCAGATCCGCCGCCAGGCCATGAATATGCGGATCGTCGATCCCCAGCAGCACCGCGGCCTGGGTCTCCGCTTCGTTCATGCGGGCAAGAAACAGATTGGCGTCGCTGTCGTTTTCGTCCAGCGCGCAGTAGCGCAGGCGCACTTCATGCGCCGCCAGCGCGTTATTGATGCTCTGGATCACCCGGTAGTAGAAGATATCCGACCGCTCATCGAAGGCGCGCTGCGGGGCAAACACCAGCAGATTATTGAGCAGCAGACGCCCGGCGGCCAGCCCCTGCATGACCCCCAGCTCGCGGGCGCACTCCAGCACCGCCCGGCGCGCCTTGTCGCTGGTATTCGCCTTTCCGGCCAGGACGCGCGAAACGGTACTGGCCGACAGCCCAGTGCGGGCAGCGATTTCGGCGACGCGCAGCTTTTTATCCATTTTGTGATCCAGCTCCGATTGGAAAATGAAAGAATTTTCATAATCGCCAAAGCGCTCCCTGTAAGCAAATGACAGCGCAAAATTTGAGATCCCGGTCATTTCATGAAAAAACTTGCATAAATAGCACTTTGCCCGCCGTTTTTTCTCCCTTAGCCTGAATTGGTCCAACATCTCCCATACTAGTTATACCAATGATGTTGAGATAAAAAAATAGACTATTCAAATAGTTAATAACACTACGTGGCCACTCAAGGATTGAGGTCGTCACTTTCCCCCTACTAACGTCATGTGGAGTGTGCTATGAGTCAAGGCCTCAACAATGATATCGCGGTCAGCAAAACGCGCCGGGTGGTAAAAAACCTGCGCTGGTGGGTGCTGGTCCTGTTTTTACTTGGCGTCACCGTCAACTACATCACACGCAACTCGCTGGGGATTATCGCCCCGGAACTGAAAGCGACGCTCGGCATTACCACCGAACAATATTCCTGGATCGTCGGCGCGTTTCAGCTGGCTTACACGATTTTCCAGCCGCTCTGTGGCTGGCTTATCGACGTCATCGGCCTGAAGCTCGGGTTTATGATCTGCGCCACCTTGTGGGCGCTGGCCTGTATCGCCCACGCCGGGGCCGGCAGCTGGCTGCACCTGGCGATATTGCGCTTCTTTATGGGCGGGGCCGAGGCGGCCGCCACCCCGGCCAACGCCAAGACCATCGGCGAGTGGTTCCCGAAGTCTGAACGGCCAATCGCCGCCGGCTGGGCTGGCGTCGGGTTCTCCATCGGCGCCATGCTCGCTCCGCCGATCATCTACTTCGCCCATGCCTCCTTCGGCTGGCAGGGGGCGTTTATGTTTACCGGCGCGCTGGCCCTGCTGTGGGTGGTGCTGTGGTGGGCCTTCTATCAGAACCCGGAAAAGCACCCCAACCTCAGCAAAAGCGAGCTGGAGTACATCAAGCAGGATAACGAAGCGCCACCGGTGAAACAGCCCTTCTTTACCGCACTCAAAACCGTCTCGAAGAATAAACGTTTCTACGGGATCGCCATTCCCGCGTTTATGGCCGAGCCCGCCTGGGCGGTGCTGAGCTTCTGGGTACCGCTGTACCTGGCCAAAGAGCACGGCATGGATCTCAAGCAGATCGCCATGTTCGCCTGGCTGCCTTTCCTCGCCGCCGACCTCGGCAGCGTGGTCAGCGGCTACCTCACCCGCCTGTACGTTCGCTGGTTCGGCTGTACGCGAGTCAACTCGGTGATCGCCAGCTCGGTGACCGGCGCGTTTCTGATGATCTCCCTGGCCCTCGTCGCTATCACCCGCGATCCCTATATCACCATCGTCCTGATCTCCATTGGCGGCTTCGGACATCAGATCATCTCCTGCATGCTCAGCGCGCTGGTGGTGGAGTCGTTCGACAAGGGACAAATGGCGACGGTGAACGGTATGCGCGGATCCGCAGCGTGGATCGCCAGCTTCCTGTTCTCGTTATTAATCGGGGTGACCGCCGACAAAATTGGCTTCAACCCGCTGTTCATCGCCATGGGTTTCTTTGACCTGATTGGCGCCGTTTTCCTGGTGGCATTTATTGCTGAACGTCGCGCCAAGCGCGCCTGAGAGTGGATGTAAGATATGAAGACGTTGAAACACTGGAGTTTGCATCAACAGCTGGAGCATCACGTTGAATTGACGGTCGATGGCCAGCACACCCTGTGCCTGTACGTACTGGAAGAGAATCTATTCCGCGTGCTGCTGAAACGCCAGGGCCAGCTGGCGCTGGATCGCACCTGGAGCATCGCTCCGCAGCAGGATGTGCCGTGGGAAGGCCGCGCCCGGGATGACCTCAGCGGTTTTAGTCTCCCGGCCTGGCAGCTGACCCAGGAGGACGATACGCTGACCATCGCCACCCGCCAGCTGCGCGTCACCGTCCATCAGCCGCTGTGGCTGGAGTGGAGCTATCGCGACGACGCCGGGGAATGGCAGCAGCTTGCCAACGACCGCCCCACCAGCGCCTATCTGGCCAATGCCCACGGAGATGGCGTCGCCCACTATCTGAGCCGCCGCAAAGACGAGCGTTTCTATGGCCTGGGCGAAAAGGCCGGCGACCTGCAGCGCACCGGTAAGCGGTATGAGATGCGCAACCTTGATGCCATGGGCTACAACGCCGCCAGCACCGACCCGCTGTATAAACATATTCCGTTCACCATCACGCAACGCAGCGACGTTAGCTATGGCCTGTTTTACGACAACCTGAGCAGTTGCTGGCTGGATTTGGGTAACGAAATCGACAACTATCATACCGCCTATCGCCGCTGGCAGGCGGAAGCTGGCGATATCGATTACTACCTGTTCACCGGTAAACAGGTGCTGGATGTGACCAAAGCCTTCGTCCGTCTGACCGGTAAAACCCTGTTCGGACCCAAATGGAGCCTCGGCTACAGCGGCTCGACCATGCACTATACCGACGCGCCGGATGCGCAAAATCAGCTGATGAACTTCATCCGCCTGTGCGATGAGCACGCTATTCCGTGCGATTCGTTCCAGCTCTCTTCCGGCTATACCTCGATTAACGGCAAGCGCTACGTCTTTAACTGGAACCACGACAAGGTGCCGCAGCCGAAAGTGATGAGTCAGTCGTTCCACGACGCCGGGCTGAAGCTGGCCGCCAATATCAAACCCTGCCTGCTGCAGGACCATCCGCGCTATGGCGAGGTGGCGGAGCGCGGTCTCTTCGTGCGCGATTCGCAAACCGACGCTCCGGAGCGCTCCAGCTTCTGGGACGATGAAGGATCGCATCTCGACTTTACCAATCCGCAAACCGTGGCCTGGTGGCAGGAAGGGGTCACCAGCCAGCTGCTGGAGATGGGCATTGATTCGACCTGGAACGATAATAACGAGTATGAGGTGTGGGACGGCGAAGCGCGCTGCTACGGCTTTGGCCGCGAAATCGCCATCAAGCATATTCGCCCGGTGATGCCGCTGCTGATGATGCGCGCCTCGATGGAGGCCCAGCAGCGCTTTGCGCCGCAAAAGCGCCCGTATCTCATCTCCCGCTCCGGCTGCGCCGGGATGCAGCGCTACGTCCAGACCTGGAGCGGCGATAACCGCACCAACTGGGATACGCTGCGCTATAACATCCGCATGGGGCTGGGCATGAGCCTTTCCGGGCTGTTTAACGTCGGCCACGACGTCGGCGGTTTCTCCGGCGATCAACCTGAGCCGGAGCTGTTGGTGCGCTGGGTACAAAACGGCGTGATGCACCCGCGCTTTACTATTCATTCGTGGAATGACGACCAGACGGTCAACGAAGCCTGGATGTATCCGGCCGTCACCCCGGCCATTCGTTCCGCTATTGAGCTGCGCTACCGCCTGCTGCCCTATCTGTACACCCTGCTGTGGCAGGCGCATGCTGACGACGAGCCGATGCTGCGCCCGACCTTCCTCGATCATCAGCACGACGCGCAGACCTTCGCCGAATGCGATGACTTCCTGCTGGGGCGCGATCTGCTGGTGGCCAGCGTGGTCGAGCCTGGCGCCCGCCAGCGTGAGGTGTGGCTGCCGGATAATCAGGCCGGATGGTACGATTTCTACAGCCACCAGTGGTTCGCCGGCGGCCAGTGGGTCACCCTCGACGCGCCGCTGGAAACGCTGCCGCTGCTGGTGCGCGCCGGGGCCGGACTGCCGCTCAGCGAGCGCATCCGCCATGTTGCTGCGCAACAGGACGATCGCCGCGAACTGCAGCTGTTCCCGCTGAAAGGCGTCGGAACCACTTCGGGTCTACTGTTTGAGGATGACGGCGAAAGCTGGGGCTATAAACAGGGCGATGCGCTGTGGCTGGAGTGGGAAATGGCGTGCGACAGCAGCACTATCAACCTGAAGGTCAACGCCCGCGGCAATTATCGCCCGGCGTGGAAAGCGCTGAAGCTGTCATTACCGGCGGGAGAAAAACGCAAACTGCTGGTGAATGGCGTCGAAGGAACGGAGTGGAGGCTCTGAGCATATGCCGGGCGGCGGCTTACGCCTCGCCCGGCCTGGATTTAATAATGTTCCCGGATGGCGCTACGCTAATCCGGGCTACAAACTGGTGGCCTCAAAATCCCCGGTGGCGCTACCGCTTACCGGGGCTACAGCACTGTGCGGTTTGGTAGCCCGGGTAACGGACAGTTTCAGTAACCATGGGTACAAGATAGAGCTCTTAAGCTCACAATGGCACGGACCGTAGGCCGGATAAGGCGCAGCCGCCATCCGGCGCGAAAGTGGCTCTTTACCCGCGGTTATTGCCCGGCGGCGCTACGCTTGCGCGGGCCTACAGATCACATGCCAGGCGTAGCCCGGGTAAGGCGTAGCCGCAACCCGGGTAACGAAGCGGGATTACTCGATACCTTTGCTGCGCAGGTAGTCTTCGTAGTTGCCGCTGAAGTCGATCACCCGTTCCGGGGTAATCTCCAGCACGCGGGTGGCCAGCGAGCTGACGAACTCACGGTCGTGGGAAACGAAGATCAGGGTGCCCTGATACATCTCCAGCGCCATGTTCAGCGATTCGATGGATTCCATATCCAGGTGGTTGGTCGGTTCATCCATTATCAGGATGTTTGGCTTCTGCATCATCAGCTTACCAAACAGCATGCGGCCCTTCTCACCACCGGACAATACTTTCGCCGGCTTCTTGATGTCATCCTGGCTAAACAGCAGTCGGCCAAGGATACTGCGCACCGCCTGCTCGTCGTCGCCTTCCTGTTTCCACTGGCTCATCCACTCAAAGACCGTCAGGTCGTTTTCGAACTCGTACTCATGATCCTGCGCGTAGTAGCCGAGTTGCGCATTTTCAGACCATTTCACGGTGCCGTTGTCCGGCTGCAGTTCACCCACCAGGGTTTTCAGCATCGTGGATTTACCCACGCCGTTGGCGCCCAGAATGGCAATCTTCTCGCCCACTTCCAGCAGCAGATTGACGTTTTTGAACAGCGGACCGTCTTCAAAGCCTTTGGTGAGGGCTTCCACTTCCAGCGCGTTACGGAACAGTTTCTTATCCTGCTCGAAGCGGATAAACGGGTTCTGACGGCTGGAGGCTTTAACCTCTTCCAGCTTGATTTTGTCAATCTGACGCGCGCGCGAGGTGGCCTGACGCGATTTAGAGGCGTTGGCGCTGAAGCGGCTAACGAAGGACTGCAGGTCGGCAATCTGCGCTTTTTTCTTGGCGTTGTCCGCCAGCAGACGTTCACGCGCCTGGGTGGCCGCCGTCATGTATTCATCGTAGTTGCCCGGATAGACGCGCAGCTCGCCGTAGTCCAGATCCGCCATGTGGGTGCAAACCATGTTCAGGAAGTGACGGTCGTGCGAGATGATAATCATGGTGCTGTCGCGGTCGTTCAGCGTCTGCTCCAGCCAGCGAATGGTGTCGATGTCCAGGTTGTTGGTCGGTTCATCGAGCAGCAGAATGTCCGGGTTAGAGAACAGCGCCTGCGCCAGCAGGACACGCAGCTTCCAGCCTGGGGCGACTTCGCTCATCGGGCCGTAATGCTGTTCAACCGGAATGCCCACGCCCAGCAGCAGTTCGCCCGCGCGCGCTTCAGCAGAGTAGCCATCCATTTCGCCATATTTCACTTCCAGGTCGGCCACTTTATAGCCATCTTCTTCGCTCATCTCGGCGAGGGAGTAGATGCGATCGCGCTCCTGCTTCACTTCCCACAGCTCGCCGTGGCCCATGATGACCGTATCCAGCACGGTGAACGCTTCAAAGGCGAACTGATCCTGACGCAGCTTACCGATGCGCTCGTTCGGGTCGAGAGAAACGTTGCCCAGCGTCGGTTCGAGATCGCCGCCGAGGATCTTCATAAAGGTCGATTTACCGCTGCCGTTGGCGCCGATCAGACCATAACGGTTGCCGCCGCCAAATTTAACGGAGATATTTTCGAACAGCGGCTTACTGCCAAACTGCATGGTAACGTTGCTGGATACTAGCACGGGGATATCCTGAAAAAAGAGTATGAGGGGTGTGATACAGCAGACATTATGCCAGTAAATGACGCACTTTTCACGGTCTGCGGTAAATTCCGCCGCGGCGCTTGTGCTAAGGTCTTTGTCAGATGCGCCAGAGACTGCGCGCAAACCGTTATTCTGTACGTGATGATGAGGAACCCCATGACCACCAGCCAACCGCGACATCCGGCCTTTTTATCCCTGCAGGGCGGCATTAATTTTCGCGACCTGGGCGGCCAGCGCGCCGCCGACGGACGCCGGGTACGCAGCGGCAAGCTGCTACGCTCCGGTGCGCTAAACCGGCTAACGGCAGAGGATCTCGACCACCTGGATACCCTGCCGCTCAGCCGGGTGCTCGACTACCGCGACCCCGGTGAAGTACAGCGCACGCCGGACAAACTGAGCCCGCTCACCCACTATCTCAACGCGCCGGCCAATCCGCCGATCGGCGAGGTCAACGCGAAGGTCACCGAGCTGAATGCCGCCACCCTTAATGCGCTCAACGGCGAGCAGTTTATGCTGCAACTCTATCGCCAGCTGCCGTTTAACAATCCGGCCTATCGCCAGCTCGCCGCATGGCTGACGACCCCTTTCGACGGCGCCTTGCTGCAACACTGCGCGGTCGGTAAAGATCGCACCGGCGTCGGCTGCGCGTTAACCCTGTTCGCCGTCGGATGCGACAGCGAGACGGTGATGGAGGAGTATCTCCTTACCCATGGCATGCTGACGCAGGTGGAGGCCTGGATGCTGGAGATGCTCGGCAACGACCTGACGGCCCAGGGGCGCCAGAGCCTGGCGGACATCCTGACGGTGAAAGAGTCCTATCTCGCCGCCGCGCTGTCGGCTATTCAGCAGCGCTATGGCAATGTCGACGCCTGGCTGGCGGAAGAGTACCAGCTTACCGCCCCGGTCCGCGCGGCGCTGCAGGCCCGGCTGCTGGAAGACTAACCCTCGTCGCCCCGAACGCCAGGGCGCGGCAGCCGAGGCGACAGGGAAAAAAATGTGATTTCGTACACATCTGATTTACCTGTTCAGCGGAATGCACATATAATGCGCTCCCATCTACTGTCTCAATCATTAACAAAGGCCTGTGTGGCGTTGATTTCGCACACGACATTAAAAACTATGAAATTATCTACACTCTTAGCGGCAGCCTTCGCCATCGTAGGCTTTTGCAATACAGCGTCTGCTGTCACCTATCCTTTGCCAACCGATGGCAGCCGTTTGGTTGGTCAGAACCAGGTCATCACCATTCCGGATGATAACAAGCAGCCGCTGGAATACTTCGCGGCGAAATATCAGATGGGGCTTTCCAACATGCTGGAAGCCAACCCGGGGGTGGATACCTATCTGCCGAAGGGCGGTAGCGTCCTGAACATCCCTCAGCAGCTGATCCTGCCGGATACCGTCCATGAAGGGATCATCATCAACAGCGCCGAAATGCGTCTGTACTACTACCCGAAAGGCACCAACACCGTGATTGTTCTGCCGATCGGTATCGGCCAGTTAGGCAAAGACACGCCAATCAACTGGACCACCAAAGTCGAACGTAAGAAGGCTGGCCCGACCTGGACGCCGACCGCCAAGATGCATGCGGAATACGCTGCCGCCGGCAACCCGCTGCCAGCCGTCGTACCGGCCGGTCCGGATAACCCGATGGGCCTGTACGCGCTGTATATCGGCCGTCTGTACGCCATCCACGGTACCAACGCTAACTTCGGTATCGGCCTGCGCGTGAGCCATGGCTGCGTACGTCTGCGCAACGATGACATCAAATTCCTGTTTGAGAACGTGCCGGTCGGCACCCGCGTGCAGTTTATCGATGAGCCGGTAAAAGCCACCACCGAGCCGGACGGCAGCCGTTACATCGAGGTTCACAACCCGTTGTCGACCACCGAAGCGCAGTTCCAGGGCGGCGAGATCGTGCCGATCACCCTGACTCAGCCGGTACAGGCGATCACCAGCCAGTCTGATGTCGATCAGAACGTGGTCGAGCAGGCTATCCAGAACCGCTCCGGTATGCCGGTGCGTCTGAACTAAGTTCTGCATGACAATAAAAACGGCGGGCCTGATGCCCGCCGTTTTTTTTATCGGTGTTGTGCCGGGCTGCGGCTGACGCCTTGCCTGGCGACTGAACCTGACAACACCCTGGCTCTGCTAAGCGCTGCGCCAACCGGGGCCCCCGGTCTAGCCGTTATTCACCAGAATAATCCCGCCGTGGTCGTAGCGATAGTGGCAGTGGGCGTACTCCAGCGGCGTGCCGTCTTCCAGATAGATAACCTGCTCCACTTCCAGCACCGGATCGGTGGGCTCGCAGTGAAGATGCTGTTTATCCAGTTCATCCGGCTTCATCGCCCGCACCACGCGGTAAGATCCCATCAGCTTCAGCCCCAGCGTCTCCTGGATATAGCGAAACACCGAGCTTTCCAGATGGCTTTTATTGAGCCCCGGCACCAGCCCCACCGGCATGACGGTCAGATCCAGCGACACCGGTTCCCCGTTGAGCAACCGCAGGCGAACAAAGTCATACACCGGGGCATCGGCGTCGATCAGCAGCGAACTCTGCTCCTTGTCAGTGGGAAAACGCACCTCAAAGCGCACCACTTCGCTTTGTACCTCGCCAAGATGCTCCCAGGTTTTGGTGGCGCCGAAATAGTCGCTGCCGGGCAGCTCCCACTGCGACAGCTGAAGGAAATTTTTCCGCACAAAGGTGCCCTGCCCTTTGCGGGTATAGATCAGCCCTTCGACGATTAACTGGCGCATCGCCTGCTGGATGGTCATCCGGCTGGTGCTGAACTCTGCCGCCAGCGCAAACTGGTCAGGTAACGGCGCGCTGGCAGGATACTGCTGGCTGATGATCCGTTTTTTTATTTCCCGCGCGATTTGCAGATACTTCGCCGTCATTCCCCGGTCCTTATACATTCAGTGAGTGGCTGGCGGGCAGGATCCACGGCCTGACCGCCAGAACACCATTACATCACGTCGCCATTGCTGTGGATCACCTGCTTCAGCCACGCATAGCTCTTCTTCGGCACCCGCCGCAGATCCTTGAGGTCATGGTTCTCGCGATTGACGTAGACCACGCCGTAGCGCTTACGCATATCGCCCTGCGAGCTGAGGATGTCGATTAATCCCCAGCCGAGATAGCCGATCACCTGCGCCCCATCCTCAAACATGGCCGCCTTCATGGCGTTGATATGGTCGCGATGGTAGGCGATGCGGTAATCGTCGGCAACCGGATGTTCACCGTCCCACGACTCAATCACCCCGATGCCGTTTTCAATCGGGAAAACCGGCAGGCGCCAGTCGTTATAATAGCGGGTGATAATGGTCCGGAAGCCCAGCGGATCGATCTGCCAGTTCCATTCTGTCGCGTTCAGGAACGGGTTATCCTGATTGCCAAACAGCATATAGTTGTTGACCGCCGTTTCCGGCGGGATCGCGTCGCTGTTCAGCGTCCGGCTGGCGTAATAGCTGAACGCCAGATAATCGACCTTCACCGTCGCCATCAGCGCGAGATCCTCCGGACGATAGATATCATCGAACCCTTCTGTGGCGACAAAATGCATCACCTCCGGGCTGTAGCCCTCCCCGGCGTAAGCCCGCAGCAGGTTCTGGTTTAAAAACTCGTCCAGCTGCTGGGCGCACAGGATATCGCGTGGTTTGCAGGTCGCCGGATAAACCAGGGCGTGGGCCAGCATCCCGCCCATCAGACACTGCGGCTTCGTCTGATGCAGGTGATCGGTCAGATGGACGTGCGCCATCATCACATGATGCTGGATCAGGTACAGCTCGCGCAGGGTCTTCTCCCCCTGCAGGTAGCCGGAAATCAGAAACGCTTCCGGCGAATGGTACAGATTCTGTTCATTAAAGGTGAGCCAGTATTTCACCTTGTCGCCATAGCAGGCGATCATCTTCTGGCCATAGCGAATAAAGGCGTCCATCACCCGGCGGTCGGTAAATCCGTTGTAGCGCTCCGCCAGCGAGAGCGGCATATCGAAGTGGTACAGACAGATCATCGGCTCGATGCCGCGGGCGATCAGTTCATCAATAAACTGATGGTAGAAGGCGATGCCCTCTTCATTGAACTCGCCGTCTCCCTCAGGGCACACCCGGCTCCAGGCGATCTGAAAACGGTAGCAGTTCATGCCCAGATCCTGCATCAGATCGAAATCTTCCCTAAAGCGATGATAGGAATCGGTCGCCACCTTCCAGTCGGAAGCGAATTCTGCCGGTTGCCGGATATCGTACACCGACATCCCCTTGCCGCCCTCGTTCCACGCCCCCTCCGTCTGCATGCTGGAGACGGAATTACCCCATAAGAAATCTGCCGGTAGTCTGTTGTTCATCCTGCGCCTCGATATATGACTAGTCATTTAAATTTCATGACTAGTCATATATCGAAAAGCGAACGGATGCGCAAAGCCAGGGATCGTTTTCTGTGAGCCGGGCAAAAAAAAGATCGCCCCGGGGGGCGATCCTGTCGAACGACGTGGAGGGCGGCAGACTGCTGCGGAAATCAGGCGCAGAGTTTGAAGAGCCAATAGCCGGTGAGGGCCGCCCACAGCAGCATGGGAATGGAGTAGAGATGGAAACGCCACCAGATCCGCCGATCGCCAGCCATGCGCAGGGCGATGATATTGGCCAGCGAGCCCGGCAGCAGACCAAAGCCCCCCACGTTAACCGCCCAGGCGAGCAGGATCGACGGTGGGACATAGTTGAGCAGCAGAATGGTCGAGGGCACATTGCTGATCACCTGCGACAGGCCGATGGCGGTCAGCCACAGTCCACCGCCGGAGAGCGTCCCGACCCCGCTCAGCACCTGGTGCAGCGCCGGAAGCTGGGTCAGCAGATGGACGTCGATAAACATCACCATAAACACCAGCAGCAGCGACCAGTCAACATGGACGATCACCGCCCGGGCCAGCGCCAGAAAGCCCAGCAGCACCAGCGCCAGTCCCCACAGCGCCTGATCCATCTCCAGCGCCGTCAGGAACACCAGATAGAGCCCCAGACAGCTCCAGACGAGCTTAGGCTGCCACGATGGCGCCATATCGCTGCTCTGGTAGGTAAGCCGCTTTGCCGGGAAACAGAGCCAGCACAGCGCCAGCAGGGTCAGCATCATTGCCGCCGCCAGGGGCAGCATCTGGCCGATAAACCCAGGGAAAGAGAGACCGGAGCGTCCCCACAGCAAGATGTTCTGCGGGTTGCCGATCGGCGTCAGCAGCGACCCGGCGTTCACCGCCAGCGCTTCGAAAATAATCAGCCGGTTTACCGGGATGGCGCACCACTTCTTCAGGGTCAGGGTCAGGGGCACCACAATAAACAGCGCGACGTCGTTGGTGAGGAAGGTGGACAGCAGCGCCGCCGCCAGCACCATAAACATAGCCAGCTGACGCTCGGTGACAAAGCGGCGGGCCATTTTACGCCCCAGCACGTCAAAATAGCCGCTCAGTTCAATCCCCTTGGTCAACAGCATCAGGCCGCTGAGGGTGATGATGGTATGCCAGTCAATGGCCGCCGGCCAGCTTGCCGGGACAAACGGCACCATCACGCTGAGCACGCAGGCGATAATCAGCAGCAGATGGAGAAAACGATCGCGCAGCAGCGACTGGACGAAGGGAAGAGTCATGCTTCCTGAGATCCCTGTGTTTGGGTAAATTTCAGGAACATCGCCAGCGTCTCTTCGCTCACGTGATGCTCCATCCCTTCGGCATCACGACGGGCGATCTCCGGACTGACGCCGATCGCCAGCAGGAAGTTCTCCACGATTTGATGGCGCTCACGGCTCTCCTGGGCCAGCTTCTCACCCTCCGCAGTTAAGAATATGCCGCGCCACGGGATCTGTTCGATAAGGCCGACGCTGGCCAGCCGTTTGAGCATCTTGGCGACGGTGGGCTGCGAGACCCCCAGCCGGGCGGCCATATCCACCTGACGCGCCTCGCCCACCTCGCGGATGAGGTCGGAAATCAGTTCAACATAGTCGTCAATCAGCTCGCGCCGATGCGCTTCCCGCACCTGGCGGAACCCTTCAACGTGCTCTTCAACATTTACTAACTGCGTCACTTTTTTTGTTATTGGCTTACCTGCGCGACGGTTCATTGTGCTTCCTCATTCGTGTGACGCGTCAAGCATCATATAAAAAGATCCACATTGTAATGGATTGCGCCAAGAGCACAAAAATTTAACGTTTTAGCCATAGCTATAAAATATAGCCTGTGCTATATCTGTATATAATGCAAACATCCATCAGGGAATGATGGAGCGAACTGGCAGGAGGAGAGCAGATGAACGAATTCAAGAGGTGCTTAAACGTGTTCAGCCATTCACCCTTTAAAGTACGCTTAATGCTGCTCGGTATGCTGTGCGAGATGATCAACGGTAAACCGCAGCAGGACAAACCCCATCGCTAAGGCGGCGTCGCGGTACGCCGCTTCATTTGTCCGTCATCATCTGCCGCTAAACTGACCGGTTTATCCCGTTTCCCCCACCTTTTTTCAAGTTTTGTAAGCGTCCTCGCAAAACAATCTGTTATGTCTGGTTGACCTTACCATTTACAAGCCCTATCTTTGCACAGCCCTGCCACATTCGCGGCTCGCAGAGACCCTCTTCACGCACTGTCCAGCAGGTTTTACCCCTTGAAGCCAGGGGATGCGCATGGCCTCTTTTTGATTGTTTACTATGAATGTCACCACCCTGAAAGATACGCTGGTCGCCCGCCGACTGGCACTGAACCCATGGACAGGATTCTACTTTTTACAATCGCTGTTGATTAACCTGGCGCTGGGCTATGAATTTAGCCTGCTCTATACCGTGGCATTTACCTGCGTGTTACATCTTCTGTGGCGTGCCTTTCCGCGCGTGCAGAAAGGAGTGGTCGGCGCTTATTCTCTGCTGGCGGCCCTCTACTACCCGTTTGGCCAGGCTTACGGCGCGCCCAACTTCAATACCTTGCTGGCGCTGCACGCCACCAACGTGGAAGAGTCCACGGAAATCCTCACCATTTTCCCGTGGTACAACTATCTGCTGGCGGTATTTATCTTCGCGCTGGGGATCATCGCGGTCCGCCGCAGGATCGTCGAGCAGACCCGCTGGGGAAAAATGGAGACCCTGGGCCTGCTGTTCAGCATCGGGATCTTTTTTCTCCAGCCGGTGCAAAATCTCGCCTGGGGCGGTGTATTCAAGGTGATCGATACTGGTTACCCGGCCTTCCGTTTTGTCAAAGACGTGGTGGTGAATAATAACGAGGTGCTGGACGAGCAGGCGCGGATGGCGCAGCTGGCCGGCATGAAAGATAGCTGGCACGTGCTGGCGGTGAAGCCGAAGTACCATCTCTATGTGGTGGTGATCGGTGAAAGCGCCCGCCGCGACGCCCTCGGCGCCTTCGGCGGCCACTGGGACAACACGCCGTTTGCCAGCTCGGTGAACGGGTATCTGTTTAACAACTACGTCGCCGCCAGCGGCTCGACGCAAAAATCCCTCGGCCTGACCCTTAACCGGGTGGTCGATGGCAAACCGCAGTTTCAGGATAACTTTGTCACCCTCGCCAACCGCGCCGGTTTCCAGACCTGGTGGTTCTCCAACCAGGGGCAGATCGGCGAGTACGACACCGCTATCGCCAGTATCGCCAAACGGGCGGATGAAGTGCAGTTCCTGAAAAACGGCGATTTCGAAGCCAATAAAAACACCCAGGACGAGCAGTTACTGAAGCTGACCGAGCAGGTGCTCTCCACCCAGCGTACCCAGCCGCAGCTGATTGTTCTGCATCTGATGGGCTCGCACCCGCAGGCCTGCGACCGGACCAAAGGCAAATATACGGTTTTCGTCCAGTCGAAAGAGACCTCCTGCTATCTCTACAGCATGACGCAAACCGATACCCTGCTGGCTAAGCTCTACAGCCAGTTGCAAAATTCCGGCGACACCTTTTCCCTGACCTACTTTTCCGATCATGGTCTGGCGTTCAAGGAGCGAGGCAAAGAGGTGCAGTATCTGGCGCACGACGATAAGTTCCAGCAGAACTTCCAGGTGCCGTTTATGGTGCTCTCCAGCGATGACAAAGCGCATAAAGTCATTAAGGCGCAGCGCTCGGCGAATGATTTCCTCAGCTTCTTCTCGCAATGGACCGGCATCAAGGCGGCGGAAATCGCCCCGCGCTATCGGTTTATCTCTGAGCAGAAGGCCGGCCCGGTGTATATCACCAACTTCCAGCTGCAGAAAGTGGACTATTCACACCTCGGCAGCGATGAGTTCACCATCAACTAAAACGACGCGGTCAGCGCCGGCCAACCGGCCGGGCTGGCGGTCAGCAGGCAAAAAAAATCCGCCCCAGGAGGCGGATTTTTTATATCACCGGAGTGATTAGAAGCGGTAACCCACGCCAGCGATCCAGGTGCCGACGTCAACGTTACGAATACGAGACTGCTCGTAGGAGAAGTCCAGGGCAACGTTTTCGATCGGGTTGAACTGCAGACCAGCACCGTAGGAGAAACCGTAGTCGCTCATATCGGATTTATTAGGGAAGTTGTTGTTCTGGAATTTACCGTAACCAACACCCACTACGCCGTAGATGCTTGCCCAGTCGTTCAGACGGTAAGCCGGACCAGCGGTGATGCCGTAGTACTGACCTTTGTTGTAAGTACCGTTGCTGTTATTATCCTTTTCGGTGTAGGTGAAGGAACCGATAACGCCCAGCGGGTTGTTATCTTGCTCGTAACGGTATTTCAGGTTGAAACCGCCAGCTTTGTTCGCTTTACCCTGCATGTCGCTCTGCGCGTAACCGCCGGTTACGGTAGAAGTTGCAGCAAATGCAGTGGTACCTACGGATGCAGCCAGAACAACGGCCAGTGCTGAAAGACGTGCAATTTTATTCATAACCACCTCAAATGTGTTTCTAATAAGTCCTAAGCCTTAAATATATCAAAAACTTTTGGGAAACTCTTTGGAGTTTACATTGTCTAACATACTTTTTCATGTAACCAAAAGTTTCCATATTTCTATAACAATATGGAAAACAAGAGTTTTTGGCGTTAACTTACAGTTTAACGCTCATTAAGAAATTCGCAAGCATCCAGATTAATCCTAATCACCTGGTGAATTTCTCAGCAACTTTCGCCATTGTACTGTTTTTGCCCCTGTTTTTTTCAACATTAGCTCAACCGCCAGCAGCTAATTCCAGTACACTGGAACTTTTACCCCTTTTGACAAAAATTGACAGGAGAAAGGATGCCCGGTCCATCCCGAAAAGCGGCGGCATGGTTGCCGATAGTGGTGATTTTAATCGCTATGACCTCGATTCAGAGCGGCGCATCGCTCGCCAAATCGCTGTTCCCGGTGGTCGGCGCCCCGGGAGTTACCGCCCTGCGCCTGGCGCTCGGGACGCTGATCCTGGTGGTGGTGTTCAAGCCCTGGCGGCTACGTTTCTCTCCGGCGCAGCGCGTGCCGCTGCTGCTGTACGGCCTGGCGCTCGGGGCGATGAACTATCTGTTTTATTTATCCCTGCAGCGTATTCCGCTCGGCGTGGCGGTGGCCCTCGAGTTTACCGGCCCGCTGGCGGTGGCGCTTTTCGGCTCGCGCCGCCCGCTGGATTTTGTCTGGGTGGCGCTGGCGATCCTCGGGCTGTGGTATCTCCTGCCGCTGGGGCAGAACGTGGCGCAGGTGGATTTAACCGGCGCGCTGTTCGCTCTCGGCGCCGGGGCCTGTTGGGCGGTCTATATTCTGACCGGCCAGCGCGCGGGTGAGGAGCATGGTCCAGCCACGGTGGCGATGGGGTCGCTTATCGCCTCGCTGGTCTTTGTCCCGTTAGGTATGGCGCAAGCCACCGATACGCTGTGGCAATGGTCGCTGCTGCCCCTGGGGCTGGGGATTGCCATTCTCTCCACCGCACTCCCCTACTCTCTGGAGATGATGGCCCTGACGCGCCTGCCGACGCGCACCTTCGGTACGCTGATGAGCCTCGAGCCGGCGCTAGCCGCCCTGTCCGGTATGATCTTCCTTGGCGAAACCCTGAACCTCTCCCAGACCCTGGCGCTGGGCGCCATTATCATCGCCTCAATGGGCGCCACGCTGACCATGCAGCGGCAGAGCAAAATCAAGCAAGTCGATATCAATTAACATTCTGTTACGGCGGCGGCCCGCGCCAGTTGCGGGCCTGCCAGCCTTCACTAACCTTCTGATTGGAATGGTTTTTTCAAATAGCCAACCACTTTGCGCTATCGGAGTGATATGGCCTGCCGATGCCTCATACTTTAAAACCCTTGCTATACTTAGTCCCGAAGTTACCTGGGACAACGCTCCACATCATTCAGTTTTGAAGTGTGACGAGCATCAATATCAAGAGGATATGAAACGATGAGTACCGCTAAACTGGTTAAATCAAAAGCATCTAATCTGGTCTATACCCGCAACGATGTCGCTGACAGCGAAAAGAAAGCGACCATTGAGCTGTTGAATCGCCAGGTGATCCAGTTCATTGACCTGTCCCTTATCACCAAGCAGGCACACTGGAATATGCGCGGTGCGAACTTTATCGCCGTGCACGAAATGCTGGACGGTTTCCGTACTGCGCTCACTGAGCATCTGGATACCATGGCGGAGCGCGCCGTGCAGCTGGGCGGCGTCGCCCTGGGCACCACTCAGGTGATCAACAGCAAAACCCCGCTGCAGAGCTACCCACTGGATATCCATCATGTTCAGGATCACCTGAAAGCGCTTGCTGACCGCTACGCGGTAGTGGCTAACGATGTGCGCAAAGCGATCGGCGAAGCTAAAGACGAAGATACCGCAGATATCTTCACCGCCGCTTCCCGCGACCTGGATAAATTCCTGTGGTTTATTGAAGCGAATATCGAGTAAGGCTTTGCCGTCGGCCGCAGCGCGGTCGACGGCGCCTTTGCTTTTTCCACCCAGCCCTTGTTGTTTTTCCCTCCTCCGTTTTCCCTCACCCGCTGGCCCTGCACCATTTCAGGGCGTCAAATTGATGAAAATGCGCACAAAAGTAAAACAATTGTAATAATCACCTCACACAATCGTTACGGCGAGATTGTTTTCCCATCAGGGTTTGCGCTAAAAATGGGCTCGTTATTCAGCGACCTCAGGATGCACCAAAATAACACCCCGTTATGGTGCACTCTTTGCCTGAAACGATCGATATTGTGCAACGGCTACCGCTTCGTTTGTTGAAAAACAACAGCTTGTAAAAGTGGCACGATTTTTTCATTAGGCTAGTCGTTCTCGCAGGGGATCGTCCCGTGGATATAAAAGGAAATGCTATGAAGTCTGTATTTAAAGTTTCACTGGCTGCACTGACCCTGGCTTTTGCGGTTTCTTCCCATGCCGCCAATAAGACCCTGGTTGTCGCCACCGATACGGCGTTCGTCCCGTTCGAATTTAAGCAAGGCGATAAGTATGTGGGTTTTGACGTTGACCTGTGGGCGGCCATCGCCAAAGAGCTGAAGCTCGACTACACCCTGAAGCCAATGGACTTCAGCGGCATTATCCCGGCGCTGCAAACCAAAAATATCGATCTGGCGCTGGCGGGGATCACCATTACCGACGAGCGTAAAAAAGCCATCGACTTCTCTGACGGCTACTACAAGAGCGGCCTGCTGGTGATGGTCAACGCCAATAATAACGACATCAAAGATGTGAAAGATCTGAACGGCAAAGTGGTCGCGGTGAAGAGCGGCACCGGCTCCGTTGACTACGCGAAAGCCAATATCAAAACCAAAGATCTGCGTCAGTTCCCGAATATCGATAACGCCTACATGGAGCTGGGTACCGGCCGCGCGGATGCCGTCCTGCACGATACGCCGAACATCCTCTACTTCATCAAAACCGCGGGCAACGGCAAATTCAAAGCGGTAGGTGAATCACTGGAAGCGCAAAACTACGGTATCGCCTTCCCGAAAGGCAGCGACGAGCTGCGTGAGAAAGTGAACGGTGCGCTGAAAACGCTGCGCGAGAACGGCACCTACAACGAAATTTATAAAAAATGGTTCGGCACTGAACCAAAATAATAAAAACGTACATCGCCGGGCGCAGTCCCGGCGACTTCACAACGGTCTTCCGGCACAGACGTTGCGGGAGACAGTATTTTGGCGGAGGCTTTCCTCTGCTCTCGACACGGTAACAGGAACGTATTATGCAGTTTGACTGGAGTGCCATCTGGCCTGCCATTCCGATTTTGTTGGAAGGCGCCAAAATGACGCTGTGGATTTCCGTCCTCGGCCTGGCCGGCGGCCTGATCATCGGTCTGGTGGCCGGTTTCGCCCGCTGCTTCGGCGGCTGGATCGCCAACCACATCGCGCTGGTGTTTATTGAAATCATTCGCGGCACCCCGATTGTGGTGCAGGTTATGTTCATCTACTTTGCGCTGCCGATGGCCTTTAGCGATCTGCGCATTGACCCCTTCTCCGCGGCGGTAGTGACCATCATGATTAACTCGGGCGCCTATATCGCGGAAATTACCCGCGGCGCGGTGCTCTCCATTCATAAAGGCTTCCGCGAAGCGGGCCTGGCGCTGGGCCTGTCGCGTCGCGAAACCATTCGCCACGTGATCCTGCCGCTGGCGCTGCGCCGCATGCTGCCGCCGCTGGGCAACCAGTGGATCATCAGCATCAAGGACACCTCGCTGTTCATCGTCATCGGCGTCGCCGAACTGACCCGTCAGGGACAGGAGATCATCGCCGGCAACTTCCGCGCGCTGGAAATCTGGAGCGCCGTTGCCGTGATCTACCTGATCATCACCCTGGTCCTGAGCTTTATTCTGCGTCGTCTTGAAAGAAGGATGAAAATCCTGTGATTGAATTTAAAAACGTCTCCAAGCACTTTGGCCCGACCCAGGTGCTGCACGATATCTCTCTGAAAATCAATCAGGGTGAAGTGGTGGTCATTATCGGCCCGTCCGGCTCCGGTAAATCGACGATGCTGCGCTGCATCAATAAACTGGAAGAGATCACCAGCGGCGATCTGATTGTCGATGGCCTGAAGGTCAACGATCCGAAGGTGGACGAACGTCTGATTCGTCAGGAAGCCGGGATGGTGTTCCAGCAGTTTTACCTGTTCCCGCACCTGACGGCGCTGGAAAACGTGATGTTTGGCCCGCTGCGGGTACGCGGCGCCAGCAAGCAGGCGGCGGAGAAGCTGGCGAAAGATCTGCTGGCGAAAGTCGGTCTGGCAGAGCGCGCGCATCACTATCCGTCTGAACTCTCCGGCGGCCAGCAGCAGCGTGTGGCCATCGCCCGCGCGCTGGCGGTGAAGCCGAAGATGATGCTGTTTGATGAGCCCACCTCCGCGCTCGACCCGGAACTGCGTCATGAAGTGCTCAAGGTGATGCAGGATCTGGCGGAAGAGGGCATGACGATGGTGATTGTGACCCACGAAATCGGCTTTGCCGAAAAAGTGGCCTCGCGACTGATCTTTATCGACAAGGGACGAATTGCCGAAGACGGCAACCCACAGGAGCTGGTGAACAACCCGCCAAGCCCGCGTCTGCGGGAATTCCTGCAGCACGTCGCCTGACCCACAACGGCTCTCTCCGTCGCGGAGAGAGCCGCTTTCCAGATTCCTCTTCCCTCCCCTTCCGCCATCGGCTTCTATACTTACCCGTTTACGTTGCAACGGAGGTGCCCATGCCGTGGATCCTGCTTTTGCTCGCTGCGCTGTTTACTCCCCCGCTTTCCGCCGCCGCCCTGCCCGGCGTGCCGACCGCTAATGCCGATAAAACCAGCGCCAGCGAACCCGATGTAGAACAGAAAAGAGCGGCCTATGCCGCACTGGCCGACGTGCTGGCCAACGACTCCGCCCGCCAGGAGCTCATTGACCAGCTGCGTAAAGCGGCCGCCACGCCGCCGCCCGACAGCACCCCGACGCTGACGCCGCCGGCGGTGAAAGAAGAGACCACGGTGCTGGAGAACGTCACGCAGATCAGCCGGGAATATGGCGATGAGTTCTCATCGCGCTTCTCCCAGCTGTGGCGCAATATTACCGGCTCGCCGCATAAGCCCTTTAATCCGCAAACCTTTACCAGCGCCGCCTGGCATTTTTTACTGCTGGCCGGGCTGGTGTTTGCCTTCTGGTGGCTGGTACGCCTCGCGGCGCTGCCGCTGTATCGTAAAATGGGCGAATGGGGACGGCATAAAAACCGCGATCGCGGAAACTGGCTCCAGCTGCCGTTGACCATCGCCGGGGCGTTTATCATCGATCTGCTGCTGCTGGCGCTGACCCTGTTTATCGGTCAGCTGTTGAGCGATCGCCTGAATGGCGACAACCCTACTATCGCCTTCCAGCAGAGCCTTTTCCTCAACGCCTTCGCGCTGATCGAATTCTTTAAAGCCATCCTGCGGCTCATTTTCTGCCCGCGCATCCCGGCGCTCAGGCCCTTTAACCTCAGCGACGAGGCCGCCTCCTACTGGAGCCTGCGCCTGAGCGCCCTCAGCAGCCTGATCGGCTACGGCCTGATCGTCGCGGTGCCGATTATCTCCAACCAGGTGAATGTTCAGGTCGGCGCGCTGGCTAACGTCGTCATCATGCTGTGCATTACGCTGTGGGCGCTGTATCTGATTTTCCATAACAAAGCGGTGATTACGCAGGGACTGATCCATCTGGCTGACCGCTCGCTCTCCTTCTTTAGCCTGTTTATCCGCGCCTTCGCTCTGATCTGGCACTGGCTGGCCTGCGCCTACTTTGTGGTGCTCTTTTTCTTTTCCCTGTTCGACCCAGGCAACAGCCTGAAATTTATGATGGGCGCCACCCTGCGCAGCCTGGCGATCATCGGCGGCGCGGCGCTGGTGTCCGGCATTCTGTCGCGCTGGATAGCCAAAACCATCACCCTCTCCCCTGCCACTCAGCGCAACTATCCTGAGCTGCAAAAGCGGCTGAACGGCTGGATCTCCGCGTCGCTGAAGGCAGCGCGTATTCTCACCGTCTGCGTCGCCATCATGCTGCTCGTGAGCGCCTGGGGGCTGTTTGATTTCCGCGAATGGCTGCACAACGATGCCGGGCAAAAAACGGTGGATGTGCTGATCCGTATCGCCCTTATCCTCTTCTTCTCCGCTATCGGCTGGACGGTGCTGGCCAGCCTGATCGAAAACCGGCTGGCCTCGGATATCCATGGCCGCCCGCTGCCCAGCGCACGGGCCAGGACGCTGCTGACGCTGTTTCGCAACGCGCTGGCGGTGGTGATCAGCACCATCACGGTGATGATTTTGCTCTCGGAGATTGGGGTCAATATCGCGCCGCTGCTGGCCGGCGCCGGGGCGTTGGGGCTGGCCATCTCGTTTGGCGCGCAAACCCTGGTCAAAGACATTATCACCGGCATTTTTATCCAGTTTGAGAACGGGATGAATACCGGCGACCTGGTCACCATCGGTCCTTTGACCGGCACGGTGGAACGGATGTCGATTCGCTCAGTGGGGGTGCGCCAGGATACCGGCGCTTATCACATTATCCCCTGGTCCTCGATCACCACCTTTGCCAACTTCGTGCGCGGCATTGGCTCGGTGGTGGCCAACTATGACGTCGACCGCCATGAGGATCTGGATAAAGCCAGTCAGGCGCTGAAGGCGGCGGTGGACGATCTGCTGGACCAGGAGGAGATCCGCGGCCTGATCATTGGCGAACCGTCGTTCGCCGGGCTGGTGGGGCTGAGCAATACCGCCTTTACGCTGCGCGTCAGCTTCACCACCCTGCCGCTGAAGCAGTGGACGGTGCGTTTTGCCCTCGACACCCAGGTGAAAAAGCACTTCGACCGCGCCGGGGTTCGCGCCCCGGTACAAACCTGGCAGCAGCTGCCGATGCCGGGCGCCGACGGCCCGGCCGCGGAGTAGTTAGAACGGACGGCGGCGTTTGGCGTCGTCCATAAAGCTCCAGGCGATAAAGCGGCTCTGCTTTTGCCCCTGGGCCATCTCTTTTTTCACCACTTTCACTGCCCCGACCTCGGTCAGCAGGCGGTAGAGCGGCGGCAGATTGTCGCCGCGCGACACCAGCGAGGTAAACCATTTCACCTGGCGGGCGAAGGCCTGACTTTCGCGGATCATCTTCGAGATAAAGGCCACTTCGCCCCCTTCGCACCACAGCTCCTGCTGCTGACCGCCAAAGTTAAGCCCGCTGTCGGCGCCGAGTCCGAGATTGCGGCGCTTGCGCTCACCGCCCGCCCGGGCGCTCTCTGCGGAGTCATGGAACGGCGGATTACACAGCGTGGCGTCATAGGTCTCGTTTTTGTGGATCACGCCGTGGAAGATAGCCTGGCTCTCTTTTTGCCGACGCAGACGGATCTGCCGGGTCAATCCCGGGTTGCCATTGACAATCGCCTGCGCGCTGGCGAAGGCTTCCGGGCTGATTTCGCTGCCGGTAAAGCGCCAGCCGTACTCGTGAACGCCGATCAGGGGATAAATGAGGTTGGCGCCGGTGCCAATATCGAGGATCGTGGCTTGCTTCGGCACTTCGCCGCTGTCCCCGGCCAGCAGATCCGCCAGATGATGAATATAATCGGCCCGCCCGGGCACCGGCGGACAGAGAAAACCATCAGGAATGTCCCAGTGTTTGACCGCGTAGAAATGCGCCAGCAGCGCTTTATTCAACGCCTTTACCGCCTGCGGATTGGCAAAATCAATGGTCTGCTCACCCAGCGGATTGAGCGTAATGTATCCCTGCAGGTCAGGATGCGCCTGGCAGAGCGCGGGCAGGTCGTAGCGTTGATGGTGGCGGTTACGCGGGTGTAACCCCGGTTTCTGGGCTTTCATGACAATCTCCTTTGAACAGCCGCGTAAGATACCCGTTGACGGCCGCTCGGTAAATAAGGGAGTCTGGATATCTCCTTTATCCGTGACAGGTGCAGCATGTACTTTTATCAACCTTCGCAGGGCCACGGCCTGCCGCATGACCCGCTCAACGCAATAATCGGGCCTCGCCCGATAGGCTGGATCGCCTCGCAGGACGCCGAGGGCCAGCGTAATCTGGCGCCATACAGCTTTTTTAACTGTTTTAACTATCGCCCGCCGATCATTGGTTTCGCCAGCAGCGGCTGGAAAGACAGCGTGCGAAATATCGTCGAAACGAAGGAGTTCGTCTGGAACCTGGCGACGCGCCCGCTGGCCGCCGCGATGAACGAAACCTCCGCCTCGATCCCGCACCATGAGGATGAATTCGTGCGCGCCGGACTCACCGCCGCCGCCAGCCGCCTGGTCAAGGCCCCCCGGGTGGCGGAGAGCCCGGTGAACTTTGAGTGCCGCCTGTCGCAATGTATTCAGCTCACCACCGCCGACGGCAACCTTGTCGATACATGGCTGGTGCTCGGCGAAGTGGTCGCCGTGCATATCGATGAATCACTGCTGGAGAACGGCATCTATCAAACCGCCCGCGCTCAGCCGATCCTGCGTGCCGGGGGGCCGAGCGCCTATTACAGTATTGATGACAGCCTGCGTTTTGACATGATCCGTCCGGATGCCCGCTAAATAATATCCCTGGCGCGGGGACCGCTACCCTGCGCCGGTTTCGGGCTAAACGCCTTGTTTTTGCATAAAAAATTCCCTTCCGCGCGGTCTGGAAAGGCCTACACTTAAGCTATGTCCCATGCTGTTTATGAGGATATGCTGATGAAAATCACCTCGCTGCTGTTTGCCGCTGCGCTTGCCGCTCAGGCCGACGCGGCCTCTTCCCTGCCGCCGCCCCCCGTACTGCCCTATGGCGGGCCGCTGCGTCCTGTCGGCACCGTCTCCGCCTCCGGCGTCCGCACCCTTGACGACCTGGTGGCCGCCCTCGCGGATAAGGCCCACCGTCGTGGGGCGATAGCCTGGCGGGTCAATGCCGCCAGCAGCGGTAACCGGCTGTACGGTTCAGCTATAATTTATCAATAACCCTTTTAAAGGAGGCAGACAATGGCATCAGGTTGGGCAGGCGACGGCGCCGTACAGGATCAGATCGACAGCACCATTGACGATGCGGTGGCTCGCGCCCGCCGCGAGCTTCCGCACGGCGAAAGCAACAAATTTTGTGATGAATGCGGAGAGCCGATTCCGGAGGCGCGCCGACAGGCGATACCCGGGGTGAGATACTGCGTGAAGTGCCAGCAGGAGAAAGATTTACATAACAATACATTTTCAGGATATAATCGCCGTGGTTCCAAGGATAGCCAGCTACGCTGACTTTCCTTTACCGTTCATGACAGCCTTTCGCATTATCTTTTCGCGCACACTTTTTGGCGATAAATGTCGCAATATGTGCCCTTAAGCGTGCCGGTCCCCCTCGCTCCGCCATCAGACGAAAAGAATCAGAAATAATTTATTAATAATCAGTAAATTATTAATCATTCAAAAAATTAGATGAAGACTGTGAATTTCCTTCGATTTTATCTCCCGCAAAAAAGCGTGATACTTATCACATCGACGGAACATCGTCCCCTGAACAGAACAACCTGCGAGAGATTAACTATGAAAAACATCAAATATGCTGCCGCTGCCATCGCTCTGACCGCCCTTTCCTTCGGCGCCTTTGCCGCCGAGCCGGTTACCCCCGCTCAGGCTGAAAGCATGAATAAGATCGGCGTGGTGTCTGCGCAAGGCGCAACCACGTTAGATGGTCTGGAAGCGAAACTGGCTGCTAAAGCCGAAGCCGCTGGCGCAACCGGCTATAGCATCACTTCCGCTAACACCAACAACAAACTGAGCGGTACCGCGGTTATCTATAAATAATCGCAGCTCAACCCTGTAAGCCACTGAATTAACCCTGAAAAGACCTTTAATACCCTTGCCTTGCCCGTCCGAGCCACCGGACGGGCTTTTTTTTATCCTGCCGATCCGATCACCAGCAGTCGTTGACGCGGCTGAGCCCCTGCTCCAGGGTTGAGACCTCCCCGGAGGCCAGCAGACAGCAGGCAAGCTGGATCTTCAGCGAGTGGGGTACCGGTTCGACGCCGGCGACGCAGCGTTCGATCCAGCGCGCGGTCACGTCGGGATCTTTCGAGGCCGGCAGAATGACTTCCTCCGCCGCGGCCTCGGTCTGACGGTCGCACAGCGCCCGCACGCCCTGGTCATCGATCAGGCTGATCTGCGGGCAGCGTTGCGGGTTGGCGTACACTTCGCCTTCGGTACCATGCATCAGCAGCGCGCGGCCACCGGTCTCGCGAAAGAAGCCCGCCACCCTGGGAACATATTCCGGATGCGATACGCTGGAGAGACGTAACGCCTCCCCTTCGCCAAACGGCGTGGCCAGTTTGGCCAACGTATGGGCGCTGTTGCGCACGCCCATCCGCCAGCGCATCGCCAGCTGTTTCTCCAGCGGCGGGCAGAAGGCGCCCACCGGGATATATACCGGTTCATGCCCCTCCAGCTGCGCCTGAGCCTGGCCGGCATGCCGGGTAGCCGGAATGTCCAGCAGGGTAAAAATGGTCTCGGTCAGCACCCGGGTCGGATCGTGACTGACGCCGTGAACCACGACCGGAAACCCCAGCTTGTGCAGGAGCATCGCCAGCAGCGGCGTCAGGTTCGCCTGCTTGCGCGCGCCGTTGTAGCTGGGGATAACGATCGGCATCGGCTTGCCTGCCGGCGGGGTCAGGCGCAGAGTATGCTGCTGCATCGCGGCGTAAAAGCCTTTCATCTCCGCTTCGCCTTCGCCTTTGATGCGCAGGGCGATTAATATTCCCCCCAGCTCCAGCTCCGGCACCTCGCCGTTCAGCATCCGCGCGTAGAGCGCACGGGCGGTCTCTTCATCCAGGTCGCGGGCATGATTCTTACCGCGGCCCACCTCTTTTATAATTTTGCTGTACTCCATGGCTCCCCCTGTTGCGTCACGCGCCGGCGTCAACGACGTTTACGGCCTGTCTGTTTTGCTGTCTGTTTTGCTTTACGTTTTACTATAACCTCCGGGACGCCCGGCTGCTCTATGGGAAAAACAGGCAACGCGTTCAGTAGACGCGCGCCGTAGTTTTTGGTCAACAGACGCTTATCGTAAATCACCACCTCTCCCCAGCAGTGATGGCTACGGATCAGACGCCCCACCTGCTGAATAAGATTAAAGGAGGCGCTGGGCAAACTCTGTACCTCGAAGGGATAACGATTGAGGCTTTTCAGCCATTCGCCTTCGGTGATCACTACCGGGCTGTCGATGGGCGGAAAGGCGATTTTATGGATATGCACCTGGCTTAACAGATCGCCTTTTAAATCGAGACCTTCGGCGAAGGACTGCAGGCCCACCAGCACGCTGCGCTCGCCGCTTTCCACCCGTTTGCGATGCAGCTCCACCAGCCGGTAGCGCGGCTGGTCGCCCTGCACCAGCAGCATCAGGCGCAGATCGGTCACATGCTCCAGGAAGCGATTCATCGCTCGCCCGCTGGCGAACAGCACCAGCATCCCGAGATGTTTCTTGCTCTCCACCTGCTGGCGAAAATAGGCCGCCATCTCGGCGATGTGCTGCTCTTCGTTATCCATCAGCGGTTCATAGCGCATTTGAGGAATAATAATTTTCCCCTGCTCTACGTGGTTGAACGGCGAATCCAGCGCCACGAAGCGGTCGCCCGCTTTCTCCTTCAGGCCGCTCATCTCCTGCAGGCGCGAGAAGCTGTTTAGAGAGCGCAGCGTCGCTGACGTCACCACGATATGCGGCACGCTGCGCCACAGCAGTCGTTCAAGCTGATCGCTGACGCGGATGCCGACGCAGTGGAACCAGATGTGGATCTGGCCGTCGCGCACCACCCGCGTCGCCCATTTGGTCACCGGCGCGCCAGAGGACTGCGCCATCGACGCCAGACGCCACAGCTTGCTTTGGCTTTCAAACATGCCGAGGGCGCGGTTCATCTGCAGCAGCACCCGATGCAGGCGCACCACGTCATGGCTGCCGGTCTTTTCGCTGAGATCGTTAAGGAACAGCTCCGCCAGCCCGCGCAGCGTCTCGGTGAGCTTCGCCAGCCGCTGGCAGATCTCCATCACCTCCTGCGGCAGTTCGCCCATCGGGAAGCGATGCTCCGCGTCCTGACCGGCGGGCATATAGAGATTGAGAATATTATTCAACGACGCAATCAGCTCGAACAGCTCTTCGCAATGGCCGGCGAGCCGCTCCGCATTGGCCAGCGGCGGCGTGGTTTTCGGGCGGAACTGCTCCATGCAGGTAGCCACCAGCTTGCAGAACAGATCCAGCTGCAGGCGAAACCAGGGGGCGGTGATCTCGGCGCTCATCTCCAGCGCATCGCGGGCGACGTCCGGCAGATGATGGCCTTCGTCGAGGACCAGCAGCAGGTTTTTCGGCTCCGGCAGCACCGCCTCGCTCTCCATCGCCGCCATCACCAGCGCATGGTTGGCCACCACCACTTCCGCCTCCTGAATTTCCCGCCGCGCCACAAAGAACGGACACTCCCGATAGTAGTGGCAGTTGCGGTTCAGGCAGCTGGCCTTATCGGTGCTCAACCGGCTCCACAGCCCATCGTCGATGGCTTTGTCGGTATGGTCGCGCAGGCCGTCCCAGCGGTAGCTGTCGAGATCCTGCTTCAGCGTCGCGCACAGCTTCTGCTCGGCCTGGTTGTTCGGGGTGAGATCGTCGTCGAGGAAGGCCAGCAGATCCTGCTGCGTCGGCTCGGTGCTGGCCAGCGCCGTCAGATTGCGCGGGCAGACGTAGCGTCCGCGACCGAAGGCGGCGGTGAAGCGCAGGTCGGGGATAATCTTGCGCAGCAGCGGCAGGTCTTTACTGTAGATTTGATCCTGCAGGGCGACGTTGGCGGTGCTGACCACCAGCGTTTTTTGTTCCTCACGGGCGATGGCAATGCCGGGGATCAGATATGACAGCGTTTTACCAACGCCGGTCGGCGCTTCGATAGCCAGATGCCGGCCCTCATCCCCGGCGAGGGTTTTCGCCACATCAGCGATCATCTGCCGCTGCGGGGGGCGGGGAATAAAGTCCGGGATCTGTTCCTGAAGCGCCTTATACCAGGCGGCGATTTGCGCTTTCAGCGCAGCGGTCAAAGCCATGAGAAAACCTGAATACTGTATAAACAGCCACTATTGTGCCATTTTTGCCCGCCCGGAGGTATTGCTTTCTGCTCAGTGTGGAAGCGTGCTCGACAAATAGTGTAATGGAAAGAAAAAGGCCCGCCGCCGCGTAGCGGACAGACGGGCCTGAGCCGTGCTTAACCGCATGCTCGCGGTCCGGGCATCAGCCTGTTATTCGCCAGCCGGTTTACGCGGGCGACGGCGGCGCGGCGGTTTACCGTCCTGAGTGCGCGCTTTCGGCGCCTCGCCGTCCTGACGACGCGGGGCGCTGCTCTGGCTGCGCGGCTGTCCGCTGCGCCCCTGGCCCTGGCCGCCGCGTCCCTGACCCTGACCACGACCGCCGCCGCGCTGCTGGCGACCGTTCTGGATAGGTTCGGCTTTAATAGACGGATCCGGCTCATAGCCGGCAATCGCGATGCGCGGGATCTCTTTCTTCAGCAGGCGCTCGATATCGCGCAGCAGCTTGTGCTCATCCACGCACACCAGCGACAAGGCTTCGCCGGTGGCCGTGGCGCGACCGGTACGGCCGATACGGTGGACATAATCTTCCGGCACGTTCGGCAGCTCGTAGTTCACCACGTGCGGCAGCTCTTCGATATCCAGACCGCGGGCGGCGATATCGGTCGCCACCAGCACGCGAATGCCGCCGGATTTAAAGTCGGCCAGCGCGCGGGTACGCGCCCCCTGGCTCTTGTTGCCATGGATCGCCGCGCTGCGGATGCCGTCTTTGTTGAGCTGCTCCGCGAGATGGTTGGCGCCATGCTTGGTGCGGGTAAAGACCAGCACCTGCTGCCAGTTGCCTTCGCCGATAAGCTGCGACAGCAGCTCGCGCTTACGGTTTTTGTCAACAAAATGGACGTGCTGGGTGATCTGCTCGGAGGCCGTGTTGCGACGCGCCACTTCCACTTCCAGCGGGTTGTGCAGCAGTTTCTCAGCCAGGCCTTTGATCTCGTCGGAGAAGGTCGCCGAGAACAGCAGGTTCTGCCGACGCGGCGGCAGTTTAGCCAGTACGCGGCGGATGTCATGGATAAAGCCCATATCCAGCATGCGGTCCGCTTCATCCAGTACGAGGATTTCCACTTTATCGAGGCTGACGGCGTTCTGGTGTTCCAGGTCCAGCAGACGGCCCGGGGTGGCGACGAGGATATCGACGCCGCCGCGCAGCTTCATCATCTGCGGGTTGATGCTCACGCCGCCGAACACCACCAGCGAGCGAACATTCAGATATTTGCTGTAATCCCGCACGTTCTCGCCCACCTGCGCCGCCAGCTCGCGGGTCGGGGTCAGGATCAGCGCGCGCACCGGGCGACGACCCTTCGCGTGCGGCTCGTTCTGGATCAGGCGCTGCAGCAGCGGCAGAGTAAAGCCCGCCGTTTTACCGGTGCCGGTTTGGGCGCTGGCCATCAGGTCGCGGCCCTGCAGTACCGCCGGGATCGCCTGCTGCTGGATAGGGGTCGGCTCAACGTAGCCCTGCTCAGCGACAGCGCGCAGGATATCGGGATTCAGGCCAAGGGAATCAAAAGACATAACAACTCCGAACCGCCCCGGCCCGGTGAAGGGCGTAGTTTTCAGGGAGATTATTGCGATAAGAGATGGCAAAAACCACAATGCCATGAAGGGGCGCAGTCTAGCAGATTTTGTGACAGGCCGCATAAAATCTGCAAAAGAATGCCGCCCCTGGCTGGCGGGGGGAAGAAGGCCGCTGAGGGCGCTCAGCGGCCAGGCGGATCGCCGCAGCGCGGTTAACGCAGACGATACTTAATTTTTTCAACGATCTTCGCGGTGGAGAGGCCGTAGCGATCGTGGAATTCGCGCCCCGGAAGATCTGCTGGCCTGCGATCTGATCCATTCCGACAGCACCTTAATTAACTGGAGCAACTGGCTGTCGTGGCACAAGGTCCGCGGCTGGCACAAAAACTTTATCTTTAATTTCGACCGGTCGTACATGAGCATCGAGGCGGCCCGGATGGGGATGGGGGTGATCCTGGAAAGCAATCTGCTGGCCGGCGGCCACGTGCGTCAGGGGCAGCTGACGTCGGTGTTTGCCGACGAGCGGAGTATGCCGGTCGGCGCGCACCACTTCGTCCTTCCCCACGCCAATGAACAGAAGGAAAAGGTCCAGCGCTTCTTCGCCTGGGTCGCCGGGGAGCTACAGGAAGACGGTTTTCATATTTAGTCCAGGCTGGTGGACAAACCGCCAGTCGGCGCCTAAAGTTAATCAATCGATTGATTAATTTTTTCAGAGCGCGATGACCAGCAAAGGCGAACAGGCAAAAAGCCAGCTTATCGCGGCCGCTATCGCCCAGTTTGGCGAGTACGGCCAGCATGCCACCACCCGCGATATCGCCGCCCAGGCCGGGCAGAATATCGCGGCTATCACCTACTATTTTGGCTCGAAAGACGACCTGTATCTCGCCTGCGGCCAGTGGATCGCCGATTTTATCGGTGACAATTTTCGCCCGCACGCCGAAGCGGCGGAGGCCCTGCTCGCCGGAGAGTCGCCGGATCGCCAGGCGATCCGCGCCCTCATCCTCAGCGCCTGCCATAACATGATTCTGCTGCTGACCCAGGATGATACGGTCAACTTGAGCAAATTTATTTCCCGGGAACAGCTGGCGCCCACCGCCGCGTACCATCTGATCCACCAGCAGGTGATCGCCCCCCTGCACCACTATCTCACCCGGCTGATCGCCGCCTGGACGGGTCGCGATGCCGGTGATACGCAAATGATCCTCCATACCCACGCCCTGCTGGGCGAGGTGCTCGCTTTCCGTCTCGGGCGTGAAACCATCCTGCTGCGCACCGGCTGGACGCAGTTTGACGCGCAAAAAACCGAACAGATTTTTGAGGTCATTACCTGTCATATCGATTTCATTCTGCATGGGTTATCGCAAAGGAGTTTGGGCTGATGAAAAAACCCGTCGTCGTCATTCTGCTGATCGTGATTCTTCTCGCCGCGCTGGGCGGCGGCTGGTGGTGGTACCAGAGCAGCCGGCAGCAGCCGCTGACTCTGTATGGCAATGTCGATATCCGCACCGTCAATATGAGCTTCCGCGTCGGCGGCAGACTGGCCTCGCTGACCGTCGACGAAGGCGACAGCATCCGCGCCGGGCAAACCCTCGGCGAGCTTGACCGTGCCCCCTATGAAAACGCCCTGCTGCAGGCGCAGGCCAACGTCTCCACCGCCCAGGCGCAGTATGACCTAATGATGGCCGGCTACCGCTCGGAAGAGATTGCCCAGGCCGCGGCGGCAGTGAATCAGGCGCAGGCCGCTTACGACTACGCGCAAAACTTTTATCAGCGCCAGCTGGGTTTACGCGCCAGCAGCGCCATTTCCGCCAACGATCTGGAGAACGCCCGCTCCTCGCGCGACCAGGCGCAGGCAACGCTGAAGTCAGCGCAGGATAAACTGCGTCAATACCGCGCCGGCAATCGTCCGCAGGAGATAGCCCAGGCCAAAGCCAGCCTCGAACAGGCGCAGGCGGCGCTGGCCCAGGCTAAACTGGACCTGCACGATACCGTGCTGACCGCCCCTTCCGACGGCACGCTGATGACCCGCGCCGTCGAGCCCGGCACCATGCTCAACGCCGGCGGCACCGTGCTAACCCTCTCCCTGACCCATCCAGTATGGGTCCGCGCCTACGTTGACGAGAAAAACCTCGGCCAGGCGCAGCCGGGACAAGCAGTGCTGCTCTATACCGACAGCCGGCCGGATAAGCCCTATCACGGCAAAATCGGCTTTGTCTCGCCGAGCGCTGAGTTCACGCCGAAGACTGTCGAGACGCCGGACCTGCGCACCGATCTGGTCTACCGTCTGCGCATCGTGGTAACCGACGCCGACGGCGCGCTGCGCCAGGGGATGCCGGTGACCGTCTCCTTTGACAACGGGAACGGACATGAGTGAGGCCGTCATCGCCTTAAACGGCCTGAGCCGCCGTTTCCCCGGGATGGACAGGCCAGCGGTGGCCCCGCTGACCTGTACGATCCGCGCCGGCTACGTCACGGGACTGGTAGGCCCCGACGGCGCAGGGAAAACCACCCTCATGCGGATGCTCGCCGGGTTGCTTAAGCCTGATGAGGGCAGCGCCAGGGTGATTGGCTTTGATCCGCTAAAAGACGACAGCGCTCTGCACGCGGTGCTCGGCTATATGCCGCAGAAGTTCGGCCTGTATGAAGATCTGACGGTGATGGAAAACCTCACCCTGTACGCCGATCTGCGCAGCGTCACCGGCGAGGCGCGGAAGAAAATTTTCGACCGCCTGCTGGAATTCACCGCCCTTGGCCCGTTCACCGGGCGGCTGGCGGGCAAGCTCTCCGGCGGCATGAAGCAAAAGCTGGGGCTCGCCTGTACCCTGGTGGGTGACCCGAAGGTGCTGCTGCTGGATGAGCCCGGCGTCGGCGTCGATCCGATCTCCCGCCGCGAGCTATGGCAGATGGTGCACGAGCTGGCCGGCGACGGCATGCTGATCCTGTGGAGCACCTCTTATCTCGATGAAGCCGAGCAGTGTCGCGATGTGCTGCTGATGAACGAAGGCAAACTGCTCTATCAAGGAGAGCCGACGGCCCTGACGCAAACCATGGCCGGGCGCAGCTTTCTGGTCTCCAGCCCGCAGGAGAACAACCGCCGCCTGCTGCAGCGGGCGCTGAAGCTGCCGCAGGTTAGCGACGGCGTGATTCAGGGCAAATCGGTGCGTCTGATCCTGAAAAAGGAGGCGCGCATCGATGAGGTTCAGCAACATGACGATATGCCGTCGCTGCAGGTGACCGACACCGCGCCGCGCTTTGAAGACGCCTTTATCGACCTGCTCGGCGGCGCCGGGACCGCCGAATCGCCGCTGGGGGCGATTATCCATCGCGTTGACGGCAGCAAAGACGAAACGGTGATTGAGGCGCAGTCGCTGACTAAAAAATTTGGCGATTTCGCCGCCACCGACCACGTCGATTTCCAGGTCAAGCGCGGCGAGATCTTCGGCCTGCTCGGCCCCAACGGCGCAGGGAAATCCACCACCTTCAAAATGATGTGCGGCCTGCTGGTGCCCACCTCCGGCAAAGCGCTGGTGCTGGGGATGGATCTCAAGGTCAGCTCCGGCAAAGCGCGTCAGCATCTGGGCTATATGGCGCAAAAATTTTCGCTGTACGGCAACCTCAGCGTCGAGCAGAACCTGCGCTTTTTCTCCGGGGTCTACGGCCTGCGCGGCCGGGCGCAAAATGACAAAATTGCCCGCATGAGCGATGCCTTCGGTCTGAACGGCATCGCCCGCCACGCCGCCGACGAGCTGCCGCTCGGCTATAAGCAGCGGCTGGCGCTGGCCTGTTCCTTGATGCATGAACCCGACATTCTTTTTCTCGACGAACCCACCTCCGGGGTCGATCCCCTCACCCGTCGCGAGTTCTGGCTGCATATCAACAGCATGGTGGATAAAGGGGTGACGGTGATGGTCACCACTCACTTTATGGATGAGGCGGAGTATTGCGACCGCATTGGGCTGGTCTATCACGGCAAGCTTATCGCCAGCGGCACCCCGGACGCGCTGAAGGCCCAGGCGGCGGATGACAACCAGACGGACCCGACCATGGAGCAGGCGTTTATTACTCTGATTAACCGTTGGGATAAGGAGAATGGCCATGAGCAGTAATCTCCTCTCCTGGCGGCGGGTCCGCGCCCTGTGCGTCAAAGAGACCCGGCAGATCGTCCGCGATCCCAGCAGCTGGCTGATTGCGGTGGTGATCCCTCTGCTGCTGCTGTTTATCTTCGGCTACGGCATTAATCTCGACTCCAGCAAGCTGCGGGTGGGGGTTCTGCTGGAGCAGCAGAGCGAAGAGGCGCTGGACTTCGTCCATACCATGACCGGCTCGCCCTATATCGACGCCACCGTCAGTGACAATCGCCAGCGGCTAATTGAGCTGATGCAGGCCGGTCGCATCCGCGCGATGGTGGTTATTCCGGTGGACTTCGACCGCCAGATGGCCCGCCCCGGCGCCACTGCGCCGCTCCAGCTCATCACCGACGGCAGCGAGCCCAATACCGCTAACTTCGCCCAGGGCTACGTGGAGGGTATCTGGCAGATCTGGCAGCAGCAGCGGGCGGAAGACCGCGGCGAGACCTTTGAACCGCTGATCGACATGCAGATGCGCTACTGGTTTAACCCGGCGGCCATCAGCCAGCACTTTATTATCCCCGGGGCGATCACCATTATCATGACCGTGGTCGGCGCCATATTGACCTCGCTGGTGGTGGCCCGCGAATGGGAGCGCGGCACCATGGAGGCGCTGCTGTCGACGGAGATCACCCGCGCTGAACTGCTGCTGTGCAAGCTCATCCCCTACTACTTCCTCGGCATGCTGGCGATGCTGCTGTGTATGCTGGTGTCGGTGTTTATTCTCGGCGTCCCCTATCGCGGTTCGCTGCCGATCCTGTTTGTCATCGCCAGTCTGTTTTTGCTCAGCACCCTGGGCATGGGACTGCTGATCTCGACGATCACCCGCAACCAGTTTAACGCCGCGCAGGTGGCGCTGAACGCCGCCTTTTTACCGTCGATAATGCTGTCCGGGTTTATTTTCCAGATAGACAGCATGCCGGCGGTGATCCGCGCGGTGACCTATGTGATCCCGGCGCGCTATTTCGTCAATACCCTGCAAAGCCTGTTTCTGGCGGGCAATATTCCGGTGGTGCTGCTGGTGAATGTGCTGTTTTTGATTGCTTCGGCGGTGATGTTTATCGGCCTGACGTGGCTGAAAACCAAACGGCGTCTGGATTAGGTTTTGCCCGGTGGCGCTGCGCTGACCGGGCCTACGGTTTAACCAACATCGATTATACGGTTCGCCGATCCCGTGGGCCGGGCGTACGCAGTGCCGCCCGGCGTTGTTGAATGGGCCAAAGGAGCTATTATGTTTCACCGTTTATGGACATTGATCCGCAAAGAGCTGCAGTCGCTGCTGCGCGAACCGCAGACGCGGGCGATTTTAATCATGCCGGTGCTGATTCAGGTGCTGCTGTTTCCCTTTGCCGCGACGCTGGAGGTGACCAACGCCACCATCGCCATCTATAACGAGGACAGCGGTCGCCACGCGGTGGAACTCACTCAGCGCTTTGCCCGCGCCAAAGCCTTTACCCACGTCCTGCTGCTGAAAAGCCCGCAGGCGATCCAGCCGACCATCGATGAACAAAAAGCCCTGCTGGTGGTGCGCTTCCCGGCGGATTTCTCACGCAACCTCGACAACTATCAAACCGCCCCGCTGCAGCTCCTGCTCGACGGGCGCAACTCCAACAGCGCGCAAATCGCCGCCAACTATCTGCAGCAGGTGGTGAAAAATTACCAGCAGGAACTGCTGGAGGACAAAGCGAAGCCGAACAATAGCGAACTGGTGGTGCGCAACTGGTATAACCCGAATCTCGACTACAAGTGGTTCGTGGTGCCGTCGCTCATCGCCATGATCACCACCATCGGGGTGATGATCGTCACCTCGCTGTCGGTGGCCCGCGAGCGCGAGCAGGGCACCCTCGATCAGCTGCTGGTCTCGCCTCTCGCCACCTGGCAAATCTTTGTCGGTAAAGCGGTGCCGGCGCTGATCGTCGCCACCCTGCAGGCGACTATTGTGCTGGCGATTGGTATCTGGGCCTATCAGATCCCGTTTGCCGGCTCGCTGCTGCTGTTCTATTTCACCATGGTGATTTACGGTTTATCGCTGGTGGGCTTTGGCTTATTGATCTCATCGCTGTGCGCCACGCAGCAGCAGGCGTTTATCGGCGTGTTCGTCTTTATGATGCCGGCGATTCTTCTCTCCGGCTACGTTTCACCGGTGGAAAACATGCCGCAGTGGCTGCAGGATCTGACCTGGATAAACCCGATCCGCCACTTTACCGATATCACCAAGCAAATTTATCTGAAGGATGCGAGTCTGGAGATTGTGTGGGGAAGTTTGTGGCCGCTACTGGTCATAGCGGCCACCACCGGCTCAGCGGCGTATGCGATGTTCCGAAGAAAGATTGCGTAATTTTTTATCTTTCGCCAGCAGCGAGACCACCGCCGGGCCTGCCAGTATCACCAGCCCGGCGAGGGCCAGCAGCAGGTTGTTGTGCAGCACGCGCGACAGCAGCCACAGCGCTATCATGGCGGCGCCGAAGTACCAGGTGGTGGTGAGCTCCTCAAGGAAGTCTCCCACATCGCGCCAGCGCGCCTCGTGATGACGCTGCAGAAACAGCATCGCCAGCAGCGTGACGCTGTAGAGGACGCACAGCCCTAATCCGACGCGCACCAGCGCGCCGCTCATCCATCCCATCACCAGCACTGCCACGACCAGTAGATGCAACATAATCTGCCAGCAACTAAGACCTGTTGCGACGCGTACACGTTGTTGCCACTTCATGGCTTCTCTCCTGAAGGATTTTTCTCTGCTACTCAGAGTACCGCACTTTACGGAAAATTCCGTAACACCGCATCTTTTTGTGACGTCTACTACACTATTTTATTCAGGAAAGTGACATTTACTGGAGAATTATGGCTGAGCCAACGTCGGGATTTTCGTTGAACGTGCTGACAATTAACACCCATAAAGGCTTTACGGCGTTTAATCGGCGTTTTATTTTGCCCGAGCTGCGCGAAGCCGTTCGCAGCGTCAGCGCTGACATAGTTTGCCTGCAGGAAGTGATGGGCGCTCACGAAGTTCACCCGCTGCATATCGAAAACTGGCCAGATACGACCCATTACGAATTTCTCGCCGACACCATGTGGAGCGACTACGCCTATGGGCGCAACGCGGTCTATCCGGAAGGTCACCACGGCAATGCCGTGCTGTCGCGCTTCCCGATTGAATACTATGAGAATCGCGATATCTCGGTCGGCAACGGGGAGAAACGCGGCTTGCTGTACTGCCGCATCGTGCCGCCTCAGAGCGGCGTCACGATTCACGTCATTTGCGTCCATCTCGGACTGCGTGCCGACCAGCGGCAGGCGCAGCTGGGGATGTTGACGGAATGGGTCAACACCCTGCCCGCCGGCGAGCCGGTGGTAGTGGCCGGTGATTTTAACGACTGGCGTCAGCAGGCTAACCAGCCGTTAAAAGCCCAGGCGGGGCTGGAAGAGATTTTTACCCGCGCCCGCGGACGCCCGGCGCGCACCTTTCCGGTCAGTTTTCCGCTGCTGCGCCTCGATCGCATTTACGTCAAGAACGCCCACGCCAGCCGCCCGAAGGCGCTGGCCCTCAAACAGTGGCGGCATCTGTCCGATCATGCACCCCTTAGCGTGGAGATTCATTTGTGAAATGTCGTTGGCAGGAAGGCAACCGCATTACGCTACTGGAGAACGGCGACCAGTACTATCCGGCGCTGTTTGCGGCCATCGGTCGCGCCAGCCGGCGGGTGATCCTCGAATCCTTTATCTGGTTTGAAGATGAGGTCGGCCGACAGCTGCACGCGGTTCTGCTGAAGGCCGCCCGCCGCGGCATCCAGGTGGAAGTGCTGCTTGACGGCTACGGCTCGCCGGATCTTAGCGATGAGTTTGTCGGCGAACTGACCGCCGCCGGGGTGATTTTCCGCTATTACGATCCGCGCCCTAAGCTGATGGGAATGCGCACTAACCTGTTCCGTCGCATGCACCGTAAAATCGTGGTGATCGACGACACCACCGCCTTTGTCGGCGGCATTAACTACTCCGCCGAACATATGAGCGACTATGGCCCGGAGGCGAAGCAGGATTACACGGTGCAGGTCGAGGGGCCGGTGGTGCTCGATATTCTGCAGTTCGAACTGGAGAATCTGCCCAACAGCGAAACCGCCCGCCGCTGGTGGCGCCGTCGTCGCCATCAGCCGGAGATCAACCAGACCCCCGGCGAGGCGCAGGCGCTGTTCGTCTGGCGCGATAATCAGGATCACCGCGACGATATCGAACGCCACTACCTGAAGATGCTGACCAGCGCCCGCCGGGAGGTGATAATCGCGAACGCCTATTTTTTCCCCGGCTACCGTCTGCTGCATGCGATGCGCAATGCCGCGCGGCGCGGGGTGCGGGTGAAGCTGATCGTCCAGGGCGAACCGGATATTCCAATTGTGAAATTTGGCGCCCACCTGCTCTATCACTACCTCGTCAAAGGCGGCGTGCAGATCTACGAATATCGCCGCCGTCCGCTGCATGGCAAAGTCGCCCTGGCGGACGACCACTGGGCCACCGTTGGGTCGAGCAACCTGGACCCGCTCAGCCTGTCGCTGAATCTGGAAGCCAATCTGATCATCCACGACCGGGTGTTTAACCAGACGCTGCGCGATAACCTTAACGGGCTTATCGCCCGGGATTGCCAGCGGATCGATAAAGCAATGCTGCCGAAACGCAACTGGTGGCGGCTGGGGGTGAGCGTGATGGCCTTCCACTTTCTGCGCCACTTTCCGGCGTGGGTCGGCTGGCTGCCGGCCCATACTCCGCGGCTGGCCAGGGTCAGCCCGCCGGTGCAGCCGGAGATTGAAACGCAGGATCGCGTCGAGTCACCTACCAGGGATAATCCACTATGAGCAAATCGCACCCGCGCTGGCGGATGGCAAAAAGAGTGCTGACCGTGCTCTTTTTTATCGCCGTGATCGTCCTGCTGGTGATTTACGCGCAGAAGGTCGACTGGCAGGAAGTGTGGAAGGTGATCCGCGGCTACGATCGGCTGGCCTTGTTCAGCGCCATTGCGCTGGTCATCGTCAGCTATCTGATCTACGGCTGCTACGATCTGCTTGGCCGCGCCTGGTGCGGACACAAGCTAGCGAAACGCCAGGTAATGCTGGTGTCGTTTATCTGCTATGCCTTCAACCTGACCCTCAGCACCTGGGTCGGCGGCATCGGCATGCGCTACCGGCTGTACTCCCGGCTGGGGCTGAACAATAGCACCATCACCCGTATTTTTTCCTTAAGCATCACCACCAACTGGCTGGGCTATATCCTGCTCGGTGGGGTGATCTTTACGGCGGATCTGGTGAAGCTGCCGTCGCACTGGTACATCAGCCAGACCACCCTGCGGATTATCGGCGGAGCGATGCTATTTCTCACGCTGTGCTATCTCTTCGGCTGCGCGTTCGCCAAACGCCGTCACCTGACGATCAAAGGCCAGCGGCTGGTGCTGCCCTCCTGGCGATTCGCGCTGCTGCAGATGGGGGTCTCGGCGGCGAACTGGATGGCGATGGGGGCGATCATCTGGCTGCTGTTGGGCAGCGAGATTAACTATTTCCTGGTATTGGGAGTGCTGCTGGTGAGCAGTATCGCCGGGGTGATTATCCACATCCCGGCCGGGATTGGCGTGCTGGAGGCGGTGTTTATCGCCATGCTCTCCGGGGAAGAGATTTCGAAGGGGGCGATCATCGCCGCCCTCCTCGCCTGGCGCGCGCTCTATTATTTCCTGCCGCTGCTGCTGGCGACGGTGGCCTATCTGCTGCTGGAGAGTCGGGCGAAAAAGCTGCGGCAAAAGAACCAGCGCAAGCTGGCCCGCGAGTGAAATCGCCCGGCGGCGCTGCGCTTGCATGGGCCTACGGGGTGTGAGCCTGTGAGGGGGGTCCTCCAGGCCGGGTAAGGCGCAGCCGCCACCCGGAAACATCACGGGTACCGCGCCTGGCGTCTCGCCCGGCGGCGCTGCGCTTGCATGGGCCTGAACGCCAGCCGGACTGTTTCCGGGAGAGGGGAAGCACTGCCGTGGGGTTGTTTATGTTATCGGTGGCTTCAGCGTAGTTTGCGCTCCCGGCTAGTCTTCTGCGCTATGTCTCTTACGGCGCAGGGAGCGCACAGGGGGCGGCCAGTCGCCGCCGCCCCCTGTACCCCCGGGCTCCGGCCAGCAAAATCGCCGCTACGCGGTACCTTCGACTTATCCCTGCAGGCTTCGGGTCGGGCCGAGGCAGCGTCCGTGCAAAACACGGCCCTCAGCCCGCATCCATGCGGGCTGCCCCGGCCTTCCGGGAACGTCTCAGCGATTTTGAGGCCGTCAGCACCGGCAGTTTCAGCAACAATGGTGAATAAATTAACGACAGGTCGTAAGAACGTAGGCCGGGTCAGGCGCAGCCGCCACCCGGCAAAAAAACGGCGCTACAGGGTTGCCTGGAAGGTAATCAATGCTTGCCCGGCCGCCTTACGCTTGCCGGGCGTTCTGAGATGCAACCCCTTGATATAAAGAGGTTAGCGGCGATTGCCCATAATACGCAGCAGCATCAGGAACAGGTTGATGAAATCCAGATACAGCGTTAAGGCGCCGAGGATCGAGTATTTACGCAGCGTGGCGCTGTCGCGGGTATCAATCTGCTCGCCGATATTTTTCAGCTTTTGGGTGTCGTAGGCGGTCAAGCCGACAAACAGCACCACCCCAATGTAGGTCACGGCCCACATCAGCGCCTCGCTCTTCAGCCACAGGTTGACCAGCGACGCCAGTACGATGCCAATCAGCCCCATAAACAGCATGCTGCCGAAGCCGCTCAGATCGCGTTTAGTGGTGTAGCCGTAAAGGCTCATCGCCCCGAACATCCCGCCAGTGACCACAAAGGTGCTGGCGATGGAGGAGTAGGTATAGGCGATAAAAATGCTCGACAGCGTCAGCCCGGTGAGCGCCGAATAGAGCATAAACAGGGTGGTCGCCATCCCGGCGCTCAGCCGCTGTACCATCCCCGACAGCACAAACACCAGCGCCAGCTGGGCGATGATCAGCCCGAAGAAGGTGATTTTGCTCGAAAAGACGAACATCATCACCGCCGGGGTGTTAGCTGCAAACCACGCGATAAACGCCGTCAGCAGCAGGCCAACCGTCATCCAGCCGTACACCTGCGCCATATAAGTCTGCAGGCCGCTGCGGCCCTGCACTATTGAATCGGAACGCGGATATCTGTCCATGACTCTCTCCTGATTAACAAAGTTTCACTCTGTAAGCGTATCACACTACCAGCGCTCTGCCGCCTGGCGATCGCTGTCGCGGGCGTCGACCCAGCGCTCGCCCTCCGGCGTCGCCTCGCGTTTCCAGAACGGCGCGCGGGTTTTCAGGTAGTCCATCATAAACTCGCCGGCGGCGAAGGCGCTGCCGCGGTGGGCGCTGGTGACGCCGACAAACACAATCTCTTCCCCCGGCCACATTTCGCCGATGCGATGGATAATGGTCACCCGGCCCAGCGGCCAGCGCTCGCGCGCCTGGTCGACGATCTCCGCCAGCGATTTCTCGGTCATCCCCGGATAGTGCTCGAGGGTCAGCGCTTTCACGCTATCGCCGAGGTTGTGATTGCGCACTTTGCCGGTGAAGGTGACCACCGCGCCGTCTTCATCGCGTTCGGCCAGCCAGGGATACTCCTCGCCGACGCTAAAGCGCGCCGGGCTAACGACGATACGAGTTTGCGTCATGTCAGCCTCCGGTGACCGGCGGGAAGAACGCCACTTCATCCCCGCTGGCGACAGGATGGTCAAAGGCGGTCAGCGTCTGGTTAACCGCCGCCAGCAGTTTGCCCTCCTCCAGGGCCAGCGCCCAGCGATCGCCGCGAGCGGCAAGCTGCTGACGCACAGCCTCAACGGTGGCCAGGTCGCTGGCGTCGAGAGTCAGCGAATCAGTACCCACCAGCTCGCGCACCTGGGCAAAAAACAGAACCTTAATCATGGCGTTCGTCCACCTTAAAATCGCCGGATTTGCCGCCGCTTTTCGCCAGCAGACGCACCGGGCCAATCACCATATCCTTCTGCACCGCTTTGCACATATCGTAAATGGTCAGCGCGGCAACCGAGGCGGCGGTAAGGGCTTCCATCTCGACGCCGGTTTTGCCGGTCAGGCGGCAGAGCGATTCGATGCGCACCCGGTTATGTTCCGGCTGCGCCTGCAGATTGACTTCCACTTTGCTGAGCATCAGCGGATGGCACAGCGGGATCAGCTCCCAGGTGCGCTTGGCCGCCTGGATCCCGGCGATACGCGCGGTGGCGAAAACGTCGCCTTTATGGTGGCTGCCGTCGATAATCATCGCCAGGGTCGTCGCCTGCATCTCGACATAAGCCTCAGCGCGCGCTTCGCGCACCGTTTCCGCTTTGCCGGAGACATCCACCATATGGGCTTCGCCCGCGGCGTTAATATGGGTCAGTTGTGACATAAATTATTTCTTCAGGTGAGGAATAAAATTACAAGGACGGGTGCGGGCATCCAGCTGCGGGGCAATAATGTTGTCCCACGCGGTGCGGCAGGCTTTCGTCGAGCCCGGCATGGCGAAGATCAGCGTGTGGTTGGCGACGCCGGCCACCGCCCGGGACTGCAGCGTCGAGGTGCCGATCTCTTCGAACGACAGCATGCGGAACACTTCGCCAAAACCTTCCACCTCACGGTCAAACAGCGGCAGCAGCGCTTCCGGCGCCTGGTCCCCTTCGGTGAATCCGGTCCCGCCGGTGATCAGCACCACCTGCACCTCATCGCTGGCGATCCACGCCGATACCTGGGCGCGGATGGCGTAGCGGTTCTCTTTGACTATCGCCTTATCGACGACATGGTGCCCCGCCTCCTGCGCCGCCTCACGCAGCCAGTGGCCGGAAGTGTCGTCCTCTTCGCCGCGACGACTGGAAACGGTAAGAATAGCAATACGGGTCGGAATAAACTCAGCGCTAGCCTGGCTCATCTGAATGCTCCTTTCGAATACGATTATCCGCCAATATAGGACAGGTTCTGCGTAATGCCGGTGTTGCCCTGATGCAGGAAATGGGTCTGCTTTTTGTGGGTTAAGGCTTCGGCGATCCGCGCTTCCAGCGCAGCCTGCTGCCGATCATCGGCCATCAGGTCGCGCAGGTCGACGCCGCCTTCGCCAAACAGGCACAGGTGCAGTTTGCCGACGGAGGAGACGCGCAGACGGTTGCAGGTGGCGCAGAAGTCTTTTTCGTACGGCATGATGAGGCCGATCTCGCCGGCGTAGTCCGGATGACAAAAGACCTGCGCCGGACCATCGCTGCGCTGGCGGATCTGGTGGATCCAGCCGCGGCGCAGCAGCTCGTCGCGCAGCACCATGCCGGAGAGATGGTGACGGCGGAACAGGTCGCTGCCCTCGCCGGTTTCCATCAGCTCAATAAACCGCAGCTGAATTCGACGCGGCTGGATCCACGCGAGGAAGGTATCAAGCTGGTGATGGTTAACATCGCGCATCAGCACGGTATTCACCTTCACCTTGTCAAAGCCCGCGGCGAAAGCGGCGTCAATCCCGTCCATCACCTGGTGGAATTTGTCCTGGCCCGTGATGGCATGGAACTGGCGGGCGTCGAGGCTATCGACGCTGACGTTGATCGCCGTCAGCCCGGCATCGCGCCAGCGTTCGACATCGCGCGCCAGGCGGTAACCGTTGGTGGTGACGGCAATCTGACGGATCGCCGGGTTTTCACGCACGGCGGCGATGATCTCGGTGAAGTCACGGCGCAGGGAGGGTTCCCCACCGGTGAGGCGAACTTTTTCAGTGCCCAGCGCGGAGAAAGCGCGCGTAACCCGGCGCACTTCGTCTACGCTGAGAAAGCCGTTGTTATTGACGGCGCCGGGCTTGTAGCCATCCGGCAGGCAGTAGGTGCAACGAAAATTGCACACATCGGTAATCGACAGACGCAGGTAATAAAACTTACGCGCGAATGCATCGGTAAGCTGTGAGGCCATATACACCTTTCCAAATACGGGAGACGCGGTCATTTCTTCCCACGCCCTGGCGACAACCGGCGGCGTCGCGGCCAAACCGCCATATCTTTTGACACAGGCGAAGAGGCTAGAGTGTTAACAGGTTATGCCGATAGTAGCGCGTTCCAGGCGGTTTCGCCATTTGCGATTTCGCTATATATTCTTGTATATATCGCTACCTTCGTGCATTTTCGTTACAGAATAGCCATAAATCATCTTTTTGCCTTGATATCGGTCAGTTTGTCGGGCTCCTCCCATCGTCTTTTAGGGGTAGATCGGGTAGTGTGTGGCCGTTTATGTGAAATAAGGAATTTCTATGCGCAATCGTACATTCGCTGACCTGGATCGGGTGGTGGCGCTCGGCGGCGGGCATGGTCTGGGTCGGGTGATGTCCTCCCTCTCCTCGCTGGGCTCACGGCTGACCGGCATTGTGACCACCACCGACAACGGGGGATCCACCGGGCGGATCCGCCGCTCGGAAGGCGGCATTGCCTGGGGCGATATGCGCAACTGCATCAATCAGTTAATCGCCGAGCCGAGCGTGGCGTCGGCGATGTTTGAGTACCGTTTTAGCGGCAATGGCGAGCTTTCCGGCCATAACCTGGGAAATCTGATGTTAAAGGCGCTGGATCACCTCAGCGTGCGGCCGTTAGAAGCGATCAATTTGATCAGAAACCTGCTCAAAGTGGACGCTTTTCTTATTCCGATGTCGGAACAACCGGTGGATTTGATGGCGCTCGATCATGAAGGCCATGAAGTATACGGTGAAGTGAATATCGATCAGCTGGATAGCGTGCCGCAGGAGCTGATGCTCACCCCGCCGGTACCGGCCACCCGCGAGGCGGTAGAGGCCATCGCCGAAGCCGATCTGATCCTCATCGGCCCGGGCAGTTTCTATACCAGCCTGCTGCCGATCCTGCTGCTTGACGAGATGGCCCAGGCGCTGCGTCGCACTCCGGCGCCGATGGTGTTTATTGATAACCTCGGCAAAGAGCACAGCCCGGCCGCGAGGCTGTCGCTGGCGGAGCGCATCGCGATTATGGAGCGCTACGTGGGCAAGCGGGTGGTGGATGCAGTCATCGCCGGCCCAAAAGCCGATATTAGCGGCATCGACGACCGGCTGGTGATCCAGACGCCGCTGGAAGCCAGCGACGTGCCCTACCGCCATGACCGGGCGCTGCTTCGCGGGGCGCTGGAGAAAGCGCTCCAGCTGCCGGGCTGAACCTGCGCGCCGAAGGCTCGGCTTTCGGCGCACCTTAAAATCTTAAGGTTGTCTTAAAACAGAGCTGGCACTATACCCTTATCTCTTCCTGTGGGTATGTACTATGTCGTTATTGCCTCTGCGTCGGCCGGTCGTCAGCCGCACGACTTATCTGATTATTTTCGCGGTCTATATCGGGCTTTTTCTTAACCTCGCCTTCTACCGCCAGGCGTATACGCTGCTGCCGGTGAACAACCTGCACACCGCGCTGGTGTTTCTGAGTATGCCGCTGGTGGCATTCAGCGTGATGAATATCCTCACCACCCTCGCCTCGTTCCTCAAGCTTGACCGGCTGGTGATTAGCCTTTTTATTCTGCTCAGCGCATCGGCGCAGTACTTCATCTGGAGCTTCGGCGTGGTGATCGACCGCAGCATGATCACCAACATCCTCGACACCACCCCAGCGGAGAGCTTTGCCCTGCTCTCCGGCGAAATGATCGTTGTCCTTGGACTCTCCGGGGTGCTGGCGGTGCTGGTCGCCTGGTGGGTTAAAATTCGTAAACCGGCCACGCTATGGCGCGGCGTGGCCTGGCGCCTGGTGAATATGGTGGCCTCCGCGCTGCTGATCGTCCTGATTGCCGTCCTCTTTTATAAAGACTATGCCTCGCTGTTTCGCAACAACAAGGAGCTGGTGAAATCCCTGAGTCCCTCCAACAGCATTGTGGCGGTGAACTCCTGGTATGCGCACCATCGCATGGACAACCTGCCGCTGGTGAAGATTGGCGAAGATGCCAAACAGAAACCGGTGATGCATAACGGTCCCCGTAAGAACCTGACGATTGTGGTGCTGGGCGAAACTTCCCGGGCGGACAACTTCTCGCTGGGCGGATATCCGCGCGACACCAACCCGCTGATGCAACAGGACGGGGTGATCTACTTCCCGCACACCACCTCCTGCGGAACCGCCACGGCGGTCTCGGTGCCGTGCATGTTCTCCAACATGCCGCGCGCGCACTATGACGAAGAGCTGGCCCATCATCAGGAAGGGGTGCTGGATATTCTGCAGCGCGCCGGCATTCAGGTGTTGTGGAACGACAACGATGGCGGCTGCAAGGGGGCCTGCGATCGGGTACCGCATCAGAACGTGACCGATCTGAAGCTAACCGGGCAGTGCATCGACGGCGAGTGCTACGATGACGTGCTGTTCCATCATCTCGACAGCTATATCGATAACCTGCAACAGGATGGCATTATTGTGCTGCATACCATCGGCAGCCATGGGCCGACGTACTACAATCGCTATCCGGCTGAATTCAAAAAATTCACCCCAACCTGCGACACCAATGAGATCCAGGGCTGTACCCGGGAGCAGTTGACCAACACGTATGACAACACCATCCTGTACGTCGACCACGTGGTGGATAAAGCGATAAAACTCCTGCAGGCGAAACAGGACAAATTCACTACCAGCCTGGTCTATCTTTCCGACCACGGCGAGTCGTTAGGGGAAGATGGGGTCTATTTGCATGGTCTGCCGTACTCTATCGCGCCCGATACGCAGAAACACGTGCCGATGGTGATGTGGCTCTCTGCCGACTACCAGCAACGCTACGGCATTTCCGCGCAGTGTCTGCAGCAGCGAGCGAAAAAAGAGAATTACTCGCAGGATAATCTGTTCTCCACCCTGCTCGGCCTGCTCGGCGTCAGCACCCACGAGTACCAGGCGGCAGATGATATTTTAACGCCATGTAGAGAGGCTGGTTGATGAAAATCTTAGTCATTGAAGACGATGCGCTGCTGTTGCAGGGGTTAATCCTGGCGATGCAAAGTGAAGGATACGTGTGCGACGGCGTCTCCACAGCGCACGAAGCGGCGCTGTCGCTGGCCAGCAATCACTATAGCCTGATCGTGCTCGATCTTGGCCTGCCGGACGAAGACGGCCTGCATTTTCTCGCCCGCATGCGACGGGAGAAAATGACTCAGCCGGTGCTGATCCTCACCGCCCGCGATACCCTTGAGGATCGCATTAGCGGTCTCGACACCGGCGCGGATGACTATCTGGTGAAACCCTTTGCCCTGGAAGAGCTGAACGCGCGCATTCGCGCCCTGCTCCGTCGGCATAATAATCAGGGCGATAACGAAATCAGCGTCGGCGACCTGCGCCTCAACGTCACCCGTCGCCAGGTGTGGCTCGGTGAGACGGCGCTGGATCTGACGCCGAAGGAGTATGCCCTGCTATCGCGACTGATGATGAAAGCCGGCAGCCCGGTACATCGCGAGATCCTCTACAACGATATCTACAGCTGGGACAATGAGCCAGCGACCAATACCCTGGAAGTGCACATCCACAACCTGCGCGATAAGATTGGCAAATCGCGGATCCGCACCGTCAGGGGCTTCGGCTATATGCTGGCTAACCACAACGAGACGGAATAGACCATGGCTCTGTTTGCAACCGAAAACTGGACCATACGCCACCGGCTGCTGTTGACCATCGGCGCCATTCTGGTGGTCTGTCAGCTGATCAGCGTCTTCTGGCTATGGCATGAGAGCAAAGAGCAGATCCAGTTGCTGGTGGCCAGCGCCATCGAAGGGCACAACAATCAGAAGCATGTGGAGCATGAGGTAAGGGAAGCGGTCGCCAGCCTGCTGGTGCCGAGCCTGTTGATCGTGGGTCTGGCGCTGTATATCAGCATGCTGGCGGTACGCAAAATCACCCGCCCGCTTTCACGTCTGCAAAGCGAGCTGGAGAGTCGCACGCCGGACAACCTCACCCCCATCGTGCTCAGCGAATCGGTACCTGAGGTGACGGCGGTGACCACCGCCCTGAATCAGCTGGTTTCCCGCCTCAATCTGACCCTTGACCGCGAACGGCTGTTTACCGCCGACGTGGCGCATGAGCTGCGCACCCCGCTGGCCGGGCTGCGGCTGCACCTTGAGCTGCTGGCGAAAGTGCATGGCATGGGCGTCGACCCGCTGATCCAGCGCCTCGACCAGATGACCACCAGCATTTCGCAGCTGCTGCAGCTGGCGCGCGTCGGTCAGTCCTTTTCCGCCGGCAGCTATCAGCAGGTGCTGCTGCTGGATGACGTGGTCAAACCGCTGCAGGATGAGCTGGAGACCATGCTGGCCGAGCGCCAGCAACGGCTGCTGCTGACGGATGTCGAAAGCGAGGCCGTCGTCTCTGGCGACGCGACGCTCATCCGCGTCATTCTGCGCAATCTGGTGGAGAATGCCCATCGCTACAGCCCGCAAGGGTCGACGATCCGCGTGTCGGTGAAAGCGGGTCTGATGCCGGTGATGGCAGTGGAAGATGAAGGACCGGGAATTGATGAGGCGAAAAGCGGCGAACTCAGTAAGGCCTTTGTACGCATGGACAGTCGCTACGGCGGCATAGGGCTCGGACTGAGCATCGTCACGCGCATCGCTCAGCTGCATGACGCCCAGTTCTTTTTGCATAACCGCCAGCCGGGGCCAGGGGTCCGCGCGTGGGTGTTATTCCCGCGGCGTGCGGGTCAGAACGTCAGCACCCACTGATGGAAGAAGGCAACAATAATGACCAGGGCGGTGGCGACCGCCAGATATTCACGGAAGTTGATTTTTTGCATGGGCGCTATCCTCATCAGGTTGAGGATAGTGTCGCCTGGCGAGATTAAGCAAACATTAAGAAGGCCGCTTTGCGGCCTTTTTTCTTCTCCGCCGTGGGTTATCTGGCTGCGGAACGGTCAGCGCAGCGCCGTACCTTCACTGCGCCCTCGCCTATCCCCGTCCCGCGGTATGCGCCAACACTCAGGAGGCGGCGATAAACAGTTCGCGCAGCTGATGCAGCTGGTCGCGAATTTGCGCCGCCTCTTCGAACTCGAGGTTCTGCGCGTGCTGCATCATCTGCCCTTCCAGCTCGTGGATTTTCTGCTGCAGCGCTTTTGGCGTCATATCCACGCCGCTGAGCCCGGCAGGCTCGACGGCCTTCGCTTTACCGCGCCCTTTGGCTTTGGTTTTCGCCAGGCTCTGGCCCAGCTGCAGGATATCCACCACTTTCTTGTTCAGCCCCTGCGGCACAATGCCATGCTCTTCGTTGTAGCGCTGCTGCTTCTCCCGTCGCCGCTCCGTCTCACCGATGGCTTTCGCCATCGAGGGAGTGATCTTATCGCCGTACAGAATAGCCTTGCCGTTGACGTTGCGCGCCGCGCGGCCGATGGTCTGGATCAGCGAGCGTTCGGAGCGCAGGAAGCCCTCTTTGTCCGCATCGAGGATCGCCACCAGCGACACCTCCGGCATATCCAGCCCCTCACGCAGCAGGTTGATCCCCACCAGCACGTCAAACTCGCCAAGACGCAGGTCGCGGATAATCTCCATACGTTCGACGGTGTCGATATCCGAGTGCAGATAGCGCACCCGCTCGCCGTGCTCCTCAAGGTACTCGGTTAAGTCTTCCGCCATCCGCTTGGTGAGGGTGGTGACCAGCACGCGCTCGTTGATGGCCGTGCGCAGGCGGATCTCCGACAGCAGGTCGTCGACCTGGGTGGCCACCGGCCGCACTTCGATGATCGGGTCCAGCAGACCGGTCGGACGCACCACCTGATCCACCACCTCGCCGCCGGATTTATCCAGCTCGTAGGCGCCGGGGGTCGCCGACACGTAGATGGTTTGCGGCGCCAGCGCTTCGAATTCTTCAAACTTCATCGGCCGGTTATCCAGCGCCGACGGCAGGCGGAAGCCGTACTCCACCAGCGTCTCTTTGCGCGCCCGGTCGCCGCGGTACATGCCGCCGATCTGCGGCACCGTGACGTGGGATTCGTCGATCACCAGCAGGCCGTCTGCCGGCAGGTAGTCGAACAGGGTGGGCGGCGGCTCGCCGGGCCCGCGCCCGGAGAGGAAGCGCGAGTAGTTTTCAATGCCCGAGCAGTAGCCCAGCTCGTTCATCATTTCGAGATCGAACTGGGTGCGCTGGGTTAAGCGCTGCTCTTCCAGCAGCTTGTTGTTGGCCAGCAGCACCTTGCGCCGCTCCGCCAGCTCCAGCTTAATCTCTTCCATCGCCTGGACGATGCGTTCCCGCGGCGTCACGTAGTGCGTCTTGGGATAAATGGTGTAGCGCGGCACCGTCGATTCCACATGGCCGGTAAGCGGGTCGAACAGCGACAGGCGCTCAACTTCTTCGTCAAACAGCTCAATGCGCAGGGCGATATCGTCGGATTCCGCCGGGAAGACGTCGATCACCTCGCCGCGCACGCGGAAGGTGCCGCGCTGGAAGGCCTGATCGTTGCGGGTATACTGCAGCTCGGCCAGGCGGCGCAGGATCGCCCGCTGGTCAATCAGCATCCCCACCGTCAGATGCAACATCATTTTCAGATACAGGTCCGGGTCGCCGAGGCCGTAGATAGCCGAGACCGAGGCCACCACCACCACATCGCGCCGCTCGAGCAGCGCTTTAGTGGCCGACAGGCGCATCTGCTCGATATGTTCGTTTACCGAGGCGTCCTTCTCAATGAAGGTATCTGAGCTGGGGACGTAGGCTTCCGGTTGGTAGTAATCGTAGTAGGAGACGAAATACTCGACGGCATTCTCGGGGAAAAATTCTTTCATCTCGCCGTAGAGCTGGGCCGCCAGGGTTTTGTTTGGCGCCAACACCATCGTCGGCCGCTGCAGATCGGCAATCACGTTGGCGATGGTAAAGGTTTTACCGGAGCCGGTGACCCCCAGCAGCGTTTGATGCGCGAGCCCATCCTCCAGCCCCTCTTCCAGGCGGCGGATGGCTTCCGGTTGGTCTCCGGAGGGGCGAAAGGCGGAATGCAGAACAAACGATTTACTCATCAATCAGAACCTGAAAAAGATTTAGCGGCCGGTGTTTAATTCTACCCCTCGGGCCGTTTTTTGCCAACAAAATATACTGGATATTTAAACAGTACGTGATTATGATAGCGCCACGATTTGGCCTTTTTTGCCGGCAACCGGGATATAAAACGCGCGCCGGGCGGAATAATCCTCCGGCCGTCAGGGTTATCCCCAGAAATTTTTACCTTTTAACATTTGTCAAGCGGACGGGTGAAAGTTTTATGGCAGAAGATGACGCTTTTCTTACACCCATTGATTTTATCTAACAAGCTGATATTTAATGCTTTTAAAGAAAAGACGCCTTTCGCGCCAATTCAGCCGCAAGCCGCGTACGCTCTAGCTTACCGCAGGTTTTCTAACTCTAATACACAAGGTTATCCACAGGAATAGTGGATAACTGTCTGCAGCCCAAGACCGCCGCCGCCCGGCGCAAATCGTCTGGCGGCCTAAACCGCGCGGCGAAAAATTTTTATCGAACTATTTTTGATAACTATCCGCTTAAAGCCGCTCGATTTTTGCTGCTTTTTGCACCACCCTTTAGCGTCGGGCACCGGAAAAGTGCAGCCCCGGCGCTGGCTGTGCCTGATGGTATCGGCGTTTAGCGTTTTTTTCCGAGCGTTCTTTTTCCTGGCAAGAGTTTTGCAGCATCTTTCTGTCGCCCTGACGCCAGGATAAGGAGAAAACGTCCATGTTGAATTTACAGGCAGTAAATCACTTTTACGGCAACCAGCATTCGCTGTGGAATGTCGATCTTGAACTACGCCCGGGGGAGTGCATTGGCGTACTGGGACGCGAGGGCATGGGAAAAACCACCCTGGTTAACTGCATTGCCGGGCATCTGCCGGTGGCCAGCGGCCGGATGACCTGGCATGACATTGGCGCCCCGCCGCAGGATCTCACCCCCCTGTCGGCCCAGTCGCGCAGCGCCATCGGTATCGGCTATGTGCCGCAGGATAAACGCATCTTCTCCCAGCTCAGCGTGGAAGAGAATCTACATATTGCCCTCGCGGCCGGAAAACCCGGGGCTAACGCCAGCGGCGGCGAAATCTATGAACATTTTCCCGAACTCTATGCCCTACGGCAGCGCAAAGGCGCCTCGCTGAGCGACGACGATCAGTACCAGCTGGCGCTGGCCAGGGCGCTGATTGTCCAGCCGCGGCTGCTGATCCTTGATGAACCCTCGCGCGGCAGAGGGCCGCGCTGTCTGCAAAAGCTGGCGGATCTGCTGCTGCGGTTGAATCGCGATATCGGCCTGACGGTGCTGCTCGCCGAGCAGCACCTGCCCTTTATCCGCCGGGTGGCGGATCGTTTCTGTGTTTTGCACCGGGGCCGTAACGTCGCCGAAGGCGATATTATGGCGCTGGATGAACCGCTGCTGGCGCAGTGGATGACGCCGGATCCAGCGCCCTGAGGTCCAGATACTGGCCGAGATCGTCGCGCTGCGCGATATCGGCAAGCCACGGTATTTCACCGAGGAACGGCGCGGCCAGCCGGTTTTTCAGCGTCGCCAGATACTCGGCGTGGCGCTTGCCCGGCGGCAGCACGTCATTGGCGATCCACCCCGCGAGCGGCAGCCCCGCCTGACGTACCGCCTGGGCGGTAAGCATCGCGTGGTTGATGCAGCCGAGCTTGACGCCCACCACCAGAATCACCGGCAGCTGCTCCGCCTGCGCCCAGTCGGCGAAGGTCAGGGTTTCCGAAAGCGGCGTAAACCAGCCGCCGGCCCCTTCCACCAGCACCCAGTCGGCGAGGCGTTCTAACTCGCGCAGCCCGCTGGAGAGCCTCGCCGCGGCGATCGGCCGTCCTTCGTCGGCGCTGATGATATGCGGTGAGGTCGGCTCGGCGAAGGTATACGGGTTAACCTGCTCATAGCGCAGCGCGACCCGGCTATGACGCTGCAGCGCCAGCGCGTCTTCATTACGCAGCCCGGCGGCGGTAAGCTCGCTGCCGGAAGCCACCGGCTTATAGCCGGCGGTGTGAAAACCCAGCTGATTCGCCGCCTGCAGCAGGGCGCTGCTGGCGATGGTTTTCCCGACTTCAGTGTCGGTCCCGGTGACAAAAAAACGTTTAGTCACGCTCAATGACTCCTGTAAAAAGAGAATACGTCAGCGGGCAGACGCCCTGCCGCTGCGGCCAGGCCAGCTGTAGCTCGCGCAGTTTGCCGCGGCTAAGCGGGGCCGATGCCCGCCCCTGGTGCAAATGGGTGGCGCCGATGCCCTTCAGCGATCGCATGGCGCTCAGCGCATCGACGAACGGCAGGCTAATCTGATGCACCTCGCCGGACGCCCGCAGGCCGCTCAGCGCCTCGCGCACAGCCGCTTCGCTGAGAAAACGGTTGGCATGCGGCCGGTCGTCGATGGCCCGCCACGCCTGATTGAGCTCCGGCAGCGAGTCGGCCAGCAGCGTGCTAAACGCCACGCTGCCGCCGGGACGCACCACCCGGTACAGCTCGCCAAGGGCTGCGCGCAGATCGTCGCACCACTGCACCGCCAGATTGCTCCACGCCAGATCGACGCAGGCGTCAGGCAGCGGCAGCGCCTCAATGTCGCCCAGCAGGTAATGCTGGGCGGCGTCGTTACGCTGCGCCTGGGCCAGCATCCCGGGGGAGAGATCCAGCGCGGTCACCACGCTGCCTGCCTCACGCCAGCGGCGGCTCATGCTGCCTGGGCCGCAGCCGGCATCCAGCACCCGGGGAAAATCGCGACGCGCCAGCTGGCGCAGCAGCAGTTCCGCGCTGCGCCGCTGCAGTTCATCATGTTGCGAATAGCCGCTGGCCGCCCGGCCAAACGCCGCGGCGACCGCCTGCTTATTCACCGTGGCCATGCAGCACCTCCAGTAAACGGTTAATGTCCTCAGCCTGATGGGCGGCGGTCAGGGTCAGGCGCAGACGAGCGCTGCCGACCGGCACCGTCGGTGGACGGATCGCCGTTGCCCAGCAGCCCGCGTCGCGCAGACGGCTGGCCAGGCTCAGCGCCCGGCCGTTATCGCCGACGATCAGCGGCTGGATCGCGCTAACGGAGTCGGTCAAACCCAGCGACGTCTCGCCCATCCCCGCGCGGAACTGACGGATACGGGCGGCCAGGGTGTCGCGGCGGCGCTGGCCTTCATCGCTGCGAATCACCTGCAGCGCGGCGCTCAGCGCCACCGCCTGGGCGGGCGGCATCGCGGTGCTGTAGATCAGATGGCGGGCAAACTGCAGCAGATAATCGGCCAGCGCGTCATCGCACAGCACCGCCGCGCCGCTGACGCCGAACGCCTTGCCGAAGGTAACCACCAGCAGCTCAGGGCGCACCGCCTGCGCGGCGCAGCTCCCGCGTCCTTCGTCGCCGACCACGCCGACGCCGTGGGCATCATCCACCAGCAATAGCGCCCCGGCGGCCTGCGCCGCGGCGTGAATGGCCGCCAGCGGCGCGCTGTCGCCGTCCATGCTGAAAATGCCTTCGGTGACCGCCAACTGTTCGCCCGCCAGCGGCTTAGCCAGCAGTTGAGCGAGCTGTTGCGGATCGTTGTGGCCGAAACGGCGTAGCTGCGCCGGGCTCAGACTGGCCGCCTCCAGCAGGGAGGCGTGGCTCAGGCGGTCGGCCACAATCCGATCCTCTTTATCCGCCAGGGCGGCGATCAGCGCCTGATTGGCGGCAAAGCCGGAGATAAACAGCAATGCGCGCGGGTAGCCCAGCCAGTCGGCAAGTTCCTCTTCCAGCGCGCGGTGGGCCTCGCTATAGCCGCTTACGTGTCCCGAGCCGCCGGAACCGACGCCATAACGTTCCGCCCCCTGCTGCCAGGCGGCGATAATCGCCGGATGCTGGCTCAGGCCGAGATAGTCATTACTGGAGAAGTTAAGCCAGCGCTCCCCTTCCCGCTCCAGCCAGCGCCCGGCGCCGTGCGTCACCGGCAGGCGGCGGCGAAGGGCATCCGCCGCCCGTCGCTCGTCCAGCGCCCGATCGATTCGCTGCTGCCAGGTCATAGCGCCGCCGCGTTGTAATATTCCTCAGTGTCCGGGGTGAGTAAGGCCTGCTCCAGACGCTGCTGCTGCTCATTGTCGCCTTCCAGCACCGCCGTCTGTTGCGGGTTGATCCCCAGCTTGCGGAACAGCTGCAGATCGTTGTCCTCTTCCGGGTTCGGCGTGGTCAGCAGCTTGCAGCCGTAGAAAATGGAGTTCGCCCCGGCCATAAAGCACATCGCCTGGGTCTGCTCGTTCATCTGCTCGCGGCCGGCGGAGAGACGCACGTAAGAGGTGGGCATCATGATGCGCGCGATGGCGATAGTGCGAATAAAATCGAAAGCGTCGACGTCGTCGTTATCCGCCAGCGGCGTACCTTTGACTTTTACCAGCATGTTGATGGGCACGCTTTCCGGCGGCGTGGGCAGGTTGGCCAACTGCAGCAGCAGGCCGGCGCGGTCTTTCACGGTCTCCCCCAGCCCGACGATACCGCCGGAGCAGACTTTGATCCCGGCGTCACGCACTTTGTCCAGGGTATCCAGGCGCTCCTGGTAGGTGCGGGTGGTGATGATGTTGCCGTAAAATTCCGGCGAGGTATCAAGGTTGTGGTTGTAGTAATCGAGGCCCGCCTCGGCCAGGCGCTGCGCCTGGCTGTCGGTCAGAGTGCCGAGCGTCATGCACGACTCCAGCCCCAGAGCCTTCACCCCTTTCACCATCTGCTCCAGATAGGGCATATCGCGATCGTGGGGGTTTTTCCACGCCGCTCCCATGCAAAAACGCGTGGAGCCGGCGTTTTTTGCCTGACGGGCGGACTCCAGAACCTGCTCGACCTCCATCAGGCGCTCGGTTTCGAGACCCGTTTTATAACGCGCGCTCTGCGGACAATATTTACAATCTTCCGGGCAGGCGCCGGTCTTGATCGACAGCAGGGTGCTGACCTGCACCTGGCGCGGATCAAAGTGTTGACGGTGGATTTGCTGCGCTTCGAAGAGCAGGTCGATCAGCGGTTTATTAAATAATTCCGTAACTTGCGACATTGTCCAGCGGGGGTGGTGAGCCATTTTCCTCTCCAAAGGTCGTACACTACCTGTTTCACACAGCCTCTTTGTTGGCTGCACTCGCACACCCCTGTCAGATAGTGAACTATGCTGCTGGGGATGTTCTCGCTTGCCGCCTCGATGCTGCGCGAAATATTTTGTGTACGTTTCATTGTAAGTAAGTTCAGTGTAGACTTGTAAACCTAAATGTTTTCAAAATGGTTTACAAGTCGCTTATGACCCTGGACGATCTCGCCTTCGATCGGCGCCACATCTGGCACCCCTACACCTCTATGACTTCCCCCCTGCCGGTCTACCCGGTGGTTTCCGCCCACGGTTGCGAGCTGTCCCTCGCCAGCGGAGAACAGCTGATTGACGGTATGTCCTCCTGGTGGGCGGCGATCCACGGCTACAATCACCCGCGTCTTAATGCGGCGATGAAAGCGCAAATCGACCAGATGTCGCACGTGATGTTCGGCGGGATCACTCACCCCTCGGCGGTGGCGCTGTGTCGTCAGCTGGTGGCAATGACTCCGCAATCGCTGGAGTGCGTTTTCCTCGCCGACTCCGGTTCGGTAGCGGTTGAGGTGGCGATGAAAATGGCCCTGCAGTACTGGCAGGCGAAAGGCCAACCGCGTCGTCGTTTCATGACCTTCCGCAACGGCTATCACGGCGATACCTTCGGCGCGATGTCGGTCTGCGATCCGCAGAACTCGATGCACAGCCTGTGGCAGGGCTATCTGCCGGATAACCTGTTCGCCCCCGCGCCGCAGAGCCGCTTTGACGGCGAGTGGGATGAAATGGATATGGTGCCCTTTGCCCGCCTGATGGCCGCGCACCGTCACGACATCGCCGCGGTGATCCTCGAACCGATCGTTCAGGGCGCGGGCGGGATGCGGATGTATCATCCGGAGTGGCTGAAGCGGGTGCGTAAAATGTGCGACCGGGAAGGGATACTGCTGATCGCCGATGAGATTGCCACCGGCTTTGGCCGCACCGGCAAGCTGTTCGCCTGCGAGCACGCCGGTATCGCCGCCGATATTCTGTGTCTGGGCAAGGCGCTGACCGGCGGCACCATGACCCTCTCCGCCGCGCTGACCACCCGCGAGGTGGCGGAAACCATCAGCAACGGTGAAGCCGGCTGCTTTATGCACGGCCCAACCTTTATGGGCAACCCGCTGGCCTGCGCGGTGGCCAGCGAAAGCCTGCGCCTGCTGGAGAGCGGTGAATGGCAGCGGCAGGTGGCGGCGATTGAAGCCCAGCTGCAGACCGAGCTGGCTCCGGCGCGGGGATCCGCCCTGGTCGCCGACGTCCGCGTGCTGGGCGCTATTGGCGTGGTTGAAACCTGTCGCCCGGTCAATATGGCTGCCCTGCAGCGCTTTTTCGTCGAGCAGGGGGTGTGGATCCGACCGTTTGGCCGCCTGATCTACCTGATGCCGCCGTATATCATCACGCCTGAACAGCTGTCCCGCCTGACCCGCGCCGTTAACCTGGCGGTGCAGGACGAAACATTTTTTAGCGAATAAATAGCGGAATTGCGTCGTGGTGCAGGCTACACTTCCTGGTTAATCAGCGCATTATCAATGAGGATGAAGCATGAAACTGATCAGTCACGATCTCCAGGACGGCGGTAAGCTGCCTAATCGTCACGTCTTCAACGGCATGGGCTACGATGGCGACAATATTTCGCCGCATCTGATGTGGGATGATGTGCCCGCAGGAACCAAAAGCTTTGTGGTGACCTGCTACGATCCGGATGCGCCGACCGGCTCCGGCTGGTGGCACTGGGTGGTGGCTAACCTGCCTGCGGATACGCGCGTCCTGCCGCAGGGGGCCGGTTCCGGCCAGGCGGAGCTGCCGGAAGAGGCCGTTCAGACCCGCACCGATTTTGGCAAGGCGGGATACGGCGGCGCGGCGCCGCCGAAGGGCGAGACTCACCGCTATATCTTTACCGTCCACGCCCTGGACGTTGAGAAAATTGAGGTGGATGCCGAGGCCAGCGGCGCAATGGTCGGCTTTAACGTCCATTTCCATTCCCTCGCCAGCGCCTCCATCACCGCCCTGTTCAGTTAATCTTCCCCCGGATAGCGGCTTGCGCCTTATCCGGGCTACCTGCGGCGCCATGTGTTTTTCAGGTGGCGCTTCACTCATCTTTACCAGATAACACTTACATATCAAATAAATACACATAGCTGTAGGCCTGGCAAGCGCCGCGCCGCCGGGCAAGGACTGCGGGCACGGAGCCGATTTTGTGCCGGGTGGCGGCTGCGCCTTACCCGGCCTACAGGGTCCTCTCCCAGGCTCATACCTCGTAGGCCCGGTAAGCGCAGCGCCACCGGGCGATGACAGCAGGCGCAGAGCCGATTTTGTGCCGGGTGGCGGCTGCGCCTGACCCGGCCTGGGGTTCGTGCGACCTGTCGTTCATTTATTCACCAACCTTGCTGAAACTGCCGGTGCTGGCGGCCTCAAAATCGCTGAGACGTTCCCGAAAGGCCGGGGCAGCCCGCATGGATGCGGGCTGAGGGCCGTGTTTTGCACGGACGCTGCCTCGGCCCGACCCGAAGCCTGCAGGGATAAGTCGAAGGAACCGCGCAGCGGCGATTTTGCTGGCCGGAGCCCGGGGGTACAGGGGGCGGCGGCGACTGGCCGCCCCCAGTGCGCTCCCTGCGCCGTAAGAGACATAACGCAGAAAATTAACCGGGAGCGCAATCTGCCCGGAATTAACATAGAAGTTGTAGCCCTGCCAGGCGCAGTGCGAACAAGGACATTTCCGGTTGTACCGTTATTTTGCCGGGTGGCGGCTGCGCCTTACCCGGCCTACGGGGTCCTCTCACAGGCTCATACCTCGTAGGCCCGGTAAGCGCAGCGCCACCGGGCGATGACAGCAGGCACAGAGCCGATTTTGTGCCGGGTGGCGGCTGCGCCTTACCCGGCCTACAGGGTCCTCTCCCAGGCCAACACCTCGCAGACCCGGCAAGCGCCGCGCCGCCGGGAAAGTATTGATTACCTTCCAGGCAACCCTGTTGCATGATGATTTTGCCGGGTGGCGGCTGCGCCTTACCCAGCCTGGAGGGTCCTCTCCCAGGCCTACACCTCGTCGCCCCGGCAAGCGCCGCGCCGCCGGGGAGATCTGATTTACTGCTCAGTGACAACCTGCAGCGCGGTTTTACGCACCCGCGCGTACCACACCACCGTCAGCAGCCCGAGCCAGACCAGGCCGGCGATCAGCGCCATCCGCGTCTCGGCAAACATCCCCAGCACAGCGATGACCAGCCCCATAAACAGCAGCGTTAACAGCGGCGCCACCGGCCAGAACGGAACGGGGAAGGCAATCTGGCTGCGCTCTTCGGCAGACAAACTACGGCGCATGGCGAAATGGGAGAGCAGGATCATCAGCCATACCCACACCGTGGCGAATGCCGCCAGCGAAGCAATCAGCACAAATACCTGCTCGGGGATCAGATAGTTCAGCACCACCGCCGCCAGCAGTGCGCCGCCCATGACCACCACCGTCATCCAGGGTACGCCGTTGCTGGCGATGCGCTGGAAGCTTTTCGGCGCCAGCCCCTCCTTCGACATGCCGTACATCATGCGTCCGGCGCCGAAGATATCGCTGTTAATCGCCGAGATGCTGGCGCTGATCACGATGATGTTAAGGATTGTCGCCGCCGCCGGGATCCCCAGACCGTCGAAAATCAGCACAAACGGACTCCCCTGCTCGCCAAAGCTGTTCCACGGGAAAATCGCCATCAGCACCGCCAGGGTGCAGACGTAGAACAGGATAATGCGCAGCGGAATGGTATTGATGGCCTGCGGGATGACCTTCTTCGGATCCTTCGCTTCCGCGGCGGTGACGCCGATAATCTCCACCCCGCCGAAGGCGAACATCACGATGCCAAGCGAAGCGATAACGCCCTGCCAGCCGTTAGGGGCAAAGCCGCCGTGGCTCCAGAGATTTTCCAGCCCGGTGGCCGGGAAGCTATGGCCGAAGCCAAAGAAGATGATCCCCGCCCCCGCCAGCATCATGGCGATAATCGCCACCACCTTCACCAGCGACAGCCAGAACTCCATCTCGCCGAACACCCGCACGTTGCACAGGTTCATGGCGCCGATAAAGAAGATGATGCTGAGGATCCAGATCCAGCGCGGGACATCGGGATACCACAATCCCATATAGATGCCGAAGGCGGTCACGTCGGCCAGGGCGACGATCACCATTTCAAAAGTGTAGGTCCAGCCGGTAATGAACCCGGCCAGCGGGCCGAGATACTGGCGGGCATAGCTGCCGAAGGAGCCGGAAACCGGGTTGCGCACCGCCATCTCGCCCAGCGCGCGCATGACGATAAACACCGCCGCGCCGCCAATCAAATAGGCCAGCAGCACCGCCGGGCCCGCCGCCTTGATGGCGGAAGCCGAGCCATAGAACAGCCCGGTGCCGATCGCGGAGCCGAGCGCAATAAATCGAATGTGTCGGGCATTGAGCCCGCGCAGCAGATGTGGCTTGTGTTGTTGTTGCATATACAGGTGTCCTGGTTTTTTTATTTGACGACAAATATGCGATGTAGGGCGGTCGGGGGAATGATTTCCCCCGACGCGGGTACAGAGAACAACGGTGATTAGTGCAGGCCTGGCAGTACGGCAGGCAGCAGACGCGTCAGGTGACGGGCCGCCAGAAGCGCAATGGCATTATCGATATCCGGGGCGAAGTAGCGATCCTGCGTATAGTGAGGGACGCGTTCGCGCAGCAGATGGCGCGCCTCTTCCAGCAGCGGACTGGTGGTCAGCCCTTCGCGCATATCCAGCCCCTGCGCCGCCGCCAGCCACTCGACGGCCAGTACGCCGCGGGTGTTCTCGGCCATCGCCCACAGGCGGCGACCGGCCGCCGGCGCCATCGAGACGTGATCTTCCTGGTTGGCGGAGGTCGGCAGGCTGTCGACGCTGTGCGGGTGCGACAGCGCTTTGTTTTCACTGGCCAGCGCCGCCGCCGTGACCTGGGCAATCATAAACCCGGAGTTCACCCCGCCGTTTTTGACGAGGAACGGCGGCAGCTGCGACATATGGCTGTCCATCATCAACGCGATGCGACGCTCGGAGAGCGAGCCGATTTCGGCAATCGCCAGCGCGATATTATCCGCCGCCATCGCCACCGGCTCGGCGTGGAAGTTACCGCCGGAGATCACGTCATTCTCGGCGGCGAAGACCAGCGGGTTATCGGACACCGCGTTGGCTTCGGCCAGCAGCACCTCAGCCGCCTGGCGGATCTGGGTCAGGCAGGCGCCCATCACCTGCGGCTGACAGCGCAGGGAGTACGGGTCCTGCACCTTGCTGCAGTTATGGTGCGACAGCGAGATCGCGCTGTCGTCGGTCAGCAGATGGCGATACAGCGCCGCCGCGTCAATCTGCCCGCGCTGGCCGCGCACTTCATGGATGCGCGCATCAAACGGACGACGGGAGCCCAGCGCCGCTTCGGTGGTTAACGCCCCGCAGACGACCGCGGAAGCGAACAAATCTTCGGCTTCGAACAGACCGCGCAGGGCAAAAGCGGTCGACGCCTGGGTGCCGTTGAGCAGCGCCAGCCCCTCTTTCGCCGCCAGGGTAATCGGCTCCAGCCCCGCCTGACGCAGCGCTTCGGTGGCCGGCAGCCAGTCGCCGCCGCGTACCCGCGCTTTACCTTCGCCAAGCAGGGTCAGCGACATATGGGCCAGCGGCGCGAGGTCGCCGGAGGCGCCGACGGAGCCTTTCGCCGGGATCCACGGCGTCACGCCGGCATTCACCAGGCCAATCAGCGCCTGGATCACGCTCAGGCGGATCCCGGAGAATCCGCGGGACAGACTGTTAATCTTCAGCACCATAATCAGGCGCGCCAGGTCATCGTCCAGCGGCTCGCCAACGCCCGCCGCATGGGACAGCACCAGCGAACGCTGCAGGTTCTCCAGATCTTCCGTCGAGATACGGGTCTGCGCCAGCAGGCCAAAACCGGTGTTGATGCCGTAGGCGGTCCGCCCTTCGGCAAGGATAGCGTTGACGCAGGCCACGCTCTCGTCAATGGCGGCAAACGCGCCGCTGTCGAGGGTAATATTCACCGGGTGGCTGTAGATGTCGCGGAGCTGCGACAGGCTGAGTTGACCCGGGATCAGAGTTAAAGATTTCATTTCGCGTTCCCCTGCGTTGTCGCCACCATCGGAAGATTCAGACCCTGTTCTGCCGCGCATTCAATGGCAATCTCGTACCCCGCGTCGGCATGACGCATCACGCCGGTGGCCGGGTCGTTGTGCAGGACGCGGGCGATACGCGCTGCCGCTTCATCGGTGCCATCGCAGACGATAACCATCCCGGAGTGTTGCGAGAAGCCCATGCCTACCCCGCCGCCGTGGTGCAGCGACACCCAGGTCGCGCCGCTGGCTGTGTTGAGCAGCGCATTCAGCAGCGGCCAGTCAGAGACCGCGTCAGAGCCGTCGCGCATCGCTTCGGTTTCGCGGTTCGGGCTGGCGACGGAGCCGGAGTCAAGATGATCGCGGCCAATCACGATCGGCGCGGAGACTTCGCCGCTGCGCACCATTTCGTTAAACGCCAGGCCCAGCTTCTGCCGCCATTCCAGACCGACCCAGCAGATACGCGCCGGCAGTCCCTGGAAGCTGATGCGCTCGCGCGCCATATCCAGCCAATGGTGCAGATGCTTATCATCCTTGATGATCTCTTTCACTTTCGCGTCAGTCTTGTAGATATCCTGCGGATCGCCGGAGAGCGCCACCCAGCGGAACGGACCGATACCACGGCAGAACAGCGGGCGGATATAGGCCGGCACGAAGCCCGGGAAATCGAAGGCGTTGCTGACGCCCACTTCCTGAGCCATCTGGCGAATGTTGTTACCGTAGTCGAAAGTCGGCACCCCCATCTCATGGAAGGCCAGCATCGCCTGCACGTGGTCGGCCATCGAGCGTTTCGCCGCCAGAATGGTGCCCTGCGGATCGGATTCGGCTTTCTGCTGATACGCTTCCCAGCTCCAGCCTTTCGGCAGATAGCCGTGCAGCGGGTCGTGGGCGCTGGTCTGGTCGGTGACCATATCCGGGCGCACGCCGCGTTTCACCAGCTCCGGCACGATCTCCGCGGCGTTGCCGCACAGCGCGATGGAGATAGCCCGGCCTTCGGCGGTGTATTTCTTGATACGCGCCAGGGCGTCATCCAGAGAAGTGGCCTGTTCGTCCACGTAGCGGGTGCGCAGACGGAAATCGATGCGGCTCTGCTGGCATTCAATATTCAGCGAGCAGGCGCCGGCCAGCGTCGCGGCCAGCGGCTGCGCGCCGCCCATACCGCCCAGCCCGGCGGTTAGCACCCAGCGGCCTTTCAGGCTGCCCTGATAGTGCTGGCGACCGGCTTCGACGAAGGTTTCGTAGGTGCCCTGGACGATGCCCTGGCTGCCAATGTAGATCCAGCTGCCGGCGGTCATCTGGCCGTACATCGCCAGCCCTTTGGCATCCAGCTCGTTAAAGTGTTCCCAGGTCGCCCAGTGCGGCACCAGGTTGGAGTTAGCGATCAGCACGCGCGGCGAGTGTTCATGGGTTTTGAAAACGCCCACTGGCTTGCCGGACTGGACCAGCAGGGTCTCGTCGCTTTCCAGGTTCTTCAGCGCCTTCACGATAGCGTCATAGCATTCCCAGTTGCGCGCTGCGCGACCAATACCGCCATAGACCACCAGTTCGTGCGGGTTTTCGGCGACATCGGGATCGAGGTTATTCATTAACATACGCAGCGGGGCTTCGGTCAACCAGCTCTTCGCGGTCAGCGTCGTGCCTCTTGGCGCACGGACGTCCAGCTGGCGATATTTGCTTTGCGACATCGGGGTTTCTCCTGACAATGAACGTTGTTTACGTAGATACATATACTTGTCTATACAAGCATGCGCAAGCCAGGATTTAACAGAAATGATACAATTTTGTTATATTGCGTCAGCAATCACGTTTTGCTGACGCCAGCGTGGATCAGGAGCCAAAGCGGCCCTGCAGACGATAGCGGCTACCGGGGAACAGCAGGCGCGCGTGGGAGACGATGTGGGTTGTCGACCAGGTGCGGCGGCGGATCAGCAGGCAGGGATCGTGGGCGTGAATATGCAGCAGCGCGCACTCTTCCGCCGTGGCCTGCACCGCTTCAACAATATGTTCACCTTCTGTTAACGGGGCGATCAGCGACAGATAATCATGGGGCGTGGTGGCGGTATAATCCTGCTGAAGATAGTCCGGCACCACCGCGGCATTGACGCAGCGATCTTCGATTTGCACCGGCACCTCGTTTTCGTAATGCACCATCAGCGAGTGAAAGATGCGGGTGCCTTCCGCTACGCTGAGCGCCGCCGCCTGAATATGATCCGCCCGGGTCTCCTCCAGCAGCAGTACCTCGCAGCGGTGCTGATGGTGACGGGCAATAATTTCTTCGGCAATGCTGCGCACCTCAAACAGCGCCGACTGCCCTTTCGGCTCGGCGACAAAGGTCCCCACCCCTTGCAACCTGACCAGCAGGCCTTCATCCGTTAGCTCGCGCAGCGCGCGGTTGATGGTCATCCGGCTGAAGCCGAACTGGGCCACCAGCTCCGCTTCGGAAGGGATACGGTCATGCGGTCGCCAGACGCCGCTGTGAATTTTTTCACCGATAGCCTGCTTCACCTTCTCATAAAAAGGCGCGGGCGCGGAACGGGGTTGCTGTGAAAACATAGCCTGGCTTTCCTTTTGCAAAATGGGCGGCGAAACACCCAGAATATACCGGAATGGCTACTGCCACCAATGGACGATTTGCCATGCCAGACGGGCGGCCGCGCGGGCGCCCTGACCGTCAATGTCAAACTGCGGGTTGAACTCCACCAGATCCACCGCCTGCAGCTTACCGCTGCGGCACAGCGGCTCAACGATGCGCAGCAGGGTCGCCAGCGGCACACCCAGCGCCGCCGGGGCCGACACCGCCGGCATTTCCCGCGCCGGGAGCACGTCCAGATCGATGGTCAGATACAGACGATCGTACTGCGCGATGTTGCGCTCAAGCTCCGCCAGCACCCGGGTTTCGAAGGCCTCCAGCACCTGGAGATCCTCCACGATAGCCACCTCGCGTCGCGCCGCTTCCTCCCAGAGCGCCTGGGTGTTGGCCGCCCGACTGACGCCGATGCAGGTATAGTGAAAAGCGCGCTGCTGCGCGTCACACTCCAGCGCCAGCTGGCGGAACGGCGTCCCTGAGCTGGCGCGCTCGGCAACGCGCAGATCAAGATGCGCATCGAGATTAATAATGCCCACTTTTTCGCCCGGGAAGGCATCCAGTACCCCCGCGCCATGACCGAAGGCGGTCTCGTGGCCGCCGCCCAGAACCAGCGTGCGTTTCCCGGCGCGCTGGCAGGCGGTTACCGCCTCGCGCAGCGCCTGATGCGCGGCTTCCAGCTGGTCGCCATCGACGCTAATCGTGCCCATATCCACGCAGCGGTCGTGGCCCTGATGGCTGGCCATATTGGCCAGCGCCCGGCGTAGGGTCGCCGGGCCGTCAGCCGCTCCGGTACGCCCTTTGTTGCGCCGGACGCCTTCGTCGCAGGCGAAGCCAAGCAGCGCGATATCGCCGGGCAGCGCCTGCGGCGCGAAGCGTTCCGCGCGGGGGATGGTCTGAAACAGGCGCAGCGCATTCGGCGCTTCCGCACTATCATCGCGCCCCTGCCAAAGGTTGGCGGGCGTAGCTTGCCACAGCATCATTGCCATTCTCCTTGTACCACGCGTCCCCAGAGCGGACTGCGCCCCGGCTCATACACCATCTCGACCGGATGCTCGGCATCCCAGATGGCAAAGTTCGCCACAAAGCCCGCCGCCAGCTGACCGTGGCTGTTCTGCCGCCCCAGCGCCCGCGCGGCATGGCGCGTCACGCCGGCCCACGCCTCCTCCGGCGTTAATCCAAACTTGACGCAGGCCATATTCATCGCCAGATGCAGGCTGGCGAAGGGGCTGGTGCCGGGGTTGAAATCGGTCGCCACCGCCATCGGCACCTGGTACTTGCGCAGCAGTTCCACCGGCGGTTTGCGGGTTTCATTGAGGAAGTAAAACGCGCCGGGCAGCAGGGCCGCCACGGTGCCGCTTTCGCGCATCGCCGCCACCCCCTCTTCCGTCAGATATTCAATATGGTCGGCGGACAGTCCGTGATAACGGCTCACCAGCTGGGCGCCGCCCAGCGAGGAGAGCTGTTCAACGTGACCTTTAACCGGAATGCCCAACGCCTGCGCCGCCTGAAACACCCGCTCGGTTTGCTGCGGGCTGAAGCCGACGTTTTCGCAGAAGACGTCAACGCTTTCAAACAGTCCCTCCCGCCACAGCGTCGGCAGGATAGTGTCGCAGACCAGCGTAATATAGCCGTCGGCATCGCCTTGATATTCCGGCGGCGTGGCGTGGGCGGAGAGCAGCGTCGCCGAGAGTTCCACCGCGTTATCACGCGCCAGCTGGCGGGCGACCCGCAGCATTTTGCGTTCGTTTTGCAGATCGAGACCGTAGCCGGATTTGATCTCAAGGGTGGTCACCCCTTCACGCAGCAGGCGGGCCAGACGCGGCTGCGCCAGCGCCAGTAATTCCCCTTCGCTGCTGTCGCGGGTGGCGCGCACGGTGGCATTAATCCCCCCGCCGCTGGCGCTGATGGTCTGATAGGAGACGCCGTTCAGCCGCTGCTCCCACTCCTGCGCCCGGCTGCCGCCGAAGATCAGGTGGGTATGGCAGTCGATTAATCCCGGCGTGACCAGCCGGCCTTCGAGATCGATCCTGCGCCCGCTGGGGAGGTCATCTTCGGGGACGATCGCCGCAATGCGACCGTCGCGCACCAGCAGCGCGTGGCGCTCCAGCAGACCGTACGGTTGTGAAGCATCAGGGTTCAGGGTGGCGAGACGGGCGTTTCGCCAGATAACGCGTTCGGAGGTGGCTTCAGTCATAGCGTTTAACTTGTCATGGGTTGTATAGACATTTATTTTCATAACGCCGGGAATGTCAACAAAAGCGCGAGTAAATGTTATTTATTTGTGACTGGAGACCGTCCGGCGACGCGGCGTATTGCGTAAAGAAGGTAAGTTTTTCAGCCCACGTCTTCCCGTTTCGTTCAAGTTAGTATAAAACAGCAGGTTTTAAAGGACTTATACCCTGGCGTCTCAGCCGGGGTATTTCACTACGCTTAATTTTGCCCGGAGCAACATGAACACATATTCCGTTTCCCGTCTGGCGCTGGCGCTGGCCTTCGGCGTGACGCTGTCCGCCTGTAGCTCGACGCCTGCCGATCAACAGCCCTCAACGCAGACTGCACCGGGCACCACCGCGCGTCCCATTCTGAACGCCGATGAAGCGAAAAACTTTACCCAGGCGGCCTATTTCCAGTCGCTGACCCCCAATGCCGCGGCCTGGACGCCGTCCGCCATCAGCCTGCCGGCGCAGCCTGACTTTATCGTCGGCCCGGCGGGAACCCAGGGCGTGACGCATACCACCGTCCAGGCGGCGGTGGATGCGGCGATTGCCCGCCACTCTAACCGTCGTCTGTTTATCGCCATCATGCCGGGCGAATACCCGGGCACCGTCTACGTTCCGGCGGCGCCGGGCGCCCTGACCCTGTATGGTACCGGCGATAAACCGATCGACGTGAAGATCAGCGAAGCCATTGATTCCGAAATGGATCGCAACACCTGGCGTCGTCTGGTCAATCCGGGTGGCAAATACATGCCGGGCAAACCAGCGTGGTATATGTTCGACAGCTGCCGGAGCAAATCCACCGCCACCGTCGGCGTGATGTGCTCCGCGGTCTTCTGGTCGCAGAATAACGGCCTGCAGCTGCAGAACCTGACCATCGCCAACAACCTGGGCGACAGCGTCGATGCCGGCACCCACCAGGCCGTTGCCCTGCGCAGCGATGGTGACCAGGTGCAGATTGATAAAGTGAACATTCTTGGCCGCCAGAACACCTTCTTCGTGACCAACAGCGGCGTGCAGAACCGTCTGCAGGACAACCGTCAGACCCGCACCCTGGTGACGAACAGCTATATTGAAGGCGACGTGGATATCGTTTCTGGCCGCGGCGCCGTGGTGTTTGATAACACCGACTTCCGCGTGGTGAACTCGCGTACTCAGAAAGAAGCCTACGTCTTCGCGCCGGCCACCCTGAAGAGCGTGACCTACGGCTTCCTGGCGACCAACAGCCGCTTCACCGCCTCCGGGGATAACGTCGCGCAGCTCGGCCGCGCGCTGGACGTTGACGGCAACAGCAACGGCCAGGTCGTGATCCGCGACAGCGCCATCAATGAAGGCTTTAACATCGCCCAGCCGTGGGCGGCGGCGGTAGGCTCCGGCCGTCCGTTCAGCGGCAACACCGGCAGCGCGGATGACAAAGGCAATCTGCAGCGCAACCTCAACGACAACGGCTTCAACCGTATGTGGGAATATAACAACCGCGGCGTGGGAAGCAGCGTGGTCGCCGAGCCGAAACAATAAATCGCGATACCGGCACAGCACAATAAAAAGAGGGGGCGATGCCCCCTCTTTCCTTTTTCGTTCAACGCTTCACGCCGTCAGGCGGTTCGCCATTTGCGGGTCAGCGGTTTTTCCAGCTCCACAATCAGGAACATGGCGAAGCCGATGATAAAGGTGATCACCCAGTAGCGGAACGGCAGCCCGGTGGTGCCGAACAGCATCTGCATAAACGGCGCATAGATAATCAGCAGCTGCAGCACCAGCAGCACGCCGCTAACGATCCAGATCCCTTTGTTAGCCAGCAGACCTTTGGTCAACGAGAAACCATCCGACACGCGGCAGTTCAGCATATAGAACCACTGGGCGGTGACCAGAGTCTGCAACAGCACGGTACGGATAAACTCCGGCGAATAGCCGCGGGGCTGCAGCCAGGCTTCGAGAATAAAAGCGCTGACCGCAATCATCGACCCCACAAACGCCACGCGCCAGATGGCAAAGCCGTCCATCACGTGCAGTTTCGGGTCGCGCGGCGGCCGCCGCATAATATTTTTCTCACCGGCTTCAAACGCCAGACCAAACGACAGCGTGGCGGAGGTGGCCATGTTCATCCACAGGATCAGCACCGGCGTCAGCGGCAGTACGTTGCCCGCCAGCAGCGCGATCACGATCAGTAACCCCTGCGCAAGGTTGGTCGGCATGACAAAAAGAATGGTTTTTTTCAGGTTGTCATACACCCGGCGCCCCTCGCGGACCGCGCTGGCGATGGTGGCGAAGTTGTCATCGGTCAGCACCATATCGGCGGCTTCCTTGGTCACCTCGGTCCCCTTGATCCCCATCGCCACGCCGACGTCAGCCTGCTTCAGCGCCGGGGCATCGTTCACCCCGTCTCCGGTCATGCCGACAATCTCTTTCTTGCTCTGTAGAGCCTGCACCAGACGGAACTTATCTTCCGGGCTGGTGCGGGCGAAGATATCGAACTGCTGCGCGGCCACGCTCAGCTGCGCGTCGTCCATCACCTCCAGCTCGCGCCCGGTAATGGCGTTCCCCGCATTGCCAATCCCCAGCATTTTGCCGATGCTCATCGCCGTTTGCGGGTGGTCGCCGGTGATCATCTTCACGCGGATCCCGGCCTGCAGGCAGTCGGCAATCGCCGTGATCGCTTCCGGACGCGGCGGATCCATCATCCCGGCAACCCCTAATAAAATGACCCCCTGCTGTAGATCCTGATGGGTCAGCTCGGTCTGGCCTGCGGCAGCCGGCTTCCAGGCCGCGGCCACCATTCGCAGCCCCTCCCGGGCGTACTCTTCAATTTTGCTTTCCCAGTACGGGAGATCCAGCGGCTGCAACCCGCTGTCGCTCTGCTGATACTGGCACAGGCGGAACAGAACATCCGGCGCGCCGGTGACCAGCACCACCTCCTCTTCGCCCAGCCGGTAAAGCGTCGACATGTATTTATATTGCGAATCAAAAGGAATTTTACTGCGCAACTCGCTGGGCTGCGGCGGCAGGGTTATCTTCGCCGCCAGCACCTTCAATGCCCCCTCGGTGGGGCCGCCGGTGATTTTCCACAGCCCGCTTTCCTCTTTGATAAGCTGGCTGTCGTTACACAGATCGATGGTGCGCAGATAGCGCTCAAGAAGCGATCCAGGCGCCACCGCAACCGGCGTCGGGTCGTCGATAGCATGGATTTTACCGACCGGCTCATAGCTGTCCCCTTCCACCCGATAGACGCTGTCCGCGGTGATTACCGCCTTCACCGTCATTTCGTTCATGGTCAGGGTCCCGGTTTTATCCGAACAGATAACGGTCATCGCGCCGAGGGTTTCTACCGTCGGCAGCTTGCGGATAATCGCTTTCTGGCGGGCCATCGCCTGCACGCCGAGCGACAGAATAATCGAGATAATCGCCGGCAACCCTTCCGGGACCGACGCCACCGCGAGGCTAATCAACGACAGCATCAGTTCGGAGACCGGCATATCGCGGAACAGCAGGCTAAAGACGAACAGCGCCGCCATCATCACCAGAATCAGGATGAAGATGGCTTTGCCCAGCTTGTCCATCTGCACCAGCAGCGGCGTGCGGTGCTTCTCAATGCCCGCCATCATTTGGTTGATGTGGCCCAGCTCGGTATCGCCGCCGGTGGCCACCACGATCCCTTTCCCCGCCCCTGAGCTGACGGTGGTCCCGGAAAACAACAGGTTGCTGCGATCGCCAAGCGGTAAATCGCCGCTTAGCGGCTCGGTGGTTTTTTCCACCACCGTCGACTCGCCGGTGAGGATCGCCTCTTCCACCCGCAGGTTGTGCGCCTCAATCACCCGTAAATCGGCGGGGATACGGTCGCCGGCGCGGATCACCACGATATCGCCGGGTACCAGCGAGGTGGTGGGGATGGTTTCATGGTTGCCCTGTCGGATCACCACCGCCTCACTGGACAGCATATTGCGGATACTCTGCAGCGATTTTTCCGCATTACTCTCCTGAATGAAGCCGATCAGCGCATTGACCACCGCCACCGCGAGGATCACTGACATGTCGATCCAGTGGCCCATTACCGCCTTCAGCAGCGCCGCCGCCAGCAGGACGTAGATCAGCACATCGTTAAAATGCACAATAAAACGCAGCCAGGCGGGTTTACCCGGCTTCTGCGGCAGGGCGTTTTCGCCATACTGCTGCAGGCGCGTGGCCGCCTCTGTTCCGCTAATCCCGTCCGGCGAACTCTGTACGCTGGCGAGCGTCTCCTCGACGGAGCGCTGATAATAGGGCGCCCCCGGTTTATCTGTATTCATACTCTCTCCCTCGATTTCTGAAGCGGAAGTCAGGACAACATCCCGCCGTCATCAGCGCACAACGAAAACCGGTACATGGGCATAGCGCACGATATTGGCCGCTTCCGAGCCCAGCAGGTGAGTCTGAATCCCCGGATTGCGCGAACCGACAATCACCACGTCCGCTTGTAGCTCATCGGCCAGAGCAATCACTTGATCGCGAACATTGCCACTGCGCACATAAAGATGGCTGGCGTCTTCCGCAAGGCCATTTTTTTTGACCAGCTCAGTCAGTTTTTCCTTAGCGGTATTAATCAAATGGTCTTCCATCTTTTGCGCATCAGAGATAAATCCGCGCGTTAACACCGGAGAGAATGCCGGAATGACATGGACAAGATGAATTTGCCCGGAAGAATGCTGGGCGAGGAATTTCGCATGAGAGAGGGCTTTGTCGGCCAGGCCTGCATCAAACACGTCAACGGGAACAACGATATTTTTATACATGAGATAATCCTTTTATTACCAATACAATGCGTAGTGATGAATAACCCCATACTTGGGGAGGAACGAAATCTCAACAACAGAAGCGGCGAGCGGAATAGATGTTATTAAACGTAGCACAGGAAAATTAACATTAGAAAATGACGGATTAATAGACTGAAAAATATTATAAAAACCATATATTCCCTGCAGATCTCCTGCGTTTTCCCCAACAGTGCCGCTGCCGCTCGCGGTATGCTCTTTTTTAACACTTCACCTTTTCTCCGACTATGCTGATTACAAGCAGGAGTGCCGCTCCGAATGTCCGGTGGTCACCGTGGGGGCCGAATTAAATGACATTCGCGGTTCGGGTGGGAGTAAAGGGAGAAAATCATGTTTGGTTATAGCCTGTTACGTCTGGGATTATTTGTCGCGCTGGCCATTGTCGCCTGCACGCTGGTGGGACTATTCACCTATCTGGTTGTCGCCGCCCTCGCCGAATAAGCGTGCGCCGCGTAATAAAAATGTAAAATAAATCCTGAATCTGAGGGGAATACTGTGAACCGTTATTTTTCTCTCATCCCGGTTGTTATTTTATTTACAACCGCTTGCGATCAGAAATCGCCGTCCGTCGAGTCCGCCCCGCGCATGGTCAAGGTGGCGCAGGTGACCGCCGTGGGCAATACCCAGCAGCGAACGTTTCCGGCACGTATCGAGTCTGGCGACTCCACCGAGCTGTCGTTTAAGCGGGGGGGCCAGGTGGAATCGCTGGATATTCGCCAGGGGGCGACCATCGCCCAGGGGCAAACGCTGGCGCGCCTGAATGCCCGCGAGGCCCAACAGCGGGTCAATGAGCGACAAACGGCGGCCACCCTCGCCCAGCGTCAGTTTGATCGCTTCCAGACCCTGGCGGGACGTCAGGCGATTTCCCAGGCGGAGATGGACGTGCAGCGCGCCAATCGCGATGCCGCCAACGCGGCCTTAAAAATCGCCCGTGAAGAGCTGGCGCAAATGAGCCTCACCGCGCCCTTCGGCGGGATTGCCGCCGGCGTGCATATCCGCAACCATCAGGTGGTCGCCGCCGGCCAGCCGGTGATCACCCTGACGCGTACCGACCTGCTGGATGTGGTCTTCAGCATTCCCGAAAATCTGTTCACCTCCCTGGATATCCGCAATACCGCCTACCGCCCCGTCGTCAGGATCAATACCCTGCCGGGCCGCGAATTTACGGCGGAATACAAAGAGCATACCGGCAGCAGCGACAACAGCACCCTTACCTGGCAGATCATTTTAACCATGCCGCGGCCGGATGATTTTCCCACCGTCGGCGGGGTCAGCGGCACCGTGACGGTCAATCTCGGCAATTTACCGGCCAGCGCCGGAAGGGAAACGCTCATGGTGCCGGTAGAGGCGGTGTTTAACCCGGATAACCGGCCGAAGAATGAACCGGTCGTCTGGGTGGTGAAAGGCGACAACGCGCATCGGTTTCTTGAGGAGCGCAAGGTCACGGTCGGCGAGGTGACCTCGCAGGGAGTGGCCATCACCGACGGTCTCCGCGCGGGTGAAGAGGTGGTCGCGGCGGGCGTGAGCGAGCTGCATGCCGGGCAGCCGGTGCGGATCTGGACGCGTGAACGAGGATTATAAATGGACATTTCCCGTCAGTTTATTAATAACCCGACCCGCGTCTGGTTAGCCATTCTGCTGCTGGGGGTGGGTGGTCTGTTCGCCCTGCTCAATATCGGCCGTCTGGAAGATCCTGCCTTCACCATCAAAACGGCGGTGATCGTGACCCACTACCCGGGCGCGTCCGCTCAACAGGTGGAGGAGGAGGTGACCCTGCCGCTGGAAAACGCGATTCAGCAGCTTCCCTCACTGGATAACGTCAGCTCCATCTCCTCAAATGGCTTATCGCAAATTACGGTGAATATCGCTTCGCAGTACCATTCCAGCGAGCTGCCGCAAATCTGGGATGAGCTACGTCGCCGCGTCGGTGACGCCAGCCGACTTTTCCCCCCTGGCGTAGTGCCCCCCTTCGTCAACGATGACTTTGGCGATGTGTTTGGCTTTTTCTTCGCTATCTCGGGCGACAGTTTTACCAACCCCGAGCTGGTGCGCTATGCCGAACAGCTGCGTCGGGAGCTGGTGCTGGTTCCTGGGGTCGGTAAAGTCGCTATCGGCGGCGTCATTCCGCAACAGATCAATGTTGATATCTCGCTGGCGAAAATGGCGGCGCGCGGGATCACGCTCAACCAGCTCGCCGCTATCCTGACCCGGCTCAACGTGGTGTCCAGCGCCGGAGAGATCCGCGTTGGCAGCGAATCGATCCGCCTACACCCCACCGGGGAGTTTCAGAGCATCGATGAACTGGGGGATCTGCTGGTCAGCCCTCACGGCGCCAGCGCCACCACTCGACTGCGGGATATTGCCACGCTGTCGCGCGGGCTGACTGACTCGCCGTCCAGTATTTATCATGCCAACGGCCGCCAGGCGGTGACCATGGGGGTCTCTTTTATTCCTGGCGTCAACGTCATTGACGTCGGGCACGCCCTTGAAGCCCGCCTCCAGCAGATGGCCGCCGACAAACCGGCGGGTATCGACATCGCCATTTTTTACGATCAGGCGGCTGAGGTCGCCCACTCGGTCAATGGCTTTATTACCAACTTCCTGATGGCCCTGGCGATCGTGGTCGGCGTGCTGCTGGTGTTCATGGGAGTACGCAGCGGGATCATTATCGCCCTGTCGCTGGCGCTCAACGTCCTCGGCACCCTGCTTATCATGTTTGTCTGGGGGATCGAGTTACAGCGGATCTCCCTCGGGGCGCTGATCATCGCCCTGAGTATGCTGGTGGATAATGCCATTGTCATTGTCGAAGGGGTGCTGATCGCCCGCCAGCAAGGATCGCCGCTGCTGGGCGCCATTAACTATGTGATCCGCCGCTCCGCTCTGCCGCTACTCGGCGCCACGGTCATCGCCATCCTCGCCTTCGCGCCGATTGGCCTCTCGCAGGACTCCACCGGAGAGTATTGCAAATCCCTGTTCCAGGTGCTGCTGATCTCCCTGATGCTCAGCTGGTTCTCCGCCCTGACCATCACTCCGGTGCTCATTAAGTGGTGGTTGTTTAAACACACCCCGCCGGCCGCCGCGCCGGAGGAGAAAGCCGATCCCTATCACGGCCGCTTTTACCGTGGCTATCAGCAGACGCTGCGAATACTGCTGCAGCAAAAGACCCTGACCCTGGTGCTGATGGGCGCCCTGCTGGCCGCGGCGATCTGGGGCTTCACCTTCGTGCGGCAGAATTTCTTTCCGTCATCAAATACGCCCATTTTCTTTGTCGACCTGTGGCTGCCCTACGGTACCGATATTAACGCCACCGAGCAGATGACCCGCGATATTGAGCGGTCGATCGCCGGCCAGCCGGGGGTGGTCACCACCGTCGCCACTATTGGCCAGGGCAGTATGCGTTTTATTCTTACCTACAGCGGCCAGCGGCAGTACAGCAACTACGCGCAGATTATGGTGCGGATGGACGACCAGCGCGGCATCGCCCCCGTCACCCGCCACGTCGAAACCTGGATCGCCAGAAACTACCCGCAGATGAACGCCAGCACCAAACGCATTATGTTCGGCCCCTCCGGGGATAGCGCGATTGAAGTGCGCATTAAGGGCCCTGACCCGGATACGCTGCGCGCGCTGGCCAGTCAGGTGAGCGATATTCTCGCTGAGGATCCGGCGACCGACAGCGTGCGTAACGACTGGCAGAACCGCAGCAAGGTGATCCGCCCGCAGTACTCCCTAGCGCTGGGGCGCGAACTGGGGGTGGATAAACAGGACATTGATAACGCGCTGGAGATGAATTTCTCCGGCAGTCGCGCCGGGTTATATCGCGAGGGCGCCGATCTGCTGCCAGTGATCGTCCGGCCGCCGGCAGCGGAGCGACAGGATGCCAACCATCTGCATAACGTGCTGGTCTGGAGCCAGAGCCGCCAGCAGTATATCCCGTTGAGTAACGTCATCCATGGTTTCTCCCTGGAGTGGGAAGATCCATTAATTCTCCGCCGGGATCGCACCCGGGTGCTGACGGTCCAGACCGATCCCAGCCCGCAAAGCGGCCAAACCTCGGGTGATATTCTCGCCCGGGTGAAACCGCGCATTGACGCATTGACGCTGCCGCATGGCTATCGCATCGAATGGGGCGGCGATGCCGAGAATTCCAGTGAAGCACAGCAAGGGCTGTTCACGACCCTGCCGCTTGGCTATCTGGTGATGTTTATCATTACGGTGCTGATGTTCAGTTCGCTGAAAAACGCTGTCGCCATCTGGCTGACCGTCCCGCTGGCGCTGATCGGCGTCACGCCCGGCTTTTTGCTGACCGGCATCCCCTTCGGCTTTATGGCCTTAATCGGCCTTCTCAGCCTCAGCGGCATGCTGATCCGCAACGGCATTGTGCTGGTGGAAGAGATAGAGCAACAAAAACAGGAGAAAGATCAACGACAAGCGATCATTGATGCGGCAACATCTCGTCTGCGGCCGATCCTGCTGACCGCCTTCACCACCGTGCTTGGCCTTGCCCCGCTGCTGCGCGATGTTTTTTTCCAGAGTATGGCAGTGGTGATTATGTTCGGTCTGGCCTTCGCCACCGTGCTGACGTTGCTGGTTCTGCCGGTGATTTACGCCTGCTTTCACCATAAGGATATGACGCCTCAACGATGAACAGTACCGGTCTGAGCATTATTAAGACACTCGGCTGTATGACAGCGGTGACTTTTTTCACCATCTATAACACCTGGGATCGCTTTGATTATGACTATCACTGGATCCTCGGGCTGCTGACCTTTGTCTCGACCATCGCCACGCCGCTGTTTTTTGTGGTTGCCGGCTATCTTGATGCGCAAACGCGACACGACGCCAACTGGCAAATTGGCAAAATTAAAAGCGTGGTGATCGTCTTTCTGTTTTGGGTGACGGTCTATTATGTCTGGGAGCCTTACCAGCGCGGCTATCTGATCCAGCCCTGGTTTATTTTCGCCCTGATTGTCATCTATACCTTCCATCCCCTGATTGCCTGGCTCAGCCAGCGGCGCGGTCTGTTTTTCTCCGTGGTCCTGACGCTACTGTGCTGCTCTTATGGTTACGACCTGCTCTCGGTGCTCTACCCGGAAAGACATCTTTTCAGCCTGGCGCCGCAGTATCGTCTGTGGACGTGGCTACTTTTTTATTTAACCGGGCAGTTGTTTAACGATCCGCGGGTCACGGAGTGGATACGCGACCCGCGGGTGATTAAAGCCGCCATTATCGCCCTGCCCTTTGTCTATTTATTTACCTGGTTTTATGAACGCCACTTTTTCTTCGCGCTGTTTAAAGCCGATCGCAATGCGTTCATTCTTACGGGGTCGCAGATTTATATTCTGATCGTCCTGCTGGTGATCGCCGCTAACGCCGTACAGTTTAAAAAGAACCGCGAACTGAAGGAGGCCGTGCTGGCGACGGTTAGCAAAGCGATGACCGGGGTCTATATTTTGCACTACTCCGTTTTTCACCTGCTGGTGATGCTGATCCCTATTCACTCGTTAGCCACCAAGCTGGGAGTGATTGCCCTAACGTTTGTCCTGTCGGTGCTCATTTCCCTCGCCGCGCTCTCCAGTACGCTGCTCAGGAAGGTGATAACCCTGTAACAAGCGACGCGGTAACTTAGCGGAAGCTCCACTGGATGCTGATCACAAACACGCTGGGAATAATAATGCCGCTCTCAAGGGCGAAATAGTCGGTAAAGTTGTACTGGATAGCATGGTAGATATAGGGTGAAAAGCCGATCCCGGTGGCGTCCTTAAAATCTTTATAGGAACCATGATCGCCGCAATGCTCGAAGGCGTCGAAGAAGAATTCGCCGGTATAGCCGTAAACGCCTTTGAAGGTCCACCCGCTGCCGTTGTGGTACCAGTCTCTTCTCACCCCCAGCGCCAGACAGCGATCGTCGAAACTGTTATTCATGGTACCAATCAGCAGGCTGTATTTCGAGTCGTCAGAGAATTTCCGCTCCACCGAGAAAAAGTGGTTCTCGAAATTCTCAGTATATTGACCGTGATTATTGGTCAGATGGTAAACATAGGAACCGGTATTCACCGAATAGAGGTTAATCTCTTTCGCCTGCGCGAGAGTCGCTAACCCGGCCAGGAGCATCACGCTTTTACCGCGCATTTCCCCTCCTCACACCTCTACGCCTGTCCATAGACAGACTGCCTTTGCCGTATTTACCGGTCGTGACAGGGGTAAAAGACCCGACAGGGAAATGGGGGAAAGATAACGATGCCGAACCATCGCATCGCTAGTAAAAAGCGTAGCACACGCCTTATCCGCCAACAAACCGACCGAAGCGTTAACGAAATGGCCGATGTGTTGCTCTTTACCTGATTGTGCAAAAAACAGACAAAACCTCACCTGATATCCGCTATGATCAGCGTCCGACGCGGAAGAAAGCCACCTGTCGACGACAGAGTTGCTGTGTACCCCTTCCTGCGTCGGCGCGATTTCATCCAACACGCCAGCCAGCACAATACCTTCCCATTGAGCTCACGCCTGTCGTCAGCCTCTTCCCGCTAGTTTTACAGGTGGATCCTGCACAAACCGGCTTTTATGTACAAGTTATGCAAGCAATTAAACCATTTAAAATCAATAACTAAAAATACAAACTAAAAATCAGCCGTTCTGTTGTACATATAGTTCTGAAAAAAGTTGTACATAATGGGATCACCGTCTATAGTTTGGAGTGTTAACTGCTTGTTGCGCAACGAAGCGGGGATGTTTAACGGTGGCGCGGCAAGTCAGGCGGTGGTTCCTGGTTTTGCATTTCCTGTTCGTGACTTGGCGCGTACCGATGGTACGTAGCGACTTTTATTGTCAGTTTGCGTTATACGTGGGAGAGTTCGAGCTATGCATATTAAAAATACCATTCCAGCAGAGTTTGTCTTCAATTCGGCCCTGATGAAGAATATTGAAAATACGCTCATTAAGCAGCACAGAACGATAAATAATGAGCGGATGATTACGGAAATTCAGCATCGCCTGAAAACGGAAAGTAATGAAATACTCTCCGACCTCTATTTGCAGGCGCTGGATATGCTGTACAGCAAACCTCATCATTAATTAAACTCGCGGAGCTGGCAGCAGGCTTAAGCCTGCGGTGCCGGCACGCCTGGGTCTCTATCGGCTAACTGAGGCAAATAAAATGTCACACCATAATACCTGCTATCGTACTGAACATTACGATCTGTGGTTTGATAATCGTTTTCTTCTCTATGGGATGTCGCTGATCCTGAATAGTCTGCCGGCATCTTACTTTCGCAAAAAACATGTTTTCTTTACCAGCGACAATTATTTCGCGGTACTGCAGCACAACTATAATCGTCGGGATACGTTATTTATTCTGTTAACCGAAGGCAACGATCTTAATTTTCTTAGTGAACTGCCTATGCTGCGCTTACCGGCCAATTCAACGCCGGAAGAGTTAAAGATATTTCTGCACCAGCCAACCCGCTACTATAAAACCCACCCGGCGCCGGGCGCCTCGGTGCAGTTTACCGAGCGGGAAAAGAAAGTGATTCAACTTATCAGCAATGGCGAAGCGGTCGCCAGCATTGGCCGGTCGCTGAATCTGCATATTAAAACCATTTATCAGATCCGGCTGAATCTGATTAAAAAGCTCGGCTGTAGCGGTAGGACCGATTTTTTTAATATCAGCCGCAGCGAAACCTTTAAATCCTGGAGCCAGATCCACCTGTAACCCTGCGCGTTAGCCCCGGTCTGCTTTGCGGATCGGGGCGATTAATTATTACCGTGAAAATGGATGCTGAAGCCCTGCTCCTGCCAGTGGCTGAGCAGCTCTTCCTGGAGAGGGGTGGCGGCGCGTCCGGTCCAGACGAAGATATGCTGCCCGGGGAACAGCTCGGGCCGCGGCGACTCCAGCGGTTCGGCGAGGACGTTGACGTGCCAGCCGCGCTGGGAAAGACGCCATGCCTCCAGCCACAGACGCGTCCTGTCCTCATTGCTCCAGCCCACCAGCAGCGTCTCCCTGCCGTTCTTTTTACGCGCTTCGGCGAGAAACAGCGCCACGCAGTCAATCAGCAGACCATCCAGCAAACTACTAATCACCAGAGAGGTATTCTGATCGAGCTTCAGACGCTGACGTACCGGCACTAACAGGCTGTCGATGAGCGTGTCGACGGGGTGTTGATGGCTTAGCGCCAGTAATTTGGCACGGATTCTGGCGGGCTGCATATAACCCAGAATGGACATCATCTCTTCCTGAAGATGCGCGGATTCGTCGCGCGCCGCCGGCAGGTTACCCTCCAGCAGCGCTTTGACTTTCCCGACGGATACGCCGCGCTCGATCCAGCGCTTGATCTCTTCAATGCGCAGGATATCTTCTTCATCAAACTGCCGATGCCCGCCTTCGCTACGCTGCGGTTTCAGTAGACCGTAACGACGCTGCCAGGCGCGCAGTGTGACCGGATTGATTCCGCAACGTTCGGCGACTTCACCGATACTGTAAAACGCCATAGCAGCCTCACATCAACCTGATACTTTAATACCTAAACTAACGAATTCAGGCATCCTGTACAACTCTATTTTCTTGTACAGATAAAGATAACAGGTTGTGGCTCACAGCGCTTGGGAAAAAGATGAAAAAATAGTTGGCTGATTTCGCGGTGGATTATTTTTTTTCCGGCCAGGCGACGGCGGGTAAGCCCCCCAGGCGCGCGCTGGCGAACAAATTCCCCTGAAACTGCGAAATACCGGCTGATTCCAGCCACATCCACTCTTCAGCACGCTCAACGCCGACGGCAGAGACCGCAATCTCCAGCGAAAAACAGCATTTGATAATCGCCTGTACAATTGACTGACGCGGTCCATCCTGGTGGATATTGCGGATCAGCTCATGGTCGATTTTAATTCTGTCGGGCTGGTATTGCGCCAGCAGCGACAGCCCGGCAAACCCTGCGCCGAAGTGATCGATGGCAAGATTGATGCCCGCCCCTTTTAGCTTTCGCACCGCATCGGTAAAATCATCCATCCGCGAAATCACTTCCCGTTCGGTAAACTCGACAATAATTTGTTCAGGAATAAGATCATTACGCTGAATTTGATCGAGCAGGAAACCCACCGCGTTCGGCGCTTTAACCAGCGTCATCGGCAGTAAATTAATACTTAACGCCTTATTGCGTAAGCCTAATTTCCCGGCCAGCGACAGCGCGACGCGTTTACTGTGCAGATCGGCGAGATAAATATCGTCCCCGGAAAGCCCGGCAAAATAGGCGCCAGGCGACTGGCCGTCCGGTGTGCGTAACAGTGCTTCCCACGAAATAATTTCGCAGGCGAAAGGGTCGACGATCGGCTGGAAGGCAAAGGACCAGCTTTCCTTATTGTCAATTATCGGCGTATCAGGATAGAAAGTATTCTGATCGGGGATAAATACCCAGCTGTCAGCGGAAGGAATCTCAAAATAGTTCGCTTTTTCCGTTGATTCGACAAAGGTGCGGAAAAATTGCAGTGCCCGGTCGTCATAGGTGAGCTGATATTTTGTGGTCCCGCGGTCCATCACCGTCTGCAGCACTTCCTCACGATCATGTTCCCGTAAATCAAACAGTTCCATACCGACCTTACCGAAACGGCGGGACGGCGCATAATCGCATAGAAGCTCTACCAGGTTATAATGGCGGGGATCGCGGCAAATATGCTGATAAACATCCTGAACCTTTTCTTCAGGCCCCTCAATGAGTTGAAAAAAATGCGTCCCGTTAAAAAGTAAAATACCGGTGACGTCCGCCTGCCCATTTCTTTCGTTTGCCCTGGCAACCATGGCCTCGATCGATTTGAATGAGACATTGTCGCAAATATGGCTGCGATAAATGATGGTGGTTAGCATAGTGATTCCAGATGGGAGGGTAAGCATTCACAGTAGCAGTTATCAGGCTAATCGTCTTGTAAAACTACGTTTTGTCTTAACAAAAAAGATACACTAAAAATCCCTTTTTTGTGCAAGGCTTTTTCATATTTCTTTTCTTGTACAACGTGCACCGTTAAATCCTACCTTTACAAGCCAGAATCGCACAAAACACATAAAAATAAATTATTAAAAATCAATGACTTAACCATGCCTGAATCATTATTGTTCAACTTTGTGTGTACAGGTTAACAATTATTGTATAAGTTTAATGGCAGTTAACAGATGAGTGAAATGTAAGGAGCAGATATGCAGCAGAATGGTTACATTCCAGATACAGCGAACGCAATTGCCCAGTATTTCAACAAAGCATCGTTACCTTCCCAGCAGGAAACGCTGGGTCAGATTGTGATGGATATTCTCAACGAAGGGCGTCATCTCAACCGCAAGGCGCTGTGCACTAAACTGTTGAGCCGCCTCGATCGGGCCCGTGCCCCCGAGGAAGAGAGTCACTATCAGACCTTAATTGGTCTGCTGTTTGCCGATCAGGAATAACGTCATCGATCGTCGCCTGTTGCAACCGCAGTAGCAGATGAGGGGCGATCGCTTCCATAAACCTGCTGCTGACCTGAATACCCGTTCGCAGATTCAGGGAGAGAGTGGCATGCAGTGAGACGGTTATGAATAGCAGTGAAACTGAGGAAATCACCGATGAGATCATCGGCGAGGCGGTACTCGCGCTTCTGAAAACGAATCGCCCTATTACCACCCCGACCCTGCTGGTTCGACTTCGGTTGATGCAGGCGACAGAGTCAGACCGACAGCGAAGAAAGGTTATCGCTGCCGTGATTGAAGAAATTTGCGCGAAGCTTGCCCGTCAGCGGAAGCAAGCGCCTTTGCAGGTAAAGAAAATCAATGGCCGTTGGGAAACCCGAGGATCGCCGGCGCAAAGCGCCATGGCGCCGGAAGGTAAAAAGATCCACTGAGTATCCTAACCGTGGTGAATAACACAGAGTGAGAATGTGATGAGACAGACTATGCATCAGCAACCCGATATTTACGCAGGACTGCAGGACACCGCGCTCTCCGACTATTTCCGTAACGCCGGTGATAAGCTGGTTGATGAGTCCGCCGTGATGTCGCTGGCCATTAACAGTATTCTCCAGTCAGAAGGTCACCTGAACAATAAGGCCATTATTTTATGGCTGATTCAGGCGCTGGAAAGCACCGATGACGTGGTGACCGCAGACGTGATCCGTAAAACGCTGGAGATTGTCGTCGGCTACACCATGGACGATATCTAAGGCCGTCACGCTTCAGGCCCGCCAGGGCAACCCCTTTCCGACAGAGCCTGTCCGCTCTGTTAAAAAAAACCTCGCTGACGCGAGGTTTTTTCATTTACGCCTGACGGATCAGTGGGCGTTGACTACCACCCACATCGGCCCCTGCCCGACCGCATAGCGCCCCTTCTCCTGCAGCAGTCCCTGCTCGCCGGTAATTTCGTACACCGCGATATGGTGCGACTTCTGCCCGGCGGCAATCAGATACTTACCGCTGTGATCGAGATTAAAGCCGCGCGGCTGGGTTTCGGTCGGCTGATAGCCTTCCACCGCCAGCACGCTGCCATCTTCCGACACGCTGAACACCGTGATGATGCTGGCGGTACGATCGCAGGCGTACAGGTGACGACCGTCCGGAGTGATATGAATATCCGCCGCCCAGCGCACGCCGGTGAAATCAGACGGCATCATATCCAGCGTTTGTACACATTCGATATTGCCATTCGGGTCTTTCAGCTCCCAGACGTCAATTGAGCTGTTCAGCTCATTGACGCAGTAACCATACTGCTGGTTCGGATGGAACACCATGTGGCGCGGACCCGCCCCTTCGACGGTGGTGACTTCCGCTGGCTCCTGGGCGGAGAGGAAACCATCCTCGCTGAGGGTAAACAGGCAGATGCGATCCTGCTTCAGCGCCGGCACCCACAGGGTACGATTGTCCGGGGAGATATTGGCCGAGTGGCAGCCTTCCAGCCCGTCCACCACGGTGATTGTTTCGCCCGGCAGACCATCCTGCAGCGGGGTCACGCTGACGCAGCCCTGATTGTAAGAGGCACTGAAGACAAAGCGACCATGATGATCGGTAGAGATGTGGGTCGGGCTGCCCGGCAGCGCCGCTTCCCCTGCGAAGGTCAACGCCCCGTTATCCGGCGTGATGCGATAAGCTAACACGCGAAACTCCGGACGAACGCCAACGTACAGATACTCCTTATTGGGGCTGACCACCATCGGCTGGACCTGCCCCGGGGCATCAACCACCTGCACCAGCGTCAGTTTGCCGTCCGCTTCAAGACTCCAGACGTGGATTTGTTGGCTTTCCGGGCTGGCGGTATAAACGGTTTGTTTCATGACTACTCCTTCCCTCACTGCACGTGGATTTTTCATTTTCAGGATAACTGCACCCTGAAAATTATAAGACATCCGCCCATGATACTCGCATCGCCCGCCGAATTACCGACGGACGGCGGCACAAAGGGCATACAGACATTCACGGCAGATGTGGAAAAATTGGTCCTGACGCCACGGCGGTGTACCATCATGGCCAGGTCACTTTTCAACATCAACCGGAAATAACACATGACAACACGCGTGATTGCCCTGGATTTAGACGGCACCCTGCTCACCAGCAAAAAAACCATCCTGCCCGCTTCGCTGGAAGCGCTGGCCCGCGCCAGAGAGGCGGGCTACCAGGTGATCGTCGTTACCGGACGTCATCACGTCGCTATTCATCCTTTTTATCAGGCACTGGCTCTCGATACACCTGCAATTTGTTGTAATGGCACTTATTTGTATGATTATCACGCAAAAAAGGTTTTGGCGGCCGATCCTATGTCGGTGGAACACGCGGTAAGCCTCACCGCCATGCTCGCCGAACAGCAGATCCACGGCCTGGCCTATGTGGATGACGCGATGCTTTACGAACAGCCCACCGGGCATGTGATCCGCACCCGCAACTGGGCGCAGGCGTTACCGGAGGATCAGCGCCCGGTCTTCAGCCAGGTCGACTCGCTGGCGCAGGCGGTCCGCGAGGTCAAGGCGGTATGGAAATTCGCCCTCACCGACGACGACATTCCCCGTCTGCAGCGCTTTGCGCAGGAGGTCGGCGAGACGCTGGGCCTCGAGTGCGAATGGTCGTGGCACGACCAGGTGGATATCGCTCGCGCCGGCAACAGCAAAGGCAAACGCCTGGCGCAGTGGGTCGCTGACCAGGGGCTGTCGATGCAGAACGTGGTGGCCTTCGGCGATAACTACAACGATCTGAGTATGCTGGAAGCGGCAGGCACCGGGGTGGCGATGGGTAACGCGGTGGACGACGTCAAAGCCCGCGCCAACGTGGTCATCGGCGACAATGAGTCCGCCAGCATCGCCGAGTTTATCTACCGTCAGCTTCTGTGATCAGGCGGCAATCGACACGCTTTTGATCTGGGCAAATACCTGCTGGCCTGGCGCTATCGCCAGGTCATCTCGCGCCCACGGGCTGATTCGAGCCCACAGCGGATGGCCGCTCACCCTGAGCTGAACCTCAATCTGCCCGTTGACCTCCAGACACTGAACCACCTCGGCGCGTAAGATATTGCGGATGCTGGTTGCGGACGGCTGGGCCAGCACCAGCGAGACGTCCGACGCCTGGATGCGGATCCGCGCGCTCTCCCCGGCGGGACGATCGAGCCGGTTAACCCACAGCATTTGATCCCCCAGCGTCAGCGCGGTCATCGCGTACTGCGGATGCTGCGCGGCGACGGTGGCGCTGAGGATCGTACTCTGCTGTTCCGCCGGCAGCCAGGGGTGCATCACGCTGCTGCTCCAGACCTCCTCCAGCGGACCGAAAGCCTTCACCTTACCGGCCTCCAGCACCAGCACGCGATCGGCCAGATGCTGGATCTCGTCCAGCGAGTGGCTGACGTAGAGCATCGGAATATGGATCTCCTGCGCCAGCCGCTGCAGATAGGGCAACAGTTCGCGTTTGCGCGGAATATCCAGTGAGGCCAGCGGCTCGTCCAGCAGCAGCAGCTCCGGCGCAGTCAGCAGGGCGCGGCCGATAGCCACGCGCTGCTTTTCGCCGCCGGATAACCGGCCCGGCAGCCGATCCAGCAAGGGCGCAATTCCCAGCAGTTCCACCAGCTTATCGAACTGGCTGACCATAGATTTCGCCATTCCGTACTGCAGATTGCCGCGCACTTTATAGTGGGGAAACAGGCGCGCATCCTGAAATACATAGCCGATCCGCCGCTGCTCCGGCGCCAGGCAGATACGCTGCGCGGTGTCGTTCAGCATCCTGCCGTTGAGGACGATCCGCCCCACCTGCGGCCGGGTCAGGCCGCTGATAGCGTTGATCAACGACGTTTTCCCGGCGCCTGAGACGCCAAAGATGGCGGTGATCCCGCTGCTGGGCAGCGTTTCACGGATCTGCAGACAGTGGCTGCCGAGGGTCTGGGTGAAGTCCAGCTCGAGCATCATGATCCTCCCATTCGCTGGCGGCTCACGCGGGCCAGCCATTCTGAAATCAAGAGCGAGACCAGCGCCAGACCGATAGCGATGAGGCAGAGGCGGGCCGCCGCCCCCTCCCCGCCCGGGGTCTGGATCAAGGTGTACATCGCCGAAGGCAGGGTGCGCGTTTCACCGGGAATATTGGAGACGAACGTGATGGTCGCGCCAAACTCCCCTAACGAGCGGGCGAAGGCCAGCACCGTGCCGACAATAATTCCCGGCAGAGTCAGCGGCAGCGTAATGGTGAAAAATACCCGCCAGCGGCTGGCCCCGAGGGTTCTCGCCGCCTGCTCCAGTTTGATGTCCACCCCCTCCAGCGCCAGGCGGATGGCGCGCACCATCAGCGGGAAAGACATCACCGCCGCCGCCAGCACCGCCCCGCGCCAGCTGAAGGCAAAGCTGATGCCGAACCAGTCATACAGCCAGCTGCCAATAAACCCGCGCCGCCCCATGGCCACCAGCAGCAGATACCCCACCACCACCGGCGGCAGCACCAGCGGCAGATGGAGAAGGCTGTCGAGCAGCGCCTTGCCGGGGAAGGTGCGGCGGACCAGCAGCCAGGAAAAAAAGATGCCAAAGGGCAGGCTCAGGGCCACCGCCAGGGAGGAGACTTTCAGGCTCAGCAGCACCGCCTGCCATTCGGGTTCGCTCAGAAACATCAGCGGGTGGTAAATCCGTAACGTTGAAAAATCGCCGACGCTTCCGGCCCTTTCAGGTAGTCATAGAAAGCGCTCACGGCCGCATTGCGGTGGCCATCGACAATCGCCAGCGGGTACTCGACTTTCTGATGCGACGCCTCCGGGAAAGTGCCAACCACTTTCACCCCTTTGCTGGCCACGGCATCCGATCCGTAGACGATGCCCAGCGGCGCTTCGCTACGCTCCACCAGCGCCAGCGCGCCGCGCACGTCTTCCGCCGGGGCGAGCTTCGGCGACAGGGTCTCCCAGGCGCCCAGTTTTTGCAGCGCTTCTTTGGCGTAGATACCTGCCGGAACATGCTGCGGATCGCCCACCGCCAGACGGCCCCCTTTCAGCAGGCTGGTCCAGTCGGTTTTCTCATCAATGGTTATCGCCCCCTGCGCGCTGGCTTTCGGCGCCACCACTACCAGGCTGTTGCCAAGCAGGGTGGCGCGGGTCGCCGGATCGATGGCCTTTTTGTCTGCCGCGTAATCCATCCACTTTTGATCGGCGGAGATAAACAGGTCCGCCGGGGCGCCTGCCTCAATCTGCCGCGCCAGCGTCGACGACGAGGCAAACGACGAGACGACCTCGACGTTTTTCGCTTTCTTATACGCCTGGGCGATATCCTGCATCGCGTTGGTTAACGACGCGGCCGCGAAAACGGTCACTTTCCCTTCTGCCGCCAGCGCCTGACCCGCGATGCACAGCGTGAGCGATACCCCGACCACCCCGCGTAACCAAGAACCTGTCATCTGAATCTCCTGTCAATGCGTTATGTACTCGACAATATAACGATATGCGAAGCGTTTTTATAGTGACGCAGGACAATAAAATGAAGGGAAATGATACAGGAGGGAAATAGCACAGCGCCCGGTTAAACCGGGCGCCGGGAAATCAATGATTTTGCTGGCTGCGATCTTTGTGGCCGACGCCGGAGAAGAGGTTGAACACTTCGCCAAGACCGTAAATCAATCCCAGGATGACCGCCATCACCACCGGTACCATGATGACCGCAAAAACCAGACTTTTCAAAAGCTCTAACATGGTTCACTCCAGATAGTATGATTCCCTGATTGTAACGGTTTCAGCCGAAAAAACACGCCCCATTTGTGCGGTGGTTAATGACAAACCGCGCAGAGAGGTTTTGCAACGGGGTGACTATCGGTCACAATACGCTTTTTTGTCAGGAAACGATTATGCAGGCCGAAATTCTTCTCACCCTTAAGCTTCAGCAGCGCCTGTTTGCCGACCCCCGGCGGATCGCCCTGCTCAAACAGATTGACCAGACCGGTTCGATAAGCCAGGGGGCGAAGCACGCGGGTATCAGCTATAAAAGCGCGTGGGATGCCATTAACGAGATGAACCAGCTCAGCGAACAGCCGCTGGTGGATCGCGCCACCGGCGGCAAAGGCGGCGGCGGCGCGGTGCTGACCCGCTACGGGCAGCGTCTGATCCAACTGTACGATCTGCTGGCGCAGATCCAGCAGAAAGCGTTTGATGTGCTCAGCGATGACGACGCCCTGCCGCTGGACAGCCTGCTGGCGGCCATCTCGCGCTTTTCCCTGCAGACCAGCGCCCGCAACCAGTGGTTCGGCACTATCACCGGCCGCGATCGCCAGCAGGTGCAGCAGCACGTCGAGGTGCTGCTGGCCGACGGGCAGACCCGCCTGAACGTCGCCATTACCGCCCAAAGCGCTGAAAAGCTGGGGCTCGATGAGGGCCAGGAGGTGCTGGTCCTGTTGAAAGCGCCCTGGGTTGGCATCACCCTCGACCCAGCGGTGGCCCGCCAGGCCGAGAACCAGCTGTCGGGTCGCATCAGCCATATCGAATGCGGCTCCGGGCAGTGCGAAGTGCTGATGACCCTTGCGGACGGCCAGACCCTGTGCGCCACCCTGCCGCAGGCCCAGACCTCTGGCCTGACGGAAGGGACGGAGGCGATCGCTTACTTCAACGCCGATCGCATCATTCTCGCTACGTTATGCTGACCCCATTGACATTGCGCGCCTGACGTCGTATCCCTGATGCACATCGCTGCAAAAAATGGGATACATCATGTCATCATTGCAAATTTCGCAAGGCACGTTTCGCCTGAGCGATACAAAAACCTTAAAAATAGACCACCTGAGCGTGGCGGCGGGTGAAAGCTGGGCGTTCGTCGGCAGCAACGGCAGCGGCAAATCCGCCCTCGCACGGGCCCTGGCCGGCGACCTGACCCTGCTCAGCGGCCAGCGCGAAAGCCTCTTCTCCCGCGTAACCCGCCTCTCCTTCGAACAGCTGCAGAAGCTGGTCAGCGACGAGTGGCAGCGCAATAACACCGACCTGCTCAGCCCCGGAGAAGAAGATACCGGACGCACTACCGCGGAGATTATTCAGGATGAGGTGAAAGATCCGGCCCGCTGCGCGCAGCTTGCCGAACAGTTTGCCATCAGCGCCCTGTTGGACCGCCGCTTTAAGTATCTGTCCACTGGCGAAACGCGTAAGACCCTGCTGTGCCAGGCCCTGATGAGCGATCCGCAACTGCTGATCCTCGACGAGCCGTTCGACGGCCTCGACGTCAACTCCCGCCAGCAGCTGGCCGCCCTGCTGGCCGACCTGCATCGCGCCGGCATCACCCTGGTGCTGGTGCTCAACCGTTTCGATGAGATCCCGGACTTTGTGCAATACGCCGGCGTGCTGGCTGACTGCCTCCTCAGCGAGACCGGCGAGAAGCACGCTCTGCTGCAGCAGGCGCTGGTCGCCCAGCTGGCGCACAGTGAAAAACTGGACGGTATCACCCTGCCGGAGCCGGATGCCCCACCGGCCCGCCATACGCTGACGGAGACGGCGCCGCGTATCGTCCTCAATGACGGGGTGGTCTCCTACAACGATCGCCCGGTCATCAACCACCTCTCCTGGACCGTGAACCCCGGCGAACACTGGCAGATCGTCGGCCCCAACGGCGCGGGTAAATCCACCCTCTTAAGCCTTATCACCGGCGATCACCCCCAGGGCTACAGCAACGATCTCACCCTCTTTGGCCGTCGGCGCGGCAGCGGCGAGACCATCTGGGATATTAAAAAGCATATCGGCTACGTCAGCAGCAGCCTGCATCTGGACTACCGGGTCAGCACCAACGTCCGCAACGTGATTCTGTCGGGCTATTTTGACTCGATCGGCATTTATCAGGCGGTGTCGGATAAACAGCATAAGCTGGTGCAGCAATGGCTGGATATTCTCGGCATCGATAAGCGCACCGCCGACGCGCCGTTTCACAGCCTGTCGTGGGGCCAGCAGCGGCTGGCGCTTATCGTCCGCGCGCTGGTGAAGCATCCAACCCTGCTGATCCTTGATGAACCGCTGCAGGGGCTGGATCCCCTCAATCGCCAGCTGGTGCGCCGCTTCGTCGACGTCCTGATTGGCGAAGGCGCCACGCAGCTAATGTTTGTCTCGCACCATGCGGAAGATGCCCCGGACTGTATTACCCATCGCCTGGCGTTCGTTCCCAGTGGAGACGGTTACACTTATCAGCTCGGCCCCGTGGCCTGACGCCCCCTGCCGGGGATCGCAAGATCCCTGGTATTTTTCAGAAAAATAGCGCCTTACTCACCTAACAATATGTATTTTAAAAAAAATATATTAAACGATGCTGTTTCACCCCCGAATGTAAACGATTCCACTAACTTGTTCTGTGTCACACTTTTCACTTCTTTGATATGCTATCTTCCTCATACACGATAAGCCGAATGGAGCGAATCATGAAAGTTCTGGTTACAGGTGGTAGCGGTTACATTGGAAGTCATACCTGCGTTCAACTGCTGCTGCAGGGGCATGAGGTGGTGATCCTCGACAATCTCTGCAACAGCAAGCGCAGCGTACTGCCGGTGATTGAGCGTCTCGGCGGCAAAGAAGCCACCTTTATTGAAGGCGATATTCGTAACGAAGCGCTGATGACCGAGATCCTCCACGATCACGCCATTGAAGCGGTGATCCACTTCGCCGGGCTGAAAGCCGTCGGGGAGTCCGTCGCCAAGCCGCTGGAATATTACGATAATAACGTCACCGGCACACTGAAATTAGTCTCCGCCATGCGCGCCGCGGGCGTGAAGAACTTCATCTTTAGCTCCTCCGCCACCGTCTACGGCGACCAGCCGAAAATCCCGTATGTCGAAAGCTTCCCGACCGGCACCCCGCAAAGCCCCTACGGTAAAAGCAAACTGATGGTGGAGCAAATCCTGACCGACCTGCAAAAAGCGCAGCCGGAGTGGAGCATTGCGCTGCTGCGCTACTTCAACCCGGTCGGCGCCCACCCGTCGGGTGACATGGGCGAAGACCCGCAGGGGATCCCGAATAACCTGATGCCGTATATCGCCCAGGTCGCCGTTGGCCGTCGCGAATCGCTGGCCGTGTTTGGTAACGACTACCCGACCGAAGATGGCACCGGCGTGCGCGATTATATCCACGTGATGGACCTTGCCGACGGCCACGTCGCGGCCATGGAAAAACTGGCTGACAAAGCCGGGGTCCATATCTACAACCTTGGCGCCGGCGTCGGCAGCAGCGTGCTCGACGTGGTCAATGCTTTCAGCAAGGCCTGCGGCAAACCGATTAACTACCATTTCGCGCCGCGCCGCGATGGCGACCTCCCGGCCTACTGGGCGGATGCCGCCAAGGCCGACCGCGAGCTGAACTGGCGCGTGACGCGCAACCTGGACGAAATGGCGCAGGACACCTGGAACTGGCAGTCCCGCCATCCGCAGGGTTATCCAGACTAAGGAACCTTCATGAGCGTATTTAACCCCGTTGACCATCCGCATCGTCGTTATAACCCGTTAACCGGGCAGTGGATTCTGGTTTCTCCGCATCGCGCCAAGCGCCCCTGGCAGGGAGCGCAGGAGACGCCGGCAAAACAGACCTTGCCGGCCCACGATCCGGACTGTTTCCTGTGCCCGGGCAACACCCGGGTCACCGGCGACACGAATCCGAATTACACCGGCACCTACGTGTTTACCAACGACTTTGCGGCCCTGATGACCGACACCCCGGATGCCCCGGAGAGTGACGATCCGCTGATGCGCTGCCAAAGCGCGCGCGGCACCAGTCGGGTGATCTGCTTCTCACCAGACCACAGCAAAACGCTGCCGGAACTGAGCATTGAAGCGCTGGAAGGCGTGGTTAAAGCGTGGCAGGAACAGACCGCGGACCTCGGGAAAAGCTACCCGTGGGTGCAGGTCTTTGAAAACAAAGGAGCAGCGATGGGCTGCTCCAACCCACACCCGCACGGTCAGGTATGGGCCAACAGCTTCCTGCCTAATGAAGCGGAACGGGAAGACCGTCTGCAGAAAGCGTATTACGCCAGCCAGGGCCAGCCGATGCTGCTGGACTATGCCCGGCGCGAACTGGCCGACGGCAGCCGCACGGTGGTCGACACCGATCACTGGCTGGCGGTCGTGCCCTACTGGGCCGCGTGGCCGTTCGAAACGCTGCTGCTGCCGAAAGCGCCCGTGCAGCGTATTACCGATTTAACCGACGCCCAGCGCAGCGATCTGGCGCTGGCGTTGAAAAAGCTGACCAGCCGTTACGACAACCTGTTCCAGTGCTCATTCCCCTACTCCATGGGCTGGCACGGCGCGCCGTTTAACGATGAAGACCATAACCACTGGCAGCTTCACGCCCACTTTTATCCGCCGCTGCTGCGCTCCGCGACGGTCCGCAAGTTTATGGTTGGCTACGAAATGCTGGCCGAAACGCAGCGCGATCTCACCGCCGAGCAAGCTGCCGAACGACTGCGCGCCGTCAGCGACGTCCATTTTCGTGAATCCGGAGTGTAATGATGAGTCTGAAAGAGAAAACCCAAACCCTGTTTGCTGAGGCCTTCGGCTACCCGGCCAGCCATGTCATTCAGGCGCCAGGCCGCGTCAACCTGATCGGCGAGCATACCGATTACAACGACGGCTTTGTGCTGCCCTGCGCCATCGACTACCAGACGGTGATCAGCTGTGCGCCGCGCGACGATCGTACCGTGCGGGTGATTGCCGCCGATTACGACAATCAGACCGACGAATTCTCTCTCGACGCGCCGATTCTCAGCCACGACACCCAGCAGTGGTCGAACTATGTCCGCGGCGTGGTGAAGCATCTGCAACAGCGGAACAGCCACTTCGGCGGCGCGGATCTGGTGATCAGCGGCAATGTGCCGCAGGGCGCGGGCTTAAGCTCCTCAGCCTCGCTGGAGGTTGCCGTCGGCACCGTGTTCCAGCAGCTCTACCATCTGCCGCTGGACGGCGCGCAAATCGCCCTCAACGGCCAGGAGGCGGAAAATCAGTTCGTCGGCTGCAACTGCGGGATCATGGATCAGCTGATTTCGGCGCTGGGCAAAAAAGACCATGCGCTGCTGATCGACTGCCGCTCGCTGGGCACCAAAGCCGTCTCGATGCCGAAAGGCGTGGCGGTGGTGATCATCAACAGCAACTTTAAGCGCACCCTCGTCGGCAGCGAGTACAACACCCGTCGTGAACAGTGCGAGACCGGCGCGCGCTTCTTCCAGCAGCCCGCTCTGCGTGATGTCACCCTTGAGCAATTCAACGCTGTCGCCCATGAGCTGGATCCGGTGGTGGCGAAGCGGGTACGTCATGTGCTGACGGAGAATGCCCGCACCGTGGAAGCCGCCAGCGCCCTTGAAAAAGGCGACCTGAAGCGGATGGGCGAGCTGATGGCCGAATCCCACGCCTCGATGCGCGATGATTTCGAGATCACCGTCCCGCAAATCGACACCCTGGTGGAGATCGTCAAGGCGACAATCGGCGATAAGGGCGGCGTGCGCATGACCGGCGGCGGTTTTGGCGGCTGTGTGGTAGCGCTGGTCCCGGAAGATCTGGTCGATACCGTTCAGCAGGCCGTTGCCAACGAGTATGAAGCGAAAACCGGAATTAAAGAGACGTTTTATGTCTGCAAACCGTCACAGGGGGCTGGTCAATGGTAACGCAAACTACCGCGCTGGCGCCGGACGGCCAGCCATGGCAGCAGGTAACCCTGCGCAATAAGGCGGGGATGACCGTCACCGTGGCGGACTGGGGCGCGACGCTGCTCAGCGCCGAGGTGCCGCTGGCCGATGGCAGCGTGCGCCATCCGCTGCTGGGCTGCGCAAAGCTGGAAGACTATGCCCGCCAGGCCGCGTTTCTTGGCGCCTCGGTAGGCCGCTACGCCAACCGTATCGGCAATAGCCGCTTCCCGCTTGACGGCCAGCTCGTCACCGTCACGCCGTCAAACGACGCGGGCCACCAGCTTCACGGCGGCCCGGAAGGTTTTGATAAACGCCGCTGGCGCATCGTCCGCGCTGACGAGCAGGAAGCGCTGTTCGCCCTGACCTCGCCCGATGGCGATCAAGGCTTTCCGGGCACTCTGCAGGCCACCGCGCACTATCGTCTGACCGACGATAACCGCATCGCGATTACCTATCGCGCCACCGTGGACCAACCCTGCCCGGTGAACATGACCAATCACGTCTATTTCAACCTCGACGGTGACCAGGGCGACGTGCGCCAGCACCAGCTGCAGATCCTCGCCCATCGCTATTTGCCGGTGGAAAGCGATGGTATCCCGGGCGGCGGACTCAAAGACGTCGCCGGCACCAGCTTTGATTTCCGCCAGCCGAAAACCATCGCCGCCGACTTCCTCGCGGATGCCGATCAGCAAAAGGTAAAGGGTTACGACCATGCCTTCCTGCTGGACGCCAGAGGCGACGCCAGTCAACCTGCGGCGCAGGTCTGGTCGCAGGACGGTAAGCTGCAGATGACGGTCTATACCTCCGCTCCGGCGCTACAGTTTTATTCCGGCAACTATCTCGGCGGCACCCCGTCGCAGACGACGGAACCCTACGCCGACTGGCAGGGGCTGGCGCTGGAGAGCGAATTCCTGCCGGATTCGCCGAATCATCCGGAATGGCCGCAGCCGGACTGTGTGTTACGTCCAGGCCAGGAGTACGTCAGCCTGACGGAATATCAGTTTATTGCCCGCTAATCGCCAGCGCCCTCCGCCGGGGGCGCTGAGTTTCGTCCCCGCCCTCTTCTCTCCTGCCTCTTTTTTCAGCAACCTGCTCTATTTTCCATCATCAAAGGACAAAAAAATAACCTGTGTTTTACAAGCACCTTACACTGAGCCACTATTTTCGCTATGGTTAGGGATAAGCATTGCCGTGAGCCAAATCACGGCAATATAATGAGAATAGTTATCAATCAATAACACATACACCAACATATTCAGCGCACCGTTCGCGGCGCGAGGGATGGCGTGTAGAGAGGAGTAAGAGAATGGCTGTAACTAAGCTGGTACTGGTTCGTCATGGCGAAAGCCAGTGGAACAACGAAAACCGCTTCACCGGTTGGTACGACGTTGATCTGTCCGAGAAAGGCGTTAGCGAAGCGAAAGCAGCAGGTAAACTGCTGAAGGCTGAAGGCTTCAGCTTTGATTTTGCTTATACCTCCGTGCTGAAACGTGCCATCCACACCCTGTGGAACGTGCTGGACGAACTGGATCAGGCCTGGCTGCCGGTTGAGAAATCCTGGAAGCTGAACGAGCGTCATTACGGCGCGCTGCAGGGCCTGAACAAAGCGGAAACTGCTGAGAAATACGGTGACGAGCAGGTTAAACAGTGGCGTCGCGGCTTCGCCGTTACTCCGCCGGAGCTGACCAAAGACGACGAGCGCTACCCGGGCCACGATCCGCGCTATGCAAAACTGACCGACGCGGAACTGCCGACCACTGAAAGCCTGGCGCTGACCATCGACCGCGTCGTGCCTTACTGGAACGAAACCATTCTGCCGCGCCTGAAAAGCGGTGAGCGCGTGATCATCGCCGCTCACGGTAACTCCCTGCGCGCGCTGGTGAAATACCTCGACAACATGGGCGAAGACGAGATCCTCGAACTGAACATCCCGACCGGCGTACCGCTGGTGTATGAGTTCGATGAAAACTTCAAGCCGATCAAACATTACTATCTGGGCAACGCGGAAGAGATCGCGGCGAAAGCGGCTGCCGTCGCCAACCAGGGTAAAGCGAAGTAATTTTTTACGATAGCGCTCCCCTTCCGGGGAGCCTCGTTAATCGCTAAATACCGGACCGGCCGGGAATCTGACCAGAAACCCGGTCACCGCCAGCAGCGATCTCAGCCCGGGCCAGACTATCTGTCGCTCACGAAGCTCATCATCCAGCGTCAGTAGCGCAAATTCCCCCTTCTCACCCAGCACGCCACCCTGCCAGAGCAGGCGCTGCGCCTGCTGCCGCGCCCAGGGCGACTCGCTCTTCCAGGCCAGCAAATGCAGCATCGCCTGCTGCAGACAGACGCTGTGCGAATGGTTATCCCGCCGCAGCCGCCGGTAGACGGGCAGGGACACGCTGCGCACGGTATAAAATCCACTGCCCGCCTCTTCATCGCCTTCAGGAATAGCGCGGGCGAACTGCCCCGCCACATCGCACAGCCGGTTGTGCGTCAGCGGAAGTTGCCGGGCGCTGAGCGCCCCGGCCGCCATGCACAGCAGACCGCTGCGCTGCAGCGAGGGCGTCGCAGAGCGCACGACCGCCGCCGGTAAGGCGATCACCGCCCGTGTCGCCTCGTCAGCGTTATGGTCAGCGCCGGCCTCATAACAGCTGGCCAGCAGCGCTTCACCAGGCGTGGCGTTCAGCGGGGGCGAAAGCAGGTTCAGTGCCGGCTGCAGTTGTGCAAGTTCATCGCCTGACGCCAGCATGGCGTCAACCACCGCCTCCCGTGTTGATGTCCGGTTTTCCGGACAGCATGCTATGGCTTCATTCATCACCGTCTCCTTATGAGAAATCTCCGCGGCCGGTATGCCAGCCGCGGGAACAGGCTGGCCTACATCGCCAGCACGTACTTGAGCATCACCCCGGCGGCGATCGCCGAGCCGATCACCCCCGCCACGTTCGGGCCCATGGCGTGCATCAGCAGGAAGTTCTGCCCGTCCGCTTCCAGACCCACCTTGTTCGACACCCGCGCCGCCATCGGCACCGCCGACACCCCCGCCGAGCCGATCAGCGGGTTGATTTTGTGCCGGCTGAACACGTTCATCAGCTTCGCCATCAGCACCCCGGCCGCGGTGCCCACGCAGAAGGCGATCACCCCCAGCACCAGGATCCCCAGCGTCTGCGGCTGCAGGAACTTGTCCGCCACCAGCTTGGCCCCCACCGACAGCCCGAGGAAGATGGTCACGATGTTGATCAGCGCGTTCTGCACCGTATCGCTCAGCCGCTCCACCACGCCGCTCTCGCGCATCAGGTTGCCGAAGCAGAACATCCCCAGCAGCGGCGCGGCGTCCGGCAGCAGGAGCGCCACCAGCAGCAACAGCACCGCCGGGAACAGGATCTTCTCCCGCTTACTTACCGTGCGCAGCTGCACCATGCGAATTTTCCGCTCCTTATCCGTGGTCAGCGCCTTCATGATCGGCGGCTGGATCAGCGGCACCAGCGCCATATAGGAGTAGGCCGCCACCGCGATGGCCCCCAGCAGCTCCGGCGCCAGCTTGCCCGACAGGTAAATCGCCGTCGGGCCGTCGGCGCCGCCGATAATCCCGATGGCCGCCGCCTGCGGCAGGGTGAAGCTGATGATGCCGAAGTAGTTCAGCGTCAGCGCCCCGAGCACGGTGGCGAAGATCCCGAACTGCGCCGCCGCCCCCAGCAGCAGGGTGCGCGGGTTGGCCAGCAGCGGGCCGAAATCGGTCATTGCCCCGACGCCCATAAAAATCACCAGCGGCGCAATGCCTGAGCCAATCGCCACCTTATAGAAGATGGCCAGCACCCCGGCGGAGTAGCCCATGTCCACCGCCAGCGTCTCCATCTGCCCCTGCACCGACGGCAGGGCCAGCGCCAGCGCCTCCTTAATGGCGTGGACGTCCGGCGCGCAGTGGAGCTTCGCGGCAATCACCGCCAGCTGCGCCGGGTCGTGGTGGGCCAGCAGGCTCTCCAGGGCGGTGAGCGCCAGCCCGGCCTCCGGGATATTGGAGAGCAGGCCGCCGAAGCCAATCGGCAGCAGCAGCAGCGGCTCGAACTTCTTCGCAATCGCCAGCCAGAGCAGCAGCAGGCTGACCAGCAGCATCACCGCCTGGCCGAACCCCAGGTGCATCAGCCCCATCCCCTGAATCAGGGCGTTCAGACTTTCCATTTCCGCTCCTCGTCGTTACGCCAGCTGCAGCAGGGTGTCGCCGACCGCCACCGCATCGCCGGCTTTCACCGCGATACCGCGGACGGTCCCGGCCTGCGCGGCGCGGATTTCGGTCTCCATCTTCATGGCTTCCAGAATCAGCAGCACCTCGCCTTCGGCCACGCTCTGACCCTCGCCGGCAATCACTTTCCAGATAGTGCCCGCCAGTGGCGCGGTGACCGGGGTGCCGGCGCCGGCCGGGGCGGCGGCAGGAACCGGTGCGGAAGACGGGGTGGCCGCCGTCAGCTGGCTGACGTCGCCGCCGTCGCTGACCTTCACCACAAAGGCTTTGCCTTCCACTTCCACGGTGTAGACGCCGGAGGCGGCAGGCTGCCCGACTTTTGCCACCGGCTGCGCGGCTTCCAGCTGCGGCACCGGTTCAAAGGCCGCCGGGTTATGGCGGTTTTCGAGGAACTTCAGGCCGGGCTGCGGGAACAGGGCCACGGTGAGCACATCGTCGATGGCGTTCTCCGCCAGCTGAATATTCTTCTCCCGCGCCTGGCGCTTCACATCGGCTTCCAGCTGCGCCAGCTCCGGCTTCAGCAGGTCCGCCGGGCGGCAGGTCACCGGGTCGGCGCCCTCAAGCACCCGCGCCTGCAGGGCGGCGTTCACCGGCGCCGGGGTGCGGCCGTACTCGCCCTTCAGGATACCGGCGGTCTCCTTCGCAATGGTTTTGTAGCGCTCGCCGGTCAGGACGTTGAGCACCGCCTGGGTGCCGACAATCTGCGAGGTCGGGGTCACCAGCGGGATGAAGCCGAGGTCCTCGCGCACGCGGGGGATTTCCGCCAGCACTTCATCCAGACGGTGGGCGGCATTTTGCTGCTTCAGCTGACTTTCGAGGTTGGTGAGCATCCCGCCCGGGACCTGGGCGACGAGGATACGGCTGTCGGTGCCCTTCAGCTGGCCTTCGAAGGCGTGGTACTTCTTACGCACCTCGCGGAAGTACGCGGCGATGCTCTCCAGCTTGTGGATATCCAGCCCGGTGTCATATTGCGTGCCGGCGAGGGTGGCGACCAGCGCCTCGGTGGCCGGGTGGCCGTAGGTGGCGCTCATCGAGGAAATGGCGGTATCGACGCCGTCGACGCCGGCTTCAATGGCCTTCAGCAGGGCCATCTCCGCCATGCCGGTGGTGGCGTGGCAGTGCAGGTGCAGGGTGACGGCAAAGCGTTTTTTGATTTCGCTGACCAGCTCAAAGGCGGCGCCGGGGGTGAGAATGCCGGACATGTCTTTAATCGCGATGGAGTCAACGCCGGTCTCCAGCAGCTGTTCGGTGAGGTCGAGCCAGGTCTGCAGGGTGTGCGCCGGGCTGGTGGTGTACGAAAGCGTACCCTGGGCGTGGGCGCCGTGGCGGCGGACCGCCTGCAGGGCGGCCTGCATGTTGCGCGGGTCGTTCATGGCGTCGAAGACGCGGAAGACGTCCATGCCGTTTTTGACGGCGCGCTCCACGAAGCGCTCCACCACGTCATCGGCGTAGTGGCGGTAGCCGAGCAGGTTCTGGCCGCGGAGCAGCATCTGCAGCGGGGTCTTCGGCATCGCCTTTTTCAGCTCACGCAGGCGGACCCACGGGTCCTCGCCGAGGAAGCGGATGCAGGCGTCAAAGGTGGCGCCGCCCCAGCACTCGAGGGAGCGGTAGCCGACCTCGTCGAGCTGAGCGGCGACGGGGAGCATATCGTCGAGACGCAGACGGGTGGCGAACAGGGACTGGTGGGCGTCGCGCAGGACGACATCGGTAATGGCAACGGTCATAAATTCCTCCGTGAATTAAGGGTGAAGACGGCGATGGTGGTGAATGGCGGCGACAATCGCTGGCTTTAAGCGGGCGAAGTCGTCGGCGGGCGCGACGGCGGCCGGGGCCGGTTTGGGGGCGGCAGGCGGCTCGGGAAACAGGCGGTTGACAGCGAGGGACATTCCCCGGATGGCGAAAATGAGCAGCAGCAGGAACACCAGCACAAAGCCCATGCCGAGAAACATCAGGGTGAAGCCTTCGCCTAACAGAGTAGAGCTATGCAAAATTAAGCCTCAATTAGTAAGAAAAATATTATTAATAAATCGCTTTACGCTTAATAGAACGGATAAAAAACAGGTAACAAAATCATGCTAACGATAAAACAGACGAAACTTATCGCTAAGCCTGGCTTTAAAAAATCCTTAAACTTCACATTACCAGGACCGATAATCATCGAATTGGCTGGAATGGCCATGGGTGTACACACTGCTACGCTACTGGCAATAAAAATGGCAATAACGACAGCCCGTGGATCAGCACCGATAGATTGTGCAATTGTCCATCCAACAGGACATAACAACGTACAAGCAGCAGTATTACTCATCACCTGAGTGAGAGCCCAGGTCAGTATCCATAGTGAAGCCATGATGACTATGACGCCAGAGTTCCCTGTTACAGAAATTACCGCTCTTGCTATCATCTCACCTGCTCCAGTTGAATTTAAAGCGGCACCAAGTGGCATCATGAATGCAAGCATAAAAACAGTTAATGTCTCAAAGGAATTAAACGTTTCTTTTTGATTTAATACACCGGTCAATACCAAAACGATAGCGGCGCAGCAAGCAATGATATGAATGGGTGGAAGAAATTTAACATAGTCTGTTGCAACCATTCCCAAAATTGCTAATACGAAAACAATCAAGGTTAAAAGCTTGTGCCACTCAGGGATGTGGCTATAATCCATTTGTACATCAGATTGCTCATGCCCATCACGATCCGGAATTAACCTGGAACCAAAGAAGAAAAGTAACAATGCACACGCTATCATCAATGGGATGCCAATTTTGGCATACTCAAAAAATGGTACCGATAAGTTCCCTTTACTAAAAGTTTCAATTGTATTTTTAGCAATCAGGTTTCCAGGCGAACCGATAATTGATATATCTGCACCAATTGTCGCGCCAAACACCAAGGGCATGAGTAGTTTAATGGGTTTGATTTGACTAGTCCCGGCGATACCTAAAACAATGGGAATAAGCACAGCAACAGTGCCACTATTAGAAACAAATGCCGACATAACGCCACTAATCATAAAAATTAAAACGCTAAGGCTTCTCTCCGTCTTTGCATACTTCAATAAAATTTTACTGGATTGCCATGCTAGCCCTGTTTTGAAAAAGGCCGCGCCCAACACGCACATGGCAATGATAAGGATAACATTTTCATTAACAATTGACGCAAAGATATCTTTGACACCAATAACCCCAAAAAAATACAATGCCATCGGGACCATAAAAGCCACCAATCCCATAGGCAAGCGATCGCTAATAAAGATTATTATTGCAACAACCAAAATCAACAAAGTGATAATAGCTGGTGACATATACACATCCTTATAAAAATGGGTGAAATAACAACCATAGGCCAATAACGCAAGTTCTATCGTTAACTTGCCAAAGCATTAATGAATCCATTAGCTTTGTTGCCATGGCAGGCTCAATAAACTTTTAAAACTATTATCAACAACACTATTCAGACAAATAAACACATGGCATTAACATATTTTTATTATCCTTTTCCAAAATTCCCTCTTGAAAACGTTGTGTGTATAATGCTACTTGTAGAATTAAAACTCATCCAATGCAAATAAGGTTGTGGCTTATGCAATATCGGCATCACCTGGAACTAACATGGCTTGAAGACTGCGTAGCACTGAAAGGAACATTGAATTTTTCAAAAGCATCTGCGGCAAGATATGTGACGCAACCCGCATTTAGCCGTAGAATACAGTCTCTGGAAGAATGGGTTGGCACACCACTCTTTGAAAGGAGTAAAAGAGGTGTATCGCTGACCAAAGCTGGCGAGGTTTTTATTGAAAAATTACCAGAACTAATACACGACTTATATTCATTAAAAAACAATGCGCTGGATGCAGCTGGCAATAAGCAACCACATTTGGTTTTCTCAGCAACCCATGCATTATCCTTTTCATTTGTTCCAAGCATGTTAAAACAAAGTGAAAAAATAGCTAAGTTTGGCTCATGTCGTCTGCTCTCTGATTCGTTGAACTCATGCGAAAAAATGATGCGTCAGGGCGATGCCCAATTTCTGCTATGTCACTACCACCCTCATATGCACCTCAATCTAAATGAAAGCCATTTTATGAGCATCCGCTTAGGAATGGATATACTCATCCCTTTTAGTAAACCAAATAGTATGACAATGAAGCCGTTATGGTGTATTGAGAATAGGTCCAATTTTCCCTATCTTTCTTTTTCATCACAATCTGGATTAGGTAGGATAATATCAAATACAACGTCAATTAACAGAATCACACATAACATGAAAATTGCATTTGTTGCCGATCTGGCGGCCACTTTGCTGGCAATGGTGAGATCGGGTGATGGTGTGGCCTGGTTGCCACAAACGCTTGCGGCACAAGATGTTGCCTCTAAAACCATTGTGGCGGCAGCAGATCAAGAAAGCAATTTATGGGTACCAATCGAAATAAGGCTTTATCGACCGGCAAAAAAAATGCCACCAGATGCTGAAGAATTATGGGAGTTATTTGTTGAGGAACAAATATAAATAAACTATTGGAAATTGTCTTTAATATACTGTTCCAGGAATGCAATTAATGCTCTTGATGCGTATGATAAATATTTATCCTTTTTCCATGCAAGGCCTATCTCGACATAGACAGGTTCTGTCATCGCTCTTGTTGTTACACCATCACATTTTAGCCCTACCGCATCGAGAATAAATGATATACCCTCATTTTTTGCCACCAAATCAATATTATTCTTTACACTATTGGAAGATAAGAAGATGTGAGTATTAACCCCCCTCTTTTCACATTCATTTAGAATAGCTTTACGATGCCATGAATCTTTTTTCATAACAATTAATGGTTCATTTTGCAAATCCTCCCAGTCGATAGTTTTCTTCTTCGCCAAAGGGTGCTTATCGGATATACATACAACATGCTGCTGAGTCATTAATGGTACAGTTACTAACTCTTCTGGTGCATCATTGATAATGACAATCGCCAAATCAATATCGCCATGAGAAAGTTTTTGATGCAACCCAAAGGTACCTTCCTCAACTAATGAAAGTTCCATTTCTGAATATAATTCGCGAAAATGTTTAAATAGTGGTGTAAACAAAAAAAGGCTAATCATAGGAGGAATCCCTAATGTTACCACTCCACTGTTTTTATTATGATAATCTTTAATTTCAGCAACACTATTCTTCAATGCAATAATGAGAGGTTTGACTTTTAATAAGAAGAATTCCCCTTCTTCCGTTAACACCAACTTATTTTTCCTTCTCTCAAACAGATTAACACCTAACTCAGACTCTAGCTTTTTTATAGCAACTGTTATATTTGGTTGCGAAACATAATGACGTTCTGCAACCTTGGTAAGGTTGCCTAATGCAGATGCGCTAATAAAATATTCCAGCTGTCTAATTTCCATGCATTCCTCTTAACTATAAATAAAATTTATTGTCAGATAAACATAACATATTTCCTTCATGGAAAAAATAATCATAACATAAAAAATGTGAACCATAAGCAAAACAAAAGTTCTGGAGGAAGCATGAGTAGAATACTGAATACAGAGGTCATCGTTCCAGTTATTGAAGAACTGGTAAAAAAAGCCTGTTATGAGCTTGATGATAATCTGATGTGTGCTTTTCGTAAAGCATATGAGAAAGAAGAGTCTAAACTTGGTAAAGAGACAATTAAAATATTAATTGATAACGGTGAGTATGCCAAAAAAGAGCAACTCGCATGTTGCCATGATACTGGCACCTGCATTGTCATCATGGAAATAGGTCAGGAAGTATGTTGGGAAGGATTTTCTCTTCAGCAGCAGGTCAATCAGGGTGTACGGCAAGGCTATGAAAAGGGTTATTTAAGAAAATCAATGGTTGCAGATCCCCTCGATCGTATCAATACTAATGATAATACTCCGGCAGTATTACATACTGAAATTGTTGAGGGTGATCGCGTGACAATTACCGTCATGCCTAAAGGCGGCGGCAGTGAAAACATGGGCACATTTAAAACATTATTGCCTGGAGATGATATTGAAGGCGTAAAAAGATTCGTTCTTGAAACCGTTCGCCATGTAGGTGGAAATCCGTGTCCTCCATATATTATTGGTATTGGAATAGGCGGTACAATGGATCATTGTGCGTGGATGGCTAAAAAAGCATTATTACGCCCTATTGGCGAATATAATGCAAAACCGCTTTATGCAAAATTAGAAGCTGAACTATTAGATGAGGTCAATAATACTGGGATTGGCCCATTAGGCATGGGGGGACGTGTTACCGCTCTTGGCGTACATATTGATTATTATCCATGCCATATTACTGCTCTGCCCGTAGCAATTAATTTCCAGTGCAATGCTAGTCGTCATGCTAGCAAAACGATTTAATAGCAGGAGGCTTGCTAATGGAATTAACATTACCTTTAACAAAAGAAATAGCTAAAACCCTTAAAGTTGGCGATATTATCTATCTCACAGGCTTTGTTTATACCTGTCGAGATGCGGCCCATAAAAAAATTGAAATCGCTTTGAAACATGGTGAAAAACCACCTGTCGATCTTAAAAACCAGATCATTTACTATGCAGGACCGTGTCCGGCAAGGCCTGGCCTACCGATTGGTTCGAATGGCCCAACCACTGCAGCTCGAATGGATCCCTTTGTAGAAATGATGTTTCAGCAAGGCGTAACCGCTTTTCTAGGAAAAGGTGACCGTGCCGATTATGTTGCAGACCTCTGCAAAAAATATGGTGGCGTCTCCTTATTGGGGATTGGTGGAGCTTCTGCCATCAATACGAAACATGTCAAATCAGTTGAAATTCTTGCCTATGGTGAACTGGGCACCGAATCCATAAAAAAAATCTATTTTGATCGCTATCGCGTAATAGTGGGAATCGATACTGAAGGAAATACACTACAGAAGCAGGAAGTGAGGAAATACGCTCGGTAACGCCCTATCGCGTCAGGTGAGCAGCACGAATTGATATCTTCAATAAACGTTGTTTGAGCCTGTGGTCAGGTAGTGTGCTTTAACATTCTGTAGCTGAAAGCACGGTACACATGACCACAGGTTTTTATAGCGCTAAGGCTTAGCCGCGGCGGGTTTTCACCGCTTCCGCCAGCTGACGCAGGATCGTTTCGGTATCCTCCCAGCCTATGCAGGCGTCGGTGACGCTCTTGCCGTAGGTCAGCGGTTCACCGCTCTCGAGGCTCTGGTTGCCTTCCACCAGATGGCTTTCAATCATCACGCCCATGATCGCCCGCTCACCGCCGGCAATCTGCTGGCATACGTCCGCGCCCACTTCCATCTGCTTCTTGAACTGCTTGCTGGAGTTGGCATGGCTGAAGTCGATCATCACCTGAGCCGGCAGGCCCGCTTTCGCCAGGCCGATCTTCACATCCGCCACGTGCTTCGCGCTGTAGTTCGGCTCTTTGCCGCCGCGCAGAATAATATGGCAGTCGCCGTTACCGCTGGTATTCACGATAGCGGAGTGGCCCCACTTAGTGACCGACAGGAAACAGTGCGGTGCGCCAGCGGCGTTAATCGCGTCGATAGCCACCTTGATGGTGCCATCGGTACCATTCTTAAAGCCCACCGGGCAGGAGAGTCCGGAGGCGAGTTCACGGTGAACCTGGGATTCGGTGGTACGCGCCCCAATGGCGCCCCAGCTCATCAGATCGGCGACATACTGCGGGGTGATCATATCGAGGAATTCCCCCGCCGCCGGCAGGCCGCTGTCGTTAATGTCCAGCAGCAGTTTGCGCGCGATGCGCAACCCGTCGTTGATGCGGAAGCTGTTATCCATATGGGGATCGTTGATAAGCCCTTTCCAGCCGACGGTGGTGCGCGGTTTCTCAAAATAGACGCGCATGACGATCTCGAGCTCGCCCTTCAGCGCCTCGCGCAGGGTCAGCAGACGGGAAGCGTACTCTTTCGCCGCCGCCGGGTCGTGAATAGAACAGGGCCCAATCACCACCAGCAGGCGGTCATCATCACCTTTGAGGATCTGGTGGATCGCTTTGCGAGCATGTGCAACGGTGTTTGCAGCATTTTCGGTAGCAGGGAATTTTTCCAGGAGCGCAACGGGAGGTAATAATTCGTTGATCTCTTTAATGCGTAAATCGTCGTTCTGATAATTCATCTTCTTTCCAGCGTTGCCATACTTATTCAATGAAATGCAATCCCTCCAATCTATCTCTTCGCTGAAATAGTGTAAACGTGATTTTACAGTAGTGATGGAATAATCCTGGAAATAGGCAAAAATACGCCATAAAGTAGCGAAACCAGACTCATGAACTACAATATTTAACTGTTAAAGCTAATTAAGTCTTACGTTTCAGGATTATATAGTGACACTGCGATCGTCTGCGGAGTCTTTAACCATAGCGAGTCAGATCCCTGGCACACTTACCGCTGGAGGCGTAGTTACCGCTTCCCGACCCAACAGGAGTATCCGATGAACATGAAAAAACTGACGACCCTTTTGCTCACCGCCACCTTAGGTCTTGCCAGCGGCGCGGCCCTGGCGGCAGATGCCGGCGCCCAGTCCAACAATGGCCAGGCCAACTCTTCCGCTGATGCCGGTCAGGTGGCGCCGGACGCCCGTGAAAACGTGGCGCCGAATAACGTCGATAATAGCCAAATCAATTCTGGCTCTGGCACTGGCACTGGCACTGGCACTGGCACTGGCACTGGCGGCACCATGCTTCATCCTGACGGCTCGACGATGAGCCAGGACAATATGTCGAGCGATGAGGTCCATAAAAACTCGATGTGTAAAGACGGCCGCTGTCCGGACACCGGTAAGAAGCTGGACAACGGCGACAGCATGAACCATGACAATAGCAAAACCGACGGCACCACCCAATAATTGATGCGGTGAGTGCAAACAGAGAAAAGGCGAGCCGGGCTCGCCTTTTCTCTGTTTGTTATCGTTCTCTGTTTATGATGTCATAGCGTGATAATGATAACTATCAAGGGACGACACTATGGCGCACTCGCATTCGCACTCCCCTGCCCAGGCTCCGGATAACGGCAACGCCCGCCGGCTGCTCTGGGCGTTCATCGTCACCGCCGGTTTTATGCTGGTAGAAGCCATCGGCGGCGCGATCTCCGGCTCGTTGGCCCTGCTGGCGGATGCCGGCCATATGCTCACCGACTCCGCCGCCCTGCTGTTTGCGCTGCTGGCGGTTCGCTTCGCCAGCCGTCCCCCGAATGCTCGCCATACCTTTGGCTGGCTGCGTTTGACCACCCTGGCGGCGTTTCTCAATGCCATTGCTCTGGTGGTGATCACCATGCTGATTGTCTGGGAGGCCATTCAGCGCTTCCAGCACCCGCAGCCGGTTGCCGGCGTGACGATGATGGTGATTGCGGTCGCTGGCCTGCTGGCCAACGTGCTGGCTTTCTGGATCCTGCATCGTGGCAGCGAAGAGCGGAACCTCAACGTGCGCGCCGCGGCGCTACACGTGCTCGGCGATCTGCTGGGCTCGGTTGGCGCGATTGTGGCCGCCGTGGTGATCCTCACCACCGGCTGGACACCTGTCGACCCGATCCTTTCCGTGCTGGTTTCCTGCCTGGTGTTACGTAGCGCCTGGCGTCTGCTGAAGGAGAGTCTGAATGAGCTGCTGGAAGGCGCGCCGCGTTCGCTGGATGTGACGGCCCTGCAGCGGGATATCCGCCGCTCTATCCCGGAGGTGCGCGATGTTCACCACGTCCACGTCTGGCTGGTGGGGGAAAAACCGGTGATGACGCTGCATGTGCAGGTTGTGCCGCCGCACGATCATGATGCGTTACTCAACCGCATCCTGCATTTCCTGGAACATAAATATGAAATTGAGCATGCCACGGTGCAGATGGAGTACCAGCCCTGCAGCGGCCCGGAGTGCCATCTCAACACGATGCACGCCGGGCACGATCATCACCACCACCATTAGCCAGAAAACGCGTGAGAACCTCGCTCACGCGCGCTGTTTATCCACATCCGGCTGCCGTTCAGCGCAATGAACGTCAGCAAGAGATATTCCAGCGACATCGCATAGACGCCCTGACGGGCAAAAATCACCACGCTGATGACGTTGACGATGACCCACAGCAGCCAGTTTTCAACGTATTTGCGGGTCATTAAGATCATCGCCACTACCGACAGCACCGTCATACAGGAGTCCCAGAACGGGAAGGCGTCCGGCTGCAGTTCCGGCATAGTGACCTGCAAACCGAGCGCTTGCATCAGGCTGACCGCGATCCGCGTCAGGAAAGCAAAAAACGGATTGATAAACAGGGTCAGCAAGCCGATCGCCACCACGCAGGCCGCCAGCCAGCCCAGGGCTTTACTGCGCGGTAGCCAGCGGATCTGCAGCTCAGCCTCATGGTTGCTGCTTTGCCGCGACCAGGCATACCAGCCGTAAACGTTAGCGGCAAAGAAGAACAGCTGCAGCAACAGGCTGGCGTACAGCTGGATCTGAAAGAAGATGATGGCGAACAGCGTGACGTTGACCAGACCGAAGGCATAGTTACTGATCTTCTCCAGGCTCGCCAGCCAGATGCATAACAGCCCGGCGATGGTCCCCACGGCCTCTATCCAGGAGAGATCGTACCCCCCGGCGCCGATGGGTATATGTACTAAGATATTCTGCGTGCTAAAAAAATCCATTTTATCCTCTCAGCGCCAGATGACGCGGCAATAGGTTATCCCCGTAGTGTAGCCGCAAAATCCAGCATCCGGTTAAGGGGAATTAATGCGCCAGTCCGCAGCGCTTCGTCGACGTGGATTTCATGTTCAGCGCCGCCCTGCTCGAGACCCTCGGCAATGGCTTTCAGGCCGTTCATCGCCATCCACGGACAATGCGCGCAGCTGCGGCAGGTCGCCCCTTCACCGGCGGTGGGCGCTTCCAGCAGCGTTTTCTCCGGCACCGCCTGCTGCATTTTATAAAAGATACCGCGATCGGTCGCCACGATCAGCTGGCGCTGGGGCAGGCTTTTCGCCGCCGCGATCAGCTGGCTGGTGGAGCCTACGGCATCGGCCATCTCGACGATCGCCTGCGGCGACTCGGGATGGACCAGCACAGCGGCTTCGGGATGCAGAGCCTTCATCCGCATCAACGCCTGGGTTTTAAACTCGTCGTGCACGATGCACGCCCCCTGCCAGCAGAGCACATCTGCGCCGGTCTGACGCTGAACGTAACGGCCAAGATGGCGGTCCGGCGCCCAGAGGATTTTTTGACCAAGGCTATCCAGATGGTCAATGAGTTCCACGGCGATGCTGGAGGTCACCACCCAGTCGGCGCGAGCCTTCACCGCGGCAGACGTATTGGCATAGACCACCACGGTGCGGTCAGGATGAGCGTTGCAAAAGGCGTTGAACTCCTCAATCGGACAGCCCAGATCCAGGGAACACTCGGCGTTCAGAGTCGGCATCAGAATGGTCTTTTCCGGGCTGAGGATTTTGGCGGTTTCCCCCATAAAACGCACCCCGGCGACCAGCAGCGTGGAGGCCGAATGGCGGGCGCCAAAGCGCGCCATCTCCAGCGAGTCGGCAATACAGCCGCCGGTCTCTTCAGCCAGCTGCTGAATTTCAGGATCGGTGTAGTAATGCGCCACCATCACGGCATCGCGCTCGCGCAGCAGACGCTTGATTTTTTCGCGGTAAAACTGCTTTTCATCGACGGTCAGCGGCTGCGGTTTCGGTGGGAAGGGATAAATCGCCGTTTCAGGATCAAACATTACGCTCATCATGCAATCTCGTTTTACTGGCTTAACTCAAAGACCGTCAGTATGGCCTGCCCGCGCCATGATACGGTCATGGTGTTTTATATGCTAAACAAGATAGCCGATTACGCGCCAAAAGTCGTGATGAATTTTGTACATCAGCGCCTGTTCCAGGGGACGATGCTGCGTCGCTGTCCGGGCTACCGGTTCGCGCCCTGTGCAGGCGTGGTAAGCGCAGCGCGACTGTGAGAAAGCGCTGACTACAATATTGTGGAAATTGATGGGCGGGCAGATAGCAAAAGGGCGCCTTTTTACATTGGTGGGTCGTGCAGGATGACCCGGCTTCGCCTCGCCCTTCGGGCCGTCGCCGCAAGCGGCTCCGTTGTCTCACTGTGCTACTCGTCTCATCCTGAGACTCGCCCTGCGGGCCAACGCCGCTGCGTTGTTCAAAATTGTTCCCGACAATTTTGTCGAATCGTTAAGTTCCGCGGATAGCAAAAAGGCGCCTTTAGGGCGCCTTTTTACATTGGTGGGTCGTGCAGGATGACTCGGCTTCGCCTCGCCCTTCGGGCCGTCGCCGCAAGCGGCTCCGTTGTCTCACTGCGTTCGACCCGAACCTGCTGCAGAGACACTCGTCTCATCCTGAGACTCGCCCTGCGGGCCAACGCCACCGCGTTGTTCAAAATTGTTCCCGACAATTTTGTCGAATCGTTAAGTTCCGCGCATAGCAAAAAGGCGCCTTTAGGGCGCCTTTTTACATTGGTGGGTCGTGCAGGATTCGAACCTGCGACCAATTGATTAAAAGTCAACTGCTCTACCAACTGAGCTAACGACCCCTTGCGGGATTTTGCTACTGTCACCATTCAGGATGGTGAGTCGTGCAGGATGACTCGGCTTCGCCTCGCCCTTCGGGCCGTCGCTGTCGCAACGTTATCCTTCACGTTTCTACCAGTTACCATCATTAAAGATTGGTGGGTCGTGCAGGATTCGAACCTGCGACCAATTGATTAAAAGTCAACTGCTCTACCAACTGAGCTAACGACCCGCTCTGGTACTACCTGAATAATTTCACTCGACACCAATATTGAAATTGGTGGGGCGTGCAGGATGACTCGGCTTCGCCTCGCCCTACGGGCCGTTGCTGACGCAACGTTATCCTTCACGTTCAACATCTGAGTTAAATGCTGAAATTGGTGGGTCGTGCAGGATTCGAACCTGCGACCAATTGATTAAAAGTCAACTGCTCTACCAACTGAGCTAACGACCCGAGTGGTGGGTGATGACGGGATCGAACCGCCGACCCCCTCCTTGTAAGGGAGGTGCTCTCCCAGCTGAGCTAATCACCCGATATTACGCTGGATACTGCTGATACTGCCTCCACCGCCCCCATCATTAACATGGTGGGTCGTGCAGGATGACTCGCTTCGCTCGCCCTTCGGGCCGTTGCTGAAACAACGTTATCCTTCACGTTTAACACCGACGTGCGATGTTAAAGATGGTGGGTCGTGCAGGATTCGAACCTGCGACCAATTGATTAAAAGTCAACTGCTCTACCAACTGAGCTAACGACCCGGTGGTGGGTGATGACGGGATCGAACCGCCGACCCCCTCCTTGTAAGGGAGGTGCTCTCCCAGCTGAGCTAATCACCCGATACTACGCTGGATACTGCTAATTGGTGGGTCGTGCAGGATGACTCGACTTCGCCTCGCCCTATGGGCCGTTGCTGTCGCAACGTTATCCTTCACGTTTTACTATCGCGTTCCACCAGAACGATTGGTGGGTCGTGCAGGATTCGAACCTGCGACCAATTGATTAAAAGTCAACTGCTCTACCAACTGAGCTAACGACCCACTCTGGCGTCGCTTTGGGCCTGTTTGATATCCCTTGGCAACGGCGGCATATATTACTGATTTCAGAATTCAGCGCAACTAAAATTTCGATAAAGATCACTTAACTGCTGGCGATTCAGGCGACAAGACCAGAAATAACGCGATTTCTGGTCATGCCGTAATCAACCAAGAGCATTAAGTCGTTTTTGCGCTTGTTTCGCACCGTCGGTGCCGGGGAATTTGCTGATCACCTGCTGGTAAACCGCTTTCGCTTTCGCGGTATCACCTTTGTCCTGCATGATCACGCCGACCTTAAACATGGCGTCCGGCGCTTTTGGCGATTTCGGGTAGTTCTTCACCACCGAGGCGAAGTAAAACGCCGCATCGTCTTTTTTCCCCTTATTGTAGTTCAACTGTCCGAGCCAATAGTTGGCGTTCGGCTGATAAGTTGAATCCGGGTACTTTTTAACGAAGTTCTGAAACGCCGCCATGGCGTCATCCTGGCGTGAAGCATCCTTCACCAGGGCAATAGCCGCATTGTAATCGGTGTTCGCATCGCCGGTCATCGCCGGAGCGCCTGACGTGGCCGCTGGCGCTGCGCTGGCGGTAGCCGCGCTCTGATCGCCGGAAGACGACGATGCCTGGGCGCCCGCCGCCGCTGCGCCACCTCCGCTCGTCAGCCCGTCAATCTGCAGCAGAATCTGCTTCTGACGCTCAACGATCTGATTCAGCTGATACTGGTTCTCCTGGATCTGACCACGGAGAGAATCAATGTCAGTCTGGTTATCAGAGAGTTGTTGCTGGAGTTGGGTTAAAAGCTGGCTGTGAGCATTGGAAATACGCTCGAGTTGAGTGACACGGTCTTCGACCGAGCCTGAGCCGACACTACTGATTGGCGCCTGAGCAAAAGCGGCCCAGGGGGCCGCTATGCCAACCAGTAACGACAGACTCAATAAATGATGTCTGAAGTTACTGCTCATGCAATTCTCTTAGTAAACCAGTACGGCGCGACGGTTTTTGGCATATGCCGCTTCGTCATGACCCAGTACTGCTGGTTTTTCTTTACCGTAAGAAACGATGGAGATCTGATCGGCAGAAACACCTTTGCCCTGCAGATACATCTTAACGGCGTTAGCACGACGCTCACCCAGCGCGATGTTGTATTCCGGGGTACCGCGCTCATCCGCGTGACCTTCTACAGTCACTTTGTAGGACGGGTTGCTGCGCAGGAAGTTAGCGTGCGCGTCCAGCATTGCAGCGAAGTCAGAACGGATATCGTACTTGTCCAGATCGAAGTAAACGATGTTGTTCTGCTGCAGCTGCTGCATCTGCAGACGAGCTTGCTCTTCAGAAGACATGTTGCCGCCGTTACCGTTAGCGTCCATACCAGTGCCGGCACCCAGCATGCCTTCACCGCTCTGGTCGTTGCTGGCGTTCTTGTTAGAAGAACATGCCGCGATTGCCATAACCGGCAGAGCGATCATCAGCCCTTTCAGCACTTTGTTCAGTTGCATTTCTTTGATTCCTTTAATAATCAATTATTTATTATCACAGATACGGCGACCAGGCAGGCGATTTTACCTGTCCATCAGTTGCCGGAAGACGCGCTTTGAAACGCCCATCTGTAGAAACCAGATTCAGCACGGATCCCATCCCCTGAGAAGAGCTGTAGATTACCATAGTGCCGTTAGGTGCCAGACTTGGCGTTTCGTCTAAAAACGTTGATGACAGAACCTGTACACCACCCGCTTCCAGATCTTGTTTGGCAATGTGCTGCTGGCCGCCGGCCGAGCTGACCATTACCATCGTTTTACCATCCGCGCTCACGTCAGCGTCCTGGTTCTGCGAACCTTCCCAGGTGATACGCTGCGGCGTGCCGCCATTAATATTGACTTTATACACCTGCGGACGACCGGCCTGGTCAGAGGTAAAGGCCAGGTTCTGGCTGTCCGGGAACCAGCTTGGTTCGGTGTTGTTGCTGCGACCGTTGGTCACCTGACGAATCTGACCCGAGCCCAGATCCATCACGTACAGGTTCAGGCTACCGGTTTTCGACAGCGCGAAGGCCAGTTTAGAACCATCCGGCGAGAACGCCGGCGCGCCGTTGTGCTGCGGGAAGGAGGCAATCTGACGCACAGCGCCGTTCGCCAGGGTCTGCACCACCAGCGCAGAGCGACCGCTCTCGAAGGTGACGTAAGCCAGTTTTGAACCGTCCGGTGACCAGGCCGGGGACATCAGCGGCTGGGAGGAGCGGTGAACCACAAACTGGTTGTAGCCATCATAATCGGAAACGCGCAGCTCATACGGGAACTGACCGCCATTGGTCTGCACTACGTAGGCGATACGAGTCCGGAAGGCGCCTTTAATACCGGTCAGCTTTTCAAATACCGCGTCGCTGGCAGTGTGCGCGGCATAGCGCAGGTACTGTTTAGTGACTTTGAAAGAGCCTTGCGCCAGCGTTGTGCCCGGCGCACCGCCGGTATCCACCAGCTGATACGCTACCTGATAAGAACCATCCGGGTTTGACGTCACCTGGCCGACGACCACGGCGTCAATACCCAGCGCAGACCAGGCAGCAGGCTGCACTTCCTGGGCACTGGTCGGCTGCTGCGGCAGACGCGAGCGATCCAGCGGGTTGAATTTACCGCTGTTGCGCAGGTCAGCCGCCACGATACCGCCAACATCTTCCGGCGCAGCGCCCTGCCCGGCCCACTGGAACGGTACCACGCCGATGGGGCGCGCCGAGTCCACCCCCTGGGTGATCTCGATACGTACTTCTGCGTGCAGCACCGCCGCCCACAGCATTAAAAAACCAAATGCTACTCGTAATGCCTGCTTCATCATATCTCCCTTATCCGGGCGGAAAGCCCACGATAATTTAGCAGAATGTTAACAAACTCAAATACACAAAACTACCAAAACCCATGACCGCCCTATTTTCTTTCCCCCCGCTGACGCGGGGGAAAAAGCGCTTAAGGTTTGAAGTCCAGTGGCGCATTTTTGAACGTTTCATAAACAGCCTGCGACGGCGGTTTAGGGAATTTGCTCATCCGACTGGTAGCCGCCAGCATTTGCTGGCAGAAAGCCGGATCGCCGCCTTCCGATTTCACACTCAACAACGTTCCATCCTGAGCCAGGTTTACGCGCAACGTACATACTTTACCCTTGTACGTATCCCAGTCATAGAGATGTCCTTTAATCGCGGCCTGCACCTGCGAAATATAGCTGGCAATCTCCGCCTGAGATGCACCGCCCTGCCCCGGTTTACTTCCTTTAGCAGGTGAAGAGCCACCTGTGCTACCGCTGGTGCTACCTTTCGGCGCATTCTTACCTGAACTCAGATCGCCGAGCAGGTCGTCCACGCCGTCCGCTTCTTTCGCGGCAGCCGCTTTCTTCGCTGCCGCGGCTTTTGCTGCTGCCGCTTTGGCCGCTTTATCGGCCGCCGCCTTCTCAGCAGCAGCCGCTTTGGCTGCCGCGGCTTTTTCAGCTGCGGCGGCTTTCTCGGCAGCGGCCTTCTCCGCGGCCGCTTTTTGCGCGGCCGCTTTCTCAGCTGCTTTTTCGGCGGCTTTTTCTGCAGCCGCTTTTTCAGCCGCTGCCTGCTTAGCCGCTTCCTGCTGGGCCTTCTTCTCCGCTTCCTGTTGCGCTTTCTTCGCCGCTGCCGCTTCTGCTTTCTTCTGCGCCTCTGCTGCGGCTTTCGCCGCTTCGGCTTCCGCCTGTTTCTTCGCATCGGCCGCTGCTTTCGCGGCGGCGGCTTCGGCCTGTTTCTTCGCGTCAGCAGCCGCTTTCGCTGCCGCCAGTTCAGCCGCTTTCGCCTGGGCATCCGCCTTCGCTTTCGCCTCGGCGGCCGCTTTGGCCGCCGCTTCCTGCGCTTCTTTGGCCTGCGCATCCGCTTTGGCTTTCGCCGCCGCGGCAGCCTTGGCAGCGGCTTCCTCAGCCTGCTTCTGTTGTTCCTTCGCTTCTTTCGCCGCTTCCTGCGCCTGCAGCCGCTCCTGTTCGAGCTGTTTCAGCCGTTCCTGTTCCGCCGCCTGCTTCTCACGTAACTCTTCCGCCTGCTGCTGCGCCTGTTTTTCACGCTGTTCAGCGGCGCGACGTGCGCTGGCCTGCTGCTGTTGCTGACGGTTATAATTGTTTACCACCGCCCCCGGATCGACCATGACGGCATCAATCGACGATCCCCCGCCGCCGCCGGCAGAGGCATCCAGATGCTCGTCAAACGAACTCCATATCAGCAGCGCGATCAGTATGATGTGCAGCGCGACTGAAATGATGATCGCTCGTTTAAGCTTGTCGTTTTGTTCGGTTGCCTTTGACACTATCGGTTCCCAAAAACTGTTCGCCTGTACCCGCGATGCGCACCGACGGCGAGCGATACTCGCCGCCGAACGCCGTGCGGACGCACCTACCTGAAGCGATTAAATAGGTTTGGTCATCAAGCCGACCGATTTAACCCCTGCGCTATGCAACAGGTTCAGCGCTTTAATAATTTCATCGTAAGGGACGTCTTTCGCACCGCCGATCAGGAATACCGTTTTCTCATTGGCTTCAAGACGACGCTTCGCTTCGGCAATCACCTGCTCCGGCGGCAGCTGGGACAGCGTCTCTTGCCCCACTTTCACGCTGTACTGCCCTACCCCGGAGACTTCCACAATCACCGGCGGATCGTCATTGCTTTTCACCGCTTGCGATTCCGTGGCGTCCGGCAGATCGACTTCCACGCTCTGCGTAATGATCGGCGCCGTTGCCATAAAGATCAGCAACAGCACCAGCAGGACATCCAGCAGCGGAACGATGTTGATCTCGGACTTCAGTTCGCGACGTCCGCGTCCACGTGCTCTGGCCATGGCTTACCCCTTATTGCTTTCGCTGGTGGTAAAGGCCTGACGGTGCAGAATAGCGGTGAACTCTTCCATAAAGTTGTCGTAATTCAGTTCAAGCTTGTTCACCCGCTGGTTCAGGCGGTTGTACGCCATCACCGCCGGAATAGCGGCGAACAGACCGATCGCGGTGGCGATCAGCGCTTCGGCGATACCCGGCGCCACCATCTGCAGGGTGGCCTGCTTCACCGCGCCAAGGGCGATAAAGGCGTGCATAATCCCCCAGACGGTACCGAACAGACCGATATACGGGCTGATGGAGCCTACGGTGCCGAGGAATGGAATATGGGTCTCCAGCGTTTCCAGCTCGCGGTTCATCGAAATACGCATCGCGCGCGATGCCCCTTCGACGATCGCCTCCGGCGCATGGCTGTTGGCCCGATGCAAGCGCGCAAACTCTTTGAAGCCGCTGTAGAAGATCTGCTCCGAACCGGTCAGATTATCGCGACGCCCCTGGCTCTCCTGATACAAACGGGACAGTTCAATCCCGGACCAGAATTTGTCCTCGAACGCTTCAGCTTCGCGCGCGGCCGAGTTAAGGATACGCGTTCTCTGAATAATGATAGCCCAGGAAGCGATAGAAAAACCAATCAAAATCAACATGATAAGTTTAACCAGAAGGCTCGCCTTCAGGAACAAATCAAGGATATTCATGTCAGTCACTGCTTAAACTCCGCGACAATAGACTTGGGAAGCGCACGTGGCTTCATTAAGAGTGGATCAACGCACACAATGAGAACCTCAGCTTCGTTTAACACTGTATTCTCGGCGTTGACGATTCGCTGCGTGAAAACCAAAGAGGTGCCGCGCATCGAGGTTATTTCCGTCTGGACTTCGAGCATGTCGTCGAGTCTGGCGGGGGCAAAATACTCCAGCGTCATTTTGCGAACCACGAAGGCAACGCGTTCAGCCAACAGAACCTGTTGACTAAAGTGATGGTGGCGCAGCATCTCTGTGCGTGCTCTTTCATAAAAAGCGACGTAACTGGCGTGGTAAACCACACCACCGGCGTCGGTATCTTCGTAGTAGACCCGAACCGGCCATCGAAACAGCGTTGTATTCACTTTACATCCCGGTAATGCAAAAAAAGGTTAGAGCTTTCAAACTTCGCTACTATACGCGCGGGAAAGGTGGTTTGGAATGGGGGAAAGTAAACGGGGAGTAAATTTTTATGGGCTTATGCAAGCCCATAGCATTAACAGAGATCTCTTATTCAAAAGAAGAAAAAGAAGAGACCTAAAGCGAGCACGATATCAGCGATAAGCGGACAAAAAATCCCCTGCCAGTGAACGGCACGCGGGCGGAAGCCCACGCCGTGAATTACGCCGCTGCAAACCGCCCACATCAGCAAGAAACCGTGCCAGATTTCCAGCTCGCTGGTCTTCGCGGCAAAGCGCGACGGATCCCAGAAAATGCAGCCTGCCAGCAGCAGCGCCATCAACAAGGAAAGCGCCCTTAACGGGCGCTTGTCCATTATCACATACATATACTTTATCATTCACATCGCCTCTTTGTTGGCTACGTCTGCTTACCCCAGCCACTTACTGGTGTAAGCTCCTGGGGATTCACAGACTTGCCGCCTCGATGCAACCCGAATGATTTCGTATATCGCATCACGATAATACTCATCAGTGTTCTTCTTTACCTGCTTTGGTGGCTTCCACGTGCTCAAGCGCCAGCGCGGTAATCACCCCAAAGGCACAGGCAAGAAGCGTTCCCAAAATCCATGCGAAGTACCACATATATAGCTCCTTACCTTAGTACAGCGAGTGGGTGTTCTTTTCGATGTCTTCACGGGTGATGCGGCCAAACATCTTCCAGTAACACCAGCTGGTGTAGCCCAGAATGATCGGCACGAAGACAATCGCCACGTAGGTCATCAGGTTCAGCGTCCGCTGGCTGGAGGTCGCGTCCCACATCGTCAGGCTGGCGTTCAGCATGGTGCTGGACGGCATGATGAACGGGAACATCGCGATACCGGCAGTCAGAATGATGCAGGCCAGGGTCAGCGAGGAGAACAGGAATGCCCAGGCGCCTTTATCCGCTTTGGTCGAAACGACGGTCAGCAGCGGCAGCACCACGCCCAGGGCAGGGATCGCCCACAGCGCTGGCATATTGTTAAAGTTCACCATCCACGCGCCAGCCTCACGCACCACTTCTTTGGTCAGCGGGTTAGACGGGCCGGTATGGTCAATCACCGATTTCACCACATAGCCGTCGATGCCGTAGTAGACCCACACGCCCGCCAGCGCGAAGCAGACCAGCGTCACCAGCGCCGCCACCGTGGAGACGGTGCGGGTGCGCAGATGCAGTTCGCCTACGGTACGCATCTGCAGGTAGGTCGCGCCCTGGGTGAGGATCATCGCCACGCTGACGATACCGGCCAGCAGACCAAACGGATTCAGCAGCTGGAAGAAGTTACCGGTATAGAACAGACGCAGGTATTCGTCGACATGGAACGGCACGCCCTGCAGCAGGTTGCCGAAGGCTACGCCAATCACCAGCGGCGGCACGAAGCTGCCGATGAAGATGCCCCAGTCCCACATATTGCGCCAGCGGGTATCCTCGATCTTGGAACGGTAGTCGAAACCGACCGGACGGAAGAACAACGAGGCCAGCACCAGAATCATCGCCACATAGAAACCGGAGAACGCCGCGGCGTAGACCATCGGCCAGGCAGCGAACAGCGCGCCGCCGGCGGTGATCAGCCACACCTGGTTACCGTCCCAGTGCGGGGCGATGGCGTTGATCATAATCCGACGCTCGGTGTCGTTACGGCCGAGGAAGCGGGTGAGCATGCCCACCCCCATGTCGAACCCGTCGGCGACGGCGAAGCCAATCAGCAGGATGCCAATCAGCAGCCACCAGATAAAACGCAATACTTCATAATCGATCATTTGACGACTCCTGTCTTAGCGTGCCGACTGAATAGCCGCAGAGGACTGTTCAAAGTGATAGCGGCCGGTTTTCAGGCTGCTAGGTCCTTTGCGGGCAAACTTGAACATCAGGAACAGTTCAGCCACCAGGAACAGCGTGTACAGACCGCAGATCAGCAACATAGAGAAGATCAGATCGCCCGCGGTCAGCGACGAGTTGGCCACCGCCGTCGGCAGGACTTCACCAATCGCCCACGGCTGACGGCCGTATTCGGCAACAAACCAGCCCGACTCCACGGCAATCCACGGCAGCGGCAGGCCATAGAACGCGGCGCGCAGCAGCCATTTTTTCTCGCCGATACGGTTACGAATCACGCTCCAGAAGGAGGCGCCGATAATCAACAGCATCAGGATGCCGCACGCCACCATGATACGGAAGGCGAAGTACAGCGGTGCGACGCTTGGTATAGAGTCTTTGGTGGCTTTGGCGATCTGCTCTTCCGTGGCGTCAGCGACGTTCGGGGTATAACGTTTCAGCAGCAGACCATAGCCGAGATCTTTCTTCACGTTATTGAACTGGTCGCGAACGGCCTGGTCGGTGGAACCGGCGCGCAGTTGCTCCAGCAGCGCGTAGGCTTTCATGCCGTTACGGATACGCTCTTCGTGCTGAACCATCAGATCCTTCAGACCGATAACCGGCTTATCCACCGAGCGGGTGGCAATGATGCCCAGCGCGTAGGGGATCTGGATAGCGAAGTGGTTAGTTTGCGCATTCTGATCGGGAATACCAAACAGGGTAAAGGCCGCCGGCGCAGGCTGGGTTTCCCACTCTGCTTCGATAGCCGCCAGTTTGGTTTTCTGCACGTCACCCATTTCGTAACCGGATTCGTCACCCAGCACAATAACGGAGAGGATCGCCGCCATACCGAAGCTGGCTGCGATGGCGAAGGAGCGCTTAGCAAAGGCAAAGTCACGGCCTTTCAGCATGTACCAGGAGCTGATAGCCAGGATAAACATCGCACCGGTGACATAGCCAGACGCCACAGTGTGAACGAATTTCACCTGAGCAACCGGGTTGAGCACCAGTTCGGAGAAGCTGACCATCTCCATACGCATGGTTTCAAAGTTGAAGTCCGATGCGATAGGGTTCTGCATCCAGCCGTTAGCGACGAGGATCCACAGCGCGGAGAGGTTGGAGCCCAGAGCGACCAGCCAGGTGACGGCCATATGCTGAACTTTACCCAGACGATCCCAACCGAAGAAGAACAGACCTACAAAGGTGGATTCGAGGAAGAAGGCCATCAGACCTTCAATGGCCAGCGGCGCGCCGAAGATATCGCCCACGTAGTGTGAGTAATACGACCAGTTAGTCCCGAACTGGAACTCCATGGTCAGACCGGTCGCCACACCCAGCGCGAAGTTGATACCAAACAACTTGCCCCAGAATTTGGTCATATCTTTATAAATCTGTTTGCCGGAAAGGACGTAGACCGTTTCCATGATGGCCAGCAGGAACGCCATACCGAGCGTCAGTGGCACAAACAGGAAGTGGTACATCGCGGTCAAGGCAAACTGTAAGCGCGACAGTTCGACTATATCTAACATCATGACTCCTTGCTCATCGCATGAAGACTCCGAAAATGAACCGAGAAGCTCTGGCTCATACGCATGCCCCAATACAAATTTTTATTTGTCGCCCGCCCGGAGCGGGTTTCAACCGAAAGTGAAACCACGCCAGGACAAGGTTACAAATACGTTAACGAAAAACCCAATTGATTCCCCAATATATTACGCCGCAATAACCTTACAATAAATATGTTTTTATTGTTCCAGTTTTACATTTTTCGACGGTGATCAATATATAGCGAAGATGGCCGGTTTAGGCCAATTTGACTTGAGACAATTTAACGTTTTTTGAAGGATTTTTCCAAGCATTAAGTATTGATATAAATCAATTTTTACTCTACGTGTTAATTATGTAGCTCAATAAAGAATATTGGTAAACTCAATGTTAATGCCGTGTTTAAAGTATGCCTTGATTGGTTACTAAAAAGGGAAAGATGAGAATCATAGGTAATATTATTTAACGCCACAGGAAAAAAATAAAAAAAAGAGCCGATCCGATTAATGCTAGACCGCTCACAGTATTTTTTCCTGCTTTCTTATCCCCTCCCCCACTCTTTTTTTTACTGTCTGTTTCGTTACCCTGCGGTACGACCAGGGCAAATTTTCATTTCCGACAACCGCGCGTCGATAATATTTATGAAATAATTCATAAAATCAATATGATAGATAAGGTTTTTGCCAAACGCAGGGTTTGCTGACGCAGCGGCTTTCGGAAGAAGCGGACAACGGCCAAAAAAAAGGCCACCTGACGGTGGCCAACCATGTCGAAATCGGACAGATTTCTGCTTGCGGATAAGCAGAGAGGGTTTACTTGATGATAGCTTTCAGCGCTTCGCCGATATCGGCCAGGCTGCGAACGGTTTTCACACCGGCTGCTTCCAGGGCTGCGAATTTCTCATCGGCAGTACCTTTACCGCCAGCGATGATGGCGCCAGCATGGCCCATACGCTTGCCCTTCGGCGCGGTCACGCCCGCGATGTAACCGACAACCGGCTTGGTCACGTGCTCTTTGATGTAGGCAGCCGCTTCTTCTTCCGCGCTACCGCCGATCTCACCGATCATCACAATCGCTTCGGTCTGCGGGTCTTCCTGGAACAGCTTCAGGATATCGATGAAGTTAGAGCCCGGGATCGGGTCGCCGCCGATACCGACGCAGGTAGACTGACCGAAGCCGTAGTCGGTGGTCTGCTTAACTGCTTCATAGGTCAGGGTACCGGAACGGGAAACGATGCCCACTTTACCCGGCTTGTGAATGTGACCCGGCATGATGCCGATTTTGCATTCGCCCGGCGTGATCACGCCTGGGCAGTTCGGGCCGATCATACGCACGCCCGCTTCGTCCAGTTTCACTTTCACGGTCAGCATATCCAGCGTCGGGATACCTTCGGTGATGGTGATAATCAGCTTAATGCCCGCGTCAATCGCTTCCAGAATGGAATCTTTGCAGAACGGCGCCGGAACGTAGATCACGGTCGCGGTGGCGCCGGTCGCTTCAACGGCTTCGCGCACGGTGTTGAACACCGGCAGGCCCAGGTGAGTGGTGCCGCCTTTGCCTGGCGTCACGCCGCCAACCATTTGCGTACCGTAAGCGATCGCTTGTTCAGAGTGGAAGGTCCCCTGGCTACCGGTGAAGCCCTGGCAGATAACCTTGGTATCTTTATTAATTAAAACTGACATTATTTCCCCTCCACTGCGGCAACAACCTGCTGTGCTGCGTCCGTCAGACTTTTCGCTGCAATAATATTCAGGCCGCTGTCAGCCAGTTTTTTCGCGCCCAGTTCGGCGTTGTTACCTTCCAGACGAACCACGACCGGAACGTTAACCCCAACTTCCGCTACCGCACCGATGATGCCATCAGCGATCAGGTCGCAACGCACGATACCGCCGAAGATGTTCACCAGCACCGCTTTCACATTGTCATCAGAGAGGATGATTTTGAACGCTTCGGTGACGCGCTCTTTGGTCGCACCGCCGCCCACGTCGAGGAAGTTAGCCGGTTCGCCGCCGTGCAGTTTAACGATGTCCATGGTACCCATCGCCAGGCCTGCGCCGTTAACCATGCAGCCGATGTTGCCGTCCAGCGCGACGTAGTTCAGTTCCCACTGCGCCGCCTGCGCTTCACGCGGATCTTCCTGCGACTGGTCGCGCATTTCGCGCAGATCCGGCTGGCGGAACAGCGCGTTGCCGTCAGCGCCCAGTTTGCCGTCGAGGCAGATCAGGTCGCCCTGCTTAGTGATAACCAGCGGGTTGATTTCGATCAGCGCCAGGTCGCGCTCCAGGAAAATGGTCGCCAGACCCATGAAGATCTTGGTGAACTGCTGAACCTGTTTACCTTCCAGACCCAGTTTGAACGCCAGTTCACGACCTTGATAAGGCATCGGGCCCGCCAGCGGATCGATGGCGATCTTGTGGATCAGGTGCGGGGTCTCTTCCGCCACTTTTTCGATTTCCACGCCGCCTTCGGTAGAGGCCATGAACACTACGCGACGGGAGCTACGGTCAACGACCGCGCCCAGGTACAGCTCTTTGTCAATATCGGTCGCCGCTTCAACCAGGATCTGGTTAACCGGCTGGCCGTTCGCATCTGTTTGATAGGTCACCAGACGTTTGCCCAGCCAGTGCTCGGCAAATGCGCGGATCTCTTCTTTGCTCTTCACCACTTTCACACCGCCCGCTTTGCCGCGGCCACCAGCGTGAACCTGACATTTCACTACCCACGGACCCGCGCCGATTTTTGAAGCGGCTTCTTCTGCTTCACGCGGAGTAGTACAGGCATAACCCACCGGCGCCGGTAAGCCATAGCGGGCAAAAAGTTGTTTTGCCTGATATTCATGTAAGTTCATGTGTTCAGTCCATCCTTCAGGGTGTAATTATCTTTAAACCTGTAGGCCTGATAACAGCGTTAACGCGTGTTATCCGGCCTACGGTAGGTAATACGCTTGCTGACTACACGTCCAGCAGCAGACGGGTCGGATCTTCCAGCAGCTCTTTAATCGCCACCAGGAAGCCTACCGATTCACGTCCGTCGATCAGACGGTGGTCGTAGGAGAGCGCCAGGTACATCATCGGCAGGATCTCTACCTTGCCATTCACCGCCATCGGACGGTCTTTAATGGCATGCATACCCAGGATGGCGCTCTGCGGTGGGTTGATGATCGGCGTGGACATCAGGGAGCCGAACACGCCGCCGTTGGTAATGGTGAAGTTACCGCCGGTCAGGTCGTCTACGGTCAGCTTGCCGTCACGGCCTTTCACCGCCAACTCTTTAATATTCTTTTCGATATCCGCCATGCCCAGCAGGTCAACGTCACGCAGAACCGGGGTGACCAGGCCGCGTGGTGTGGATACGGCCATGCTGACATCGAAGTAGTTGTGGTACACCACGTCGTCGCCATCGATAGAGGCGTTCACTTCCGGATAGCGTTTCAGCGCTTCCACGACCGCTTTCACGTAGAAGGACATAAAGCCCAGACGGATGCCGTGACGTTTTTCGAACGCGTCGCCGTACTGCTTACGCAGATCCATGATTGGCTTCATGTTGACTTCGTTGAATGTGGTCAGCATGGCGGTGGAGTTTTTCGCTTCCAGCAGACGCTCGGCCACACGTTTACGCAGGCGGGTCATCGGGACGCGTTTTTCAGAGCGGTGGCCCAGCTGCGGCGCCGGCGCGGCTGCCGGGGCAGCGGCTGGCGCTTTGGCTTCTGCCGCCGCCGGGGCTTTCGCCAGATGTTTCTCGACATCTTCGCGGGTCAGGCGGCCGCCGACGCCGGTGCCTTTGATGGCCGCCGCGTCGAGGTTGTGTTCAGCCAGCAGACGACGGATCGCCGGGCTCAGCGCATCGTTGTTCTGCTCTTCCAGAGAGGCCTGCTGACGCTGCGCCGGCGTGGACGCTTTCGCATCGGCTTTTTCGCTGCTTTCTTTACCTGCGCTGTTACCTTCGCGCAGGCGGCCAAGGATCTGGCGAGACAGGACGGTAGCGCCCTCGTCTTCCAGCACTGCATCCAGAATGCCGTCCGCTGATGCCGGTACTTCCAGTACCACTTTGTCAGTTTCGATTTCGACCAGGACTTCGTCACGGACGACCGCGTCGCCCGGTTTTTTGTGCCAGGTGGCGACGGTTGCGTCAGCTACGGACTCAGGCAGGTCGGGAACCAGAATATCTACGCTACTCATTGTGTATCCTTTAATTAATCGACGTTCAGCGCGTCATTGACCAGATCTTGTTGCTGTTTCTGGTGAACGGACATATACCCTACCGCCGGAGAGGCGGAGGCCGGGCGGCCTGCATAACGCAGAGAGGCCCCAAACGGAATCACTTCACGGAAGTGATGCTGGCTGCAGTACCATGCGCCCTGGTTGAGCGGCTCTTCCTGGCACCAGACAAAATCATGTACGTGCGCATACGCTTTCAGCGCATCCTGCACCGCCTGATGCGGGAACGGATAGAGCTGCTCGATACGAACGATAGCGACATCTTTTTGCTCGTTTTTACGGCGCTGTTCCAGCAGGTCGTAGTAAACCTTACCAGAGCACAGCACCACGCGCTTCACAGCCTGCGGATCAAGTTGATCGATTTCACCGATGGCCGGCAGGAAAGTGCCGTTCGCCAGCTCATCCATGCTGGAGACCGCCAGCGGATGACGCAGCAGCGACTTCGGCGACATCACCACCAGCGGACGACGCATACCGCGCAGCGCCTGACGACGCAGCATGTGGTACACCTGCGCCGGCGTGGACGGCACGCATACCTGCATATTCTGCTCAGCGCACAGCTGCAGATAACGCTCCAGACGGGCGGAGGAGTGCTCCGGGCCCTGGCCTTCGTAGCCGTGCGGCAGGAGCATCACCAGGCCGCACATCCGGCCCCACTTCTGCTCACCGGAGGAGATGAACTGGTCGATCACCACCTGCGCGCCGTTGGCGAAGTCGCCAAACTGCGCTTCCCAGATGGTCAGGGTGCGCGGCTCTGCAGTGGCGTAACCATATTCAAACGCCAGCACCGCTTCTTCAGACAGCACGGAGTCCCAAACGCGGAACTGGCCCTGACCGTTATGGACATGCTGCAGCGGGGTGTAGGTTGAACCATTGGTCTGGTTATGGATCACCGCATGACGGTGGAAGAAGGTGCCGCGACCGGAGTCTTCCCCGGACAGACGCACCGGAATACCTTCGTCAACCAGCGTGGCGTAGGCCAGGTTTTCAGCGCCGCCCCAATCGAACAGCTTCTCACCTGCCGCCATCGCCTGGCGGTCGGCGTAAATTTTCGCCACGCGGGACTGCATTTCGATACCTTCCGGCACCGTGCTGATGCGTTTGGCCAGCTCCTGCAGACGCTTCGGCTCCACTTTATCCGGATAGCTCTCGTCCCACTCATGGTTGAGGTACGGCGACCAGGTAAAGGAGTGCATGTTCATCGGACGCCATTCCTTCACCACGCATTCGCCGGCATCCAGCGCATCGCGGTAGAGGTTAACCTGCTCGGTAGCATCTTCCAGGGTCGCGACCTTGTCCTGCTCCAGCTTGTCAGCATAGATTTTGCGCGGAGTCGGGTGCTTTTTGATCTTCTGATACATCAGCGGCTGGGTTGCGCTCGGCTCATCGGCTTCGTTATGGCCGTGACGGCGGTAGCACACCAGGTCGATGAAGACATCGCGTTTGAAGGTATTGCGGAAATCCAGCGCCAGACGGGTGACGAAAGCGACCGCTTCCGGGTCGTCGGCGTTGACGTGGAAAATCGGCGCCTGCACCATTTTACCGATGTCGGTGCAGTACGGGGTCGAACGCGCATCCAGCGGGTTAGAGGTCGTGAAGCCCACCTGGTTGTTGATAACGATGCGCACGGTCCCGCCCACTTCGTAACCGCGGGCTTTGGACATGTTCAGGGTTTCCTGAACCACGCCCTGGCCGGTCACCGCGGCGTCGCCGTGGATAGTGATCGGCAGAACCTTGTTGCTGCTCGGCTCGTCCAGACGATCCAGACGGGCGCGTACGGAACCGATCACCACCGGGCTGACGATCTCGAGGTGCGACGGGTTAAACGCCAGCGCCAGGTGCACCAGACCGCCTTCGGTTTCTATATCGGAAGAGAAGCCCATGTGGTACTTCACATCGCCGGTACCGAGGTGTTCTTTATGTTTGCCGGCAAACTCGTCGAACAGGTCCTGCGGTTTTTTACCCAGCACGTTGACCAGCACGTTGAGACGGCCACGGTGCGCCATGCCCAGCACCACTTCACGGGTGCCGCTCTTACCCGCATGGCGGATCATCTCTTTGAGCATGGGGATCAGGGCGTCGCCACCCTCCAGCGAGAAGCGCTTCGCCCCCGGGAATTTGGCGCCGAGGTAGCGCTCCAGCCCTTCCGCGGCAGTCAGTTCGCCGAGGAAACGCTTTTTCTCTTCCGCGGTAAAGCTCGCTTTGCCGGCTACCGATTCAATGCGCTGCTGGATCCAGCGTTTTTCTTCGGTAGAGGTGATATGCATGTATTCCGCGCCGATGGAGCCGCAGTAGGTTTGCTTAAGGGCGGCAATCAGCTCGCCCAGCTTCATCGTGTCTTTACCGATGGCAAATGAACCTACGTTATAGCTTTCCTGGAAATCGGCCTCGGTCAGATCGTGGTAGGCCGGATCGAGATCCGCCACTCTCTCTTGCTTCCACAGCCCCAGCGGATCGAGATTCGCATGCTGGTGGCCACGGAAACGGTATGCGTTGATGAGCTGCAGGACTTTAACCTGCTTCACATTGGTGTCTGGGTCGGAAATCGAAGAAGTGTAACGTGAGGCATCCTTCGCCAGTCGACGGAAATAATCACGCGTTTTGGAATGAAATTGATCCGGTTTAACTCCGGTGCCAGGTAACTGCTGGAACATTGAACGCCAGTTGGCGTCAACAGAGTCAGGATCGGTTAAGAAGTCTTCATAGAGCTGTTCTATCCAGCTCTGGTTCGAACCAGAGAGGTAAGAAGAGTCCAGCCAGGCTTTCATTGCGCCGTTCTGCATCGTGATCCCTTAAGCATTCATATGCTTATTTCGCCGTAGAAACTACCACGCACACCGAGTGCACGTGCCGGGGTTCACTTGTTGCGGACGAGTTGTGGTTTCTATCCGCTAAGGAACCTTTAAAAACTGCCATTAATCTTCGGCGTTCAGGCTGCGGTTGCGTTAGCTGCCTTCACTTTCCCCGGTCACATAGTTCACTATGCTCCCGGGGATGCGTTCATTTGCCGCCTTACCTCGCTCTGAACGCCTTGATTACTGGTACATATTTGGCGGTTTTTAAAGATTTCCTGCTATATCTATTGCCTGATGGCGCTTCGCTTATCAGGCCTACAAAATATGCTCCTGTAGGCCGGATAAGACGTTTACGTCGCCATCCGGCAACTAAAACAACTTACGCGCTGCGCTGCAGCAGCATCGACTTAATATGGCCGATGGCGCGCGTCGGGTTCAGCCCCTTAGGACACACACTGACGCAGTTCATAATGCTGTGACAGCGGAATACGCTGAAAGCATCGCTCAGGCCGTCCAGACGCTCGCTGGTTTCGGTATCGCGACTGTCGATCAGGAAGCGATACGCGGCCAGCAGGCCGGCCGGGCCGATGAACTTGTCCGGGTTCCACCAGAACGACGGGCACGAGGTCGAACAACATGCGCACAGAATACACTCGTACAGGCCATCGAGCTTCTCACGCTGCTCAGGCATCTGCAGATGCTCGCGAGCCGGAGGATTTTTCCCATTATTCAACAAGTAAGGCTTAATCTTCTCATATTGTGCATAGAATTGCCCCATGTCCACCACCAAATCACGGATAACCGGTAAACCTGGCAGCGGGCGGATAACAATCTTCTTGCCCGGCTGATTCAGCGCGGAGATCGGCGTGATGCACGCCAGACCGTTTTTCCCGTTCATGTTCAGGCCATCGGAACCGCAGACCCCTTCACGGCAGGAGCGGCGGAACGACAGCGACGGATCTTTTTCTTTCAGCTGGATCAGCGCATCCAGCAGCATCATGTCACGACCTTCTTCCGCGTCGAGAGTGTAATCCTGCATGTGCGGAGCGTCGTCAACATCCGGGTTATAGCGATAAATTGAAAACTCGAGTTTCATTTTCCTGTCTCCGCATTAATAAGTACGAATCTTCGGCGGGAATGCCGGACGCAGTTTCGGTTCCATGTTGACGCTACGACGCGTCATGGATTCCGACTCTGGCAGATACAGGGAATGGCACAGCCAGTTTTCATCATCACGATCCGGGAAGTCGAAGCGGCTGTGAGCGCCACGGCTCTCGGTACGGAAGTTAGCGGATACGGCGGTCGCGTACGCGGTTTCCATCAGGTTATCCAGCTCCAGGCACTCAACGCGCTGGGTGTTGAACTCGCTGGAGGTATCGTCGAGACGGGCGTTTTTCAGGCGCTCGCGGATCACTTTCAGCTGTTCCAGACCTTTGTGCATCGCATCGCCTTCGCGGAACACCGAGAAGTTATGCTGCATACATTCCTGCAGCGCTTTGCGGATCGCCACCGGATCTTCACCGGAACGGGTGTTGTTCCAGCGGTTGAGGCGGTCCAGCGAGCCTTCGATATCGGATTCGCTGGCGTCGCGCAGCGTGCCCTGCTCGGCGATAGACTCCTGCAGATGTAGACCCGCCGCGCGGCCGAAGACCACCAGGTCGAGCAGCGAGTTGCCGCCCAGACGGTTGGCGCCGTGGACCGATACGCAGGCGATTTCGCCCACCGCGAACAGACCCGGGATCACCACGTCTTCGCCCTTCTCATTGACGGTCAGCGCCTGGCCGGTCACTTTGGTCGGAATACCGCCCATCATGTAGTGGCAGGTTGGGATAACCGGGATCGGCTCTTTCACCGGATCGACGTGAGCAAAGGTGCGGGACAGCTCAAGGATACCCGGCAGACGAGATTCCAGAACCTCTTTACCCAGGTGATCCAGTTTCAGTTTCGCGTGCGGGCCCCACGGACCGTCGCAGCCGCGGCCTTCGCGGATCTCGATCATGATGGAACGCGCCACCACGTCACGACCCGCCAGGTCTTTCGCGTTCGGCGCATAACGCTCCATAAAGCGCTCGCCGTGTTTATTCAGCAGATAACCGCCTTCGCCGCGGCAACCTTCGGTGACCAGAACCCCGGCCCCGGCGATACCGGTCGGGTGGAACTGCCACATTTCCATATCCTGCACCGGCACGCCGGCGCGGATGGCCATCCCGACGCCGTCACCGGTGTTGATGTGGGCGTTGGTGGTGGACTGATAGATACGGCCTGCGCCGCCGGTCGCCAGCACGGTGGCGCGGGCTTTAAAGTAGACCACTTCGCCGGTCTCGATGCACAGGGCGGTACAACCCACCACCGCGCCGTCCTGGTTTTTCACCAGATCGAGGGCATACCATTCGGAGAAGATAGTGGTGTGGTTTTTGAGGTTCTGCTGGTACAGGGTGTGCAGCAGGGCGTGGCCGGTACGGTCAGCCGCCGCCGCGGTACGCGCCGCCTGCTCGCCGCCGAAGTTCTTCGACTGGCCGCCGAACGGGCGCTGATAAATACGGCCGTCGTCAAGACGGGAGAACGGCAGGCCCATATGCTCCAGCTCGAGAATCGCTTCCGGGCCGGTCTTACACATATATTCGATGGCGTCCTGGTCGCCGATATAGTCCGACCCTTTTACAGTGTCGTACATATGCCATTCCCAGTTATCTTCATGGGAGTTACCGAGCGCGACGGTGATACCACCCTGCGCGGATACGGTGTGCGAACGGGTCGGGAAAACTTTGGAGAGCAGCGCACAGGTCTGTCCGCTCTGGGAAATTTGCAGCGCCGCGCGCATACCTGCGCCGCCGGCACCGATGACAACAGCATCAAACTCTCTGACTGGCAATTTCATTACACACCCCACACCACAACAAATCCATAAAGAACGTAAGCCACCAGCGCCACAACGATAGCCAGTTGCAGAACCAGGCGCAGAGCCAGTGGTTTAACGTAGTCCGTTAACACCTGCCACATCCCGATCCAGGCATGGATAAGAATGGAAACGAGAGCCAGCAGAGTGAAGACTTTAGTGAAGCCGGAGGCAAAGAATCCGGTCCACACTTCCCATGAGATTTCACCGGTGGTCGCGAAGAAGCCAACCATGTAGATGATGTAGAGGGTCAGAACGATGGCGGTAGCACGGACCAGAATAAAGTCATGTACGCCGTTGCGTCCCAGTGCTGAGGCGTTGCTTACCATACGAGGACTCCTGCGAGAAGTGAAAGCACGACAGTAATAACAAAAGAAATCTTGGCGGAACGTTTCCCTGCTTCGAGGGTTTCGTCCAGGTAGCCAAAGTCCATCATCAGATGGCGGATACCAACAACGACGTGATAGGCCAGCGCGGTGAGAATGCCCCACATGATGAACTTCACAAAGAAGCTATCCATGATCGAGGCCGCCGTCAGAAAACCTTCAGGGGAGGAGAGGCTGGTGCCCAGCAGCCAAAGCAGAATTCCGACCGCCACGAAGGTGATGACACCGGAAACGCGATGGAGAATGGACGCTATCGCCGTGATTGGGAACCGTATCGTTTGTAGATCCAGATTGACAGGTCTTTGTTTTTTCACATTTCTTACCATGAATAACGCCCACATGCTGTTCTTATTGTTTCCTTCCTCCGGTCTGCTTGCGGGTCAGACAGCGTCCTTTCTATAACCAGAAGTCATGTTAAAACGTCTTTTCAGGCATTAAAACATCACTAAACAACGCTGGGTGGCTCGGGATTGCAGGGTGTTCCGGAGACCTGGCCGCAGTATAGGCCGTTCACAAAATCATTACAATTAACCTACATATAGTTTGTTGGGTTTTCTCCGGAACAGTGATCAAGGTCACGATAACAACATTTTTTTAATTTTTAATCACCTGATTTGACAAATATTAAACATTCTTGTTACAACCATTACCAGTTAAATGCAATAATGCTCAAAAGTTATGAGGTCATGCTTTCACCTGAGAATAAGTTATGTAACAGTGTGTCAGTATTGACCGATGTAATCAGGACAGTTATTAGTGGTATACAGGTTTTAATATTCGGACTGCTAAAACGCTGATTTGCTGTTGTTTCACCGCAGCCCTGAAGAACGTGCCATCAAGCGCCGTTGCTCTGTACCCTGCCCTTTTCGCTGACGCAGAGCTGTGTGCAACATAACAAACTGGTAACGTATACGGGCGCGGGCCGAAAGCAAATCCACCACCCGGCAGTCTTAAGCAATAAAGGCGCTAAGGAGACCATAAATGTCTGATGCTAAAGCAAAAATCACCCTGGGTGGTGACACTGCTATTGAACTGGATGTGCTAAAAGGCACGCTCGGTCAGGATGTTATTGATATTCGTAGTCTTGGTTCAAAAGGCGTATTTACTTTTGACCCAGGTTTCACATCTACCGCTTCCTGTGAATCTAAAATTACGTTTATCGATGGTGACGAGGGGATCCTGCTGCACCGTGGCTTCCCGATCGACCAGTTAGCGACCGAATCAAACTATCTTGAAGTTTGTTACATTCTGCTAAACGGTGAAAAACCGACCCAGGCCGAATACGACGAATTCAAAACCACCGTCACCCGCCACACCATGATCCATGAGCAGATTACTCGTCTGTTCCATGCGTTCCGTCGCGATTCTCACCCGATGGCCGTTATGTGCGGGATCACCGGCGCCCTGGCGGCGTTCTATCACGACTCCCTCGACGTGAATAACCCGCGTCACCGTGAAATTGCCGCCTATCGCCTGCTGTCCAAAATGCCGACCATGGCAGCCATGTGTTACAAGTATTCTATCGGCCAGCCGTTTGTTTATCCGCGCAATGACCTCTCCTACGCCGGCAACTTCCTGCGCATGATGTTCGCCACGCCGTGCGAAGAGTACGAAGTCAATCCGGTGCTGGAGCGCGCAATGGACCGTATTCTGATCCTGCACGCCGATCACGAACAGAATGCCTCGACCTCGACGGTACGTACCGCGGGCTCTTCCGGCGCTAACCCGTTCGCCTGTATCGCAGCCGGCATCGCCTCCCTGTGGGGACCGGCGCACGGCGGCGCCAACGAAGCGGCGCTGAAAATGCTGGAAGAGATCAGCTCCGTTGAGCACATTCCGGAATTTGTTCGTCGTGCGAAAGACAAGAATGACTCTTTCCGCCTGATGGGCTTCGGCCATCGTGTGTACAAAAACTACGACCCGCGCGCCACCGTGATGCGTGAAACCTGCCATGAAGTGCTGAAAGAGCTGGGCACCAAAGACGACCTGCTGCAGGTGGCCATGGAGCTGGAGCATATCGCGCTGAACGACCCGTACTTCATCGAGAAGAAACTCTACCCGAACGTCGACTTCTACTCCGGTATTATCCTGAAAGCGATGGGTATTCCGTCCTCCATGTTTACCGTTATCTTCGCCATGGCGCGTACCGTGGGCTGGATTGCGCACTGGAACGAAATGCACAGCGATGGCATGAAAATCGCCCGTCCGCGTCAGCTCTATACCGGCTACGAAAAACGCGATTTCCAGTCCGACATCAAGCGTTAATCTCGCTGTTCGGATGATAAAAACGCGCCTGATGGCGCGTTTTTTTATGCCTGACGATGAGGTCTGGCGCTGCCTGGCCGCCGGCTTAATGCTGGCAGCGCGGGCACCAGTAAAACGGCCGCGAGGAGAGCATCGTCTTCTCAATCACGCCCCCGCAGCGCTCGCACTGTTCGCCATCGCGATGGAACACCTTAAAGCGGAACAGCGCGCCGTGGTGCTTGTTGTCATCGGGCTGGCCGCGGGTGCGATAAGAAAGCCGCGGGATATCGAGCAGCGCGTGCGCCAGCGCATCCAGTTGTATTGCATTCAGCTCCGAGGCCTTATGCTGCCCGGTCAGCCCCACCTGCCAGAGGATTTCCACCCGCAGATAGTTTCCCAGCCCGGCAAGAAAAGCCTGATCCAACAGCAGGCCGGAAAACTGACGATGGCGGAATTTGGCCGACAGCAGCCGCGCTTTCACCTGCTCCGCGGTTAACGTCATATCCAGTACGTCCGGACCGATGCGCAGCAAGAACGGATGGTTGGCCACCTGCTCCGCTGTGAGCATCTCAATGTCCGACGCGCTGTAGAGCAAAATCGCCTTGCTGGCGGTCTGGAGCCTGACGCGCAGCACCCGGTTAGAGGCGGGCTGTTCGCCAGCGTCAACCACGCGCCAGACGCCGTACAGCTGATTATGGCTGTACAGGGTCAGGCCGCCGGAGAAGCGGGTCAGCAGGGCTTTCCCCCGGGTGTCGATATGGGTAACCCGCTGACCAATCAGCGGGGTTTGGTAGGGTTGCAACCGGGGAAAGGCGAACCAGACGTCGGTTAAGGGTTCGTCTTTGATTGCCGCCTCCAGTGTATCCGCCGCGCGGCGGATCTCCGGACCTTCCGGCATACTGTCATCCTTTTGTCAGTGGGTGGCGCCGCCGCCCAGTTTACTGTCCACCGGCTGGCGCAGGGCCACGGCAATGGCCGTCTCCAGCGCCTCCCGCACGGTGGCGATCGCCATACTCGGCTCGCCGGGATGGGCCGCCGCCTGCGCCGGGAGCCATGGAATATGGATAAAACCGCCTCTCACCTCAGCCTGACCCTGCAGCCTGTGCAACAGGCCGTACATGACGTGGTTGCAGACGAAGGTGCCGGCGGTCTGCGACACCGAGGCCGGGATCCCGCGATCGCGCAGCGCGCTGACGATCGCTTTGATCGGCAAGGTGCTGAACCACGCCGCCGGCCCGCCGTCGACGATCGGCGTGTCGATGGGTTGCTGGCCTTTGTTATCGGGGATGCGCGCATCATCGACGTTGATCGCCACACGTTCGACGCTGATATCGACCCGACCGCCGGCCTGCCCCACCGCGATAACCAGCTTCGGCTGCAGGTCCTCTATCGCCGCGTCGAGCGCCGACAGCGCCTCGCCAAACACGCAGGGAAGCTGCCGGGCGGTCACCGGCTGGCCAGCAATCATAGTGCCGTCAAGCTGCTGCACCACTTCCCAGGAAGGGTTCACCGTCTCGCCGTCAAAGGGTTCGAAACCGGTGAGTAATACTCCCGCCACCATCCTCTCCTTCGCGGTCATGCCGATTGTCATATCTCAGCCTCAGGCTGAGCGCTGACCAGAATATGGCGCCCGGCGAACGCCGCCCGCAAACGGCGGGCAAAATCGAGGGCATGCGGACCATCACCGTGCAGACATACCGTCTGCGCCACCACGTTCGCCCATTCGCCGCTGACGCTGCGCACCCGGTGGTGTTGCACCATCTCGAGGGTTTGCGCCAAGGCCTGCTCTTCGCTGTCAATCAGCGCCCCGGGCTGGCTGCGCGGCACCAGGCTGCCGTCGGCCAGATAACCGCGATCGGCAAACACCTCCTGACGCGTCGTCAGACCATAGCGCTGACCGGCTCGGATCAATTCGCTGCCCGCCAGACCCACCAGCACCAGTTGCGGGTTAACATCGCGGACCGCGCGGGCGATCGCGTCGGCCAGCGGCGGCGATTTGGCCGCCTGGTTGTAAAGCATGCCGTGCGGCTTCACGTGCTGCAGCTCGCCGCCCTGCGCCTGAACGATCGCCGCCAGAGCGCCAATTTGATACAGCGTCTGGGCATAGACCGTTTCCGGCGGCAGATCCATCGCCGTGCGGCCAAAATTTTCCCGGTCGGGATATCCCGGATGGGCGCCCACCGCCACGCCGTACTTCAGCGCCTCGCGCACGCTCTGCACCATCAGCCCGGCGTCGCCGGCGTGAAAACCACAGGCGATATTCGCCGATGACACCAGCTGGAGCAGCGCGCTATCGTTCGCCCCGCCTTCCCCGAGATCGGCATTAAGATCAATCATCATCGTGGAGTCTCCAGGCCAGTTGTTCAAGATAACGCTGGCGATCGGCCCGCGCCTTCAGCGCCTCCTCCAGCGAGCAGGCCACGAAATGGATCGGCTGCCCCAGCGGGATCTGCGCCAGCTGGTACATATCGGCATCGATAATGCAGGCGATCCGCGGATAGCCGCCGGTGGTTTGCGCGTCGTTCATCAGCACAATGGGCTGGCCGTTGTGCGGCACCTGCACCACGCCCGGCAGCAGGCCGTGCGACAGCATTTCACGATCGGTGGTGCGTTTCAGCGGCTGCCCCTGCAGGCGGTACCCCATGCGGTTACTCTGCGGACTGAGCTTCCAGGGGGCGCGCCAGAATGACGCCTGCGAGGCCTCGTCAAATTCATGGTACTCCGGCCCGGGCAGCGCACGAATGCGGTTGCCCAGCGGCAGCTGCTTGACGCCGCGCGGGGTGGTGAAGCGGCGGGCGGCTTTCCCGAGCTTCAGCTTGTCGCCATCCTGCAGGCGGCGTCCTTCCAGACCGCCAATCCCCGCCTTGAGATCCGTGCAGCGCGAGCCAAGGACCTCGGGGACCGCAATCCCGCCCGCCACCGCCAGATAGCTACGGATGCCATGCTGCGGCGTTTTCAGCACCAGCCGCTGTCCGGCTCGGTAGGCGGTGCGCCAGCCCACCCAGACCGCTTTACCGTCCAGCGTCGCTTCGCAGGCGGCGCCGGTCAGCGCAAACCAGCCGCTGCGGGCAAATTCGATCTCCACCTGGCCGAGGGTAATCTCCAGCCCGGCGGCATTCGCCTCGTTGCCAACCAGCAGATTGGCAATCACCAGCGAGGGATAATCCAGGGCGCCGCAGCGGCTGATGCCAGACTGGCGCAGGCCTTCTCGTCCACCGTCCTGTACCGAGGTGTACAGGCCGGCGCGGATCAAGGTCAACATACCCCCTCCTTTTGCGGCACAAAGCGAATTTTATCGCCCACGCGCAGTAGCGCAGGCTCCTTCCGCGCCGGGTCGAACAGCGTCAGCGCGGTGCGCCCCAGCAGCTGCCAGCCGCCGGGCGTCGCCAGCGGATAGATACCGGTTTGCGCGCCGCCGATACCCACCGACCCGGCCGGGACGAGCACGCGCGGTTCGGCGCGACGCGGTGTCGCCAGCGCCGCAGGCAGCCCGCCCAGGTAGGGAAATCCCGGCTGAAAACCAATAAACCAGACCAGATATTCCACCGAGGCGTGCAGCTCCACGACCTGTTTTTCACTCAGGCCGCTGTGCTGCGCCACTACCCCGAGGTCCGGTCCGGCCTCGCCGCCGTAGACGACCGGAACAGACAGCGAGCGCGACTCTGGCTCGATCGCGAGGCTCTCCTCCCACCAGCGCTGCAGACGGTCTATCGCCTCCCACGCCACCTCCTGCGGGCGGCGGAGCACCACAGTGATATTGTTCATGCCGGGAATGGCGTCAATCACCTCTTCATGGTTCGCCAGACGCTGGGCTAATCCCCAGATCCGTTGCTGGCTTTCAAGGGTAACCGGCGGCTCCAGCTCCAGCACGACAGCCGTTTCTCCTAACAGATAACAACGCGCTCGCTGCACTTTTTTCTCTCCCGTCAGGCAGGGTTAGGAATATCAATAAAGGTGACATCCAGGTCGGTGGTTTCCGTCAGCCATTCGCTGAGGGCGCGAATGCCGCCCCGCTCGGTGGCGTGGTGGCCGGCGGCATAAAAATGCAGGCCCTGCTCGCGGGCAGAGTGGATGGTTTGTTCCGACACCTCGCCGGTGATAAACGCGTCCACGCCAAAGCGCGCCGCGGCGTCGATAAAGCTCTGGCCGCCCCCGGTACACCAGGCGACGCGGCTGACGGTCTCCGGCCCGGTATCGCCGCACCACAGCGGCTTGCGTCCCAGCCGCGCTTCAATCCACGAGGCCAGCTCGAGGCCGGACACCGGCATCGACAGTTCGCCCCAGGGCACCAGCGGTTCGATTTCGCCCAGCACGTTAATCCCCAGCAGATGCGCCAGCTGCGCGTTATTGCCCAGCTCGGGATGGGCATCCAGCGGCAGGTGCCAGCCGTAGAGATTGATATCGTTGGCCAGCAGGGTTTTCAAGCGCCGGCGCTTCATGCCGCGGATCACTGGCGATTCGTTTTTCCAGAAATAGCCGTGATGGACGATTACCGCATCCGCCTGCAGGCGGACGGCCTCATCCAGCAGCGCCTGGCTGGCCGTGACTCCGGTGACGATCTTGTGCACCGTGTCGCGCCCTTCCACCTGCAGACCGTTAGGGGCGAAGTCACTGATGGCTGCGCTATTGAGCTTGTCGTTTATCAGTTGTTCCAGTTCGCTATTTTTCATCGCCACTCCAGCAGATAATCAGGGTATACAAAGGCATAACATAACCAGATCCATTCGGGTCGTCGATAGTCCGCCTCCGACACTGACGATGACTTTTTACCGAATAGCGCAATTTGCCTATTCATCCCGCCGCGCATTCGTGTATATTTATGCACTAATAAAGCATATTAAATAATCAGAAAGCCCCTCAAGCCATGAATATGACTAATTAAACGCTATTCATGCAGAACGATCGACTTTCGCTTTACGCCAGGAAACACACTTCTCATGAAGACAACATCATCGCAACCGCGGGCGATTTACTACGTCGTGGCGCTGCAAATCTGGGAATACTTTAGCTTCTACGGCATGCGCGCCCTGCTGATCCTCTATCTCACCAATCAGCTTAAATATGACGATAACCACGCTTACGCCCTGTTCAGCGCCTACTGTTCGCTGGTCTATGTGACGCCGATCCTCGGCGGCTATCTGGCCGATAAGCTGTTAGGCAACCGGATGGCGGTCATGCTCGGCGCGCTGCTGATGGCCATTGGCCATCTGGTGCTCGGGGCCAGCGAAACCGCCCCGGTCTTCCTCTACCTGTCGCTGGCGATCATCGTCTGCGGCTACGGGTTGTTTAAATCCAACGTCAGCTGTCTGCTGGGCGAGCTGTACGAACCCGCCGATCCGCGTCGCGATGGCGGTTTCTCGCTGATGTATGCCGCGGGCAATATCGGCTCGATCATCGCGCCGATCGCCTGCGGCTACGTCCAGGAGGAGTATAGCTGGGCGATGGGCTTTGCCCTGGCGGCCATCGGCATGGTGGCGGGACTGGTGATTTTCCTCTGCGGCAACCGTCACTTCCAGCATACCACCGGCGTGAACCGCCAGGCGCTGTGCGCCCGTCGCTTCCTGCTGCCGAACTGGGGCTGGCTGCTGGTGCTGCTGGTCACTGCTCCGCTGCTGATTGCCGTGCTGTTCTGGCAGGAGTGGTCGGTATATGCCCTGATCGTGGCCACGGCCATTGGCCTCGCGGTGCTGGCGCGGATCTACCTGCGCGCCGAGACCGATAAACAGCGCAAGGATCTGCGCCTGATCGTCGTCCTGACCGCTTTCAGCCTGCTGTTCTGGGCCTTCGCCCAACAGGGCGGCAGCTCCATCAGCCTGTATATTGACCGCTTCGTTAACCGCCATATCATGAGCTACGAAGTCCCTACCGCTATGTTCCAGTCGATCAACGCCTTCGCGGTGATGCTCTGCGGCATGGTGCTGGCGTGGCTGGTGAAAGAGAGCGTCGGCGGTAATCGCACCGTGCGCATCTGGGGAAAATTTGCCCTCGGTCTGGGCCTGATGAGCGCCGGGTTCTGCATCCTAACCCTCAGCGCCCGCTGGTCGGCGGCCTATGGTCAGTCGTCCATGCCGCTGATGGTGCTGGGGCTGGCGGTGATGGGTTTTGCCGAACTGTTTATCGACCCGGTCGCGATGTCGCAAATCACCCGCATTGAGATCCCGGGGGTCACCGGGGTGTTGACCGGCATCTATATGCTGCTCTCCGGGGCCATCGCCAACTATCTGGCCGGCGTTATCGCCGACCAGACCTCGCAGGCGTCATTCGACGCCGCCGGGGCGGTGAACTACTCCATTGACGCCTACATCAACGTCTTCAGCCAGATCACCTGGGGCGCGCTGGCTTGCGTCGGCGTGGTGCTGGTCATCTGGCTGTATCACTCGCTGAAGGTCAGGACCCGCCGTCTGGCGGTGGAGTAATCCCCTTTCTGGCGGCCTCCCAGGCCGCCAGCGTCTCCTGCCGCGCCTGCTTGTGATCGACTATCGGGCGCGGATAATCCAGCGTAATCCCCTGTTTATCCGCCCACGCCCACGGCTGATGCAGCGCCTTCTCCGGCACCTTTGCCAGCTCCGGCAGCCAGCGACGCATAAACCCCCCCTGCTTATCAAACTTCTCGCCCTGGGTGGTGGGATTAAATATGCGGAAATAGGGCGCGGCGTCGGTGCCCGTCGAAGCCGCCCACTGCCAGCCGCCGTTGTTCGCCGCCAGGTCGCCATCAATCAGCTGGCTCATGAAATAGCGCTCCCCTGCCCGCCAGTCGAGGCGCAGATCTTTAGTCAGGAAGCTGGCGACGATCATGCGCAACCGGTTATGCATCCAGCCGGTGGCGTTAAGCTGGCGCATGGCGGCATCGACAATCGGATAGCCGGTCTCCCCGCGCTGCCAGGCCTGCAGGGCGCCATCCTCTTCGCGCCAGGCGACCTTATCGGTCCAGGCGACAAACGGCCGTCCTTTACAGAGTTTCGGATAGTAGACCATCAGATGGCGGTAAAACTCGCGCCAAATCAGCTCATTAAGCCAGGTGGCGCCTGCCCCGCCGTCCAGCGCGGCGGGGTGTTCCGTCAGCAGCCGATGCAGGCACTGGCGCGGCGACAGCACCCCGGTGGCCAGGCAGGGCGACAGGCGACTGGTCCCTTCCACGGCCGGGAAGTCGCGCTGCCCCTCATAATCCGCCGCCGGTTGCTGACAAAACGCGCGCAGCCGCGCCAGCGCCGTTTTTTCATCCGCGGCAAACAGCAGCCCATCGAACGGCGTTTGCGGATAGTTGAGCTCCGGCGGCGGCGGCGCCTGGCGGGCGGGTGCCTCGCGCGGCTTTGGCGCGGCCACGCACGCCGGCAGCCCTTCCCGCAGCCGGCGAATAAACGCATTCTTAAACGGAGTGAAGACTTTATACATTTCGCCGCCGCCGGTCAGTACGCTGCCGGGCGGCAACAGGACGCTGTCGTCAAATCCCTGGCAAATCACTTCGCTCAAGGTGTTCTCAACGGCGGCATCGCGCTGGCGTTCATTGAATTCGTACTGATAGTTGTAGAACAGGTGACTGACCTGGTGCTGCTGGCAAAACTGGGCCAGCCGCTCGACGCTGGCGCTAAAATCGTCCGCCTCTTCTACCCACAACGGTATGCCACGCTCCGCCAGCGCGGCGTGCAGACTGTGCAAATGGCTGGCGATAAAAGCGGCCTGCCGCGGCGCCATATGATGCTCGCGCCACTGCCCCGGGGTGGCAATATAGAGCGCCAGCACCTGCGCCTGCGGATCGCGGCAGGCGGCGGCCAGCGCCAGGTTATCGTGAATGCGTAAATCCGTGCGTAACCAGACCAGATGGGTGGCCATATCACTCCTCATTATCCGTCAGCAAAACTCATCTCATGATCTAAGCCGGAAAAAATAGCGCGCTCCGGCAAAATAAGCACCTGCCAATTCCGCTGCGGCGCTTGCAACGAGTGTAGACAAGCGACGAAAAAAAACCGCCGGGGGCAACCGGCGGTTATTGGCTTTCATTGCAGCAGGGCGAATCAGTAGAAGTCGTGAGCGGCTTTTTCTGCCTGCGCCATCCACACCGGCTGCTCGCTGGTTTTCGACCACACCCGGTGCAGCCAGCTGTAATAGCGGGCGCGATCTTTCCAGAACAGCATCACCGGCAGCGCCGCGACGCCAGCCACGACGGCGAAAGCCCGACGCAGCAAAATAATATGAGCAGGATAAGCTTTGTACAACGCCATCATTTCTCTCCCCTTTGTCAGGCCGGCAAGTCGCGCCGGTAAAAAATTACCATGTTTGTTTGAGCAAAATAGTACCGCGTTGGTTGTAATTTTACTACTCATCCGACCACTAAAAAGCACGTATTTATACTTAATTTACATTCATCCCGTAAATTAGTTACGAAAAAGTTAAATTAATACTAACCATCAGTTAAATTGTGCCTTTGCCATTTTTATACTTTTTTTACACCGCGCCCGCGGATTTTTGCGAAATCTTTGCGCCGTAATTTCTATTCTCCTGGTAAATCAAAAACACACCCGGAGGTGGATTGTGACTGCAGGCGTACTCACTGGCGTTGGGCTGGTGTTCCTGTTACTGGCTTATCTGGTTTATGCCTTGATACATGCGGAGGCATTCTGATGGCTGCCCAGGGATTTTTATTATTAGCCAGCTACCTGCTGGTATTGCTGGCGCTGGCGCGCCCGCTGGGGATGTGTCTGGCGAGAATGGTGAACAACATCCCGCTTCCCGGCCTGGCTGGCGTCGAGCGCGTCCTGTGGCGCGTGGCCGGGATCCGCGCCGATGAGATGGGCTGGCTGCAGTATTTGCTGGCGATCCTGCTGTTTAACGCCCTCGGCGGCCTGGCGCTGTTTGCCCTGCTGATGCTCCAGGGCGTGCTGCCCTTTAACCCGCAGCACCTGCCGGGGCTGCCGTGGGATCTGGCGCTCAACACCGCGGTCAGCTTTATCAGTAATACCAACTGGCAGGCTTACGCCGGCGAAAGCACCATGAGCTATCTCAGCCAGATGGTGGGGCTGACGGTGCAGAATTTCCTCTCCGCCGCCACCGGCATCGCCGTGGTCTTCGCCCTGACCCGCGCCTTCGCCCGACAGAAAATGTCCACCCTCGGCAATGCCTGGGTGGACCTGACGCGCATTACCCTGTGGCTGCTGCTGCCGCTCTCTCTGCTGGTGGCCCTGTTCTTTATTCAGCAAGGCGTGCCGCAGAACCTGCAGGCTTACCAGCCCTTTACCACCCTCGAAGGGGCGCACCAGCTGCTGCCGATGGGGCCTGTCGCCTCACAGGAAGCGATTAAGCTGCTGGGCACCAACGGCGGCGGTTTCTTTAACGCTAACTCCGCCCATCCGTTTGAAAACCCGACGGCGTTGACCAATCTCGTGCAGATGCTGGCCATCTTCCTGATCCCGGCGGCGCTGTGCTTCGCCTTCGGCGAGGTGGTGAGCGATCGCCGCCAGGGGCGCGCTATTCTGTGGGCGATGACGCTGATCTTTATCCTCTGCGTCGCCGTGGTGATGTGGGCGGAAACCCGCGGCAACCCGCACCTGCTGACGCTGGGCGCCGACAGCAGCCTGAATATGGAAGGTAAAGAGAGCCGCTTCGGTATTCTCGCCAGCAGTCTGTTCGCGGTGATCACCACCGCCGCCTCCTGCGGCGCGGTCAACGCCATGCATGACTCCTTCACCGCGCTGGGCGGGATGGTGCCGATGTGGCTGATGCAGATTGGCGAAGTGGTGTTCGGCGGCGTCGGCTCGGGTCTCTATGGCATGCTGCTGTTCGTTATGCTGGCGGTGTTTATCGCCGGGCTGATGGTCGGCCGCACCCCGGAGTACCTCGGGAAGAAAATCGATGTCCGGGAAATGAAAATGATCGCCCTGGCCATTCTGGTCACCCCGACGCTGGTACTGCTCGGCACGGCGCTGGCGATGATGACCGAGGCCGGCCGCGCCGGGATGTTCAACCCCGGCGCGCACGGCTTTAGCGAGGTGCTGTACGCCGTCACCTCGGCGGCCAATAACAACGGCAGCGCCTTCGCCGGCCTGGGCGCGGCGACGCCCTTCTGGAACCTGCTGCTGGCGTTCTGCATGCTGGCTGGACGCTTCGCCGTCATCATTCCGGTCATGGCTATCGCCGGCTCGCTGGTGGCGAAGAAAATTCAACCGGCCAGCCCCGGTACCCTGGCCACCCACGACGCCCTGTTTATCGGTCTGCTGATCGGCACCGTGCTGCTGGTGGGCGCCCTGACCTTTATTCCTGCGCTGGCGCTTGGCCCGCTGGCCGAACACTTTTCCTTACTTTGAGCGATGCGGAGCCCCCTGTTATGAGTCGCAAACAATTAGCCCTGCTGGAGCCGACGCTGGTGCGCCAGGCGCTGCTGGATGCCGTGAAAAAACTCAGCCCGATGGTGCAGTGGCGCAATCCGGTGATGTTTATCGTCTGGGTGGGCAGCCTGTTAACCACCCTGCTGGCCATCGCCATGGCTGGCGGCGCCCTGACCGGCAGCGCCACGTTTACCGCTGCCATCAGTATCTGGTTATGGTTTACCGTGCTGTTCGCCAACTTTGCCGAAGCGATGGCGGAAGGCCGCAGCAAAGCCCAGGCCAATAGCCTGAAAGGGGTGAAAAAAACGGCCTTCGCCCGTAAGCTGCGCGCCCCGCAGCATGACGCGACGGTCGACCATGTGCCGGCGGAAGACCTGCGCAAAGGCGACGTGGTGCTGGTGGAAGCCGGGGATATTATCCCCTGCGATGGCGAAGTCATCGAAGGCGGCGCCTCGGTGGACGAAAGCGCCATTACCGGCGAGTCCGCGCCGGTGATCCGCGAATCCGGCGGCGATTTCGCCTCGGTGACCGGCGGGACGCGCATCCTCTCCGACTGGCTGGTGATCCGCTGCAGCGTCAACCCGGGAGAAACCTTCCTCGACCGGATGATCGCCATGGTGGAAGGCGCCCAGCGCCGTAAAACGCCGAACGAAATCGCCCTGACGATCCTGCTGATCGCCCTGACGCTGGTGTTCCTGCTGGCCACCGCCACCATCTGGCCATTCTCGGCCTGGAGCGGCAATGCGGTGAGCGTCACCGTGCTGGTCGCTCTGCTGGTGTGCCTGATCCCGACCACCATCGGCGGTCTGCTGTCGGCGATCGGCGTCGCCGGGATGAGCCGTATGCTGGGCGCCAACGTGATCGCCACCAGCGGCCGCGCGGTGGAGGCCGCTGGCGATGTCGATGTCCTGCTGCTGGATAAAACCGGGACCATTACGCTCGGCAACCGCCAGGCCTCCGCTTTCCTGCCGGCGCGCGGTGTGGAAGAGCGAACCCTCGCCGACGCCGCCCAGCTCTCCTCGCTGGCGGACGAAACCCCTGAGGGACGCAGCATCGTGGTGCTGGCGAAGCAGCGCTTCAACCTGCGCGAACGCGATCTGCAGTCGCTGCACGCCACCTTTGTCCCCTTTACCGCGCAAACGCGGATGAGCGGCATCAATATCGATCAGCGCATGATCCGTAAAGGCTCGGTGGACGCGATTCGCCGTCACGTGGAGGCCAACGGCGGCCACTTCCCTGCGGATGTCGAGAAGCAGGTGGAAGAGGTCGCCCGCCAGGGGGCAACGCCGCTGGTGGTTGCCGAAGGTGAAAAGGTGCTGGGGATTATTTCGCTCAAAGATATCGTCAAAGGCGGCATCAAAGAGCGTTTCGCCCAGATGCGCAAAATGGGCATTAAAACGGTGATGATCACCGGCGATAACCGCCTCACCGCCGCGGCGATCGCCGCCGAGGCCGGCGTCGACGATTTCCTCGCCGAAGCGACGCCGGAAGCCAAGCTGGCGCTGATCCGCCAGTATCAGTCGGAAGGTCGGCTGGTGGCGATGACCGGCGACGGCACCAACGACGCGCCCGCGCTGGCCCAGGCCGACGTCGCGGTGGCCATGAACTCAGGCACCCAGGCGGCGAAAGAGGCGGGCAACATGGTCGACCTGGATTCCAACCCCACCAAACTGATTGAGGTGGTCCATATCGGCAAACAGATGCTGATGACGCGCGGCTCGCTGACCACCTTCAGTATTGCCAACGACGTGGCGAAATATTTCGCCATTATTCCGGCGGCGTTTGCCGCGGTCTATCCCCAGCTGGCGATGCTGAACGTGATGGGCCTGCATTCGCCATCGTCGGCGATCCTCAGCGCCGTTATCTTCAACGCGCTGATCATCGTCTTCCTGATCCCGTTGGCCCTGAAAGGGGTGAGCTATCGCCCGCTCTCCGCCTCGGCGATGCTGCGCCGCAACCTGTGGATCTACGGCCTTGGCGGTCTGCTGGTGCCTTTTATCGGTATTAAAGCCATTGACCTGCTGCTGACCCTGAGCGGTCTGGTGTGAGGAACAAACTATGTCATTGATTCGTCCAGCACTTGTGCTATTTATTCTGTTAACCCTGCTCACCGGCGGCGTTTATCCTCTGCTGACCACCAGCCTGGGACAGTGGTGGTTTAACTCACAGGCCAATGGCTCGCTGATCCGCCTGCACGGCGAGGTGCGCGGCTCGGCGCTGATTGGCCAGAACTTTACCGCCGCAGGCTATTTCCAGGGCCGCCCGTCAGCCACCGCGGAGACAGCGGATAACCCGATGGCCTCTGGCGGCAGCAACCTCGCCGCCAGCAACCCGGCGCTGGATAAGGCGGTGAGCGAGCGGGTGCAGGCCCTGCGCGCCGCGAACCCGGATGCCGACCCGCGGGTGCCAGTCGAACTCGTCACCACCTCGGCGAGCGGTCTCGATAACAACCTGACCCCGGCCGCCGCGCTGTGGCAGGCGCCCCGGGTGGCCAAAGCGCGCCAGCTGAGCGTCGACCAGGTGACCGCGCTGGTTAACCAGGCCACACAAACGCCGCTGCTGAGCTTCCTTGGCCAGCCGGTGGTCAATATACTGCAACTCAATATGGCGCTGGATGCCCTGAAGGATAAGTAAATGAGTGACGAGCCGCTGCGTCCGGACCCTGACCGCCTGCTGCAGCACACCGCCGCCCCGCATCGCGGCAAACTGAAAGTCTTCTTCGGCGCCTGCGCCGGGGTGGGGAAAACCTGGGCGATGCTGGCGGAAGCGCAGCGGCTGCGGGCCCAGGGGCTGGATATTCTGATTGGCGTGGCGGAGACCCACGGCCGGAAAGAGACCGCCGCGATGCTGCAGGGCCTGAGCACCCTGCCGCCGCGGCGGCTCGCTCACCGCGGGCGCTACGTGTATGAGTTCGACCTCGACGCCGCCCTCGCCCGCCGCCCGGCGCTGATTCTGGTGGATGAACTGGCGCACAGTAATGCCCCCGGCTCCCGTCATCCGAAGCGCTGGCAGGATGTGGACGAACTGCTGGAGGCCGGGATTGACGTCTTCACCACGGTTAACGTTCAGCATCTGGAAAGCCTGAACGACGTCGTCAGCGGGATCACCGGCGTGCAGGTGCGGGAGACCGTCCCCGATCCCTTTTTTGACGCCGCGGACGACGTGGTGCTGGTGGACCTCCCCCCTGACGATCTGCGCCAGCGGCTCAATGAGGGCAAAGTCTACATCGGCGGCCAGGCCGAGCGCGCTATCGAGAACTTTTTCCGCAAAGGGAACCTGATTGCGCTGCGCGAACTGGCTCTGCGCCGTACCGCCGATCGCGTCGATGAGCAGATGCGCGCCTGGCGCGACCGCCAGGGCCAGGAGAAAGTCTGGCACACCCGCGACGCCATTCTGCTCTGTATCGGGCACAACACCGGCAGCGAAAAGCTGGTGCGTACCGCCGCCCGCCTCGCTGCCCGTCTGGGCAGCGTCTGGCATGCGGTATATGTCGAAACGCCTTCCCTGCACCGCCTGCCGGAATCCCGGCGGCGGGCCATCCTCGCCGCGCTGCGTCTGGCCCAGGAGCTGGGCGCCGAAACCGCCACCCTCTCCGACCCGTCTGAAGAGAAAGCGGTCCTCCATTACGCGCGCGAACATAACCTCGGAAAAATTGTCATCGGCCGCCAGAGCAAGCGCCGCTGGTGGGATCGCAGCGGCTTCGCCGACCGTCTGGCTCGTCACGCGCCGGACCTCGATCTGGTGGTCATCGCCCTGGATGAAAAGCCCTTCCCCCTTCCGGCGCGCGCCAGCGACACTCGTCCGGCGCTGGAGAAATGGCGGCTGCAGCTGCAGGGCTGCGCGTTGGCGGTGGCCCTGTGCGCCATCATTACTCTGGTGGCCATGCAGTGGCTGATGGCCTTCGAAGCCGCCAACCTGGTCATGCTCTATCTGCTGGGGGTGGTGATCATCGCCCTGCTCTATGGCCGCTGGCCGTCGGTGCTGGCGACGGTGATCAACGTTATCAGCTTCGATCTCTTTTTTGTCGCCCCGCGCGGCACGCTGGCGGTGTCAGATGTCCAGTATCTGCTCACCTTCGGCGTGATGCTCACCGTTGGCCTGCTTATCGGTAACCTCACCGCCGGCGTGCGCTACCAGGCGCGGGTGGCGCGCTATCGCGAGCGGCGTACCCGCCACCTGTATGAAATGTCCAAAGCGCTGGCGGTGGGTCGTAGCCAGCAGGATATCGCCACCACCAGCGAGCGGTTTATCGCCTCCACCTTTCAGGCTCGCAGCCAGCTGCTGCTCCCGGACGCCCAGGGGAAACTGCTGCCCTTAACCCACCAGCCCGGGCTGACGCCGTGGGATGACGCCATCGCCCGCTGGAGCTTTGATAAGGGGCAACCCGCCGGCGCCGGCACCGATACCCTGCCCGGCGTGCCGTATCAGATCCTGCCCCTGAAGAGCGCCGCCCGCACCTGGGGACTGCTGGTGGTGGAGCCGGCGAATCTGCGCCAGCTGATGATCCCGGAGCAGCAGCGGCTGCTGGAGACCTTCACCCTGCTGGTGGCCAGCGCCCTGGAGCGTCTCACCCTGACCGCCAGCGAAGAGCAGGCCCGGCTGACCAGCGAGCGCGAAAGCCTGCGTAACTCGCTGCTCGCCGCCCTGTCCCACGATCTGCGTACCCCGCTCACCGTGCTGTTTGGCCAGGCGGAAATCCTGACCCTCGATCTGGCCAGCGAGGGCTCGAAGCATGCCCCGCAGGCCAATGAAATCCGCCAGCATGTGCTCAATACCACCCGGCTGGTGAACAACCTGCTGGATATGGCGCGGATCCAGTCCGGCGGCTTTAATCTGCACAAGGAGTGGCTGACGCTGGAGGAAGTGGTGGGCAGCGCGCTGCGTATGCTCGAGCCGAGCCTCGGCGGCCAGCACGTTCAACTGGATTTACCCGACCCGCTGCAGCTGGTGCATGTCGACGGGCCGCTGTTCGAGCGGGTGCTGATCAATCTGCTGGAGAATGCCCATAAGTATGCCGGCGCCCGGGCGGACATCGGTATTCGCGCCGAAGCAGACGCCCGGCAGCTGTCGCTGGAGGTATGGGATAATGGTCCGGGGATCCCGGCGGGTCAGGAACAGGCTATCTTTGATAAATTCGCCCGCGGCAACAAAGAGTCGGCGATCCCCGGCGTCGGGCTGGGCCTTGCCATCTGTCAGGCCATCGTCGACGTCCACGGCGGGACCATCTCCGCCAGCAACCGGCCGGAAGGCGGCGCCTCATTCCGTGTTACACTGCCGGGAGAAACGCCCCCTGAACTGGAAGAGCTATCTGAGGAATTGTGATTAACGTTCTGATTATCGAAGACGAACACGCTATCCGTCGCTTTCTGCGCACCGCGCTGGAAGCCGACAGCATGCGCGTATTTGAAGCGGAAACCCTGCAGCGCGGGCTGATCGAAGCCGCCACTCGTAAGCCCGACCTCGCGATACTCGATCTCGGCCTGCCGGATGGCGACGGCATTGATTTTATTCGCGACCTGCGCCAGTGGAGTCAGATGCCGATTATCGTCCTGTCAGCGCGTAGCGAAGAGCACGACAAAATTGCCGCCCTGGATGCCGGCGCCGATGACTACTTAAGTAAACCCTTTGGCATCGGCGAGCTGCAGGCCCGTCTGCGCGTCGCACTGCGTCGTCACGGCGCGGCGCAGGCCGACGAGCCGGTGGTGCGCTTCGCCGACCTGGAGGTCAATATCCCCGCGCGCCGCATCCTGCGCGGCAGCGAAGAGATCCACCTGACGCCCATCGAGTTTCGCCTGCTGGCGGCGCTATTGAATAATCCCGGCAAAGTGCTTACCCAGCGCCAGCTGCTGAATCAGGTGTGGGGCCCTAACGCCGTGGAGCACAGCCATTATCTGCGGATCTATATGGGTCACCTGCGGCAAAAGCTGGAGGCCGATCCGGCGCGCCCGCAGCATCTGCTGACCGAAACCGGGATTGGTTATCGCTTTATGCCCTGAGCCCCGCCTCTGCAGTACCAGAGGCTGGCGATTTTCAACCCTTCAGAGAGCAGCAGGAAGCCTGCCAGGATCGCGAAATGCCGGACGCCGGCGGCCTGAATCAGCCACAGACCCACAGAAAGCGAGGGCTGCATAAACACCAGCCTGAGCGGCGCCTGCCCCCAGGCCAGCCACAGCCCATAGCGGCTCTGACGGAAAAAGAGGATCATCGACAGCGGGATGCTGATAATCAGCAGCACATTCAGCGGATAGAGCCAGACCGCCGCAGCGCCCCAGTCGTGCAGCAGCTGGAGATAAGCCAGCAGGTCGTCGTAAAAAGGGAGTCGGCGGTGGGCAATATTCCACCATAAGAATTGCAGGACGAAAAAGAGATCCATCCACGCCCAGAACAAAAACAGGGACTTCCGTTGTATTTTCATCGCTATCCTTGCGAAAAAAATCAGGCCCGCGAGGGGCCTGATGGTCGTGCGCCTTTAGGCGTTCTTCAGCACTTCACTGACAATCTCTACCGCTTCTTTTTCGATCAGTTTGCGATGTTCTTCGCCGAGGAAGCTTTCGCAGTAGATCTTGTAGGCGTCTTCGGTGCCTGACGGACGCGCCGCGAACCAGCCGTTGTCGGTCATCACTTTCAGGCCGCCAATCGCCGCCCCGTTGCCCGGCGCTGCGGTCAGACGGGCGGTGATCGGATCCCCCGCCAGGGTGTCAGCGCTGACCATTTCCGGCGACAGCTTAGACAGCGCCGCTTTCTGCGCGGAGGTCGCGGAAGCCTGCAGACGGTTGTAGCTCGGCGCGCCAAAGCGCTCCGCCAGCTCGTTATAGTGCTCCTGCGGGTTTTTGCCGGTCACTGCGGTGATTTCCGCCGCCAGCAGGCACATGATAATGCCGTCTTTATCGGTGGACCACGGCGTGCCGTCGAAGCGCAGGAAGGAGGCCCCGGCGCTCTCTTCGCCGCCGAAACCGAAGCTGCCGTCGAACAGGCCGTCGACGAACCACTTAAAGCCCACCGGCACTTCCACCAGCTTGCGGCCCAGATCGTTCACCACGCGGTCAATCATCGCCGAGGAGACGAGGGTTTTACCGACCGCCACCTCTTTGCCCCACTGCGGACGATGCTGGAACAGGTAGTTAATCGCCACCGCCAGATAGTGGTTCGGGTTCATCAGCCCGGCAGGGGTGACAATCCCGTGACGGTCGTAATCCGGGTCGTTGGCAAACGCCAGATCGAACTTATCGCGCAGCGCCAGCAAACCCGCCATCGCACATTCCGAGGAGCAGTCCATGCGGATGGCGCCGTCTTTATCGAGGTGCATAAAGCGGAAGGTCTGGTCTACCTGGTCGTTCACAATGGTCAGATTGAGCTTGTAGTGCTCGCCAATGCGCTTCCAGTATTCGATACCGGAACCGCCCAGCGGATCGACGCCCAGCGTCAGGCCCGCTTTCTGGATCGCCGCCATGTCGACGATATCCGCCAGGCCTTCAATAAACGGCTGCACCAGATCCTGCTCTTTGACGTGGCCGGAAGCCAGCGCCGCGTCCAGAGGAAGGCGTTTCACGCCCTGCAGGCCAGCGGCCAGTAGTTCGTTGGCGCGGTTTTCCACCACTTTGGTGACGTTGGTATCAGCCGGACCGCCGTTTGGCGGGTTGTACTTGATACCGCCATCTTCCGGCGGGTTGTGTGACGGGGTGATCACAATGCCGTCCGCCAGCGGACCGCCTTTTTTGTTATGCACCAGAATCGCGTTGGAGACCGCCGGCGTCGGGGTGAAGCCGTTGTTTTCCTGCACGATCACGTCAACACCATTGGCGGTTAACACTTCCAGCACCGAAATAAACGCCGGCTCGGACAGGGCGTGGGTATCTTTACCGACATAGCACGGACCGGTGATCCCGTTCTTCGCACGATCTTCCGCAATCGCCTGGGCGATGGCCAGGATATGCGGTTCGTTGAAGTTGTGACGCGCCGCGCTGCCGCGATGGCCGGAGGTGCCGAATTTGACCGCATGCTCCGCATTACCGACTTCAGGCTTCAGCACGTAGTACTGAGCAGTCAGTTGGGCGACGTTAATCAAATCACTCTGTTGCGCAGGCTGCCCCGCACGTTTATCGATTGCCATTGCCTGATCCTTCTGGTGCAAATGTTAAAAAGCTAGATCGTGCCGCAAACCTTTTCAATCAGCTCCGCAGGGAACTGCATCGACTGCATGATGTGCTCAATCATGCTGCATTTACGGCCGGTATTGGTATTGGTGATCACCCACCACGGTGTACCAGGAACCTGTTTCGGTTTGGTCTGATTACCGCTTTTCAGCAGCGTACGCGCATCTTCCGCAAAGTAGACGCGCGTGCGGCCATGCAGAGACTCCGTCGCCTCGGCAAATGCTTTACTGTCCAGGGAGTAGAGGGTGGTCAACACCAGCATAAAACGGTTCACCGCGCGCTTCTGCTCGGCGTATTCATCAGATAACAGCATCTCGCGCATGGCGCGGACTTTATCTTTCGCCGGGTTAGCGGGTTTCACCTCAACGGCAGGCGCGGGCGCCAGCGCCGGCGCGGCTTTGCTGACCTGTGTAGCCGGTTGGGAAACGGCGGAAAATTTCAGCATGCGCCGTAAAATGTCGGATGCGCTCTCGCCGATATGCAGAGTGTGGCTGGCAATATAGCGATAGAGTTCATCATCAACTTCAATTGTTTTCATCTTAATCCAGTGCGATATCTTTTCTGAATACAAATCGTTGGGATTATAAGTACAAATCCCAACCGCGGATAGCGTCAAACCAGGATGGCGGTAAAACTCAGAAAACTTCTGGGTCTTGCAGCCGGATGGCAGAATGTCCAACATAATACCCTAACCCGACGGAGCGAAAAAAAGAACTTTGCCATGAAATTAAATAGCCGAGCGCAATCTGCACAGAATCCGCACAACCACTCCCCGATCGTCCTGGTCCACGGTCTGTTTGGCAGCCTGGACAACCTGGGCATCCTCGCCCGCGACCTGGTCGCCGACCACGATATTCTGCAGGTCGATATGCGCAACCACGGTTTGTCGCCGCGGTCGCCAGAGATGACCTACCCCGCGATGGCGCAGGATCTGCTCGATACGCTCGACGCGCACCAGATTGAGCGCGCCACCTTTATCGGCCATTCGATGGGCGGCAAAGCGGTGATGGCGCTGACCGCCCTGGCGCCGGAGCGCATCAACGGTCTGGTGGCGATCGATATCGCCCCGGTGGATTATCATGTTCGCCGCCATGATGAGATCTTCGCCGCTATCCGCGCCGTCAGCGAATCCGCCGCCAGCACCCGCCAGCAGGCGGCGCAGGTGATGCGCGAGCATCTGCAGGAAGAGGGAGTGATTCAGTTCCTGCTGAAATCTTTCGTCGACGGCGACTGGCGCTTCAACGTCCCGGTGCTGTGGGACCAGTACCCGTATATCGTCGGCTGGGAAACCATCCCGGCCTGGCCGCACCCGACGCAGTTTATTCCCGGCGGTAACTCACCCTACGTGACCGACGCCTACCGCGACGCGCTGCTGGCCCAGTTCCCGCAGGCCCGGGCCCACGTCATCGCCGGCGCCGGACACTGGGTCCATGCCGAGAAACCCGAAGCGGTGTTGCGCGCGATCCGCCGCTATCTCACGAGCATTGGCGCCTGATTGGCTAAAATATGCCCGACCGCGCCGCAGAATGCCCGCGGTCGTTGGCGCAGCCGTTCGCCTGATGTATGATGGCGCGCTATCTGCGCCGGCTAGAGCCCGGCAGCTTGTTTCCCCGAAGTCACTCAGAATCATGGCAAAAGAACAAACGGACCGTACGACATTAGATTTGTTCGCAAACGAGCGTCGCCCGGGAAGACCAAAAACCAATCCGCTGTCGCGCGATGAACAACTGCGCATCAACAAACGTAATCAGCTGAAACGCGATAAAGTGCGCGGGCTGAAGCGCGTGGAGCTAAAGCTCAACGCCGACGCGGTCGATGCGCTTAACGAACTGGCGGAAGCGCGTAATATGAGCCGCAGCGATCTCATCGAAGAGATGCTGATGACGCAATTAACCGCCCTGCGCAGCCAGGGAAAAGTCTAACTTTCCGCGAAAAATCCGCATTCATGTAGCAGAGTGTGCAGTCGGGCGTGATTGCTGTTTCCGCGTCCTTGCCTGTTCTGCTATGATTGCCGTTATCTGTGGGCATCGCGTCCCTACCACATCATTTAAGTTTCAAGAGGTTATTTTACTCATGGCAATCATCGGCATCTTTTTTGGCAGCGACACCGGCAACACCGAAAATATTGCAAAAATGATTCAAAAGCAGCTTGGTAAAGATGTTGCTGATGTTCACGACATTGCCAAAAGCAGCAAAGAAGATCTGGAAGCCCACGACATCCTGCTGCTCGGCATCCCGACCTGGTACTACGGTGAAGCCCAGTGTGACTGGGACGACTTCTTCCCGACGCTGGAAGAGATCGACTTTAACGGCAAGCTGGTGGCGCTGTTCGGCTGCGGCGACCAGGAAGACTACGCAGAGTACTTCTGCGATGCGCTGGGCACCATCCGCGACATCATTGAGCCGCGCGGCGCGACCATCGTTGGCCACTGGCCGACTGCCGGCTATCACTTCGAGGCCTCCAAAGGCCTGGCGGATGACGACCACTTCGTCGGCCTCGCCATTGATGAAGACCGTCAGCCGGAACTGACCAACGAGCGCGTTGAGAAGTGGGTGAAGCAGGTAGCTGAAGAGCTGCACCTCGAAGAAATCAAAAACGCCTGATCATTAAGCGGCGCAATCATTGAGTTGCGTCGTATTAATAGACAAAAGCAATCAAACTAATAGCTACAAGTTTTTAACTTTTAATCACATATCTGTACAATGTCCTCTGATTCTACGAGGCACGTGACGCAGTTTGTAGCTGGTGCCTCGTTTTTGACAGCAAACCAGGCCCGATGCTTGCAGTTTTCATTTACCAGTGGCAGTTCTATAATGAGACGCATTACGTCGGGTTAATTTCTGTATGACTTCCGTTGAAGGAAGTAGATCGTTTAGCAACAGGACAGATTCCGCATGACTGACAACAATACCGCATTAAAGAAGGCTGGCCTGAAAGTCACACTTCCTCGACTGAAAATCCTTGAAGTGCTGCAGGAACCGGATAACCATCATGTCAGTGCGGAAGACTTATATAAACGCCTGATCGACATGGGCGAAGAGATTGGTCTGGCGACCGTTTACCGCGTCCTCAACCAGTTTGATGACGCCGGTATCGTGACTCGTCATAATTTTGAAGGCGGTAAATCCGTTTTCGAACTGACCCAGCAGCATCACCACGATCACCTGATCTGCCTCGACTGCGGCAAAGTGATCGAATTCAGTGATGACTCTATCGAAGCGCGCCAGCGTGAAATCGCTTCCCGTCACGGCATCCGCCTGACCAACCACAGTCTGTATCTGTACGGTCACTGTGCGGAAGGTGATTGCCGCGAGGACGAACACGCCCACGACGCAGTGGAAAAGTAATTCCCTGCTTCGCCTGCTCTGAAAAGCCAACCAGCCGGTTGGCTTTTTTATGGGCGCTTCTGCCGCGCTTCCCGCTCACGTCCCGGCGGCGACCCTCGCGAGTCCCCGCTTTGTCCGGAGAGTTGATATGGAACTTCGCCAGCTACGCTATTTTACGCGCATTGTTGAAACCGGCAGCATGGGCCGCGCCGCGCTCGATTTGAATATCGGCGTCTCGGCGCTCAGCCAGCAGATCGCGCGTCTGGAAAATGAGCTGGCCATTCGCCTCCTGCAGCGGACCTCCCGCGGCGTGACGCCCACCAGCGCGGGCCTTGCTTTCTACTCACAGGCGCAGCTGGCGCTGCGTCATGCCGATGATGCCATCCTCGCCGCCCGCGAGGCGCGGCTGTCGGGCCACGTCAGCGTCGGCATGGCCCCTAGCACCGCCTCCGTTCTTGGCGTACCGTTCATCAACGCGATGCGCGAGAGCTACCCCGACGTCCGCCTGCACCTGGTGGAAAGCCTCTCCGGGAATCTGGAGCGGATGATCAACACCCGCCAGCTGGATTTAGCCATCGTCTTCCAGCAGGAGAAGATCCTGCGCTGGAGCGCCAGACCGGTGCTCGAAGAGCGCCTGTTCCTGATTGGCACCCATGCGCTGTTGGCCTCGCTGCCGGATGACCCTGTTTCCCCTGACCAGCTCACCACCCTGCCGCTGATTATGCCAAGCCAGGGCCACGGCCTGCGCGGCAGGCTGGAGGCGGTTTGCCAGCAGCACAGCCTCAGCGTTGAGGTGGTGGCGGACATTGACGGTCTGGCCCTGCTGATGCAGGCCGTGCGCAGCGGACTGGGCGCCACTCTGCAGCCCGGGGCCGCTATTTCCCATCTCGACCATCAGGCGCTGAGGGTGATCGGCATCGCTAATCCGATCCTCAGCCGCCCCAACTTTCTGGTCAGCCTGTCGGATGATGAGCTCACTCCGGCAGGCCTTGCGGCACGGGTCATACTAAGCAAAGTCATGCGCCAGCTGGTGGAGTCCGATCGCTGGCCAGGCGCCACCCTTTACGTTAACTAAACCCCTCTTTAGCGTTACGCCATAGCGCCCCGCCGCCGTTACCGCCTACATTCCCATTACAAATTTAACAATTAATTAAATCGTAAGGGAGCCGATAATGGTGGATGTACTGGTCATTGGCGGCGGCAATGCCGCGCTATGCGCCGCCTTAACCGCCCGGGAAGCCGGCGCCTCGGTGCTGCTGCTGGAGGCGGCGCCGCGGGAGTGGCGAGGCGGCAATTCGCAGCACACGCGTAACCTGCGCTGTATGCACGATGCGCCGCAGGACGTGCTGGTCGACAGCTATCCGGAAGCGGAGTACTGGCAGGATCTGCTGCGCGTCACCGAAGGGAACACCAACGAAGCGCTGGCCCGGCTGGTGATCCGCACCTCGTCACAGTGCCGGGACTGGATGCGTCAGCACGGGGTTAACTTTCAGCCGCCGCTCTCCGGCGCCCTGCACGTGGCCCGCACCAACGCCTTTTTTATGGGCGGCGGCAAAGCGCTGGTCAATGCCTATTACCGCAGCGCAGAGCGGATGGGGGTGCAGATCCGCTACAACACGCCGGTGCAGGCTCTGGAACTGCGCAACGGTGAATTTGTCGCCGCGCTGGCGGGCGAGGAACGGATTGTCGCGAGAAGCTGCGTCCTCGCCGCCGGCGGATTTGAATCCAACCGCGAGTGGCTGCGCGAGGCCTGGGGGCAAAATGACCGCGGCGAATGGCCCGCCGATAACTTTCTCATCCGCGGCACGCGCTTCAACCAGGGGGTGCTGCTCAAGTTTATGATCGACGCCGGGGCCGATATCATCGGCGATCCTTCCCAGTCCCACTGCGTCGCCATTGACGCCCGGGCGCCGCTCTATGACGGCGGGATCTGCACCCGCGTCGACTGCGTTTCGCTGGGGGTGGTGGTCAACCGCGATGCCGTGCGCTTTTATGATGAGGGGGAAGATTTCTGGCCTAAACGCTACGCCATCTGGGGCCGACTGGTCGCCCACCAGCCTGGACAGATCGGCTACTCGATCATCGACAGCAAAGCCATCGGCCACTTTATGCCCCCCGTCTTTCCCGGCGCTCAGGCCAATACCATCGAGGAACTGGCCCGCCAGCTGGGGCTGGACGGCGAACGCTTAGCGCAAACCATCGCCGACTATAATGCCGCCTGCGCGCCGGGCCAGTTCGATCACACCCGCCTGGATAACTGCGCGACCTCTGGCCTCACGCCGGCGAAAACCCACTGGGCGCGCCCCATCGATACGCCGCCTTACTACGGCTACGCCCTGCGTCCGGGGATCACCTTCACCTACCTCGGGCTCTACGTCGACGACACCGCCGCCGTCCATTTCGCCGGTCAACCCAGTCGTAATCTGTTCGTCGCCGGGGAAATGATGGCCGGCAACGTGCTGGGCAAGGGCTACACCGCCGGCGTCGGGATGTCGATCGGCACCACCTTCGGCCGCATCGCCGGCCAGCAAGCCGCCCGGGCGGCGCAGCAGGAGAAACACCATGAAGTCGCTTGAAAAGCTGATCATTGACGCGCAGATCATCACCGAACCGGAGGCGGAAGTCGAACGGGTGATGCAGGTGTGTAACGCCTGCCGCTACTGCGAAGGGTTTTGCGCCGTGTTCCCGGCGATGACCCAGCGCCTGGCCTTTGGCAAGGCGGATATCAACTATCTGGCTAACCTGTGCCATAACTGCGGCGCTTGCCTGCATGCCTGCCAGTATGCGCCGCCGCACGAGTTCGCCATTAACGTGCCGAAGGCGATGGCCGAAGTCCGGCTCGAGACCTATCAACACTACGCCCAGCCCGCCGCCTTTGGCAGCCTGTACCGCCGGGCCGGCATGACCACCGTGCTGGCGCTGGTCGGCGGCCTGATTGTCTTTCTGCTGCTGGCGATGGGGCTCAAAGGCTCGCTGCGCCATCCGCCGCTGGCGGGCGACTTCTACCAGATATTCCCCCATAACCTGCTGGCGTGGATGTTTGGTTCGGTCTTTGTGCTGGCGATTGGCTTACTGATGAGCGGGGTGATCCGCTTCTGGCGCGAGATCTCCCCGGGCCAGCCGCAACCGATTGATATTGCGAAGGCATCCCATGATGCGCTGACGCTGAAATATCTCGACGGCGGGCACGGGAAAGGCTGCAACGAAGCCGATGACGCCTTCACCCTGCTGCGCCGCCGTTTCCACCACTGCACCTTCTACGGCTTTATGCTCTGCTTCGCCGCCACCGTGGTGGCCACGGGCTATCACTATATCGCCGGCCAGGAAGCCCCCTACCCGTTCTTCAGCCTGCCGGTGCTGCTCGGCACCCTCGGCGGCATCGGCCTGCTGGTCGGTCCGGCGGGCCTGCTGTGGCTGAACCTGCGCCGCTCGCCGCTGCACGGCGACGCGCGGCAGAAACCGATGGATCGCGGATTTATTCTGCTGCTGCTGCTGACCAGCTTCACCGGCCTGGCGCTGCTGGCGGGGCGGGATACTTCGTGGATGGGCGTCCTGCTCGCCATCCACCTCGGGGTGGTGATGGCCCTGTTCTTAACCCTGCCGTATGGAAAATTTGCCCACGGATTTTATCGCTGTGCGGCGTTACTCAAGTGGGCGATTGAGAAACGCCGCGGAAAACAGGCGGGCGTCGCCGGCGACTGACCTGCCCCTCTGCACCCGATAACAACAAGATAAAGACAATGGAGAGCACCCCCTATGACCCAACAACCCACCCGCGCCGGCACCGTCGGCGCTATCCTCCGCGTGACCAGCGGGAATTTTCTCGAACAGTTCGACTTCTTCCTGTTTGGCTTTTACGCCACCTATATCGCCCGCACCTTCTTTCCGGCGGAGAGCGAGTTCGCGGCGCTGATGCTCACCTTTGCGGTATTTGGCTCGGGCTTCCTGATGCGTCCTATCGGCGCGGTGGTGCTCGGCGCTTATATCGACAGAATCGGTCGCCGCAAAGGGCTGATGGTCACCCTGGCGATCATGGGCTGCGGGACGCTACTCATCGCCCTGGTCCCTGGCTATCAGACTATCGGCGTGCTGGCGCCGATCCTCGTGTTAGTGGGCCGTCTGCTGCAGGGGTTCTCGGCGGGCGTCGAGCTTGGCGGAGTGTCGGTCTATCTCTCTGAAATCGCTACGCCGGGCAATAAAGGCTTCTATACCAGCTGGCAGTCCGCCAGCCAGCAGGTGGCTATCATCATGGCGGCGCTGATCGGCTATGCGCTGAACGCCACGCTGGAACATGAGGAGATTGCCGCCTGGGGCTGGCGCATTCCCTTTTTTATTGGCTGTATGATCATTCCGCTGATTTTCGTGCTGCGCCGCTCGCTGCAGGAGACCGAGGAATTCCTGCAGCGTAAACATCGCCCGGATACCAAAGAGATCCTGACCACCATCGCCAGAAACTGGCGCATTATTACCGCGGGGACGCTGCTGGTAGCGATGACCACCACCACTTTCTACTTTATTACCGTCTATACGCCAACCTACGGCAGAGCAGTGCTGCACCTCAGCGCCCGCGACAGCCTGCTGGTCACCATGCTGGTGGGCATCTCCAATTTTATTTGGTTACCGATTGGCGGCGCGATCTCTGACCGGATCGGTCGTCGCCCGGTGCTGATGGGGATTACCGTGCTGGCGCTGCTCACCACCTGGCCGGTGATGCACTGGCTCACCGCCGCGCCGGATTTCACCCGTATGACGCTGGTCCTGTTGTGGTTTTCCTTCTTCTTTGGCATGTATAACGGCGCGATGGTGGCGGCGCTCACCGAAGTGATGCCGGTTTATGTCCGCACCGTGGGCTTTTCGCTGGCCTTCAGCCTCGCCACCGCCATCTTCGGCGGCCTGACGCCGGCTATCTCCACTGCCCTGGTCGAGCTTACCGGCGATAAAAGCGCGCCGGGATGGTGGCTGATGTGCGCTGCGCTGTGCGGGTTCATCGCCACCGCGCTGCTGTTCGTGCGCCTGAGTCGCGGCTATCAGCCGGCGGAGAGTCAGCGCTAAAAAAACAAACGGGCGGAGATAGACTCCGCCCGTTTGCCGCTGCCGTCTGGCTTAATGGGTGGTGTTATTGCTGCGGATCTCTTTCCAGATCTGGTCGCAGCGCGCTTTCACCGCCTGATCGTTACCGGTACGGGTAGCCTGGATACACTGCTGATAATCCAGTACCCGGACGCTCTCCTGGTTAGCAAACTGCTGGTGCTGTTTATCCTCTTTCAGGACATTCAGTACGCTCTGGCAGGCTTCAATTTTGTCCGGATTGCCTTCCGCCGTATTAATACAGGCGCTATAGGCATCTTTCAGTTTGGTGTCTTCTTTCGGTGCCGGCGACGTGGTGCAGGCCACCAGAGCCGATGCCATCATGGCAATAAGCAGCATTTTTTTCATTGTCGTTCTCCCAGAGGTGCGGCAGGCTCACGCCCGCCGCGCAGGCATCAGAAAATTGTGAACGGGGCGATAACCATGAACTTCACGTCGCGCTCATCCTGGAAGATGTTGCCGTAGCCGCCGCTCCAGCTCGGAATATCGGAATGGTTGTCGTACTGGGTAAAGTGCAGTTTAAACAGCGTGCCCTTCGCCCGGCCTTCCTGCACGGTATACAGCGCATCCAGGCTGTAGGCCGACTCTTTCAGACGGTAATCAGCGTCATAGTAGGCGTCCGGGGAGGACATTTTGCCCGGCTTCGCATCCCAGGCGTACACATAAGACGCGCCAAACGCCCAGCCCGGCATATCCCAGTTTTTCATGTCATACATCGCGCCGAAGAAGACCGCTTTTTCGCCGTTGGCGTTGAAGTCGGAACGGTTATCCCACCAGATATCGAGACGACCGTTGGAGGAGGCGTAGGTCGGGGTCATACGCTGCAGGAAGTAGCCCTGCTGGCCATCGGCCTTCACCCAGGTCCCTTCCAGACGCAGATCCAGCACATCCGCCACTTTATAGCCAAAGGTTAACGCCTGCAGCCATGCGGTGCCGTCATAGATGTCGTTGACCCCGCCGTTGCTGACCTTATCGCGAGTGCCGTAGAACTGGTAGCTGGTGCTCAACGGCGCGCCGGCGACGTCAAACTTGTAGCTGGCTTTAGCAAAGTACTGATCGATATAGCCCTGAGCCTGACCAAATGCCGCCTCCAGCACCAGGTCGTTTTTGAAATCATATTTGGCGCCGACGGAGTGGAGATAATCGACTTTGGTCTTCTTATCGTTCTGGTAGAAATCATCCATCTCGATATGCCATGGCGCTTTATACTCGTTCGTCCACATGTAGGAGAAACTTAACGCGCCCGCGGTGCCATAGTCGAAGTTGGCCCCGGCTTCCGCCCCCTGATAGGTACCCGGCATAAAGCTCCAGTGCGGCGCCAGCAGGGTCTGACCGGTTGGCTGGATGTAGCCCGCGCGCGCCCACGCCGGACCGTATTTGAATTTCGCAGCGGCTTTATACAGGCTGATGCCGCTCTTATCGCCGGAGTAGTCTTCGTCATAGGCTTTGTTACGCGACGAGAAGGCGATTTCGTTCGGGTGGCCGCTGTCGCCGTTCTCCGCCATTTCAATCGCGGTAAACGCCGCAATATCAAGGCCAAACATATCGGCGGCATAGCCGGACTGGAAGTCCAGGTTGGCGTTCCAGGTGGAGTGGGAAAGGTTGGTTTTGTATTTGTCGCCGTCGGTCACATCTTTACGGTCACGCTCACGCTGCCAGTAATAGATACCGCCGGTTAAAGTAGAATCATCGATAAAGCCTGCTGCGCTGGCCTGCGGAATCACAACCCAGCCCGACATCGCGGTGACGGCGGCAATAGCCAGCGCCAGCGTACTACGTTTGCCACTAAACGTACGCATGTGCATATCCTCTTTGACGTTTTAAAAGGCGAAGACCAGGGGGTCATTCGCTAAAAAAAATAAATAACACTGCAAAATGTGGGGCGGTGAAAAAGGCCGCGAAACCACTGTAGATAGACTATTTTTCGTGACGCGAATTATCAATATTTTTCGTGAGGCAAAGCTTAAGATTATGACAAAGCGCACATAATTTATGTCGTTTTGTTACAGTCTTATCTCTGATGATTTTGTCATGGAAGTCATTGCAAAATCAGGGAAAAACGCAAAACCTGAAAGCGATTACATTGGTTTTTTGTATGAGACAGGAAATATCAGAAGCGTTATTTATTTCCGGTTTGAAACAGAATTAATTCGCTTCGCGAAAATAAAAAGAGTAATTGGCTGATTCTGAAACAAAAAAAGCGCCGCAGAGTGCGGCGCTTTGACGGTAGGGAAACGGTTATTCGCCCGCTTTCGCCCAGGTATCGCGCAGACCGACGGTGCGGTTAAACACCAGGTTGGTTGCGGTTGCATAGCGGCTGTCGAGGCAGAAGTAACCTTCACGTTCAAACTGGTAAGCTTTACCGGCTTCCGCCTGCGCCAGGCTCGGCTCCGCGTAACCCTGTTTGATCACCAGCGATTCCGGATTGATCACCGCGAGGAAATCCTCCGCTGCGCCCGGGTTTGGTACGCTGAACAGGCGATCGTAGAGACGGATCTCTACCGGCAGCGCATGCGCCGCGCTCACCCAGTGGATCACGCCTTTGACCTTGCGGCCGTCAGCCGGATCTTTACTCAGGGTGTCGGCATCGTAGGTACAGAAGATAGTGGTGATATTGCCTTCGGCATCTTTCTCCACGCGTTCCGCTTTGATGACGTAGGCGTTGCGCAGACGCACTTCTTTGCCCAGCACCAGACGCTTGTACTGCTTGTTGGCTTCTTCACGGAAGTCCGCGCGGTCGATCCAGATTTCCGCGCTGAACGGCACTTCGCGGCTGCCCATCTCCGGCTTGTTCGGATGGTTCGGCATCGCCACCATTTCGCTTTCGCCCTGCGGGTAGTTCTCAATAACCAGTTTCACCGGATCGATCACCGCCATCGCGCGCGGCGCGTTTTCGTTGAGATCTTCGCGAATGCAGGACTCCAGCGACGCCATCTCAATGGTGTTGTCCTGCTTGGTCACGCCGATGCGCTTGCAGAATTCGCGGATGGATTCGGCGGTGTAGCCGCGACGACGCAGACCGGAGATGGTCGGCATACGCGGATCGTCCCAACCTTCCACGTGCTTCTCGGTCACCAGCTGGTTCAGCTTACGCTTGGACATCACCGTGTATTCAAGATTCAGGCGCGAGAATTCGTACTGGCGCGGGTGAACCGGGATGCTGATGTTGTCCAGCACCCAGTCGTACAGACGACGGTTGTCCTGGAACTCCAGGGTACACAGCGAGTGGGTAATGCCTTCCAGCGCATCGCTGATGCAGTGGGTGAAGTCGTACATCGGGTAGATGCACCACTTGTTGCCGGTCTGATGATGCTCAGCGAATTTAATGCGGTACAGCACCGGATCGCGCATCACGATGAACGGCGACGCCATATCGATCTTCGCGCGCAGGCAGGCCTTGCCCTCTTCGAAGCCGCCGCTGCGCATTTTTTCGAACAGCGCCAGGTTTTCTTCCACGCTGCGGTCGCGATACGGGCTGTTCTTACCCGGCGCTTTCAGGGTGCCGCGATATTCACGAATTTCATCAGGAGAGAGTTCATCAACATAGGCCAGGCCTTTGTTGATCAGCTCAACCGCATACTGATGCAGCTGATCAAAGTAATCTGACGAGTAGCAAACGTCCCCGGACCAGTGGAAACCTAACCACTGCACGTCGTTTTTAATCGACTCCACGTATTCGATATCTTCTTTCACCGGGTTGGTGTCATCGAAACGCAGGTTGCATTGGCCCTGATAATCCTGGGCGATGCCGAAGTTCAGGCAGATGGATTTCGCATGGCCAATGTGCAGATAACCGTTCGGCTCCGGCGGGAAGCGGGTGTGAACGGTGGTGTGCTTACCGGTAGCCAGATCTTCATCAATGATCTGACGGATAAAGTTAGTCGGGCGGGCTTCTGCCTCACTCATCACGGGTTCCTCAAAGCGTAAACAACGTATAACGGCACATGATCTTACAAGCAGGGCGTAGTGACAACTATTAGTTACGTAAAATAGGTATCAGAAGAGGATTATGGGGCCGATTGCTGCAAAAAAAAGCGGCGAAGGTTTCCCTTCGCCGCTGAGGCATAAACTCGACTCAGGAGCCTTACTTGCCTTTAATCTCATACAGCGGCGTCTGGCCGGCAACGACCTTACCGCTCGCCAGTATCACCAGCGCGCTGTAGTCATCGCTGTTGCTGCAGACCACCGGGCTAATCATCGAGCGCGCGTTGGCGTTGAGGAAGTCCAGATCCATTTCCAGAATCGGCTCGCCCGCCTTCACGTCCGCGCCCTCTTCAACCAGTCGTTTGAAGCCCTTGCCTTCCAGCGCCACGGTGTCGATACCCATGTGGACAACGATTTCCGCACCGTTGTTGGTTTCGAGGCAGAACGCGTGGTTAGTATTGAAAATTTTCACCACGGTACCGGCGGCCGGGGCCACCACGATGTTGCTGGTCGGTTTCACCGCGATACCGTCGCCGACGGCTTTGCTGGCGAAGGCTTCGTCCGGCACCTGTTCGAGGGCCACCACGTCACCGGTAATCGGCGAAACCAGCAACTCAACGGTCTTCGCGTTCGCTACCGCCTGCGGTTTAGCCGCGGGCGCTGCAGTGGCGACGTTGCCAGCCGGCGCGGCTGCCGCTGCCGCTACCGGGCCGCGGGTCACCACTTTTTTCATCTCATCGCCGATAGACTCTGCCTTCGCGCCGACGATAACCTGGATGGTTTGCTTATTCAGTTTCACCACCCCGGACGCGCCGAGACGTTTACAGGCGGCGTCGTTGACTTTCGCCGAATCGCCCACGGTCAGGCGCAGACGGGTGATACAGGCGTCAATCGCTTTCAGGTTGTCCGTTCCGCCCACTGCGGCGATATAGCTGGTCGCCAGCTGGGTCAGGCCTTCTTCAGTGTTGCTGTTCGCTTCTTCCGTTACCACGTCAGCGGCTTTGTCTTCACGACCCGGCGTTTTCAGGTTGAACATGCGGATCACCGCGCTGAACAGCAGGAAGTAGACGAAGAAGAACACCACGCCCATCACCAGCAGCATCCAGACGTTTTTGCTGGCGGCCGGCAGGCTGTACATCAGCACGTAGTCAATAGCGCCTGCGGAGAAGGAGAAGCCAGCATGAATGCCCAGCGCCGTTGCGATGAACAGGCTGATACCGGTCAGTACCGCGTGCAGGAGGTACAGCAGCGGAGCCAGGAACATGAACAGGAATTCCAGCGGCTCGGTTACCCCGGTCAGGAACGCGGTGATGGCAACAGACAGCAGCATACCGCCCACCATCGGACGACGCGCTTTCGGAGCGGCCAGATACATCGCCAGCGCCGCGCCCGGCAGACCAAACATCATGATCGGGAAGAAGCCGGACATGAACATCCCCGCGGTGCCGTCGCCGGCGTAGAAGCGGTTGATGTCGCCGTGGAACACGGCGCCTGCGGCGTTCGTGAACTCACCAATCTGGAACCAGGCGATGGTGTTCAGCACCTGATGCAGACCGGTCGGGATCAGCAGGCGGTTGATAAAGCCGAAGATACCGGAACCCAGCGCCCCTGCGGAAACGATCCACTCGCCGCCCGCATGGATAGCGTGCTGCACCGGCGGCCAGACGTAGCCGAAGAGCGCCGCGAGGATCAAACAGAAGAAGCCGGTGGCGATCGGCACGAAGCGTTTGCCGCCGAAGAAGCTCAGGAAGTCCGGCAGCTTGATGCCGGCCCAGCGATTGTACACCGCCCCTGCTACCAGACCGGTAATGATACCGGCCAGTACGCCCATGTTGATTTCCGGATTGATGGTGACCATCGCTTTGGTCATCACGAAATAACCTACTGCCCCGGCCAGCGCCGCAGAACCGGCGTTATCCTTGGACCAGCTTGACGCCACACCGATAGCAAAGATCAGCGCCAGGTTGTCGAAGATAGCCCCACCCGCTTGCGCGATGAAGGGTACATTCAACAGGTCTGGTTGCCCGAAACGCAGCAGCAATGCCGCGACCGGCAGCACTGCGATAGGGAGCTGTAACGCCCTACCCAGTCGCTGAAAGAAACCTAAAATATTCATCTTATTCCCCCTATGAGACCCCGATGAGGCTCATTTTCAAAGCCACTTTTTTATTGTGTAACAAGGTCGGTTTTATCACTTACCGGCAAAGTGTGTGAAAAATTAATTCGTATCGCAAATTAAACGGGTATTTTTTGTGATAATTATCACCAAATATCGTATTCCCCCCTCCCTTAGACTGGCTAACATCGAAAACTTATTTTATCATTCAAAAAATCAACACGGATTGACCCCGGTCGGCGCAGTTGCTGCAATACTCTCCTCAGAGTGCTGGCGCCAATCCGCCAGATTCTACTTTTAACTATAGAGGTGAAGAATGAGACTGATCCCCCTGGTAACCGCTGAGCAGGTCGGTAAATGGGCTGCCCGCCATATCGTGAACCACATTAATGCATTCAAACCAACTGCGGACCGTCCGTTCGTGCTGGGTCTGCCGACCGGCGGCACCCCGCTCACCGCCTACAAGGCGCTGGTTGAAATGCATAAAGCAGGCCAGGTTAGCTTCAAGCACGTTGTCACCTTCAACATGGATGAATACGTTGGCCTGCCGAAAGAGCATCCGGAAAGCTATCATAGCTTCATGCACCGTAATTTCTTTGACCACGTTGATATTCCGGCAGAAAATATCAACCTGCTGAATGGTAACGCGCCGGACATCGATGCGGAATGCCGTCGCTATGAAGAAAAAATTCGTTCCTACGGTAAAATCCACCTGTTTATGGGCGGCGTGGGCAACGATGGCCACATCGCGTTCAACGAACCGGCCTCTTCTCTGGCGTCCCGCACCCGTATTAAGACCCTGACCCATGACACCCGTGTGGCGAACTCCCGCTTCTTCGACGGCGACGTGGATCTGGTGCCGAAATATGCGCTGACCGTCGGCGTGGGCACCCTGCTGGATGCAGAAGAGGTCATGATTCTGGTGCTGGGCCATCAGAAAGCGCTGGCGCTGCAGGCGGCAGTTGAAGGTAACGTCAACCACATGTGGACCATTACCTGTCTGCAGCTGCATCCGAAGGCGGTGATCGTCTGCGACGAACCGTCCACCATGGAGCTGAAAGTGAAGACGCTGAAATATTTCAACGAATTAGAAGCTGAAAATATTAAAGGTCTGTAATGTAGTCGCGTCCCGCGACTTTGCGCGGGACCATCTTTTTCTTTGTATGCATCATCAGGCCGGCGGCAAACGAACGTTTCCGGGCCTGATGAGGCGTATATACCGGGGGTCGTAATGTATGCATTAACCCAGGGCCGGGTTTATACCGGTCATGAAATTCTCGATGACCATGCGGTTGTTATCGCTAATGGCCTTATCGAACGTCTTTGTCCGCTGGCAGATTTGCCGTCTGACATCGAGCAGCGCTCAGTCAACGGCGCGATCCTCGCCCCCGGTTTTATCGACGTCCAGCTCAACGGCTGCGGCGGCGTGCAGTTTAACGACAGCCCTGACGCGGTCACTGTCGAAACGCTGGAGATCATGCAGAAGGCCAACGAACGCTCAGGCTGCACCAGCTTCCTGCCGACGCTGATTACCTCCAGCGACGATCTGATGAAGCAAGGCGTCCGCGTGATGCGCGAATACCTGCAAAAGCACCCGAACCAGGCGCTGGGTCTGCATCTTGAAGGACCGTGGCTGAATATCGTTAAGAAAGGCACCCACAATCCCGACTACGTGCGTAAACCGGACGCGGCGCTGGTCGATTTCCTGTGCGACAACGCCGATGTGATCACCAAAGTGACCCTCGCCCCTGAGCGCGTCGAGCCGGAAGTGATCCGCAAACTGGTCGCCGCCGGGATCGTCGTCTCCGCGGGCCACTCCAACGCCACGCTGAAAGAGGCGAAAGTGGGCTTCCGCGCGGGCATTACCTTCGCCACCCACCTGTATAATGCGATGCCGTACATTACCGGCCGCGAACCGGGTCTGGCCGGGGCGATTTTTGACGAGCCGGATGTCTACTGCGGTATTATTGTCGACGGGATGCACGTCGATTACGCCAACGTGCGCAACGCCAAGCGCCTGAAAGGCGACAAACTGTGCCTGGTCACCGACGCCACCGCGCCGGCGGGGGCGGATATTGACCAGTTCATTTTTGCCGGGAAAACAATATACTACCGCAACGGGCTGTGCGTAGATGAAAACGGCACCCTCAGCGGATCTTCCCTGACCATGATTGAAGGGGTGCGTAATCTGGTTGAGCATTGCGGTGTGGCGCTGGACGAAGTATTGCGGATGGCGACGCTCTATCCCGCGCGCGCCATTGGTGTGGACAAGCAGCTCGGCAGCATTGCGCCGGGTATGGTCGCTAACCTGACCGCCTTTACACGCGATTATAAAATCACCAAGACCATCGTTAATGGTAACGAGGTCGTCACTGAGTAAGTAAAAGTATGACAGCAGGCGGACAAGCTCAAATTGGTAACGTTGACCTCGTAAAACAACTGAACAGCGCGGCCGTGTACCGCCTGATTGACCAGCATGGGCCTATCTCGCGCATTCAGATCGCGGAACAAAGCCAGCTTGCCCCTGCCAGCGTGACCAAAATCACGCGTCAGCTTATTGAGCGCGGCCTGATCAAAGAAGTCGATCAGCAGGCCTCCACCGGGGGGCGCCGCGCCATCTCCATCATTGCGGAGACGCGTAACTTCAACGCCATTGGCGTGCGCCTTGGCCGCTATGACGCCACCCTGACCCTCTATGATTTAAGCAGCAAGACCCTGGAGGAGGAGCATTTCCCGCTGCCCGAGCGCACCCAGGAAACGCTGGAACACGCCCTGCTGAATATCATCGCCACTTTTATCGAAAACTGTCAGCGCAAAATCCGCGAGCTGATCGCCATCTCGGTGATCCTGCCGGGGCTGGTGGATCCAGAAAGCGGCGTGATCCGCTATATGCCGCACATTGCGGTGGAAAACTGGGGCCTGGTCGGGGCGCTGGAAAAACGCTTCAACGTTACCTGCTTTGTCGGGCACGATATCCGCAGTCTGGCGCTGGCCGAGCACTATTTTGGCGCAAGCCAGGACTGCGAAGACTCCATTCTGGTGCGCGTGCACCGCGGCACCGGGGCGGGGATCATCTCCAACGGACGCATTTTTATTGGCCGTAACGGCAACGTGGGCGAAATTGGCCATATTCAGGTCGATCCGCTGGGCGAACGCTGCCACTGCGGCAACTTCGGCTGCCTGGAGACCGTCGCGGCGAACGCCGCCATCGAACATCGCGTTCGCCATCTGCTGGACCAGGGCTACCAAAGCCGCCTGACCCTCGATGACTGCACGATCAAAACCATCTGCAAAGCGGCCAACAAGGGCGATGCCCTGGCCTGCGAGGTGATCGAGTACGTAGGGCGTCACCTTGGAAAAACGATCGCCATCGCCATCAACCTGTTCAATCCGCAAAAAATCGTCGTCGCCGGCGAAATTGTGGAAGCCGAGAAAGTGCTGCTCCCGGCCATTGAGGGCTGCATTAACGCCCAGGCGCTAAAGGCGTTTCGTAAGAACCTGCCGGTGGTGCGCTCCACCCTCGATCATCGCTCAGCGATTGGCGCCTTCGCGCTGGTCAAACGCGCCATGCTCAATGGCACGCTGCTGCAGCGCTTGCTTGAGAGCTAATCGCCCCCCTTTATAGATAAGCGCGTCGCTCTGTCACTGGCGGGCATCGCCCGTCAGAGGTGTGAAACCGCATCGATGACGCGTATAGTTTCGTCTTTGTTAATGATTCTGGACCCACCATGACCATTCAAAACATAATTTGTGATATTGACGGCGTGCTGATGCACGATAACGTCGCCGTTCCCGGCGCTGCCGAGTTTATCAAGCGCATCCTCGATAAAGGCATGCCGCTGGTGATGCTGACCAACTACCCGTCGCAAACCGGCCAGGATCTGGCGAACCGTTTCGCCACCGCCGGGATTGAAGTGCCGGATAGCGCCTTTTACACCTCGGCGATGGCGACGGCCGATTTTCTGCGCCGCCAGGAAGGCAAGAAAGCCTATGTGGTGGGTGAAGGGGCGCTGATCCACGAGCTGTATAAAGCCGGCTTTACCATTACCGATGTCAACCCGGATTTTGTCATCGTCGGGGAAACCCGCTCCTTTAACTGGGAGATGATGCATAAGGCGGCCTTCTTTGTCGCCAATGGCGCCCGCTTCATTGCCACCAACCCGGATACTCACGGTCGCGGCTTCTACCCGGCCTGCGGCGCCCTGTGCGCCGGGATCGAGAAGATCTCCGGCCGTAAGCCGTTTTACGTCGGTAAACCCAGCCCGTGGATCATCCGCTCAGCGCTGAACAAAATGCAGGCCCACTCCGAACAGACGGTGATCGTCGGCGACAATCTGCGCACCGACATTCTGGCCGGCTTCCAGGCGGGGCTGGAGACCATTCTGGTGCTCTCCGGCGTCTCGACCCTCGACGACATCGACAGCATGCCGTTCCGCCCGTCGTGGATCTACCCTTCCGTCGCGGAAATCGATATTTTCTAATGCCAGCCACGTCTCAGGACGTGGTTGTTCATTTCTGACGCCTGCTAAAAGCCCCCCATCTAATAAAAACGGCTTATAATTGCGTATTCTTCAATAAAGCCGTTCAAAAGATACTCTTTTTTTACTATTCAACAATCGCAGTTGCGTTTTTTCTTTTTCCGGCCGTAAAACCCTTGCGCCGGCTCCCCCTTTACGGCATTTTCTTAAGCACGCACTCAGGCTTCGCCACGAGACGAAGCCAGCACAACATCAAACACGACAGGGTAATGGAGAAGGCTATGTGTTCTATTTTTGGCGTACTGGATATTAAAACTGACGCAGGCGAGCTGCGTAAAAAGGCGCTGGAGCTTTCCCGCCTGATGCGCCATCGCGGTCCGGACTGGTCTGGCGTGTATGCCAGCGACAAAGCGATTCTGGCGCACGAGCGCCTGTCGATTGTCGACGTCAACGCCGGCGCCCAGCCGCTGTACAACGCCGAAAAAACCCATGCGCTGGCCGTTAACGGCGAAATCTACAACCATCAGGCGCTGCGCGCGGAATATGGCGATCGCTATCAGTTCCAGACCGGCTCCGACTGCGAAGTAATCCTCGCGCTGTATCAGGAAAAAGGCCCGGCGTTCCTCGACGACCTGCAGGGGATGTTCGCCTTCGCCCTGTACGACAGCGAAAAAGACGCGTACTTAATTGGTCGCGACCATATCGGCATTATTCCGCTGTATATGGGCCATGACGAACACGGCAACTTCTACGTCGCCTCAGAAATGAAAGCCCTGGTGCCGGTGTGCCGCACCATTAAAGAGTTCCCGGCGGGCAGCTACCTGTGGAGCAAAGACGGTGAAATTCGCCAGTACTATCAGCGCGACTGGTTCGATTACGACGCGGTAAAAGACAACGTTACCGATAAGAACGAGCTGCGCCAGGCGCTGGAAGAGTCGGTGAAAAGCCACCTGATGTCCGACGTGCCCTACGGCGTGCTGCTCTCCGGCGGCCTTGATTCTTCGGTCATCTCCGCCATCACCAAGAAATTCGCCGCCCGTCGCGTCGAAGATCAGGAGCGTAGCGAAGCCTGGTGGCCGCAGCTGCACTCCTTCGCGGTCGGTCTGGAAGGCTCTCCCGACCTGAAAGCGGCGCAGGAAGTGGCTAACCACCTCGGCACCGTGCACCATGAAATTCACTTTACCGTTCAGGAAGGGCTGGATGCGATCCGCGACGTTATCTATCACATCGAAACCTACGATGTGACCACCATTCGCGCTTCGACGCCGATGTACCTGATGTCACGTAAAATTAAAGCCATGGGCATCAAAATGGTGCTTTCCGGCGAAGGCTCGGACGAAGTATTCGGCGGCTACCTCTACTTCCATAAGGCGCCGAACGCTAAAGAACTGCACGAAGAGACGGTGCGTAAGCTGCAGGCGCTGCATATGTTTGACTGCGCCCGCGCCAACAAAGCGATGTCCGCCTGGGGCGTGGAAGCCCGCGTGCCGTTCCTCGATAAGAAGTTCCTCGACGTGGCGATGCGCATCAACCCGCAGGATAAGATGTGCGGCAACGGCAAAATGGAAAAACATATTCTGCGCGAATGTTTTGAATCCTATCTGCCGGCCAGCGTGGCGTGGCGTCAGAAGGAGCAATTCTCTGACGGCGTCGGCTATAGCTGGATCGATACGCTGAAAGAAGTGGCCGCGAAACAGATCAGCGACCAGCAGCTGGAAACCGCAAGCTTCCGCTTCCCATACAACACGCCGACCTCTAAAGAAGGCTATCTGTACCGCGAGATCTTCGAAGAGCTGTTCCCGCTGCCAAGCGCGGCGGAGTGTGTCCCTGGCGGTCCGTCGGTGGCCTGCTCTTCTGCCAAAGCCATTGAATGGGATGAAGCGTTCAAAACCATGAACGATCCGTCAGGCCGCGCGGTGGGCGTCCACCAGTCGGCCTATAAATAAGCCCTGACAGGCGATGAAACGCGAAACGGACCCTCCGGGGTCCGTTTTCTTTTTGCGGGATTTATGCCGCTGAAAAACGATAAATAACCAATAATTGCCGATTATTGCAGCGAGCTGTTCGCAACCTAACCAAACAGTCACATTACAACGATTTTCCTTGAAAAAGAGGTTGACGCTCGCAGGCCCAATACGCATAATGCGCCCCGCAACGCCGATAAGGTTACGCGAAAAAAAAGATGGCTACGTAGCTCAGCTGGTTAGAGCACATCACTCATAATGATGGGGTCACAGGTTCGAATCCCGTCGTAGCCACCATCTTTTTTTGCGGGAGTGGCGAAATTGGTAGACGCACCAGATTTAGGTTCTGGCGCCGCAAGGTGTGCGAGTTCAAGTCTCGCCTCCCGCACCATTCACCAGTCAGCGTTGTACGGATGGGGTATCGCCAAGCGGTAAGGCACCGGTTTTTGATACCGGCATTCCCTGGTTCGAATCCAGGTACCCCAGCCATATTTCTTCGATATTTGCGGTTCACCGCGACGGTATTGGGGTATCGCCAAGCGGTAAGGCACCGGTTTTTGATACCGGCATTCCCTGGTTCGAATCCAGGTACCCCAGCCATCGAAGAAACAGTAAGACAATTTGGCTACGTAGCTCAGCTGGTTAGAGCACATCACTCATAATGATGGGGTCACAGGTTCGAATCCCGTCGTAGCCACCATATTCGGGACGTATCGATACACATCGATAAATCCGCAAACAATTTGTTGGGGTATCGCCAAGCGGTAAGGCACCGGATTCTGATTCCGGCATTCCGAGGTTCGAATCCTCGTACCCCAGCCAAATTAAAAAGTCGTTCAGCAATGAACGCACTGTTGCACTAAAACCGGGGTAGTGACGGTTAAATGCAACAGACAATTGGGGTATCGCCAAGCGGTAAGGCACCGGATTCTGATTCCGGCATTCCGAGGTTCGAATCCTCGTACCCCAGCCACTTCAATGCAAAAAAGCCCACCTCGGTGGGCTTTTTTGTTATTGGCGTTTTGCCATCCTGGCGCATCACTGACTGCCGGGCAGGCGCTTTCCACGACGCCCCTGCCCGCGACGCCGGTTTACAAGCCTAACGCATACTTCAGCGCCTGACGCTTCAGCACCCCGGCGCGTTCGGCCGCCATCAGGCCAATATTGCGCAGCATCCGCACCGGCGCCAGGTCATTGCTGAATCCGGCGTAAAACAGATCCATCCCCGACTGCATAATAAAATTATCCGCCCGCCGCCGCCCCTGGTAGCGCTTGAGCACCGGCAGGCTGGCCCACTCTTCGCCGCGGCCGCGCGCTTGCGTCAGGACCTCCAGCAGGGCGTCGACATCACGATAGCCAAGGTTAACCCCCTGCCCCGCCAGCGGATGAATGGTGTGCGCCGCATCGCCCACCAGCGCCAGACCAGGCTGAACATACTGCAGCGCATGACGCCGGGTGAGCGGGAAGGCGCCGGCCGTCTGCGGCGTCACCCGCCCGAGACGCGCCGGGAAATGGCGGGCGATCTCCTGCTGGAGCTGGGGCATGGACATGCCCTGCAGCTGACGGATCCGCGCCGGGGCGTCATACCACACCAGCGAGGCCCAGTTGTCGAACAGCGGCAGGAAAGCGCGCGGTCCGCTGGGGGTAAACTGCTGCCAGGTGCTGTCGCCGGGATCGTCGGCGCATTGGACGCTAATGAGCATACAGGATTGCTGATATTGCCAGGCATGCACGCCGATGCCGGCCATCTCCCGCACCTGAGAGCTGGCGCCGTCGGCGCCGATAACCAGCCGGGCGTGGATCGTCTCCCCGTCGCGTAAACGCAACGCCGTCTCCGCCTCGCCGCGCTGCATCGCCTCCAGTTCGCCGCCAACGCGCAGGGTAACCCCTTCGTGCGCCGTCAGCGCTTGCCACAGGCCCCACTGCAGGACCTTGTTCTCAACCATATAGCCCAGCTCCGGCAGCTTAAGCTCGGCGGCGTCAAAGGCGACGTGGGCGCTCTCCCACTCCCAGGTCTCCAGTCGACGGTAAGCGTGGACGCGCATCGCCCGCACGGCATCCCAGACGCCAAGGCTTTTCAGCAGGCCGACCGAGGCCGCGCTGATCGCCGAGATCCGCACATCCGGGGCGGATGCCGGATCGAAAGCCGGAGGCGCCGTTTTCTCAAGCACCGTCACGGTAAATCCCTGTTGCGCCAGCCCCAACGCCAGGGCGCCGCCGACCATGCCGCCGCCCACGATGGCGACATCTGTTGCGTGAATTGTCATGGCTATTATCCTTAAAGCAGAATCCGTTAAGTTTACCGGATTTTTCGCCCTCTTGCGGTGATAACGCTCGCACTGGTCAGGGGGCGACCAAAGCATTACAATACGCGCCCTGGAATGCGAAATTCACCCTGTATATATCCCCGCGTTTTGGATATCTATTACTGAGCATGAGCAAGTCAATGACAAAAAAACTCCATATTAAAACCTGGGGCTGTCAGATGAACGAGTATGATTCATCAAAGATGGCCGATCTGCTGGATGCGACACATGGGTATCAACTGACCGAAGTGGCGGAAGAAGCAGATGTGCTGTTGCTCAATACCTGCTCAATTCGTGAGAAGGCCCAGGAAAAAGTTTTCCATCAGCTTGGCCGCTGGAAGCTGCTGAAAGAGAAGAACCCGGACCTGATTATTGGCGTTGGCGGCTGCGTGGCTTCCCAGGAAGGCGACCATATTCGTCAGCGCGCGCACTATGTCGATATTATTTTCGGGCCGCAAACCCTGCACCGCCTGCCTGAGATGATTAACTCCGTGCGCGGCAACCGCAGCCCGGTGGTTGATATCAGCTTCCCGGAAATTGAAAAATTCGATCGCCTGCCAGAACCGCGCGCCGAAGGCCCGACCGCCTTTGTCTCGATTATGGAAGGCTGCAACAAATACTGCACCTACTGCGTGGTGCCCTACACCCGCGGAGAAGAAGTCAGCCGCCCGTGCGACGATATCCTGTTTGAAATCGCCCAACTGGCGGCGCAGGGCGTGCGTGAAGTCAACCTGCTGGGCCAGAACGTGAACGCCTGGCGCGGCGAGAACTACGACGGCACTACCGGCAGCTTTGCCGATCTGCTGCGCCTGGTCGCCGCTATCGACGGCATCGACCGCATTCGCTTCACCACCAGCCACCCGATCGAATTTACCGACGATATCATCGACGTCTATCGCGATACGCCGGAGCTGGTGAGCTTCCTGCACCTGCCGGTGCAAAGCGGCTCCGACCGCGTGCTGAACCTGATGGGACGCACCCATACCGCGCTGGAGTATAAAGCGATTATTCGCAAGCTGCGTGAAGCGCGTCCGGATATTCAGATAAGCTCCGACTTTATCGTCGGCTTCCCCGGCGAAACTACGGAAGATTTCGAAAAGACAATGAAGCTTATCGCCGACGTCAATTTCGATATGAGCTACAGCTTTATCTTCTCCGCCCGTCCGGGCACCCCGGCGGCCGATATGGTAGACGACGTGCCGGATGCTGATAAGAAACAGCGTCTGTATATTCTGCAGGAGCGCATCAACCAGCAGGCGATGGCCTGGAGCCGTCGCATGCTCGGCACGGTACAGCGCATCCTGGTGGAAGGCACGTCGCGCAAGAACATCATGGAGCTCTCCGGACGTACGGAGAACAACCGGGTGGTCAACTTTGAAGGCACCCCGGACCTCGTCGGCAAGTTTGTGGATGTCGAAATTGTCGATGTTTACACCAACTCGCTGCGTGGCAAAATCGTGCGCACCGAAGCGGAGATGGGTCTGCGTATCGCTGAATCACCTGAATCAGTGATTGCCCGCACCCGTAAAGAGAACGATCTTGGCGTGGGTATCTATCAGCCGTGATCCCTTCAGGCCTGTCGGTTCCGGCAGGCCTTGTAATTCCTCTCTCCGTCCCTATATCTACAGCAATGCTTGCGCCATTTTCCTGTGACGTAAATAATTTCCTGATTAGCCGGCCACGCGCCGCGTCCGGCCACCTGCGTAAAGAGGAACAGTTTGAACATAGACACTCGTGAAATTACCCTGGAGCCAGCGGATAACGCACGCCTGTTAGCCCTGTGCGGCCCGTTTGACGACAACATCAAACAGCTGGAACGTCGGTTAGGCATTGAGATCAACCGCCGTGACAATCACTTTAAACTGACCGGACGCGCCCTATGCGTGCACGCCGCCGCCGATATTCTGCGCAGCCTGTATGTCGACACGGCGCCGATGCGCGGTCAGATTCAGGATATTGAACCAGAGCAGATCCATCTGGCGATCAAAGAGGCGCGCGTGCTGGAGCAGAGCGCCGAGAGCGTGCCGGAGTACGGAAAAGCCGTCAATATCAAGACCAAGCGCGGGGTGATCAAACCGCGTACGCCGAACCAGGCGCAGTACATCGCCAATATCCTCGATCACGACATCACCTTCGGCGTGGGTCCGGCAGGTACCGGGAAAACCTATCTGGCGGTGGCGGCGGCGGTCGATGCGCTGGAGCGCCAGGAGATCCGCCGCATTCTGCTGACCCGTCCGGCCGTCGAGGCGGGCGAAAAGCTCGGCTTCCTGCCCGGCGATCTGAGCCAGAAGGTCGACCCGTATCTGCGCCCGCTGTACGACGCGCTGTTCGAGATGCTCGGCTTTGAGAAGGTGGAAAAGCTGATTGAGCGTAACGTCATCGAAGTGGCTCCGTTGGCCTATATGCGCGGACGGACGCTGAATGACGCCTTTATCATTCTTGATGAAAGCCAGAACACCACCATCGAGCAGATGAAGATGTTCCTGACCCGCATCGGCTTTAACTCCAAGGCGGTGATCACCGGCGACATCACGCAGATTGACCTGCCGCGCAGCACCAAATCCGGTCTGCGCCACGCCATCGAAGTGCTGGCGGAAGTCGATGAGATCAGCTTTAACTTCTTCCATAGCGAAGACGTGGTCCGCCATCCAGTGGTCGCCCGCATCGTGAACGCCTATGAGGCATGGGAAGCCGCAGACCAGAAACGTAAAGCAGAACTGGCCGCCGAGCGCAAGCGCGAAGCCCAGGAACAGGAGCAAAAATGAGTCAGGTGATCCTCGATTTACAGCTGGCCTGCGAAGAGACCAGCGGCCTGCCGGACGAAGCCCTTTTTCAACGCTGGGTCGACGCCGTCATTCCGCCGTTTCAGGAGGAGTCAGAGTTAACGATTCGTCTGGTCGACGTTGCAGAAAGCCATGAGCTGAACCTGACCTATCGCGGCAAGGATAAACCGACCAATGTCCTCTCTTTCCCGTTTGAAGCGCCGCCGGGGATTGAAATGCCGCTGCTCGGCGATCTGATCATTTGCCGTCAGGTGGTGGAGCAGGAAGCCAGCGAGCAAGGGAAGCCGCTGGAGGCGCACTGGGCGCATATGGTGGTTCACGGCAGCCTCCATCTGCTGGGCTACGATCACATCGAAGATGACGAAGCGGAAGAGATGGAAGCCCTCGAAACAGAGATAATGCTTGCTCTGGGCTATGAGGACCCGTACATTTCCGAGAAGATTGCTGAATAGCCCCCTGCCGGATGGCGGCGCTTGCGCCTCATCCGGCCGCTGTTCATGCATTTTACCCGCCTGAACCTCAGGCAACCCATGCCGTCCGGCGCTGAGTGTACGCGCGACGAGCGACATTAAATCAACATGAGAACCCAAACGACGCCATGAGCGACGACAATTCACACAGTAGTGACACAGTAAACAGCAAAAAGGGATTTTTCTCCCTGTTACTCAGCCAGCTCTTTCACGGGGAACCGAAAAACCGCGATGAACTGCTGGCGCTGATCCGTGATTCCGGGCAGAACGACCTTATCGATGAAGATACCCGTGACATGCTCGAAGGGGTAATGGATATCGCCGACCAGCGGGTCCGCGACATTATGATCCCCCGTTCACAAATGATTACCCTGAAACGCAATCAGACGCTGGACGAGTGCCTTGATGTCATCATCGAATCCGCCCACTCGCGCTTCCCGGTCATCAGTGAAGATAAAGATCACATCGAAGGGATTCTGATGGCCAAGGATCTGCTGCCGTTTATGCGCAGCGACGCCGAAGCTTTCAGCATGGAAAAAGTGTTACGGCCGGCGGTTGTCGTTCCGGAAAGCAAGCGGGTCGACCGCATGCTAAAAGAGTTTCGCTCACAGCGCTACCATATGGCGATCGTTATTGACGAATTCGGCGGCGTCTCCGGTCTGGTGACCATCGAGGATATCCTTGAGCTCATCGTCGGGGAAATTGAAGACGAGTACGACGAAGAAGAAGATATCGATTTCCGCCAGCTGAGCCGCCATACGTGGACGGTGCGCGCTCTGGCCTCTATCGAAGACTTCAATGACGCCTTCGATACGCACTTCAGCGATGAAGAAGTGGATACCATTGGCGGACTGGTAATGCAGGCCTTTGGCCACCTGCCGGCTCGCGGCGAATCTATCGACATTGATGGTTACCAATTCAAGGTAGCAATGGCAGATAGTCGTCGTATCATTCAGGTGCATGTTAAGCTGCCGGATGACGCTCCTCAGCCGAAGCTGGAAGAGTAAGCGGCGGCGCTGAAGGTCACGGCCAGCCGGGAGACAGACCGTGGGCGATCCCCGGTTGTCCCCTCCCCCGGCTGGCAAATAGCATAGCCTGTGGCAACAGGCGTTAATTAACGGGACGATTAGCCTAAATGGTATTTGCCTCTCTTCTTGAACGTCAGCGCGTACGTCTGCTGCTGGCGCTGCTATTCGGAGCCAGCGGAACGCTGGCTTTTTCACCTTATGACTTCTGGCCCGCGGCGATTATTTCGCTGGTCGGTCTGCAGGCGTTAACCCTCAACCGCCGCCCGCTGCAAAGCGCCGGCATCGGCTATTTCTGGGGGCTCGGCCTGTTCGGCACGGGTATCAACTGGGTCTATGTCAGTATCGCGCAGTTTGGCGGTATGCCGGGCCCGGTTAACGTCTTCCTCGTCGTGCTGCTGGCGGCCTATCTCTCGCTCTACACCGGCCTGTTTGCCGGCCTGCTCGCCCGTCTGTGGCCCAAAACCAGCTGGCTGCGGGTGGCGATCGCCGCTCCCGTCGTCTGGCAGATCACCGAGTTCCTGCGCGGCTGGGTGCTGACCGGTTTTCCGTGGCTGCAGTTCGGCTACAGCCAGATTGACGGCCCGCTGAAAGGCCTGGCGCCGGTAATGGGCGTCGAGGCGATCAACTTCCTGCTGATGATGGTAAGCGGCCTGCTGGCCCTGGCCCTCGTACAGCGCAACGGGAAGCCGCTGATCATTGCCGCGCTGCTGTTCGCCCTGCCGTTCCCGCTGCGCTATATCCAGTGGTATCAGCTGCTGCCGGCGCGTGCGACGCAGGTCTCGCTGGTGCAAGGCGATATCCCGCAGGCCATGAAGTGGGACGAGAAGCAGCTGGTTAACACTCTGAAAACCTATCTGACGCTGACCCAGCCGCATATCGGCCACTCGCAGCTGATTATCTGGCCCGAATCGGCGATCCCGGATCTCGAGATCAACCAGCAGCAGTTCCTCAGCATGATGGACGATCTGCTGCGCGCAAAAGACAGCTCGCTGATCACCGGCATCGTCGACGCGCGTCTCAATAAGCAGAACCGCTACGACACTTACAACACCATCATTACCCTCGGCAAAGATAACCCGTACCGCTACGACTCGACCAACCGCTACAACAAGAACCATCTGGTGCCGTTCGGCGAGTTTGTACCGCTGGAGTCGATTCTGCGTCCGCTGGCGCCATTCTTCGACCTGCCGATGTCCTCCTTCAGCCGCGGTCCCTACGTGCAGCCGCAGCTGATGGCGCATAACCTCAAGCTGACCGCGGCCATCTGCTACGAGATCATCCTCGGGGAACAGGTGCGGGATAACTTCCGTCCGGACACCGACTTCCTGCTGACCATCTCCAACGACGCCTGGTTCGGCAAGTCCATCGGCCCGTGGCAACACTTCCAGATGGCGCGGATGCGTGCCCTGGAGCTGGCCCGCCCGCTGCTGCGCAGCACCAACAACGGCATTACCGCCGTCATCGGCCCGCGCGGCGAGATTCAGAAGATGATCCCGCAGTTTACCCGCGAGGTGTTGACCACCACCGTGACGCCCACCAGCGGCTTGACCCCTTACGCCCGCACTGGCAACTGGCCGCTGTGGGCGCTGACGGCGCTGCTCGGCTTCGGCGCGCTGCTGATGAGCCTGCGTCAGCGTCGCCGATAAATGCTCTGCCGGCGACGCCCGTCGTCGGCTTTTTTTTCTTCCCGTCATTTGCCACCCTGGCACAGTCATTGCTTTATTTAATCGGGTAGCGCCGTCCTCTGGCCCAGTGCAACCGGGTTGCACCATAAACGATCGGCGGTCGCTCTATTTTGGTGCAATGGAAGATATTTGCCTCCGATTGGTGCGGAGCGCTTCGCAAAAATAAACAATAAAACAGCAAAATCTTTACATTAAGCCAAACTAAATGCTAACAAACACATACAAATGCGGCACGTGGATGCGTGCCCCCAATAACAACACACACAATCACAATGGGTATCAATAGCGTCGGTGACGCTGCGGATAAGGAGTTGGATATGCAATTACGTAAACTGGCCACGGCAATGCTGGTAATGGGAATGACCGCTGGTCTGGCGCAGGCGGAAGATGCTGCCCCGGCGGCTGGCCAGAGCACTCTGGATAAGATCGCGAAAAATGGCGTTATCGTTGTCGGCCATCGCGAATCTTCCGTCCCTTTCTCTTACTACGATAACCAACAGAAGGTTGTGGGTTACTCTCAGGACTACTCCAACGCCATCGTCGATGCCATCAAGAAGAAGCTGAACAAACCCGATCTGCAGGTCAAACTGATCCCGGTTACCTCGCAGAATCGTATCCCGCTGCTGCAGAATGGCACCTTTGATTTCGAGTGCGGCTCAACCACCAACAACCTCGAGCGCCAGAAGCAGGCGGCCTTCTCCGATACTATCTTCGTCGTCGGCACTCGTCTGCTGGTGAAGAAAGGCGGCCCGATCAAAGATTTCCCGGACCTGAAGGATAAGGCGGTCGTTGTCACCTCCGGGACCACCTCAGAGATCCTGCTGCATAAGCTGAACGATGAGAAAAAAATGAATATGCGCATCATCAGCGCCAAAGATCATGGCGACTCTTTCCGCACCCTGGAGAGCGGACGCGCGGTGGCCTTTATGATGGATGACGCTCTGCTGGCCGGCGAACGCGCCAAGGCGAAGAAACCGGATAACTGGGAAATCGTCGGCACCGCGCAGTCGAAAGAAGCCTATGGCTGCATGCTGCGTAAGGACGATCCGGCCTTCAAGGCGCTGGTCGATGAAACCGTTGCCCAGGCCCAGACCTCTGGCGAAGCGGCGAAGTGGTTCGATAAATGGTTCAAAAACCCGATTCCGCCAAAAAATCTTAACCTGAACTTCGAGCTGTCGGACGACATGAAAGCGCTGTTCAAATCACCTAATGACAAAGCACTGAACTAATTATAACAACCAGGGGCGGGATATCCTGCCCTCCCGATGATTGTCACAGCACGGACAGACTATACGGCGGCTGGTCGTTCCCCAGCCGCCGCGAATACCGAAACAAGCTGGACAACCGTCTTCGAGGGTAGCAATGGCTACCCTTTTTTTTCCAGGAGTCATGTATGTCAATAGACTGGAACTGGGGGATATTCCTGCAACAGGCCCCCTTCGGCAACACTACCTACCTGGGCTGGCTGTGGAGCGGTTTTCAGATCACCGTCGCCCTCTCCATCTCGGCCTGGATCATCGCTTTTCTCGTCGGCTCGCTGTTCGGTATTTTACGCACGGTGCCCAATCGTCTGCTCTCAGGGATTGGCACCTGCTATGTCGAACTGTTTCGCAACGTGCCGCTGATCGTGCAGTTCTTTACCTGGTACCTGGTGGTGCCGGAATTCCTGCCAGAAAATATCGGCATGTGGTTTAAATCGGAGCTGGACCCAAACATTCAGTTCTTTGTCTCCTCCATGCTGTGCCTGGGGCTGTTTACCGCCGCTCGCGTCTGCGAGCAGGTACGCGCCGCTATCCAGTCGCTGCCGCGCGGGCAAAAGAACGCCGGTCTGGCGATGGGGTTGACCCTGCCGCAAACCTACCGCTACGTGCTGCTGCCGAACGCCTATCGCGTTATCGTGCCGCCGATGACCTCGGAGATGATGAACCTGGTGAAAAACTCGGCCATCGCCTCCACCATCGGTCTGGCCGATATGGCCGCGCAGGCGGGCAAACTGCTGGACTACTCCGCTCATGCCTGGGAGTCTTTTACCGCCATCACCCTGGCCTATGTTTTCATCAACGCGGTGATTATGCTGATTATGTATGTGGTCGAGCGTAAGGTTCGCCTGCCTGGCAATATGGGAGGCAAATAATGTACGATTTTGACTGGAGTTCGATCGTTCCCTCCATGCCCTACCTGCTGGCGGGGCTGGTGATCACCCTGAAGATCACAGTGATCGCCATCGTGGTCGGTATCGTCTGGGGCACCCTGCTGGCGGTAATGCGCCTGTCCAGCTTTCTGCCGCTGGCCTGGTTTGCTAAATCCTACGTTAACGTGTTCCGTTCCATCCCGCTGGTGATGGTTCTGCTGTGGTTCTACCTGATTGTCCCGGGCTTCCTGCAGAACGTGTTGGGACTGTCGCCGAAAACGGATATTCGCCTGATCTCGGCGATGGTGGCGTTTTCGATGTTCGAAGCCGCCTACTACTCGGAGATTATCCGCGCCGGCATCCAGAGCATCTCCCGCGGCCAGTCGAGCGCCGCGCTGGCGCTGGGAATGACCCACTGGCAGTCGATGCGGCTGGTGATCCTGCCGCAGGCCTTCCGCGCCATGGTGCCGCTGCTGTTAACCCAGGGGATCGTCCTCTTCCAGGATACCTCGCTGGTGTATGTATTGAGCCTCGCCGACTTCTTCCGTACCGCCTCGACGATTGGCGAGCGTGACGGGACCCAGGTCGAAATGATCCTGTTCGCGGGCGGCGTCTATTTTGTGATTAGCCTCAGCGCCTCGCTGTTGGTCAGCTGGTTGAAGAAAAGGACTGTGTAATGATTACCCTGAAAAATGTTTCAAAATGGTATGGTCACTTTCAGGTGCTGACCGATTGCTCCACGGAAGTGAAAAAAGGCGAAGTCGTGGTGGTCTGCGGGCCGTCAGGCTCCGGTAAATCCACACTGATTAAAACCGTGAACGGCCTTGAGCCGGTGCAGCAGGGGCAGATTATCGTCGATGGCACCGTGGTTAACGATAAAAAGACCAATCTTGCCAAACTGCGCTCGCATGTCGGAATGGTGTTTCAGCATTTTGAACTATTCCCACACCTGTCGATTATCGACAACCTGACGCTGGCGCAGGTTAAGGTGCTCAATCGTGACAAAGCGTCATCGCGCAAGAAGGGTCTCAAGCTGCTGGAGCGCGTGGGCCTGGCGGCGCATGCGGAAAAATATCCGGCGCAGCTCTCCGGCGGCCAGCAGCAGCGCGTGGCCATCGCCCGTGCGCTGTGCATGGACCCGATCGCCATGCTGTTTGATGAACCTACATCCGCGCTCGACCCGGAGATGATCAACGAGGTACTGGACGTCATGGTGGAACTGGCCAACGAAGGGATGACTATGATGGTGGTTACCCACGAAATGGGCTTCGCCCGCAAGGTGGCCAACCGGGTGATCTTTATGGATGAAGGAAAGATTGTCGAAGACGCCGATAAAGAAGCGTTCTTCGCTAACCCACAATCCGATCGCGCCAAAGACTTCCTCGCCAAAATTCTGCACTAACTTCTGCGGCGCGCACGATATCACCGTGCGCGCCTGTCAGCCCCTCCCCTTTTCAATCGCTTCATCTCAAAGCGACAGCTTCACAACGTGAAGTAAAAATTTCACAAAGAATTCAGGGGCCGTAGAATAGATTAACCGCCACGTCATCGTTAGCATACGGCATCTTGTAATAATCCCCGTGAGTTTAAATTTCTTGAAAATAATATTTCAATTGACTTGCTATACGTCGCGCAGGCTATTTCATGCCGCGCACAACCATTAATTATAATCTTTCTCAATGAAACAAACGGATATTGCTTCATGCGGACTAACACTAACAGACTGGCCATTATTTTGTGTTTAAATTTGCTCACCTGCTTTACCGCCTGGGCGGGTATTGAGGCCGCAACGGTAAACCAGGTTGAACAGGATAAAGCCCGTGAAAGCGCATTAATGCCCCATCAGCAGCAATACCAATCTTCTCGTACCCATACGAAAAAGCAAACCTTGATATTTCCCGAAGAAGCAACCTGTCGGTATATCACGAAAGTTGATATTACCTCCGAGGACAACGCAAAAACCACCGCCCTCCTCGGGAAGATCGCAGCCCAGGCGCCCGGCCATTGCCTCGGAATAGAAGGGATTCGCCTGCTGACGAACGCCTTACAAAATGAACTGATAACGCAAGGGTATATTACTTCCCTGATCGATATCCCTTCTCAGTCACTTGAAGGGGGCATTCTCAAAATAACGCTGACTTATGGCAAAACGGGGCATATTGATTTTGCGCCGAATAGTGCCGTGACGAACCTGTGGACCTCCATGCCCACGCATACCGGTAAAATCCTGCGCCTCAGCGATCTTGAACAAGGGATGGCTAACCTGCAGCGGCTGCCTGGCGCCAGCGCCCATATGAAGCTGCGGCCCGGGGAACACATTGGCGAAAGTGATATTGAAATCGCCCGGGTAATGGATAAACAGTGGCAGGTTGGCGCCTGGCTTGATGACGCAGGCAGCCGCGCCAGCGGTCGCTATCAGGGCGGCGGCGCGCTATACCTTTACGATTTATCTTCATTGAACGATATTCTTTCCATCTCGGCAGGCGGCGACGTTGAATTCAACCAGCACAACGACGGCAACCATAACGGCAACCTTTACTACTCCGTGCCTTTTGGTTACTGGTCATTGAGCCTGTACGGCTCCTACAGCCAGTACCGCCAGCTGTTTAAAGGAAGATGGTCAAGCATCGACTATAAAAGTAAAAACCGGTATTACAGCGCGACCCTTAGCCGCCTGCTTTCGCATACCCGACAACAAAAAACGACCGCCGATCTGCGCATAGCAAAGAGCAGTTCGCACTACTTTTTTGGCGGCGATGAGCTGCATGTAATGCGTAAACAAAATCCTGTCTGGGAATTTACCCTGCGCCACCAGCGCTATTTTAACAATAAAATTGTCGACGCCAGCGTAGGTATTCAGCGCAGCCTGCCGTGGCTCAGCTCCGTGCCTACGCCGGAGGAAAAAGCCGGTTTATATAGCCGCCATTCGCGCATCGTTCACGCCGATATACAGGCCTTAATGCAGTTTGCCGCAACCGGCGATAAGTTTAGCTGGATGCCGCGTTTCCATGCCCAGTTCAGCCCGGATAGATTATCTTCGGACAACCAGTTTAATATCGGCAATCGCTGGACGGTTCGCGGCTTTGATGGTGAAGATACGCTTTCGGCCAATCAAGGCTGGTACTGGCGCAATGATTTTAGCTGGAATATTCCCACCTCCGACCGGCAGGTATATCTTGGTCTTGACTTCGGCCGGATCATTGGTAGCGAGCGCGCCAGGCAAGGAAAAAGTCTTTCTGGCGCAGTCGGCGGCGTCCGCGGAGAAATAGCGTCTACGCAATATGACTTTTTTATCGGCACGCCCATCAGTAAACCTGACGACTTTCATAGCGATGCCATGAATATGGGCTTTTCATTACAGTGGAGGTATTAGTTTTCATCAGCACATTACTGCAATTTACTGATTCATTTTTTCATATTTAAAGGAATAAATTACATGTTTAAATTCAAGGTTTCATATGTTGCGCTGGCTGCAGCGCTAAGTTCATCCGTTGTTTATGCCGATCCCTCAAGCTATACGCATAAATCAGGGGCACATGTTATTGATATCGAAGCCCCAAATGCCGCTGGCGTCTCGCATAACTTATATCGCGAATTTAACGTCGGCCCTAACGGCACCATATTAAACAATAGTGCCAGTGACGTTAATCACGACACTCACGGTAATATCGCAAAGAATAACAATCTGACCAACGGCAGCGCTTCCGTCATTTTAAATGAAGTGACCTCCAATAAAATGAGTAACCTGCAGGGCTTTATCGAGGTTAACGGACAAAAAGCCGATGTCGTTATCGCCAACCCTAACGGCATCTCCTGCTCCGGATGCAGTTTTATTAATACTAACAAAGCAGTGCTGACGACAGGCCAGGTCAATCTGAGCGACACCGGTGCGATTGATAGCTATACGGTCACGCAAGGTAAAATCACCATCGGTGATAAAGGCATGAACGCCTCCTCAAACTATGCGATCTTGCTTGCGGATGCCATTGCGATTAACGGTACCCTTAACGCCGCCAGCACCGCCCTCAGCGCGGGTAACTTCACATATAATAACGCTACCGGAGAGATAGCAAACCATGGGAAAACGGCTACTGTCATGCAGATGCTCATACCGGAATATAGTATTGATATCAGCAATCTAGGCGGTATCAAGGCCAATAGCATCAGTATGGTGGGGAATACCTTAGGCCTCGGCGTGCGTAATAAAGGCGTTATTAGCGCAAACTCTATGCTTATGATGACGAGCTATGGTTCTCTGATTAATGAGGGCGCCATCAACGCGGACGGCCTTGTCGCTAATATGGTGTCTGCAGGGGATATGAAAAATAAAGGTACCATTAATAGCACCGCTTACGCTACGGCGTTGTCCAGTTTGGGGACATTAAACAATGAAGGCACTATTGCCAGCAGCAAAACACTTGGCGTAAATGCTAGCGGCGATCTCGTTAACGCGGGTACTTTTAGGGGAACTCAGATGCTATCCGTAGCCAGCGGGGGCAATCTCACTACTCGCTATGGGTCCTATATCGACTCTGATGGCCAGTTAGCCGTGTCCGCCGTCAATATCGATAACGGCGGTTCAATCCTGGGCGATGTCACAAACATTGCTTTCAGCGGCAATACGCTTAACGTCACCGGCAACATCCGGGCTAACTCCAGCCTGACCGTGCAAGCTAAAAAGGATGACAACATCACTTCGGGGAAGATATATAACAAAGGTCGCATTGAAGGTAACGATGTATCCATAGTGACTAACGGTAATCTGGATCAGGAGGGGAATATTGTTGGTCAACATTCCCTGTCGATTAAAGGCGATGTGATCGATAATACTTATTATATTTACGGCGACACGCTGAGCATCGAGAGTAACTACCTGCGGAACAGGGCAACGATCGACGGGAATGCTGTCAACATCACCGCGAATAACGGCATACTTAATGAGGGTCAAATGATGAGTAGCGGGGACATGACTCTGTATACGCAACAAACCGCTGACATCACCAACTATAAAACGATTAAGGCGAATGGTTCCCTGACGATGACCACCCGGTATGTTAAAAATGGTGGCTACCGCTGCGGTTTCCTGAACCTTTCAATTTGTAATGCAGGTTCTCTTTCTGCTGATAAGTTAGTGGTCAATTCTTACCATAACTACGCCTCTGACATGGGTGGTCGCCAGCAGTATAAACAGGCAGAAATAAATACTATTCGTTGACAATAAGCGATGCGCTGGCGACAGCGCATCGCCGATGAGTCTCCGCAAATGACATAGCCTTGCTATCAGACAGCGCCCACGCCCCATTAGCAAGCGCACCGCGCATCTTATTCCAAATTAATTTGGTCAATATCATACGCTGAGCTGGCTGCGATACGCTGCGCGTTATGCTCCACGATAATCCGTGGCGGTGTAAAAAATATGAGCATAACACCAATAAATCTATAAGGTTTATATTGCCCCATTAGATTTATCATTAATTATTTTTTCACCGGCCCGGCGCAATCATTCAGCACCGGGCCCGATCGATCAGGGCTCAAACGGGCGACGCTGGAACTGATCGTGGCCGCACTTCGGACAGCGCGGTAGCACATCCGGGGTATACACCGCCAGGTGATAGTGACACTTCTCACACACCAGGTTACCTAAACCGACCACTTCGCCGCTGTGGTATACGCCGTGGTGATTCAGATCCTGAAAAACCTCCCGCCACTCAAGCTGGGTTTTGTCAGTGATATCAGCCAGCTCCTGCCACAGGCTCTCTTTGATCACCCGCATAAACACGCTGTCGCTCTCGTCTTCATGACTCTCTTCGTAGCTGCGGGCAAACTCCTCAAGATCGCGCTTGACCGCGGCTATCACCGACTCAATCTCGCTCTGCGTCAGATCGCCGGCGCGGACAATTTTATCGCGTGCCTGCGTCACCAGCGCGTCAATATCGCGTTCTCCATGGCGGAGCCGTTCGCTGAGCGAGGAGACCAGTTCACGGTAATATTGAGCTACCTTGTTCATCATTTCGCCTCCGGTGTGGTTAACGTCTTCTGATAATAGACCTTATTCCTCTCCCGCTGTGTCTGACAAGCCACAGACTCGCGAAATAATCTGCCCAGCTTTTGCCGATGTTGATGTGCGAAAAGCTGTTTTGACGTTGGCGTTTGGGCTATGCTATGCCGATCTGAAATAACACATCCATTGGCTACATTTTGTAGCTGTATTGAAAACAGGACCACTGGCTGCCATGCAAGAGCAATACCGCCCGGAAGAGATAGAATCGAAAGTCCAGCTTCACTGGGACGAAAATCGTACATTTGAAGTAACTGAAGACGAGAGCAAAGAGAAGTATTACTGCCTGTCGATGCTTCCTTATCCTTCTGGTCGACTACACATGGGTCACGTGCGTAACTACACCATCGGCGACGTGATTGCCCGCTATCAGCGCATGCTGGGTAAAAACGTCCTGCAGCCGATTGGCTGGGATGCGTTCGGTCTGCCTGCGGAAGGCGCGGCGGTAAAAAACAACACCGCGCCAGCGCCGTGGACCTACGACAACATCGCCTACATGAAAAACCAGCTCAAAATGCTGGGCTTCGGCTATGACTGGAGCCGCGAGCTGGCGACCTGCACCCCGGAATACTACCGCTGGGAGCAGAAGTTCTTCACCGAGCTGTACAAAAAAGGCCTGGTGTACAAAAAAACCTCCGCGGTGAACTGGTGCCCGAACGACCAGACCGTACTGGCCAACGAGCAGGTTATCGACGGCTGCTGCTGGCGCTGCGACACCAAAGTCGAGCGTAAAGAGATCCCGCAATGGTTTATTAAAATCACCGCCTACGCCGATGAGCTGTTGAACGATCTGGATAAGCTGGACCACTGGCCGGACACCGTGAAGACCATGCAGCGCAACTGGATCGGCCGTTCTGAAGGGGTGGAAATCTCCTTTGACGTTAACCATTACGCCGACAAGCTGACCGTCTACACCACCCGCCCGGACACCTTTATGGGCTGTACCTACCTGGCGGTCGCTGCGGGTCACCCGCTGGCGCAGCAGGCTGCGGCCAACAATCCGGCGCTGGCCACCTTCATCGACGAATGCCGCAACACCAAAGTGGCGGAAGCCGACATGGCGACGATGGAGAAAAAAGGCGTCGATACCGGCTTTAAAGCTATCCACCCGCTGACCGGCGAAGAAATTCCGGTATGGGCGGCTAACTTCGTGCTGATGGAGTACGGCACCGGCGCGGTGATGGCCGTTCCGGGTCACGACCAGCGCGACTACGAGTTCGCCAGCAAATACGGGCTGAACATCAAGCCGGTGATCCTCGCCGCCGACGGTTCTGAGCCAGATCTCTCGGAGCAGGCGCTGACCGAGAAAGGCGTCCTGTTTAACTCCGGCGAGTTCAGCGGCCTCGATTATGAAGCGGGCTTCAACGCCATTGCCGACAAACTGGCAGCCATGGGCGTCGGCGAACGTAAAATTAACTACCGCCTGCGCGACTGGGGCGTGTCCCGTCAGCGCTACTGGGGCGCGCCGATCCCGATGGTCACCCTGGAAGACGGCACCGTGCTGCCGACCCCGGAAGATCAGCTGCCGGTGATCCTGCCGGAAGACGTGGTCATGGACGGCATCACCAGCCCGATCAAAGCCGATCCTGAATGGGCCAAGACCACGGTTAACGGCCAGCCGGCGCTGCGCGAAACCGACACCTTTGACACCTTTATGGAGTCCTCCTGGTACTATGCGCGCTACACCTGCCCGCAGTATCAGGAAGGGATGCTGGATTCGCAAGCGGCCAACTACTGGCTGCCGGTCGATATCTACATCGGCGGTATCGAACACGCGATCATGCACCTGCTCTACTTCCGCTTCTTCCACAAACTGATGCGCGACGCGGGCATGGTCAACTCCGATGAGCCGGCGAAACAGCTGCTGTGCCAGGGCATGGTGCTGGCTGACGCTTTCTACTACGTAGGCGAAAACGGCGAACGTAACTGGGTCTCCCCGGTTGACGCCATCGTCGAACGTGACGAAAAAGGCCGCATCGTGAAAGCGAAAGACGCGGCGGGCCACGAGCTGGTGTACACCGGCATGAGCAAGATGTCCAAGTCGAAAAACAACGGCATCGACCCGCAGGTCATGGTTGAGCGCTACGGCGCGGATACCGTGCGTCTGTTCATGATGTTCGCCTCCCCGGCGGATATGACCCTCGAGTGGCAGGAATCTGGCGTCGAAGGGGCGAACCGCTTCCTGAAACGCGTCTGGAAGCTGGTCTACGAACACACCACCAAAGGGGACGTGGCGGCCCTGAACGTGGCGGCGCTGAGTGAAGATCAGAAAGCGCTGCGTCGCGATATCCACAAAACCATCGCCAAAGTGACCGATGACATCGGTCGTCGTCAGACCTTCAACACCGCCATCGCGGCGATCATGGAGCTGATGAACAAGCTGGCGAAAGCGCCGCAGGAAGATGAGCAGGATCGCGCTCTGATGCAGGAAGCCCTGCTGGCGGTCGTGCGTATGCTCAACCCGTTCACCCCGCACGCCAGCTTCACCCTGTGGCGTGAGCTGAACGGTGAAGGCGATATCGACAACGCGCCGTGGCCGGTGGCAGATGAAAGCGCGATGGTGGAAGACAGCACCCTCGTCGTCGTCCAGGTCAACGGCAAAGTTCGTGGTAAAATTACCGTTGCGGTAGACGCAACTGAAGAGCAGGTCCGCGAGCGCGCCGGCCAGGAGCATCTGGTGGCGAAGTATCTCGACGGCAAAACCGTGCGTAAAGTGATTTACGTTCCGGGTAAACTGCTCAATCTGGTCGTTGGCTAAGCGCGGGAGGAAGCGTGCGATATCTGGTAACAATGTTGTTATCTCTGGCGGTGCTTGCCACCGCCGGCTGTGGCTGGCATCTGCGTAGCACTACCAAGGTGCCCACCACCATGAAAACCATGATCTTCCAGTCGAGCGATCCGAACGGGCCGTTAAGCCGCGCGGTGCGTAATCAGCTGCGTCTTAACGGCGTGGAACTGATCGACGCCAGCACGCTGCGTAAAGATGTCCCTTCTCTGCGCCTCGATGGATCGTCGATTCAGAAAGATACGGCATCGGTGTTCCAGGACGGTCGTACGGCGGAATATCAGATGGTCATGACCGTTCATGCCAGCGTCCTGATCCCGGGTCACGATATCTATCCGATAACCACCAAGGTCTATCGTTCGTTCTTCGATAACCCGCAGGCGGCGCTAGCCAAAGACGCCGAGCAGGATATGATTATCCAGGAAATGTACGATAAAGCGGCGGAACAGCTGATTCGTAAACTACCAAGCGTTCAGGTAGCGGATGTTGAAGCCACCCAGCAGGAAGAAAAACCGGTCGCGGGCAGCACCGCGCCGGCGTCCTCGGGTAACCGCGTCTCCACCACGCTGGGTCAATGATGATTCGGTTGTACCCGGAACAGCTCCGCGCGCAGCTCACTGAAGGGCTGCGCGCGGCCTATCTGCTGCTTGGCAACGATCCTCTGCTGTTGCAGGAAAGCCAGGACGCTATTCGCGAAGCCGCTGCCGCGCAGGGCTTTACCGAACACCACACCTTCACTATCGATAGCAGCACCGACTGGCAGGCGCTTTTCGCCTTAAGCCAGGCGATGAGCCTGTTTGCCAGCCGGCAAACCCTGCTGTTGATCCTGCCGGAAAACGGCCCCAACGCGGCGATCAATGAACAGCTGGCGACGCTGGTCGGTCTGCTGCACGACGACCTGCTGCTGATCGTTCGCGGCAGTAAGTTGACCAAAGCCCAGGAGAATGCCGCGTGGCTCACCGCGCTGGCTCAGCGCGCCGTCCAGGTCAGCTGCCAGACGCCGGAATACGCGCAGCTGCCGCGCTGGCTGGCTGCGCGGGCCAAACAGCATCAGCTGCAGCTCGACGACGCGGCCAGCCAGCTGCTGTGCTACTGTTACGAAGGCAATCTGCTGGCGCTGGCGCAGGCGCTGGAGCGGCTGGCGCTCCTCTGGCCGGACGGTAAGCTGACCCTGCCCCGCGTTGAGCAGGCGGTGAACGATGCCGCGCACTTTACCCCTTACCATTGGGTCGATGCCCTACTGGCAGGTAAAAGTAAGCGCGTGCTGCACGTTCTGCAGCAGCTCCGTCTTGAAGGCTGCGAGCCGGCGATCCTGCTGCGTACGCTACAGCGGGAGCTGCTGCTGCTGGTCACCCTCAAGCGCCAGTCGGCACAGACGCCGCTGCGTTCGCTGTTTGATAAACATAGGGTCTGGCAAAACCGCCGTCAGCTGCTCAGCGACGCCCTCGCCCGACTCAGCGGCGAACAGCTGCGCCAGGCGGTGACCCTTCTGACCCGCGCGGAACTGACCTTTAAACAGGATTACGGGTACGACGTCTGGCCCGAACTGGAAAGTCTTTCGTTGTTGCTCTGCCACAAAGCCCTGGCGGACGTTTTTATTGATGGTTGATATGACTCACTTACAGGCAATCTATGGCGGCACCTTCGATCCGGTGCATTATGGTCACCTCAAGCCGGTCGAGATCCTGGCGAATCAGATTGGCCTGAGCAAGGTCATCATCATGCCTAATAACGTCCCGCCGCACCGTCCCCAGCCGGAAGCCACCAGCGCCCAGCGCGTGCACATGCTGAAGCTGGCGATTGCCGATAAGCCGCTGTTCACGCTCGATGAACGCGAACTGCGGCGCGATACCCCCTCCTGGACGGCGCAAACGCTGCAGGAGTGGCGCCAGGAGCAGGGGCCGCACAAGCCGCTGGCGTTTATCATTGGCCAGGATTCGCTGCTCACCTTTCCCACCTGGCATAACTATGAAACCATCCTCGACAATGTCCACCTGATTGTCTGCCGCCGGCCGGGTTACCCGCTGACCATGGCCCATGAGGCCGATCAGCGCTGGCTGGATCGCCATTTAACCCACGACGTGGAGTCTTTGCATCACCGTCCTTCCGGCGTGATCTACCTGGCTGAGACCCCGTGGTTCGATATTTCGGCGACGATCATTCGCCAGCGCCTTGAGCGCGGCGAGTCCTGCGCCGAGATGCTGCCGGCCGCGGTGCTGGACTACATCCGCGAGCAGGGTCTCTATTGCTGACCCCGGGCTGGGCCTGGCGCGAAAAAAGCGCTATCGTAACGCCACCTCTCCATCCCCTGTCAGAGCCTGTTCATGAAATTGTGGTTAGTTCGCCATGGCGAAACCGAAGCCAACGTTGCCGGGTTATACAGCGGCCACGCCCCCACGCCCCTGACGCCGCGCGGCGTCGCTCAGGCGCGAGCGCTCGGTGAACGACTGCGCGCGGTGCCTTTCGATAAAGTCTTCTGCAGCGAGCTGGCGCGGACCGGGACAACGGCCGATCTGCTGCTTGGCGATCGCGCTATCCCGCGCGAATGCCATGCCGCGCTCAATGAGATGTTTTTCGGCGACTGGGAGATGCGCCATCATTGCGACCTCCAGCGAGAAGATGCGGAAAACTATGCCGCGTGGTGCGCTGACTGGCAGCACGCGGCCCCGACCAACGGCGAGAGCTTTCAGCGTTTTGCCCGCCGCGTCAGCGAGTTTACCCCCACGCTGACCGACTGCCGCCATCTTGACCACCTGCTGATCGTCGGCCATCAGGGCGTCCTGAGCCTGCTGACCGCCCTGCTGTTGCAAATGCCCGCCGCGGCGATGTGGCACTTTCCGATAGCCCATGGCGCCTGGAGTCTCCTCGACATTCGCGACGATTTCACCACCCTGCGGGTATTAAATAGCCAGGCCGTCTGGCAGCCGCAAGAAGAATTCCCGCCGAACCATTGACAGGCCAGAGCAGGCTGCTATTCTCCGCTGCCAGGCAGCATCCGCCAAAGCAGGTTTGCAGAAATTGTTTTACAAAAATGGCGATGCAATCCTCGGCGAGGGATGGGATGATACTCCGCCGCGAACGCCCGCCGACAGACATTTCACCCGACTTTTTCATTAGTTCAGGTATACTGTCAGGCTCTTTATGATTATCAATCTTCACGCACCCAGGGGGAACACTTGCAGGGTAAAGCACTCCAGGATTTTGTTATCGACAAAATTGATGACCTGAAAGGTCAGGACATCGTTGCCATTGATGTACATGGCAAATCCAGCATCACCGATTGCATGATTATCTGCACCGGCACCTCCACGCGTCATGTGATGTCCATCGCCGACCACGTGGTTCAGGAATCCCGCGCCGCCGGCTTGCTGCCCCTGGGCGTTGAAGGGGAAGCCGCCGCCGACTGGATCGTCGTCGACCTCGGCGACGTGATGGTTCACGTCATGCAGGAAGAGAGCCGTCGTCTGTACGAGCTGGAAAAACTCTGGAGTTAATGCGTGAAGTTGCAGCTGGTGGCCGTTGGCACCAAAATGCCGGACTGGGTACAGACCGGCTTTAGCGAGTATCTGCGCCGTTTTCCCAAAGATATGCCGTTCGAACTGGTGGAGATCCCTGCCGGTAAGCGCGGCAAGAACGCTGATATCAAGCGCATCCTCGAAAAAGAGGGCGAGATGATGTTAGCCGCTGCCGGTAAAAACCGCATCGTGACCCTGGATATTCCGGGTAAACCATGGGATACGCCGCAGCTGGCGCGCGAACTGGAACGCTGGAAACAGGACGGGCGCGACGTCAGTTTGCTGGTCGGCGGCCCGGAAGGCCTCTCTCCAGCCTGTAAAGCAGCGGCGGAACAGAGTTGGTCGCTCTCCACCCTCACCTTACCTCACCCGCTGGTGCGCGTACTGGTGGCCGAGAGCCTGTATCGGGCGTGGAGCATTACCACCAACCATCCGTACCACCGTGAGTAATGATGATCAGGGTAGACTGAGCAGCGAATGAAATTACAGAATTCTTTCCGCGACTATACGGCTGAATCCTCGCTGTTCGTGCGCCGGGCGCTGGTCGCTTTTTTGGGGATTTTGCTGCTTACCGGCGTTCTGATCGCCAACCTGTACAATGTGCAAATCGTTCGCTTCGACGACTATCAGACGCGCTCGAACGAAAACCGCATCAAGCTGGTGCCGATCCCGCCGAGCCGCGGCATTATTTACGATCGCAACGGCACCCCGCTGGCGCTTAACCGCACCATTTATCAGCTGGAGATGATGCCGGAGAAAGTCGATAACGTGCAGCAGACGCTGGATGCGCTACGCGACGTCGTCGATTTAACCGACGATGATATCGCCGGTTTCAAAAAGGAGCGCGCCCGCTCCCATCGTTTTACCTCGATTCCGGTCAAGGTCAACCTCAGCGAAGTGCAGGTGGCCCGCTTTGCCGTCAATCAGTACCGCTTTCCCGGCGTGGAAGTCAAAGGCTACAAGCGCCGTTACTACCCCTATAACTCGGCGCTGACGCACGTCATCGGCTACGTGTCGAAAATTAACGATAAAGACGTCGACCGCCTCGATAAAGAGGGCAAACTGGCCAACTACGCCTCGACCCATGACATCGGTAAGCTGGGTATTGAGCGTTATTACGAGGACGTCCTGCACGGTCAGACCGGCTACGAAGAGGTTGAAGTGAACAACCGCGGCCGCGTTATTCGTCAGCTTAAAGAGGTGCCTCCGCAGGCCGGACGCGACATCTACCTCACCCTCGACCTCAAGCTACAGCAGTATATCGAAACGCTGCTGGCCGGCAGCCGCGCCGCGGTGGTGGTCACCGACCCGCGTACCGGCGCCATTCTGGCGCTGGTTTCGACGCCGAGCTACGACCCGAACCTGTTCGTCGACGGCATCTCCAGCAAAGATTACTCCGGCCTGCTCAACGATCCCAACACGCCGCTGGTCAACCGTGCGACGCAAGGGGTTTATCCGCCGGCATCGACGGTCAAACCGTACGTCGCCGTCTCGGCGCTGAGCGCCGGGGTGATCACGCGCAATACCAGCCTGTTCGACCCTGGCTGGTGGCAGCTGCCCGGCTCGGAAAAACGCTATCGTGACTGGAAAAAATGGGGCCACGGCCACCTGAACGTCACCAAAGCGCTGGAGGAGTCTGCGGATACCTATTTCTATCAGGTCGCCTATGACATGGGCATCGATCGCCTCTCGGAGTGGATGAGCAAGTTCGGCTACGGCCACTATACCGGTATCGACCTCGCCGAAGAGCGCTCGGGCAACATGCCGACCCGCGAATGGAAGCTCAAACGCTTTAAGAAACCCTGGTACCAAGGGGACACCATTCCGGTGGGCATCGGCCAGGGTTACTGGACCGCCACGCCGATCCAGATGAACAAAGCGCTGATGATCCTGATTAACGACGGGGTGGTGAAAGTACCGCACCTGCTGCAAAGCACCGTGGAAGACGGCAAGCCCGTTCCGTGGGTCCAGCCTCATGAGCCGCCGGTAGGCGACATCCATTCCGGCTACTGGGAAATCGCCAAAGACGGCATGTTCGGCGTGGCCAACCGCGGCAACGGCACCGCGCACAAATATTTCGCCAGCGCGCCGTATAAAATCGCGGCCAAGTCCGGTACCGCTCAGGTGTTCGGCCTGAAGGCCAACGAAACCTATAACGCGCACCGAATCTCTGAGCGTCTGCGTGACCATAAACTGATGACGGCGTTTGCGCCTTATAACAACCCGCAGGTTGCCGTGGCGATGATCCTGGAAAACGGCGGTGCCGGCCCGGCGGTCGGTACGATTATGCGCCAAATCCTCGATCACATCATGCTGGGCGATAACAACACCACGCTGCCAAGCGAAAACCCAGCGGTAACCGCAGGGGAGGATCAATAATGACGGATAATCCGAACAAAAAATCGCTGTGGGATAAGATCCATCTTGACCCCACTATGGTGTTGATCCTGCTGGCGCTGCTGACCTACAGCGCGCTGGTTATCTGGAGCGCCAGCGGTCAGGACGTCGGCATGATGGAGCGTAAAATCGGCCAGATCGCCATGGGCGTGGTGATCATGATCGTCATGGCGCAGATCCCGCCGCGGGTCTATGAGGGCTGGGCGCCCTACCTCTATATTTTCTGTATTATTCTGCTGGTGGCCGTCGACGCCTTCGGCGCCATCTCCAAAGGGGCGCAGCGCTGGCTGGATCTCGGTATCGTCCGCTTTCAGCCGTCGGAGATTGCAAAAATCGCCGTGCCGCTGATGGTGGCGCGCTTTATTAACCGCGACGTCTGCCCGCCTTCGCTGAAGAATACCGGTATTGCCCTGGTGCTGATCTTCCTGCCGACGCTGCTGGTGGCGGCGCAGCCTGACCTCGGGACCTCGATTCTGATCGCCCTCTCCGGTCTGTTTGTGCTGTTCCTCTCCGGCCTCAGCTGGCGTCTGATCGGCATTGCGGTGGTGCTGGTCGCCGCCTTTATCCCGATTTTGTGGTTCTTCCTGATGCACGACTATCAGCGCCAGCGCGTGATGATGCTGCTCGATCCGGAAACCGACCCGCTGGGCGCGGGGTATCACATTATTCAGTCTAAAATTGCCATTGGCTCCGGCGGTCTGCGCGGCAAAGGCTGGCTGCACGGCACCCAGTCGCAGCTGGAGTTTCTGCCGGAACGCCATACCGACTTTATCTTCGCCGTTCTCGCCGAAGAGCTGGGCCTGATTGGCGTACTGATCCTGCTGGCGCTCTATATTCTGCTGATCATGCGCGGACTGTGGATCGCCGCCCAGGCGCAGACCACCTTTGGCCGGGTCATGGCCGGTGGTTTAATGTTGATTTTATTCGTTTATGTCTTCGTAAATATTGGTATGGTGAGTGGTATTTTACCGGTGGTGGGCGTACCGTTGCCGCTGGTGAGCTACGGGGGCTCCGCCCTGATCGTATTGATGGCCGGGTTTGGTATCGTGATGTCGATCCATACCCACAGAAAAATGTTGTCGAAAAGCGTTTAAAGGGGTTCGCAATGCGTAAGCAATGGCTGGGGATCTGCATAGCAGCGGGGCTGCTGGCGGCATGTTCGAGTGATGACGTGCAACAAAAGACGGTCAGTACTCCACAGCCGGCCGTCTGTAATGGCCCGACGGTTGAGATCAGCGGCGCCGATCCGCAGTATGAAACGCCGAACGCGACGGCGAATCAGGATTATGAGCGCGACGGTAAGCGCTACAACATCGTCCAGGATCCGGCAAACTTTACTCAGGCCGGTTTCGCGGCGATCTATGACGCGGAACCCAACAGCAACCTGACCGCCAGCGGTGAAACCTTCGACCCGACGCAGTTGACCGCGGCGCACCCGACGCTGCCGATCCCGAGCTATGCGCGGATCACCAACCTCGCCAACGGGCGCATGATCGTCGTGCGGATTAACGATCGCGGTCCCTACGGCAACGATCGGGTTATCTCGCTCTCCCGCGCGTCCGCCGACCGCCTGAACACCTCGAATAACACCAAAGTGCGTATCGACCCGATCATCGTCGCGCCTGACGGTTCGCTTTCCGGCCCGGGAATGGCTTGTACCACCGTCGCCAAACAGACTTACGCCCTGCCCGCCCGTCCGAATCTGGACGGCGGTGACGCCGCTGGCATGAGCCAGCCCGCGCCCACTGACGTTCGCCCGATCAGCAACAGCACGCTGAAGCCGGAAGACAGCGTTGGCGCACCGGTGAACAGCGGCGGTTTCCTCGGCGCTCCGACGCCGCTGAACAGCGGCGTGCTGGAGAGCAGCGAACCCGCAGCCGCCGCCGCGACGGCACCTGCCGCCGGCGCCACGCCAGCAGCGCCGGTAACCGCGCCCGGCTCCATCCAGGGTAGCGTCGCGCCCGCAGCGGCCACCGCCGCAGCCGCCGGCGCCGTTGCCGCTTCGTCTTCCGCCGCCTCCAGCGCCAGCGGTAGCTTTGTCGTGCAGGTGGGCGCAGTGAGCGACCAGGCGCGGGCGCAGCAGTATCAGCAGCGTCTGAGCCAGCAGTTCTCTGTGCCAGGCCGGGTCATGCAAAACGGCGCGGTGTGGCGTATTCAGCTGGGGCCGTTTGCCGACAAGGCGCAGGCCAGCGCCGTTCAGCAGCGCCTGCAAAGCGAAGCGCAGCTGCAGTCCTTTATTACTCGCGCCAACTAAAGGCCGCGGGCAGCCCGTTCACCTTGCGCATGTAAAAGTCATTAACAAACTCATGCGCAATGTCGGATGCTGGCCCGCAGAGCATTTGCTATAGTAAGGCACTTTTTTTAACTCCATCACGGATGCCGTTGTTCTGACCATGAAGACCTCTTTCACCGCTCGTTTACTCATCACGGCGCTCTCCGTTGCAGCGCTCTCCTCCGCTGCCCGCGCCGATGACCTGAATATCAAAACGATGATCCCAGGCGCCCCGCAGATTGACGCCGAATCCTGGATCCTTATCGATTACAACTCTGGCAAGGTGCTGGCTGAAAACAACGCCGACTCCCGCCGCGACCCGGCCAGTCTGACCAAAATGATGACCAGCTATGTTATCGGTCAGGCGATGAAAGCAGGCAAATTCAAAGAGTCCGATCTGGTCACCGTCGGCAACGACGCCTGGGCCACCGGCAACCCGGTATTCAAAGGCTCTTCCCTGATGTTCCTCAAGCCGGGGATGCAGGTGCCGGTTTCCCAGCTGATCCGCGGTATCAACCTGCAGTCCGGTAACGATGCCTGCGTGGCGATGGCCGACTATGTCGCCGGCAGCCAGGACGCCTTCGTCAGCCTGATGAACAACTACGTCAACGCCCTCGGCCTGAAAAACACCCATTTCCAGACTGTTCACGGCCTCGATGCTGACGGCCAGTTCAGCTCGGCGCGCGACATGGCGCTGATTGGCCAGGCGCTGATCCGCGACGTGCCGAACGAGTACTCCATCTATCGTGAGAAAGAGTTCACTTTCAACGGTATCCGCCAGCTGAACCGTAATGGCCTGCTGTGGGATAACAGCCTGAACGTCGACGGCATCAAAACCGGCCACACCGACAAAGCGGGCTACAACCTTGTCGCTTCCGCCACCGAAGGGCAGATGCGTCTGATCTCGGCGGTAATGGGCGGCCGGACGTTCAAAGGGCGTGAGTCGGAAAGCAAAAAACTGCTGACCTGGGGCTTCCGCTTCTTCGAAACCGTCAACCCAATTAAAGCCGGCAAAGAGTTTGCATCCGAACCGGCCTGGTTCGGCGACAGCGATCGCGCTTCGCTGGGGGTGGATAAAGACGTCTACCTGACCATCCCGCGCGGCCGGATGAAAGATCTGAAAGCCAGCTACGTGCTGAATAACACTGAGCTGCACGCCCCGCTGCAGAAAAACCAGGTCGTCGGCACCATTAACTTCCAGCTGGATGGTAAAACCATTGACCAGCGCCCGCTGGTGGTGCTGCAGGAAATTCCGGAAGGTAATTTCTTCGGTAAAATTATTGATTACATTAAATTAATGTTCCACCACTGGTTTGGTTAAAAATCGAACACTTGAAAGTGTGATTTCCATCCCCATATACTATTCATCCAAGTAACCTGATAACTCCCGCCCTTGGTGGGAGTTATTATTTTGTCGTAACACCGGAGCTGACATGAAAACCAAACTTAACGAACTGCTTGAATTCCCTACGCCATTTACTTACAAAGTAATGGGGCAGGCGTTGCCTGAGCTGGTTGATCAGGTGGTGGAAGTGGTACAGCGCCATGCGCCTGGTGATTACTCGCCGTCAGTAAAACCGAGCAGCAAAGGTAACTACCACTCGGTCTCCATCACCATCAACGCCACTCACATTGAACAAGTGGAAACGCTGTACGAAGAGTTAGGCAATATCGATATCGTTCGGATGGTGCTGTAACCTTTTCCCTGACCCGGCCGCCGTGCCGGGTCTTCTCATTCCCTCCCGCACGGCTGTGATATACTCCCCGACCTGAATTCTCTCTTCCCGGCGGAGATGTTGTTTTGCAGCACAATAAAATTCTAATCCGGCAGCTTGGCCTGCAACCTTACGAACCCGTCTCGCAGGCGATGCACGAATTTACCGACGCCCGTGATGAAGATACCCTTGATGAGATCTGGCTGGTGGAACATCACCCGGTCTTCACCCAGGGTCAGGCCGGCAAAGCGGAACATCTGCTGGTGCCCGGTGATATTCCGGTGATCCAGAGCGATCGCGGCGGCCAGGTAACCTATCACGGCCCGGGACAGCAGGTAATGTACGTCCTGTTGAACCTCAAGCGCCGCAAGCTGGGCGTACGTGAACTGGTGACGCTGCTGGAGCAAACGGTCGTCAATACCCTTGCCGAATACGGTATTGAGTCGCACCCCCGCGCCGACGCCCCTGGCGTCTACGTCGGCGATCGCAAAATATGCTCTCTGGGGCTGCGGATCCGTAAAGGCTGCTCTTTCCACGGCCTGGCGCTCAATATCGCGATGGATCTGACGCCGTTTCTGCGTATCAACCCCTGCGGCTATGCCGGTATGGAGATGACGCAAATGCGCCAGTGGCAGCCGGAAGCCACTCCGGAGACAGTGGCTCCGCGGCTGGTCGCCCATCTGCTGGCGCTGCTGAACAATCCCCCGCACGAATACCTTCCTCAGGGTTAAGGGCAGACCAGCGCCCCGCTGACGGCGGGGTGCTGAACGAGTAACACATTATTTTTGCAATCAATTGTCACGCACGGCAACGCGGTGGGCCGCTATACTTGGCCTATCATTCCCAACCGGACTCATCGCGTGCCAGAGAATACGCCGCCGTCAGAATCTCCTGACCGACAGGACGAACGTTACGACCGTCAGATGTTTCGCATCCTGCGTAATATTGACCTCAATCTGTTGACCATCTTCGAAGCCGTGTACGTACACAAAGGTATCGTCAATGCCGCGAAGATACTCAATATCACGCCGTCGGCCATTAGCCAGTCAATAAACAAACTGCGGGCGCTGTTCCCCGATCCGCTGTTTATCCGTAAAGGCCAGGGCGTAACGCCCACCGCCTATGCCACCCATCTTCACCAGTACATCAGCCGCGGTATGGAGGCTTTCCTCAGCGCGCTGGATATCACCGGCAGCCCGCATCAGCAGCGGGTGATCACTATCGCCACCACGCCAGCCATGGGGGCGCTGCTGATGCCTGGCCTGGCCAGCGCGCTGAAGCCGGTCTTTCCGCAGATCCTGCTGCACAACATCGCCCTCACCGACGCCGCGCGGCAGCTTGACCAGCGCCAGGTGGATTTGTTGATTGATACCCATCTGCACAGCGGCCAGGCGATAAGCCATCACGTGCTGTATCAGGAACGGGTGCAGATGTACTGCCGCGCTGGGCATCCCGCGCTGGAGGGTCCGCAGGATGAATCCGCCCTTGCACAATACGAGTTTGCGCTGCTGCTGCCGGAAGGCCAGCGCTACCCTACGCTGCACCGTCGGCTGCAGGAGGAGATGGGCGAGCGCCGCTGCGGTTTCAGCACCTTCAACCTGCTAACCCAGGCGGCAATGATCGCCGAGAGCGACATGCTGGGGCTGACCACCGAGCGCCTGTTCGCCATGGTATCCCGTCTCTGGCCGCTACAGACCCTGGACTTCCCCTCCCTGCGGGAAGAGCAGATTGATGTTGCGCTGCACTTCAATAAGCAGAGCGGGAAAGAGCCATTGCTGAAAGAGATCATTGAGACCGTGATCCAGGCGTTTAAGGCGTAGCGCACGGAAGGGAAAAGGATAAAACAACAACTATTTTACAATTTGCCGGGCAGGCAGGCTGCTTTCTGCCCCTTTTCAATGGTATACTGCCTGCTCTTGATTCAAAAATAGTTGATAATTGCAACATTTCATTGAATTAATTCGCTTTCCTTCGTGACTCGCAACTGGAACACGCACGCTATGAGTAAACCCATTGTGATGGAACGCGGTGTTAAGTACCGCGACGCCGATAAAATGGCCCTTATCCCGGTGAAGAACGTGGCAACTGAGCGTGAAGCTCTGCTCAGAAAACCGGAATGGATGAAAATCAAACTTCCGGCAGACTCGTCCCGTATCCAGGGAATCAAAGCAGCGATGCGTAAGAACGGCCTGCACTCCGTGTGCGAAGAGGCCTCCTGCCCGAACCTTGCAGAGTGCTTCAACCACGGTACCGCGACCTTTATGATCCTCGGCGCGATCTGTACCCGCCGTTGCCCATTCTGCGACGTGGCGCATGGCCGCCCGGTCGCGCCAGATGCGAACGAGCCACAGAAGCTGGCGCAAACTATCGCCGATATGGGGCTGCGCTACGTGGTGGTCACTTCGGTGGACCGTGACGACCTGCGCGATGGCGGCGCACAGCATTTTGCCGACTGCATCAGCGCCATTCGCGAGAAAAACCCGACGATTAAAATCGAAACGCTGGTCCCGGATTTCCGCGGCCGCATGGATCGCGCCCTGGATATTCTGACGGTGACCCCGCCGGACGTCTTCAACCACAACCTCGAAAACGTACCGCGCCTCTATCGTCAGGTGCGTCCGGGCGCGGATTACAACTGGTCGCTGAAGCTGCTGGAGCGTTTTAAAGAAGCGCACCCGGAGATCCCGACAAAATCCGGCCTGATGGTGGGCCTGGGCGAAACCAACGACGAGATCATCGAAGTCATGCGCGACCTGCGCCGTCATGGCGTCACCATGCTGACGTTAGGCCAGTATCTGCAGCCGAGCCGTCACCACCTGCCAGTGCAGCGTTACGTTAGCCCGGAAGAGTTTGAAGAGATGAAAGCGGAAGCCATGGCGATGGGCTTCACCCACGCCGCCTGCGGCCCCTTCGTTCGCTCTTCCTATCACGCCGACCTGCAGGCTAAAGGGATGGAAGTTAAATAACCTGCCGCTTCTCCCGCTGCGTCACGTCCTGGCGCAGCGGCGCTCTCCGCTTCATTCGCTTCGCCTTCCCGTAACAGTTAGTTGCATCTTTCCTGCGCGGCGTCGACAAAAACGACAAAGGCCGCAACGTCAAACGTCGCGGCCTCTTCGCCGTACCACCCGCATCCCGCCAGGGGACGCAGCCGGAGAATTACTCTTTATGAGAGAGCTTCTGCGCCGGTGCTTCGTCTTCAGCGGTGGTTTTTTTCGCGCTATCGTCATCTTCGTTCATGGCTTTTTTAAAGCCCTTGATAGCCGACCCCAGGTCGCCGCCCAGCGTACGTAATTTTTTGGTACCAAACACTAAGATAATCAGTGCTGCGACTACCAGCAGTTTGGTAATACTAATCTCACCCATAGCTAACCTTCTTCTCTATACAAGCTGCGAATACGCCATCATACACGCATTTATCCGTCATATTGTAATCCACCTGTGCGTGGGCTGCGTGATTCAGCCCGAGGCCTCCCCTCCGGGAGTGAGCGCTGGGGTGTCCGTCCTGACGTGCACAGCGAATTATTGGGATAAACAATACGGGTATTTGGCGCGCGGACACAATAGCAATCTGTAACAAGGTGAATCAAGCCTTGTTTAAAAAAACGTCACAATAATTGCGGTGGCGCAAACCGTCGGTTCTGCAGCACCGGCAAACGCTCGCGAACCCGCGCAAGGTAGTCTGCGGAAATATCGGCATAGATCAGCTGCGGCTCGCTCCCCGCGCCCGCCACGGTGGTCCCCAGCGGATCGACGATGCGGCTCTGCCCGATGTTACGCGTCCCGCATTCGCCTGCCGCCACGACGTAGCAGGTCGTGTCCAGCGCGCGCGCCGCCAGCAGCGTCGCCCAGTGATGCTCTTTTTGCGGCCCTTTCACCCATGCGGTGGGCAGCACCAGCAGCTGCGCCCCGTTCAGCGCCAGCGACAGCGCCAGCTCCGGAAAACGCAGATCGTAACAGGTCATCAGGCCAACGCGGAAACCCGCCACTTCAATCACCGGCGGGATTTGCCGGCCGGGATCCACCCGCCGGGACTCCTGCATTGCGAAGGCGTCGTATAAATGAAGTTTGTGATAATGGGCAATAACCTTCCCTTCACGCAATACCACCAGCGTGTTGGTTGCTCTCCCCTCCCCCGACGGCACATGCAGCGTCAGGATCGTCGTCAGGCCGTTACGCGCGCTCTCGGCTAGCAGCAGCTGTAAAAACTCTCCATCCAGCGTTTGGGCCGAGTTCACCGACAGATCCGGGTCGTTGTCATCACGTGCCAGCAACGCCTCCGGCAGCACCAGCAGCGCCGCCCCTTCACGCGCCGCCTGCTGCATCATCGCCACACAAGTTTGCGCATTCGTCCGCCATACTGGCGTGACGATAAACTGCCCTGCCGCTACCCGCATGTTTTTCTCCCGTCAGGTTATGAATAGCCAATTGCGCCCGTTGCGCGCTACACTTGACACTCTCTTACATCAAATAGCAGGAAACGACCGTGTTTCAACTTCTTTGCGCCGTTTTTATTGGCGGCGGCACCGGCAGCGTTTTGCGCTGGTGGCTCGGCATGAAGCTCAATCCTGTGCATCATGCTATCCCGATTGGGACGCTGACTGCCAACCTGTTAGGCGCCTTTGTGATCGGCGCCGGGCTGGCGTGGTTTAATAGACTGACCGGCATTGACCCGATGTGGAAACTGCTGATCACCACGGGTTTCTGCGGCGGGTTGACCACCTTCTCCACCTTCTCTGCGGAAGTGGTGTTTCTTCTGCAGCAGGGGCGAGTGAGCTGGGCGCTCCTCAACGTCGCGGTGAACTTGCTGGGCTCGTTTGCCATGACGGCTGTCGCCTTCTGGCTCTTCTCGCAGGCCGCCAGCCGCTAAAGGCGTAATCAACAGGCAAAAAAAAACCCGCTGATTAGCGGGTTTTTATATTCTACTGACGCGTTGCTTACAGAGCGATTACGTTTGCAGCAGAAGGGCCTTTGGCACCGTTAGTGATTTCGAACTCTACGCGCTGACCTTCAGCCAGAGTTTTGAAACCGTTGGACTGGATTGCAGAGAAGTGTACGAATACATCTTTGCTGCCATCTTCCGGAGTAATGAAACCGAATCCTTTGGACTCATTAAACCACTTAACGTTACCTTTAATCTTAGACATCAAAATTACCTTTATATGAAAAATCGACACTAATGCTGTGTCGGGTATCAGTACACCAATTGTGGTACCTTTTGTCCAGTGCAACTTTGCTAAAAAGTGATAAAAGTCGCTATCTTTTTTAGTGGGTAACGCTTTAGTCCTTGTTTTTCCACAAGACGCATCGCTTATCTCATTTATTGCTAAGACTTAGCGAATTAAAACTGTATGCGAGCCCAGGCGAAGTAAACGTTACCGTTATTGTAGGTACCGGGAATATAGGTCATCTGGAACGTTGCCGGACCGTAACCTATTGACGCTAAGGGCAAGATCACCGGAATCGGGATGTAGTTCCAGTTATCGCGCGCCGTCACCCCGAGGGTATAGCCGAGACCGAGGCGGAAGTTCTGGTCCGTCAGCGGACGCCAGGTTTTCTCCCAACCGTAGCCGCCGATGGGTTCCCACTTATTGAAAGAGTCTTTAAACGCCATCAGGTACAGGCCGTGCCAGTTCCCTTTCTCATCCCAGCGCGAAACGCCGAAGCCTGCCCCCCACGGACGTTCATTATACTTGTCCGTCTTTTCCTTATCATAAGCAAAGCGCGCGTGCCAGGTGATGGCTGGAACGTACAGATCATAGTGCTCCGGCTCATTCCAGGTCTGCGCAACGTTATTACTTAAGGTATGGTAACCTTCGCTAAGGGTCGATGAAAACGACGCGCTGGCGTTTCCGGATACCAATAACCATCCTAAAAAACCAAGAGAAAACAATGAAAAACGACGTAACATCAACACTTTTCTATTACCACTTTCATTTAAAAGCCACCTAAGATAGCAAAGATAGTCTCAATACAGGTTGAACGAAATAAGGCAAACTCCTGATTTTCGCCCGCTGACCATCAGAACCGCTTAACTATCCATCTGGTGATTATATCCAGGCGGGACGGGAGGGGCGTAGTTCTTATCGCTTTATTGATTTGCATCAGCGAGTTTCGTCCGTTTTTTCGGCACATTCGCACATTAAAATTTGGTGTGGCGCTTTTTAACTACATATTCTTTGGGCTTAGGGGAAATGAATGCTGACGTTTGTTGAGATCCTGATCGGGATTGCGGTCATTGTGGGCGTCGCCCGCTATATCATTAAGGGCTATTCAGCCACCGGCGTGCTGTTCGTCGGCGGCTTAATATTGCTGATCGTCAGCGCCCTGCTGGGTCATAAAGTCTTACCAGGCAATACCGAGGGCACCGGTTACTCCGCCACTGACATTATTGAATACATTAAGATTCTACTCATGAGTCGTGGCGGCGATTTGGGTATGATGATCATGATGCTGTGCGGTTTCGCCACCTATATGACGCATATTGGCGCCAATGATATGGTGGTGAAATTAGCCTCAAAGCCATTGCGCTATATCAATTCGCCCTATCTGCTGATGATTGCCGCCTACTTTGTCGCCTGCCTGATGTCGCTGGCCGTCTCCTCCGCGACCGGCCTCGGCGTCCTGCTGATGGCGACGCTGTTCCCGGTGATGGTAAACGTTGGTATCAGCCGCGGTGCGGCGGCGGCCATCTGCGCCTCCCCGGCGGCGATAATCCTTTCGCCTACCTCGGGTGACGTCGTGCTGGCGGCAAAAGCGGCCGAAATGCCGCTGATCGACTTTGCCTTCAAGACCACGCTGCCGATCTCCATCGCCGCTATCATCTGCATGGCGATCGCCCACTTCTTCTGGCAGCGCTACCTGGATAAAAAAGAGAACATTTCCCACGAAATGCTCGACGTCAACGAGATCACCACCAATGCCCCGGCGCTGTACGCCATCCTGCCGTTTACCCCGATTATTGGCGTACTGATCTTTGATGGCAAATGGGGGCCGGAACTGCACATTATTACCATCCTCGTCGGCTGCATGCTGCTGGCGGCGATCCTCGAATTCCTGCGCGGGTTCAACACCAAAAACGTCTTCAGCGGACTGGAAGTCGCCTACCGCGGGATGGCTGACGCCTTCGCCGGGGTGGTGATGCTGCTGGTCGCCGCCGGCGTTTTTGCTCAGGGATTAAGCACCATCGGCTTCATCAACGGTCTGATCTCCATCGCCACTTCCTTCGGCTCGGCCAGTATTATTCTGATGCTGGTGCTGGTGATCCTGACCATGCTGGCGGCGATGACCACCGGCTCCGGCAATGCCCCGTTCTACGCCTTTGTCGAGATGATCCCCAAGCTGGCGCACTCCTCCGGCATCAATCCCGCCTATCTGTCGATCCCGATGCTGCAGGCCTCTAACCTTGGCCGCACGATCTCGCCGGTCTCCGGCGTGGTGGTGGCCGTCGCCGGGATGGCGAAGATCTCCCCGTTCGAAGTGGTCAAACGCACCTCGGTGCCGGTGATGGTTGGCCTGCTGGTGGTGATTGTCGCGACCGAGATCCTCGTCCCGGGCAGCGCGGTCCGCTAATGGTCTAACCACGTGAAAAGGCGCCAGCACGCGCCTTTTTTATGCTTTAATAACTCCCCGTTATCTTTTGCCATCCACAATCAGGAATAAACATGTTCAGGAAGGAATTCGCCGCGCTTGCCCTTGTGCTTACCGCCACTCAGGCCGGCGCTGAACCGCTCACCGCGACGCGATACGCTGATTTTGACCGCTATGTCCTGGCCCTCTCCTGGCAAACCGGATTCTGTCAGAGCATGTATGACCGTAACCGCAACGAACCGGAAGAGTGCCGCCTGCAGCAGGAAACCGCGAATAAAGCCGATTTTCTGACCGTGCACGGCCTGTGGCCCGGGCTGCCAAAGTCCATTGCCGCGCGCGGAGTGGATGAACGACGCTGGATGCGCTACGGCTGCGCCACGCGCCCGCTGCCCGACATGCCGGAGGTGAAAGCGAACCGCAAATGTCAGGCGGCGGAGACGGGATTGTCGCTGGAGATGGCCAACAAACTGAATAGCGTAATGCCGGGCGCGGGCGGCACCTCCTGCCTCGAACGTTACGAATATGCCAAACATGGTGTCTGCTTCGGCTTCGATCCCGACAGCTATTTTGGCGCCATGGTGCGCCTGAACGGGGAAATTAAGCGCAGCCCGGTTGGTGATTTCCTTGCCAAACACTATGGCCAAACCGTCAGCCGGGCCGACTTCGACGCCGCCGTGGCCCGCGCCTGGGGTCCGCAGAGCGTGAAGGCATTTAAATTAACCTGTAACGGTAATCCTGCCTATTTGACCGAGATGCAAATCTCGCTCAACGCCGCGACCATCAACGCCCCACTGGCCACCTCCGCCTTTCTGCCCCAGCCTCACCCGGGTAACTGCGGCGCGCAGTTTATCCTCGATAAGGTTGGCCACTAGCGCAACGCGGCATACTGTTCAGAAAACGTCCTTCGCCGGAGGCGTTGCGCGCTGATTGTGCGTTTCATCACTTCAAACTGCCGGCAACTCTCAGTATGATGGAAGAACCTTAACCCTTGCCTTTTTCGGCGAGGGTTTTCTTTTACGGACAGGTTCCTGGATAACATGGAGTATGCAATGACCAGACCCGCAATCATCATTAACGAACTGGATGCCGAACGTATCGACAGGCTGCTGGAGCAGCCGGCTTTCGCCAGCTCGCCGGTTGCCGATGCCCTGAACGACGAGCTCGACCGCGCGCAAATGCTGGCGCCGGAAGCGATGCCGCACGATGTCGTCACCATGAACAGTACGGTTAAATTCCGCGATTTAACCAGCGGCGAAGAGCGCGTGCGGACGCTGGTGTTTCCGACGCAGGTGACCGACAGCGCCAGCCAGCTCTCCGTCCTCGCGCCGGTGGGCGCCGCGCTGCTCGGCCTCAAGGTCGGCAGCACCATTCACTGGGAGCTGCCGGGCGGGGCGTCGACGCACCTGGAAGTGCTGGCGCTGCTGTACCAGCCGGAAGCCGCTGGCGAATTCCACCGTTAATCCCCGCTGCCTGAGGCGTATCGCGCTTTATTCAGAGGATGTCCACACATCCTCTTTCTGCTGTCTTTCCCCCCGCTAACCTTTTTTTACGCTTTGCGCCTGCCTGACTGACAGTTTTGCGACCTGAATGACACAATATCCGCATATAATATGTTGATATAGACGCAAACGAAAAAGAAGGATTGCATATGTATAAGACTATCATTATGCCGGTTGATGTCTTTGAGATGGCGCTGAGCGATAAAGCCGTCCGGCATGCGGAGTTTCTGGCCCAGCAGGACGGGGTGATCCATCTGCTCCACGTCTTACCCGGTTCAGCGAGCTTCACGATGAGCCGTTTTACCGCCGACCTGCGGCGTTTTGAGGAACATCTGCAGCACGAGGCGGAAACCCGCCTGCAGACCATGGTCAGCCATTTCAGCATTGACCCATCGCGGATCAAGCTGCATGTGCGTTTCGGCAGCGTGCGCGACATGGTCAACGAACTGGCCAGCGAAATAAACGCCGACGTGGTGGTGATTGGCTCACGCAATCCCTCCATCAGTACTCACCTGTTGGGCTCCAACGCCTCGAGCGTCATCCGTCACGCCCATATCCCGGTGATGGTCGTCAGGTAAGGCTGCGGAAAAGCGCATAAAAAAAGAGGCTACCCCTGGGTAGCCTCTTTGTTATGCAGGTCTATTGTCTGACTTGTTATGCGGTTTTCGTGCGGATCAGGTAGTCGAAGGCGCTCAGCGACGCTTTCGCCCCCTCCCCTGCCGCGATGATAATCTGCTTGTACGGCACGGTGGTGCAGTCACCGGCGGCGAATACGCCTTTAACGTTGGTTTCGCACTTCGCATCGATGATGATCTCGCCCATGCGGTTACGCTCAACCGCGCCTTCCAGCCAGGTGGTATTAGGCAGCAGGCCGATCTGCACGAAGATGCCCGCCAGCGCGACGTGATGCTCATCGCCGCTCACCCGGTCACGATACTGCAGACCGGTGACCTTGCTGCCGTCGCCTTTCACTTCCGTGGTCTGCGCATTGAGAATGATGTCGACATTCTTAAGACTGCGGACTTTATCCTGCAGCACCTGGTCGGCCTTCATCTCCGGTGCGAATTCCAGCAGGGTCACGTGTTCCACGACGCCCGCCAGGTCGATGGCGGCTTCCACGCCGGAGTTCCCCCCGCCGATCACCGCCACGCGCTTACCTTTAAACAGCGGGCCGTCGCAGTGCGGGCAGTAGGTTACGCCCTTGGTGCGATACTGATCTTCGCCCGGCACGTTCATGTTGCGCCATTTCGCCCCGGTGGCAATGATGACGCTGCGCGCCTTCAGCACCGCGCCGGAGGCGGTTTCGATCTGATGCAGGCCGCCCTCTGTCGCCGCTGGCGTCAGTTTGGTCGCGCTCTGGGAGTCGATCACATCGACGTTATAGTCGCTAACGTGCGCTTTCAGGGCCCCGGCCAGCTTCTGGCCTTCGGTTTTCGGCACCGAAATGTAGTTTTCGATATCCACGGTATCCAGCACCTGGCCGCCGAAGCGCTCGCCCATCAGGCCGGTACGAATCCCTTTACGCGCAGAGTAAACCGCGGCCGCCGCGCCGGACGGGCCGGAACCGACGATCAGCACATCGTAAGCGTCACGCTGATTCAGCTCTTCCGCTGCGCGTTTTTCCGCACCGGTGTCCACTTTGGCGACGATTTCCGTCAGCGTCATCCGCCCCTGACCAAACTCCTGGCCGTTCATGAACACCGCCGGCACGCCCATCACGTTGCGCTCGGTGATCTCATTCTGGAAAGTACCACCGTCAATCGCCGTATGTTTGATACGCGGGTTGAGCACCGCCATCAGGTTCAGCGCCTGGACCACGTCCGGGCAGTTATGGCAGGAGAGCGAGTAGTAGGTTTCAAACTCGAAGTCGCCATCGATATCGCGGATCTGCTCCAGCAGAGACTGGGCCTCTTTCGACGGATGACCGCCGGTCCACAGCAGCGCCAGCACCAGCGAGGTAAACTCGTGGCCCAGCGGGGAGCCCGCAAAGCGTGGGCCCTGGTCGGAACCGGGGTTAGTAATCAGGAACGATGGCTTGCGTACCGCCAGCGTGTTGTCTTCTTTAAAGGTGACTTTGTCTGACAGTTCAGCAATTTCAGCCAGCAGTTCCCTGATTTCTGCCGATTTAGCGCTGTCATCCAGCGTGGCAATCAGCTCAACAGGCTTGGTCAGCTTCTCAAGATAGGCCTTGAGCTGGGTTTTCATGTTGGTGTCGAGCATTGTTATCTCCTGGGCTTAAAACATCATCATGCAAGCGGCCTTATCAGGCTGCCTGAATGCGCTTGCATCATGGTGTTGGAATGAAATGGGCGCAGGTGCGCCCATGACTGAAGTAATTTCCAAAGTATTTCGCGTCAGAGCAAGGCGGCTAGCCAGAGAATCCCCGAGAGCTTACTGAAGTAAGCGACCGGGATGAGCAGGCGACGCCAACGCAGCTATGGCATGAAAGACGACGGAAATTTTAATTCACCAGTATTTCGCGTTAGAGCAAGGCGGCAAGCTTATGAACCCCCGGGAGCTTACACGAGTAAGTGACCGGGGTGATTAAGCGCAGCCAACGCCGCTATGATGCGAAAGACGCCGTGATTATTAGATTTTGCCGACCAGGTCCAGGGATGGAGCCAGCGTCGCTTCGCCTTCTTTCCATTTCGCCGGGCACACTTCGCCTGGGTGGGAAGCAACATACTGCGCCGCTTTGATTTTACGCAGCAGGTCAGACGCGTCACGGCCGATACCTTCAGCGGTAACTTCGATCGCCTGGATGATACCCTGCGGGTCAACCACGAAGGTGGCGCGGTCAGCCAGACCTTCATCTTCACGCATGTTGTCGAAGTTACGGGTCAGGGCGCCAGTCGGGTCGCCAATCATCGCGTATTTGATTTTCGCGATGGTTTCAGAGCTGCTGTGCCACGCTTTGTGGGTGAAGTGGGTATCGGTAGAAACAGAGTAAACGTCTACGCCCAGCTTCTGCAGTTCTTCGTAATGGTCAGCCACGTCGCCCAGTTCGGTCGGGCAGACGAAGGTGAAGTCAGCCGGATAGAAGAAGAAGACGCTCCAGCGGCCTTCGGTGTCTTTCTCGGTGACTTCGATGAATTCACCATTTTTGAATGCCTGGTTTTTGAACGGTTTGATTTTGGTGTTAATTAAGGACATCTATACTTCCTCCGTGTTTTCGTTGAGGTCTAAGTTAACGAATTTTTCCTGACCCGACCAATGCGTTTACATTATCGAATCAATAAGCGTTATCTAACAACCGGAACAAGACAACAATGTGAACCTGTCGACGCGTTCAGCGCAGTTCGCTGTTATTCGCATCATTTGCCGCGACAAAAGTAAAAAGGCCACCCTTTCAGGCGGCCCCGTTACCTGAAATACCCGAAGGTAGGTTCAGCGCCAGTCAGACTGGCTATGTGTTGCGCTCTACATTACCTTAATGTAACAGCATCCAGGATTACATCACCCACGCCAGGAAAGGGCAATCCGTCGTTCTGCTGATCCTGCCTATAACTGTAATAGGTTTGGCAATGTTTCTTCCTTTCCTGCTGATTTTACAAGGAATACTCATGTTAAAACGTCTGCTGTTGCTCAGCCTTTTGCCTTTTTGTAGCTATGCGGAAGAACTGCCCGCCCCGGTAAAAGCAATTGAAAAACAGGGCATTACCATCATCAAACCCTTTGACGCGCCGGGGGGAATGAAGGGCTGGCTGGGGAAATACCAGGATATGGGCGTCGCCATCTACCTCACGCCTGACGGCAAACATGCCATTTCCGGTTATATGTACGACGAAAACGGCAACAACCTCAGCGAGCAGTTATTTCAAAAAGCGCTCTACACGCCGGCGGGACAGGAGATGTGGAAGAAGATGGCCAGCGCCCACTGGCTGCAGGATGGCGACAAAGACGCCCCCATCGTGCTGTATGTCTTTGCCGATCCCTTCTGCCCTTACTGCAAACAGTTCTGGCAGCAGTCCCGTCCCTGGGTGGAGGCCGGTAAAGTGCAGATCCGCACCCTGCTGGTGGGCGTGATCAAGCCGGAGAGCCCGGCCACCGCCGCGGCGATCCTCGCCAGTAAAGATCCGGCGAAAACCTGGCACGATTACGAGCAATCGAACGGCAAAATGGCCCTGACAATACCGAAGGCTATCCCGCCGGAGAAGATGAAAATGCTCAACGTCAACCAGCAGCTAATGGACGATCTGGGGGCCAACGTCACGCCAGCTATTTATTATATGAATAAGGATAATATGCTGCAGCAGGTGGTCGGCCTGCCGGATAAAGAGAAGCTGTCTATTATGATGGGTGAAAAAGAGTAATTCCGTCCCGGTGTGGCGCCTGGCAAAACCGACCTCTGGTGCCACTACCGATAGTAAGATATATTAAGCAAAACTTAACTTTATTTGCCCACAATTAAATTCACACCACAAATACTAAGACGCAAGATATTATCGTTAGAAATATTTTAACTTACACTGGCAATAAACAGGACTGTGTTAATGGCAAATCTTTACGATCTGAAAAAGTTCGATCTAAATTTATTGGTTATTTTTGAATGTATCTATCAGCATTTAAGCATCAGCAAAGCGGCGGCGATGTTATTTATCACCCCGTCAGCGGTAAGTCAGTCATTGCAGCGTCTGCGTCAGCAGTTAGACGATCCGCTATTTGTGCGCGTCGGGAAGGGAATGACGCCCACCACCGCCTGCGTGAATCTTCATTACCACCTGCAGCAAAATCTGGAGCAGCTGGAAAAAACGATCAATCTCAATAACCGCTCCGATCTGCGTAAACGTATTGTAATATATGGCCCCCCGCTGTTCTGTTCAGTAAACAGCCACTTTATGATTAACCAGCTTTGTCATCAGGCCAACTTGCAAATTGAGCATCATAACCTGACCACCACCGAATCGGCTGAGGAGCTGCTGGCATATCGCCAGGCTGACCTGGTGTTCACCCGAATGCCCATCACCAACCGCGCCACCATCTGTCAGCCCTATCAGACGGTGCAGACCCTCGCGGTGTGTCGGACGAACCATCCGCGGCGCGAGGCGCTCACGTCAGTTGACGCGCTGGCGCAGGAGTTTTTCACCCACTATATTACCAACGATCCCGTTATCCAGCGCGTTCAGCAAAGCAGCACGCCCTGGCTGAACCCGCGTAATATTGCCTTTCGCAGCGACTCTTTTATGACCATTCTTAACATGATCAATAAAACCGATCTGATTGGTTTCTTGCCGTCCTATTTATATGATTTTATTTCGCCAGCCATGCAACTTCACGTCCTCGATATAAACGAACTTTTTCCAGACATTACGATATATATTAACTACCATCAATCATCCGCACAAAATCATTTTTTATCTGAATTAATCACCATTTTAATGAATGAAAGAGAGATATCACGTCCCCAATTCAATAACAGCCAATAACGATCCGACTTATTGCCCCTCCCCAAAGGAAGGGAAAGTCGACCATTAATTTCCCGCTCGTCATCGTTTATACTGAGCGAACGGGAATCTCTAGTATTAAAGGATTAATGGTCATGTCGTTTATCAAATATCCCTTAGCGGAATCGGTGCTGCAGGCGACGGAGCAGCGGATCGATTGGGTTATGGATAATTTTTCACGCATTTGCGTCTCTTTCTCTGGCGGAAAAGACTCTACCGTTATGCTCCATTTAACCGCGCAGGCAGCGCGGTTACAGGGTAAGAAAATCAGTGTGCTGTTTATTGACTGGGAAGCGCAGTTCTCCTGCACCATCGCTCACTGTGAAAAACTGCGCGCCCTCTATCAGGATGTTATCGATACCTTTTACTGGGTCGCCCTGCCGCTCACTACCCAAAATGCCCTGACGCAGTATAAGCCGCAATGGCAATGCTGGCAGCCCGGGACCGCCTGGGTCCGCCAGCCCCCCTCCTGGGCCATTACCCACCCGGGCTATTTTTCGTTTTATCAGCCGGGGATGAGCTTTGAAGCCTTCGTCAGCCACTTTGCCGAGTGGTTTTCACAGCGCCGTCCCGCCGCCGTGCTGGTGGGTATTCGGGCAGATGAGTCGCTGAATCGCTTTATGACCATCTCTTCTCAGCGAAAACAGCGCTTCGCCGACGATAAACCGTGGACCACCTCGGCGCCGGGCGGCCACGCCTGGTACATCTACCCGCTCTATGACTGGAAAACCGCCGATATCTGGACCTGGTTTGCTAAAAGCGGCCAGCCCTATAACCCGCTGTACGATCTGATGTATCAGGCCGGTGTGCCGCTGCGCTATATGCGCATCTGCGAACCCTTCGGTCCTGAGCAGCGCCAGGGGCTATGGCTGTACCATGTGCTGGAGCCGGAGCGCTGGGCCGCGATGTGCCAGCGGGTGAGCGGCGCGCACAGCGGCGGCGTCTATGCCGGGCATGATAATCAATTCTACGGTCACCGAAAAATCGACAAACCGGACCATTTGACATGGAAAAGCTATGCGCTGTTTCTGCTCGACAGCATGCCGGAAACCACCGCCGAGCATTACCGCAATAAGATCGCCGTCTACCTGCGCTGGTACCAGAAAAAAGGCATGGAAGAGATCCCCGACACTCAACCCGCGGACGTTGGCACCAAAGATATCCCCTCCTGGCGACGGATCTGCAAAGTGCTACTCAATAATGACTACTGGTGCCGCCAGCTCTCCTTCAGCCCAACCAAAAGCAGCCACTATCAGCGCTACCGAAAACGTATGGAAAAACATCGCCAACAATGGGGGATATTATGCAACAACAACTAACGCAGGCGCTGGAGAATTTCCTGCAAACGCTGGATGACGAAGCGCGTATCGAGGCTATCAACGCGTTTCGCCAGGTGCTCCACCAACACAGTCCCTTCCGCTCGCAGCCCGTTGACTTTGTGCTGTGGGTCAAACAGGAGCAGGTTATCCCGAACGACTATAATCCGAATAACGTGGCGCCGCCGGAGAAGCGCCTGCTGCAGACCTCGCTGGAGGCCGATGGCTTTACCCAGCCGGTGGTGGTCATCAGGCAGGGACCGCAGGGGTACGCGATTGTCGACGGTTTTCACCGCCATGAGCTGGCCTGCAGCAAAGCGTCGCTGAAAAAAAAGCTGAAAGGCTATCTACCGGTCACCTGCCTGACGCATGAAAACGCCTCACGCGACGGGCTGATGGCAGCGACAATACGCCACAACCGGGCGCGCGGACGCCACCAAATCCACGCCATGTCAGATATTGTCCGCGAGCTAACCCGGCTCGGCTGGACGCCGCAGAAGATCGGCAAAGAGCTGGGGATGGATGCCGATGAGGTGCTGCGCCTGAAGCAGATTAGCGGCCTGGCAGAGATGTTCGCCGACCGCCAGTTCTCTCAGGCGTGGACCATAAAGTAACTACAGCTCGCACAAACGCGCCGCCGCGGCCAGCAGGGTCTCCGGTTGTTTAGCGAAGCACAAGCGGATCAGCTTATGCGGGAACGGGTCGGCGCAGAAGACGGAGAGCGGGATCGCCGCCACCCCAACCTCTGTCGTCAGCCAGCGGCAGAAGCTGACGTCGTCAAGGTCGGAGATGGCGCTGTAGTCCGCCAGCAGGAAATAGGTCCCCTCACAGGGCAGGAGCTCCAGCCGGCTGGGGCGCAGCGCCTCAATAAACAGATCGCGGCGTTCACGGTAAAAGGCCGGTAGTTCTTGGTAGTGATCCGGCGCCTCGCGCAGCATGTCGGCGATCGCCAGCTGCGCCGGGGTATTTACCGAGAAGGTCAGATACTGGTGCACCTTGCGCAGCTCCGCGCTGATGGCCGCCGGGGCCACGCAGTAGCCAACCTTCCAGCCGGTCATATGAAACGTTTTGCCAAACGAAGAGACCGCCACCGCCCGCTCGCGTAATAGCGGATGCGCCAGCACGCTGGCGTGGCCGTCCTCGGCAAAGTTGATATGCTCATAGACCTCGTCGCTTAGAACATAGATCTCGCGTTCGGCAATCGCCTGCCACAGGGCGGCAAAATCCTCGCGTTGCCAGACCGTGGCCGAGGGGTTGTGCGGGGTGTTGAGGATCACCAGCCGGGTTTTGTCGCTCAGCGTCGCGGCAAACTGCTGCCAGTCGACGCGAAAATGCGGCGGCTGAAGGGCAATACGGCGTAATTCGCCGCCGGCCAGCGCCACCGCGGGAGCATAGCTGTCGTAGCTGGGATCGAAACAGACCACCTCGTCGCCGCGGCGCACCAGAGCGGTAATCGCCGCGTACAGGGCCTCCGTCGCCCCGGCGGTGACCGTGATATCGCTGTTGACGTCGGGTCGATATCCATACCGCTCCGCCGTCTTGTCAGCGATCGCCTCGCGCAGCGCCGGCACGCCGGTCATCGGGGCATACTGATTCGCCCCCTGCGCCACGTGGTACGCCAGACGCTCCTGAAGATAGCGCGGGCCGTCGAAATCGGGAAAGCCCTGCGACAGGTTTATGGCCTGATGCTGCTGGGCGAGAGCGCTCATCTGGGTAAAAATGGTGGTGCCAAGTGACGGGAGTTTACTCTCTGGAATCAATGGGTTATTACTCATTCTTTTTGTACCGATTGTAATGCTGTTGTTGAAGCCACTATAACACGATGTTAATATTTGGCAATCAAGACGCTTAGACGTCTAAATGCTAATGTTATTCCACGCTACGCCCACTCTGGAGAAACCATGATCCGCGCCATCGTGACCGACATAGAAGGCACCACCAGCGATATCCGCTTCGTGCATAACGTGCTGTTCCCCTACGCCCGCGAACGACTGGCCGGCTTTGTGACCGCTCAACAGCACGCTGAACCGGTGAGAACGATCCTCGACAACTTGCGCCGCGAGACAGACGCCCCCGCCGCCAGCACCGCCGACCTGATTGCTACCCTCTTCGCTTTTATGGACGAAGATCGGAAATCCACTGCGCTGAAGGCGCTGCAGGGGATCATCTGGCGCGACGGCTACCTCAACGGCGACTTTACCGGCCATCTCTACCCGGACGTGCTGCCGGCGCTGGAGAAATGGAAAGCACAGGGCATTGATCTGTATGTATATTCTTCTGGCTCCGTGGCAGCGCAGAAATTGTTATTTGGCTACAGCGATGAAGGTGATATTACTCATCTGTTTACGGGCTATTTCGATACCCTGGTAGGCGCCAAACGCGAAGCGCAGTCCTACCGCAATATTGCTGAACACCTGGGCCACGCCCCCGGGGCCATCCTGTTCCTGTCGGATATCCATCAGGAACTCGACGCCGCCGAAGCCGCGGGGTTGCGCACTGTCCAGCTGGTACGCGGCGACCGCGACCCGGCAAGCCGCCACCCTCAGGTTCAGCGTTTTGACGACATTCATCCGGAGCAGATCCCAGCATGAGCGCATTAACCCTTTTTTTCGTGAAAGATCCGCAAACGCCGGTCTGGCACAGCACCGACGCCAAAGCGATTCAGGAGCAGCTAAACGCCAAAGGCGTCCGTTTTGAGCGCTGGCAGGCTGACCGCGATCTCGGCGCGGCCCCCAGCGCAGAAACAGTGATTGCCGCCTATCAGCATGCGATTGACAAACTGGTCGCCGAAAAGGGCTATCAGAGCTGGGACGTCATCAGCCTGCGCGCCGATAACCCGCAGAAAGAGGCGCTGCGGGAAAAATTCCTGAACGAACACACTCATGGCGAAGACGAGGTGCGGTTTTTTGTCGAGGGCGCCGGCCTGTTCTGCCTGCACATTGGCGACGAGGTGTTCCAGGTGCTGTGCGAAAAGAACGATCTGATTTCGGTTCCCGCCCACACTCCGCACTGGTTTGATATGGGTTCAGAACCGAACTTCACCGCCATTCGCATTTTTGATAACCCGGAAGGCTGGATCGCCCAGTTTACCGGCGACGATATCGCCAGCGCCTACCCACGGCTGGCGTAACGTCGCCCTGTCATCAGCCTTAAACCGCCTGGCGCGCGCTTTCCCGGAGGCGGCGCATACCGCGCCTTCTCCGGGATAGCCGACCCGCCGCCGGCGATCCCTGACACCTAAACCGCAATAAACTTCGGCGGGTCAAAGGCGGTGATCGGCGGCAGTTCCTCTCGCCACGGGGCGATCTCCACCCAACAGCTCTGGGCGCTACAGCCCTGTCCCAGGCGCGAACTGCCGCGATCCTCGGTTAACACGTTGGGATTACCGTGCTTATCGAGGGATCCTTTTTCATTCGGATCCAGAGGGTCATACCACGCGCCGGTGGACATCTGTACCACCCCCGGCAAAATCTGCTCGCTCAGGTGCACGCCCGCCAGAATCGCCCCACGGTCGTTATACACTTTCACCACGCTGCCTTCGCGAATGTCTCTTGCCTGCGCATCCTGCGGATGCATCCACAACGGCTCGCGTCCCTGAATTTTCGTCGCCCGGCTGACGCTGCCGTGGTCGTACTGACTGTGCAGACGGGCGCGCGGCTGACTGGAGAGCAGATGAAGCGGCCAGCGCGCCGCCTCCTGTCGCTGCCGGGCGGCCTCTTCCTCATCCCACCAGGGATGGCCAGGGCATTCGCGATAGCCAAACCCGGCGACGGTAGCGGAAAAGAGTTCAATCTTGCCGGAGGGCGTGGAAAGCGGATAGCGCTGCGGATCGGCGCGAAAATCGGCGAGAAAGACCTGCGGCCGCGCCGGCGCGCTGTACTCCAGCACCCCTTGCTGCCAGAAGTCTTCGAACGAGGGCAGCGCAATGCCCTCCTCCTGCGCCCGCGGTCTTGACTCCTCATAGAGATGGCGCAGCCATTGCCCGGCGTCCCGCCCCTCGCTGAACTGTTCTCCGAAGCCCAACCGCCCGGCAAGATCGAGGAAAATAGCGTAATCATCACGCGCTTCGCCCACCGGCGGGATCTGCGCGCTCATGGCAATCATAAACCCGTCGTGACCACCGCTGCCGATATCCTCTCGCTCCAGCGAGGTGGTAGCCGGCAGAACGATGTCGGAGAATTTGGCCTGCGCGGTCCAGTACTGCTCATGCACCACCACCGTCTCCGGACGGCGCCAGGCCTCGCACAGTCGGTTAATATCCTGGTGATGATGAAACGCATTGCCTCCCGCCCAGTAGACCAGACGGATGTCGGGATAATGCAGCTGCTGACCGTCGAACTCATAGGCTTCTCCCGGGTGCAACAACATATCGGACAGCCGCGCCACCGGGATGACGCTGCCCACCGCATTCTCCCCGGCGGGCAGGCGCGGGCCGGAAAACGCTTTTCGCACCGCGCCCGCCAGGTTGGTACAGGCATAGCCAAACCCGAGGCCGCCGCCCGGCGTGCCGATCTGTCCCAGCAGCGCGGTCAGGGCCACCGTCGCCCAGTAGGCCTGCTCCCCCTGACGGGCGCGCTGGATAGACCAGGAGATATTCACCATCGTCCGGTGGCGGGCCATCTCCCGCGCCAGGTCGGCGATGCGCTGCGCGTCCAGGCCGGTTATCGCCGCCGCCCACGCCGGGGTTTTCGCCACGCCGTCATGCTCGCCCAACAGATAGGCACGATAGGGGGCAAACCCGACGGTATGGCTGGCGACAAACGTCTGGTCGTAGAGGGACTCAGCGATCAGCACATAGCTCAGCGCCAGCAGCAGTGCGGTATCGGTACCCGGCCGAATAGCCAGCCACTCGGCGTCGGCCACCGCGCTGAGGTCATTGCGCACCGGACTAATATTAATAAACCGCGTGCCGTTGGCCTGCATCTTATCCAGCCAGTACGGCAGCATATGGTCATTGGCGCCGCCGCCGTTGACCTGGGCATTGCGCAGCGGCAGACCGCCAATTGCGACAAACAGCTGACACTCCCGCGCCAGCTCGGAAAAATGGGTATGCTGACGGTGCAGCGGGCTCAGCGGCCCAAGAATATGCGGCAGAATGCGCTCGCCCGCGGCGCTGCTATAGGTATTGGTGCTGGCGGTATACCCGCCAAAGCCCTTAAGAAAACGGTGCAGCTGGCTCTGCGCATGGTGAAAGCGCCCGGCGCTGGCCCAGCCGTAGGAGCCGCCGTAAATCGCCTCATTGCCGCAGCGCGCCTTGACCGAGCGCAGCTCGCGAGCCACCAGGTCCAGGGCCACCTCCCAGCTGACTTCGACAAAGGGCTCCTTGCCTCGCCCTTCTCGTGACGCCGGCCCGTGCTGCAGATAGCCGACGCGCACCGCCGGGCGGCGAATGCGCGTTTGGCTGGTCACCGCGTCGGGGAGAGATTGACCGATGCGTGAGGGGTTTTTATCCCAGGGCACCGGCTTAACCGCCACGATCTCGCCCTCGCGGCTCTCCACCTGCCAGGTTCCCCAGTGCATCACCGTATAATTATGCTGTTTCTTCATAGCGCCCGCGTTCTTCTCAGCCTAAGGTTCGTTAAAATAAAGCGGGGAAATGCGGTAATATTCCTTACCCGGCCAGACATTGCTCTGCTAAAAAAAGCGTTAGCCCGCGCAATCTTCTCTTTTTCGCAGTAGAGGCCGTATTTCCCATGCACGCATAATATTAAGAAAACTGTCTTTATCCGCTAAATAAACACAGAACAAACCAAAAATAAAACCACAAAATAAAAAGGCCTACCCGGCATCATGAAATATTTTCAGGTTCTTCATGACAAAATAAACTTTTTCTCTGGCGTTTCCGCGATATAACATTGCCGGCATAACTTAGACTTATTTTGTATTTGAGGTGGCGAGGTGCTTCTTGTCATGCTACCGGTCCGCAACCACCTTCATCACAGGATCATAATAACAATGTCGCAGAAGAAAAAATTATTGCCTGCCGCGCTGGGACTGCTTTCCCTTGCCTCGCTGAGCGTCACCGCCGCTGACGCCCTCTCCTTACAGGGAAAAACCATTGGCGTTGCCGTCGTAGGCACCCAGCATTTCTGGGATCGCGAGGCTTTCAAAGGCGCGACAGAAGAAGTGGAGAAACTGGGGGGCAAAGTCATTGGCGTCGATGGCGGCCGGGATAATCAGGTTCATGCCAATAATCACGATATTTTACTGTCACGCAAGGTGGACGCGGTAATTAGTATTCTCGGCGACAGCGCCGTCGAACCCAAATTTAAAGCCTTACGTGATGCCGGCATCCCGGTATTCACCGTGGATCATGTTTCACAATATTCGGTCAACAATTCCACCTCCGATAACTACACTCTGGGCTCCACCATCGGTCGCTACATGGCGGACGAATTAGGCGGCAAAGGTAATGTGGCGGTATTTAACGCGTTCTCCAGCGCGCTGCGTATTTGCGGAATTCGCTACGATCAGTGGAAATATGTCCTTAAGGATTATCCGGATATTCATATTATCCAGCCTGAGCTCGCGGAACAGTTCGCCAACTCGCCGGAAGACGCGCGGAAGAAAACCCTCGAATTACTCAGCCAGTATCCGAAAGGCAAACTGGATGCCATCCATGTCGCCTGCTGGGATCAACCGGCCATCGGCATCGTCCAGGCGCTGGAAGAGACCGGTCGTGATAAGGACGTGAAAGTGACGGCCATCGATGCCGGCCCGGAGACACTGGAGATCATGGCGGAGCCCGGCAGCCCCTTCGTGGCTAACGTCGCGCAGCAGCCGCATCTGATCGGCCAGACCTCCGCCGATAACGTGGCCCGCTACTTTGCCGGTCAGAAACTGCCGGTGCAAACCTTTATCCCGGTCATACCGGTGAAAGGTCCGCAGGAAGCGAAAGCGGTGTATAAACAGTTGGGATACGGCGAACTGCAGTGATAAATCAACACCCTGGCGGGGAGCGCCCCGCCGCGGGTCTGGTCATGGACCAGATCGGCAAACGTTTTGCCAGCGTAACGGCGCTTAATGCGGTTACCCTGCGCCTCAATCCGGGGGAAATTCATGGCCTGATTGGCGAGAACGGCGCCGGTAAATCGACGCTGATCAAAATCCTCGCCGGCGTCTATCAGGCCGACAGCGGTAGCGCGACCCTCGACGGCCGCCCGCTGCCCCTCGGCAACCCGGCAGCCATCGAAGCCGCCGGCATCCGCGTGATCCACCAGGAGCTCAACCTGATCCCGCACTTTACCGTCGCGGAATCGGTGTTTCTGGGTCAGGAGTATCGCACCCGCTGGGGGGCGCTGGATCGCCGACGGATGAGGGCCGCCACGGCGCAATTTTTCCAGCAAAACTGGCAGCTGGCGATCGACCCCGAACGTCTGGTGCGGGATCTGAGCCTGGCCGAGCGCAAGCTGGTGCAAATCGCCCGCGCGCTGATCGACGGCGCGGCGCGGCTGGTGGTGTTCGACGAGCCCACCGCCCCCCTCGAGGCCCAGGAGGCCAGTCTGGTCTCCTCCGCCATTCTGCGCCTGCGCGACCAGGGCATTGCCATTCTGTATATTTCCCACTACCTCAATGAGATAGCCACCCTCTGCGACCGCGGCACCGTGCTGCGCAACGGGGAAGTGGTCGGCTACCCGGACCGCGACCTGCTGCAGAATACCGAGGCGCTGATCGCCATGATGGTCGGCCGGGAAATCGACCAGCTGTATACCCCGCGCCAGCGCCCGGCGGCAGACAACGGGGCGGCTCCATTACTCTCGGTGCGCCAGCTGAGCGACGGACGGCAGCTACAGGACCTCTCTTTTGATATTCACCCGGGGGAGATCGTCGGCGTCGCCGGCCTGCTCGGCGCCGGGCGCGATGTGCTGGTCGACTTACTCTACGGCTTACGCCCGGCGGAGCGCGGTACGATCCACCTCGACGGCCAGCCGCGACGTATCCGTACGCCAAAGCAGGCGATCCGCGCCGGAATGGCGCTGGTCCCGCGTGACCGCCGTCATCAGGGGCTGATCCTGCCTTTCACCACCGCTGACAACATTAATCTCGCCTCGCTGCCGGAGACCGCCACCTTTGGCTGGGAGCGGCGGGGGCTTGCCGAGCAGAAAGCGCGCGACTGGATAGCGCAGCTGGCGATCCGCCCGGGACGCCCGGCCCTGCCGGTACGCTACATGAGCGGCGGCAACCAGCAAAAAGCGATCCTCGCCCGCTGGCTCGGCACCGATGCCCGGCTGTTTATTCTCGATGAACCCACCCTTGGGGTTGATATCGGCGCCCGCCGCGATATTTATCAACGTACGCGCCAGCTGGCCGATCAAGGACGGGCGGTGCTGGTCTCCTCCAGCGACGCCACCGAATTACTCGGACTATGCGACCGGATCCTCGTCCTCTGGCGCGGCGCGCTGGCGGCCAATCTGCCCACCCGCGGGCTGACCCTCGACGCCCTGCTGGTGGCGATCAATGGCGGACAGGAGCCTTCACCATGAGTACCGCTATCCAGCGTCGCAGCCGTCCGGGCCTGGCGACGCTTATTGAAAAATTCCCCCTGATCCTGTTTCTGGCGCTGCTGGTGTGGCTGAGCGTGCAGTCGCCCTACTTCCTCAGCTGGCAAAATATCAGCCTGATGCTGGTCCAGAGCGTACCGCTGGCGATCCTCTGTTTCGGCCTGGTCTGCGTCATCGCCGTTGGCGGAGATGACGTGGTCTCCGGCGGCATCGACCTCTCCCTGCCGGCGACCGCGGTGCTCGGCGTCGCGCTGCTCAGCCTTGGGCTGGCCGAATGGCAGACGCCGTATCTCCTGCTGCTGGCGCTGCTGGCGGCGGTTTGCCTGCTCTGCGGGGCGATCAACGGCTTCCTGGTGCTGGCGGCCGGCCTGCCGCCGCTGCTGGCCACCCTCTCGACCTCGGTGGCGTTTACCGGCCTGACGGATCTGTTGACCGGCCAGCGGCGCATCGCGGTCAGCGATCCGCTGATGGTCGCCTTTCGCGATAACAGTGTGCTGGGCCTGCCCTGGCCGCTGGTCTATCTGCTGGGGGTGTTTATCCTGTTCCAGTTCCTGCTCCATCACTCCCGCTTCGGTCAGCATGTGCAGGCGGTGGGCGGCAATCGCGATATGGCGCAGATGAGCGGCCTGAACGTGCGCCGCTTAACCCTGCTGGTCTGGCTGTTAGCGGGCATCGCCGCCGGGCTGGCTATTCTGCCGCTGCTCAGCCAGGGCTCCGGCAGCTCCAGCGGAACGGCCACGCCGCTGCTGCTGGAAACCGTGCTGGCGACCTTTATCGGCGCCGCCTTCTCGCGTCGTCGGGTGGTCACCATCTGGGGCGCGCTGCTGGGGGCGATTCTGGTTAACGCCCTCTCTAACGGGCTCGGCCTGCTGGGGGTCAATATCTTCTGGATGGGCGCCATTAAAGGCGGCCTGATCCTGGTGGTGCTGGCGGCATCGGCGGTCAGACACAAAGGAGGCGAGGCATGAGCCAAATCACCCTGAAAACCCCAGCGCCTGCGGAACAGACGGTCAGCAGCCCGCTGGCCTGGCTGTCGCGGGCCGGATTCGGCGTCATCACCCTGCTGGCCATTGTCCTGTTCGGCTGGGCGAATCCGGTATTTTTAACCGTGGATAACTGGGCCAACCTGCTGCAGGGCAGCGCGATCCTGCTGATTGTGGCGATGGCGATGACCTTGATCGTCAGCGCGGGCGCGATTGACCTGTCGGTAGGCGTCGCGCTCGATTTTGGCGCCGCCTTCGCCCTCGTCGCCCTGAAAACCTGGCATCTGCCGTGGCAGGCGGCGGTGGGCTGCGCCCTGCTCGGCGGGGTGCTGATTGGCCTGCTCAATGCTTTTCTGATCCTCATCTGCCGGATCCGCCCCTTCCTCGCCACCCTTGGCACCTGGTTTATCGCCAGCAGCGCCGAACGCATCTATACCGATGGCGGCGGCGCGATAGCCTATCGGCGGATGGCCCCCGAGTATCACGACCTGGCGGTGGGTAACCTTGGCGGCATCCCCACGCCGGTCGCGATCGTGCTGGCGCTGTGGCTGGCGGCCTGGCTGGTCACCGAGCGTACCCTGTGGGGCAAATATATCCGCGCCATCGGTCAGAACAGCGAAGCGGCGCGCATCGCCGGGATCCGCGATCGCCTGACCATGCTCGGCGTGCTGGTGGCCGCCTCGGCCCTCTGCGCCATCGGCGGGGTGATCCTCTCCGCCAACCTGCGGCAATTTACCCCGCTGGCCGGGCAGTCTTATCTGATGGACGCCATTGCGGCGGTGTTTATCGGCACCGCCTTTAACCGTCTGGGCCGGGTCAGCATCGCCGGCACGCTGGGCGGCGTGCTGTTCCTCGCCATTATTGATAATGGTCTGAATCTGATGGGGCTCAATTATCTGGTGAAGGACGCGCTGGTCGGGGTGATTCTGGTGGTGGCCCTCGCCCTATCCTTCTGGCAGGCGCGCCTGCGCCAAACGCATCGCTAAACGGGAGAACGATGGCAACCTTTGACGCCGTGTTTGTCGGCCTGACTATTCTGGATATCGCCGGGCGCCCGGTGGTGGCGATCCCGCCGCGCGGCGGCGTCGCCTTTATTGAGCAAATTCGCCTCAACCCCGCCGGCACCGCCGCGGGGGCCAATATTAACGCCGCGAAGCTCGGGATCCGCACCGCAGCGGTGGCCTGCCTGGGCGAAGATGAAAAAGCCGACTTTATCCTCGCCAGCTATGCCCGGCTGGGCATCGACTGCTCGCTTATCCAGCGCACCGCGCTGAAGGAGACCTCGGCGACGATCCTGCCGATTCGCCCCAACGGCGAACGTCCGGCCCTGCACTGCCGGGGCGCGTCTGACGCCCTGTTCGTCAGTGAGGCGGAATTTGACGCCGTCCTTGACTGTCGCTTCCTGCATCACGGCGGGACCGGACTGCTGGCGGCAATGGACCAGGGACAGAGCGCGCGGCTGTTGCAGGCGGCCAAAGCGCGCGGGGTCACCACCAGCTTTGATCTTATCGCCCCGAATGAACACACCCTGGAACTGCTGCGGCCCCTGCTGCCGTCGGTGGATTATTTCATGCCTTCCCTGGAGGAAGCCGCCTTTCTCTCCGGGGAGACGCAGCCGGAGGCCATCGCCCGCTTTTTCTTTGCGCTGGGCGTGGGCACCTGCATTCTGAAAGACGGCGAGAACGGCTCCTGGCTTATCGGCCGCGATGGCGTGCTGGAGCATATTGCGCCGTGGCCGGTCGAGGCGGTGGATACCACCGGCTGCGGCGACAGCTACTGCGGCGGGTTTATAGCCGCGCTGGCGCGCGGACTCAGCGTGAAAGCAGCGTGCGACGTCGCCTCGGCGGTGGCCGCGCTGGTGGCGACCGGGATGGGATCGGATGCCGGGGTGGTGGACTGGGAACAGACCCAGGCTTTTATGGCGGCCCATCGCCCCTGACGCTGGACCCGCGCCGCCGCAGGCGCGGCGGCGCTAGCGGCTTAACGCCACTGGTACAGCAGCGGCTCTCCGGCGACATAGCGCTGAAGATCGGCGGCAATCATCGCCGTGTGTTTGGCGATACTCTCCCGGGTAGCCCCGGCGATATGCGGCGTAATAATCACGTTATCAAACTCGGTGACAAATGGGTGATCGCGCCACAGCGGTTCTCGGTGATACACGTCCAGCGCCGCGCCGCCCAGCGGGCCGTGACGCAGGGCATCAATCAGCGCCGCTTCGTCGACCACCGCCGCGCGGGAGGTATTGATCAGCAGCGCGCCGGGCTTCATGCTGTTTAACAGCGCCGCATTCACCAGCCCGTCGCTGTGCGGTCCGCTGCTCAGATGCAGGCTGACGATATCCGCGTCGCGGAACAGCGCCTCGAGGGTCGTTTTCTGTAGCCCTGGCTCATTGATATCCTCTGCGGCGACGAACGGATCCACCACCCGCACCGCCATGCCGAACGCCCGGGCGATACGCGCCACCCGGCGGCCAATGTTGCCATAGCCCACCAGCCCCAACGTTTTATTGCGCAGTTCACTGCCCTTAAACACTTCATAGGGGCTTTCCGGGCTCACGTCCCAGACCACATCTCGCCGCAGGCCCTGCTGGGTGGCGGCGGCGGCATTATCAGCCTGCGTGAACTCCCCCCGCTTCAGCGCCGCATGGGATTGCGGAATGTGGCGCGCCAGGCTGAGCATCAGGCCAAGCGTCAGCTCCGCGGCGGCATCGGCATTGCGCCCCGGGGTGTAGAGCACCCGGATGCCGCGCGCCTGCGCGGCCTGGGTATCAATATTCACCGGATTGGCGCGGGTACAGGCGATCACCTGCAGGCGCGGACAGGCGGCCATCACCGCGTCCGTCACTTCATCATAGCTGGTCACCAGCACCTCGGCGTCGTGGGCCAGCTCAATCAGCTGGCCGGCGCTGAGTTTCGGTTTGCCCAGCGCCCATCCCTCCACCAGCAGCTCGCCCAGCTGGTGGAAGGCGCTAAGGTCGCCAGCATGCTCGGCGGTAAAAACGATTTTCATGGTTGTACTTCCTGAGAAAGATGTTGAAGAGCGGCCTGCCTGGCCTGCCATACCGGCAGCATCTGCTCGCGCAGCAGGCGATAAACGGGATACAGCGCCGCATAGCGGGCATGCGCCTGAGGGCGCGGCTGATAGCGGGTCTGCGCCAGCGGAGGCGTCTCGGCCAGCGCAGCGACGCTGCGGGCCGCCAGAATCGCCGCCCCGCGCGCGCTCAGTTCGTTAAAGGCGCTGGAGACCACCGTGCGCCCGGTACAGTCGGCGATAATCTGCAGCCAGGTGGCCGAGGCGGCGCCGCCGCCGGTCAGATACAGCTCGCCGCCCTGCGGATAACCCTGCAGCGCATCGACAATGGCGAAGGCCAGGCCTTCAAACACCGCGCGCTGCAGTTCGGCGCGGGTGGTGTGCGGGCTAATGCCGATAAAGCCGGCCCGCGCGTCGGGACTGTAAAACGGCGCGCGTTCGCCATTGAGGTACGGCTGCCAGAAGACGCCGCCGCTGCCCGGCTCCACGTCCGCGATCGCCTGCTCCAGCCGACCCAGATCGGCGTCCAGCGAAATATGCTGCTGCAGCCAGTCAATGTTTGGCGTACCGGCCTGCATCGGAAACAGCGAGATCACCTGTCCGGCTTCGGTATGGGTGACAAAGCGCGTCGCCTCGTTCACCGTCTGCGGGCCGCGGCAGACGATCCCGGTGCAGCAGGTGGTGCCGAGGATCGTGTAGATGTCCCCTTCGTTGACCGCGCCGCAGCCCAGCGCGGCGCTGCAGACATCCAGCGCCCCGGCGGCCACCGGCGTCGCGGCGGGCAGCCCGGTCAGCGCCGCCACCGCGTCGCTCAGCGTGCCGGCCGGAGCATCCGGGGCCAGCAGCGGGGGAAACAGCGGCAGCAGTTCGTCCAGCCCCATCTCGTTCATCACCACCGAGGACCAGCTGCCGCTCTGCTGATTGAGTAACGAGCTGCTGGCGTCCGTCAGCTCCAGCGCCGCCACGCCGGTCAGGCGAAAGCGGATCCAGTCCTTGGCGAAAAACAGATAGCGCGCGGCCGCCAGCCGCTCCGGCTGATACTGTTTCAGCCAGTACAGCTGCAGGCTGGTATTGCAGGGCTGCAGGTGGGTGCCGGTATCGGCGAAATAGCGCCGGTCAAAGCCGGGCCGGCGCAGCAGGTCGCTCATCAGCGCGTGGCTGCGGGTATCGCTCCACAGGATCCCCGGGCCCACCGGTTCGCCCTGCTCATCGCTGAGCCAGACTCCCTCCCCTTGCCCGGCGAGGCCGATGGCCCGCAGCCGCCCCGCCTGCAGCGCCGGGTGGCGGGCAATCTGGCGCAGAATAGCCAGCACCGAATGCCACAGCTGGGTCATATCCTGTTCCGCGTAGCCATTGGCCGACAGGCGGGGGGAGGTGTTTTCCGCGGCGCTGGCGCGCGCGGTGAAATGCTGATCAAACAGCACCGCTTTCACCCGGGAGGTGCCGATATCGATACCAAGATAAAAATCCATACCTGCTCCGGCTCAGGGCTCGTAGCGGCGGCGCATCAGCTCGCACTCGAACAGGAACTCCAGCCCTTCCAGTTGTCGGCGGGCCTCCTGAATATCTTTCCCCCAGCAGGTCAGGCCATGTCCGCGCAGCAGAAAGCCGTAGCGCAGCGGGCGGGTTTGCGCATAATCGGCAATCCGCGCCGCCAGGGCGTCAATATCCTGATCGTTATCGAAAATGGCGACCGCAACGGTGTCGAGATGGCTGTACTGCCCGCTGAGGGTTTTCTGCATTTCATACCCCTGCAGCGCCAGCGTGTCGCTTTTTTCGATGCGCGACAGCACGGTGGCGTTGACGGTATGCACATGCAGCACCACGTTGGCCTCCGGGAACAGGCGATAGACCAGCGTGTGCAGGCCGGTCTCGGCCGACGGTTTCCGTCCGGAAGGGGCCTGGTTGGTGGCGATCTCCACCTGCAGGAAATCCTCGGTCGTCAGGCTGCCTTTGTCGCGGCCCGACTCGCTTAGCCAGCACCAGGTGTCATCCTGACGCACCGACATATTGCCGCCGGTCGCCGGCGTCCAGCCTTTCGCGCCGATCCAATGACAGGTGGTAACCAGTTGCGCGAGTCTTTCTTGCCACATAGCAGTTCCTTAGGTTAGCGATGATTTATTTAGCCGTCTAAATGGCTATTTACCCGATACTAACACCGCTAACCGGAGGGAACAATATTTCAGGAAACACACATAAGACAAATGGTTATATCATAAATGCATATTAAATAACCTTTATTCACAGCAATTTAACCAACCGCGGTGAGTCCGCTACGATTCCCTCCTGTCTGGCGCCAAAACGCTGGCGGATTCTGCTGGCTGAAATTCTCCGCCTGCGCCGGAAATGCCGTCGCCGCTCTCCTCTGCCCCCGACTGGTGCAAAACATGGCAGGATGCACACTAAAATGGCATTACTCCCCCTGCACCCTGCAATAACTGTGCATATTGCACACCGCGCGCTATTCCCCGTGCCCGGTTTTTCCTGGCACATCTCTTGCTACTTCCGGCTATCACCGCCCATCTAACCAGCCAGAGGTTCCAGGATGTCAAACAGCAATGATTTTCCCCTCGTCGAAGCGCCCGCCGCCGGACGTAAAGGCGTATTTTCCATCGCCATGGTGTTATTCAGCTTTACCTTTTTCACCGGCACGATGTTCGCCGGCGGTAAACTCGGCGTCTCCTTTTCCATCGTCAATCTGCTGTGGATAGCCTTCATCGGCAACGCCTTGCTGGCCCTGTATGCCGCATCGCTGGGCTGGATCGCCGCGCGCAGCGGCCTGAATACGGTGCTGATGGGCCGCTTCTGCTTCGGCGAGATCGGCAGCAAGCTGGCCGATTTTATCCTTGGCTTTGCCGAGCTGGGCTGGTACGCGTGGGGGACGGCCACGGTCGCTATCTCGCTGGTGAAGATCCTCGCCCTGCCCGAGGCGCTGACCCTGCCGCTGATGGTGCTGTTTGGCATTCTGTTCTGCGTCACCGCGCTGGTGGGCTACAAGGGGCTGGACGCGCTGTCGCGCCTGTCGGTGCCGCTGATGTTCGTGCTGCTGGTGGTCTCCATGTATCTGGCGCTGCGCCACGCCGGCGGCTGGCAGGCGATGACCCGCATTGCGCCAGGCGACGCCATGACCTGGTCGGCGGCCATCACCATGGTCTTTGGCACCTTCGCCAGCGGCGCAACCCAGGCGACAAACTGGACCCGGCTGGCCAACTCCAGCCGTACCGCCATTCTCGCCAGCATGGGCAGCTTCCTCGTCGGCAACGGGCTGATGATCGTCGCCGGCGCCTGGTGCGCTATCGTCTATCAACAGGCCGATATCGTCGAAGTGCTGATCCTGCAGGGGCTGTCGGTGGCCGCGGTGATCATGCTGTGTCTCAATCTACTGACCATCCAGGGCCCCACCATCTATAACGTCTCCGCCGCCGCCTGCCATCTGCTGCGCAGCGAACGTCGCCGCACGCTGACCCTCGCCGCCGCCGGGGTGGGCATTGTGCTGGCCATTGGCGGTATGTACGAAATGCTGATCCCGTTCCTCGTGCTGCTGGGCAGCATTATCCCGCCCATCGGCGGGGTGATCCTCGCCGACTACTGGTTCGCCCGCGGCGGACGCTATCCCCTGCTGCAGAACGCCCGCCTGCCGCGTTTTAACTGGCTGGGACTCGGCGCCTACGCCGCCGGCGCGGTGGTGGCTTATCTGTCGCCGTGGATCGCGCCGCTGGTGGGGATCACCGTCTCCGCGCTGGTCTATATCGCCCTGACCCTGCTAAGCAAGCGTCAGCCTGCCGCCGTCGCGGAGCAGGAGCCATGAGCCTGACGGTCAGCGAACTGCTGGCCCTTGAGGGACTCTCCGCCCTGCGTCTGCGGGCGGGAAAGCAAGGGCTGCAGCGGGCGGTACGCTGGTACTACGTAGCGGAAAATGAGCATATCGCCGAGTGGATCATGGGCGGCGAGCTGGTCTTTATCACCGGCATCAACCATCCCCGGGATGAAGCCAACCTGATCCAGCTGCTGATGGAGGGCAAACAGCGCGGCATCGCCGGGATGGTGATCCTCACCGGCGAGGCCTATATCCACGCCATTCCCGCCACGCTGATCGCCCTTGCCGACGAGCTGGGCATTCCGCTGATCGAGCAGCCCTACCTGCTGAAGATGGTGATTGTCACCGAGCGGGTCGGCACCGCGCTGGTCCGCAGCGAAAGCGCCCTGCAGTCGCAGCGCGACATCCTGATGCAGCTGGTCACTGGCGACTATCCGGACCTGCAGATGCTCCACCAGCGCGCCCTCCACCAGCAGCTCGATTTTACCCGCCCGCTGCGGCTGGCGGCGTTGCGCCTGGAGGGACTGTCCCGCCTGTTTCGCCAGTTTCCGCCCGAACAGGCCGAAGCCTGGCTGCAGCAGGCCCACCGCAGCGTGCGCCAGCAGCTGCAGCTGCAGCTCAACCAGCAGGGCAACCCCTTCCCGCTGCTGGAGCGCAGCAACATGTTCCTTTTCCTGCTGCCGGATGAGGAGGGGGAAGGCTTTCAGCAGAAAAAGTGGCTACAGCAGTGGCTGCAGACGCTGGCGGAGGGGGAAGAGAGTTTGTCGCTGCTCTGCGGCCTTTCCGCGCCGGTCAGGCAGCTGCAGGGCTACCCGCGGGCGCTGTCGCAGGCGCGACAGGCGCTGGATCTTTGCGATACCCTGCGGCCGACCCAGCGGATCAGCGACTATCAGCAGCTGGGGTTTATCAAACTGCTGTCCGCGGTCAGCGACCCGGCGCTGCTCAACGATTTTATGCACGACACCCTGGGCTGCCTGATCGAGCCGGGCCGTAAAGCGCCGTGGCTGCTGCTGGAGACCCTCGAGACGCTGCAGCAGGAGAACGGCAACGTGGTGCGGGCCGCCGACCGGCTGGGTCTCCATCGCAACACCCTGCATCAGCGCATCCAGCGTATTGAAAAACTGACCGGCTACCCGGTCAGCCACCCTCAGTTTCATCTCAACGCCTCGGTCGCGCTGGTGATCTGGCGTTTATCGCAAAACCATTTACAGGACCAACCATGAAAATTGTTAACGCCCGCCTGCGCCGCCAGGAGGCGCTGTTTACCCTTGAGCTGCAGGACGGCCTGATTCAGCGCATGACCGCCCAAACCGCGATGCAGACCGCCGACGCCGGCGATATCGACGCCCAGGGCCGGCTGGCGATCCCCCCCTTCGTCGAGCCGCATATTCATCTTGACGCCACCCTCACCGCGGGCGAGCCGGAGTGGAACCGCAGCGGCACCCTGTTTGAAGGCATCACCCGCTGGAGCCAGCGCAAAGCGAGCATCACCCCGGAGGACACCCGCCAGCGGGCGCTGAAAACCATCGGCATGCTGCGCGATTTCGGCGTCCAGCACGTCCGGACCCATGTGGATGTCACCGACCCGTCGCTGTCGGCCCTGCAGGCGCTGCTGGCGGTGAAAAAAGAGGCCGCCGATCTCATCGATCTGCAGATTGTCGCCTTTCCGCAGGAGGGGATTGAATCCTACCCCGACGGTCGGGGGCTGATGACGCGCGCCATCGAGATGGGCGCCGACGTGGTGGGCGGTATTCCGCACTATGAAAACACCCGCGACAAAGGGGTCAGTTCGGTGATGTTTTTGATGGACCTCGCCCAGCGCTATGGCCGCCTGGTGGATGTCCACTGCGATGAAATCGACGATCCGCAGTCGCGTTTCCTCGAAGTGCTGGCGGAAGAGGCCCGGGTGCGCGGTATGGGGGCGCAGGTCACCGCCAGCCACACCTGCGCGATGGGCTCTTATGACAACGCCTACTGTTCGAAGCTGTTTCGCCTGCTGAAAGCCTCGGGGATCAACTTTATCTCCTGCCCGACCGAAAGCATTCATCTGCAGGGCCGGTTTGACAGCTGGCCGAAACGGCGCGGCGTCACCCGGGTGGCGGAGCTGGATCGCGCCGGCATCAACGTCTGCTTTGCTCAGGACTCGATTCAGGATCCGTGGTATCCGCTGGGGAACGGCAATATCCTGCGCATTCTGGATGCCGGACTGCACATCTGCCATATGCTCGGCTATGACGATCTGCAGCGCTGCCTTGACTTCGTCACCGACAACAGCGCCCGGGCGCTCTGTCTGGGCGATAACTACGGCCTCGCCGAAGGCCGCCCGGCCAACCTGCTGATCCTCGATGCGGAAAACGACTACGAGGCCGTCCGCCGCCAGGCGCGGGTGCTAACCTCCATTCGCCACGGTAAGGTGATTTTACAACGTGAGGTGGAGCACATCCGCTACCCGGCATAAGGCGCAAGGCGCTGCGCGTCGGCGCCTTTCTGTGATACCTTTTCAGGCAGTGTGCGTGACCGACGCCCGACCGGGCGTCGGCTTCCTGGAAAACAGACGGCGCGAAACGACGATGAGCGATAAAAAATGGATTAAGGCCGAGGATGTGGCCAGACTGGCCGGCGTCTCGCGCTCGGCGGTCTCCCGGACCTTCACCCCCGGCGCCTCGGTGTCGGAGAAGACCCGGCAGAAGGTGCTGAGCGCCGCGGAAGCTCTGGGCTATCAGGTGAATATCATCGCCCGGACGATGATCACCGGCAGCAGTAATTTTATCGGCATCGTCACCGCCGGTTTCGACAACCCGTTTCGCAGCAAACTGCTGGCGCCGCTGGTCCATCAGCTGGCGCTCAACGGCTTTATGCCGCTGCTGATGAACGCTGACGATCCGCAGCAGCTCGCCCCTTCGCTTAAACAGCTGCTGAGCTACCACGTCGCCGGCGTGATCATCACCTCCGGCGCGCCGCCGCTGTCGCTGGCGGAAGAGTACCTGGCGCGCAAGATCCCCGTCACCCTGATCAACCGTCATGCGGACCTCGCCGGCTGCGACCGGGTGTGCAGCGATAACGCCCAAGGGGCGAAGCTGGTGGCGGGCTTGTTCAGTCGTCGAGGCTGGCGGCAGGTTGGCTTTATTGGCGAAAATCGCGAGAACTTCAGCACCCGCCAGCGTTATGACGCTTTCATCGCTCAGACGTCGGGCATGACGGTAACCAGCCGCTTCTGCGACGGCGGCGGTTATCAGGCCGGCCACCAGGCCGCCAGAGAATTAGTTGCTGAAAACCCCGGGGTGCAGGCCCTGTTCTGCGCCACCGATATGCTGGCGCTGGGCGCCCTGGACGGCCTGCGGGACGCCCCCGCCGCCGCCCCGCTACCGGCCATCGTCGGCTTTGACGATATCCCGCAGGCGGACTGGCGCCCCTATCAGCTCACCACCGTTCAACAGAATACCGCCCTGCTGGCCCACCACGCGGTGGATCTGTTGATGACGCGGATCGCCCGCTTCAGCCTGCCCTCGCGCCATCGCGAAGTGCCGGTGAAACTAATTATTCGTCAAAGCGCGAAATGAAAAAATCATTTTATGCTGGATCGATCACAGAATCTTCTGTGAAACCCGGCCACACTCATTCGGCCCTTCGGGGCTGTTTTTTTCACGCAAAATGCACACGTGTGCAAAATAGGGAGTCACTATGCAATCTCAGGAATCAGAAGCGCTACAGGCCCGCTACCGCCTGGCCTGCGAGCTGGCGAAAGCGGGGGCTGAGCTGGCGTTTGAATACTATCAACAACGCGAAGCGCTGACCGTCGACCATAAGGGCGACGATCTGCAGGATGTGGTCAGCGTGGCCGATAAGCGGGTGGAGGCCTTTGTGAAACAGCGCATTCAGAGCGCGTTTCCGGAGGATGGCTTTCTCGGCGAAGAGAGCGGCGCCCGCCTGTCCGACGCGCGGGTGCTGTGGGTGGTCGACCCCATCGATGGCACCAGCTGTTTCCTCAACGGCCTGCACACCTGGTGCCTGTCGCTGGCGATCGTCGCCGACGGCGAACCGGTCATCGGCGTGGTCTATGACCCTAACCATCGCGAGCTGTTTCACGCCCTGCGGGGCCATGGCGCCTGGCTCAACGACGCCCCGATCCGTCCGCACCCCGCGACGACGGTCAGGGAGGGGGTGATGGGCGTCGGCACCTCGCATCGCGTCACCCCGGCGGACTTTCTGCCGTTTCTGCAGGCGCTGCTCAGCGACGGCGGCATGTTTATCCGCAACGGCTCCGGCGCGCTGATGAGCGCCTGGGCGGCGGCAGGCCGGTTGATTGGCTACTACGAGCCGCACATGAACCCGTGGGACGCCCTGCCGGGGCTGGTGCTGATGCGCGAAGCGGGCGGCGCCAGCAACGATTTTCTGGCGCAGGAGGGGCTCCAGCGCGGCAACCCGCTGCTGCTGGCCAGCCAGACGCTCTACCCGCAGCTGAAAAAGATGATCCTACAACCATTAAATTAACCCTTACGGGTCAGGCTATTTCTGATTATGTACTCTACACAGTAACGATAACTTCATTCACGGACGAACCACATCAATCAGTCAGGCCTCCGACCTGCGGAGAACCACCTATGTCTGGAATTATCGCTTTTTTCCGGGCGTCGCCGCCGAAAGCGGGCGCCGCGTTTGATGAACACCGTTTTCGCCGGGTGCGCTGGCAAACCTTTATCGCCATGACCCTGGCCTACGTCACCTTTTACGTCTGCCGGTTATCGTTCACCGTCGCCAAAAGCGCGCTGGTGGAGCTGGGGATCACCCCGACGGAGCTCGGCATGATCGGCTCCACCCTGTTCTTCAGCTACGCCATCGGCAAACTGGTCAACGGCTTTATCGCCGATCACGCCAACGTGGTGCGCTATATGAGCCTCGGTTTATTGCTCAGCGCCGGAATGAACCTGATGATGGGGATGACCACCAACGCCCTGCTGCTGGCCATCTTCTGGGGGATCAACGGCTGGGCGCAGTCGATGGGCGTCGGCCCCTGCGCGGTCTCGCTGGCGCGCTGGTACGGCGTTAAGGAGCGCGGCACCTTCTATGGCATCTGGTCGACGGCGCATAATATCGGCGAGGCCGTCACCTATATGGTGATCGCCGCGGTGATCGCCGGGTTTGGCTGGCAGATGGGCTACCTGTCCACCGCCGCGCTCGGCGCCGCCGGCGTGGTGCTGCTGGTGCTGTTCATGCACGATTCGCCGCAGAGCAGCGGCTTCCCGTCCATCAACGTCATCCGCGATGAACCGCAGGAGGAGACCGAAGCCCGCGGCTCGGTGTTTAAAAACCAGCTGCTGGCGCTGCGCAACCCGGCGCTGTGGACCCTCGCCCTCGCCTCCGCCTTTATGTACATCGACCGCTACGCCGTCAACTCCTGGGGGATCTTCTTTCTGGAGCAGGATAAAGCCTACTCCACGCTGGAGGCGTCCGGGATTATTGGCGTCAACGCCATCGCCGGCATCGCCGGGACCATCATCGCCGGCATGCTCTCCGACCGCTTTTTCCCGCGCAACCGCAGCGTGATGGCCGGGTTTATCAGCCTGCTGAACACCGCCGGCTTCGCCCTGATGCTCTGGTCGCCGCACAGTTATTACACTGATATTCTGGCGATGATTATCTTCGGAGCAACCATTGGCGCTCTGACCTGCTTCCTCGGCGGGCTGATCGCCGTCGATATCTCCTCGCGCAAAGCGGCGGGGGCCGCGCTCGGCACCATCGGCATCGCCAGCTACGCCGGCGCCGGCCTGGGCGAGTTTCTCACCGGGATCATTATTGATAAAACGGCTATCCTTGAGAACGGCAAAACGCTGTATGATTTCAGCACGTTGGCGCTGTTCTGGGTGGGTACCGGTCTGGGTTCCGCGCTACTCTGTTTTACCACTGCCGCCATCGTCGCCCGGCGCCATGCCGTCGAACGGCAGACCTCGTTCTCCTCATAACCGATTAACGAATTAAGGAAGAAGATATGATGCCTGCAAGACATCAGGGGCTGTTACGCCTGTTTATCGCCTGCGCGCTGCCGCTGCTGGCGCTGCAATCTGCCGCCGCCGCGGACTGGCAGCTGGAGAAAGTGGTGGAGCTTAGCCGCCACGGGATTCGTCCGCCGACGGCCGGCAACCGGGAAGCCATCGAGGCCGCCACCGGACGACCGTGGACCGAGTGGACCACCCATGACGGCGAGCTCACCGGTCATGGCTATGCCGCCGTGGTCAATAAAGGGCGTGAGGAAGGCCAGCACTATCGCCAGCTTGGCCTGCTGCAGGCGGGATGCCCGACGGCGGAGTCGATTTACGTGCGCGCCAGCCCGCTGCAGCGGACGCGGGCGACCGCCCAGGCGCTGGTGGATGGCGCCTTCCCCGGCTGCGGCGTCGCTATCCATTACGTCAGCGGGGACGCCGATCCGCTGTTTCAGACCGACAAATTCGCCGCCACGCAAACCGACCCCGCCCGCCAGCTGGCGGCGGTAAAAGAGAAGGCCGGGGATCTGGCGCAGCGTCGGCAGGCGCTGGCGCCGGCCATCCAGCTTTTGAAACAGGCGGTTTGTCAGGCCGATAAGCCCTGCCCGGTCTTCGACACCCCGTGGCAGGTCGAGCAGAGCAAAAGCGGGAAAACCACCATTAGCGGACTGAGCGTGATGGCCAATATGGTGGAGACGCTGCGTCTCGGCTGGAGTGAAAACCTGCCTCTCAGCCAGCTGGCGTGGGGCAAGATCGCCCAGGCCAGTCAGATCACCGCCCTGCTGCCGCTGTTAACGGAAAACTACGATCTGAGCAACGATGTGCTGTATACCGCGCAAAAACGCGGGTCGGTGCTGCTCAACGCCATGCTCGACGGCGTCAAACCAGAGGCGAATCCGAACGTACGCTGGCTGCTGCTGGTGGCCCATGACACCAATATCGCCATGGTGCGCACGCTGATGAACTTTAGCTGGCAGCTGCCGGGCTACAGCCGGGGAAATATCCCGCCGGGTAGTAGCCTGGTGCTGGAGCGCTGGCGCGACGCGAAGAGCGGGGAACGCTATCTGCGGGTCTATTTCCAGGCGCAAGGCCTCGACGACCTGCGTCGTCTGCAGACGCCGGACGCGCAGCACCCGATGCTGCGTCAGGAGTGGCGTCAGCCGGGCTGCCGTCAGACCGACGTCGGTACGCTGTGTCCCTTCCAGGCGGCTATCACTGCGCTGGGTCAGCGTATCGACCGGCCCTCCGCCCCGGTGGTAGCGATGGTCCTGCCGTAGCGGCCTGGCGATTGCCCGGGCCCGGGAAACCGTTTTTCCAGGCCCGGCACAGGGTCCGCTATCCGTGGTCCGCCGCAAACGCCCCGGCGGCAACTTGCGCCGGGGTGACCACCCCGCTGTCCAGCACCCAGCCGCTAATCAGCCCGGCAGGCGTGACGTCGAACGCCGGATTGTAAACGGCGGCCCCGGTCGGCGCCCACTGTACCGCGCCAAAGCTGCCCGCCACCCCGGTCACTTCCGCCGCGGCGCGCTGCTCAATGGGGATGGCCGCCCCGTTCGGGCAATGGCGATCGAGGGTCGTCTGCGGCGCAGCGACGTAAAACGGGATCTGGTGATAATGGGCCAATACCGCCAGCGAATAGGTGCCGATTTTATTCGCCACATCGCCGTTGGCGGCGATGCGGTCGGCACCGACCCACACCGCAACCACCTGCCCCTGCGCCATCAGGCTGGCGGCCATTGAATCGGTGATCAGCTGATAGGGCACGCCCAGCTCACCCAGCTCCCACGCGGTTAAACGTCCGCCCTGCAGCAGCGGCCGGGTTTCATCGACCCACACGCTGGCCACCTTTCCCTGCCGGTGCGCCAGCGCGATAACGCCCAGGGCGGTCCCCACCCCGGCGGTCGCCAGGCCACCGGTGTTGCAGTGGGTCAGCAGACGGCTACCGGGCTTCACCAGCGCACTGCCTGCCTCAGCGATGCGGTCGCACAGCTGTTTATCTTCTTCGACCAGACGCAGGGCTTCCGCTTCCAGCGCCTGCGGGTAATCCTCCCGGGCCAGCGCCTGCTTCATGCGATCCAGATTATTCATCAGGTTGACCGCCGTCGGCCGCGCCGCGCGCAGCGTCTCCAGCGCCTGCTGGAGTTCATCCCGGCTCAGGCCGCGCTGGGCCAGCAGGGCCAGCAGCAGGCTGGCGGACAGGCCAATCAACGGCGCGCCGCGCACCCGCAGGGCGTGAATATGGTCCACCAGCAGCGCAACGTTATCCGCCGCCAGCCAGCGTTTTTCCTGCGGCAAGGCCTGCTGGTCGAGAATAAAAAGCTGATTTTCACTCACCCGCAGGCTGGTGGTCTGTAATGTCTGCATGTCGTTAAATCCCTGTTGCGTTGTTGTATCACATTGTGTCAGGATGAAATCCAGAAGTATAGACGTCTGAACGGCTTAATCAGAATTCGAGGATCGAGGCAATGTCGCAATACCATACCTTCACCGCCCACGACGCCGTGGCTTACGCGCAGCAGTTCGCCGGCATCGACAACCCATCTGAGCTGGTCAGCGCGCAGGAAGTGGGCGATGGCAACCTCAATCTGGTGTTTAAAGTGTTCGATCGCCAGGGCGTCAGCCGGGCGATCGTCAAACAGGCCCTGCCCTACGTGCGCTGCGTCGGCGAATCCTGGCCGCTGACCCTTGACCGCGCCCGTCTGGAAGCGCAGACCCTGGTCGCCCACTATCAGCACAGCCCGCAGCACACGGTAAAAATCCATCACTTTGATCCCGAACTGGCGGTGATGGTGATGGAAGATCTTTCTGACCACCGCATCTGGCGCGGGGAGCTTATCGCTAACGTCTACTACCCTCAGGCGGCCCGCCAGCTTGGCGACTATCTGGCGCAGGTGCTGTTTCATACCAGCGATTTCTATCTCCATCCCCACGAGAAAAAGGCGCAGGTGGCGCAGTTTATTAACCCGGCGATGTGCGAGATCACCGAGGATCTGTTCTTTAACGACCCGTATCAGATCCACGCGCGCAATAACTACCCGGCGGAGCTGGAGGCCGATGTCGCCGCCCTGCGCGACGACGCCCAGCTTAAGCTGGCGGTGGCGGCGCTGAAGCACCGTTTCTTTGCCCATGCGGAAGCGCTGCTGCACGGCGATATCCACAGCGGGTCGATTTTCGTTGCCGAAGGCAGCCTGAAGGCCATCGACGCCGAGTTCGGCTACTTCGGCCCCATCGGCTTCGATATCGGCACCGCCATCGGCAACCTGCTGCTGAACTACTGCGGCCTGCCGGGCCAGCTCGGCATTCGCGACGCCGCCGCCGCACGCGAGCAGCGGCTGAACGACATCCACCAGCTGTGGACCACCTTTGCCGAGCGCTTCCAGGCGCTGGCGGCGGAGAAAACCCGCGACGCGGCGCTGGCTTACCCCGGCTACGCCTCCGCCTTTCTGAAAAAGGTCTGGGCGGACGCGGTCGGCTTCTGCGGCAGCGAACTGATCCGCCGCAGCGTCGGGCTGTCGCACGTCGCGGATATCGACACTATCCAGGATGACGCTATGCGGCATGAGTGCCTGCGCCACGCCATTACCCTGGGCAAAGCGCTGATCGTATTGGCCGAGCGTATCGACAGCATCGACGAGCTGCTGGCGCGGGTGCGCCAGTACAGCTGAGCGCGGCCTGTTGCCCTCACCCCAGCCCTCTGCCACAGGGAGAGGGAGCAAAGCCTAAAAAAGTGCAATCTTCTGGGATTGCCCGGCGGCGCTGCGCTTGCGCGGGCCTACAGATAATGGCATAACGGTTTGATCTTGCAGTCTTTCGCAGGCCGGGTAAGGCGAAAGCCGCCACCCGGCAGACATGCGAGCACAATTTTGCGTTGACCTTGCCCTCACCCCAGACCTCTCCCCTGGGAGAGGGAGCAAACCCTAAAAAGTGCAATCTTCTGGGATTGCCCGGCGGCGCTGCGCTTGCGCGGGCCTACAGATAACCGCATGACGGTTTGATATTACAGTCTTTTGTAGGCCGGGTAAGGCGAAAGCCGCCACCCGGCAGACATGCGAGCACAATAACGAAACAGGTTTGTCATCAGCCAGAAAAAGGCAATTGTCATTGCCTTTTTGCGTTTACCTTGCCCTCACCCCGGCCCTCTCCCCCAGGGAGAGGGAGCAAAGCCTAAAAAGTGCATTCTTCTGGGATTGCCCGGCGGCGCTGCGCTTGCGCGGGCCTACAGATAACCGCATGACGGTTTGATATTGCAGTCTTTCGTAGGCCGGGTAAGGCGAAAGCCGCCACCCGGCAGACATGCGAGCACAATAACGAAACAGGTTTGTCATCAGCGAGAAAAAGGCAATTGTCATTGCCTTTTTGCGTTTACCTTGTCCTCACCCCAGATACTCAATCACCGACAGCCCGCCGTTGTAATCGGTGCTGTAGATAATGCCCTGCGCATCGACAAACACATCGCAGGACTGGATCACCCGCGGGCGGCCGGGACGGGTATCCATCATCCTCTCAGGAGCAGCCGGCACCAGCGCCCCGGTCTCCAGCGGACGATACGGGTTGGAAATATCGTACGCCCGCACGCCGGCATTCTGATAGGTGGCGAAGATAAGCGTTGAGCTGACAAAGCTCCCCGGCCGGTTCTCATGCAGGTTATGCGGCCCGAAGTGCGCCCCTTTCGCCGCATAGTCGATTTCGTCAGGCTGTGGGAAAGTTGAGATACTCACCGGGTTCGCCGGCTCGCGAATATCAAACAGCCAGATCAGCTTCTCGCCGTCCTCCTGATTGTCGAGCACCGCTTCATCCAGCACCACCAGCAGATCGCGATCCGGCAGCGGCAGCGCGGTATGCGTTCCGCCGCCGAACGGCGGGCTCCAGTTGCGATGGCTAATCAGCGTCGGCTGGGTACGGTCTTTGACATCCAGCAGCGTCAGGCCGCCGTCGCGCCAGCTGCCGTAGGCGGTATCCCCGGCAATAATGGCGTGGTGCAGCGCATAGCGTTTACCCTGCGGCCAGTCCGGTGTTTCACCGCCCGCCTGGTGCATCCCCGGCAGCCACCAGCGCCCGGCAACCTGCGGTTTACGCGGATCGGCCAGATCGATGGTCAGGAAGATGTAGTCGGTAAAACCGTCGATCAGCGCGGACACATACGCCCAGCGGCCGCCGACGTACCAGATGCGGTGAATGCCGATACCGCTCAGCGACAGAAAGCCAATTTCACGCGGCTTATCCGGCGTGGAGATATCAAACACGCGCAGCCCGGCGCTCCAGCCTTTGTCCTGCACATCGCTGACCGTGTCACCCACCGAGCGGGTGTAGTACACCTTCTCATCGGCAAAACGGGCGTCGGCAAACAGATCCCGGGCGTTGATCACCAGCAGCAGATCGTCATGCGCCTGGAGGTGCACGTTCCAGGTGCCCGGCGGCGCGGCAATATAGTTGACCGTGCTGGGCCGGGTCGGATCGCGAACATCGACCACGGAAAAACCCTGCGACACCATATGGCCGATATAGGCGAATCCGCGGTGCACCATCAGCTGGACGCCGTCCGGACGACCGCCCTGGTCGCTATGGCCGATCAGCCGCATATTGCGGCTGTATTCTGGGGAAGGTAATGCTGACATAGGGAATTCCTTTCGCCCGGTGGCGCTGCGCTTACCGGGCCTACGGGCGCTGTTGGTTTTCCCCCTCTCCCTGTGGGAAAGGGCAACAGGCCGCCCCCGCCGCCACCCGGCTTCGTTTTATTTGTTTTTCGCTTCCAGCGTCGCAAACCACGGCGCGATAAAGTCTTCCGTCTGGCCCCAGCCCGGAATGATTTTCCCCAGCGTGGCCACGTTCACCGCCCCCGGCTGGGCCGCCAGCAGCGCCTGCGGGATCGCCGCCGCCTTGAAGTCGTAGGTGGCCGGCGTCGGCTCGCCGGCGATCTTATTGGCGATCAGCCGCACGTTGGTCGCGCCGATAAGCTTCGGATCCACCGCCACGCTCACCTTCCACGGGCTGCCGGCTTCGCGCATCAGCTGCAGATCCTGGTTGGAAATATCAATACTGTAGAGTTTGATCTCGGTGCGGCCGTTCTCTTTCAGCGCCTTATAGGCCCCCTGGCTAAAGGCATCCCAGGTGCCCCAGATAGCGTCGATTTTCCCTTTCGGATATTTGGCGAGGATCGCCCCCACCTTGTTGGCAGTGTCGCCCTGCACATCGGACGAAACGGCGCCGATCGACTCCAGCTCTTTAATCCCCGGATTTTGCTTCAGCAGCGTCTGGTAAGCCGCCTGACGGCGCTCCATTGGCGGGAAACCCGCCACCCACAGCTTGACGATGTTGGCTTTGCCGTTGAAGTCTTTCACCAGCTGGCCAAAGGAGAGATCGGTCAGTGAGGCGTCATCCTGCTGGCTGACCGTCACGCCGGGGATCTCGCCGCTCACCGCGGTATCGAACACCGCCACTTTGATCCCGGCGTCCACCGCCTTCTTCACCAGGGCCGTCGAATAGGGGTCACGCCCCTGGGAGAGAATAATGCCGTCGTATTTCTGGCTGATCGCCTGGTTGACGAAGTCCTGGAATTTGGCGTCATCGCCGTTGCTCAGGAAGGTGCTGATTTTGAAACCGAGCTTTTTGCCTTCCTGCAGCGCCCCGGCGACAAACTGGGTGGTGTTATCGTCAGACCCCAGGTTGCGGATCACTGCAATGCGGATCGGGCCATTGTGTTCGGCAATGGCCGCCGGCACCGGCGTCGGGGCGGTGGCCAGCGCCGCCGTCGACTGCAGCAGACCCAGCGTAATGAGAGAGAGTGCGATCTTTTTCATGCGGTTTACCCTGTAAAATGTTAAGTACGGCGCTGAAAATAGGTCAGTGCCAGCGCGCCAGCCAGTACCAGCCCTTTAATAATGTCCATCGCGTAATACGGCACCGAGAGCATCACCAGCCCGTTGGAGAGCACGCCGAGGATCACCGCCCCCACCAGCGTCCCCAGAGCGTTCGGTTTGCCGGAACCGGCCAGCGAAAAGCCGATCCAGGCCGCCGCCACCGCGTCCATCAGATAGCCGCCGCCGGCGTTAACCTGCGACGATCCGATACGCGAGGCCAGCAGAATGCCGCCGAGCCCGGCCAGCAGCGAGGCAACCACGTACGCCGCCACTTTATAACGCGTGATCCGCAGGCCGGAGAGCCGCGCCGCCTCCGGGTTGCCGCCGATGGCGTACATCCGCCGGCCGTGGGTGGTGAACGACAGCGCCAGCTGGGCGACCAGCGTCACCACCAGCATGATGATGACGATGGTCGGCACCTGGCCCAGCGCGCCAAATGCCGCCGGGATGGTGCCTTCCGCCATCTCGCCGCTCGGCAGCACCATGTTTTCGGTAATCGACCCGCCGTAGCTGTATGTCATTGCCACCCCCTGAATCACAAACAGGCTGGCCAGGGTGGCGAGCATGTCGGGGATGCGCAGCACCACGATCAGAAAGGCGTTAAACAGCCCCACCAGGGTGCAGAGCGCGAGGGTGATCAGGATAGCTTCGGTGGTCCCCAGGCCGTGCCAGACAAACAGGGAGATCACCAGGGCGTTGGCCAGCGACGCCGTCGATCCGACGGACAGATCGAAGCCGCCGATGGTGAGGGAAATCGACACCCCAATGGCAATCACCGTCACGATGGCTATCGAGCGCAGAATGTTGATGATGTTGAACGGGTCAAGGAAGTTGTCCGAGGCGAAGCCAAAGACCGCCACCAGCAGCACCACGGTCAGCAACATGCCCCACTTATAGAGAAAATCAAAAAATCGCTGACGGCCCGATACCGTCGCGTTCACTGCCAGGGCCTTGCTCACGCTGCCGCTCCTCCGGTTGAATAATAAAGCAGTGTCTCTTCCCGGGCTTCCGCGCCGGGGATCTCCGCCACGATCCGTCCGTCCCATAGTACGCAGATGCGGTCGCATAAACCGACCAGCTCGGCGAATTCACCCGAGGCATAAATCACCCCTTTGCCTTCCCGCGCCAGCCCATCGATCAGCATGAACAGATCGGTTTTCGCTTTCACATCGACCCCTTTGGTCGGTTCGTCAAAAATCAAAACGTTGGCATCGCCGCGCAACCATTTGCCAATGGCCACCTTCTGCTGATTGCCGCCGGACAGACGACGCAGCGTCTGACCGGGACCGGTGGCGCGCACGCCGAGGCGGGCAATCACCTCCTCCGCCCAGCGCCAGGCCTGGCGATGGCCGAACAAGCTCCAGCGCGAAAAGTGGTTATCGGCGCTGACCGCCAGGTTCATCGCGATCGGCTCTTCGATGAAAATGCCCTCTTTGCGCCGCTCCTCCGGGACCAGCGCCAGGCCGCGCCCCACCGAGTCGGCGGGATCCCGCGGCCGCCACGGCTGGCCGTTCAGCTCGCCGCGCTGCACCCGGCTTTTGCTGGCGCCGAACAGCGCTTTGCACAGCTCGGTTTTGCCAGCCCCGGCCAGCCCGGCGATCCCCAGAATTTCCCCCTTACGCAGGCGCAGCGAGATATCCTGCAGCAGCGCCTCATCGTGCAGCCCTTCCACCTGCAGCAGCACTTCTTCACCGTGCGGCGGACGCGGCGGCGGGAAGATATCGCTCAGCTCGTGGCCCAGCATCTTTTCGACAATCTGTTCCCCGCTCAGCGGCGCCATCGGGCCGCTCTCAATCAGACGCCCGTCGCGCAGCACCGTCAGGGTGTCGCAGATCGCCTTCAGCTCGTGGATGCGGTGCGAAATAAACACCACCCCGATCCCCTGCTGCTGCAGACGGCGTACCACCGCAAACAGGCGTTCGCTTTCATGCTGATCCAGCGGCGCGGTGGGTTCATCGAGGATCAGAAAGCGGCAATGGTGCGACAGGGCGCGGGCCAGCAGGATCTGCTGTTTTTCGGCGAGCGTGCAGCTGTCAATAGAGCGCCTGACGTCCAGCGCCACGTCCAGCTGCGCCAGCGCCTCGCGCGCCAGCTGCCGAACCCGCGACCAGCGGAAGGTCGTCCCCGGCTCCGCCAGCCTGTCCAGCATGATGTTTTCGGCAATGCTCAGGCCCGGCACCAGCGCCACGTCCACCTCCTGCTGCACCAGGTGGATCCCCAGCTGTTTGGCATCCCGCGGCGAACGAATGGTGACCGGCTGGTTATTGATCGTCACTTCGCCCTGATAATGGGCGTGGGTGCCGCACAGCACCGCCATCAGCGTCGACTTACCCGCGCCGTTGGCGCCGGTCAGGGCATGCACCGACCCGCCATGAAGGGTGAAGGCCACCTTGTTCAGCGCCTGAAAGCCGGAGAAGGCCAGGCTAATGTTATGCATCTCAAGGCGATTCGCGCTCATCGCTGCTCCCGTGCGGCAATTAATCTTCTGATTTAACGAATTTTTCATAGCCGCCGCTGGCTGACAACTGCGTAAAAAGCATAAGATACAACGAAATAATATTAGCCATCTGGATGTCCAGACATAACATCAGGTTAGCCCAACACCTATAAGGACAGCTTTCATGAGCAACAGCGAAATCCGCGTCGTGCCCGGCCCGGCCAACTATTTCTCCCACCCTGGCAGCCTTCAGCGGTTAAGCGATTTTTTTAACGCCGACCAGCTATCGCGGGCGGTGTGGGTCTATGGCGAGCGCGCCCTGGCCGGCGCCGAACCTTTTCTGCCGGCGGCCTTCCACCTGCCGGAGGCAAAAAAGATCCGCTTTACCGGCCACTGCAGCGAACGCGATGTGGCGGCGCTGGCGCAGGCCTCAGGTGACGATCGGGCGGTAGTGATTGGCGTAGGCGGCGGCGCGCTGCTCGACAGCGCGAAAGTGCTGGCCCGCCGCCTGGGGGTTCCGCTGGTGGCCATCCCGACCATCGCCGCCACCTGCGCGGCATGGACGCCGCTGTCGGTGTGGTACAGCGACGCCGGACAGGCCCTGAATTTTGAGATCTTCGATGACGCGAATTTCCTGGTGCTGGTCGAGCCGCGCATCATTCTCAACGCCCCGGCGGAGTACCTGCTGGCGGGCATTGGCGACACCTTAGCCAAATGGTATGAGGCAGTGGTGCTGGCGCCGCAGCCGGAGGCGCTGCCGCTCACCGTGCGGCTGGGGATTAACGGCGCGCTGGCGATCCGCGACGTGCTGCTGGCCAGCAGCGAAACGGCGCTGGCGGACCAGCGCCGCGGCGAGCTGACCCAGGCGTTTCGCGATGTGGTGGATGCGGTTATCGCCGGCGGCGGGATGGTTGGCGGGCTGGGGGAACGTTACACTCGGGTCGCCGCCGCCCACGCGGTGCATAACGGGCTGACGGTGCTGCCGCAGACGGATAAATTCCTCCACGGCACCAAGGTGGCCTACGGCATTCTGGTGCAAAGCGCCCTGCTTGGTCAGGATGAGGTCCTGGCGCAGCTGGTGCAGGCCTGGCAGCGCTTTAACCTGCCGGCGACGCTGGCGGCGCTGGAGGTCGATATCACTAACCGCGAAGAGTTTGACCGGGTCATTGCCCATACCCTGCGCCCGGGCGAGTCGATTCACTATTTACCGGTGACGTTAACCCCTGAGGTTCTGCGCGCGGCGTTTGAGAAGGTGGAATACTTCAGCCGTTAATCACCCCGACCGTCTATACCTAATGATGATTCTCACCACTCTCGCAACGAGGTCATCATGCAGATCGATTTAACAGGTAAGAAGGCGCTGGTTACCGGCGCCAGCCGTGGGTTGGGTCGTGCTATCGCCCTGTCGCTGGCGCGCGCCGGCGCCGATGTGGTTATTACGTATGAAAAATCGGCCGATAAAGCCCAGGCGGTCGCAGATGAAATAAAAGCGCTGGGCCGGCACGGTGAAGCGGTGCAGGCCGACAGCGCCAGCGCGCAGGCGATTCAGGATGCCGTCACCCATGCGGCGCGTTCCCTCGGCGGGCTGGACATTCTGGTCAACAACGCCGGGATCGCGCGCGGCGGCCCGCTGGAGTCCATGACGCTGGCGGACATCGACGCGCTTATCAACGTCAATATTCGTGGGGTGGTTATCGCCATCCAGGAGGCGCTGGTGCATATGTCAGACGGCGGGCGCATCATCAACATCGGCAGCTGTCTGGCTAACCGCGTGGCGCAGCCGGGCATCGCGGTTTACTCGATGACCAAGTCCGCCCTCAACTCCCTTACCCGCGGCCTGGCGCGCGATTTAGGCCCCCGCGGGATCACCGTTAACCTCGTCCATCCCGGCCCGACCAACAGCGATATGAACCCGGAAGACGGCGAGCAGGCCGATGCCCAGCGTCAACTTATTGCGTTAGGTCACTACGGCCAGCCGGAAGACATCGCCGCGGCGGTCACCTTCCTCGCCAGCCCGGCCGCCGGGCAGATCTCCGGCACCGGTTTGGATGTGGATGGCGGTTTGAACGCCTGATCGCACATTTTCTGCAAGCCTCTGTCGCCCGGCAGAGGCCTTTTCGAGCCGCCTCGACGGGTTGCGTTTTGCCGCTTACCTGCGTTTTTTCTCCGCTCTACCCTACCCCATAAGAAATTCGGAATTTATCTAATAGTCTTATTATTTCCTTATATTTTATGTGGTCGTACAGTGGAGGTACGGATGAAGATTGTCTGGTCAAAAACGGCAGATAAGCCATTTTCTAAAATCGATAGTGGCGGTTAAACGCCGAACCACCACCACCTACCTGCATGAGGAGCATGCCGAATATGACTATTCAGTACATCAAGGATGAAGAAGGAAAAGACCAGTATGTCGTCATTCCTTACAGTGATTACTTTCGTATGCGCCTGGCTCTGCTGGAGTACGACGACGAGGATGAAAGGGACTGGGAAGATATTCCTTATGAATCAGACATCTATGATAACGTCATGCTGCCAGGCGAAGTATGCGACGTGATGCATAAAGAAAACGTCAGCCTGCAGGCTGCGTGGCGCATCCTGCGCGGGATGTCCCAGCAGGAGGTCACCGAAAAGCTCGGCATCAGCCAGTCCGCCGTGTCACAGCTGGAAGCGCTGGACTCCCGTCCGCAGAAGCGCACCCGCGAGAAGCTGGCGGCGCTCTACGGCTGTAAGCAGGAGCAGATCAGCCTCTATCTGCCGAAAGAGGGTTAACAGCACTTCGCCCCGCCCTTGCCGCCGTAGCGGGCGTCCTGGCGTTCGCGGAAAAATGCTTCGTAGGTCATTGGCGTCTGATCCGGATGGTTGACGCGCATGTGCTCGACGTAGTTGTCGTAATCCGGCACGCCAATCATCATTTTGGCGGCCTGGCCCAGGTACTTACCTGCTTTGGAAAGGGTGTCGAACATAATTCTGATCTCACAGAAAAAGTACGCCGGGTAAGGCGAAGCCGCCACCCGGCACACAGGTTAATGCGCCCCTTTCGCCTGGGTCACTATCGCGTCCAGGTTTTCAGGCATTGGCTCATACGGTGTCTCTTTCGCCGTCGGTTTATTCTCTTTCAGCGCCGCCAGCGCGGTTTTAATCGAGAACAGCGCCAGCACCACCACCACGATCATAAAGAAGATGGTCAGCCCGGCATCGAGACGGTTGTTAAACACCAGCTGCGCCAGCTGCGACTCGGTGTACTGCGCCGGGATTTTGCCGCTGTCGATCATCGCCTGGAACTTGTTGGCAATCGCCAGGAAGCCCACTTTATTGTCCGGGCTGAAGGCCTTCTGCCAGCCGGCGGTGAGGGTACAGATCAGCAGCCAGGCCGTCGGCACCAGCGCCACCCACGCATAGCGCTGACGTTTCATCTTGAACAGCACCACTGCGCAGAGCATCAGCGCCATCCCCGCCAGCATCTGGTTGGCGATACCGAACAGCGGCCACAGGGTGTTAATGCCGCCCAGCGGATCGACCACTCCCTGATGGAGGAAGTAGCCCCACGCCAGCACACACAGCGCCGTCGCCAGCAGGTTAGCCGGTAACGAGTCAGTACGCTTCAGGTTCGGGGAGATCACCCCCAGCAGATCCTGCAGCATAAAGCGCGCCGCACGGGTGCCAGCATCCACCGCCGTCAGGATAAACAGCGCTTCAAACAGAATGGCGAAGTGGTACCAGAACGAGACGTCCATCAACCCGCCCAGCGCGCCGTGGAGAATGTAGGCCATGCCCACCGCCAGCGTAGGCGCCCCGCCGGCGCGGGAGATGATGGACTGCTCGCCCACCTCATTCGCGATATGCGTCAACGTTTCCGGGGTAATCGCAAAGCCCCAACCGCTCACCACCTGCGCCGCCGAGGCCACCACATCGGTGGTTCCCGCCGGCGCCAGCACCGCCATCGGGCTGTTCATCGCGAAGTAGACGCCCGGGTCAATGATACAGGCGGCCACCAGCGCCATAATCGCCACGAAGGATTCCATCAGCATGCCGCCGTAGCCGATAAAGCAGGCCTGATTTTCATTCGCCAGCATCTTCGGCGTGGTACCGGAGGCAATCAGGGCGTGGAAGCCCGACACCGCGCCGCAAGCGATGGTGATAAACAGGAACGGGAACAGGTTGCCAGTCCATACCGGGCCAGTGCCGTCGATAAATTTGGTCAGCGCCGGCATGGTCAGGGTCGGACGCATAATCAGAATGCCGATCGCCAGACCGACGATAGTGCCGATTTTCAGGAAGGTGGAGAGGTAGTCGCGCGGGGCGAGCAGCAGCCAGACCGGCAGCACCGCGGCGACAAAGCCGTAGCCCACCAGCATCCAGGTGAGCTGGACGCCGGTAAAGTCAAAGAACGGCGCCCAGGTCGGGCTTTCCGCTACCCAGCCGCCGGAGATAATGGCGAACACCAGCAATACCAGCCCAATCACCGACACTTCGCCAATGCGCCCCGGGCGCAGATAGCGAATATAGATCCCCATAAACAGCGCCAGCGGAATGGTAAAGGCCACGGTATAGGTTCCCCACGGGCTGTGGGTCAGCGCTTTCACCACGATCATCGCCAGCACCGCGAGGATGATCACCATGATCATAAAGGTCGCCACCAGGGCAATCACCCCGGCGGTCGCCCCCATCTCCTCTTTCACCAGCTCGCCCAGCGAACGGCCGTCGCGACGGGTGGAAACGAACAGCACCATAAAGTCCTGCACCGCCCCGGCCAGCACTACGCCGGCGAGGATCCAGATCATCCCCGGCAGATAGCCCATCTGCGCGGCGAGCACCGGGCCCACCAGCGGCCCCGCGCCGGCGATGGCGGCAAAATGGTGACCGAACAGCACTTTTTTGTCAGTCGGGACATAGTCGAGGCCATCGTTATGCCGCACCGCGGGCGTCATGCGCGTCGGGTCGACGCCGAGCACGGTTTTGGCGATATACAGGCCGTAAAAACGATACGCGATCAGATAAACGCAGACTGCCGCGACGACAATCCACAGCGCGTTGATCTGCTCACCCCGGTTTAAAGCAATGTAGCTGAGGGCAAAGGCTCCGATCACGGAGAGCAGTGCCCAGATAAGGTATTTCCCTGAATTATTCATTGTTGTGGTCCACCGGTAGGGTAATCAGGATGTTACAGTTTGTTTCTAGAACACAACGCAGACTTTAACAACATCGAAACAGCGCAGATGCCGTCCACCCACAGAGATTTGTCTCACATTGCTAGCGAGATCACTTAAGGCAGGAAAATGAATGAAAGGATTATCGTGAACGGTGCCGTTTGTTTGTCGGGTGGCGGCTAACGCCTTACCCGACCTACAGATCCGTAGTCCGGCTAAGCGCAGCGCAAGCCGGGGAAACAGCAGCTTCCTGACCCAGAAACCGTAGCCCTGCTAAGTACAGCCGAGCGGGGATATTCCCGGATGGCGGCGCGCTGCGCCTTATCCGGGCTACCCATTGCGCCGATACGTAGCCCGGCTCAGCGCAGCGCAAGCTGGGGAAACAGCGGCTTCCTGGCCCAGAAACCGTAGCCCTGCTAAGCGCAGCGCGAGCAGGGAGATTCCCGGATGGCGGCGCGCTGCGCCTTATCCGGGCTACCCATTGCGCCGATACGTAGCCCGGCTCAGCGCAACGCAAGCCGGGGAAAGCGTGGCTACTTAGCCCAGCACCGCGGTGCCCAGACGACAGGTACAGCAGCGCCGCCCCTTCTCGTCATACACCACAATCTCCCAGCTCTGGCTCTGCCGGCCAAGATGCAGCGGGCGGCACTCGCCGCGCACTTTCCCGCTGGAGACCGCCCGGTGATGGGTGGCGTTCAGCTCGGTGCCGACCACGCACTGCCCCTCGTCGGTCATCAGCCAGCCGGCCATCGACCCCAGCGTCTCCGCCAGTGCCGCTGAAGCGCCGCCGTGCAGCAGGCCAAACGGCTGATGGGTGCGGGCATCCACCGGCATCTCCGCCTCCAGCAGCCCCGCCTCCAGCCGGGTGTAGACGATCCCCAGATGCGCCACCAGGGTGTTTTCGCTGCTGGCGTTCAGCGCCGCCAGCGTGAGCGCTCGTTTCCAGGCCATTTACGCCCCCAGCGTCGAGCCGCCGTCCACCACGATATCCTGCAGGGTGATATGGCTGGCATGAGCAGAGGCGAGGAACAGAATGGTATTCGCGATCTCCTGCGGGCGGGCAATCTTACCCAGCGGGATGCCGAGCTTAAACTGCTCGCCGAAACCGCGGATCCGCTGCTGCTCCGCATCGTCGCTGACCCACAACGTGCGCTGCATATCGGTATCGGTAGAGCCCGGCGAGACCAGATTACAGCGCACCCCGCTGCCCGCCAGCTCAAGGCCGACGGTCAGCGCCAGGCTTTTCAGCGCCGCCTTCGAGGCGCCATAGGCGCTCATGCCGATGCGCGGCGTGTGCGCGGCATCGGAGGCGACGGTGACGATGGCCCCGCCCCGCTGGCGACGGAACTGGGCCATCGTCTGCTGAAACAGGTTGAACGCCCCGCCGACGTTGACCGCGAAGGTCTGCTGCCAGTCTTCCGCGCTTAGCTGGTCGGTGGCGCCCATGCGCAGGATCCCGGCGGCGTTCACCAGCACGTCTAACCGCTCGGTGTTCGCCAACAGGCGGCTGCACACCTCGCGCACCCGGTCGGCATCGGCGACGTCCAGCGTTTCGGTCGCAAACGGGTAGCGTTCGCCGTCAAAGGCGAGGTCGAAACCGGTGACGTTGGCGCCGGCCTCCACAAAAGCCAGCGCGGTGGCATAACCGATCCCTTTACCTGCGCCGGTCACCCACACGGTCTGGCCGCGAAAATCCAGCGCCGCCATTATCGCACCTCGCGGGAAAGCAGCGCCCACCAGGCGTCGATGGTAGGGTTTTTCGCCAGCATCACGAAGTCGATATCGCCGTGAACTTTGCGCCAGCGGGCGGCCAGGGCCATCATCCGCACCGAATCCAGACCGTAGTCGATCAGGTTTTCATCATCCAGCGGTTCGTCGGATTCGTCGAGCAGCGGCAGGATCAGCGCGCGCAGCGCCGCTTTGGAGGCCGGCAGCGGCAACAGCGCTTCGGTCATCACCACGCGGCCGGAGCGGCCGGCGACGTATTTCAGCGCCATCAGGTGCTCTTCGCGGCTGAAGTCCGCCAGCGCGTCGGCGACAAAGAACGGTTTGATATCGCGCATAAAGGCGTCGGTGGCGGTGGTCATGCAGCCGATATGGGCATACACGCCGGTGATGATCAGCTGGTCGCGGCCGCTCTCCTTCAGCATCGCCTCCAGCGGCGAGCGATGAAACGCGCTGTAGCGCCATTTCACCAGCACGGTGTCGTCTTCATCCGGCGCCAGGGCGGCAATCACCTGCTGCTGCTCCGGCGAACGGGTCAGCCCCGGCCCCCACATATCATTCAGCAGCGCGCGATCTTCATCGCTCTGCTCTTTCGGCTGGGCGGTGTAGTACACCGGAATGCCGTTCTGTTTGCAGAAGTCGCGCAGGGCGGCGATATTGGCCACCACTTTCTCCATCATCGCGCTGTTTTCGCCCCAGAAATTGAGGAAATACTCCTGCATATCGTGGATCAGCAGCGCGGCGCGGGAGGGCTCAAAGGCCCAGCTGACTTTGTTCGCCGGGATATCGCTGGCTTCCGGCAGCGCGTAAGCCTGTAATTTAGGGATTGCCATTTTCTGTTCTCCTTCAGCCCAGCTTGCCTTCGGCCAGCCACTGACGTAATTGTTTCTTATCGACTTTGCCCACCGGCGTCAGCGGCAGCGCGGCAACGCACTCCACGCGGTCCGGCAGTTTAAATTCAGCCACCCCCTGCTCGCGCAGGAAGCGGCGCACCGCGACGGCGCGCAGCGGCGAGGTCGCCACCAGGTAAGCGCAGCTCTTCTCGCCCAGCAGGTTGTCTTCAATGCTGACAAGCGCGGCGTGGATCACCGCCTCATGGCGCAGCAGCAGGTTTTCGATCTCTTCGGCGGCGATCTTCTCGCCGCCGCGGTTGATCTGGTCTTTTTCCCGGCCCTGGACGGTGATATACCCGTCTTCATCGATCGATATCAGATCGCCGGAACAGTAAAACCCGTCGGCGTCAAAGGCTTCCGCGTTATGCTGCGGGCTGTTGTAGTAGCCGCGGAAGGTGTACGGCCCGCGGGTCATCAGGCGGCCCACTTCGCCGCGCGGCAGCGGGTTGCCGTCGGCATCCGCCACCCACACTTCATCGTCCGGGCACATCGGGCAGCCCTGGGTATGAATAATCCGCTCAGGGCTGTCGTTAAGGCGGGTGTAATTCACCAGCCCCTCCGCCATGCCGAACACCTGCTGCAGCTGGCAGCCAATTTCCGCCGGGATGCGCGCGGCAAGGGTCGCCGACAGGCGCGCGCCGCCGACCTGCAGCAGCTGCAGCGACTGCAGCTGGGCATTGCCGCCCCATTCATGGATCGCCTGCAGCCACAGGCTGACCGCCGGCGGCACCAGCGAGGCGACGTTGATCTGATGTTTTTCAATCAGCGGGAAACAGAGGGTGGCGCTGGGGTCGGCGGCGAGGATCACCCGCCCGCCGGCGAGGAAAACGCCCAGCGACCCCGGGGAGCTCATCGCATAGTTATGCGCCGCCGGCAGCGCGTTGAGGTAGCGCGTCTCAGCGTTAATCCCGCAGATCTCGTTGCTGCGGCGGATACTGTAGTCGTAATCGTTATGGGTACGCGGGATCAGCTTCGGCGTCCCGGTGCTGCCGCCGGAGAGCTGGAAAAAGGCCACTTCGTCGGCAGGGGTTGGGTTAGCGATAAAGTTATCCGCCGGGCGGTTAATCTCCGTCGCCAGATCGCGCTCGCCGCCGTCGTTACGCAGCAGCGCCACGCGCAGGGAAGGATGTTCAGCGATAAACGCGTGAAGAAAGCTATCGTCGGCAAAGAGCGCGTGCTCGCGGTCGGCGATCAGCAGCGCCGGTTTAATCTGCGCGGCGTAGGCGTTAAGCTCGCTGCGCTGGTGGCTGAACAACGCGTTCACCGGCGCGACGCCGATACGCAGCAGCGCGAAGAAGGTGATGTAAAACTCGGCGACGTTGCCCAGCTGCACCAGCGCGGTTTCCCCGCGCTTCAGTCCCTGACGCTGCAGAGAGCAGGCAAGGTTGTCCACTTGCTGGTTAAACTGGCGGTAGCTAATGTGTCGATCGCCATCGATAATCGCCACGACGTCGTTTTCCGCGTGACGGGTGATCAGATTGGTTAATGGCAGATCCTGCCAGTAGCCTTTTTGGCGATAGCGGGCCGCGAACTCATCCGGCCAACGGGTAAATGCAATCATCCTTGCCTCTTAATTCAAGCCAAATACGTTAAGCATGGTGGTCAGTTTGACGCCGGTTTCTCGCCATTCGCCCAGCGGCGAGGAGGCCGGAACGATGCCCGCGCCGGCAAACAGGCGCAGCGTACGCTGCTGCAGACGCGCGCAGCGGATGGTCACCACCCATTCGCCGTTGCCTTCATCGTCACACCAGCCGACGATGCCGCCGAACAGCTGGCGGTCGAAGGGTTCCAGGTCGGCAATCAGGCGCTTCGCCGCCTGGTGCGGGAAGCCGCTCAGCGCCGGAGTCGGGTGCAGCAGGCAGGCCAGCGACATGGCGTTTTCTTCCGCCAGCGCCGTGCCCTCGATCGGCGTCGCCAGATGCCAGAGCGTCGGGGTGGTGATCAGCTGCGGCGATGCCGGCAGCGACAGCTGGCTGCTGCGCGGGCCCAGCACGCTCTTCATCGCCTGGGTCACCAGTTCGTGCTCGTGGCGATCTTTGCCGGACGCCAGCAGCCTGTTGCCCGCTTCGCGGTCCAGCACATCGTCCGGCTGGCGGCGGGCGGAGCCGGCCAGCGGCAGCGAGCTGAAGTGCGGTCCTTCTTTACGCAGCAGCAGCTCAGGGCTGGCGCCCAGCAGCACGCCGCCGTCGGAGAGCGGCACATGGAAGTTGAAGCTGGCGGGGTTCTGGGCGATCAGTCGCTCCATCAGGGCGCCGCTATCGACAGGATCGCGGGTGGTGATATCGATAAGTCGTGATAGCACCACTTTGTCCACTTCCGGCGTGGCGGTCAGCGCGGCGGCGCGTTCCACCATGGCTAAAAACGCATCCTGTTCCGGGATCTCCCGGCGCTCCACCACCTCCATCGTCTCCAGCGGCGCGGCATAGCGGGCGGAACGCTGTTTTTCCGGGCGCGAGAACGCTTCCCAGCGCTCCGGGATATAGAGCTCGGAAGGCTGACAGGTGTCGAACGGGATGGCCCCAACCATCACCGGCTTGCGGATCCCCGCCGCCCGGGCCTCGGCAAAGGCGGCGGCCATCTGCTTTTGGAACTCGCCATTCAGCGCATCGCCGCCGTCGGCGGGCGCTGAGAAGCGGCGGAAGCAGCCTGAGGTGCTAAAACTGCGGTACGGCGACATAAAGAAGAAGCTGTCCGGCGATAAGGTCCGGGTAGATTTCTGTACATCCTCAGCCAGTGACGTTTCCATATCATCCTCCAAAAACGATAAATATATTACGAATAATTATCATTTGTATTTTGGTTGGCTAACCTAAAAGGTATTGCCCGTCATGTCAACCGCGTTACGTCATCGCGCCGCCACTTTGGCTTGCATCCTGTCGGCGCAAAGTTGAAAATGAGACGCATTTATTACCCTTCGAATCAGGATGCGATGACGTGAACTTCTCTTCTTTTTACCGCCGCGGCGCGCTGGCCGGGATGCTGTTGTTTTTAGGAATTACCTCAGCCCAGGCGGCGGACTGGCCGCGCCAGGTCACCGACAGCTACGGGACGCACACCCTGCCGAGCCAGCCGCTGCGCATTGTCTCCACCAGCGTGACCCTCACCGGCTCGCTGCTGGCGATCGACGCCCCGGTGGTCGCCAGCGGCGCCACCACCCCGAACAATCGCGTGGCCGATAGCCAGGGCTTTCTGCGCCAGTGGAGTGAGGTCGCCAGAGCCCGCAAGCTGGCGCGGCTGTACATCGGCGAACCGAGCGCGGAAGCGGTGGCCGCCCAGATGCCGGATCTGATCCTGGTGAGCGCCACCGGCGGCGACTCCGCCCTGCCGCTGTACGATCAGCTCAAAACGATCGCCCCGACGCTGGTCATCAACTATGACGATAAAAGCTGGCAAACGCTGCTTACCCAGTTGGGGCAGATCACCGGCCATGAGCAGCAGGCCAGCGCGCGCATCGCCGACTTCAATAAACAGCTCGTTTCGTTAAAAGAAAAAATGAAGCTGCCGCCGCAGCCGGTCACCGCCCTCGTCTATACCGCCGCCGCGCACAGCGCCAATATCTGGACGCCGGAATCGGCCCAGGGGCAGATGCTCGAACAGCTGGGCTTTAGCCTGGCGACGCTGCCGGGCGGCCTGCCCGCCAGCCATAGTCAGGGCAAACGCCACGATATCGTGCAGCTGGGCGGGGAGAATCTGGCCGCCGGTCTGAACGGCCAGAGCCTGTTCCTGTTCGCTGGCGACCAGAAAGATGTCGATGCCATTTACGCCAACCCGCTGCTGGCGCATCTCCCGGCGGTCGAAGGCAAACGCGTTTACCCGCTGGGCACCGAGACCTTCCGTCTTGACTACTACAGCGCCCTGCTGGTGCTCCAGCGTCTCTCCAGCCTGTTCGGCTAACGCGGGCTCTGCCATCGGGACGGGTACGCGGCCTGAACGCTTTGCCGGGCGGCGCGGCGCTTGCCCGGCCTACTGAGCTTGCACCGGCCTGCCGTACCCCAGGCCCGGTAAGGCGTAGCCGCCACCGGGCATCAGGACGGGTACGCGGTCGGAACACCTTGCCGGGCGGCGCTACGCTTGCACCGGCCTACAATGCTTGCGCCCTCCAGGCCAGACCTTCGGCCCGGTAAGGCGTAGCCGCCACCGGGCATCAGGACGGGTACGCGGTCGGAACACCTTGCCGGGCGGCGCGGCGCTTGCCCGGCCTACAACGCCCGAGGCCCCAGTACCCCAGGCCCGGTAAGGCGTAGCCGCCACCGGGCAATCGCACCGTACTCAGCTTTCGTTGACTATTTCCGGGCGCTGGAAACGGCGCAGCTCGCGTAGCAGCCCCACCAGCAGCACGCCGACGAGCGCCAGCGCCCAGCCGCTGGCGCTGGCGGAAGCGACCGGCGTCATCACCGCCCCTAACCCGCCGAGCAGCGCCGCGCCGATGGCGTCGCCGGTAACGTTCTGCGCGGTCCACAGACCGTTAATTCGCCCGAGCATATGTTCCGGCGTCTGGGTCTGGATCAGGGTGTACTGCAGCAGCGAGCTAATAGCGCTCAGCCAGCCAAACAGCGCCAGGCACAGCGCGCCCAACGCCCAGTGCGGCATCAGGCTGAACAGCGCAATGGCGACAAAGGAGCACACCGTCGTCGCCAGCATCAGCGCGCCCGGCCGCACGGTCTGGGCCAGCTGGCCGCTGGTCAACGCCCCCAGCGCCGCGCCGAGCGGAATCGCGGCGTACAGCAGGCCAATCTGCCCTGCCGACATCTGCCAGCTCCCGGCCAGCGCCGGATAGAGCACCCGCACCGCGCTGGCCATGGTCAGCAGGCCGCCGAGCAGCGCAATCCCGCCGATAAGCGGACTCTGGCAGAGGAAGGTCAGCCCCGCCAGCAGGGCACGCAGCGGATGCTCGCGCGGCTGCGGAGGCGGCGGCAGCTGTGGCAGACGCAGCAGGGTTAAGGTGGTGATAAAGGTCCCCGCCGCCGCCAGGCCGAAATTCCAGGCCACACCGCCGGAGGCCAGCAGCAGGCCGCTGATCATCGGCGAAATCACCGAGCCCAGGCGCACCGTGAGCATTGTGATGGCCCCGGCCTGCATCAGATTTTCCCGCCCCACCAGCGCCGGCGTCGCCGCCAGCAACGCGGTCACCCCCAACGAAGCGAAGAACCCATCCCAGATCCCCAGCAGGTAGATCGCCGCCAGCGACGGCTCCGGCAGCAGGGCGTTCAGACACAGGCCGACAAAGCCCACGCCGCAGGTGCCGCGCGCCAGCAGGATCAGGCGTTTGCGCTCATAACGGTCGGCCAGTACGCCCCCCACCATCAGGCCAATAAACATCGACGCGCCGGTCAGCGTCACCGACAACCCGACCTGCCAGGTCGAATGGGTCATCATCTGGATCTGCACCGGGATGGCCACACCCAGCAGGCCAAGCGACAGAATAGAGATAAAGCGAGCGATAAAAACGGCGCGAAACGCCGGGTGAGTTTTCAGCAGGCTGAGGTTGAGCAGCCAGGATTGTCGGTTCATTACAGCGCCTTGTCGTTATTTTTAATACCCTTTTTACTGTGGGTCATGCTACCATAGCTGAATAAAATCGATAACGATAATTACTATCATTATCATATCAGGGATGTCAGTTATGTCGTTTTCTACGACCGCGGTACGCTCTGTCGCCGTGCCCGGATTGTTGCTGTTACTCGCCTTAGCCGCCGCGCTTAGCCTGACCATCGGCGCCAAATCGTTGCCGATCGGCACGCTATTCACCGCCTTTAGCGGAACCTGTCAAAGCGCCGACTGCACCATCGTGCTGGACGCGCGCCTGCCGCGCACCCTGGCCGGTCTGCTGGCCGGCGTCGCCCTCGGCCTCGCCGGCGCGCTGATGCAAACGCTCACCCGTAACCCGCTGGCCGACCCCGGCCTGCTGGGGGTCAACTCCGGCGCCAGCTTCGCCATCGTCCTCGGCGCGGCGCTGTTCGGGATCACCTCCCCGCAGGAACAGCTGCTGCTGGCGTTTTGCGGCGCGCTCTGCGCCTCGCTGCTGGTGGCCTTCACCGGCAGCCAGGGCGGCGGCCAGCTGAGCCCGGTGCGCCTCACCCTCGCCGGGGTCGCCCTCGCGGCGGTGCTCGAGGGGCTGTCCAACGGCATCGCCCTGCTCAACCCGGACGTCTACGATCAGCTGCGCTTCTGGCAGGCCGGTTCGCTGGATATCCGCACCCTGCAAACCCTGAAAATTGTCCTGCTGCCGGTGGCGATGGCGGGGATCGCCGCCCTGCTGCTGAGCCGGGCGCTTAACAGCCTGAGCCTCGGCAACGATACCGCCACCGCCCTCGGCAGCCGCGTCGCCCGCACCCAGCTGATCGGCCTGATTGTGATTACCGTCCTGTGCGGCAGCGCTACCGCCGTGGTCGGCCCGATCGCCTTTATCGGCCTGATGATGCCGCATATGGCCCGCTGGCTGGTGGGGGCCGATCATCGCTGGTCGCTGCCGGTCACCCTGCTGGCCACCCCGGCCCTGCTGCTGTTTGCCGACGTGATTGGCCGCCTGCTGGTGCCCGGCGAACTGCGGGTATCGGTGGTGAGCGCCTTTCTCGGCGCGCCGGTGCTGATCTGGCTGGTGCGGCGCCAGCCGCGCGGAGGTGGCCTGTGATTGCCCCGTCCCGCCGCCTGATAGCCAGCTGTCTGCTGCTGTTGGCCGCCAGCCTGTTGATTTCCCTGCTCGGGCTGGCGCAAGGCCCGGTGCCGCTAACGATTGACCAGGTATTCTCCGCCCTGTTCGGCGACGCGCCGCGCAACGTCGCGATGGTGGTGAACGAATGGCGGCTGCCGCGGGTGTTAATGGCGCTGCTCATCGGCGCCGCGCTCGGCGTCAGCGGCGCCATTTTCCAGTCGCTGACCCGTAACCCGCTCGGCAGCCCGGACGTGATGGGCTTTAACACCGGCGCCTGGAGCGGCGTGCTGGTGGCGATGGTTCTCTTCGGCCAGAACCTGACGGCGATTGCCCTGGCGGCGATGGCCGGCGGGGTACTCACCTCGCTGGTGGTCTGGCTGCTGGCCTGGCGCAACGGGATCGAGACCTTTCGCCTGATTATTATCGGCATCGGCGTACGCGCCATGCTGGTGGCCTTCAACACCTGGCTGCTGCTGCGCGCCTCGCTGGAGACCGCCCTTTCTGCGGGCCTGTGGAACGCCGGATCGCTTAACGGCCTGAGCTGGGGTAAAACCTGGCCGTCGGCGCCGCTGATCCTGCTGATGCTGGTGGGCAGCGCCCTGCTGGTTCGTCGGATGCGGCTGCTGGAGATGGGCGACGATACCGCCTGCGCGCTGGGCGTGCAGGTTGAGCGTTCGCGCCTGCTGCTGATGCTGGTGGCGGTGGTGCTCACCGCCGCCTCGACGGCGCTGGCCGGGCCCATCTCATTTATCGCGCTGGTGGCGCCGCACATCGCCCGCCGCCTGAGCGGCACGGCCCGCTGGGGATTGACCCAGTCGGCCCTGTGCGGCGCGCTACTGCTGGCACTGGCCGATTACGGCGCCCAGCGGCTGTTTATGCCCTGGCAGCTGCCGGTGGGCGTACTAACCGTCAGCCTCGGCGGTATTTACCTTATTGCATTGTTGATTCAGGAGTCCCGCAAAAAATGAGTGCTGTCCCCTCCCGTTTGCGCGGCGAGCAGTTAACCCTGGCCTACGGGAACAAGACCATCGCCGAGTCGCTGAACGTGACCATCCCTGACGGCCACTTCACCGCCATTATCGGCCCCAACGGCTGCGGCAAGTCGACGCTGCTGCGCACCCTCAGCCGTCTGATGACGCCAGCCAGCGGCCATGTCTGGCTCGACGGCGCGCAGATCCAGCAGTACGCCAGTAAAGAGGTTGCCCGCCGCATCGGGCTGCTGGCGCAGAATGCCACCACTCCTGGCGATATCACGGTGCAGGAGCTGGTGGCCCGCGGGCGCTATCCGCACCAGCCGCTGTTTACCCGCTGGCGCAAAGAAGATGAAGAGGCGGTGAACAAGGCGATGCGGGCCACCGGGATCAGCGATCTGGCGCTGCAGAGCGTCGATACACTTTCCGGCGGCCAGCGGCAGCGGGCGTGGATTGCGATGGTGCTGGCCCAGGAGACGGCGATTATGCTGCTGGATGAGCCGACCACCTGGCTGGACATCAGCCATCAGATCGACCTGCTGGAGCTGTTGAGCGAGCTGAATCGCGAGAAGGGCTATACCCTGGCGGCGGTGCTGCACGATCTGAACCAGGCCTGCCGCTACGCCACCCACCTGATCGCCCTGCGCGACGGTAAGATCGTCGCCGAGGGGGCGCCGAAGGAGATCGTCACGGCGGATCTGATTGAACGGATTTACGGTCTGCGCTGCACGATCATTGAGGATCCGGTGGCGCATACGCCGCTGGTGGTGCCGCTGGGCCGCCGGTAATTTCCCCTTTCCCCGGCTTGCGCGACGCTGAGCCGGGCTACCTGCTGTAGCCCGAACTCAACCGTTATCCCAGAATCTCCCTGACCACCGGGCCGATGGCTTCAAAGGCCTGCGGGGAGATAATGTCGACGTGGGCGCAGTTCTGGCTGAACACCTCCAGCTCGCCCACCCACGGGCCCCATACGACCTGCGGATCCATCCCCGCCTGCCGCGTCTTCTCCGCCACGAACAGCGTCGCCTTGCCGTCAAACTTCGCGCTGTGCGCGGTGGTTAACAGCCGCACCGCGTCGGCATAGTTGCCTTCGATGGCGCTGAACAGCTCGCCGGAGGCTTGCCCCTGCTGGGCGGCGAGGAACGCTTCGCGCTCGCGGGCAATTTCCGCCAGCACCGCCGGATCCAGCCCGTTCGCCTCTTTCTCCGCCCAGTTTTGCGTCTCCGGCGGCCAGGTATCCAGCAGGCCGAGGAAGGCCACCGCTTCGCCGCGCTGGCGCAAGCGGGCGGCAATGCCCTGGGCTAAGGTGCCGCCGAGCGAATAACCGAACAGGTAATAAGGACCGTGCGGCTGCTGCGCCAACAGCGTTTGCAGATGATGCTCGCACACCTCGTCGAGGCTGGCGGCGCCGGCCATCGGCCCCTGCGGGCGCGGCGACTGAATACCGGTAATCGACCAGCGCGGGCAGAGATAGCGCGCGAGCACGCTGAACTGCCAGGCGAAGCCGGAGGCCGGATGGAAACAGAACAGCGTTGGGCCGTCGCTCTCGCGCAGCGGCAGAAGCGCATCCAGCCCCAGGCGCTGAGCCTGCTCATCGCTGAGATCGGCGGCCAGCAGCGCGCTCAGTTTGCCCACCGTCGAGGCCACCATCACCTGCCCCGGGGTCACCTGCCGCGCCAGCTGGCGGCTGAGCTGCGCCGCCAGGCGCATCGCCAGCAGCGAATGGCCGCCGAGGGCGAAGAAATCAGCGTCGATATCATTCACCTCGCAGCCCAGAAGCTGACTGAAGGCGGCGGCGACAACGGTTTCCATCCCGGGCTCCGGCGGCCGGCCGCTGCGCTCGCCGCCGAGGGTCGGCAGCGGCAGCGCTTTGCGGTCCAGTTTGCCATTGGCGCTGAGCGGCAGGTCGGGGAGCTGCATCAGCACCACCGGGACCATATGCGGCGGCAGCTGTTCCGCCAGCCGCGCTTTCAGCGCCGCGGTATCCAGCGGCAGGCCGGAGTCAGAGACCAGATAGCCCACCAGCTGCCGGGCATCGCCGCCGGTCGCCGCCGCCTGGTTGAAGACGCAGGCGTGACTCACCGCCTGCGCCACGTCCGGCAGGGCCGACATCACCCGGTCAATCTCGCCAAGCTCGATGCGCTGCCCGCGGATCTTCAGCTGATCGTCGCTGCGGCCAAGATACTCCACCGCGCCGTTCGCCAGCCAGCGCGCCACGTCGCCGGTGCGATACATCCGCTCGCCGGGGGCAAACGGGTCGGCGATAAAGCGGCTGGCGGTGAGGTCCGGACGCCCCAGATAGCCCTGCGCCAGCTGAATGCCGGTGAGATAGAGATCCCCGGCCACCCCCGGCGGCACCGGGCGCATCGCGGCATCGAGAATGCGCAGCCCGGTGTTCCATACCGGCCAGCCAATCGGTACGCTGCTGCCGGTCACCGCCGCCAGCTCAGGCCCGCAGGCCGGATACCAGCTGACGTCCACCGCCGCTTCCGTCGGGCCGTACAGGTTATGCAGCGGCGCGCCGGTCAAGCGCTCCCATTCGCGGCACAATTCCGTCGGCAGCGCTTCGCCGCTGCAGAATACCCGCCGCAGCGTGCGGCAGGCGGCCACGCTGTCGGCATCCAGCGAGGCGACAAACGCCGCCAGCATCGACGGCACAAAGTGGGTGGTGGTCACGCCGTAGTGGGCGAAGAACTGCTGCATCGCCTGCGGGTCGCGGTGCGCCTCCGGCTCGGCCATCACCAGCTGCGCGCCGGCGATAAACGGCCACCAGAACTCCCACACCGACACGTCGAAACTGCACGGCGTTTTCTGCGCCACCACGTCGTCGGCAGATAACGGATAACGATCCTGCATCCACAGCAGGCGGTTGACGATGGCGGTCTGGCCGACCATCACCCCTTTTGGCCGCCCGGTGGAGCCAGAGGTAAAGATGATATAGGCGGTATGCTCCGGTTTTGACAGCGCCAGCGGCGCGTCATCCGCAACGGCCAGCGGCTGCTGGTAGCAGAGGCTCTCCAGCCCGGGGATATCGCTGAAGCGGGCCAGCTGATCCTCCGTGGCGATCAGCAGCGACGGCCGGGCGTCTTCCAGCATCATCCGCAGGCGGTCGTCCGGGTAGCCAGTGTCCAGCGGCAGCCAGGCGGCTCCCGCTTCGACAATGCCGTGCAGCGCCAGGGTCAGGAACACCGAGCGCGGCAGGGCCACCGCCACGCTGTCGCCCGGCTTCACGCCGCGCTGACGCAGCAGCTGCGCGAGCGCCACCACCTGCTGACGCATCTCACGATAGCTGAACTGCCAGTTAGCATCCGCCAGCGCCGGAGCATCCGGGGTCTTCCGCGCCTGGTCGGCCACCAGCGCGCTGAGGGTGGTGGCAGGCAGCGGCATAGCGGTATCGTTGACCGCCGCCAGCCGGGCCTGCTCGTCGGCGGAGAGCATCTCCGCTTCGCCGCAGCGTAGCGTCGGATCGGCGGTAAACTGCGCCAGCAGCGCGGTCAGTCGCGCCATGTGGCGACGCAGCTCGGCTTCATCGTACCTGGCCTTGTTAGCCAGGATCTCCAGCGACAGCCCGCCGGTCTCATCCGGGAACAGCGCCAGCTCGAGATCGTTGACCGGGCCGGTGGCGAGGGTGTGGGTCACCGCCTCGACGCCGTCGATATCCACCTGGTAATCAAAAACTTTGACGTTCAGCACCGGGCCGAACAGCGGTTCGTCCCCGGCCGCTTTGCCGCTGTCGCGGACGATCTGCTCGGCGTCATAGCGCTGATGGCGGCGCATCTTTTTCAGCTGCGCGGCGAGGCGCATCGCCAGGTCCGCCAGCGTCTCGTGGGCGTCAATATGCACCGCCAGAGGCAGGACGTTGAGCACCGGCCCCGTCGAGGTCAGCGCCGCTGAGCCCATCCGGCGCATAAAGATAAAGCCCGCCGCGTAGTCCATCCGGTTGCACAGGCGGCCCAGCCACAGCGTGGTGAGCGCCAGCGCCAGGTCAGCGGGCTGACACTGCGGCGCATGGCCGGCCAGGCGGCGGAAGGCGTCGGCGTTCATCGCCAGCTTCATCCGCCAGATATCGCTCCCGGCGGCGCGCCCGCCCAGCGGAGCGGCAGAGAGCGAGGCGGGAGCCGGTAACGCCTGGCGCTGGGCCTGCCAGAAGGCTTTATCCCGCTGCCAGGCCTCGCTGCCGGCGTAGCGCTGGTACTCGTCCACCACTTCGGCAAAGGGGGTGAAAGGCGATTCCGGGGTGGCTTCTCCACGCTGCCAGGCGCGGTAAATGGCGGCGATCTGTCGGGTAATTGCCGGGAAACTGAAGCCATCCACCAGCAAGTGGTGATAGCGCTGATACCAGTACCAGTGGTCGTCGCCGACGCGCAGCAGCTGATGGCACACCAGCGGGTTGCCGCCGTCGACGCGCAGATCCTGCGCCAGATCCGCCTGCATCCGCTCCGTGGCGGCGCGGTGCGGATCCGGCGCCGTACGCAGGTCAACGATCGGCGGTTCGCCAAAGGTGCGTTCCGCCGCCAGCCACTGCCAGACTTCCCCTTCCTCTTCTTCAAAGCGCAGGCTGAGGGTATCCGCCTGCTGCAGGCCGGCGACAATCGCCTTACCCAGCAGCGCCGGGTCGAGCGCGCCGCGCAGTTCAACATAGTGGGCCACGCTCCAGGCGCCAGGCAGAGTGGAGAGGCGCTCGGCCATCCAGATCCCCGGCTGCGCGGCAACCAGCGGTAAACGAGTGGTCATGGTCAGCTCCTTATGCCGCATGATGGGCGGGGGTCAGTGTCGGCCAGTTGGCCGCCAGCCAGGCGTTGCACGCCTCGACCGACTGCGGAGGGCACACCACCGTCCAGCCGGCAGGCAGCGCGCAATGCCCCGGCCACAGGCTGAACTGCCGCTGGTCATTGCGCAGAATGTAAAACTGCCCTTGCGGATTGTCGAAGGGGTTACTGAATTGCATATCAAACTCCTGTCGTAAAGCGCTGTGCTAAGGGGGCGACAGCAGAGGCTGCCAGAGCTGGATCAGCCCCGCCGTCAGCCCGCCGCGCCAGCAAAGCGCATCATGCCCGCCGTCAACCTGACGCCAGAAAATCGTCTGCTGCGTTGTGGTGAGTTGCGCCAGCAGCGCCCGGTTGGCGCGAAAAATAATCGGTTCACGCTGGCCCGCTTCCAGCCAGATGCGCAGCCCGGCCGCGGACGCCTCGCCCTGGCGGAGACGTTCGCCGATAAAGCCCGTCCCGCTGCCATCGCGATGCGGCCACCAGTAGGAGCCTGACTGGCTGAGCACGCAGCCAAAGCGCTGCGGCCAGTTGAGGGCGGCGAACATTGCCGCCAGGCCGCCGAAGCTTTGCCCGGCCACCACCGTCCGCTCCGGGCGGTCGCTGAACGGGACGTGACCGCGGACCAGCGGCAGGAGCTCCTCCTGCACCGCCAGCCAGAAATCGCGATGACAGGGCAGCTCAACCCCGCGGCGCTGGTTGTCGATCGCGTCGATCAGCAGGTAGACCGCCGGCGGCAGCCTCCCCTCGCGGGTCAGCGCGGCCAGCGGCGACCACACCGGCATGCTTTCGGCCCAGAACTGGCCGTCAAGCAGGATCGCCAGGGGCCGCGTTTGCGGGTCGACGGCCTCGCCGGGGGTGTAGATCCAGACCCGGCGATGGTTGCCCAGACGCGCGCTGCGCCACTCAAGGCAACGGGCGGGAGGATGCGCCTCATTAAGCAGATCCCAGCCGGGCTGCGCCGGCGCCTGCGGCATCTCCAGGGCGGAGACGCCATGGCCGCGTCCGCCCCGCCAGCTGTGCGGATTCAGCGGATCGGCTATCGCCCGCGGCAGCAGTTTGCGCCAGCCTTCGCGCAGCAGCGCGCGGTCCGGCTTATCGGCGCTGAACACCTCAGGGGAAAAATCATCGTCACGGTCGGAGGGAATAAAGCAGTAGCTGCCGCGCCAGGTCGGCGACAGCGTGGTTCGCCAGCACCAGGCGTCGGTCCCGGGCAGACGTTGCAGCGATTGCGGCCGCGCATTTTGATGGTGGTCGGTCACGCCGGTGATATAGAGCCATACCCGACGGCGCGGAGAACGCGTTTCATCCCCCGCCGGATCCCGCCACCAGAACGTCACCTCGATGGCGTCATCCACCACCCGGGACTGCGGTCCCTGCAGGGTTCGCCACCACTCCTCGCTTCCTGTCGTTAACATTCAGTCATTAACCCTATGTATCGCGTGACTTTTTTAATTAATTGTCATTCTTTATTGATAATATTATTGATAACTATTTGCATTTGCAATAGCGTATTAGCGCGCCGTGGGAAGCGCGTCTTTCACAACACATGTCGAAGAGAGCTTATTCAGCTAGCGACGGAGTGCCTTTGCCCTCTTCCGGCAACATTTATGCCGCCTCCCCTCCCGGTGGGAAGGGGCGTTTGGGGAACGTGGCGACAAAAAAGCAGGAATAACAATGAATAACAGGATCAAATCCCTGGCCTTGCTGGTCAATTTGGGAATTTACGGGGTTGCTTTTCCGTTAAACGCAGCGGAAACCGCCACCGACGATAAAAACAGCGCCGCGGAAGAGACCATGGTGGTCACCGCCGCCGAGCAGAACCTGCAGGCGCCGGGCGTCTCCACCATCACCGCCGATGAGATCCGCAAACGTCCGCCGGCGCGCGACGTCTCGGAGATCATTCGCACCATGCCGGGGGTCAACCTGACCGGCAACTCCACCAGCGGCCAGCGCGGGAATAACCGCCAGATTGATATCCGCGGCATGGGCCCGGAAAACACCCTGATCCTGATCGACGGCAAGCCGGTCACCAGCCGCAACTCCGTGCGTCTCGGCTGGCGCGGCGAGCGCGACACCCGCGGCGACACCAGCTGGGTGCCGCCGGAGATGATCGAACGCATCGAAGTGATTCGCGGCCCGGCCGCCGCCCGCTACGGCAACGGCGCCGCCGGCGGCGTGGTGAATATCATCACTAAAAAAACCGGCGATGAGTGGCACGGCTCCTGGAACACCTATATGAACGCCCCGGAGCACAAAGACGAAGGCTCCACCAAGCGCACCAACTTCAGCCTCAGCGGCCCGCTGGGCGGCGATTTCAGCTTCCGCCTGTTCGGTAACCTCGACAAAACCCAGGCCGACGCCTGGGACATCAACCAGGGCCATCAGTCCGAACGTACCGGGATCTATGCCGACACCCTGCCGGCCGGGCGCGAAGGGGTAAAAAATAAAAACATCGATGGTCTGGTGCGCTGGGAATTCGCGCCGATGCAGTCGCTGGAGTTTGAGGCCGGCTACAGCCGCCAGGGCAACCTCTACGCAGGCGACACCCAGAACACCAACTCCAACGACCTGGTAAAAGAGAACTACGGCAAAGAGACCAACCGTCTGTACCGCAACACCTACTCGGTCACCTGGAACGGCGCCTGGGACAACGGGGTGACCACCAGCAACTGGGCGCAGTACGAACGTACCCGCAACTCGCGCAAAGGCGAAGGCCTGGCCGGGGGGACCGAGGGGATCTTCAACAGCAACCAGTTCACGGATATCGATCTGGCGGATGTGATGCTGCACAGCGAAGTCAGCATCCCGTTCGACTATCTGGTTAATCAGAACCTGACGCTGGGCAGCGAGTGGAACCAGCAGCGCATGAAGGATAAGGCCTCCAACACCCAGGCGCTGTCGGGGGGAGAAATTCCGGGCTACGACAGCACCGGCCGCAGCCCCTACTCGAAGGCGGAGATCTTCTCCCTGTTCGCTGAGAACAACATGGAGCTGACCGACACCACCATGCTGACCCCGGCGCTGCGTTTCGATCATCACAGCATCGTCGGCAACAACTGGAGCCCGTCCCTCAATCTGTCTCAGGGCCTGTGGGACGACTTCACGCTGAAGATGGGTATCGCCCGTGCCTATAAAGCGCCGAGCCTGTATCAGACCAACCCGAACTACATTCTCTACAGCAAAGGCCAGGGCTGCTACGCCAGTAAAGACGGCTGCTATCTGCAGGGGAATGAAGATTTAAAAGCCGAGACCAGCATCAACAAAGAGATTGGCCTCGAGTTTAAACGCGACGGCTGGCTGGCGGGCGTGACCTGGTTCCGCAACGATTACCGCAACAAGATTGAAGCAGGCTATGCTCCGGTCTATCAAAACGGTAAAGGTACCGATCTCTACCAGTGGGAAAACGTGCCGAAAGCGGTGGTGGAAGGCCTGGAAGGTACGCTGAACGTCCCGGTGAGCGAGACCGTGAACTGGACCAACAACATCACCTACATGCTGCAGAGTAAGAATAAAGAGACCGGCGATCGGCTGTCGATTATCCCGGAATACACGCTGAACTCCACGCTGAGCTGGCAGGTACGCGATGACGTTTCGCTGCAGTCGACCTTTACCTGGTACGGCAAACAGGAGCCGAAGAAGTACAACTACAAGGGTCAACCGGTCACCGGCAGCGAGAAGAACGAGGTCAGCCCCTACAGCATCCTCGGCCTGAGCGCGACCTGGGACGTGACCAAATACGTTAGTCTGACCGGCGGCGTGGATAACGTCTTCGACAAGCGCCACTGGCGCGCGGGCAACGCCCAGACCACCGGGGGCGCCACCGGCACGATGTACGGCGCCGGCGCCGAGACCTACAACGAATCGGGCCGCACCTGGTATATGAGCGTCAACACCCACTTCTGATAGCGGGTTCTCCCTCCCCCGCCCTTGCAGGATAAAGGGCGGGGACAACCGCGGTATACTTGCCTTATGCGCATTCTTCACTCCACCCTGCCGCTGGCCGGCTATCGCTTGCAGCACATCGACTTCGACCCGGCGACTTTCCAGGCTGCCGATCTGTTGTGGTTGCCCTATCACGCCAGCCTGAGCGGCTGGAGCCGCAAGCGGCAGGCGGAGCACCTGGCCGGGCGCATCGCCGCGGTGTACGCCCTGCGCGAGGTGGGAGAAAAACAGCCTCCCGCGATTGGCGATCGGCGCCAGCCGCTGTGGCCCGCGCCCTGGTTCGGTAGTATCAGCCACTGCGGCCAGCGCGCGCTGGCGGTGGTCGCCGACCGGCCGGTGGGCGTCGACATCGAGCGCCGGTTTACTCCACAGCTGGCGGCGGAGCTGGAGAGCAGCATTATCAACGAGGCGGAAAAAAAGGTGCTATTGCACAGCGGCCTGCCCTTCCCGCTGGCGCTGACTCTGGCCTTTTCGGCAAAAGAGAGTGGGTTTAAGGCGACGCCGACGGCAGGCCAGCGCGCGCTGGGGTTCACCGATTTTCAGATCGTGGAAATAACGGCAAGCACCTTAGCGCTTCGGTTTGCGGGGCAACGCTATCCGCTGTACTGGACAGCGTCGGAGGAGCAGGTCGTCACGTTTTGCGCATTGCAGCAGTAAACGCCCGCGCTACACGCGACGGGCGTTCAGACCATCAGCCCCTGTTTTGCACCCGGGCGACGATGGCGGCGGCATCAAACCCGTGGTGTTGGCGCATCCAGCCGCGATCGGCGGCGGCGGCGTACTCCCCGTCCGGGATCCCCAACCGCTGCAGGGCAATGCCCACGCCCGCTTCCGCCAGCACCTCGGCCACCAGGCTGCCCAGCCCGCCGTTGACGTTATGCTCTTCGACGGCGATCACCGCTTTGCACGGCTTCAGCGCCGCCAGCAGCGCGGCGGTATCGCAGGGGCGGATCGACGGCACGCTGACCACTTTCGCCTGAACGCCGAGGTCGGCAAGCTGCTGCGCCGCCTCCACTACCTCATGCACTGTCGAACCGGTGGCCACCAGTGCGACGTCCTCGCCTTCGCGCAGAGTCAGCACGGCGCCGGGTACAAAGCAATACGACTCGTCAAGCAGCTCCGGCAGCGCCTTGCCATCGAGGCGAATATAGACCGGCCCCTGATAAGCAAGGGCATAGTCGATAATCTGCCGACATTCGCGCGGCGTGGAGGGGGCGAAGATCTGGATATTGCCGAAGCCGCGCATCACCGCCAGATCGTCAATCGCATGGTGGGTGCTGGCCAGCGGACCGTAGCTGGCCCCGGCGTTAAGGCCAAACAGCTTCACGTTGGTGTTGTTGTAACAGACATCCACTTTGATTTGCTCATTGGCCCGCGAAATAAGAAACGGCGCGGCGTTACAGGTCACCGCCACTTTGCCGCCCAGCGCCAGACCGGCGGCGGTGCCGACCATACTCTGCTCAGCGATGCCGACGTTCACCAGCCGGCCGGGAAATTGCTTAATAAAGGGGGCGATTTTGGCCGTCGACGTGGAGTCGGCCACCACCGGCACCAGATCGACACCGCTTTCCACGGCGGCGATAAAGGCCTCGACCATGACGTTAGCCAAGTGTTCTGCATTACTCATCTTTCAGTTCCTCCAGCGCCAGAGCGATCTCTTCACCTTTCGGCACCCGGTGGTGCCACTCCGGGCGCCCCTGGATAAAGGAGATCCCCGCGCCTTTCGTGGTGTTGGCAATAATGACGTTTGGTTTACCCTTCTGCTGCAGCCCCTCGATGGCCGCGACCACCGAGGCCATATCGTTACCCTGGCATTCGCTGACCTCCATGCCGAAGGCGCGCCATTTGTCGGCCAGCGGATCGGTATTCATGATTTCGCGCGTCGGCCCGGCCAGCTGGAGGTTGTTCTTATCATTAATAATGACCAGGTTATCCAGCCCGTAGTGCGCCGCCGCCAGGGCGGCTTCCCAGTTACTGCCTTCCGCCAGTTCGCCATCGCCGGTGATCAAAAAAATGCGGCGGGTGCTGTTGCTTTTCTTCGCGGCCAGCGCCAGCCCCACCGCAACAGGCAAACCGTGGCCCAGCGCGCCGGTGTTCAGCTCAATACCCGGCGTTTTCTGCCGCACCGGGTGGCCAGGGAGATGGGAATTGGCATGCTGGTAAGTCTCCAGCCACTCCACCGGGAAGAAGCCGGCTTCCGCCAGGACGCAGTAGTAGCAGCCCACTGCGTGGCCTTTCGACTGGATGTAGATATCGCGCTGCGGGTCGTCGAGCCGATCCGCCGCCACGTTGAGGACCCGGAAATAGAGCGCGGTTAACAGTTCGACCTGCGAAAGGTCGGCCCCGGTGTGGCCGCCGGCCGGACTATTGGCGTTTAGTTTGACGATATGGCGACGTACGGCGCGGGCTTTACGCTCCAGCGTCTGAATATCAAATCTGTAGGGATTCATTTCACACCTCTGAATTTATTTTCAGCATGGAATATTTATTCCAGCAAGGACTAAAAAAACCAGATATCCCTATGCCGGGTGGTAAGCCTTCTGCCACAGCGCCCTACTCAGGAACATTCTGCCTCCCGCTCCGGACTTAGCCCGGAGAAACACATTGACTTGAAATCGCCTTGAATATATATTCAATGATGATTCTTTATTCGATTATGGCCTGGCTGTTTTGTTTTTGTCCATAGTCGATTTTGAGGATTGGCAAAAGTTAGACGCCTGTCACACTTAAGTGTGATTTTTTTTCGCGTATGATAGAAGCCTCTATACCCTAAATAAAATGGCTGCCGCTAAGCGCCTGAACACAGGCGATAAATGATTTTCGAGGATTAATATGGCTAAGCAGGATGAACAACGGCTATTGGTTAAGATTGCCACGCTTTACTACCTGGAAGGACGAAAGCAGTCTGATATCGCCCAACTTCTCTCGCTCTCACAGTCATTTGTCTCCCGCGCCATCACCCGCTGCCAGAAAGAGGGCGTCGTCAAAATCAGCGTCGTACAGCCGTCAAACATTTTTCTGAAGCTCGAAAAAGGGCTTGAGGATCGCTACGGTCTTAAGCAGGCGGTGGTGGTGGATACCGAAGAAGAGGCCAGCGATCACACCATCAAGCGGGCGATTGGCTCCGCCGCCGCCCACTATCTGGAAACCCGTCTGCGGCCAAAAGATCTGATTGGCGTCTCCTCCTGGAGCTCAACCATTCGCGCGATGGTCGATGAAGTTCATGCGCAGAACCTGAAGGCCAGCGGCGTGATCCAGCTGCTCGGCGGCGTCGGGCCCAACGGTAACGTGCAGGCGACGATTCTTACCCAGACCCTCGCCCAGCGCCTGAACTGCGACGCCTGGCTGCTGCCGTCGCAGAGCATTGAGGGATCCATGGAGGAGCGCAACCGGCTGCTGGCCAGCAAGGACGTCGCGGACGTGGTGTCGCGCTTTGACGAGGTGGATATCGCCATCGTCGGCATCGGCATTCTCGAACCCTCCCAGCTGCTGAAAACCTCCGGGAACTACTATCACGAAGATATGCTGCAGGTGCTGGCGGCGCGCGGCGCGGTGGGCGATATCTGCCTGCACTACTACGACAAAAACGGCCATCCGGTGTTACGCGATGATGAAGATCCGGTGATCGGCATGGCGCTGGAAAAGGTCAAAAAATGCCCGAACGTCGTCGCGCTGGCCGGTGGCACTGACAAAGTCGCGGCCATCAAAGGCGCCCTTACTGGCGGCTACATTGACGTTTTAATCACCGATTATCCTACCGCCCGCATGCTGGTCAGCGACTAACCTGCCGCGCTGTTTTTCCTCTCTGCCGCCCTGACGTGCTTTTTTAACCTCAGGGCTGGCTCTGCTAATACATTTAAATTCAATAATTTAGTCAACCAACCCAGCCGCCTGCCGCCGCTTTTGCCGATCGGCGAAATGTGATTGCCAGCACAATTGATGATTTTTCCGGTAGCCCGTCACCGGGTTTGTGGCTTAAGGTATCAAATAAATAATCACTATCGAATATATATTCAGTGATTAAAAAGATGATAACGAAATGTCACATCATGGCCTGCGTAGACGCATGAGACGGTGGAAAAGATCCCGTCTCCGCTGTTCCAGGACACCGGGTGACCGAGGAGAGCACGATGCAGGCGACAGCAAAAGAGTTCATCATTGCCCTGGATGAAGGCACCACCAACGCCAAAGCGGTGGTGCTGGATAGCCGGGGTAAGGTTATCGTCAAATTCTCGCAGCCGCTGGCGATCCAAACGCCGCGCGACGGCTGGGTGGAGCAGTCGGGCGAGGCGCTGGTGGCCGCCTCGCTGGCGGTGATCGCCAGCGCGATAGCCCACGTCGGTGCGGAAAACGTCGCCGCGCTGGCCATCAGCAACCAGCGGGAAACCGCCATCGGCTGGTATCGCGACAGCGGCAAACCGATTAACGCGACCATCACCTGGCAATGCACCCGCAGCGCCGCGTTCTGCGACACGCTGCGTCACGATCGTCAGGAACAGCGGATTAAACAGGCCACTGGCCTGCCGATCGCCCCGCTGTTCTCGGCCTCCAAAATGCGCTGGCTGCTGGATGCGACTGCCGATGGCCACCTGCGCGCCGAACGTGGCGAGATTTGCCTCGGCACCATCGACAGCTGGCTGCTGTGGAATCTGACCGCCGGAGACGCCTTCTGCTGCGACTACTCCAATGCCGCCCGCACCCAGTTGTTGAATCTGCACCGCGGCGAGTGGGACAACGAGATGCTGGCGCTGTTCGGCATTCCGCGCGCGGCGTTACCAGAAATTAAACCGTCGAGCGGCCTCTTCGGCCATACCAAAGGGCTGGCCGCCATTCCGGACGGTATTCCCATTATGGCGATGATCGGCGACTCCCACGCGGCGCTGTTCGGCCACGCGCTCGGCGAAGCGGGCTGCGTGAAAGCCACTTACGGCACCGGTTCATCGGTGATGGCGCCAGTTAAATCGGCGCAGTGCGATATCGAGGCGCTGGCGACCACTGTCGCCTGGCACGATGGCGACCAGCTGGTGTGGGGTCTGGAAGGTAATATTCCCCACACCGGCGATGCCGTCGCCTGGATGGCGGACAGCACTGGCCTGAGCGAGCTCTCTGCCGCCGAGCTGGCCCATGAGCTGAACACCCTTCCCGCCTCCGTTGATTCGACCCTCGGGGTGTACTTCGTGCCGGCGCTGACCGGCCTCGGCGCCCCCTGGTGGGACGACAGCGCCCGCGGCGTGATCTGCGGCCTGAGTCGCGGGGTGAAACGCGCGCATCTGATCCGCGCGGCGCTGGAATCCATCACCTATCAGATTGCCGACGTGGTGGTGGCGATGCGGCAACATGAAGAGTTTACCCTGACGGCGCTGATGGTGGACGGCGGGCCGACCAACAATGACTGGCTGATGCAATACCAGGCCGATCTGCTCGGCTGCCCGGTGATGCGCAGCGACGTACCGGAGCTGTCCGCCATCGGCGCAGCGTTGCTGGCGCGCAAAGCGCTCCATCCGGGGTCGACCGCCGACCTGCAGGCCTTCTTAACCGAACACAGCACCTTTCAGCCCGACATGGCCCGCCACCAGCGCTTGCAAACTCGCTGGCAGGAGTGGCGCCATGCGGTCGACCGAACATTATGGAAACCGGACTCGCCAGCCTGACCGCCGGACTGCGCGACGACATGCATTCACTTATTACAGGAGAAACCCGGCCCATAACGATATCGCTATCCCTGAATGTATTCAGGGGAAATTTCAGACCGTAAAAGCCTGCCCGCTCAGGGGCTCATTTGTTCGAATATAAAAATACAGGAACAGAGTCATGAAATTACGTAAAACCCTTTTAACCGCTGCTACCCTGACCGCCTTATCCTTTGCCGCGCACGCCGCGGAGAAAGGCACCATTATGATCATGGTCAACTCGCTGGATAACCCGTATTACGCCTCGGAAGCCAAAGGCGCCAGTGAAAAAGCGCAAGCTCTCGGCTATAAAACCACCGTGCTGTCCCATGGCGAAGATGTCAAAAAGCAGAATGAGCTTATCGACACCGCCATTGGTAAAAAGGTGCAGGGCATTATTCTTGATAACGCCGACTCCACCGCCAGCGTCGCCGCCATTGAAAAGGCCAAAAAAGCCGGCATTCCGGTGGTCTTAATTAACCGTGAAATTCCGGTTGATGATGTGGCGCTGGAACAAATTACCCACAATAACTTCCAGGCCGGCTCCGAGGTCGCCAACGTCTTCGTCGAGAAGATGGCGGAGAAAGGCAAATACGCCGAGCTGACCTGCAACCTCGCCGATAATAACTGTGTCACCCGTTCTAAATCTTTCCATCAGGTCATTGACCAGTATCCGGATATGGTCAGCGTAGCCAAACAGGATGCCAAAGGCACCCTGATCGACGGCAAGCGCATCATGGACAGCATTCTGCAGGCTCACCCGGACGTGAAAGGCGTGATCTGCGGCAACGGGCCGGTGGCCCTCGGCGCGATTGCGGCGCTGAAGGCGGCCAACCGCAGCGATGTGATCGTCGTCGGCATCGACGGCAGCAACGATGAGCGCGACGCCGTGAAGGCCGGCACCCTGCAGGCGACCGTGATGCTGCAGGCGCAGGCCATCGCCGCTCAGGGCGTCACCGATCTGGATAATTACCTGCAAAAAGGCGAAAAGCCGGCTAAACAGCGCGTGATGTTCCGCGGCATCCTGATTACTCAGGATAACGCCGATAAAGTCCAGGATTTCAACATTAAGTCCTGAGTTCGGGTGGTTGCGCCCCTGCGGGGGCGCAGAGGAGAGCATTATGTTTAAGAAAACCTGTCTGACGCTGGCCGTGCTGGCGCTTGGGGGCTGTCGCATCGTCTCGCAGCAGGAGCTGGCAGACCTGAAATCGCCGCCCAACCCGCATATGGCAAATATGGATAAAACCTGGCAGCAGAGCATCGTACCGCAGGTGGTGACGAAAGCGCGCCCGGCGGCGGAATTGATGAGCGCGCTCAAGGCGGCAAAAGACATTGATAGCGCCTGCAAAACCCTCGGCTACCGCGCGCAGGACGAAAACCCCTGCATCTTCTACGTCAAGGTTTCAGGTACTGTCAGCAAACTCGATACCGCCTCGCGCAGCGGCAAGATGACCCTGTCCGACCCCAGCGTCGGCAAGGTGACGGTGCAGATTGGCCCCACCCTGCGCGGCACCCAGCTGCGCGACGGCTACAGCGGCGCCAGCTATCAGGACTTTAATGACCAGGTGCTGTTCGGCGAGTACAGCAAGAATATCAACAGCCAGGCAGTCAAAATGATTCAGACCGCCAACCTCAAAACCGGCGACAGCGTGGAGGTCTACGGCGTCTTCTCGGCCTGGGATATTCCGCCAACTCTCCCGGAAATTACCCCGGCGAAAATCGTTCACGCGGGGGGGCAATAATATGGCGCCGCAAGAACTCGTCGCTCCCCAGCCCGCTGAGTCCGAAGTGATTATCGAAACCCGCGGCCTGTCTCGCGTCTATCCCGGCGTGACCGCCCTGGATAATGTCAATTACCGGGTCTATCGAAATAAGGTCAACGTGCTGATCGGAGAAAATGGTGCGGGTAAATCCACCATGATGAAAATGCTTGCCGGTGTGGAAACGCCCTCCTCCGGGCAAATTATTCTCGATGGCGAAGCGGTTTCATTACATTCGACTCATCAGGCAGAAAAACTCGGCATCAGCATTATTTTCCAGGAGCTGAATTTATTTCCCAATATGAATGTGATGGACAACATCTTCATGGCAAATGAATTCTTTCAGAAAGGACGCATCAACGAAAAATACCAGTACGCGCTGGCCAAATCGCTGCTGGAGCGACTGGAGCTGGATGTCGATCCCTACACCCCGCTGGGCGAACTCGGTATCGGCCACCAGCAGTTAGTCGAGATTGCCCGCGCGCTGTCGAAAGACACCCGGGTGCTGATCATGGACGAACCCACCTCGGCGCTCAGCCAGTCTGAGGTGAAAGTGCTGTTCAAGGTGATCGCGCAGCTTAAGCGCCGCGGGGTGACCATTATTTATATCTCTCATCGCCTCGAAGAGCTGATGGAGATCGGCGACAACATCACCATTTTCCGCGACGGTCGCTTTATCAGCGAGCGTCACGTCAGCGACGCCAGCGTGCCGTGGATCATTGAGCAGATGGTCGGCGATAAGAAAAAACACTTTGATTATCAACCGGCGCCAAAAGGCAACGCGGTGCTTGACGTCAAGGGGCTGACCGCGCTGCATCCCAGCGGCGGCTACAAGCTCAATGACGTTACCTTCACTCTTAGCAAAGGCGAAGTGATCGGCATTTACGGCCTGCTGGGGGCCGGACGCACCGAGCTGTTTAAAGGTCTGGTGGGGCTGATGCCCTGCCAGCGCGGCGAGGTGCATCTCAACGGCGAAAGCATCGGCAAATCACGCTTTCAGCAGCGTCTGAAAAAGGGGCTGGCGCTGGTGCCGGAGGACCGCCAGGGCGAAGGCGTGGTGCAGATGATGTCGATTCAGGCCAACATGACGCTCTCTGATTTCAGCCTGCAGGGGTTTCGCCGCGCCTGGCGCTGGTTGAATCCGCAAAAAGAAGAGACCTGCGTGAAAACAATGATCCAGCAGCTGGCGATCAAGGTCAGCGACGCCAATTTGCCCATCACCTCGCTGAGCGGCGGTAATCAACAAAAAGTGGTGCTGGGTAAAGCGCTGATGACCCAGCCGCAGGTGGTGTTCCTCGACGAACCGACGCGCGGCATCGACGTCGGCGCGAAAACCGACGTCTATCACCTGATCGGCAAAATGGCCCAGCAGGGGCTGGCGGTGATGTTTTCATCTTCAGAGCTGGATGAGGTGATGGCCCTGGCCGACCGCATCCTGGTGATGGCCGATGGCCGCATTACCGCCGATCTACCGCGTCATGCGGTGACCCGCGAACAGTTAATCGCGGCTTCAACACCTCAAGATTAATCAGGCTGGAATCCATCATGAACCAGAAATATATGATTTATATGTACCTGCTGAAGGCCCGCACCTTTATCGCCCTGCTGCTGGTGATCGCATTCTTCAGCGTGATGGTACCCAACTTCCTGACCGCCTCTAACCTGCTGATCATGACCCAGCACGTGGCGATCACCGGCCTGCTGGCCATCGGCATGACGCTGGTCATTCTCACCGGCGGCATTGATTTGTCCGTCGGCGCGGTGGCGGGGATCTGCGGCATGGTGGCGGGCGCGCTGCTGACCAACGGCCTGCCGCTGTGGAACGGCGACATCCTCTTCTTTAACGTCCCGGAAGTGATCCTCTGCGTGGCGATCTTCGGCGTACTGGTCGGCCTGGTGAACGGCGCGGTGATCACCCGCTTCGGCGTGGCGCCGTTTATCTGCACCTTAGGCATGATGTACGTCGCCCGCGGCTCCGCGCTGCTGTTTAACGACGGGAGCACCTACCCGAATCTCAACGGTATGGAAGCGCTGGGCAACACCGGTTTCGCCACCCTCGGCTCCGGCACCCTGCTCGGCGTCTATCTTCCCATCTGGCTGATGATCGGCTTCCTGGTGCTGGGCTACTGGCTGACCACCAAAACGCCGCTTGGCCGCTACATCTACGCAATTGGCGGCAATGAGTCCGCCGCCCGCCTCGCCGGCGTGCCGATTGTGAAAGCGAAAATATTCGTCTATGCCTTCTCCGGCCTGTGCGCGGCCTTTGTCGGCCTGATCGTCGCATCACAGCTGCAAACCGCGCACCCGATGACCGGCAACATGTTTGAGATGGACGCCATCGGCGCCACCGTGCTCGGCGGCACCGCGCTGGCCGGCGGCCGTGGTCGGGTGACCGGCTCGATTATCGGCGCCTTCGTGATCGTCTTCCTTGCCGACGGCATGGTGATGATGGGCGTCAGCGACTTCTGGCAGATGGTGATCAAAGGCGTGGTGATCGTTACCGCCGTGGTCGTCGACCAGTTCCAGCAGAAGCTGCAGAGCAAGGTCATCCTGATGCGCCGCCATGAGGAGAAACTGGCCGCCCTCCCCCCCAACGGCGCCACCTCCAGCTAACCGGCAACGATTCACATCTTCCGCCGGGCCTGGTGCCCGGCTCAGCGAAAGGGAAAAAATATGCAACGAGATTTCCAGAACAAAACGGTGGTGATCACCGGCGCCTGCCGCGGCATTGGCGCGGGTATTGCCGAGCGCTTCGCCCGCGACGGCGCAAACCTGGTGATGGTCTCCAACGCCGAGCGCGTTCATGAGACCGCCGAAACCCTGCGTCAGCGCTATCAGGCGGATATTTTATCGCTGCAGGTCGATGTCACCGACGAAGCCCAGGTGCAGGGGCTGTATGAGCAGGCCGCCGCCCGCTTCGGCACCATTGACGTCTCGATTCAGAACGCCGGGGTCATCACCATTGATTACTACGATCGGATGCCAAAAGCCGATTTCGAGAAAGTGCTGGCGGTCAATACCACCGGCGTCTGGCTATGCTGCCGCGAGGCGGCCAAATATATGGTGAAACAGAACCACGGCAGCCTGATCAACACCTCATCCGGCCAGGGGCGTCAGGGCTTCATCTACACCCCGCACTATGCCGCCAGCAAGATGGGCGTGATCGGCATTACCCAAAGCCTGGCCCACGAGCTGGCGCCGTGGAATATCACCGTCAACGCCTTCTGCCCGGGCATTATTGAAAGCGAAATGTGGGATTACAACGACCGCGTGTGGGGCGAAATTCTCAGCACCGAGCAGAAGCGCTACGGCAAAGGCGAGCTGATGGCGGAGTGGGTCGAGGGCATTCCAATGAAGCGCGCCGGCAAGCCGGAAGATGTCGCCGGCCTGGTGGCGTTTCTCGCCTCCGACGACGCCCGCTATCTCACCGGACAGACCATTAATATCGATGGCGGTTTGATTATGTCCTGAGCACGGTAGCCCGGATTAGGCGCGACGCGCCGCTATCCGGGACGTCAGGCTCCCGACGTTCGACACTATATTGAAGAGAATAATCATTATGATCGGTAAAGACTTTGCACAACAGCTGTTTAGCCTGCAGGATCGCGTCGCCTTCGTTACCGGCGCCGGCAGCGGCATTGGCCAGACTATCGCCTGCAGTCTCGCCAGCGCCGGCGCGCGGGTGGTCTGTTTTGATCTTCGCGACGACGGCGGGCTGGCGGAAACGGTCAGTCATATTGAATCTATCGGCGGCCAGGCCTGCGCCTACACCGGCGACGTCCGCCAGCTGGCCGACCTGCGCGCCGCCGTCGCGCTGGCCAAAAGCCGCTTTGGCCGCCTCGACATCGCCGTCAACGCCGCCGGGATCGCCAACGCCAATCCGGCGCTGGTGATGGAGAGCGAGCAATGGCAGCGGGTGATCGATATCAATCTCACCGGGGTGTGGAATTCCTGCAAAGCGGAAGCGGAACTGATGGTGGAGTCCGGCGGCGGGTCGATTATCAACATCGCCTCGATGTCGGGGATTATCGTTAACCGCGGCCTCGACCAGGCGCATTATAACTGCTCCAAAGCCGGCGTGATCCATCTGTCGAAAAGCCTGGCGATGGAGTGGGTGGACAAAGGGATCCGCGTCAATTCCATCAGCCCGGGATATACCGCCACGCCGATGAATACCCGCCCGGAGATGGTGCACCAGACCCGCGAGTTTGAAAGCCAGACGCCGATGCAGCGGATGGCGAAGGTGGAAGAGATGGCCGGCCCGGCGCTGTTCCTCGCCAGCGACGCCGCCTCGTTCTGCACCGGCGTAGACCTGGTGGTCGACGGCGGGTTTGTCTGCTGGTGATCCTCTCCTGCTTCAGGGCGCCACGCTGCGGCGCCCCTCGCCATCCCCGCCGTTAACTCAGCGGATACTGTTGAAACGCCGGCAGCGCCTCTCCTTTCTCCGCCAGCGCGCGGATATGCGGAAACGCCGTTGCCGGCACCACCGTCGGGATCATCAACTGGATAAAGGACCAGACCACCGTGCTGGTGACCAACACCTGGTCCGGCTGCGCGGCGGCAACGCGGTCTGCCAGCCGGGCGTCCCATTCCTGACAGGCGGCGAGCAGTTGACCGGTCACCCGGGCTATCCACGGCTGATGCTGCTTCTCCTCCGGCCGCAAACGGTGCTCATAAACATGCTGGACCGCTTTTTCACTGGCGGCGAGGATCACCCCCAGCAGGTGCAGGTCGCGGGCCAGCGCCTCGGGATGCGCGGGAAGCAGCCGGCGTCCGGCGGGATGGGTCGTTTCGAAATAGTGGAGGATCAGCGTGGAGTCCATCAGCTGTGTCCCGTCATCGAGAACCACCGTCGGCGCCTTGACCACCGGATTAATACGGGAGAATTCATCAAAGCCGCTAAAGACCGACAGCGGCAGGCTCTCGAATTCCACGCCATAGAGCGCCAGAGAAACCGCCACGCGTCTTACATAAGGTGAATCCATCATACCAATGAGTTTCATCGTCACTCCTGCCTGCGATAAAGGGGTTGCTGGCTTACCTTACTGGAAAACCCGCCCCGCGAATATCAGGGGATGCTTACCGCAAAGGTTAGAAAAACTAACAAATTGGCGTCACGGGATAGTCCGCCTGTCTCCCCTGTGCTATACCGACTGAGAGCGCCTGAAGCCCGTCCACTGTCTGCTCGCGGCGGCTTTAGAACCCGCTAACCCGGTAGTAACGTTAACGTATTGACGCCCTGACAAGAGAGATCACCATGGCAGATTTTCCCCCTGTCGCCAGCCTGCGCAGCTTTGAGGCGGTGGCGCGCCTCGGCAGCGTGACGCAGGCCGCCCACGAGATGAGCGTGACCCATTCGGCGGTCAGCCAGCACATCAAACAGCTTGAAGCCCTGGTCGGCGTCACACTGTTTGTCCGCCACGGCCGCGGGGTGCGCATCACGGAAGAGGGGCGGCTTTATGCCCTGCAAATCCGCGAGGCGTTACAGCACATCGCCGACGCCACGCGGATGGTGCAGATCAAACCCCGCACGATGGAACTGACCCTGGCGACGCTCCCCTCCTTTGGCTGCCACTGGCTGCTGCCGCGGCTGGCGCGCTTTCAGGCGCGGCATCCGCAGATCGCGGTGCGCCTGCTGACCAGCCTGGCGGTGGTTAACCTGCAGCAGGAGGGTATCGATCTGGCCATTCGCATGGGGCAAGGCGACTGGGAGGGGATGGAAAGCCGACATCTGTTTGCCGATGAACAGCTGGTGGTGGCCGCGCCGCACTATCGCGGCGGCGACCTGCCGACCACCCCGCAGGCGATCGCCGCCAGCGATATCGTTTTTTCCATGGAGTCCTGGAACGCCTGGTGCAGCCAGGCGGGGCTGGAAAAGACCATCATCCCTGCGGGCCTGCGCCTGAACGACTCCAACCTGGTGCTGGAGGCGGTTCGCCTGGGAGCGGGCGTGGCGCTGGAGCGGCGCTCGCTGGTGGCGGGGGCGATAGCCCGCGGCGAGCTGGTGCAGCTCACCGCCGTCACCGTCCCCTACCCCTGGCACTACTGGCTGACCGTCTCCCCGCAGGCGGAGAACCGCCCGGAAGTCGCCCGATTCATCGCCTGGCTGGAGGAGGAGATCGCCCTCTGGCGCCAGCAGCTCAGCGCTTAGCCTTCCGCCGACGGCGGCAGGCCCGCCCGGGCGGCGTGCTCCTGGGAGAGACGCCAGAAATCGTGCCCGGCGGGATACTGATAGAGGCGCAGGGAAAATTGCCCGGCCACCGCGGTAATGTACTCAAATATCGCCGACTGGGTATTCTCGTAGTCTTTCCACAGCGTCGAAGAGGTAAAGCAGTAAATCTCTAACGGGATGCCCGACGGCGACGGTTTCAGCGTCCTCGCCACAATATACATCTCCTTAATAATATCCGGTCGCTCGGCGAGATAGTGCATCAGGTAGTGGCGAAACAGGGTCAGGTTGGTCAGGCCGTTATCGACAAACCAGCGGTCCGCCACGCCGCCGGGATCGCGACCGTCAAGCAGCGTGGTCAGAGGCTCGCTTACCCCGCGGATAGTCAGCATCGAGGAGAGCATCTCCTGGTTGAGAAAACGCACCGAGTGCTGATCGATGGCGATACTGCGCATGATCCGCCGCGCCCCGGAGGAGAACATCGCCTGCCAGTTGGTATAGGTCTCGGTGAGGAAATTCTTGGTGGGAATACGGGAAATGGTATTGTCCCAGTTACGGATGGTAATGGTGTGCAGCGCGATATCCGTCACCTCACCGCTGAGGTTCTTGTCAGGCATTTCAATCCAGTCCCCCAGCTGGAGCACGTCGTTGGACGACAGCTGAACGTTCGCCACCAGCGACAGCAGGGTATGCTGGAAGACGATCATCAGCACCGCCGCCACCGCCCCCAGACTGGAGATAATAATGATCGGCGATTTGTTCGACATCACGGCGAGGATCATAATCGCCGCCAGGATGTGGACTAAGATTTTGCCTATCTGGATATAGCCCTTAATGGAATGATTTTTACGTTTGGTTTTTCGCAGATAAGAGCTGTTGACAATATCCAGCATCTCGTTGAAAAACACCGACATAAAAATAAAAAACAAGATCCCGCAGATGGTATTAATCGCCGTCACCAGCGATGCCGGCATCGCCGGCATAAACTGCAGAACGTAATAGACGATAATAACCGGAATGAAATTGGACAGCTTTTCGGCGATGCGTCGATCCTTCTCCAGCGGCACGTCCTGTTTATGGCTACCAAAGAAGACCTTACGCACCACTTTAATCAGCAAGAACTTGCATAAAAGGTGGGCAAATATGCCAGAGAGCAGCAGCAGAATAAGGTTAAATCCCACCGCCAGCGCCGGATTACTCTCAATAAACGTCAGTAGATGATTCACATACGCCATGCTTTATCGCCTGAATAACTATGCCATTTCGCTAACTGCTTTATCACAAGGGCATATATTGGAAAATTTTAATCAATCCGCATCATGGCATATCGCTTAGCGTAACGTCCATGCGCGCACCGCTGCTAATCATTCACGGGATTTATGTCATAGTTTGCATTAATCATTATCTACGCTCACTATAAAGAGGCTTGTTATGAGGACGGAATAAGTCCAGGAGGAAACATGTTTAAAACGCTTACCGCTATTATCGCCTTAGCCGCCTCCGCCAGCGTCATGGCGCAAGGCGACGTCACGCTGAACAGTCTGGCCCACGATACCGCCACCCGGGCGTCGTTTAACCAAATGGTCAAAGGCCATCAGCTGCCCGCCTGGGTGACCACCGGCGGCACCGGGTCGCCGGCGCAGACGGTGAAGCTGGGTAGCGAATCCTGGCAGGTGTTAAGCGCCTGCAAACCCCACGACTGCGGCCATGAGCGTATCGCGGTGATCTGGTCGGAAAAAACCAAACAGATGTCAGGCGTTTACTCGGTGGTCGATGAAAAAACCGACCAGGAGAAGCTGACCTGGCTTAACGTCAGCGACGCCCTGTCCATTGATGGCAAAACCGTGCTGTTTGCCGCCCTCAGCGGCAGCCTCGACAACCATCCGGACGCTTTTAACTACCAGTAACGGCCCGTCGCCCCCGTCAGTCTTTCCCCGACGGGGGCTCCCCTGACTAGCCATCCGGGAACATCACGCTGTTCCCCGGCGCTTCCCTGTGCAGATGGATAAAGTTCAGGTGCCGCTCGTACTGGTCGAGAATATCGGTGATCACCTGCTCTTTGCTGTAGTCCATCAGGTCGTTACCCTGGCTGCCCTCCAGCAGGAAGGTCTCCAGCCGGTAATAGGTGGATTTCCCGCTGCGCGCCCGATAGGTAAAGCCCGGCACCGAGTACTGCTGCGGCCAGATCTTGTAGATAAAGTTCTGCTCGTCGCCCATGTGCACCAGCAGATCGAGGTGACCAAGGTTCTCGCCCTCTTCCGGCGGCAGGCTCTTCAGTTCCACCGCGGCGCCGCGCAGCCGCAGCTCCTGGGCAACCTCCTCCATCGCCGGGAAGCACACCGTCTCCATCATCTGTTTGGTATAGCGCGTGCCCGGGTAATTCATCAGCCGCGACAGGCGCTTCTTCCAGCTCAGCCGATCCTGCAGGCCGAGCGGGCGCGGGGCAGTGTCGCGGCTGGCGCTGACCCGGCGGTAATCTTCCACCTTCAGGGACTTATACAGTCCGGCCATCACGAAGAAAATCACAAAGCTGAACGGCAGCCCCATGATCACCGTGGTGTTCTGCAGCGCCGAGATGCCGTTGGTCATCAGCATCCCGAGGGTCAACAGACCGATAGCCACCGACCAGAAGATGCGCAGCCAGTTCGGGGAGTCGCTGTTGATGTCCTTCAGCTTCGAGGTAAAGTTTCCCAGCACCAGCGCGCCGGAGTCGGCAGAGGTGACGTAGAACAGCAGACCGGTAATGGTCGCCACCGACGCGCTAAAGGTAAACGCCGGATACTGCGCCAGCAGGCTGTAGAAGCCGCGCTCCGGGTGGAGCATCGCCTCCCCGGCAAAGGCCGCGTCGCCGTGGATGATCTCATACAGCGCGCTGTTGCCGAACACCGACAGCCACAGCAGGGTAAAGGTGAACGGAATAATCAGGGTGCCCATCACAAACTGGCGGATGGTGCGCCCGCGCGAAATGCGCGCCAGGAACAGGCCAACGAACGGCGACCAGGCCACCCACCACGCCCAGAAAAAGAGCGTCCAGTTGTTCATCCACTCCACCGGGCGGTCGAAGGCGAAGCTGTTCAGCGTCATGCCCATAAAGCGGTTGACGTAGTCGCCGACGTTCAGCACTAACGCATTGAGCAGGAAGGAGGTATCGCCCATGAACAGCACGAACAGGATCAGCCCCAGCGCGAGGGCGACGTTCAGCTCGGAGAGCACGCGGATGCCCTTGTCCACCCCGGAGGTGACCGAGATGGTGGCGATGATCACCGACAGCGCTATCAGGGCCGCCTTCGCCGCCAGCGAGTCAGGAATATCGAACAGCACGCTCAGACCGTAGTTGAGCTGCACCACGCCAATGCCGAGGGTGGTGGCGATGCCGAAGATGGTGCCGATCACCGCCGCGATATCGACGCTGTGGCCGATGGGGCCATTAATCTTTTTCCCGAAGATAGGATAGAGCGCCGAGCGGATGGTGAGCGGCAAATTATAACGATAGCTAAAGTATCCCAGCGCCATGCCCATCAGGGCATACATCGACCAGCCGGTGAGTCCGTAGTGGAATAGCGTCCACACCATCGCCTGGCGCGCCGCCTCGATGGTCTGCCCCGCCCCTTCCGGCGGCTGCATATATTGCGTCACCGGTTCGGCGACCGAGAAGAACATCAGGTCGATGCCGATCCCGGCGGCGAACAGCATCGCCGCCCAGCTCAGCAGGCTGAACTCGGGCTTAGACTGCTCCGGCCCGAGCTTCACCGAGCCGAAGCGCGAACAGGCAATGCAGACGACGAAGACGATATACAGCGTCGCCGCCAGCAGATAGTACCAGCCGAAGGTTTTCGACACCCAGTCCAGGGTGCGCCCAATCCACTCGGCAGAAAAATCGCGAAAAAAGATCGTCATCAGGGAAAACAACAAAATCAGTCCGGCCGAGGTATAAAAAACCACCGGATTGATTTTGTCCTTTTCTCTGTTTTGCGAAAGATCTGTCATCCAGTATCCCCACTGTTTTTGTAACTATTAAAATTCAATAACGTAACAATTAAGACACATTTTATATTGAACGTCCAATCAAAAACCGCTTTAATAGTTAACCAACGCTGATGAATGGAGTGGCAAAAATGCCCAAACTGGGGATGCAGCCAATCCGGCGCAGGCAACTGATCGACGCCACGCTGGACGCAATAAATGAAGTCGGAATGCACGACGCGACCATCGCGCAGATCGCCCGGCGGGCGGGCGTATCGACGGGGATCATCAGTCACTATTTCAAAGACAAAAATGGTCTGCTGGAAGCAACCATGCGCGACATCACCAGCCAGCTGCGCGACGCGGTGCTTAACCGTCTACACGCCCTGCCGGACGGCAGCGCCGGAAAGCGTCTGCAGGCGATAGTCGGCGGCAACTTTGACGAGACGCAGATCAGCAGCGCGGCGATGAAGGCCTGGCTGGCCTTCTGGGCCAGCAGCATGCACCAGCCGATGCTCTACCGCCTGCAGCAGGTGAGCAGCCGCCGCCTGCTGTCAAACCTGGTGTACGAGTTCCGCCGCGAGCTGCCGCGCGAGCAGGCCCAGGAGGCCGGCTACGGGCTGGCGGCGCTGATAGACGGCCTGTGGCTGCGGGCGGCGCTCAGCGGCAAACCGCTGGATAAGACGCTGGCGCAGTCGCTGACCAGCCACTTTATTCGTCAGCATTTACCGAACCCATAACCGAGGAGGCGTTATGTCCCGAATGGCAGAACAGCAGCTTTATATTAATGGTGGTTATACATCGGCCACCAGCGGTCGCACCTTCGAGACCATCAACCCTGCCACTGGCGAGGTGCTGGCGACCGTTCAGACTGCCGGACGCGAGGATGTCGACCGCGCCGTTGAGAGCGCGCGGCGCGGGCAAAAAATCTGGGCGGCGATGACCGCCATGGAACGCTCGCGCATCCTGCGTCGCGCCGTCGATATCCTGCGCGAGCGGAACGACGAGCTGGCAAAGCTGGAAACCCTCGACACCGGTAAAGCGTATTCCGAAACCTCAACCGTGGACATCGTCACCGGCGCCGACGTGCTGGAGTATTACGCGGGGCTGATCCCGGCGCTGGAAGGCAGTCAGATCCCCCTGCGCGAGACATCGTTCGTCTACACCCGCCGCGAACCGCTGGGTGTGGTGGCCGGGATCGGCGCATGGAACTATCCGATCCAGATCGCCCTGTGGAAATCGGCGCCAGCGCTGGCCGCCGGCAATGCAATGATTTTCAAACCGAGCGAAGTCACCCCGCTCACCGCCCTCAGGCTGGCGGAAATTTACAGCGAAGCGGGCCTGCCGGACGGGGTGTTTAACGTCCTGCCGGGCGTGGGTGCGGAGACCGGCCAGTACCTGACTGAACATCCGGGCATCGCTAAAGTCTCCTTTACCGGCGGCGTCGCCAGCGGCAAAAAGGTGATGGCCAACTCCGCAGCCTCATCGCTGAAAGAGGTCACCATGGAGCTGGGCGGTAAATCGCCGCTGATTATTTTCGACGATGCGGATCTCGATCTCGCGGCCGACATCGCCATGATGGCCAACTTCTTCAGCTCCGGCCAGGTGTGCACCAACGGCACCCGCGTGTTCGTCCCCGCGAAGGTTAAGGCGGCGTTTGAGCAGAAAATCGTTGAGCGCGTGGGCCGCATCCGCGCGGGCGATCTGTTCGATGAAACCACCAACTTTGGCCCGCTGGTCAGCTTCCCGCACCGTGACAATGTGCTGCGCTACATCGCCAAAGGCAAAGCAGAAGGCGCGCGCGTGCTGTGCGGCGGCGACGTGCTGAAGGGCGAAGGCTTTGACAACGGCGCATGGGTGGCCCCGACGGTGTTTACCGACTGCACCGATGAGATGACCATCGTGCGCGAGGAGATCTTCGGCCCGGTGATGTCCATCCTCACCTACGCGTCCGAAGAAGAAGCGATCCGCCGCGCCAACGATACCGACTACGGTCTGGCGGCGGGTATCGTCACTGCCGACCTGAACCGCGCCCACGGCGCCATTCATCAGCTGGAAGCCGGCATCTGCTGGATCAACAGCTGGGGGGAATCCCCGGCGGAGATGCCGGTCGGCGGTTATAAGCACTCCGGTATTGGCCGCGAGAACGGCGTGATGACCCTGCAGAGTTACACCCAGGTGAAGTCCATCCAGGTTGAGATGGGTAAATTCCAGTCCATATTTTAACCGGGAGGTTTTTTTGCAATTTGACTACATCATTATTGGCGCCGGCTCCGCCGGCAACGTTCTGGCGACACGACTGACTGAAGATCCAAACACCACCGTCCTGCTGCTGGAGGCCGGCGGCCCGGACTACCGGTTCGATTTTCGCACCCAGATGCCCGCCGCGCTGGCTTACCCGCTGCAGGGCAAACGCTACAACTGGGCCTACGAGACCGAACCGGAGCCCTATATGAACCACCGCCGCATGGAGTGCGGGCGCGGCAAAGGGCTCGGCGGCTCCTCGCTGATTAACGGCATGTGCTACATTCGCGGCAACGCTCTGGACCTCGATAACTGGGCCGCCGCCCCGGGACTGGAACACTGGAGCTATCTCGACTGCCTGCCCTACTACCGGAAAGCGGAAACCCGCGATATCGGGCCCAACGACTATCACGGCGGCGATGGCCCGGTGAGCGTCACCACGCCGAAGCCGGGCAATAATCCGCTCTTCGAGGCGATGGTTGAAGCCGGGGTGCAGGCGGGGTATCCGCGCACCGACGATCTCAACGGCTACCAACAGGAAGGCTTTGGTCCGATGGACCGCACCGTGACGCCGCAGGGCCGTCGCGCCAGCACCGCCCGCGGCTATCTCGACCAGGCGCGCGGTCGCCCCAACCTGACCATCCGCACCCATGCGCTGACCGATCACATTATTTTTTCCGGCAAGCGCGCGGTGGGCGTCGAGTGGCTGGAGGGGGAAAGCACTATCCCGTCAAAAGCGACGGCCAACAAAGAGGTGCTGCTGTGCGCCGGGGCGATTGCCTCGCCGCAGATCCTGCAGCGCTCCGGCGTCGGCAACCCCGAGCTGCTCAGGCAGTTCGATATCCCGGTGGTGCACGATCTCCCCGGCGTGGGTGAGAATCTGCAGGACCATCTGGAGATGTACCTGCAGTACGAGTGCAAAGAGCCGGTGTCGCTCTACCCGGCGCTGCAGTGGTGGAACCAGCCGAAGATCGGCGCCGAGTGGCTGTTCGGCGGCACCGGGATCGGCGCCAGCAACCAGTTCGAAGCGGGCGGTTTTATCCGCAGCCGCGCAGAGTTCGCCTGGCCGAACATTCAGTACCATTTCCTGCCGGTGGCGATTAACTACAATGGCTCCAACGCGGTGAAAGAGCACGGCTTCCAGTGCCACGTCGGCTCGATGCGCTCCCCCAGCCGCGGCCACGTGCGTCTGAAGTCGCGCGACCCGCACGCCCATCCGGCGATCCTGTTTAACTATATGTCCCATGTGCAGGACTGGCAGGAGTTCCGCGACGCCATTCGCATCACCCGGGAGATCATGAACCAGCCGGCGCTGGATAAGTATCGCGGCCGCGAAATCAGTCCGGGTATTGACTGCCAGAGCGATGCCGAGCTGGATGAGTTTGTGCGCAACCACGCCGAGACCGCGTTCCACCCGTGCGGGACCTGTAAGATGGGTTACGACGAGATGGCGGTGGTCGACGGCGAAGGCCGGGTCCACGGTCTGGAAGGCGTGCGGGTGGTCGATGCGTCAATTATGCCGCAGATCATCACCGGCAACCTGAACGCCACCACCATTATGATCGGCGAGAAGATGGCTGACGCCATTCGCGGCCGCCAGCCGCTGCCGCGCAGCACCGCGGCGTATTATGTCGCTGGCGACGCGCCGGTTCGCCGCTAATCGTTTAGGCCGGATGGCGGCTATGCCTTGCCCGGCCTACGATCCGGGCGGCCAGCGGTTAATGTAGCCACTTACGCTACCGGTATCGGCGGCGTCAAAATCGCAGAGGCGTTCCCGGAAGGTCGGGACAGCCTCTGATGTTAGCGAAACGCCTCCAGGCGTTTGATCTGCTGCCCGTCGGCAGTAAAGTTCTCCACCGCCAGCCATGCCCGCAGCGCCGCATCGCGCGCAGGCCACTCGCCATCGATGATGGACAGCATATCGCTGTCGCGCGTCCGCCCTTTGCGCACCAGCCTCTGCCGCAGGCGCCCTTCCCAGCTAAAGCCCAGCCGCTCGGCGGCCCGGCGCGAGGCGACATTCATCGAATCGCATTTCCACTCCAGCCGACGGTAGCCGTGGTCAAAGCCGTTCTTCAGCAACAGCCAGACCGCTTCGGTACCCAGCGGGGTGTTTTTCATCCGTCGCGACCAGGTGACATGGCCGATCTCAACCGTGCCCATTTCCCGTTCGATCGCCATATAGCTGACGATACCCACCGCCTGCTCGCTACGCAGGTCAATCACCGCGTACGGCACCAGGGCATCATCATTCACCTTGCCCGCGATCCAGTGGGCGGTCGCCGCCACGCTCTCCGGCCGCGTAGACGCCAGCCACGTCCAGTCGCTGTTGTCGCCGAGCGCATAGGCGGCAAACAGATCCGCCGCATGACGGTCAACGTCCAGCGGCTCCAGTCGACAAAAACGGCCATTTAACGCCGTTCGCCGCAGGACTCGCGCCCCCTGCCAGCCAGGGACAAGATCGTTCACCTGCTGGCCAAACTCATTGATTTCCGGCACACCCACCTCCTCGCAATAGACAATGCGTTATAGCAAGAAGCCAGCAGCCGAGAAAGGCGCTTCTGCACGCCTGGCAATAACCTGTCGTTCTTGATTATGCGTTTTTAGCATAAGGATATCCTTATTTTGACTTTACGCCTTTTGGCAAGCGGCCTAACGTAGCGAAGCATAAAAAATTAAAATAACCATTTTTCAGGGATTGCATATGACCAAGAAACTGTTGCCTTTACTGGTACTGACGGCGCTCTCCGCCGCCGCGCATGCCGCCACGCCGCCCAACACGCTGGTGGTCGCCCAGGGTCTCGACGATATCGTCAGTCTCGACCCGGCGGAAGCGAACGAACTCTCCAGCATTCAGACGGTGCCCAGCCTCTACCAGCGTCTGGTACAGCCGGACCGCAACAACCCTGAAAAAATCGTACCGATCCTCGCCGAAAGCTGGCAGGCCGACCCGGCGGCGAAAACCCTGACCATCAAACTGAAGCCGGATGCCAAATTCGCCTCCGGTAATCCGCTGCGCCCGGAAGATGTGATTTTCTCTTACACCCGCGCGGTGACGCTGAATAAATCGCCGGCGTTTATTCTCAACGTGCTCGGCTGGCAGCCGGACAACATCGCCAGCCAGCTGAAAAAGGTTGACGACCATACCCTGACGCTGCACTGGACTGCCGACGTCAGCCCGGCGGTGGCGCTGAATATACTCTCCACCCCCATCGCCTCCATCGTTGATGAAAAACAGGTGGCGCCGAACGCGAAAAATAACGACTTCGGCAACGACTGGCTGAAGATGCACTCGGCGGGCAGCGGCGCCTATAAAATGCGCGTCTACCAGCCGCATCAGGCCATCGTGCTGGAAGCCAACGCCAGCTCCCCCACCGGCGCGCCGAAGATCAAGAGCATCATTATTAAAAACGTCCCCGACCCGGCTTCCCGCCGCCTGCTGATCCAGCAGGGGGATGCCGACGTGGCGCGCGATCTCGGCGCTGACCAGATTGCCGCCCTGCAGGATAAACCCGGCGTGAAGGTGCTGAGCATCCCGTCCGCCGAGCAGAACTATCTGGTGTTTAATACCGCCAACAGCGCCAACCCGCTGCTCAATAATCCGGCCTTCTGGGAGGCGGCGCGCTGGCTGGTCGATTATGAGGGCATCACCAAAAATCTGCTGAAAGGCCAGTACTTTATTCACCAAAGCTTCCTGCCGGCCGGCCTGCCGGGGGCGCTGGAGACCAATCCATTCGCCTTCGACCCGCAAAAAGCTAAGGCTATCCTTGATAAAGCGGGCATTAAGGATGCGCACTTCACCCTCGACGTGGAGAACAAACCGCCGTTTATCACCATCGCCCAGTCGCTGCAGGCCAGCTTTGCCCAGGGCGGGGTGAAGGTGGATCTCCTGCCGGCCGCCGGCAGCCAGGTCTATGCCCGGGTGCGCGCGAAGCAGCATCAGGCGGCGATCCGCCTGTGGATCCCCGACTACTTTGATGCCCACTCTAACGCCAGCGCCTTCGCGTGGAACGATGGTAAATCCAGCACCGTGGCCGGGCTCAACGGCTGGCAGATCCCTGAGCTGAATAAAGCCACCCTCGCCGCGGTGGCGGAGCCGGACCCGGCGAAACGCCTCGACCTGTACAAAACGATGCAGGAAACCCTGCTGCAGCATTCGCCATACGTCTTTATTGACCAGGGGAAAACCCAGATCGTGGTGCGCGATAACGTGAAGGGCTATCAGCAGGGGCTGAACGCCGACATGGTCTGGTACGATAACGTGACCAAGTAAGCGGGTTATGTTACCGGGCACGGCGGTCTCGCCCTGCCCGGATGACCGTTTCTCCACCCGGACCCGGTGGACGTCGCGCCGCCGGGAACCATGTTGATATACCAGGAATTTCCATTTTCCATGCCATCGTTTTCCACTCATCTTACCCGCCTGCTGCAGGGGCTGTTGACCCTGCTGCTGACGCTGTTCGGGCTGCTGCTGGTCACCTTCTCGCTCTCCGCGCTGTCGCCGGTCGACCGCGTACTGCAGATCGTCGGCGACCATGCCAGCCAGTCGACCTATGATCAGGTTCGCCATCAGCTGGGTCTCGACCAGCCGCTGCCGGTGCAGTTCTGGCACTATCTGGTCAACCTGGCCCATGGCGATCTCGGTATCGCCAGCGCCACCGGCCAGCCGGTGCTCCACGATCTGCTGGCGGTCTTCCCGGCGACCCTTGAGCTGGCGACCCTGGCGCTGATCGTCGGCGCGGTACTGGGCATCGTCGCCGGGGTGCTGTGCGCCCGTTACGCCGGTTCGCCGTGGGATCTGGCGGTGCGCACCTTTACCCTGTTGGGCAACTCGGTGCCGATATTCTGGCTCGGCCTGCTGATGCTGGCCCTGTTCTACGCCCGGCTGCAGTGGGCGCCGGGCCCGGGTCGTCTCGACGATATTTATCAGTACACCGTCGAGCCGCGCAGCGGTTTTGCGCTGATCGACACCTGGCTCTCCGGCGATACAGCGGCTTTCAAAAATGCTATCGGCCATCTGCTGCTGCCGGGGCTGGTGCTGGCCTATTACTCGCTGGCCAGCATCACCCGTCTGACCCGCTCCGCCTGTCTCAGTGAAATGAACAAAGAGTACATTCTGCTGGCGCGGGCCAAAGGGGCCGGTGAGATGACGATTCTGCTGCGTCACGTTCTGCCCAATATCCGCGGCACCCTGCTGACGGTGACCGCCCTCGCCTGGACCTCAATGCTCGAAGGGGCGGTGCTCACCGAAACCGTCTTCTCATGGCCGGGGATCGGCCGCTACCTCACCACCGCGCTGTTCGCCGGAGATACCACGGCGATCATGGGCGGCACGCTGCTGATCGGCGTGAGTTTTGTGCTGATCAATAACCTGACCGACCTGCTGGTGCGGTTAACCGACCCGAGGGTGCGCTGATGCCGACTTATCTGTTTTTACGCCGTCTGCGCCGCTCACCCGCCGCCTTCTGCGGTCTGACCCTGGTGATCCTGTTGGTGCTGACCGCGCTGTTCGCCCCGTGGCTGGCGCCGCACGATCCCAACTGGCAGGATGCCGCCGCCCGTCTGCAGGGGCCGGGCGCGGGGCACTGGCTCGGCACCGACAGCTACGGCCGCGATCTGCTGTCGCGCCTGCTCTACGGCGCCCGTCCGGCGCTGGGTCTGGTCGCGCTGGTGACCGCCATTACCCTGCCCGTCGGTCTGCTGGTGGGTATTCTCTCCGGCTACTATGGCGGGTGGCTGGAGCGGATACTGATGCGCTTTACCGACGTGGTGATGTCGATGCCGCGGCTGATCCTCGCCTTCGCGTTCGTGGCGATGCTCGGCCCGGGGCTGGTCAACGGCGCGCTGGCGTTAGCCCTGACTACCTGGCCGGCCTACGCCCGGCAGGCGCGCAGCGAAATTCAGCGCCTGCGCCATAGCGATTACCTCGCCGCGGCGGAGATGCTGGGCATCCGCGGCTGGCGGCTGCTGGTCGGCCATATTCTGCCGCTGTGTCTGCCGTCGGCGATTGTCCGGCTGGCGCTCGATCTGGCGGGCATTATCCTCGCCGCCGCCGGGCTCGGCTTTCTCGGCCTGGGCGCCCGCCCGCCGATGGCGGAGTGGGGAGCGATGATTGCCGACGGGATGCAGGTGATTTTCGATCAGTGGTGGATCGCCGCCATCCCCGGCGCGGCGATCCTGCTCGCCAGCCTGGCGTTTAACCTGCTGGGCGATGGCCTGCGCGATATTCTGGAGCCGCAACATGACTGACATCCGACTGACCGTCCAGGGACTCGCCGTCGACTACCCCACCGCCCGGGTGGTGGACAACGTCAGCTTCACCCTCGGCAACGAGCGGCTGGCGCTGGTGGGCGAATCCGGCTCCGGCAAATCGATGACCGCCCGGGCGCTGATGGGCCTGGTGCGCAAGCCCGGGGTGGTGAGTGCCGAACGGCTGGAGGTGCTGGGGCGCGATGTGCTGACCCTCAGCGCCCGCGGCTGGCGCGAACTGCGCGGCAACGATATCGCCATGGTGCTGCAGGATCCGCGCTATGCGCTGAATCCGGTGCAGTCCATTCAGACGCAGCTGGAGGAGGCGTTAACCCTGCATCAGCGTCTCCGCCGCCGCGCTCGCGCCGAGGCGGTCAAAGACGCCATCGCCGCCGTCGGTCTGGATCTCCCGGTCCTCAGCCGCTATCCCGGCGAGCTCTCCGGCGGGATGGGGCAGCGGGTGATGATCGCCCTCGCGCTGCTCAATAACCCGAGGGTGCTGATAGCCGACGAGCCGACCTCGGCCCTTGACGCCCGCCTGCGCAACCAGATCCTCGAGCTGCTGGTGGAGCAGTGCGCGCAGCGGCAGATGGCCATGTTACTGATCAGCCACGATCTACCGCTGGTGGCCGCGCATTGCGATCGCGTGCTGGTGATGTACCAGGGGAGACAGGTCGATGAGATGCCGGCGCGGGCGCTGCCGACCGCGACGCACCCTTATACCCGCACCCTGTGGACCTGCCGGCCAAATGCGCAAACCTACGGTCAGATGCTGCCGACCCTCGACAGAACCCAGGACTTTACGGAGACGACCCATGGCGATCGTTAATCTTAAGGATCTACAGGTAACATTCGGCGCAAAGACGGCGGTTTCCGCCGCCAGTTTCCGTGTCGACGCCGGGGAAACCTTCAGCCTGATCGGCGCCTCGGGCTGCGGCAAATCGACGATTTTGCGCGTGCTCGCCGGATTACAGCGCGAATGGCGCGGCAGCATGGCGCTGTTGGGCCAGGCCATCGCGCCGGGCGCCCGCTTTCAGGGCGAGCTGCGACGCAACGTGCAGATGGTGTTTCAGGATCCGTATGCTTCGCTGCATCCCAACCATACCCTGTGGCGCACCCTGGCGGAGCCGCTGCAGATCCACGGCATCCGCGACGTTGCCCCGCGGGTGACCGCCGCCCTTGAGCAGGTGGGTCTGGCCGCCGACGCCGCACGCCGCTATCCGCACCAGCTCTCCGGCGGTCAACGGCAGCGCGTGGCCATTGCCCGTGCCCTGCTGCTGCGTCCGCAGATCCTGCTGCTGGATGAGCCGACCTCGGCGCTGGATATGTCGGTGCAGGCGGAAATCCTCAATCTGCTTAATCGCCTGAAACAGGAGCACGGCATGACCTATCTGCTGGTCAGCCACGATGCCGATGTCATCGCCCATATGTCCGATCGGGCGGCGTTTATGGCGGAGGGTGTGATCCAGCGCTTTTTCGATCGCGAAGCGCTGCTCAACGGGGAACACCGGATGAAGTGAGGTCAGCGGAGTAGCCGTCGTTTTGTCAGTGGCGCTTCGCTTACCCGACCTGGGGTCCGTGCGGCCTGTCGTTCATTTATTCACCAGCCTTGCTGAAACTGCCGGTGCTGGCGGCCTCAAAATCGCTGATACGTTCCCGGAAGGCCGGGGCAGCCCGCATGGATGCGGGCTGCGGGCCGTGTTTTGCACGGACGCTGCCTCGGCCCGACCCGAAGCCTGCCGGGATAAGTCGAAGGCACCGCGCAGCGGCGATTTTGCTGGCCGGAGCCCGGGGGTGCAGGGGGCGGCGGCGACTGGCCGCCCCCTGTGCGCTCCCTGCGCCATAAGGGACATAACGCAGAAGACTAACCGGGAGCGCAATCTGCCCGGAATTAACATAGAAGTTGTAGCCCTGCCAGGCGCAGTGCGAACAAGGACATTTCCGGTTGTGCCGTTATTTTGCCGGGTGGCGGCTGCGCCTTACCCGGCCTACGGGGTCCTCTCACAGGCTCATACCCCGTAGGCCCGTGCAAGCGCAGCGCCACCGGGCGATGACAGCAGGCACGGAGCCGCTTTTATGCCGGGTGGCGGCTGCGCCTTACCCGGCCTGGAGGATCCACTCACAGGCTCACACCCCGTAGGCCCGTGCAAGCGCAGCGCCGCCGGGCAAGATATCAGGCACGGTATCCTTGATTTCGCCGGGTGGCGGCTGCGTCTTACCCGGCCTGGAGGATCCACTCACAGGTTCACACCCCGTAGGCCCGTGCAAGCGCAGCGCCACCGGGAATAATCAGGCACGGTACCCGTGGTGTTGCCGGGTGGCGGCTGCGCCTTACCCGGCCTACGTTCTTACGACCTGTCGTTAATTTATTCACAATTGTTGCTGAAACTGCCGGTGCTGGCGGCCTCAAAATCGCTGAGACGTTCCCGGCAGGCCGGGGGTACAGGGGGCGGCGGCGACTGGCCGCCCCCTGTGCGCTCCCTGCGCCATGATTGACATAACGCAGAAGACATATCGGGAGCGCAATCTGCCCGGAATTGACATAACGCAGACGATTAGCCGGGAGCGCAAACTACGCTGAAGCCACAGATAACATAAAAAACCACACGGCAGCCCTTCCCCTCACCCTGGCCCTCTCCCGGAGGGAAAGGGAACCGTCCGGCGGTCGCTTCCGCTACCCTCCCCTACTTCGCCAGGCTGGCAAAGCGGGCGAAGACCGCATCAAAAATCGCCAGCCCTTGCGCCACCCGCTCAGCAGTAATGGTGCACGGCGGTACCACATGAATGCGGTTCTCCACCACAAAGGCCAGCAGCCCGGCTTCGGTCAGGGCCCCTTTGATCGCGGCCATGTCGGCGGCGGTCAACGGCGTTTTTTGTTCGCGGCTGCTCACCAGCTCCAGTGCCTGGAACAGGCCGCGACCGCGCACCTCGCCGATAATGGCGTGCTTCTCCGCCAGCGCCTCGAGACCGGGGCGCAGCACCTCGTTGCCGATATAGGCCGCGTTCTCAACCACCTTCTCCTCTTTCATCGCGTCGATGGTGGCGACAATCGCCGCCATCGCCAGCGGATGGCCGGAGTAGGTCAGCCCCCCGGCAAAGAAGTGATCGTCAAAATAGCGGGCAATCGGCTCGCTAATCAGCACCCCGCCCGCCGGCACGTAGCCGGCGTTAACCCCCTTGGCAAAGGTCACCAGATCCGGCACCACGCCATCCTGTTCAAAGGCGAACCAGCTGCCGGTACGACCAAAGCCGGCCATCACCTCATCGAGGATCAGCACGATGCCAAACTCGTCGGCCAGCGCGCGCACGCCCTGCATATAGCCTGCCGGCGGCACGAGGATCCCGGCGGTGCCGGGGATGGACTCCAGCAGGATCGCCGCGATAGCCGTCGGCCCCTCGCATTCAATGATCCGCCGCAGATGGGCCAGCGCGCGCTGGCACTCCTCCTCCTCGGTCGCGGCGTTGAACTCGCTGCGGTAAAGGTAAGGATTGAAGAAATGCACATGGCCGCGGGAAAACTCATTCGGCACCCGGCGCCAGTCGCCGGTGGCGGCGATCGCGCTGCCGGTGTTGCCATGGTAGGAGCGATAGGCCGACAGCACCTTGTCGCGTCCGGTATACAGCCGCGCCATGCGAATCGCGTTCTCATTGGCATCCGCCCCGGCGTTGGTGAAAAATACCTTGCTGAAGCCCGCCGGCGCCAGGTCGACGATGCGCTTCGCCGCTTCGCCGCGGGCAAGGTTGGCGGTAGCGGGCGCGATGGTGACCAGGGTCTCCAGCTGCGCCTTCATGGCCGCCAGCACCCGGGGATGTTGATAGCCAATGTTGACGTTCACCAGCTGGCTGCTGAAGTCGAGCCAGGTGTTCCCCTCATAATCCCATAGCTCGCAGCCTTTCGCCCCGGCGATGACCAGCGGGTTGAGATTGCCCTGCATCGACCATGAATGAAACACATAGGCGCGATCCAATTGCCGAACTTCGTCATTGCTTACCGCGACCTCGTTGTGAATTGCCAGCTTCATACCCTGCCCTCTCTCATGTCGTAGTGGTTGACTTCATCATTGGCCGCGGCCGCGCAAATGGGATAGAGCCAGTGTGCGCAAAACGATGTGACACGGTGTCACATCCCCGCCCGTCGTCTGGCCCTGTGCCTTGCCGTCCGGCGTTTTTATAGTGAAGGGACAACCGCACAGGAGAATGAGATGGCAACGAGCAACGTAGTGTTTATCACCGGGGCGACCTCGGGTTTTGGCGAAGCGGCAGCGCAGGTGTTTGCCGATGCGGGCTGGTCGCTGGTGTTGAGCGGGCGCCGCTATCCGCGACTGAAGGCCTTGCAGGACAGACTCGCCGCCCAGGTGCCGGTGCATATTATTGAGCTTGACGTTCGCGACAGCGAGGCGGTGGCTGCGGCGGTGGCGTCGCTGCCCGCCGATTTCGCCGATATCACCACCCTGATCAACAACGCCGGGCTGGCGCTGTCGCCGCTGCCGGCGCAGGAGGTGGCGCTGGAGGACTGGAAAACGATGATCGACACCAACGTCACCGGTCTGGTGACGATGACCCACGCTCTGCTGCCGACGCTGATCCGCCATGGCGCCGGGGCAAGCATTATCAATATCGGCTCGATCGCCGGGCAGTGGCCCTATCCCGGCAGCCATGTCTATGGCGCCAGCAAGGCCTTTGTAAAACAGTTCAGCTATAACCTGCGCTGCGATCTGCTTGGCACCGGCGTGCGGGTCACCGATCTGGCGCCGGGGATTGCCGAGACCGAATTTACCCTGGTGCGCACTAAGGGCGACCAGGCGGCATCGGATAAGCTCTATCGCGGCACCACGCCGCTGAGCGCGCGCGATATCGCCGAGCAGATGTTTTATATCGCCACGCTGCCGGCGCATATGAACATTAACCGGGTGGAGGTGATGCCGGTGCGCCAGGCGTGGCAGCCGTTCGCCATCGACCGGGATTAAGCGAAACCCGACGCTCCCCCTGCCGGCGCTGCCGGCAGGGGGCACAGGCCGGTCTAGCGGCTGCTTTGCAGAAACTGCCTGACGCGTTCGGAGTCAGGTTGCGTGAAAAACTTCTCCGGCGGCGCCTTCTCAATCAGCAGCCCCTTCTCCAGAAACACCACCTCATTGGACACCTGGCGGGCAAAATCCATCTCGTGGGTCACCACCACCATGGTGTAGCCCTCGGCGGCAAGGGCTTTCATCACCCCTAACACCTCGTTCACCAGCTCCGGATCCAGCGCCGATGTCGGTTCGTCAAAGAGGATAACTTCCGGCGACATCGCCAGCGAACGGGCGATCGCCACCCGCTGCTTCTGCCCGCCGGAGAGGGTGATCGGGTAGACATCGGCTTTGTGCGCCATGCCGACTTTCTCCAGCTGCTGCATGGCCATGGCCTGCGCCTCGTCTCGTTTCATGCCCTTAACGCGCAGCAGCGCCTCGCTGACGTTCTGCTGCACGGTCAGGTGCGGCCACAGGTTAAAACTCTGAAACACCATCCCCACCCGTTCGCGGATTTTCGCCAGCTGGCGGTGCGACATTGCCCGGCCGCGCTGCTCATCAATCCCCAGCCGCTGACCGCCGATATGAATTTCGCCGCGGTCCGGCTGTTCCAGCCAGTTCATACAGCGCAGCAGGGTGGATTTTCCCGACCCGGACGAGCCGAGAATACTCACCACGGTCCCCTTCTCCACCGTCAGGTTAATATCCCGCAGGACTTCCACATTATCGAACTGCTTGGAGACGTTTTTGACGCTTACGGCAATAGACTCAGGCATGGCTCATTCCTCTTTTGGCTCCCCAGGCGGTCAGGCGCTTAATCAGCAGCTCCAGCAGAATGCTGATCGCCCAGTAAAGCCCAATGGCGACGATAAAGGCGTTAAACGGAATAAAATAGGTCGCCTGGACGCTGTTGGCGGCGGCGGTGATCTCCTGAACGGTAATAATGCTCAGGAAAGCGGTGTCCTTCAGGCAGATAATCAGCTGATTGCCGATCAGCGGTAAGGCGGAAGAGACGATATTGGGTAAAATAATCCGCCGAAAAATGGCATAGCGAGAAAAGCCCTGAGCAATGGCGGCTTCAATATACCCGCCGGAAAATACCCGCCGCTGACTGCGCAATATTTCAAAAAAATAGGCGCCATGATAAATAATCAGGGCCAGTAAACCGGCGGTCCACGGCTCCATGCTAATACCGAGCTGCGGCAGTCCGTAATACAGCAGATAGGCGAGGATCAAAAAAGGGATCGCGCGCATCAGGCTGACGAAACCAATGATAACCCGGTTAAGGACTTTCTTTTGATATTCGCTAAAATAACACAGCGCAATACCGATAATAAGGGCCGCGAGGGCGGCGGTAATAAACAGTTCGAGGGTCGCGAATAGCCCGGCAATAAAGCTATCGCGAACCGACCAGATAACGCCCCACTGATTCATAATACCTCCCGTTGCTAGCGCGCCAGGCGCCTGGCTTTCCGTTCCGCGATCCCCTGCAGCTTCAATAAACAGCCGATGATCGCCACATACAGCAGGCCGGCGGCGAGGATCGGCGACAGCGGCTCGTAGGTGACCGAGGAGATACGGTTGGTCACCCGGGTGAGATCCACCACGCCGATCACGGCGATCGCCGGGCTACCTTTGATCAAAAACGACATCTCATTGACCAGCGCCGGCAGGCTCTCGATCCACATCTGCGGCAGCATGATGTAGCGGAAGTAGGTCCAGCGGCGCATTCCCACCGATTCCGCCGCCTCCCGCTGTTCGCGCGGAAAGGTGCGGAAGGCGTTGCGCCAGATCTCAGCGTTAAACGCCGAGGTGTTAAGCGTCAGCGCCACGATGGCGGCCACGTTCTTGTCGAGGTTAATGCCCATCGTGGGCAGGGAAAGGAACAGAAACAGCACCAGCGTCACCAGCGGCGTCGCGCGGGCCAGGCTGATATAGACCACCAGCAGCTGGTCGATAACCGGCAGGCGCAGCATCCGCACCAGGGCGATCAGCAGCCCCGCCACCACCCCGAAGGCGATAGCGATGGCCGAAATCCAGAGGGTCGTCCATGCGCCTTCGATTAATAACTGCCAGGAAATTGCATCCATGAGGCCCTCCTTCTCAGCAACAGGCGGCGGTCGCCCGCCGCGGAACATTACAGACCGGCAAGCTTATGAAACTGTTCCGGGCTGGTGATCGCCTCGGTAGGCAGGTTGTCATAGGTTTCGCCAAACCACTTTTTCTGCAGCTCGGCGAGCTTGCCGGTCTCCTTCATGTGGTTCATAAACTTGGTCATATAGGCCAGCAGCTGCGGCGAGTTTTTCGGGATCGGCCACGCCATATAGCCCGGTCCGGAGACGGCCAGCCCTTTGGCGAAGACCTTCGGTTTGGCTTTCGCCAGGTCGTTCACCGAGATCACCACGTTAATCACGTAATCCAGCCGCTTATTCGCCAGGTCGGCGTAGGCTTCCGGATAGGAGGGGTACTCCACCACCGGCCCCAGCTTGCCGCCGGTCTTCTCCAGCATCGCCTTCAGCTCCGGCAAACGCGCCAGCAGCGCGCTGCCCGCCTGCACGCCCACTTTTTTGCCGCTGAGATCGGCAATGGTGTTTAGCGAGGTATCGCCAGCGCGTTTGACGAAATAGTGCTGCGCGGAGGCCCACGGCGGGGTGAAATCAAAGACCTTCAGCCGCTCATCGGTAATAACCGCCCCGGTCAAGGCCATATCGTATTGTCCGGTGGAAACCGCCGCTAATAATCCGGTCCACGGTAATATGCTCTGGTCGACATGAAATTTGGCGTATTTACGTAACTCCTCAAGCATATCTTTGTTAAAGCCATCGGCCTGACCATTATTCATAAAGTTAAATGGCGCATAATCATCTTCCGTCGCCACTTTCAGGGTGCCGGATTTTTCTATTTCCGGCAGATCGGCCGCGACGGCGTGATAAGAAAAAGCAACCGTTAATACAGCGCTCAGACACATTGATGCCAATGATTTTTTCATTATTTCACCCCTGATGGATGGGCCAGACGGGTTCATTCCAGAACGCGAAAAGGTTTATGCAAAATAGAGGCCGGGAGGTTCCGGTCCGCGGCGGCTGAATGCGTTTTTAATGTGGGAGCGTTTTGCAATTCCGTATAGAGCCAGATGGGCCGCATCGCTGTGTCAGATGGCGGAAGGGTGGTATGGAATTTGCTGAGCTTATGGGGTGGTCGCGATGCGTTATTGCCAGAGGAGCCCCGTATGATCCGTCACCTGTTACACGTTGATTTTGAGCCTGGCCGCGGTTTGCAGGAGCAGGTGCGAGAGACGCTGGTGAATGCCATTCTCAGCGGGATCTTCGCCGCCGACACCCCGCTGCCCTCCTGCCGCCAGCTGGCCAGCCAGCTGCGCGTCTCGCGCAATACCACCGCCCTGGTGTTCGAAAGCCTGGTCAACGAGGGCTATCTGATAAGCCGCCCGCGAAGCGGTTACTACCTGCATCCCGACTATCACGACGCTTCGCCTCCCGCGGTCGAGAGTGCACCGCAGCGCGAAGCGGCTGCACCACGCTGGGGCGACCGGCTGCAGATGACCCCCAGCCAGCAGGAGTCGATCCTCAAACCGGCGGGCTGGATGCACTACCGCTACCCGTTTATCTACGGCCAGCCCGATACCCGACAGTTCCCGCTGGCCACCTGGCGCTCGGCGGCCAACTGGCTGCACGGCGGGGTGCGCGATCCGGCGTGGGTGGTCGACCATATTGACCAGGATGTGCCGATGCTCATCGAGCAGATCCGCACCCGGGTGCTGCCCAAGCGCGGCATTGTCGCCGCCCCGGACGAAATTCTCATCACCCTGGGCTCGCAAAACGCCCTCTACCTGCTGACACGGCTGCTGCTCTCTTCCACCACCCGCATTGGCGTCGAAAACCCCTGCTTTCGCGAAGCCATCAACACCTTTCTGCTCGCCGACGCCGAGGTAGCGCCGCACCCGGTGGATGAAGAGGGGATCGTGCTTAATGAGCGTCCCTGCGATTACTACTATGTCACCCCCGGCCACCAGGTGCCCACCGGTGTGGCGATGAGCAGCGCGCGCCGCCGCCAGCTGCTGGAGCATGCCGCCCGCCATGACGCGGTGATCATTGAAGATGATTATGACTCGGAGAGTAACTTTACCCAAAACCCGCTGCCGGCGCTGAAGGCCAGCGATCGCAGCGGCCGGGTGGTGTATGTCAGCAGCCTGTCAAAGGCGCTGTCGCCGGGGCTGCGGCTGGGGTTTATGGTCGCCGACCCGGACCTGATCGACGAGGCGCGCGCCCTGCGCCGGCTGGTCTATCGCCATCCGCCGACCAACATTCAGTACCAGATGGCCCACTTCCTCGCCCAGGGCCATTATGAAACCCATCTGCGGCGCTACCACTACGACTCCGCCCAGCGCTGGGAGCGCCTGCACGCCGCCCTGCAGCGCTACCTGCCGTCGTGCCGCGCGCTGGCGGGGAGCGAACACGCTAACGCCTTCTGGCTGCAGACCCCGGCGCAGATCAACACCCAGCAGCTTACCTGGCGAGCCGCCCACGCCGGCGTGCTGATTGAGCCCGGGGCGCGCCATTTTCTCAACGCCGCGCCGCCGGATAACTACTTTCGCATGGGATTCCACGCCATTAACCCCGACGCCATCGCCCGGGGGGTGGAAGTCCTGCGCGGCCAGCTGGAGCAGATGGGTTAGCGGGATTGCTCATACTCGACGGCATCGCGCACGTTGAGCAGCGCCGGGCGCAGGCTGTCGAAAGGCACCGAACCGAGCGCGATGCGCAGCGCCTGTGGGATCGTGGCGGAGACGCAGAACGGCTCGGCGGTCGACACCGAAATACGGCGTTCCATCAGCGCATTCGCCAGCCGGTCGGCCCGGCTCTCTTCGCCCAGCGGCAGCCAGACGAAGTACGAATCGGGATGACTCACAACGGGAAGGCCGCAGAGCACCTCGCGGGCCACCTGCTGCCGCTGTCGCGCATCCTGTCGTTTCTGCGTTTCAAAGCGGGCCACCGTGCCATCTTCAATCCAGGCGCAGATCAGCGAGCTTATCAGCGTCGGCGTATTCCACGTCGTGGCCCGGATGGCGCGCTCAATATCCGGCCGATAGCGCGGCGGAGAAATCACCACCCCCACGCGCAGTCCGGTGGCGATATTTTTCGAAAATCCGGTGACATACACCGTTCTTTCCGGCGCATAGCTGACCACCGGCGGCGGCGGACGGCTCACCAGCCGGGCGTAGGCGGCATCTTCGATAATCAGCAGATCGTGCTGGCGCGCGAGGTCGGCCAGCGCCTGCCGCTGCCCGGCGTTGAGCACCCAGCCCAGCGGATTGTGCAGCGTCGGCATGGTATACACCGCCCGCACCCGCCGCTGCTGGCACAGCGTGTGAAGCGCCTGCAGGTCCGGCCCTTCGGCCCGACAGGGGATCGCCGCCAGCTCCAGATGATAGAGCGCCGCCAGCACCTTGAAGCCCGAATAGGTCAGCGCATCCACCGCCACCACATCCCCCGGACGTAACAGCCCCATAACGGTCACCGCCAGCCCGTGCTGCGCGCCGTTGACGATCAGGACATTTTCCGCGTCCGGCGCAAAGTGCCGGCAGGTCAAATGGCGGGCGATGATTTCCCGCTCGGCGAGCCGCCCGGCGTGAGGCTGATAGCGCAGATGCGAGTCAATATCGCCTGCCATCGCCAGCTGCCTGAGCGCCTCGCGCAGCGCATCGCCCTGCGCCGGCAGCGAAGGGTAGTTGAAGTTAAGATCCACGACGTCGGCGGCCACCACCTGCTGGTCGACCCCATGCCCCGGCGGCAGCGAGAGGTCCCGCACGAAGGTGCCGCGCCCGGTTTCGCCACTGACCAGCCCCATCTCCTCCAGTTCACGGTAGACGCGCGTGGCGGTGGCCAGCGAGAGGCGTTCCTCGGCGGCCAGGGTACGGTGCGTCGGCAGACGGCTGCCGGCGGGCAGCTGCCCGCTGCGGATCGCCTGCGCGTATCGGTCGACAACGGCTTTGTATCGGGCTTTCATCGTGAAATGTATCTATGACAATAATTTGATTGTATCAGATTGGCCACATTACCATCGCCGCTGACGATGCTCAAGCCCAATCAGATAACGCGAGGTTAACGTGGTAGATTCAACACTGGATAAATCGGCGCCCGGCCCCTGGTCCGGATGGCTTCATGGTTTACTGGGGGTGATCATTTTCAGCGGTTCGCTGCCCGCGACGCGGCTGGCGGTGCAGGATATGGATCCGTTGTTATTGACCTTTCTGCGCGCCTCCATCGCCGGGCTGCTTGCCGTCGCGCTGCTGGTCGGCTTTCGTCAGAAACGCCCGCGCCTGGCGCAGCTTGTGCCCCTGATCATCGTCTCATCCGGGGTGGTGATCGGCTTTCCCCTGCTCACGGCGCTGGCCCTGCAGCGCATCACTTCGGCGCATTCGATTGTGTTCATTGGCCTGCTGCCGCTGATGACCGCCCTCTTCGGCGTACTGCGCGGCGGCGAACGTCCGCGGCGGGCTTTCTGGATCTTTTCGCTGCTGGGCAGCCTGCTGGTGATGGGATTCGCCCTGACGCAAAGTGCGGCGGCGTCGCTCAGCGGCGATCTGCTGATGCTGGCGGCAGTGATCGCCTGCGGCCTCGGCTATGCGGAAGGGGCAAAGCTGACCCGGGAGCTCGGCGGCTGGCAGGTGATCTGCTGGGCGCTGGTGATAGCCCTGCCGTTGATGCTCCCCGCCTCGCTGATGGTTCAGCCCGCCTCCTGGCGCGCCATATCGACCTCCTCCTGGGCCGCGCTGGGCTATGTGTCGCTCTTCAGCATGCTGATTGGTTTTATCTTCTGGTACAAAGGGCTGGCCGCGGGCGGGATCGCCGCCGTCGGCCAGCTCCAGCTATTGCAGCCGTTCTTTGGGCTTGGCCTGTCGGCGGCGCTGTTGCACGAAACCGTTAGCCCCTTGATGCTGGCGGTCACCCTCGGGGTGGTGCTGTGCGTGGTGGGCTCGCGCAAATTTGGCCGCCAGCGGGTTGGCGCAGGGAGCGGGAGCCGCGCCTGACCTGACGCGTCGCCCCGCCGGGGAGGATGAGCGCCTACACCGGCCGGGCGTACTGGAGCATCACCTGCAGCAGCACGTTGGCCCCGGCGGCGACGTGCTCCGGCGAGGCATACTCCATTTCGTTATGGCTGATCCCGTCCTTGCAGGGAATAAAAATCATCCCGGTCGGCGCCAGGTAGCTCATATACACGGCGTCATGCCCGGCGCCGGAGACAATCGGTCGCGCCGGGTAGCCCAGCCGCTGCGCGGCATCGGCAATGGCCTGCTGGCATTCGCCATCGAACGGCGCCGCCGGATAGTGGCTCACCTGCTTCAGGGCCACCTGCAGACCGCTCTCCCGCTCAACCTCCGTGATAAACGCCCGCAGCTGGCGATCCATTTCATCCACCAGCGCATCGCTGAGATTGCGCATATCAATGGAGAAGGTGACCTCCCCGGGCACCACGTTGCGACTGTTGGGCCACACCTGCACGCTGCCGACGGTGCCGCGTCCCTCTTCGCTGCGCCCGGCAATGGCGACCACCTCCTGCATAATGCGGGTCGCCACCTGCAGGGCATCCTGACGCAGGCGCATCGGCGTGGGTCCGGCGTGCGACGCCTGGCCGGTCACCACGCAGTCGTACCAGCGGATCCCCAGCACGCCCTGCACGATACCGATGGTTTTCGCTTCATCTTCGAGAATCGGTCCCTGCTCAATGTGCGCCTCAAAATAGGCGCCGATGGGATGCTCTCCCGGGGTCTGCTCGCCGATATAGCCGATCTGCGCCAGCGCCTCGCCGACGCTGACGCCCTCTTTATCCGTGACGGCCCAGGTCTCCTCCAGCGGGAAGACCCCGGCAAAGACCCCGGAGCCCATCATCACCGGCACGAAGCGCGACCCCTCTTCGTTGGTCCAGAACACCACCTCAATCGGCGCCTCGGTGGCAATCTGCCGATCGTTGAGCGTGCGCACCACCTCCAGCGCCGCCAGCACGCCGTAGTTGCCGTCAAATTTGCCGCCGGAGGGCTGGGTGTCGATATGGCTGCCGGAGACGATGGGCGGCAGGCTGGGGTTGCGCCCTTCCCGGCGCATAAACACATTGCCGATTTTATCGATGGTGACGCTCATCCCGGCCTCCCGCGCCCAGCCAATCACCCGGTCCCGCCCCTGGCGGTCGAGGTCGGTGAGGGTCAGACGGCGGCAGCCGCCCTTCGGCGTGGCGCCGATCTGAGCAAGATCCATTAACGACGCCCACAGGCGGTCGCCATTGATGCGCCAGCGGGTGGTGTCGGTGGCGGGGGTAAAAAGTACATCACTGCTCATGGTGGTCTCCTGACATCAAGGTCGCCGCCAGCGCAACCGGCGGTGGAAAATAAGGCATCAGCGCCTGGCCTTCATCTGTAGAGTGTGTTGCCGCCGGTCAGACGGCCAGGGCCTGCGCGTGGGCGTCAATCGCCAGCTCGCGCCAGCGGTGGCAACTCACTGTGTGGCGCTCCGCTGCAGCCTCCGTCGGCGGCAGGCTCTGCTCGCAGACCGGGCGACGGTGCGGGCAGCGCTCGGCAAAGGCGCAGCCGGGGGGCAAGCGCGCCAGATCCGGCGGCGCGCCGGGAATGCAGTGCAGGGCATCGCCTTTCTTGAGCCCCTCTTTCGGCCGGCTGCCCAGCAGCACCCGGGTATAAGGATGGCGCGGGTGGCGCAGGATCTCGCTCATGGCGGCCTCCTCAACGATCCGCCCGGCGTACATCACCGCCACCCGGTCGGCAATCTCCACCGCGGCGCCGATATCGTGGGTCACAAACACGATCGACAGCCCGCGCTGCTTTTGCTGCTCGCGCAGCAGGATCAGGATCTGGATTTGCACCGTGGCGTCGAGGGCGGTGGTTGGCTCATCCGCCAGCAGCAGCTGCGGGTTACAGGAGAGCGCAAGGGCGATCATCGCCCGCTGGCGCATCCCGCCGGACATCTCGTGCGGGTAAGCCTCCAGCCGCCGTTCGGGGCTGGGAATGCGCACCTGGCGCAGGGCCTCCAGCGCCCTGTCCCGGGCCGCCTGGCGCGACAGCCCTTCGTGGCGGCGCAGCCCTTCTATAATCTGCTGCCCGACGGTGTAGACCGGATCGAAGGCCAGCAGCGGCTCCTGAAAAATCATCGCGCAGCGCCCGCCGCGATAGCGCCGCAGCTGGCTGGCGTTCATCGTCAGCACCGCGTCGTCCCCCACCCGCAGGGTGCCGGAGAGCTCACTGCTCCCCGGCGGGTGCAGGCGCATCAGCGCCCGCAGGGTCACGCTCTTGCCGGAACCCGACTCGCCAATCAACGCCATCACCTCCCCCTTTTGTACGTCAAAGGAGACCCCGTTGACCGCGTTGATGGTCTGTCCGTCGCGGCGAAAGACGACCCGCAGGTCGCGCACATGGACAAAGGCGTTATGCGACATGGCTGACCTCCTTAAGGGGGATGCTCTGATGCCAGGGCGAGGCCGGCTGCGCCATCAGGCAGGCGCTCTGGTGCCCCTCCCCGACCGCCTCCAGCCGCGGTTTCACCTCGGCGCAGACCGCCTTCGCGTGCGGGCAGCGGGTGTGAAAGCGGCAGCCGCTCGGCGGCGCGATGGGGCTGGGGGGATCGCCGCTCAGCGGCGAGGTCAGGGTGCGGTTTTGCGGATCCATGGAGGGCATGGAGCTTAACAGCGCCCGGGTATAGGGATGGGCGGAGGCGGTAAACAGCTGCTCCGCCGGGCCGATCTCCACCACTTCGCCAAGGTACATGACGAGGATCCGATCCGACAGCCAGCGCACCACGTGCAGATCGTGGCTGATAAACACATAGGTCAGCTCGAGGGTCCGCTTCAGCTCCTGCAGCAGCTGCAGCACCTGAGCTTCCACTGATTTATCCAGCGCCGACACCGCTTCATCAAGAATCACCAGCCGCGGCTTCATCGCCAGCGCGCGGGCGATATTCACCCGCTGCCGCTGGCCGCCGGAGAGCGCATGGGGATAGCGGTCGGCAAAGCGCGCCGGCTCAAGGCCAACGTGCGCCAGCAGATAGCGGGCGTATTCGCTGGCCTCTCTGGCGCTGACGCCGTGGACCCGCTGGCCGAAGGCGATGCTCTCCTCCATGGTCAGGCGCGGATTGAGCGAGGCATAGCTGTCCTGGAAAACCATCTGCACCTGGCGACGGTAGGCTTTCAGCGGCAGGCGCGACGAGCCGACCCCCAGCCCGTCGAAGATCAGTTCGCCGCTGTCCTGGGTGAGCAGCTGCATCAGCAGCCGGGCGGTGGTCGATTTGCCGCAGCCCGACTCGCCGACCACCCCCAGGGTTTCGCCTTTCATCACCGTGAAGCTGATATCGTCCACCGCCTGGACCACCTCCCGGCCTTTGCCGCCGCGGAAGTACTTCAGCAGGTGATTGACCTTCAGCAGCGGCTGCGCCGGCCCGCCGAGGTCGATATTGGTAAAGGGTTGCATCGCTTACTCCTTAATCGCCATTGCCGCACGCAGGCGGTCCGCGAGGATATTGAACGAAATGGAGGTGATAAAAATCATCAGGCCCGGCAGGGCGGCCACCCACGGCTGGGTATAGATTGCCGTGCGCAGCGTATTGAGCATCAGCCCCCACTCGGGCTCCGGCGGCCGCACGCCGAGGCCGAGAAACGACAGGCCGGAGGCGAGGATCATGCACACCGAAATCAGCCCGGTGGAGAAGACGAAGATCGGCCCGAGCACGTTACCCAGCACCTGGACGCGGATAATGGTCAACGCGCTGGCGCCGGTGGCCCGGGCGGCATCGATATAGTCCATATGCCGTACCTGGGCGGTCACGCTCTCGGCAATCCGCGCCACCTGCGGGACAAACACCAGGGTCAGCGACAGCAGCGCATTGCCGATGCCCGCCCCCAGCGCCCCCGACAGCGCAATCGCCAGCAGAACCGAGGGAAAGGCATAGAACACATCCACGGTGCGCATGATCAGGGTATTGATTTTGCCGCCCATGTAGCCAGCGATGATCCCGATGGCGCCGCCGATAAAAAAGGCGAACACCACCGGGACAATCCCCATAAACAGCGACAGCCGGGTGCCGAGGATCAGTCGCGACAGCATGTCGCGCCCCAGCTCATCAGAGCCCAGCGGGAAGCCGTCGCTGCCGATGGGCTTCAGGCGCAGGAACATCGACGTTTGATAGGGGTCTTTGACGATAAGCCACGGCCCGAACAGCGCCAGGGCCAGCAGAACGAGAATGATCGCGCCGACGAATACCCCGCCCGGGTCGCGCAGCAGGCGGCGCAGCACGCCGCGCCAGTAACCTTGCCGGGAAGCGTTGGCCGGCGCGGCCGGGACCGCTTTCGTCGTTGCCGTATCCACCATGGTCAGCTCCTCTTAATGCGCGGGTCGAGGGTGGTCTGCAGAATATCCACCAACAGGTTGAGCAATACGAAAAACAGCGCCAGCACCCAGATGGTGCCCTGCAGCAGGGGCAGGTCGCGCTGAAAAATGGCGGTGTTGAGCAGCAGCCCGGTTCCCGGCCAGGAGAAGACGGTCTCCACGAGGATCGAGCCGCCCATCAGATAGCCCACCTGCAGCCCCATCACCGCCAGCGCGGTTGGCGCGGCATTTTTCATGACGTGGACAAAGATGCGCGACTCGTTGAGCCCGCGAGCGCGCAGGCCAACGATGAACTCCTGGCTGAGGATATCGGCGACCTGCGAGCGCACGGTGCGGGCGATAATCCCGGTCGGGATCACCGACAGCGTGATGGCCGGCAGCAGCATGAACTGCAGGTGCGCCCAGTCCCATTGCCAGCCCACCTCGCCTATCGGCCCGCCGCCGGTGGCCGGCAGCAGCGCGAACTTGACGCTGCAGAGGATCACCAGCAGCATCCCCAGCCAGTAGTGCGGCACGCTGACGCCAAACACCGACAACACCGAGGCCAGACGGTCAATGACGCTGTTGCGAAAATAGCCGGCGACAAAGCCGAACAGACTGCCGAGGACGAAGCCGATCGCCGTCGCCAGCAGCGCCAGGCGCAGGGAGTAGCTTACCGCGGTCATCACCTCGTCAATAACCGGGCGGCCGGTGGCGACCGACATACCGAGGTCGCCGTGCAGCGCCCGCCACAGCCAGTGGATAAACTGCAGGGGCAGCGGCTTATCAAAGCCGTAGGCCTGCATCAACGTCTGGCGCAGCGCCTCCGAGGCGTCCGGCGGCATTACCGACACCAGCGGGTCGCCAGGCGCTATCTGCACCAGCATGAAACAGATCACCGCCACCCCAAGCATGGTGGGGATAGCCAGCAGAATGCGGTATAGCAGCGTATTGATCATCGGTCGCCCCTTTCGCGATTACTCTTTTTTGCTCACCAGACTGAGGTCGATAAACCAGCTCTGCGGTTGCACCACCCCGGTCACCGCGGGCGAAATCGCGCGCGGCCCGACGTCGTGGGCGACAAACAGGAACGGCACCTGATCCACCAGCGCGGCGTGCAGCTCTCCGGCGGCTTTATTCATCGCTTCCGGGGTAAAGGCGTGCTTGACGGCGGCGGCCAGTTTTTCCGTCTCCGGGGTGGAGAAGTAGCCCCAGTTGGTCGCCACCGGCGGAAACGCTTTGGCGGTGGAGAAGCGGATCAGGCCAAAATAGGGATCGTTGACCGCGGCGCTGACGTTGATCGCGTCGATCCCTTTTGCCGAGGGATCCCGTGCGCCCAGACGCCAGTTGGTGAACAGGGTGTTCCATTCCACCACTTTGATATCCACATTGAAGAAGCAGCTCTTCAGGCTCTGCTGGATATACTCGTTCATCGGCAAGGGCTGCATCTGCCCGGAGCCGGAAGCCGAGGTCGCCACCGTGACGTGCAGCGGCTTGCCGGCGCTGTATCCGGCCTCGGTCATCAGCTGACGGGCGGCGTCCGGGTCATATTTGATCTGGAAGGTGGGTTTGCCATGCCACGGGCTGTCGGCCTCGTAGACTCCGGTGGCCTCGGTCATATAGCCGCCGAGGTAGCTCTTCAGCTCGGCGCGGTTCAGACACAGGTTGGCCGCTTTGCGCACCCGAATGTCCTGCCACGGGGATCCTTTTTCAAAGGAGAACTGCCAGGGCCACAGGTGCGGCTGGGTGTTGGCGTAGAGGTGAAAACCCTGAGACTTGATCTGATCGATGGCGTCCGGCGCCGGGGCTTCAATCCAGTCCACCTGCTTCGACAGCAGCGCCGCGGTGCGGGCGTTAGCCTCCGGCAAGGGGATCAGCACCACCTTATCCACCCGGGGAATGCGATCTTTATTCCAGTAGTCGGGGTTTTTCGCGAGGATCAGCTGCTGACGCGGCACCAGCTTCTCCAGTTTGAACGGGCCGCTGCCCACCGCATGGGCGGCGAAGGCGGTCCACGCCTGTTTGCTGCGCGCGGCGCTATCGCCCGCGCTGGCCGGCACCGCGTCATACTGCTTCTGCCACGCCGTGGGCGAGACAATAAACAGGTTGGTAATGTTGTACGGCAGCAGCGCGTCCGGTTCCGAGGTGGTCAGCGCCACGGTGTGATCGTCAATTTTCTCCGCGCCGGCGAGGGTCGGCATCCGCGACAGGGTGTTGCCGATCTGACCCGGGGCGTACTGTGGCGCTGCTTTATTGAGCACCTTATCCACGTTCCAGACGATGGCGTCGGCGTTCACCTCGCTCCCATCATGAAATTTCACCCCCGGACGCAGGGTGAAAATCCAGCGGCGGGTGTTCTGCGGATCGATGTGCCACTCGGTCGCCAGCCCCGGCACCAGACCGCTGGGCTTTTCCCCTTGCGACAGATCCCACTCCACCAGCGCGTCGTACAGCGGGATGCCGGTAAAGCGGTTGCCCTCATAGCCCTGATCCGGCTGGCCGAGGGTCAACGGAATATCCGCGGCGGTCATGGCGATCCGCAGCGTGGAGGCGTTGGCAGGTAAGGCGGCGCCCGCCAGGGCCAGTGCGCCGCTCACCGCCACGGCGAGACGACCGGCACGCGAAAATAACGTCGTTTTGTGCATCACATGATCCCTGTTAAATAAAGTGTCACTGATTAACAGGCAAAATGCGTACCAGCTCTGGTGCGGGCGGAAATAGGCCGAAACCGACCGATAAAATAAGAAGGACTTATATTATCACCATGATAATTATGGGAAAATAATTCAACCTTATTCTGCCGCACCGCCAGCGGGAAATATGTTGCAGAATTGCACCAGTCGCTATATCGCAAAATTTAAATAATCACGTCGCGTCACTTTTTTATGCTTCCCCCTCCCCCGCCGCGGCGTATTCTCCGCCGGGAACAATCCCTTCTATACTTCAGAGAACACATCGACCGGGAGAGACTATGCCTTTAGCCGATTTTCACCGCTCCGATCCTTTTACCCTCGGTATCGAACTGGAGCTGCAGGTGGTGAACCCGCCGGGTTACGACCTCAGCCAGGATGCCTCGACTCTGATTGCCGACGTCCAGCATGAACTGACCGTGGGAGAAGCCAAGCACGATATCACCGAGAGCATGCTGGAGATCGCCACCGGGGTGTGTCGCGACATCAGCCATGCGCAAGCCCAGCTCAGCGCCATCCAGCAGGCGGTCCAGCGCGCGGCGCTGCATCATCATCTGCAGATCTGCGGCGGCGGTTCGCACCCCTTTCATGCCTGGCAGCGCCAGCAGATCAGCGACAATCCGCGCTATGTCAAAACCGTCGAGCATTTTGGCTATCTGGCGCAGCAGGCGACGGTCTTTGGCCAGCATGTGCACGTCGGCTGCCAGAGCGGCGACGACGCCATCTATCTGCTGCACGGCCTGTCGCGCTTTGTGCCGCATTTCATCGCCCTTAACGCCGCCTCGCCGTGGTTCGACAGCACCGACAGCCGCTTCGCCTGTTCGCGCCTCAACCGCTTCTCCTCTTATCCCGACAACGGCCCGATGCCGTGGGTGGCCGACTGGCAGGGGTTTCGTCGCCTGTTCCGCCAGCTGAGCTACACCAGCATGATCGACAGCATGAAGGATCTGCACTGGGATATTCGCCCCAGTCCGCAGTTTGGGACCGTCGAGGTGCGGGTGATGGACACCCCCCTGACCCTCGCCCAGGCGATCCATATCGCCGGCTTTATTCAGACTCTGGCCTGCTGGCTGTTGACGGAGCGTCCTTTTAAGCACCAGCCTGACGATTATCTGCTGTACCCTTTTAACCGCTATCAGGCCTGTCGCTACGGGCTGGACGGGACTCTCACCGATGTGCGCGGCGGGGAGCAGCGCAGCATCCGCCTGGAGATCCTTCAGCTCGCCGACCGGCTGGCTCCTTTCGCCCATCAGCTGAAGGCGACGGCGGCGCTGGAGGCGGTGGTTCGCCAGGCGAAATCGCCGCACAGCGAGGCGCAGCAGATGCGCGAGTTTATCGCCAACGGCGGTTCGCTTTCCGGGCTGGTGCAAAAACACTGTGAGATTTGGGCGGCATAAGACAGCGAGGCGGGTATACTCGGCGCAGACCATAGAAAGGACCGCCCATGTTATTACGCTGCCTGCTCCCCCTGGCGCTGCTGCCCCTGGCCACCCTCGCCAGCGCCGCCTGTACCCTCACCGACCCGACGCTGACCCTGCAGAGCTATCGGGTGGATGCGCAGAAAGAGCGCATTGCGATGTACTGGCAGGATCGGCACGGCAAAGCCTGGGGTACCCTGCGTTCGCTGCTGGCGGGTATCGATGGCGATGGCCGGGTGCAGATGGCGATGAACGGCGGTATTTACGATAAGGCCTACGCGCCGCTGGGGCTGTATATCGAAGACGGCAAGCGCCTGACGCCGGTAAACCGCTCCGCCGGCGGCGGGAACTTCTTTATCCGCCCCGGCGGCGTATTCCTGGTGGAGAATGGCCGGGCGAAAATCGTGCCGCTGCCGGCGTTTAAACGCTCTCCCGCCATCCGCTATGCGGTGCAGTCCGGCCCGATGCTGATTGAAAATGGCGCTATCAACTGGCGGCTGAAGCCCTCCGCCAGCTCCCGCAAACTGCGCAACGGCGTTGGCATCGATAAGCAGGGCCGGGTGGTGTTTATGCTCAGCGATCGGGAAACCAACTTCTATGATTTTGCCTGCTATGCGCAGTCAAAGCTTGGGGTGCGGCAGATGCTTTATCTCGACGGCACCCTGTCGAAGATGTACCGCAAAGGCGGCAGCGTGCCGTGGCAGTATCATCCGTTCGTGACCATGATAACGGTGGAGAGGAAATAGCGGGCGCGTTTGGGGGCGGCCATTCCAGCCAGGAGAGTGAATAAATTAACGACAGGCCGGGCAAGGGATTGCCGCCGTGCCCGATGTCCTTGCCCGGTGGCGCTGCGCTTACCGGGCCTACAAAGTCTGCTCGCTATGGTATGGCCCTGAAAACTACGGGCGTGCAGCGGGGCCGATTCCCCCTGACCCCGGCTCTCCCCCAGAGGAGAGGGGATCGCCCGGTAGTCGTTGTGGCGCCACGCTTACCCCCGCCGATGCGCCCACTCGCGCATACGCTGAAACAGCACATACAGCGAAGGAATAAACAGGATGCCAACCATCGTCGCCACCAGCATCCCGCTGAACACCGTGGTGCCGATGATCCGCCGGCTCTGCGCCCCGGCGCCGGTGGCGAGCATCATCGGCATGATGCCGATAATAAACGACACCGCGGTCATCATCACCGCGCGGAAGCGGCGGGTGGCGCCCTCGCGCGCGGCGTCGACTATCGACAGCCCCTCCTCGCGCCGGCTGCGGGCGAACTCAACGATCAGAATCGCATTCTTCGCCGCCAGGGCGATCAGCAGCACCAGCCCTATCTGGACATACACATCGTTGGCATAGCCCGCCGTCCACAGCCAGACCAGCGCTCCGCCGATGGCGAACAGCACCGAGAGCATGACGCTCGCCGGCAGCGTCCAGCTTTCATACTGCGCCACCAGGAACAGCCACGCCATCGCCACTGCCGCCAGCACGATCCACACCGCCTGATTGCCGGTCTGCTGCTCCTGCCAGGAGATCCCGCTCCAGGCGTAGTCATACCCCGGCGGCAGATGGGCCTGCAAAATCTGCTCCATGGCCGCCATCGCCGTGCGGCTGCTGACCCCCTCGGCCGCTGAACCGCTCACCGACACGGACGGGAACTGGTTGTACTGCTGAATAAACGGCGCCCCCACCGTCGGCGTAATGGTGACCAGATTGCTCAACCGCACCCGCTCGCCGTCGCGGCTGCGGACGTACAGCTCGCTAATCTGCTCAGCCCGCTCGCGCCACTGCATCTCATTTTGCATCACCACATGATAGACACGGTTGTTAAGACTGAAATCGCCGGCGCGCGTGCCGCCGAACGCCGTCTGCAGGCTGCTGAAGATCTGCGCCACCGGCACATCCAGCAGCGCCGCCCGATCGCGGTCGACCGTCAGGGTCAGCTGCGGCACGTTGCTGCTCCAGGTGGTAAATACCCGGCTCAGCTGCGGATGCTGGTTCGCCAGCTGAAGGATCTCCCGCGTTACCTGCTCCAGCTCCGCCGACGACTGACCGGCCTGCGCCAGAATGCGCAGATCAAACCCCGAGGCATTGCCCAGGCCCGGCAGGGTCGGCGGCGCGAAGGTCATGATCGTCGCCTCCGGCAGCGACAGCAGCTGGCGCTGAATATCCGCCATCACCGTATCCAGCGGCGGCCGCTGATGCCAGTCCTTGAGCATCACCGAGATAAACCCGCCGTTAGCGGCGCTGGTGCCGTTGAGAATGTTGAAGCCGGACACCTGAATCACATCCTCCACCGCCGGGTTAGCCGTCAGCAGCTTGCGCGCCTGGGCCATCACCGCTTCGGTACGCTCCAGCGACGCCGCCTCCGGCAGCTGCACACTGGCAAACAGGTAGCCCTGATCTTCCTGCGGCAGGAAGCCTTTCGGCATCGAGGTGAAGCTGAACGCCACCAGCGCGCCCGCCGCCACCGTCGCCGCCAGCGCCAGCCACGGGCGGCGGTTCATCCACCCCACCAGCCGGCCATAGCCGTCGCGGGTGCCGTCGAGAAGACGGTTAAACGCCCGCCACACTGCCGCCGGCCGGGCGGGTCGCGGGCGCAGCAGCAGCGCGCAGAGGGCCGGGGTCAGGGTTAACGCCACCAGGCTCGACAGGGCCACCGCGGTGGAGAGCGTCACGGCAAACTGCCGATACAGCTCGCCGACGATCCCCGGGAGCAGCGCCACCGGCACAAACACCGCCAACAGCACCAGGGTCGTGGCGATCACCGGCCCGGCGATCTGCCGCAGCGCCTGGGCGGTGGCCTGCAGGCGATCCAGTCCTTCCGCCATTTTGGTTTCGACATTCTCCACCACCACAATGGCGTCATCCACCACCATCGTCAGGGCAAGAATAATCGCGAACAGGCTGAGGGTGTTGGCGCTGTAGCCCAGCAGATAGAGCACCGCAAAGGTGCCGATCAGTGACACCGGGATCGCCAGGGCCACGATCAGCGTCGCCCGCCAGCTCTGCAGGAACAGCGACACCACCACCACCACCGCCAGCAGGGTCAGCGCCAGCGAGACGCCGATCTCTTTGATCGTCGCCGCCACAAAGCGGGTGGTATCGAACTTCACCTCCCAGGTGAGATCCGCCGGAAAGCGAGTGTGCAGGCGGTTAAGCTCCGCGCGCACCGCGCTGGCGACCTGCAGGGCGTTGGCGGTAGGCGTCGGATAGATCCCCAGATAGGCCGACGCTTTACCGTTCAGCTGCGCGCCGGAGCTGTAGCTGCGGGCGCCCAGCTCGATGGTCGCCACGTCGGCGAGGCGCACCAGCTGCCCCTGCGCGCCGCGACGGAGGATAATCTCGCCAAAGCTGGCCGCCTCGTTCAGACGCCCCAGTCCGTTGATGGTCAGCGTCTGCTGCTGGCCGTTGAACACCGGCGGGGTGCCCACCTGCCCCGCCGCCCCCTGCACATTCTGCTCGCGCAGCGCCTGGGCAACGTCATCCGTGGTGATGTTGAGGGCGTTCATGCGGTCCGGGCGCAGCCAGATGCGCATGCTGTAATCCCGGGCGCCAAACATCTGCACCTCGCCGACGCCGGGCAGGCGGGCCAGCGCCTCGCGCACCTGGGTGCTGGCGTAATTGCTGACAAACAGCGGCGACAGCGTGCCCAGCGGCGAGTAAAGGCTTACCCCCATCAGCAGGTTGCTGGCGCGCTTGCGCACCTGGACGCCATTCTGCTGCACTTCCGCCGGAAGCTGCGCCAGCGCCTGCGCCACCCGGTTTTGCACGTCGATCGCCGCCAGATCGGCATCGGTGCCTGCCGCGAAGGTGATACTCAGGCGGTACGTCCCCTCGTCCGAGCTGGTGGACTCCATATACAGCATATGATCGACGCCGTTGAGCTGGGTCTCCAGCGGGGCGGCGATGGCCTCCGCCACGTCTGACGCGCTGGCGCCCGGCCAGCTGGCGGTGACGTTCACCACCGGGGGCGTGATCGCCGGGTACTGCTCCACCGGGATCAGCTTCAGCGATACCGCGCCGACAAAGGTCAGCAGCAGCGCGATCACCATCGCAAATCGCGGACGACGGATAAAAAAGGTCAGCATCCCCTCTCCTTAGCTAGTTCAGCACCTGCACCGCGGCGCCTTCGCGCAGCCGCTGCGCGCCGTCAGTGATCACCTGCTCGCCCGCCTGCAGCCCTTTCTCGACCGCAAACTGCTGCCCCTGTTGCCCCGCAAGGGTCAGACGACGCTGCCCGGCGGTGTGGTCCGGCTTCAGCACCCAGCTGAAAAAGCCCTGCGGATCCTGCTGCACGGCGGCAGCCGGGATCATCACCCGCGACGACAGCGCTTGCGGACGGAACAGGATCGTCACGCTGCCGCCCGGCAGCAGACGGTGCTGCGGATTGGCAAACTCCGCCCGCACCGCCACGCTGCCGGTGCGGGCGTCGATCCGGTTATCGATGGAGGTCAACACGCCGTCGCGCCGTTTGCCATCCACGTCAATTTGCGCCAGCCATGCCTGCTTCAGGGCGTGGATGTCGGCATGCTGGCCGGTTTTGCTGAAAAACGCGGCTTCGTCGAGGGCAAACGACACCCGTACCGGATCGAGCTGCACGATGTCCGCCAGCACCCCGCTGGACGGGTTGACCAGCGTCCCGACGTGAAAGGCGCTGTGGCCCACCCGCCCGGTCACCGGCGCCGCAATCCGGGTATAACCGAGCACAATCTGCTGAGCCTCGACGCGGGCTTTCGCCTGCTGCACGGCGGCGGCGGCGACGTCGCGCTGCATCCGGGCCGTGTCGAGGTCGTTGCGGCTGATGGAGTGGTTGTTGATGAGCCGCTCATAGCGAGTGAGCAGCTGCTGCGACTGGCGTAGCGAGGCTTCGGCGCTTTTCAGCTCGGCCTGCGCCAGGGCCAGCGCCGCGCGGGGCTGCGCGTCGTCGAGGGTAAACAACAGGTCGCCCTCGGTCACATACTGCCCGTCCTGGAAGTGGCGCTGAACAATCACCCCTTCGGTGCGCGCGCGAATGTCGACGGCGCGGATCGCCTCGACCCGCCCGGGGATGGCGCGTTCTTCAGCGTGAGGAGCCCGTTCTACCGTGGCGACGCGGACCGGCACCGCCGGCGCGGCGGTCGCCGTCAGGGCGCTGCCGCCCAGGACGCAGGCCAGCAGCGCAAAGCGAAAGGTGTTAATCATAGAGGATCCTTGCGAAAGTAACGCGCGCCTGCAGCCAGGCGCGCGAGATCGATCAGGCCGTTTTGCGGAACCGGCGCGTCAGACGCTTCTCGACTTCCACCACCAGGAACATGGCGATGCCGATGACCAGGGTGACAAACCAGTAGCGCAGCGGCAGCGCTTCCGTGCCAAACATGCTCTGCATCAGCGGGACATAGATAATCACCAGCTGCATCAGCAGCAGGACACCGGTCACCAGCCAGATGCCTTTATTGCGCAGCAGGCCCATGCTCAGGGAGAAGCTGTCGCTGCTGCGGCAGTTGATCATGTAGACCCACTGCGCCGTCACCAGCATCTGCAGCAGCACGGTGCGGATAAACTCCGGACTGTGGCCGCGCGGCGCCAGCCAGGCCTCAAGGATAAAGGCGGCAATCGCGATCATCGACCCGACGAAAGCCACCCGCCACACGGCGAAACCATCCATCACGTGCTGGCCGGTTTTACGCGGCGGGCGGTTCATCACGTTGCGCTCCGCGGCCTCAAAGGCCAGGCCGAAGGAGAGCGTCGCCGACGTCGCCATGTTCATCCACAGGATCAGGACCGGGGTCAGCGGAATCATGTTCCCCGCCAGCAGGGCGATGATGATCAGCAGCCCCTGCGCCAGGTTGGTCGGCATGATGAAGAGGATGGTCTTCTTCAGGTTGTCATAGACCCGACGGCCCTCTTTCACCGAGCTGGCGATGGTGGCGAAGTTATCATCGGTCAGCACCATGTCAGCCGCCTCTTTGGTGACTTCGGTGCCTTTGATGCCCATGGCGATACCCACGTCGGCCTGGCGCAGCGCCGGCGCGTCGTTGACGCCGTCGCCGGTCATGCCGACCACTTCGCCGTTATCCTGCAGGGCTTTCACCAGGCGCAGCTTATGCTCCGGGCTGGTGCGGGCAAAGATGTCGTACTCCACCGCCGCCTTCGCCAGCGCCGCATCGTCCATGTGCTCCAGCTGGTAGCCGGTCATGGCCTGGCTGCTGTTGGTGATCCCCAGCATCTGGCCGATGCTCATCGCCGTCTGCGGGTGGTCGCCGGTGATCATCTTCACGCGGATGCCGGCGGTCTGGCAGGCGTGGATAGCGTCAATCGCTTCCGGACGCGGGGGATCCATCATCCCGGCGATGCCGAGGAAAATCAGTCCCTCCTGCAGGTCCTCATGGTTCAGCGTGGTGGCATCAACGCTGGCCGGCTTACAGGCCGCCGCCACCATGCGCAGCCCCTGACGGGCGAAGCGCGCCATCTCCTCTTCCCAGTACTGCGCCTCGAAGGGCACCACGCCCTGGCGGGTCATCTGCTCGCGGCACATGGCGAAGATGACGTCCGGCGCACCGGTGATCAGCACCCGGGCGTCGCCATCGATGTGCTGCAGCGTCGACATATATTTGTACTGCGAGTCAAAGGGGATCTTGGCCACCTGACGGGCCTCCACCGCCGGGAGCTGCGCTTTCGCCGCCAGCACCTTCAGCGCCCCTTCGGTTGGCCCGCCGGTGATCCCCCACAGACCGCGCTCATCCTGGGTAAGCTGGCTGTCGTTACACAGGTCGATGGTGCGCAGCCAGGTCTCCAGCACGGTACCCGGCTGAACCTGCACGGGCTCATCGCTCCCCTCAAGGAAGATCCGCCCCTGCGGCTCATAGCTGTCGCCTTCCACCCGGTAGCAGCAGTCGGCGGTGATGATCGCCTTGACGGTCATTTCGTTCATCGTCAGGGTGCCGGTTTTATCCGAGCAGACCACGGTCATGGCGCCGAGGGTTTCCACGGTCGGCAGCTTACGGATAATCGCCCGCTTGCGCGCCATCGTCTGGACGCCGAGCGACAGAATAATCGAGATGATCGCCGGCAGCCCCTCCGGTACCGCAGCCACCGCCAGGCTAATCAGCGACAGCAGCAGTTCGCCCATCGGGATGTCCCGCAACGCGAGGCTGAAAATAAACAGCGCCACCATCATGGCGAGGATAATGACGAAAATCGCTTTGCCGAGCTTATCCATCTGCACCAGCAGCGGGGTGCGGTGCTTCTCAATGCCCGCCATCATCTGGTTGATATGGCCGAGTTCGGTCTGCGCGCCGGTGGCGGTCACCACGCCGACGCCGCCGCCGGCGCTGACGGTGGTCCCGGAGAAGACCATGTTCACCCGGTCGCCCAGCGGCAGGTCGCCCTCCAGCGCGTCGGTGATTTTATCCACCACCGTCGACTCGCCGGTGAGGATCGCCTCTTCCACCCGCAGGTTGTGCGTTTCAATCAGCCGCATGTCCGCCGGCACGCGGTCGCCGGCGCGCAGGATAACGATATCCCCCGGAACCAGGTCGCGCGTCGGGATAGTCTCATGTTTGCCGTTACGCTGGACGCGGGCATCGCTGGAGAGCATGTTGCGGATCCCCTGCAGGGATTTTTCGGCGTTGCTCTCCTGGATATGGCCGATCAGGGCGTTAATCACCGTCACGCCAAGGATCACCAGGGTATCGACCCAGTGCCCCATGATGGCGGTGAGCGCCGCAGCGGCCAGCAGCACATAAATCAGTACGTCGTTAAAGTGGGCGAGAAAGCGCAGCCAGGCCGGTTTTCCCTTCTTTTCCGGCAGCGCGTTCGGCCCGCAGGTATTCAGGCGCTCGGCGGCGTCTGCGGAACTTAACCCAGCGGCCTGGCTTTTGGTCTGCGCCAGCACTGCGTCAACGGTCTGCTGCCAGACCTGCCGTGGCGCGGTGTCGCCCGAGGGCGTCGTAAACTTTGGGTTATTCATCTTGGTCAAATTACATTTTCCTTATAAATTCCGTGAGTCGGAAAGCCTGAAATCATTCCTGGCCAATGCAATAAAAGGTGGCGAAAAAGCCGATAAAAATGTGAACCATTACAAGCCTAAATTTTTCGCAAAATAAAAAATATGTGGTAAGTTAATTCCACAAACCAACTATTACAGAATATTAATAAACCAAAACTAAACGAGGTCAAATATGTTTGGAATCTACCGCGGACGCCGTCTGGTGCTGTACATCCTGCTGGCCATTATCGCTGCCACGCTGGTGGGGTATAGCACTTATAGTTTTGTAAAAGCGCTGGCATAATAATGACGTTAATTTACAAGTAACGGGATTTAATTTAATTACAAATTATTTCAGATTAATTAACATGAGAATAAAAGGCAGGCAATAATATTAAAAAGAGGCGCATTAAGGCGAGTAAAATACAAAGCATATTGCGTTAGGTGTTATTTTGCCGGACAATATGTTTTTTAACTGATGATTAACATGACATGAAACATCCGCTGGAAACGCTCCTCTCCGCCGCCGGGATCTTACTGCTGGCCCTGCTCTCCTGTCTGCTGTTGCCCGCGCCGTCGCTGGGCCTGACGCTGGCGCAAAAGCTGGTTGAGACATTCCATATGATGGATCTCAACCAGCTTTATACCGTGCTGTTTTGTCTGTGGTTCCTGGCGCTGGGCGCCATTGAGTATCTGGTGCTGCGCTGGGTGTGGCGTCGCTGGTTTTCCCTCGAACGCTAAATCAGGAAGGGCGCGCCTCAGTGGGCGCGGCTGTGGTTCTCTTTACGGTAGGCGCCCGGCGGCAGATTGAAGGTCCGGGTGAAGACGCGGGTAAAGGTCTGCTGCGAATCGAAGCCATACTTCAGGCAGATATCGTAGACCCGCTGATCGGTGTCGCGCAGATCGCGGGCGGCCAGCAGCAGCTTCCTTTCGCGTATATAGCGCCCCAGGCTCTCCCCTTTATACTGTAAAAACAGCCGTTGCAGATGCCATTTCGAATACCCGGCATGGCGAGCGATATCATCAATACGCAGCGGTTGATGCAGGTTGTCATCAATCCACTCGACGATAGTGTCAATCACCTGAGCGGAAATCGTCATATGCTCTCTCCTCTGATACTGCACTGGCGCTTAGCGCCACCAGGCGTTAAATGATTGCGTCTTATCGGCGACCCACACCGGCTCGCCCTGCACAGGCGTCAGCAGACGCCAGGCCCTTCCTTCGCTGGCAGCCGCCAGCCGTTGATACGGTTCATCCCAGCTGTGTTTCGCCAAAACGAATCGTCCTGCATGCCCAGGCAGCACCGCGCGAGCGCGCAGGTCGTCAGCAGCCTGAGCCGTTTCATCCGGCATCATGTGGATATATTTCCAGTCCTGGTCATACTGTCCGTTCTCCATGATCGCCAGATCGATCGGACCGAACTCATCGCCTATCGCTTTAAAGTGCGGCCCATACCCGCTGTCGCCGCTGTAATAAATCTTTTGCTGCGGGGTAACGAACAGAAAACTGGCCCACAGCGTCTGGTTGCGCTTCAGCCCACGGCCGGAAAAGTGCCGCGCCGGCAGGACGTGGACGGTGAGCTCGTCGCTAACCGGAATCGCCTGCTGCCAGTCCGCTTCGGTAATCAGCGCCCCGTCCATTCCCCAGTAGCGCAGGTGCGACCCAACCCCCAGCGGCGTAATGACCCGCTTAATTTTCGGCAGCAGAGCGCGGATGGTGGCGTAATCCAGATGGTCGTAGTGATCGTGGGAGACGATCAGCAGATCGATCTCCGGCATCCCTTCCGCCCGCCACGGATAATCGCCGGGGAAGGCTTTATTGATAAAGGAGAACGGCGCCGCGTAATCGCTGAACACCGGGTCGATCAGGATGCGTTTTCCCGCCAGCTGCAGATACCAGGAAGAGTGGCCGAGCCAGACCATCACGTCCTGCCCGAGGGGCAGCGTCGCCAGGTCGGTTTTCACCAGCGGCAGCGGCTGCGCGGGACGGGCGTTTTCCCGTTTGGTCATCAAAAAATCCCACCACGCCGCCAGCATATTTTTCTGCCCGGTGAATCCCGGCGTGGGCAGCTGGTTATGGAACTGGCCGTCCCGGTAGTGGGGAGACGCTTCCACCTGGCTAAGCTGTGCCCCCTGCGGCGCCTTACCAAAACCGGCATTGAGGACAAACGGCAATGTCGTTGCTGCTGCGAGTAACATGATGGCGACCACGCTGAAAGTGACACGGTTCATATCCTGACCAGACAAAAGCCCCCATCCCGGAGGCTTTATGATATAACTTGATTATGAGTGAGTACGCACTCATTATTAGGAATGTGATGAAAGTCGTCAAGACGATTTTCAATTTTTGCGTTCCGCCGTTGCAGCGACCTGGTCAGACGTGCAAAGATCGGCGGTTTGTTTA